>NZ_JAKNQR010000010.1:0-70357 GCF_036890205.1 Sphingomonas panaciterrae
TAGCGCGATCAGAATGCCGCCACTTAGCGCGAGCGTTTACACCGTTCGCGGTCCCGATCGGCCCAGCGTCCCCCGGAACCGTTCGTTATCGGGAAGGCATCTAAGCGGTCTGCACCATCCTTCATCTAAAGTTCTCCAAGCGCTTCTGAGGATTTTCGGGCGCACCAAAAGCACTTGCTCCTCCAGTGGCTGGAGCATGTAACCGCAATTTGCTCTCCTGCGGACGGGGGGCTGGAGGTGGCTTTTTGACGGCCCGTGTTGAAGCAATCGGTATGTCTCGACGCTCATTAGTGGCGCGGCTGGTGGCCTGTGGAACCGGCTTGGTGCTCGGTTCTCCAACGCTCGCGCGACAGACTTCCCGGTCTGCGGGCTCGTGGAACTTCGGTGCGGCTCACCTCGAATGGGAGCCGCTGGAAGTCGGCACGGGTGATACCCTCCTTGTTTCGGCACAAGTGCGCGGAGTGCCGGTGCGGGCGGTGCTCGACAGTGGCAGCGGCGCGTCGATCATGAGCACGGCGCTCGCGGCGAAGCTCGGCTTGAACGATGGTGAGCGGCGCATGATTAGCGGGCTGAGCGCCAAGGCCCCGGTGCTGCTGGTCCGCGACATCGACGTACAGCTCGCCCGCGAAACCCGTCGCTTACCCTTTGCCGTCGTTGGTGATCTGAGTTCAGTGTCGGCGGCCTTCGGACGACCGATCGATATCCTCCTCGGTGCCGATATGTTCACGGGTAGCTGCATCGCGCTCGATTTCGCGAAAAGGCGTATGGCGGTCGTCAAGTCAGGCACGTTTCTCGCCGGTCCCGACTGGCGCGCTGTCGCGCTCGGGCGCGGTGCCAAGCAGGAGCTGTTCATTCGAGCTTCCGTCTCGGGTTTGCCTCCCGTGCCCTTGATGATCGATCTTGGCAGCTCGGCCGCGCTGATGCTCTCGTCGGCCTATGCCCGCGATCAAGGGCTGTTGAACGGGAAGCTCGTCTCGACCGCGGCGATCGGCGGCGTCGATGGTGTGCGTATCAACGATGCTTTCACGATCCAGAACATCAACATCGAAGGGCTTGGCGTCTCGAACGTCCCCACACTCGGGATGAGAGCTTGGCTCTCCACCAGCACGGTTGGCAATGTCGGCCTACCGCTGATCGCTCAATTCGACGTGGTGTTCGACGTGACCGCCGGATTCGTGTGGCTCCGGCCACTCGGTCCTCGTCGTCGCCTGCCGATGCTGAAGGACCGTAGCGGCCTTGGCCTCGCAGCCTCACCAACGGCGCTCACCGTTGTTCATGTGGCGGCGAACAGTCCCGCGGAAAAGGCTGGCTGGGCGGTCGGCGACCGGATCGTGGCGGTGAACGGCCATTCGATCGATGCGAACTATACGCGTGGGGAGCTCTGGCAAGTGCGCTCCCGGCCTGCTGGCACCCTCGTAAAGCTGACGATGGCCTCGGGTGATGTGCGCGAGCTCAGGCTGGCCGATTATTATTGATCGGCTTGAGGGTGGCCTTTGCCGATCGCCTTCATGATCCGACAATCGGCCATGCGCGCCTTGGTGCAGCTCTGGCTGAGCATTGCCAACTCATCCCGCAACACCGCGAGTTGCGCCAGTCTCTCCTCCACATCCTTGAGGTGCTGAGCAGCGATAGCTGAGGCGGCACCACAATCCTGGTCCGGGTTCTGCGCCAGCCCCATCAACGAACGGATCTCGTCGACGGAGAAGCCAAGCCGGCGACCGTTGCGGATGAAGTGCAAACGCTCAATGTCACTGGCATCGTAGGTTCTGCGACCCGACGCCGTGCGAGGGGCGGATCGGAGCAACCCGATCGACTCATAAAAGCGGATCGTCGTCACCTTCGTCGAGGTCTCGCTGGCGAGCTGCCCAATCATCACCGGCTTCATCATGCCATCCTTGCTTATGCGAACGTGTCGCACATTTCGCTTGCTTCTACAGCGACTGGAGGTGGTAAGGAAGGCCGCATGAATGCTTCTACCGAAAGCTGCGGGTGCCACGGGGAGCCCGCGCGCGCGCAAACCGATCCGGCCTATCGCCGTGCGCTGCTGACCGTCGTGGTGCTCAACCTCGGCTTCGGAGTCGCCGAGCTGTTCGGCGGGTTCATCGCCGATAGCCAAGCGCTGAAAGCGGATTCCCTCGATTTTCTCGGGGACGGGTCGATCAGCCTTATCGGTCTTCTCGCGCTTGCCTGGTCCGCACGGGCGAGGGCAAAGGTCGCGCTGACGCAGGGGTTGTTTCTCGGTGCGCTTGGCGTGGGCGTAATCGGTTTCGCGATTTGGCGCGCCCTGAACGCAACCGCGCCCGATGCCGAACTGATGGGCACAATCGGCGTTGTCGCGCTCGCGATCAATGTCGTGTCCGCCTTGGTGCTTGCGCGTTTCCGGGAAGGGGACGCCAATGTTCGCGCGATCTGGCTGTTCAGCCGCAACGACGCGCTCGCCAACGTGGCGGTGATCGCCGCGGCCGGTCTGGTGGCGTGGACAGGAAGCGCCTGGCCGGACCTCGCCGTCGCCGGCCTCATCGCCCTCCTGTTCCTCCACTCCGCTTATGAAATCGTCACTGGCGCTCGGCGCGAATTGGGAGAGCGGTAGTGCGTCTGCTCGCGTTGATCCGGGCAATGCTCTCGTTGCGGCTGCTCTCCGCGCTCGCGGCGCTGCTGATCCCTGCTGCGGCAATCGCCGAACCCGGCGACGTGCAAACCGCATGGCGGCTGCTCGACTATATGGCCGTCGATTATGGCGGCGCGGTCGCCAACGGTCGGATCAAGAGCACGTCGGAATATGCCGAGATGACGGAGTTCGCCGCGTCGGTCTCGACACGGCTTCAGGGCCTGCCGGCGAAGCCGGAGCGTCAAGCCCTCATCCAGCGGGCTGCCAACCTCCAGGCGGTGATCGCGGAAAAGGGACCGACTGAACAGGTGGCAACATTGGCGCACGGGCTCGCGGCCGATCTGTTGCGCGCCTACCCGGTGCCGCTCGCGCCCGATAAGGCTCCGAACCTCGTCTCCAGCGATGCACTGTTCCGACAATCCTGCGCGTCCTGCCACGGGATGACGGGCAACGGCCGTGGCCCTGACGCCGCCAAGCTCGCTACGCCCCCGATTGCTTTCACCGATGCCGAGCGCGCGCGCCAGCGCAGCGTGTTCGCGCTCTATCAGGTGGTGACGCAAGGCATCGACGGGACCGCGATGCAGAGCTTCGCCGATCTGCCCAACGATCAGCGCTGGGCGTTAGCATTCCGAGCCGGGAGCTTCGCCTTCACGGATGCGCAGGCGCGCGAAGGCGAGCGGCTTTGGAAATCCGACCCGACCCTTCGCCGGCGCATTCCGGACCTGAAAACCCTGGTCGCGCTCACCCCGGCCGCGCTCGGCGCGGCGATCGGCGACGCCAAGGCTGACCCAGTGCTCGCGTTCCTGCGTCGTCATCCCGAACAGGTGATACAACAGGCTCCCGGCTCGCTCGCGGTCGCCCGCGCCAAACTCGCCGAAAGCGTGGCGGCTGCGCGGCGCGGCGATGCGCGCATGGCGAAAGAGCTGGCGCTGTCGGCCTATCTCGATGGGTTCGAGCCGATCGAGCCAACACTCACCGCGCGCGACGCGACGCTGATGGGTCGAATCGAGGGCGCGATGGGGGAGTTCCGCGCCTCGATCGACCGGGGCGCGTCGCCCGATGATCTCGCGGAGAAGGTCGCAGTACTGGGCGGCCTTTTCGACGATGCGGAAGCGGCGCTCGCGCCTGATGCCGCCACCGAAGCGTCCACGTTCCTGGGCGCGTTCACGATCCTGCTGCGTGAAGGGCTCGAAGCCCTGCTCATCGTTGTCGCCATGATCGCGTTCCTGCGTAAAGCCGAGCGCGGCGAGGCGCTGCGGTACGTGCATGGCGGCTGGGTCAGCGCGATCATCGCGGGCGGGATCACCTGGGCGGTCGCCACCTATGCGATCGGGATCAGCGGTGCGAGCCGGGAGCTGACGGAAGGGTTTGGCTCGCTGTTCGCCGCGGTCGTGCTGCTCTCGGTCGGGATTTGGATGCACGGCAAGGCGCAGGCCGATCAGTGGCAGCGCTATATTCGCGAGAAGATGTCGCGGGCGCTCTCGGGCGGGTCGGGCTGGTTCCTGTTCGGGCTGGCGTTCGTCGTAGTTTATCGCGAGGTCTTCGAGACGATCCTGTTCTATGCCGCGCTTTCGGCGCAAGGTGACAACGGGATGCTTCTCGCGGGGGCCGGGTCGGCGATTGGACTGCTCAGCCTGATCGCTTGGGCCATGCTTCGCTACAGTCGCAAGCTGCCGATCGCGCAGTTCTTCCGCTATAGCTCCTGGCTCATGGCGGTCCTGACCGTCGTGCTGGCGGGTAAAGGCGTCGCCGCGCTCCAGGAAGCCGGCCTTATCAACATCGCACCGCTCGCGGACGTGCCACGGCTGTCGATGCTCGGCGTGTTTCCCACTTGGCAATCGGTGCTGGCGCAACTCCTGATGGCGGTCGCCATTGCGGTCGGGTTCGCCTGGAACGGGCGCGACCGATCCCGCTCGGGTTCCGGCTCAGTGACCCTTGGTTCGAATTAGTGCAATGACATGAAAACCCTTCCGTGATAGAGGCAAGCTAGTGCGAGCCTTTTTGCCTTTCCTGACATGCCTGATGCTGGTCCTGACCAGCTTCTCCGGCATGGCCCATGCCGCCGATCTGGCGGGGGGAAGCATCGCGGGCGTTGAGTTCACGGTCCATACCGCCGGTGACATCGATCAGGTGCCATCGGACTCGGACAAGAATGTCCCGCATCATCACAATTATTGTCACGGACACGACGTCGGCGCGCCTGCGCGCACGACGATGGAATATACCCCCGTCCTCACAGTGCCCAAGCCGACAATCTCCGCCTCTGCGTCGCTCGACGGCCGCACCGGCATGGTCCATTTGAGGCCCCCCCAAGCCTGACGTCCGATTTGGGCGTGCGTTGGCGCGCCCCTGTCGATCATCGTCAGGAGTCCTATTTTCATGAATCGTATCCTCGCGGCCATGCTGGCCGCAGCGTCTTGCGCCACGATGGCGCAGGCGCAGGTCGGACCGTCCGCGCCTGTTGCGCAGGATGCGCCGGTCTACACGCTTGACCAAGCGGTCAGTGCAGCGGGCGGTTCGGCCCCTGCTGCGGAAGCGGCGACAGCTGGAATCGACGCGGCCCGTGCAGGTCGCACAGTCGCCGGCTTGCGGCCCAATCCGGTGGTTCAAGGCCAAGTCGAGAATGTCATCGGCTCCGGGCCGTATCGGGGGGGCCGCAGCGCGGAAACCACGGTCGGCTTTGCGATCCCGATCGAGCTAGGCGGCAAGCGCGGCGCCCGCGTCGCGGTCGCCAATGCGCAATTGTCCCGGGCCGAGATCCAGGCCGCGATCATCGCGGCGGATGTCCGGCTTCAGGTAACGCAGCTCTATGTCGAAGCGGTCGCGGCCGATCGCCGGGTAATGACAGCCCGCGATCAGGCCCGGATCGCCAGCGATGCGCTGCGGGCCGCGAGCGTTCGCGTGCAGGCAGGGCGGGCATCGCCACTCGAGCAACAGCGCGCGGATGTCGCGCGTATCAATGCCGACGCCAATGTGGAGCGGCAGCTTCGCTTGGCCGAGGCGGCCCGCGCCAATCTGGCGCGTCGGATCGGACGGCCGATCGACGGCCTGCTCGATGACACGCTGCTCGATCGCCTTCCCGATGTGAACGTCTATGGGCCGTTGGCACCGGTCAACACGACCGGCACACTCGCGCTGGCGGCAGCCAACGCGGATTTCTCCATTGCCGAAGCCGGCGTGCGGCTCGCGCGCGCCAATCGCGTGCCTGACCTGAACGTCGGGCCGTCGATCCGCCGCCTGGAAGCGACCAACGACATGGCGGCGGTGTTCAGCGTGTCGATCCCGATCCCGGTGTTCAACAATGGTCGCGCCGCGATTGCGCAGGCGACCGCGCAGCGGACCCAGGCGGATGCGCAGCGCCGCGTGACCGCGCTCGACATCGAACAGGCGATCACGGACGCGCAGGCGCAGGCGGCCAATGCCGCAACGACGGCTCGTGCGGCGTCGGGGCCGGCGCTGGCGGCTGCACAGGAGGCCGCCCGCATCGCGCGGATCGGCTATCGCGAGGGCAAGTTCGGCCAGCTCGAATTGCTCTATGCTGAACGCACGCTCGCCGAAACGCGGGTCGCCGCGATCGACGCGCTTGCCAATTACCAGAATGCCCGCGCGCAAGTGGAGCGACTGACCGCTCGTGCGCCCAATGGGGGGAATCAGTGATGAAGAGCTTTTATCTCGCGGGCGCGGCGTCGCTCGCCCTGCTCTTGGCTGCCTGCGGCGGCAAGGATGGCGGAAACGAGGCAACTGCCGAAGGCGCAGCTGCCAATGAGACGGCAGCGGGCACGGAAAAGGGCGGTGCTGAAGGCGGTCATGCCGGTGAAGGCGTCGTCACATTGGGTGCCGACCAGATCGCCACAGCGGGCGTCCAGGTCGGACGGCCGATCATCGGCGGGGCCGGGACGATCGAGCTGCCCGCGATCATCGAGGGCGACCCACAGGGAACGCAGGTCGTCTCGGCCGCAATTGCGGGACGCGTGGTCGCGCTCACCCGTAACCTCGGCCAATCGGTCGGACGCGGCCAGACCATTGCGGTCATCGAAAGCCGCGAGGCGGCGCAGATCAAGGGCGAGGTCGAGGCGGCGCGGGCGCGGCTTCAGCTCGCTAATTCGAACCTCGCGCGCGAACAGCGGCTGTTCGCGCAGAGAGTCTCCCCTGAACAGGATCTGATCGCCGCCCGCACAGCGGCGACGGAGGCGCGGATCGCCCTGACGCAGGCGCAGAGCATGGTTTCGGCGGCGGGTGTCGGCGGCGGCGGGCTCAACCGGCTCGGCATTGCCGCGCCGATCTCGGGCCAGATCATTGCGCGCCCCGTGACGCTGGGACAAACGGTCGCGGCGGATGCCGAACTCTATCGCATCGCCAACCTGAGCCAGGTGTCGATCGCGCTTAATCTCAAGCCCGAGGATGCGGGCCGGGTGCGTCCCGGCAATACGGTGCTGGTGAAGGCGGCAGGCCGTCAGGCGACCGCCCGCGTGACCTTCGTGTCGCCGGCGCTTGATCCGCAGACGCGGCTCGTGCCTGCGCTCGCCACCCTCGACAATCGCGGTGGCGAATGGCGGGTCGGCGAGCCTGTGACGGCAGCCGTGCAGCTCACGGGCAGCGGCGGGAGCGGGGCGGTCCGCGTGCCGACGACGGCGGTCCAGAGTTTCGAGGGCAAGTCGGTCGTGTTCGTGCGCACGCCCACCGGCTTCAAGGCGACCCCGGTCCAGCTCGGCGATGCGTCGGGCGACACGGTGATCGTCCGGTCGGGCCTGACCGGCAACGAACAGATCGCCACCACCGGAAGTTTCACGCTCAAGGCCGAGATCGGCAAGGGCGAAGCGAGCCACGAGGATTAAGCCATGATCGCCCGTATCGTAACCTGGGCGGTCGAGAAGCGCTGGCTAGTCCTGCTCCTCACCGTCATCGTCGCCGCCATCGGCGCCTTTTCCCTCTACCGGCTACCGATCGACGCGGTGCCGGACATCACCAACAATCAGGTCCAGATCAACGTCCGCGCGCCTGCCCTCTCGCCCGAGCTGGTCGAGAAGCAGGTGTCGTTTCCAATCGAAACCGCGCTCGCCGGCACCCCCGGCCTGGAATATACGCGCTCGTTGAGCCGCAACGGCTTCGCGCAGATCACGGCGGTCTTTTCGGACGCGACGGACATCTATTTCGCCCGCCAGCAGGTGGGCGAGCGTCTGCGGGGCGTGCAAGAGAATCTGCCCGACGGCGTGAACCCTGAAATGGGTCCGATCGCGACAGGCCTGGGCGAGGTGTACATGTACACCGTTCGTCTCGATCATCGCGAGGACGACAAGCACAAGCCCGGTGAACCGGGCCAACAGCCCGATGGCAGCTACATCACGCCAGAGGGCGAGCGACTGACGACCGAAGAGGACAAGGCGACCTACCTGCGCACCGCGCAGGACTGGATCGTGACGCCGCTTCTGAAGACCACACCGGGCCTCGCCGGTGTCGACTCGATTGGCGGTTACGCCAAGCAGTTCCTCGTCGTGCCCGACGTGCAGAAGCTGGCCTCGCTCGGCATCACGCTGACGGACCTGGGAAATGCGCTGGAGCGCAATAACACCAGCGTCGGCGGTGGCTTCGTCAATCGCAATGGCGAAGGTCTGGCTGTTCGCTCGGATGCGCTCGTTCGCAATGCCAGCGAGTTGGCCAGGACCGTGATCGCGACACGTAACGGCGTGCCGATCACGGTCGAACAAGTTGCGACTGTGAAGACGGGTCAGGCGATCCGCATGGGTTCGGCATCGGAGAACGGTACCGAAGTCGTCGTCGGCACGGCGATCATGCGGATCGGCGAGAACAGCCGCATCGTGTCGACCGCGGTCGCTGAGAAACTGAAGACGATCAACGCTTCGCTGCCTCCTGACGTCGTAATTCAGCCGGTGCTGAACCGCACCGAGCTGGTCAATTCGACGATCAAGACGGTCGCGAAAAACCTGTCCGAAGGCGCGGTGCTGGTCATCGTCGTGCTCTTCCTGCTGCTCGGCAACTTCCGTGCGGCCCTGATCGCGGCGTTGGTCATCCCGATCACCATGATGCTGACAGGCTTTGGTATGCTGCGCGCTGGGGTCTCGGCCAATCTGATGAGCCTTGGGGCTTTGGACTTCGGTCTGATCGTCGACGGCGCCGTCATCATTGTCGAAAACGCGCTGCGCCGGCTTGCCGAGCAACAGCATCATGAAGGCCGATTGCTCAGCGTCAAGGAACGGCTCGCGACCGTGGCAGCCGCTGCGCGTGAGATGATCCGTCCCTCTGTGTACGGGCAGGCAATCATCATCCTCGTCTACGTACCGCTGCTCACGCTGACCGGCGTGGAGGGTAAAACGTTCGGACCGATGGCGCTGACCGTCATCATCGCGCTCGCCTTCGCCTTCATCCTCTCTCTCACCTTCGTGCCGGCGATGATTGCGATCTGGCTGTCGAAGAAGGTCGAGGAGAAGGACGGCCGCATCATCACGTGGCTGAAGAAGCGCTACGAACCCGGTCTCGACCGGGCCATGAAGCGCCCGACGCTGACGATCGGTGCGGGTGTGGGAAGCCTTGTGGTGGCGGCGCTTGCTTTCACTACGCTCGGCTCGGTGTTCCTGCCGCAGCTCGACGAAGGCGATTTGCTGATCCAGTCGCTCCGCATTCCGGCAACGTCGGTCCAGCAGAGCCAGGCGATGCAGGTGCCGATCGAGCGGATGATGTCGAAGCAGCCGGAGGTGCAATTCGTCTATTCCAAGACGGGCACCGCCGAGCTGGCGGCCGACCCGATGCCGCCGAACGCGACCGACATGTTCGTCATCCTGAAGCCGCGCAAGGATTGGCCGGATCCTGAGCTTCCCAAGGAGGAGCTGGTCAGCCGGATCGAGGGTAATCTCGCGAAGATTCCGGGAAATGCCTACGAGATCACCCAGCCCATCCAGATGCGCGTCAACGAGCTGATCGCCGGCGTGCGCGGCGACATCGCGGTGAAGGTGTTCGGGGACGACTTCAACCAGATGAACCGGACGGCCGAGCAAATCGCGGCGGTGCTGCGCAGAACGCAAGGCGCAGCGGACGTGAAGGTGGAGCAGACGACCGGTCTTCCCATGCTCGACATTCGCGTCAACCGCGACGCGATGGCGCGGTTGGGCGTTACGGCTCAGGATGTGCAGGACACCGTGACTGCGACGATCGGCGGGCGAACATCGGGCCAGATCTTCGAGGGCGACCGTCGCTTCCCCGTGGTGATCCGCCTGTCGGAGGCGCAGCGTGCCGACATCGGCCTGCTCCAACAGGTGCAGGTGCCGGTGGCAGGCGGCGGCTATGTACCGCTGTCCAGCGTCGCCGAGATCAAGGTGGTCGATGGTCCGAACCAGATCAGCCGCGAGAACGGCAAGCGGCGCGTGGTGGTGCAAGCCAACGTGCGTGGCCGCGACGTCGGATCCGTCGTGGCGGATGCGCAGGCGGCGATCGGCAGCCAACTCCGGCTGCCTGCCGGCACCTATCTCGAATGGGGCGGCCAGTTCGAGAACCTCCAATCGGCAAGCGAACGGCTGAAGCTGGTCATTCCGGCTTGCTTCATCTTGATCCTGCTGCTCCTCTACGGGGCGTTGGGATCGGTCCGCGACGCCGCGATCGTGTTCACCGGCGTGCCTTTCGCGCTGGTGGGCGGCGTCCTGTTGCTGTTCCTGCGGGGCATGGACTTCTCGATCTCGGCGGCAGTGGGCTTCATCGCCCTCTCGGGCATCGCGGTCCTCAACGGCCTCGTCATGGTCAGCTCGATCCAAGATCTGATCCGATCAGGGATGAGCCGCGAGGAAGCCGCGCATGTTGGCGCGATGCAGCGTCTGCGACCCGTCATCATGACCGCGCTAGTCGCCAGCCTCGGCTTCGTGCCGATGGCGCTGGGCGAAGGCGCCGGCGCAGAGGTTCAAAAGCCTTTGGCGACGGTCGTCATCGGCGGTCTGATCTCGGCGACGCTTCTTACGCTGTTCGTGCTGCCGACACTCTATGCCCGGTTCGGGCAGAAAGTGATCGAGAAACCCGAGCACTACAATGAGGAGCATGAAGGGGACGACCACGGTCAGACCTTCGTGAACAACTTGGCCTGATGGATGGGCAGGGCGATCCGCGATCGCCCCGCCCATCTCTGGGAGATGGGGATATGCCTCGCACCATAACCAGCTCGATGCTTCACGGCGGGCCACTGCGCATCTGGTCGGCACTCACCGATCCGGATCATCGCCGGGCGTGGAGTCCGCTCGTATTTCTCGATGATCCGTCCCGGCTCGGCGACACAGAATGCACCTTTGCGATCCAGGGCATCACCCGGCCAATTCGGACGCCAGCACGGATTGATCGATTCGATAAACCGCACGCCTTCGCTTGGTCCTGCGGCATCCCCTATCTGTTCACGCTCGAAGAGCGGTACGAGCTGGCGGGGGACGATGGCGGCACCAGGCTAACGCATAGCTGCACGCTGCGCGGGGCGCTCTCCCTGCCGTTCGCGGCGATGATGTTGCGCCGCCTGCGATCCCTGATGGTCGAATCTGACGATCGCCTCGCAACCTATCTCCGCTGGCGGGTAGGTCAGCCTGCCCGGGCTATCAATCGTCAGCGCGTCCCCTTCCGCTACAGGAGGAAGGCGCGATGATGATGCACTGTAAGCGGGTGCTGCCCGCCGTCATCCTCGTTGTCGGGCTCGCGGCGTGCTCGGAAAGAAAGCCGCCAGCCCCGCCAACGGAGCAGCAGATCCATTCGTCCGACAGCGCCGTGGCGACCGGGGAAATGGGGCGGCATAGATATCGCTGTTCCGACGGGGAACCGCTGTTCGTCGATTACAAGGACAACGGCCTGCAGATCGATTTGCGGCGCTCCAACGGGGGACCGCCGATGATGCTGACCGCGCCAGCGCAGGGCCTGCAATATGTCGGCGAAACAGCCACCGCGACCTTCAAGGGGTCGCAGCTCACCATCGTGGAAGGCGATGGCCGTACCCGGATCTGCGAGCAGGAAGGCACGCGATGAACTGCCCTGCCTTCGAACGCCACAGGGCGCTTCGTCGGAAGAGACCGATGTCTGACACGTCGATTTCAAATGTGACAACCTTGTGCGGCCTGAATCGGGCCGGTCTGGCGATCGCGCGCCTCGGCGTCGTTCTCGTCTCCGGGGCGGTTATAGTGGCGTGTAATCCAGCGCCGACCCAGCCTACCGAGCCGGCGCATGAAAAGCATCTGACGTCGAAACTAATCGCGCAGCGCATCATGTACTGCGACGACGGCACACGCGCCGATGTCGACTTCATCGATGACGGCTTGAAAATGGCCGTCACCTGGCTGCCGAAGGGCAGGACCGAGATCCTGCGCGCGCAGCGAACCGGTGACGAGTTTCGCGGCGACCATTCGCGGGCTGTCGTGGCGGGCGGATCGATCGCGTTCACGCGACGCGGGAAGATCCGCGTCTGCCACCGAACCCCGGAGGAGTCCTAGGAAATGCAGGCACTGCTCTATACGCTTGCGCCTGTGCTGGCGGTCGTGCTCGGCGCGATTGTCGCGAGCCGCACCAAGTTGAAACCTGGCCTCGTGGCGGGCCTACAGCATCTCGCTGCCGGCGTCGTGTTCGCGGCGGCAGCGACCGAAATCCTGCCGCAGGTCAAGCATGAGGCATCGCCCAGCGCGACGTTGATCGGCGGGGCGGCGGGCGTCGCGACCATGCTGGGGCTCAAGGCTCTTGAGGCCCGCTTCAAGGGGCCGATGGCGCTACTCGCCGCGATCGGCATCGACATTCTGGTCGACGGCCTGGTGCTCGGCCTCGCTTTCGTGGCGGGCGAGAAGGCAGGTCTCCTGCTGACGATCGCGCTCACTCTGGAAGTGTTATTTCTGGGACTGACGCTGACCGACGAGCTGGCGGAAACCTATCGCTCGCGCTTGCGCATCATCGTGATCGTCTCGGCATTGGCCCTGCTGCTGCCGATCGGCGCGCTCGCTGCCGTGCCGGTCGCCGCGCTGTCGCCGGTGATGATCGCCGGCTTCCTCAGCTTCGGGCTGATGGCGCTGCTCTACCTCGTCACGGAGGAGTTGCTGGTCGAGGCGCACGAGAAACCCGACACCCCGCTCATCAGCTCGATGTTTTTCGTCGGCTTCCTGGCCCTGCTGACACTTGAGGAGATGATGGGATGATCCCGGGCAACGACAACAATGGCGGGCAGGAGCGCCGCACACTGTGGATCGTCCTGCTGCTGAACGCGGCGATCGCTGCGGGCTTCTTCGTTTCCGGCTTCTTCGCGGACTCGAGCGCGCTGATCGCCAACGGCGTCGACAACCTGTCCGATACGGCTGTGTATGCGCTGAGCCTTGTGGCGCTCACCCGGGGCCAGACATGGAAGACACGCGCCGCGGTCGCTTCGGGCGTCATGCTGCTGATCTTCGCGGGCGGCATCTTGATCGATGTCGGACGGCGCTACGTGCAGGGCAGCGAGCCCATCGGACCTACCATGATGGTCATGTCCGCGATCGCCGGCGTCGTGAATTACCTCTGCCTGCGGCTGCTCCAGCGCCTCAAGGATCCGGACGTCAATCTCCGGGCCGCAACCACCTTCAGCTTCAACGACTTCATTTCCAACGGCGGCATCCTGATCGCCGGCGTGCTGGTGCTGTGGTTGGGTACCAATTGGCCGGACCTGCTGGTCGGCTTCGCCACCGCCATCATCGCCATCAAGGGCGGTGTCGAAATCCTGCGCGACGCGCGCGCCGAAACCAAGAAAAGCGAAAGGAGGTCGTCATGAACGACAAGCTCGAACTCGACATTCCAGTGTTGTTGCCGGACCTTCCTGACGCGGCCGATGCCTGCCTGGACCGTCTCGTATCAACCCTGTCAAAGCGCGAAGGTGTCGAGCGGGCGCATGTGATCTGTCTCGACGGCAACACGCCAGCGGCGCTGTGCATCCATTTCGATGCCGCCAAGCTGCCGCTGCCACGGTTGCGCGAAATGGTGCGCGCCGCAGGTGCCGAAATCACCGAGCGCTACGGCCATGCGATCTGGCAGGTGACGGGGATCAACCACGAACGTCGGGCGCGCACGGTCAGCGATGCGCTGTGCGCCTTGCCCGGCGTGGTCCAGGCAAGCGCCAGCACCAGCGGGTCTGTCCGGGTCGAATATGATCGCCGCGAAACCACCGAAGAGGAGGTGCGCGCTGCGCTTCGCAAGCTGAAGGTGAGGGTGGGCAAGCGGGTCGCTGCCGATGAACATGCCGGCCACGACCACGGCCCCGGGGGCCACGGCGCGGGCGAAGAGAAGCACGGCCCCGGCGATGGCCACGACCATAGCCACGCCGAATTTCTCGGCCCCAATACCGAGCTGATCTTCGCGCTCGCCTGTGGCGCGCTGCTGGGGATCGGCTACGCGATCGAGAGGCTGGTCGCTGGCGCGCCCGAATGGCTGCCGACCGCCTGCTATATCGCAGCCTATTTCTTCGGCGGATTCTTCACGCTGCGCGAGGCGATCGACAACCTCCGGATGAAGAAGTTCGAGATCGACACGCTGATGTTGGTCGCTGCGGCCGGCGCCGCTGCGCTGGGCGCATGGGCCGAAGGTGCGCTGCTGCTGTTCCTGTTCAGCCTCGGCCATGCGCTTGAGCATTATGCAATGGGCCGCGCCAAGAAGGCGATCGAGGCGCTGGCGAAGCTCGCGCCCGAAACCGCGACCGTGCGACGCGGCGGGCAGACCAGCGAAATCCCGGTCGAGCAGATGGTCGTCGGGGACATTGCCATCGTCCGCCCGAACGAGCGCCTGCCTGCCGACGGCTTCGTCATCAAGGGCACCAGCGCGATCAACCAGGCCCCGGTCACGGGTGAAAGCATCCCGGTCGACAAGGTGCCGGTCGCAGATGCCGCAGCGGCACGCGCCAAGCCCGATGCAGTCGACGCGGAAAGCCGGGTTTTTGCTGGTACGATCAACGGCGGCGGCGCGATCGAGATCGAGGTGACACGCCGTTCCAATGAAAGCGCGCTTGCCAAGGTCGTGAAGATGGTGAGCGAAGCGGAGACGCAGAAGTCGCCGACGCAGCGCTTCACCGACCGGTTCGAACGGATCTTCGTGCCCGCCGTCCTGGTCCTGTCAGTGCTCCTGCTGTTCGCATGGGTGGTCGTCGACGAGCCGTTCCGCGACAGCTTCTATCGCGCGATGGCGGTGCTGGTGGCGGCAAGCCCGTGCGCGCTCGCGATCGCAACGCCGAGCGCGGTCCTGTCGGGCGTTGCCCGTGCAGCGCGGGGCGGCGTGCTCGTGAAGGGCGGTGCACCGCTCGAAAACCTCGGGTCGCTCAAAGCGATCGCTTTCGACAAGACGGGCACGCTGACCGAAGGTCGTCCGCGCATCACTGATGTCGTGCCCGTCGATGGCGCCGATGAAGGCGAGTTGCTGGCGCTGGCTGTCGCCGTCGAAGCGTTGAGCGACCATCCCCTGGCCCAAGCGATCGTCAAGGACGGCCGCGAACGTCTGAACGATCGTGCCGTGCCGACTGCCGGCGACCTCAAGAGCCTGACCGGTCGGGGCGTCACCGCGAGCGTGGATGGCGAGACGGTGTGGATCGGCAAGGCCGAGATGTTCGGAAGTGAGGGCATTCCGGCGCTGGGGCAGGGCGCGCAGGACGCAATCGCGAAGCTGCGCGAGAACGGCCGCACGACAATGGTGGTCCGCAAGGGGGACCGCGACCTGGGCGCGATCGGCCTGATGGACACGCCTCGCGAAGCTGCCAAGACCGCGTTGCGTCGGCTGCACGAGATGGGCGTGTCGCGGATGATAATGATCTCCGGCGATCACCAGAAAGTCGCCGAAGCGATCGCCGACGAAGTCGGGATCGACGAAGCGTGGGGCGACCTCATGCCCGAAGACAAGGTTGCCGCGATCAAGAAGCTCGCCGGCGAAGACAAGGTCGCGATGGTGGGCGACGGCGTGAACGATGCGCCGGCGATGGCAAGCGCCACGGTCGGCATCGCGATGGGCGCGGCGGGGTCGGACGTTGCGCTGGAGACAGCCGACGTGGCGCTGATGGCCGACGATCTGGCGCACCTGCCATTCGCAGTCGGTCTTAGCCGCCATACCCGTGGAATCATCCGGCAGAACGTCTTCGTCAGCCTGGGTGTCGTCGCCTTCCTGGTGCCTGCTACCATCCTCGGCCTCGGCATTGGGCCAGCGGTGGCGGTTCATGAGGGATCGACGCTGCTCGTCGTCATCAATGCGCTCAGGCTGCTCGCCTACCGCGATCCGGCAGGGAAGGCGGCATGAAGTGGCTGATCGCCTTCGACCTCGACGGCACGCTTGCCGAGAGCAAGCGGCCGTTATCGGAGGATATGGCCGCAATCCTCGCCCGATTGCTCGCCATCACGGATGTGGCGGTGATCTCGGGCGGGGACTGGCCGCAGTTCGAAAAGCAGATCGCCTCGCGCCTTCCTGCCGGCGTCGCGCTCGACCGTCTCTGGTTGATGCCGACCACAGGCACGAAACTCTATCGGTTCATCAATGGCGCTTGGCGCGCGGTCTATGCCGAACTGTTCGACGACGCGGAGAAGGCGAAGATCCGCACGGCCTTCGATCAGGCGCTGACCGATGCCGGTCTCGCCGACGAACGTATCTGGGGCGAACGGATCGAGGACCGGGGCAGCCAGATCACCTTTTCGGGCCTGGGGCAGGCAGCGCCGCTGAAGGAAAAGGAAGCGTGGGATCCTGACCGAAAGAAGAGGACCGCGTTGCAGGCCACGTTGCGCGCGAAGCTGCCGGAGCTCTCGATCAATCTCGGTGGCACGACATCGATCGACGTGACCAGAGCAGGGATCGACAAGGGCTATGGCCTGAAGCGCCTGAGTGCCGAGAGCGGTGTCCCGCTCGACGGGATGCTGTTCATTGGGGATGCGATATTCCCCGGTGGGAATGACTATCCCGCTGCTGAAATCGGCCTCGACACAGTGAGGGTGCGCGACGTCGCGGAAACCACCGCCGTCGTGACCGCCATCATCGCGTGTCTGCACCGATAGGATCAAGATACATGGTCGGCTCCATCGCGGAATGCCGCATTGTCAAAGCTCTGGCTTCTGTCGCTTAGGGCAGCGCTTCCTAAAACGAAAAGAAGGCAATGTGCGCGTCTCCGCGAACAAAGCCTCCAGCGATCAATCTAAGAGATTCCGCCGCGCTTCTCAATCGTAGGGGGCGTTTGCGGGAGGGGGCGGAATCCTACGCTAAGGATTTGGGCCAGCGATATTCCCCGGTTAGATTGATGTGTTCCCATCCCAACGGCGAGACGTGGGCGAGTAGATCAGGCGCGATATGGGTACCGCTGGCGGCCCGGGTATTGACGACCTCGCCGAGCTTCATGGTGTTCCAGAATATGATGATGGCGGCGAGCAGGTTCATTCCGGCGATGCGATAGTGCTGGCCTTCGCCGGATCGATCCCGGATTTCACCTCGGCGGTGGAAGCTGATGGCGCGCTTTAGGGCGTGGTGGGCCTCACCCTTGTTGAGGCCGATCTGAGCCTGGCGCTGGAGGCCGGCATCAAGAATCCAGTCGATCATGAACAGGGTTCGCTCGATGCGGCCCACCTCTCGCAATGCGAGGGCCAGCTCATTCTGGCGTCACCTCAAGGTTTGTTCGCCAGACAACGATTTCTCGGACATAAGCGGAACATGGGCTACGCTACACGCTTCAACCGCGCCATTGGCTCGTTGAGTGGGTGGAATTCACCTGCTGGAAGTCGCCTGGCCTGCTCCCAGAGGTAATCGCCGGTCAGACTGATGTGCGCCCAGCCCATCGGAGAAAGGTGCGCAAGCAGTGCCGCATCGAACGTCGTGCCGACAGCGTTGAGGTGCTGGGCGGCCCGGTCGAGATAGACCGTGTTCCAGTAGGAAATCGCCGCAATCAGCAGGTTCAGCCCAGATGCGCGAAATTCCTGATTTTCCAGCGAGCGATCGGTGAACCGACCCTGCCGGTTGGTATAGATGGCGGCGGCAAGCGTGTGCCTCGCCTCGCCTTTGTTGAGACCGGCCTGACAGGCACGTCGCAGTTCCGGTTGTTCAAGCCAATCGAGCGTGAACAAAGTGCGCTCGATACGGCCCAGTTCAGCCAATGCAAAATCCAGCCTGTTCTGGCGTTTGTAGGCGGCAAGTTTTCGCAAGATTACTGACGGCGCCACCGTGCCATCCTTGATTGAGGCGACAATCCTGACGATGTCATCCCAATCGGCCTCGATCGCTGCCGTTTTGATGGTGCGGCCCATCAGATTTTCGATGCCCTTGTATGTCGATGGCGCAGCGATCGAACCCAGCTTGCGGTCGCCAATATCGCGCAGCCGGGGCGCGAAGCGGAACCCGAGTAGGTGGCAGAGTGCGAAAACATGATCGGTGGCGCCGCCGGTATCGGTATAGTGCTCATGCAACGGAAGGTTGCCGGCGCCCAGGACAAGCCCGTCGAGCACGTAAGGCGCTTCACCTGCCGTCGCGGACATGATCCGTGATCCGAATGATGCGAAGTGATCGGAAAGGTGAGAATAGATTTTCACGCCAGGTTCGGCGCCATATTTGGCATTGACGTCCGCCGCCCCTGAACGGCTCCGCCCCGACCGGAAGAACTGGCCATCGGACGACGAACTGGTGCCAGCGCCCCAATGCCGCGCGAAGGGTAATTCGTGATGGGCTGAGATGATCATGGCCAGCGCGGCCTGATAGTTCTCGGGTGAAAGATACCAGTTGTGGGTCCATGCGAGTTGGGCATAGCTGACGCCTTCGCTGGCATTGGCCATCCGCTCCAGCCCGAGGTTGGTGCCATCAGCCAGAATTGCGGCGAGTACCGTGCTGGGGTTGTCGTGCTCCTTGCCTGAGCGCAGGTCACGGAATGCGTTCAAAAAACCAGTGCGTTCGGCGACTTCAAGCAGCAGCTCGGTGATGCGCACGCGGGGAAGCAGGGTATCGAGCTTGCGATCGAGGGCTTCAGCTTCCGGTGGGGTGACAGGCGGCATTTGCTGAAGCTTGAGCCGGTCTCGTTCGAGCGACACTCCCTCAAGCTTGTTTGTTTTCAACTGCTTGGCAAATCGGCGCAGCCGCCAGTCAAGATTTCGTGCCCGGTCAGCGAGGTAGGATGCAGCATTTGAATCGAACGGAAGCACATCCGCCACTTTGGCGGCGTCGCGCCGACCCAGCAAATAGGCATCGAAGCGCTGATAGTTGCGGGTTCCCTCGATCCATACATCACCGGCGCGCAAACGATCACGCAAGGTTGCCATGATCGCAATTTCATAACGTCGGCGGTCGATACGGCCGCTTTCGGTGATGAGACGCTTCCACTGCCGATTGGGGAATGGCAGTGGAACGCCATCGGGAAGGTCGCGCGACTTTCGTGTGTTCGCATCGCGAATGACATCGATGGCTTTGATCAGTGCCGTCCCTGTTCCAGACGCCTTGAAGGTGAAGGCGTCCAGAAATGCCGGGCTGAAACGCCGTAGCGTGGCGTAACGCTCGGTTGCCGTTACCAGTGCGTCCTCGCCGGCAAGATCAGCAAGGGCATCTACTTGGGCCTTTGCCGCAACAAGCCGGTGCCAGCCCACCGCTTCGTCAATCAATTCGAGCGGATCGCCGCCATTCTGGACAGCCTCATCAAGTGCTGTAATCGTGGCGCCAAACAGCCGCATGAGTTGCCCCACCGACTGAATACTATCTTGGTAGCGACGCTCGCGCCCACGCCGCGCGCGCGTGAACATGCCGCCGATAAGTCGGTCAAACATTTGGATCGCGGCATCGGCAAGTCTGGCCTCAAGGTCGATCACTGCGGCCGTCAACGTCGCCCGCCTGCGATTGACGCTGTAATCCGAAAGCAGGAATGCCGGTGCCACGCCGCCCTCGCGGACAAATTGGGCAAAGCGGAATTCCGGAATGGCGCCCCCAACTACCGGGTGGATACCTATGCCGCGAACATAGCGCAGGCGCTCAAGCAAGCCATTGATATTGGCCGCAGTCGGGGCTTCTTCGAAATTACGCAACCACGCCAGCGGTGTCATGCCGAAATCCGGGTTGTTGATTACGAGTTCGTCTAGCCGTGTCAGTTCAGCAGAGCTGAGGCCTTCGACGATTGCGGCTGCGGCAGCTTTGCGTGCGCGTGCCCGGCCAGCAAGACCGGCGCGTTCCAGTGTGTCGCCTGACGGAAGAATGAACCGCTCACCCTTCAGGCCAACCATGAGGGCGCGAACAATCGGTTCACCTCTGTCTGTATACTCGGCGGCTTGCGCGGCAAGATTCAGGGCAAGTGCCAGGTCGCCGCGTCGAAACGGGCGTATGCCAAGATAACGCGCCACGAGATCGGCATGATCGGTACGGGTTTGCGCGCGCTGACCATATGCAGAGAAGGAGGAAGGATCGACGAATAACTGTGCCGCGAGGTACTGAAGAATGACGTCGGGAAGCCCGATCTCGGGTTGCAGACCAAAGCCGGGATGTCGCATCAAAGCGATTTGTGCAGCCAGACCGAGGCGATTTGCTGGACCATAGCGGCGCCCAACCAATTCAACATCTTCCGCAGAAAGGGTATAATGCCCAATGATCGCGGTTTCTTGGACAGGAGGATCGAACAGGCGCCGGCGCTCGTCTCCGGTCAGAAGTCGGCGTCGTGCCATTTTGCTCTCCCGCTGAGGCGAATAACAAAATTGACACCAAAGCGGCTTGCACTGGAGGGAGGCCATTCGTTGCCGGTTGATCCCCGAGCAATCACCCGGCGCAGCAAGACAGTTTGGCGACATCCTTATCAAACGTTTGGGCCGCCAGTTTGAGGCCTTCCACAGTGGTCAGGTAAGGAAATATCGTTGCACCCAATTCCAGGGTGGTCATGCCGTGTTTGATCGCCAGCACCAGTGTCTGGATCGAATCCGCGCCTTCGGGTGCCATGATCTGGCCGCCCAGCAAACGGTCGTTCGCCTTGTCGGCAATCAGTTTGATGAGACCCCGCGTATCGCGTGCTGCCAGTGCCCTTGGCACAGCATCGAGCGGGAGCAGCGAAACCTTGATGTCCAGGCCTTGCGCCCGTGCTGTCGTTTCAGTGAGGCCGGCGCTGGCGACTTGCGGGTCGGTGAAGACGACGGATGGCATGGAGGAATTGTCGTAGCGGTATTGGTTGCCCGTCACCGCGTTGCGCGCGGCCAGTTTTGCGCCATAGGCGGCCATGTAGACGAACTGGTCCCGTCCCGTTACATCGCCCGCCGCGTAAATGCCTGGAACCGACGTTTCGAGGTGGTCATCGACGACGATTCCACCATTACGGGCAAGCACTATGCCGCGCTCCTCCAGCCCAAGCCCGTCGCTATTGGGTCGGCGTCCGGTGGCGATGAGCACCTGTTCCGCCGCGACGGTGTCACAATGCCCCTCGCAGGTCAATTCGACCCCGCTCTGTGTTTGGGCGATACGCTGATAGCCGACACCTGCGCAAACCCGCACGCCCTCGGCTTCCAAATAGTTTTTCAGCGCGGCACTCACTTCCGGGTCCATTTCGGGGAGCAGGCGGCTTCGGCAGCAGATGGTGACATCAACGCCCAGACGCGAAAACATCTGTCCCAGTTCTACCCCGATCACCCCGCCACCGATCACCAGCAGCGATTTGGGCAAGCGATCCAGCGCCAGCGCCGATGTGCTGGTTAGGTAGGGCACGCTGTCCATCCCCGGAATCGGCGGCACGGCGGCGTGCGCACCCATCGCCAATATGACCTTGCCGACCTTCATGGGCGCATCGCCGACAATCAGCGCACCATCGGCAAAGCGTGCCTTGCCCTCGATATAGCTCACACCGTCATAGGCGGGCAGCAGATCGACATATTTTTTTTGGCGCAGCGTCGTGACAAGATCGTCCTTCGACGCCGCCAATACGGACCAGTCATCCATCTGGACAGCGCCCCCAAGGCCGGGAAAGCGCGCGGCGGCAAGCCCACCATGCACCGCTTCGGCGGCGCGGATCAGCGTCTTGGAAGGAACGCAGCCAACATTGACACAGGTGCCGCCAATCGTGCCGTGACCGACGAGCGCCACTTTCGCGCCCAGATCGGCAGCGGCGATCGCGGCGGAGAACCCGGCAGAACCCGCGCCGATGACGGCCACGTCAAATCCTTCCTGCCCGGGGCGGTTGCAACAGTCGTTCATTGCTTATCGCTTTCTTGAGGCGCTGGCGGCGCCCCGCTCAGTTTTGAATAGCGCGCGCCGGATAACCCGCGTTGGTTGATGCAGCGGCAATCGCAGCAGCATTGGTGCGGCGCGGGTTATAGGTTGCGCGCGCGGTCTTGGCTGCGAAATCGACCGTGACCGCCGTTACCCCGGCGACGCCTTCCATCGCCTTCTTCACGGTGATCGGGCAGGTGGCGCAGGTCATGTTCTCTATGGCAAAGGTGGTTTGCTTCTGAGCGGTTGCGGTAGCCGCGGGGCGATCTTGCGCCGTGCCACTAACTGCATAGGCGACCCCGCCGCCAGCCATAGCCAGCACGGCCATAGCGATACATACTGTCTTTTTCATGGGTATTTCCTTTCAATAGAACCAGGGTGCCCACCAGTCGATGGTGAGCGCCAGGATGGCGACGGCAAGGCCCAGCCACAGCACCGCCTTGGTGGTCCAAGCCGATTGTGGACGAGCGCAGTAGGAACCGTCTTCACAGGGCGGTTTCGGCTTGAAATAGACATGCCAGAAGCCGTAGCCGAGCAGCGCGAGCGTTACGCCTGCGACATAGGGCTTGTAAGGTTCGAGCGCCGTCAGGTTGGCGATCCACGCGCCGGAAATTCCGAGCATAACCAACAGTAGCGGGACGACGCAGCAAGCCGAGGCGAGCCCCGCGCCGATCAATGCGCCCGCCGCAACCCAGTTTGCCTGCTTCGGCTCGTGGTTTTCGGTGAGGGCTGGCTGTCCCGCTTCCGGCGTTGAGACCATGGCTTGAATCCCTTGTTCCAACTGAGTGATTCGCAGTGTAGGCTCTGTAGCCACTACAGACTCAAGAGGTATTTTCATGGAGCAACAGGTCGGCATCTTGCGTGCCCAGCTTGCCCGGAAAACAGGCTGCAATCTCGAAACCATCCGCTATTACGAGAAGGTGGGATTGCTGCCGGGGCCGCCTCGCAGTTCCAACGGCTACCGCGTCTATTCGCCGGAACTGGTGCAAAGGTTGCAGTTCATCCTGCGCGCGCGCGACCTTGGCTATGCAATGGATGAGATACGGTCATTGTTGTCGCTCACCGATACCGGTGCACAAACCTGCGCGGAGGTTATGGCGAGAACCGAACTCCACCTTGAAGATGTCCGCCGCCGCATTGCAGATTTGCAGAAGATAGAGGTGACGCTGGCGACCACGTTAGCCAGATGCACTGGAGATGACGTTGCCGAATGTCCCATCCTGGAAGCACTCCAGTTTTTACCCCATCAAGGCAATTGACGCCATCTTTGAGGGATTTGATTTTGTGATGTCAGCTTGGAGTATAGCCTAACTGGACGTCAGGGCGGTACTGCGGTTTCTGTCAGATTAGGGTGATAAACGGAATTTGTTGACGAATTTCGTTACGTATCATAGATTTCAACCTGACATTTTGATGGAGAGAGTGCGCAGTGAAGGGGCAACGGATCGGCTATGTCCGGGTCAGCACGTTCGATCAGAATGTGGATCGCCAATTGGAAGGTCAGTCGCTCGATCGGACCTTCACCGACAAGGCATCGGGCAAGGACGTCAACCGCCCCCAGCTTGAGGCTCTGCTCACTTTCGCCCGCGAAGGCGATACCGTCGTCGTCCACAGCATGGATCGGTTGGCCCGCAATCTGGATGACCTGCGCAAGCTGGTCCAGGGCCTCACCAAGCGAGGTATCCGGATCGAGTTTGAGAAGGAAAGCCTGTCCTTCTCGGGGGAGGACTCCCCGATGGCCAATCTGATGCTCTCGGTCATGGGTGCGTTTGCTGAGTTCGAGCGCGCTCTGATCCGCGAACGGCAACGCGAAGGCATTGCGATCGCTCGGCAGCGCGGCGCCTATCGGGGGCGGAAACGGTCGCTCTCGGATGAGATGATTGCCGATCTGCACCGCCGCGTTGCCGCCGGTGAACGCAAGGCGACCATAGCGCGCGACATGGGCATCAGCCGCGAAACCCTCTACCAGTACCTTCGCGCCGCTGCCTGACACCAATGTTCACATTATGTCCGGAAAATCGTTGTTCAGCGTACAAAGCTTGAGGTGACGCCATTCTGGCGCGGGTAAGAGGCGAGCTTGCGAAGAATCTGGCTGGGGGCGACGATCCCCGCTGCGATCGTCGCCATGATGCGCAGGATGTCGGGCCAGTTGCGCTCGATGAGCGGTTCATTGATCTTACCTCCGACCAGCGCTCGCACATTGGCCGGCGTCGCGTTGGGCGTGAAGGCATAGAGTCTTTTCTGAGGGAGATCGCGGATACGGGGGGCGAACCTGTAGCCGAGCAAGGCGCAGGCGGCGAACACATGATCGGTGAAGCCGCCCGTGTCGGCAAAATGCTGGCGAACGCGGCGGCCCGCGTCATTCATGAGCAGCCCGTCCAGGATATAGGGAGCCTCGCTGACCGTTGCCGGGATCACCTGGGTTGCGAACGGCGCATATTGATCGGACACATGGCTGTATCCCTTGAGGCCCGGGACGTTGCCATATTTCGCGTTGATCAGATTCATCGCCTCGCCCTGCTCGGTAGCAAGGAAGAACTGCCCGTCGCTGGATGCCGATTGCCCTTGTCCCCAGAAGGCGGCCATGGGCAGGGCGGCGTGGGCCTCCACGATCATGGCGAGCGCCCGATCATAGGCGCTGCCTTCGACATGCCAGCGCGCGATCCGCAGCAATTCCCAGAAGCTGTGCGTGTTGGTCGCCGCCGCCATCTTGCGCAAACCGAGATTGACGCCTTCCGCCAGCAACACGTTCATCAGGCCGATCCGGTCGCTGCAGGGCGCGCCGGTGCGCAGATGCGTGAACGCCTCGGAAAATCCGGTTCGCTCATCGACTTCCAGCAACAGATCGGTGATCCTCGCGGGCGGGAGCTGTTGATAGAGATCGAGCACGAGATCCTCGGCCCCTTCGGGCGTGTCGGCCCTCAGCTTGTCGATGTGCAGCTTGCCGTTCTCGATGATGCCGCCTGGGATCGTGCCGGTTCGCGCCGCGCGGCCAAACTCCTTCAGCCGTGTATCCAGTCGAGCCCTGCGCTCGGCCAGCCATTCGCCGGGTCGCAGCGGCACGGCGAGCCGCGCGGTCTGCTCTATCGCCTGTGGCGGGACCAGAAGCTGCTTGAGGTCGCCATAGCGGCGCGATCCCGCCAACCATATGTCACCGGACCGGAAGGCGTCGCGGATGTGGAACAGCACCGCGATTTCCCAAAGCCGGTGGTCGCCGCTGGGCTCAGCGCGAAGATGACGATGCCATTTCAAGTTGGGACGTAGAAAATCCACCGGCGGATCGACCTTGATCCCGTTACGCAGCATCGCAACGGCCGCCAGAAGAGGCGTGGCGATCGGCGCCGCCTGCATGTCGAGCAGGCGCAGCATCCTGGGCGCGTAGAGGCGGAAACGGTGATAGCCGTCCAGCACACGGCTGAGCGGGTCGGCCGCGAGCACGTTGGTCAGTGCGGAGGCCGTGGCGACAAGGGTTCTGAACCGTTCCCAGCCAGGCCCGGTGGCGATTATCCCGTCCAGGGCCGTGCCATCGTCCTGCGCTCCAAGCAAAGCACCACCGATTTCGGCAAAGGACTTCAGCGTGTCCCGAACGGCCGCCTTTGCGTCGGCGATCCTGGTGTTGCAAAGGCGTTCGGAGGCCCGATAGAGACGGCCTACGATGCGATCGTGGGTCTCCACGATGACATCGGCCAGCGATGACCGCCATTCCAGGGTGCAGACAGCGAGGATCGCAAGCCGCCTGTCTTCGGGCAGATCACGCATGCCGTCGGCGTAATAGCGCTCGCCCTGCCGGCGAAGCCGGGTCACACGATGCGCCGGCACGCCGTCCAGCAAATCCGCCGGAAGATCGAACCTTTGAAGATATTCCAGTCGATCCATCAGCCGGTTAGCGGCTGCTGAATTTGCGCCAACCTCGAACTGTCGCAGCCATACGAAGCGCGTGACGCGACCATCCACCGTATCCTCCAACAGGTGAGCCAAATTCTCGCTCAGGGTTGGCGTGATGCGATGGGCGATAAGATCCTCGATCCGGCGCTCGGCCTCAACCAGCGCATCGGCGCAAAGGCGCTCGATCGTCGAGGAGCCGGGAAGGATCGTGCGGGTGCGGCGACACTCCGCAACGAAGCGACGGGCAAGATCCTCATTCGATGTCGCCGCCTCGGCTTCCCGAGCGATCCATTCGCGCAAATCCCGTGCGCCCCGCCCCGAAAAGGAGCGATAGCCGTAGATTCGGCGAAGGTCCGCCAGATGCTCGTGCCGGGTCTCCTCGCGCGCGGCATAGAGGAGTAGATCGTCGCTGGTCAGGCCGAGCTGGGCCGCGATGAAATCCGATACCTGCGCCGGGATCAACTCGCCAGGAGCGAGCACCCGGCCCGGGTAGCGCAGGACGCACAGTTGCAGCGCGAAGCCAAAACGATTGTGGGCGCGCCGGCGCTGGCGGATATGCCCGAGATCCTCATCGCTGAGGGTATAGTGCCGCAGCAGCTCACCTTGATCGACCGGCAAGTGAAGCAGCGCCTCGCGCTGTCGATCGGTCAGGGTCACGCGACGCGGCATACATGCTCCTTATTCTTTCCGAGCTACGGTTTGAGATAGCTTGATTGAGATGCTGGTTAAGATACACAATAGCCCAATCTTATGTGCTCATGTTCGTCACCGCCTCAAACCTTCGTTTGTGATCCATGCTGATCGGCTACGCCCGCGTGTCCAAAGCCGACGGCTCGCAGTCGCTCGACCTGCAGCACGATGCCCTTCGCGCTGCCGGTGTCGAGCCAGGCAATATCTATGATGATCGTGCATCCGGTAGCCGTGATGATCGCCCCGGTCTTGCCGCCTGCCTGAAATCGTTGCGCGACGGCGATGTCCTCATCGTTTGGAAGCTCGACCGGCTCGGCCGAACGCTCACCCACCTGGTCAGCACGGTGCAGAATCTGTCGGATCGCGGTATCGGTCTGCGGGTGCTCACCGGCAAGGGCGCGCAGATCGACACCACGACGCCATCGGGCCGGATGGTGTTCGGCATTTTTGCCACACTGGCGGAGTTTGAGCGGGATATGATCCGCGAGCGCACCATGGCTGGCCTGGCCGCTGCCCGCGCGCGGGGACGCAAGGGTGGCCGCAAGTTCGCCCTCTCCAAGGCCCAGGTGCGGCTCGCTCAGGCTGCTATGGCCCAACGCGACACGTCCGTTTCCGACCTCTGCAAGGAACTCGGGATCGAGCGCGTCACTCTCTACCGCTATGTCGGTCCCAACGGGGAACTCCGGGATTACGGTCAGCGCGTGCTTGCTGCCAAAACGCGATGATGATGACGGGAGCCCCGATCAAACTTACCCAAGCGGACGCCGCAGACGTTGCAGACCTGTACAACCGTTGCAGCGACTATTTCCTGTTGCAGGACGGGGCCGCGCCCACGCTGGACGATGCTCGCGAGCTTTTCTCCGATGTGCCGCCCGAAAAGAGCGCCCACAATCAAGCTGTCCTGGGATGGAAGGGGCCTGGCGGCCTATATGCAATCGCGGCCATCCTCCGCGATTATCCGCGTGATGGCACATGGTATCTCGGCTTCATGATCGTAGATGCCGCACAGCGTGGTCGTGGCGTCGGACGCTCAATTTACTCGACGGTCGAAAGCTGGGCCGCTGCGAGAGGTGCCACAGAGATTCGGTTGGCCGTGCTGGAAGCGAATGAAGCGGCAGAGCGATTTTGGCGTTCTCTCGGCTTCATTGAGTATCGGCGCGTTGGGCCAGACACCTTCAAAATGCGTAGCCATCGCCGGATAGAACTGAGCCGTCGCCTTTCTGGCGCGACCGTAGAAGGCAGCAACAAGTAAGATCTCGCGCCGGCTATCTGGGCGAGCTTGGCGTAGGATTCCGCCCCCTCCCGCAAACGCCCCCTTTCAGGGAAGGGGGCTTGAGATCGCCTTGATGGCCTTCAATCCCGTTCCAAAACGAGCGATCGCGTCCCTGTTTCTCTCCAGCTCGCCATAGGGCAGATAGGCGAAGTCGAGATCGGCAATACGGCTGAAAGCCGGGCGACGGAGTTGCGCGCGAACGTCCTGCTCGCGCGCATTCGGTGCGACCAGGAATAGCCCGGCGGCAGCGTGCAGATCGCTCCCCGACAGCGCCAGATCGAGCATGCGCACGATCCCCGAGTAGATCGAGGTCGAATGTTCAACCTCGAACGCGGCGGCGACGCCGTCGCCACCCTTCGCCAGCCACAACACGTCGATGAGGCGGATCGAGTCCGCTCCGGGAGAGGTCGCAATGGCGTCTGGAAGGCGCTCGAGGCATCCCTGTCCAAGCGGGCAGCCAGCGTGAAGTCGACCGCGGTCATTGGCGGCGATCCACACATCGTAACCGAGGGCATGGCCGAGGTCGCGCAGCCAGGCCTGGATTTCGGCGTGCGTGCGATCGGTTTCGCCCTGCGCGGCGGCTGTCTTGTCGAGCCGGCTTGCCTCCGCTCTGGCATGTTCCAATCTGCCGAGCCAGTCGTCGGCCGCCGTTGCGTCATCCTCCAGCGGTGGCGCGGGATAGCGGCCCGAGCCAATGTCGAACAACAGTCCGCCGATCGCGCCGAGATCGTTGGAGAGCAACTCGCGGTAACGGTCGTTGAGGTCGAGGATGCCGGCGCGCATGGCGAGAAAATGATCCCATGACCCGAGCTTCACCTTGGCGCCGGTGACGGCATTGTAGCCCTTGACGATCGCGGTATTGAAGGGCGGCACCAGCGTCGGGTGAAGGAAATAGAGCAGGTTGGCCGCCGCCGGCCCCAGCCCCTTGATCTTGAGCGCGTCTATGCTGCGGATGTGGCTGATGATCTCCTCGGCGGTATCGCAGCACGAGCAATTGTCGAGCAGGCGACCGAACGCCCGCTGGTTGTCCGGGCTTTCGTAGATGTCTGGAATGCGCAGCTTGGGCTTCCACAGCCAGGCATGGTCGGCGCCCTTGAAGATCTGCCGCTGTTCGGCGATCGAGTGGACAACCGTTTCCAGTGACGAGCCGCGATAGGCGACGCCGAACCGCCCACTTTCGATTTCTGCGACCACCTGCTGCAGCCCGCGACGGATGGAGCGGAAGTTTTTCAGCCGTTCGTCCCACAGAAACCAGGAGCGATAGGTGGCGCCGGGATCGTCTCGCCAACGACGGACAAGCTCGCTCACGAGATCATGATGTGTCGCGGGTAACAAGGTCATACTGGCTGGGTCATCTAAACTGGGCTCCTTGCCGTTCAGGCTATCGCGAGCAAGGGCGGCTTGCACGTTCAATGTGCGATCCGCGAAGCGTGCTCAAATTGTCGGTGATCGCGCAGGGAAACGCCGCTGGCATTGGGCGTTGCCGGTCGCAACCGTCGACCGGGCGCACAGCCAGGCAGACGGCCGGCACGGGCGTCGCCGCCCGGGAGCGGCGACGCAACCAGCTTTTTCCGGTCGAACTTAGCGGATCACTGCTTTGCGATCGCGGTGACCTCGCCATCGCTGCCCTTGAGCGAGAGGTCGAAATCGACCTTGTCGCCGACCTTGACCGCATCGGTGATCGACGGCGCGGCCTTGAACGCCATCGTCATCGCGGGCCACTTGGCCTCCGGGATCGGACCATGATCGAGCGTGATCGTGCCTGCCGCCTTGTCGATCGCGGTGACGGTGCCATGGCCCTTGGCCTTGATCGCGGCGTTCGCGTCAGGCGCCATCGACATGTTGCCCATGTCGCCGCTCATGGTCGCGGCGGGCGCCGCCTCGTTGGTCTCAGTCGCAACGGGGGCCTCCGCCTTCTTGCCGCACGCGGCAGTCAGGGCGGCGAGGCCGAGGGCAATGGTCAGTCGTGCATGGTTCATCGTCTTCTCCTTCATGATGAAACGGGTTGAGGGATGGGATCGGTCTTGGGCCGGCGCAACAGCAGGTAGGCGGCGGGCAGGACGAACATTGAGAGCAAGGGCGCGGTCAGCATGCCGCCGATCATCGGCGCGGCAATCCGGCTCATGACCTCCGAACCCGCGCCTGATCCCAGCAGGATCGGCAGCAGGCCGGCCAGGATCACCGCCACCGTCATCGCCTTGGGACGGACGCGCAGCAGCGCGCCTTCGCGCACGGCGGCCTCGACTTCGGCGGCGTCCGGATTTGCGGTGTGCTCCGCCAGCGCGTTCTTGAGATAGATCAGCATCACCACCCCGAACTCGGCGGAGATGCCGGCGAGCGCGATGAACCCGACCCCGGTGGCAACCGACTGGTTGAACCCCAGCAGATAGAGCGTCCAGATGCCGCCGGTCAGCGCGAACGGCAGCGTGCCCATGATCAGCGCAGCCTCGTCGAAGCGGCCGAAGATCAGGTAGAGCAGCACGAAGATGATCAGCAGCGTCGCGGGCACGACCAGCTTCAACCGGTCGACTGCGCGCTCGAGATATTCGAACTGGCCCGAATAGGCGATGCTGACCCCCGGCGAGAGCCGAACCTGTCTCGCCACCGCGCGTTGCAGATCGCCAACCACCGAGGCGAGATCGCGCCCGCGCACATCGACATAGACCCAGGTCGAGGGCCGGGCATTCTCGGTCTTGAGCATCGGCGGCCCTTCGGCGATCGTGACATTGGCGACCGTGCCGAGGGTGATCTGCTGGCCCGCGGGCGTCAGGATCGGTAGCCCCCGCAGCCCGTCGAGGCTGTCGCGCAATTCGCGCGGATAGCGCACGCTGATCGGGTAGCGGGCGAGGCCCTCGACCGTCTCGCCGATCGTCTCGCCGCCGATCGCGCCGGAGACGATGGCCTGGACGTCGGCGATGTTGAGCCCGAACCGCGCGGCGGCGGCGCGGTCTATGTCGACATCGACATAGCGTCCGCCGGTCAGCCGCTCGGCGAGCGCCGAGCTGACGCCGGGCACGCTCCTGGCCACGGTCTCGACATCATGCGCGATGCGGTCGAGCTCGGCGAGGTCACTGCCCGACACCTTGACCCCGATCGGGCTCTTGATGCCCGTCGCGAGCATGTCGATGCGGTTGCGGATCGGCGGCACCCAGATATTGGCGAGACCCGGAAGCTTCACCCGGCGATCGAGCTCGTCGACAAGGCGTTCGGGCGTCATGCCCGACCGCCACTGGTCGCGGGGCTTGAATTGGATCGTCGTCTCGAACATTTCGAGCGGCGCGGGATCGGTCGCGGTCTCGGCGCGGCCGGCCTTGCCGAACACGCTTTCGACTTCGGGCACGGTCTTGATCAGGCGGTCGGTCTGCTGGAGCAGCTCACTCGCCTTGGCGGCCGAGAGGCCCGGCAGCGCCGAGGGCATGTAGAGCAGGTCGCCCTCGTCGAGATTGGGCATGAACTCGCCGCCGAGCCGGCTGAGCGGCCAGGCCGTGGTGGCGAACACCAGAGCCGCGATCAGCAGCACTGCCTTGGGCCGCTTCATCGTCCAGTCGATCGCGGGCCGGTAGATATTGGTGAGCCAGCGATTGACCGGATTGGCCTGCTCGGCCGGAATGCGGCCCCGGATCAGCCAGCCCATCAGGATCGGCACCAGGGTCACCGACAGGATCGCGGCCGCGCCCATCGCATAGGTCTTGGTGAAGGCGAGCGGCGCGAACAGCCGGCCTTCCTGCGCCTCCAGGGTGAAGACCGGAATGAACGACAGCGTGATGATCAGCAGGCTGAAGAACAGCGCCGGCCCGACCTCGGCCGCCGCCTCGGTGACGACGATCCAGCGCATCTCGCCATCGAGATGTCTGTCCGGGTGATCCTGCTCCCAGCGTTCGATCCTCTTGTGGGCGTTCTCGATCATGACGACCGCCGCATCCACCATCGCGCCGATGGCGATGGCGATGCCGCCCAGCGACATGATGTTGGCGTTCACCCCCTGGAACCGCATTACGACGAACGCGGCCAGCACACCGAGCGGCAAGGTCAGGATCGCGACCAGCGCCGAGCGGACGTGCCAGAGGAACAGGGCGCAGACCAATGCGACGACGATGAACTCCTCGACCAGCTTGCGGGTGAGGTTCTCGACCGCGCGATCGATCAGCTGCGAGCGGTCATAGACCGTGACCACCTCGACGCCCGGCGGCAGACTTTTCCTGAGATCGGCGAGCTTGTCCTTGACCGCCGCGATGGTCTCACGGGCGTTCTTGCCTGACCGAAGAATAACGACGCCGCCGGCGACCTCGCCTTCGCCGTTCAGTTCGGCGATGCCGCGCCGCATCTCGGGGCCGACCTGGATCGTGGCGACATCGCCGAGCCGGACGGGCACGCCGCCCGCCGCAGTCTTGAGCGGGATTGCCCGGAAATCGTCGAGCGTTTTCAGATAGCCCGAGGCGCGGACCATATATTCGGCCTCGGCCATTTCCAGCACCGAGCCGCCGGCTTCCTGATTGGCTTGGCTGATCGCCTGCACTGCCTGGGCGTGGGTTACGCCGTAGGCCGCGAGCTTCACCGGATCGAGCAGCACCTGGTACTGCTTGACCATGCCGCCGATGCTGGCGACTTCGGCCACGCCGGTCACGGTCTTCAGCTCGTAGCGCAGGAACCAGTCCTGCAACCCGCGAAGCTGCGAGAGATCGTGCCGGCCGGTGCGGTCGACCAGCGCATATTCATAGACCCAGCCGACCCCGGTCGCGTCCGGCCCGAGCGCGCTGCGGGCGCTGGCCGGCAACCGACCCTGGACCTGGTTGAGATATTCGAGCACGCGGCTGCGCGCCCAGTAGAGATCGGTGCCGTCCTCGAAGATCACATAGACGAAGCTGTCGCCGAAGAAGCTATAGCCGCGCACCGTCTTGGCGCCGGGCACCGACAGCATGGTGGTGGTGAGCGGATAGGTGATCTGGTTCTCGACGATCTGCGGCGCCTGACCCGGATAGGAAGTGCGGATCACGACCTGCACGTCGGAAAGATCGGGCAGCGCGTCGATCGGGGTCGAGCGCACCGCCCACAGGCCCGCGCCGACCAGCGCGAGCATGCCGAGCACGACGAAGAAGCGGTTCCTCACCGACCAGCGGATGAGATGGGCGATCACTGGCCCGCCACCTTCGCCATATGCCGCAGCGTCGGTCCCGCCGGGGGCCGGTCGAACCCGAACCGGACCCGGTCACCCGCCTTGAAGCCGCGCGCGATGCCCGGATTGGCGAGCGCGAAGGTCATCGTCATCGCCGGCCAGTCGAGCGCGGGAACGGGCTCGTGGCTGAGCGTCACCGAATTGGCCGTGATCCGCTCGATCTTGCCCGTCGTCTCGTACAGCGTGGCTTTCGACGCCGGCGCGGCGATGGTCGCCGATGCCGCACCGCCGCCGATCGGCCGCGCCTCGATTCCCGACAGGCTCGCCTCGGAATCGATCAGGAACTGCCCCGAGACGACGACGTTCTCGCCGGGCGACAGGCCGGCAAGGATCTCGGTCTCGCCGCCTGCCTCGCGGCCGATGCGGACCTCGGCGGGATGATAGCGCCCGTCGCCTGCGGCCAGCATGACGAGCGTGCGCCTGCCCGTGCGGATCACCGCTTCGCTCGGCACCAGCAGCGCCGGCTTGGCATCGCCGCCAAGCGCGACGCTGGCGAACATGCCCGGCCGCAACCGGCCGTCCCGGTTGGGCAGCTCGATCCGCACGGTGAGCGTGCGGCTGTCGGCCTGCGTGGTCGGCAGGATCGCGATCACCCGGCCGGCGAAGCGCTCGCCGGGGAAGCCCGCCAGCGTGGTGCTGGCATTCTGGCCGACCCGGACATCGCCCGCGCGCGCTTCGGGCACCGCGGCATTGAGCCAGACGGTGCCGAGCCCGCTTACCTGGGCGAGCGTCTGGCCCATGGCGAGCGTCACGCCGGCACGGGCGTCGAGCGTCTGGATCGTGCCCGAGATCGGCGTCGTGATCGTCACCACGCCGTTCGGGCGTCCGCTCCGCTCGACGCTGGCGATGAGGCCGTCGGACATGCCCATCAGCCGCAGTCGCTGGCGCGCGGCCGCGGTGAGGTCGGGCTTGCCGAGCCGCCTGACGCTCAGATATTCGGTCTGCGCGCCGCCCCATTCGGGCAGGAGCAGGTCCGCGATCGGCGCGCCGGCGCGGACCACGTCCCCGGGCGCTCGCGCATAGACGCGGCTCACGAACCCGCCCGAACGCGCCTGGATGACGGCGACGTCGCGCTGGTTGAAGTCGATCGTGCCGGTGACCTCGAGGGCCGAGGCAAGGCTGCCCATCTTCGCCGCGACGACCCGCAATCCCAGGCTCTGCCGCGCGGCGGGATCGACGGCGACCGTGGGGGCCGCGCCGGCGCTTCCTCCGTCCGCGTATCGCGGCACGAGCTGCATATCCATGAAGGGCGACTTGCCGGGCTTGTCGAACTTCTGGTTGGGGAACATCGGATCGTACCAGTAAAGGACTTTGCCTGCCCCGGCGGGCGTGGTCGCCTCCGATTGCGGTGCCTGGCGATGGCCAGCCCAATAGCCTGTGCCGCCGGCCAGCAGCGCGACAGCCAGGATCGATGCGCCCCAGCGCAGCGCGGATTTATCGAGCGTCATGGCCGCTCCTCCCCATAGGTGATAGTGATGCGGACCGCGTCGCGCGCGACGTCGGCTTCGCGGTTGAGCGCCTCGACCTCGGCCTCCGCGAGCCCGAGCGTCGTGAGCAGCGCGGCGCCAAGGTCGAGCTTGCCGGCGCCATAGCTGTCGCGGTCGAGCTCGGCGCGGTGCCTGGCGAGTGGCACCAGCGTCTCGCGGGCATTGCGCAACCGGGAGAGATGCATGGCATGGTCTGCGAGATCGGCGTCGAGCTGCGCCACCAGCTCGCGGCGGATCGCCTCGCGGTCGAACCGACCCCCTTGCGCAAGGCTCTCGCTTGCAGCGATCCTGGGGTTCTGGCGCTTGCCGGCGAACAGCGGCAGGTCGATCGACACGCCGACCGAGGCCATGTCGCCGTACATGGGATCGCGCCGGCCATAGGTGACGCCGACCTTCCAGTCGGGGCGCTTGTCGGCGCGCGCGAGACGCACGTCCGCTTCGGCGACTGCGATCCGCGCGTCCTGCGCGCGCAGGGCGGGAAGCGCATCGATTTCGGCCCGCAGCCGGATCGGATCGACATCGAGCATCGGCGGGTCGCCCGTCGCCTGCGGGTCGGGGTCGCCGGTATAGCGCGCGAGCCGGGCCCGCGCCTGCGCCACCACCGCAGCCATCTCGGCGCGGCGATCGGCGATGGCGGCGCGGAGCTGGTCGGGCTCGAGCGCCTGGCTCGGGCGCGCGCTGCCCGACGCCAGGCGTGCGGTCACGGTCTTCTGCAGGTCGTCGAGGCTGGCATCGAGCAGGTCGAGCTGCCGGAGCCGGCGTTCTCCATAATAGAGATCGACCCAGGCGAGGGCGGTCTCGAGCCGCACGTTGCGGCCTTCGACCAGCTCGCCCGCCTCGGCGATACCGATATCGGCCGCGGCGCGCGCGGCGCGTGCATGGCGCTTGGCGAGATTGGGGAAGGTCTGGCTGAACCCGATCGTCGCCATAGTGAAATCGTCGCGCGTGAAGCTGCCGGCATTGGGGCCGCTCACCGGGAAGTTCTGCAGGCCCAGGTCGAGCGTCGGATCGGGCAGGCGATCGGCCGCGACCGCCGAAGAGCGGGCGCCGGCTGTCGCCGCCGCGCGCGCCTTGAGGCTTGGCGCGTTGGCGGCAGCGAGCCTCACTGCCTGCTCGTAGGTGAGCGGGCCGGCCGACACCGGCACGGCCCAGGCGCTCGCAAGCGTCGCACCGATAGAGAGCAACAGGCGTCGCACAGCGCGCCTCGGCATCATGATCATGGATATCATCCCCTCATGACAGAGGCGGCGCGCCAAGATGTGACGCGCCGCTCCGGAGCGGGTTTAGCCCTTGTCCGACCTGACTGCGCCGCGCATGCAGTCGGCGGCGCTTGCCTGCATCATCGCGCAATCGCAGCTGGCCATGTCCCGGCTGTCGGGCACCCATATGCGGACACGCGCAGGGCCAGTCGCCCGCGGACCATATTGCGGCGCCGACCGCCATTCCCAATGGCCTTGCGGCGTGCGGCTCGCGTCGGTTGCAAGCGCAGGCGCGGCGAGACTGAGGGCCGCCACAAGGGCGGCCGGAAGCAGTTTGATCATCACGAAAACCTTTGACTGAAAAGAAGGAAACCGGGCGCGCACGCATCGATCGATGCGCGCAGCCCGTGCTCGTTCAATCAGGCAAGGCTGGTGGGAGGATCCGGCTCGGGCGCAACCGCCTTGCCGGTCAATATCGTGTCGGTCGTCCAGAAGCTGGGCGCGTCGTAGAGACGCGCAGGCGCAACGCCGCCTGCCAGGTCCGCTGCGACCAGCGGGATCACGCACCCCATCGCGGCGATGCAATCGAGCGTCAGGCCCTTGCAGGGCTTTTCGCTGGGCGCAGGCTGCTGCTTGGCCATCATCGCCATGCAGTCCGCATCCATGCCCTTGGCCAGCGGCGCGCCTGCCGCCTGCGGCACGCTGTGCGCGGCCGCCATCTGGGCTCCGAAGAGACCGGACAGCGCTCCGATGACGAGCAGGAGGGCGAGCAGGCGTTTCACGGGCCTCGATACCTAGCGGGTTTCGCGGGCGCAGCCAACCAAAGTCTCGCGCCGCGCGGATTTTGAAGTGCTGACGGCTGATTCCGTCAACTCCGCGTCAATAAAGATCCGGCCCGGGGAAGAAGATCGGCTGCGGCCTCTACGTATATCGAGGCTGGACCCGGGACCGTAGTCCCAAGCCTGAAGAGACGCTCTTCCCCTCGGCAAAGTCCGGGCGGTGGCTTACCATCCAAGGAGGTGAATATGGTCAGAAAAACTCTCATGGTCGCGCTTGCCGGCATTTCGATGCTTGCTGCCGTCCCCGCTATGGCCCAGGGCATCGGGCACAGCCTGTTCATGCGCGGCTCGATCGTCGACACGGGCAGCAACGGCACGGTCGTCTGCATCGGCAAGGCCGATGGCGCCGAGGTCGGCCAGAAGCTCGAGGTCTATCGCGTCGTGACCCATCCGGGTCCGTCCAAGGGCGTGGCGCCGACCTATCACCGCCAGCTCGTCGGCCATGTGACGATCGACCATATCTTTGACGATCACTTCGCGCACGTGTCCGTCGCCGACGGCACGCCTGCCAGGCACGACATCGTCGAGCTTCGCAAGAACTGACAAGCCGGTGGCCCGGCGGCACGGGCTGCCCTGCGACGCGTCGGGGCAGCGGGCCGCCGGCGACGAGGAGACCGTTCGGGGTCAAAGCGAAACCGCTTGACCCTGGACCATGGTCCAACCGGCATGATCGAGCGGATGACATGGGCAATTTCAAGATCGGCGAACTGGCCGCGGCCGCAGGCGTGGGGCGGGATACGATCCGCTATTATGAGCGGATGGGCCTGCTGCGCGAGCCCGCGCGCACGGCAGCGGGCTACAGGCTCTACGACGCGACCGACCTCGAGCGCGTCAATTTCATCCGCTCGGCGCAGGAGCTTGGTTTCACACTCGAACAGGCCCGGCAGCTGCTGGCGCTCAGGGCGTCGGACACCGCGCATGCCCAGGCCGTGCTCGATATCACGCTTGCCAAGATCGCGGACGCCGAAGCCCGGCTCGAGCGCCTGTCGGATATCCGCGACATGCTGCGGATGCTCGCCGACGAATGCCCGGGCGAAGTGCCGGTCTCCGATTGCCCGATCCTCGCCTTCCTGACGGCGCGGCGGAAAGACCAGCAGCATAACAAGAAACATCAGGCAGCGCAGGACGAACGATCACCACGAGCGAAAGGGGTTTTGTCATGAAGAAAATGCGTTTGATCGCCGTCCTCACGCCGGCGCTGCTTCTAGGCGCCTGTGTGACCACGCGGCCGACCTCGGCGCAGGTCGAGAGTTGCCGGGCGATGGAGGGCAATATGGGTCTCCAGACGCCGCATGATCATGGCGAGATGAAGGGGCAGGGGCGCAACCCGATGAACCTCTCGCACGACCGGTGTCTCCGGATTCTGCGCAGCGCGCAATGAGCCGGTCCGGACGCCAGGGATGGCGCCCGGACACAGTTTTCAAGCCAAGGAGCAAAGCCATGATCGACCATGCGAAGAAAGCCCTTCCACTTGTCGGCGGAAGCCTGTTGCTGGCGCTCGCGCTTTCGGGCTGCGACCGCCAAGCCGACCAGACGGTGCCGCCCGCGGCGAACAGCGTCGCCGCCACCCCGGTCCTGACCGACAGCGGCAACGCTGCAGACGCGGCGCCGATGGACGCGATGAGCAACCAGGCCGAGATGGAGCGGCATCACCGTCAGGCGATGGACCATGACGCGATGCGCGCCGGGGCCGGCAACCAGACCGCGCCGGCACCCGATCCCGCGCCGGGCAATGCGGCGATGCCGATGAAGGATATGTAGGCTCGCACACTAAGGGGATGAGGATGTCCAGGCGGATCAGCCTTCGACGCTTGAGCCTCGGCTGCGCAATCGCTCTCAGCCTGTCCGCGAGCGCGGGCGCGCAGGAGGGCGAGGATCATGCCGCGCATCATGGCGCAGGCATGCCGGCCGGCGGGGGCATGTCCGCACCGGCAGAGCCGGGGTCGTCGGACATGGCGAAGATGATGAACCCCATGATGGATCGCATGATCAATGGGGAAGGGGAGAATGAGCACGGCCACGAATCGCGCCGGACCGGCTTCATCTCGCAGCTGCTCGCCTTTCCCGCGCTTGACGAAGCGGCAAGGCAGCGGGTCGCTGCGCAGGCCGGCGAACGGGTAAGCACGGGTCTGGCGATGATCAACGCCGCCTCGGCCGACGGCGCGCGTGCGACCACGGTCTCGGCCCGGCTCGATGCGGCGCGGCGCCTGCGCGAGGGAACCGACCTGTTCCGCTCCGGCACCGCCGCGCAGGGCGCGATCGGGGGCTTGCAGCCGCCCCGGGAGGTCGGGCTTGCCTGGCTGCGCGATCAGCTCGACATCGACCAGGCCGCGCCCGGCCATGCCGATCACTGGTTCGGCATCTCGCCCTCGCACCTCCTTCTCATGCTGTTCCTGGGGCTGGTGAGCGCCACGCTTATCGCGCTGCAGATCTTCCGCCTGCGGCGGATCGGGGCGATCGCCGGCGGTGTCGCCACCGCCAAGGTTCCAGCAAAGCCGGAGCCGAAGGCTGCCCCTCCCGCTACCAGGGTTGCGCCCGCGCCTGCACCCGTTGCCGACAGCGCCGGGCTCGCGCCGAGCAATGCGGCCGCACCCGCTGGGGCGTCGCTGCGCAAGCCCAAAAGCTGGGCGGGGCAGCTGCGCGTGGTCCAGATCGTGCGAGAGACGCCGAGCGTGCTGACCTTCCGGCTCGCGGACCCGACCGCCGACCGGCTGCCGTTCGACTTCCTGCCGGGCCAGTTCCTGCAGGTCGAGGTAGAGCCCGAAGCGGGCAAGACCGCGCGCCGTTCCTACACGATCGCCTCTTCGCCGACCCAGCGGGCCTATGTCGAACTGACGGTCAAGCGCGAGGAGCAGGGCGTGGTCTCGCGATACCTGCACGACAAGGTCGTCGCCGACGATCTGCTGAAGGTCAGCGGACCGTTCGGCGCCTTCACCTTCACGGGAACGGATGCCCAGAGCATCGTGCTGATCGCGGGCGGGGTCGGCATCACCCCGATGATGTCGGTGCTGCGCTATCTCACCGACACCGCGTGGAAGGGTGATATCTTCTTCTTCTACGGCGCACGGTCGACCGAGGAATTCGTGTTCCGCGACGAGCTCGAGCGGCTCGAACGCCGTTTTCCCAACCTCCATGTCGTCGCCGCGATGCAGCGCGCGCCCGGCACCGTCTGGATGGGCCCCGAAGGGCCGATCACGCGCGAGATGATCCTGGCCGCGGTGCCGGAGATCGCGAGCCGGCGCATCCATATGTGCGGCCCGCCGGCGATGATGGGCGCGATGCGCGGCGTGCTGGCGGAACTCGGCGTCCCCGAAGCGCAGCTGCACACCGAGGCGTTCGGTCCGGCCTCGCTGCCGGCCGACCACGAGGATCTCGAGGTCAAGCCCGCGCCCCCGCCAGCGGATAAGCCGGCCCCGAGCGCCGAGGTGGCGCCGAGCACGGTGACCTTCTCCGTGTCGGGGGTGTCGGCGGCCTTGCCCGCGGACGAGACCGTGCTGGAGGCGGCCGAGGGCGCGGGCGTCGAGATCCCCTATGCATGCCGTGCGGGCACATGCGGCGCCTGCGTGGTCAAGCTGCTGCAGGGCGAAGTGACGATGGAGGTCGAATCCGGCCTTGCGCCCGCCGACAAGGCGCAAGGCTATGTGCTCGCGTGCCAGGCGAAGGGGACGGGCACGCCGCTCGTGGTCGAAGCCTGATGCGCGAACGCAGCGACATTGCCGTGGGCCTGCTGGTCGCGTTCCTGCTGCTGTTCCCGTTCGGCTATCTCGTGCATGTGTCGCCCCGCTTTCCGGGTAGCCTGGCCGGCGGGATCATCGGGATCGCAGCGCTCGTGCTGATGCTGCTGACGCTTCCTTATGTCGCGGCCAAGCACATCGCCTGGGTCGACAAGGCGCTCTCCCGGGTCGTCAGCAAGCCAACCCTGCTCGCCATCCACATCTATGCCGGCGTGCTGGCGCCGATCCTGGGTCTGGTCCACGCCGCGCACAAGCTCGAAAGCCCGGTCGGCCTGCTTCTGACCGTCCTCCTGCTGATGACGGTCATCACCGGCTTCATCGGCCGCTACCTGCTTGCCCAGCTTGGTCGGGCGCTGCGCGGACGCAGGTCAGAACTGGCCTCGCTTCGCGCCGCCTTCCTCGAGGAGCCGGCGGCGCCGACGCAGGCCGATACCGCAGCCCCGCCGCTGTCGGGCTGGAAGCGCTATCTGTTCGTCGCCGGGGATGCGTCCGCGGGCCAGCGCCCCCAGGACAAGGCGGGGATCGCCGCAGCGCTGGCCGATACCGAATTCGCGATCCGTGCCGAAGAGGCAACCAACACCCTGTTCGCGCGGTGGCGGTTCCTGCACATCCTGCTGGGCTGTCTCATCTTCGCGCTGCTCGCGCTCCACGTCGGCGCGGCGATCTATTACGGGCTGCGCTGGCTATGAGCTGGCAGCGTCTTTCCTACGCCGTCTTCATCGCAGCCCTGCTGGTGATGGTCGCCGCGGTCGCGATCCGGATGCGATCGGACGCGCCGAGGGATGCCGGCCTGGTGGCGCAGCTCGTCTCGCCCGGCCCGCTCTCGAGCGCGCACCAGTCCTTTGCCGGCCAATGCACGGCCTGCCACACGCCGGGCAAGGGCGTCGAAACCCGGACCTGTCTCACCTGCCATGCGGGCACCGATTTCGGGACGAAGCAGTCGACGCAGTTCCACGCGAAAGCGACGCAGTGCACCTCCTGCCACGTCGAACATGAGGGAGAGCGCGGCATCATCCGCATGGATCACGCCGCGTTGCTCGACATGGCGAAGTGGCGGCAGCCTTTGGCGGGCATGTCGACAAACACTCGAAGCCTGACCCCCGAGACCGCGCTCAATTGCGCGAGCTGCCATGCGTTCCGCGATCCGCACCAGGGCCTGTTCGGCACCGACTGCGCGAGCTGCCACAAGACCGACAGCTGGAAGATCGCCAATTACCGCCATCCATCGGTCAATTCGACGCAGTGCGCCGAGTGCCACAAGGCGCCGCCGAGTCACTTCATGGAGCATTTCAGCATGGTCTCGCAGCGCGCAGCCGGATCGAAGGCGCGCGTCGACCAATGCTATGCCTGTCACGCCACCGACAGCTTCAACAATATCCGCAAGCGAGGCTGGTATGATCACCATTGAGGCCGACTGGCTGAGCGCCTTCTTCCGGCTCGCGGTGATCGGCCTGGAACTGGCGGGCACGCTGACCATCCTGGTCGGCGCGGGGCTCGCAACCTTTCTGTTTGCGCGGCGGGCGAGGGCGGGCGACCGAACCGAGGCCTATAGCGCGTTCCGCTCGGCGCTCGGCCGCAGCATCCTGCTCGGCCTGGAATTTCTGGTCGCCGGCGACATCGTCAAGTCGCTGGTGATCAACCCAACGCTCGACGATCTCATCGTTCTGGCCGGGCTGGTGCTGGTGCGGACCTTCCTGAGCATCTCGCTCGGGGTCGAGATCAACGGCCACTGGCCCTGGGAGGAAACCCGGATGGCGCGGGAGAAGGCGCGTGCGGCGTCGGATGGGTCGCCTGCGACGGCTGAGGCCGCCGGATGCGGCACAGCGCTCAAGGGATAGCAGATGGGAGGTGCATGATGATCGAGAGACGCGAATTGCTGATGGCCGGCGCCGGCCTTGCCGCCGCCGGAACGCTGGCTGTGCCGGCGGCGGCGCAGCAGCATCGAATGGAAGGGATGGCGATGTCGATGACGGACTGCATCGACGATTGCGTGGCTTCGCACCGCATGTGCCTGGAAACCGCCGCTTGGCTGACGAAGCAAGGCGGCGCGTCAGCTACGGCGTCGCTGATCGCCATGCTGAACGACTGTGCGGAACTGTGCCAGGCGACCGCCAACTCGATGCTGCGGGAATCTGCCCTGCACCGCATCGTCTGCCGCGCCTGCGCCGACGCTTGCGAGCGCTGCGCCGAGGAATGCGGACGCCATAGCGCGGACCAGCGGATCGCGCGTTGCTCGGCCACCTGCAAGAAATGCGCGGCGAGCTGCCGAACGATGGCGGACATGTCGAGCTGAGCGGCGCGCTTCGCACGTGCCCCACATAGTCACGTTCAGGCCAGAGCCCCCGGTCACAGCTTGTGTGTCCGACAACTACGCCAGGACAGCGATCATGGCACGTGGCACAAAGTCCGAGTATCCGGCAACGGCGGAAATCATCGCACCCGCCATCGCCGGAGCCTTCCGTGCCGCCACCCGATAGTCGGGTAATGCCGAGCACCATCTTTACGATTGCGTGAACGCTCCACGGTCGATCTGTATTGGAGAAGTCAGTGTCAACCGCCGAATTTGTCAACCGGCTACCCGAATTGCTCCGCCCCAATCCAGCAAGGGTAGTGATCAGACCCTATATGCCGTCGACGGAAACCTATAAATATGCGGTACCGGATCAGCCACGTGCGCAGCGCATCGCCGACCGCGTCCTGGCGCTCGACCCAGCATCGCTCCACGATGAGTTGCAACGCATTCTTGATGATTTCTCGGGAAGGCATCGTGAGGTTCCGTCCCTGTTTTTGCGGCGGTTCCACGAGGTTGATGGCATCATCGTCTGTGATTGCGAGGTCACCCATGAACAGGCGCTCTTGATCGGTGCCCATTTTTGCAACGAATATTCCTATGAGGCAGCAGCGCTTTTCAATCCGAGCATCGTCCTGCATCCTGATCAGTCTGCTGTACCTGAAAACTCTCTCCGATTCATTCTTTCCCTGCGAGGCGTGGGCGAGGGGCATATCTCCTCCGTCACCTTTCGCACCGGGTTTTGCGCCGCGGACGGAACCATAGCAATCAATCCTCCGAGCCCCATGCCGCTCGTGCTGGAGACTGAAAACATCTCCGGCGAGGACGGGCCGGACGCGGGCATTCGGATCAAGTGCGATGGCAGCCACGATCTCTCGGAGATCGTGATCTTTCCGACAACCCCCAGCCAGCGTGGTGGCATCGAAGACCTTCGCTTGGTCCGCTTCCTGGACGACGATGGCCGAGCCACCTATTTCGGTACATATACGGCATTTAGCGGCCAGTCCGTCCGGCAGGAGTTGTTGTCCACGCCGGACTTCCGGACATTCGAACTCAGACCGCTGCGTGGGGATGCCACCGGTAGCAAGGGCATGGCGCTTTTCCCCCGACGCATTGCCGGGCACTTTGCCATGCTTGGGCGCGAGGATAACGAAAATATCTGGTTCCTGACGTCCGCGGACATTCACGACTGGAGTGGCGGAGCGAAAGCCATCGAACCTCGCTGGCCTTGGGAGTTTGTCCAGATCGGTAATTGCGGATCGCCGATCGAGATCGACGAAGGCTGGCTGGTCGTAACTCATGGAGTCGGCGCCGTTCGGAACTATTGCATCGGGGCGTGCCTGCTGGACCGTGACGATCCCTCGAAGCTGCTGGCGCGGACGAAGCTACCGCTTTTGCGGTCGGACATGGATGAGCGCGAAGGTTATGTGCCAAACGTAGCCTACAGCTGCGGCGCGATGGTACATAATCGGGTGCTGGTACTGCCTTATGCCATTGCTGACAGCTTCACCACTTTTGCCACTATTCCTCTCGAGCGTCTGCTGGCCGCCATGGATTAGTCACTGTTGCCGACCTGTCCTGCTCTCGAGTCCGAACCATAGTTACACATCGGCACAACAACGATGCCAGTGCGATAATTTATGGCCATCTCAGAGACGGACTTCGCACATTACGTATACAGCAAGGCGGAAGGTGACACCATTTCACGGGCAAGCTCCGGAAGGGGCGACAATCGACCGGGCATATGCTCGATCGAACGGGAAACCCAGACTTGAAGGAATGGATACTTGCGCAAGAAGACGGCAATGATCGCTTCGCTCGCAGCTCTCGGCTTCCTCGCCGTCAGTGCCGGACCGGTGCTGGCGGACGGGATGCCGCCGGGCATGCCCGATCTTGAGGAGACCCTCAAGGCCAGGCCGGCGCCTGCCCAGCCCGATCCTGCCCACATGCAGGGCATGGCTCACGGTAAGGAGCAGATGCACGGCCAGATGATGCAGGGCCATCGAATGGCGATGCGGGATTCGCAGGACCAGGACGGCGCCTCCGGCATGTCACACAGGTCGGACGGTGGTTGCTGACCCTGCCATCATTCCATCAGACGACAAGGTTGACGGACAAGATCATGGCCGCTTTCAACCGAAGCCTTGGTCCGCCGTTCCCACGGCGGGCCAATCGCTTTTCTGGCCGGTCTCAGGACGAGAAAACCAGGCCGGGTCACATTTTTGATCGATCCCGGATCATCATTTTACGCGCCTGCTCCAGCAGGCACACGGCCGATCGGATTTCGATTCGTAACTTACGTATACAGACAGCGTCTCGCTAGCAGCATTGAAGCTTCGGAATTGCCGGGATCGGAACGTCGATCGGGCAACAGGAAGAACACTCGGAGACCCTCAATGCGACAGACGACATTTCTCGCGGCGCCCGTCAGCCTCTTCGCGACGCTAACCTTCGCCGCCGGCACCGCTCTCGCCCAGTCGACGCCCGCGCCCGCGCAGGCTGCGCCGGCCCATGCCCACCAGCAGGGCATGGATCATGGCGGGCAGCAGATGCACGATCAGATGATGAAGGATCATCAGGCCGGCGCGCAGAAGCAGCAGGGGCAACCGGCCCAGCAGGATCAACAGGGCATGTCGGGGATGGCCGGCATGTCCGGCGGCTCGCCTGCATCGAACGGCTCGGGCATGGCCGGTAAGGCGAAGAGTGGCTGCTGCAAGATGCCGATGAAGAAGGCCAAGCCGGCGGCGAAGAAGAAGACCGCCAAGCCCATGGCCGACAAGCCGATGAGCGACATGTGAGGTTTCCAGCCCCGAGAACAGACCCCAGGGGCTGAGGGCCCGCCGTTCCCCCGCGGCGGGCCAGTTCTTTGACGATGCCCAGCGTCGCCCCGTGCTCCCAGCTTTCAAAACCGGGTCCGAGCGTCTGACTTGACAGAGGAAACAGCGATGCGAAAACATCTTGGCGTCGGTGCTGCTGTTGGCTTTCTGCTCTTTGGCAGCACGCCGCTCCTCGCACAGGGTATCGGCCATAGCTTGTTCATGCGCGGCAAGATCGTCCGTATGGATGCGGGCGGCACAGTGGCCTGCCTGGGTAAGGCCGATGGCGCGCACATCGGGCAGATACTCGAAGTCTATCACGCAACGCCGCGCCACCGCCGTCTTGTCGGTCATGTCGAAGTCGACCAGATTTTCGACGACCATTATGCTCATTTCCGCGTGAGGGACGGGACGCTTCAGAAAGGCGATTGGGTGAGCCTAAAGCGCGTCCGGGCGTAACGCCAGAATTGGAATGCCAAGCGCCGCCCTCGCCAAAAGAAGACTCGGCCGAGTAACGCCTGTCTCGGCATAATTCCGATCAGGCGTGCGCGAATACGTTCAGGAGTCGATGAATAGTCATCGGCTCTGTTGGCGTGTCTGACCCTCAAGCCCGCGACCCCGATACCAGACTACCTTCTGCGGAACTTACTTATAGGCCACCCGGGCAAAGAGATTACTCCGTCAGGCCATCGATAGAGATGGAGTCAGGTTATGTTCGAGAAGGCGATCGGGACCATTAACGCGGCGGCCTCCTTCCGACACCGCTATGATAATTTCATCGGAGGCCGCTGGAGCGCTCCTGCGGGCGGCGAGTATTTCGCCGACACGAGCCCGATCAATGGCGCCCAGATCGCAGAGTTCGCGCTGTCGACGCCGGAAGATGTCGAGCGCGCGCTCGATGCGGCGCACGCCGCCAAGGATCAATGGGCAAGGATCGCGCCCGCCGAACGCGCCAGGATTCTCAATCGCGTCGCCGACCGGCTCGAAGACAATCTGGAGTTGCTGGCACTTGCCGAGACGATCGACAATGGCAAGCCGATCCGCGAGACGCGCGCTGCCGACGTGCCGCTCGCGATCGACCATTTCCGCTACTTCGCCGGCTGCATCCGGGCGGAGGAAGGCGGCATCTCGACGATCGATGCGGACACCATCGCCTATCATTTCCGCGAGCCGCTCGGCGTCGTCGGCCAGATCATCCCGTGGAACTTCCCGCTGCTGATGGCGGCGTGGAAGATCGCCCCGGCGCTGGCGGCGGGCAACTGCACCGTCATCAAACCCGCATCCCAGACGCCGCTCACCTTGCTGATGTTCGCCGAGCTCACCGCCGACATCCTGCCGCCCGGCGTGCTCAATGTCGTTACCGGCCCGGGACGGACCGTTGGCCAGGCGATCGCCGCCAATCCGCGCATCGCCAAGGTCTCGTTCACCGGCGAGACCGTCACCGGCAAGCAGATCATGCACGCCGCGGCGGACCATCTGATCCCCCAGACGATGGAGCTTGGCGGCAAGTCGCCCAACATCTTCATGGCGGACGTGCTCGACGAGGACGATGCCTTCTTCGACAAGGCGCTCGAAGGCTTTACTTTGTTCGCCTTCAACAAGGGCGAGGTCTGTACCTGCCCGTCGCGCGCCCTGATCCATGAGTCGATCTTCGACCGCTTCATCGAGCGCGCCGTGGCGCGCGTCGCCGCGATCCGCCAGGGCGATCCGCTCGACCCGTCGGTCCAGGTCGGCGCGCAGGCGTCGGAGGACCAGCTCCACAAGATCCTGGGCTATATCGATATCGGCAAGGCCGAGGGCGCGCAGTGTCTGGTCGGTGGCGCCAGGGCGCTGCCGGGCGGTGCGCTCGACCAGGGCTATTTCGTGCAGCCGACCGTGTTCGTGGGTCAGAACCACATGCGCATCTTCCAGGAGGAGATCTTCGGTCCCGTCCTGTCGGTCACCACGTTCAAGACGGTCGAGGAGGCGATCGCACTTGCCAATGACACCGCCTACGGTCTTGGCGCGGGCGTCTGGACCCGGAGCGGCAACACCGCCTACCGGCTCGGCCGCGCGATCGAGGCCGGGCGGGTCTGGACCAACTGCTATCATCAGTACCCCGCCCATGCCGCCTTCGGCGGATACAAGGCATCGGGCTTCGGGCGTGAAAACCACCGGATGATGCTCGATCATTATCAGCAGACCAAGAATCTGCTCGTCTCCTATGACGAGCACGCGCTCGGCCTATTCTGACCCCCCGCTTAAAAGGAGAAACGGACATGGCGAAAACCATGAAGGCGGCGGTCGTCCGCGAATTTGGCAAGCCCCTGGTCATCGAGGACGCGCCGATCCCGACGGTCGGCTCCGGGCAGGTCCTGGTCAAGATTGCGGCAACCGGCGTGTGCCATACCGACCTGCACGCGGCAGAAGGGGACTGGCCGGTCAAGCCCAACCCGCCCTTCATTCCTGGCCATGAGGGCGTCGGGCATGTCGCCGCCGTTGGTGCCGGCGTCACCCATGTGAAGGAAGGCGACCGGGTCGGTGTGCCCTGGCTCTACACCGCCTGCGGGCACTGCGTGCATTGCCTGGGTGGCTGGGAGACGCTTTGCCACGAACAGCAGAACACCGGCTATTCGGTCAATGGCAGCTTTGCCGAATATGTCCTCGCCGATCCCAACTATGTTGGTCACCTTCCCGACAATGTCGACTTCCTCGACATTGCGCCGATCCTCTGCGCGGGCGTCACCGTCTACAAGGGATTGAAGGCCACCGAGGCCCGACCCGGCGAGTGGGTGGTCGTCTCCGGCATTGGCGGGCTCGGCCACATGGCGGTGCAATATGCCCGAGCCATGGGTCTCAATGTGGCCGCGGTCGACATCGACGATAGCAAGCTCGACCTCGCTACACGCCTTGGCGCCACACTGACGGTCAACGCGCGCAACGAGGACCCTTCGGCAGCGCTCAAGAAAGCCATTGGCGGCGCGCACGGGGCGCTGGTGACCGCCGTTTCGCCCAAGGCGTTCCAGCAGGCGCTCGGCATGGTCCGGCGCGGCGGCACGGTCGCGCTCAACGGCCTGCCGCCGGGCGACTTCCCGTTGTCGATCTTCGACACCGTGCTGAACGGCATTACCGTGCGCGGCTCGATCGTCGGCACGCGGCTCGATCTGCTCGAGGCACTGGCGTTCGCCGGCGAGGGCAAGGTCAAGGCCACGGTCCATGCAGACAAGCTGGAGAACATCAACGACGTCTTCTCCCGCATGCATCATGGCGACATCGAGGGCCGGATCGTCCTCGACCTCGCCTGAAGCCGACTTCGCGAAAGTACAGTTCATGTCTCCCTTACATATCCGGCCGATCGCGCGGCGCCGTTTCGTCCAGGGGCTGGCGATCGGCGGCGCGGTCGCCGGTTTCGCCCCGGCGCTTCTCGCGCGATCCGCACCAACCTTGCCCGCTGAGCTGAGCGGGACCGAGTTCGACCTCGAGATCGCCGAGCTGCCGGTCAACTTCACCGGCAAACGCCGTATCGCGACCGCCGTGAACGGCAGCGTGCCCGCGCCGGTCCTGCGCCTGCGCGAAGGCGACACGGTCACGCTGCGCGTACGCAACGGCCTCAAGGAGATGTCGAGCATCCATTGGCACGGCATCATCGTGCCGGCGGAGATGGACGGCGTGCCCGGCATCAGCTTTGCCGGCATCGCGCCGGGCGAGACCTTCACCTATCGCTTCGAGGTCCGCCAGAGCGGAACCTACTGGTATCACGCTCACACGCTCGCCGAGCAGACGGGACTCTATGGAGCGATCATCGTGGAGCCAAAACAGGTGCCGACGGCGCGGGCGCCCGATCGCGACTATTGCATCGTGCTCAGCGACTGGTCGGACGAGCCGCCGCTGCAGATCTTCCTCAATCTCAAGAAGCAGAGCAGCTACTATAATTTTGCGCAGCCGACCGCCGGCGATTTCCTCAAGGATGTCGGCACCATGGGCTTGGGCAAGGCGCTCGAGCGGCGGCGGATGTGGAACAGCTCGCGGATGAACCCGACCGACTACAGCGATGTCTCTGCCGCGACCTACACCTATCTGATGAACGGCGCGCCGCCCGCCGGCAACTGGACCGGTATCGCCGCGCCCGGCGAGCGCGTGCGCCTGCGCTTCGTCGGCGCGGGGACGGCGACGTTCTTCGACGTGCGGATCCCCGGGGTCGAGCTGACGGTCGTATCGACCGACGGGCAGCCGGTCGAGCCGGTCACGGTCGAGGAATTCCGGATCGGCCCGGGCGAGACCTACGACGTCGAGTTCACCATGCCCGAGGGCGGCGCCCGCACCATCTTCGCGCAGGCGATCGATCGGAGCGGCTATGCGCGTGGCACGATCGCACCGGCCCCGGGCATGGCGGCAGCCGTGCCGCCGCTCGATGCCCGGACCTGGCTCGAGCCGGTCGACATGATGGGCGCGATGGCGACGATGGGCGCAATGGGAGGCGACGCGCATGCCGGGCACGGCATGACCGAGATGCCGGCCAGGGCACGGCACGCCCGCACCGAATATGGCGCCAATACCGACATGCGCGTCGACTATCCGCGCACCAATCTCGACGATCCCGGCGCCGGGCTGCGCGGGCGCGGCTGGCGCGTGCTGACGCTGGCCGATCTGCGCACGCCGGGCGGCGATCCCGACCCGCGCGAGCCCGAGCGCGACATCGAGCTGCATCTGACGGGCAATATGGAACGGTTCATCTGGTCGCTCGACGGCATCAAGCTCAACGATTCCAGGCCGCTTCATTTCAAGCCAAACGAGCGGCTGCGCGTCACCTTCGTCAACGACACGATGATGGCGCATCCGATGCATCTGCACGGCATGTGGAGCGATGTCGAAGGCCCGGACGGCGCCTTCCAGGTCCGCAAGCATACGGTCGTGGTCCAGCCCGCCCAGCGGGTGAGCTTCCGCGTCACCGCCGACGCCATGGGCCGATGGGCCTTCCACTGCCATCTGCTCTATCACATGGCGGCCGGCATGTTCCGGGAGGTGGTGGTCGCATGATCCGGATTTTCCCCTCGCGCGGCATCGCTCTTGGCGCTGCCCTCTTCCTGGCGCCGGCGATCACGGCTCCCGCCCTCGCGCAGGATGCCTCGCCCCCGTCGCCCGCCGCCACCCCTGCCCAAACGGCCACTCCCGCTCAGCACACCCCTTCCGCGCAAGGCTCTCAGGACCATGCGGGCATGGACATGCCGGGCATGGATATGACCGACACGAAGGCGTCCGGTAACGGCGCCACGATGGACATGGGCTCGATGCAGGGCGGCCAGGCCCCGCCGGACGCGCGCAACTCGGACGATTATGCCGACGGCTACCGCAACTCGACGCTGCCGGGCTATGAGATGGCCGACAAGCTCTCAATCCCCAAGATACTTGTCGATGAGCTTGAGTTCACCAGCGGCAACGAGGGTCAGGGCGTGGGCTGGACCGTGCTCGTCACCAAGGGTCAGGACAATGACAAGCTCTGGCTGCGCAGCCAGGGGCTCAAGAACTCCCGCGACCAACGTCTCGATCCGGAGAGCAGCGTCGAGGCGCTGTGGTGGCACAGCAAGAACCCGTTCTGGGGCACGCTGCTCGGGGTCAGGCAGGATCTCGGCAAGGGTGCGACCACCTGGCTGGCCGCCGGCGTCGAGGGACTGGCGCCCTATTGGTTCGACGTCCAGCTCACCGGCTATGTAGGAACCGATGGGCGTCTCGCGGCGCGCGCCAAGGCGTCCTATGAGGTCTTGTTCACCAATCGGTTGATCCTTACGCCGCAGGTGGAGACCAATATCTATTCGAAGCGGTCGAGCGATCGGCAGCTCGGCAGCGGCTTCAGCAATGTCGAGCTGAGCGGACGGTTGCGCTACGAGGTGTCGCGCAAGTTCGCGCCCTATATCGGCTTCGTCTGGGAGCGCGCATTTGACGGCACGGCCGATTTCCGTCGCCTGCGCGGGGAAGGGCCTTCCGAACACAGGCTGGTGATCGGCTTGCGCGCCTGGTGGTGATCCGCGGATGGCCACTCGAGGGGTCGACCGCGAACGCGCCGCGTGACAAGGCTGGATCGCAAGCCAACGGTCGCTGGCCGGCCTCCTTTTTCGTCTTGTTGCTCGCGGCGGCTGCGGCGTCGGCGGGACAGACGGCCATTCTCGCCTTCCTTCCGGCACTGGTCGACCCGGCTCGTGGCGCGCTATCGTCAAGCGCTCATGATTTTCATGTCGCGAGCCTGACCGCGGTCCATCCCCTGGCAGCCTTGCTGGCGGCGCCGCTCTGGGGCTGGATCGCGGACCGGGTCGACTATCGGGCGATGTTGCGCGCAGCGCTGGTCATCCTCGCCCTGGTGACCGCGCCGATCGGCCTCGTCGGGCTGCCTGAGCTTTATGCATTGCGCCTGGTGGCGGGGATGGCGTCGGCCGCCATCATACCGTTGGGCTTGCTCTGCGCGAGCTTTGCCGCAAACGAGCGCGCGGACCAGGCGCGGCGCTTCACCTGGCTGACCGCCTTCTTGTTTCTGGGCGATCTCGCCGGTCCGCTGGTGGCGGAGGTCTCGGCCGCGATCCTGCCCCGCGCTCCCCTCATGATCCTCGCTTTCGGCATCGGTGCCGTCGGGGCGGCGCTTTGCGCCGTGCGTCTGCCGCGCTGGTGTGCACCTTGCATCGATGGCGGAGACCTGCCCGCGCCGACGCTCGGCGCGACGCTGATCCTGCTTTTCGTCACGATCGTCGCGGGCGGCGGGCTGGCGGCGATGCATGTCAATCTCCTGGTGACGCGGAGCGTCATTTCGCTGAGCCGCGAAGAGATCGCCTGGATGCTCAGTCTCTGCGGATTGGGCATGCTGGCAGCACAGATCTTCCATGCGAGGCTCGATTGGCTGGTGACCATGCCGAGGCGGCTTGCGGGGCTGACGCTCGGCCTGCTGGCTGCGGCGCTCTTCCTGTTCCCTGTCGCCGCGAGCATGGCCGAACTCAGTGGGATCATCGTTGCTGCCGGCTGGAGCTCGGCAACCCTTCGATTGGTCACCAGCTTCTGGATCAGCGGTGCGGCAGCCCCTTCGGGTCTGAAGCTCGGTCTCCAGCATTCCGCCGCCAGCATCGGGCAGGCGCTCGCGCCGCTGGCGATCGCCGTCGTCGCTCCCGGGGCGCAGCACTTAGTCTTGTGGGGGATTGGTGGTCTGTCGCTGGCGCTGCTTGTGTCCTTGCCGCTCGCCTGGAGGCCGCGCGCCATCGTGAAATCTTCAGCGTGATGAGGGGTAGGGGGCATCAATGCGTATAGATCATTAGGAACCCTATCGCATGCTTCCGGGAGCCGTTCATGAAGACCCGTCTTTCTGCCGCCTTGCTGTTCCTCGCCCTGCCCGGCGCAGCGCTTGCGGCGAATGATGTCGTCGTCCACCGGGACCCGGGTTGTGGATGCTGTGAGAAGTGGGCCCAGGCGCTTCGCGCGAAGCTGGGCCGCACGGTCGTCATGCGCGACGATGCGTCGCGCGGGGCGCTTCAGCGGAGGGCCGGCATGCCGGGCACGCTGGCATCCTGCCACAGCGCGATGGTTGATGGCTATCTGATCGAGGGCCATGTCCCGGTCGCCGATATCAAGCGCCTGCTGGCAACCCGTCCCGTAGGCGTCAGAGGCATTGCGGTGGCGGGGATGCCGATCGGCTCGGAGGGCATGGAAGTGGCAGGCGCCGCCCGCCAACCCTATGCGGTGGTGTCGTTCGGCAGTTCGGGCCAGAAGGTCTTCGCGCGGCATTGATCACGCACGCCTCGGCTCTCGCTGGTGATTTCCTGTTTGAATGACTGGGACTTGCTCGCCCCCACCTGTATAGTCATTTGATGCATGCTCCCGCTCGCCCCCATAGCCGCGCATCCGCTCCCCGGACGAAAGCTGCTTCTGTGGGCGAACCCGCGGTCGACGCTGCCGGTGCGGAGAAGCAACCTCGCTATGTGGCGATCAAAGACAGCATTTTCGAGGACATCCGGGAAGGTCGCCTGAAGCCCGGCGACCAGACGCCGTCAGAGGCCGAGCTCGTCGAGACGTTCAAAGTCTCGCGCATGACCGCAAACCGGGCGTTGCGGGAACTGCAATCGGCCGGTGTCGTGGTACGGCGGGCGGGGCGGGGCAGCTTTGTCGCCGAGCCCCGGCCGATCGGGCAGCTGATCGAGATCCGCAACATCGCGGAGGAGGTGCGCGGCAGGGGCCACGCCTATCGCGCGCGCGTCATTTATAATATCGAGATACGGGCTGATGCGGAAAGGGCAGCTCTGCTGGAAGTCGGCTTGGGCACGCGCCTCTTCCATTCGCTTATCGTCCATCACGAGACCGAATTCCCAATTCAGGTCGAGGAGCGCTTTGTGCTGGCATCTGCTGCGCCACGCTACGGAGAGAGGGATTTCAGCGCCTCGACGCCGAATGAATATCTGACACGTGTTGCCCCGCTCGAGCGAGTAGAGCACCGGGTGTGCGCGGCGATGCCGGATACAGCCATGCGAACAATGCTGGGCCTCGCTGAAGGAGAACCAGTGCTAATGATGACGCGCAGAACCTGGAGTCGCGGACGTCTCGTATCGCACGCTTGGCTCACGCACCCGGGCAATCGGTTCGAGCTATCGGCGGCTTTTTCTGTTGGGACCTAGCGATCAGCCCGCGCCCAACTTGACGGCCGATTTGCGCCTGCGCCGCAACCATCGCACGTCGGCGCGACTGAAGCTCTTAAACAGCAGGTAGAAGCCCGTCCCCGACAGCCACAAAGTACCGAACGCAACGAAGACGATCAGCGGGTGATTGAAGCTGGTGCGGTTCACATAGTCCATATTGTGGAGCATCCAGAAGAAATCCCAGGTGCGCCATGTGTCGCCGCGCATGACCAGGAATCGGCCGGTGTCGGCGGAGATGTAGGCGCTGCTGTTCTCTGCGTCCGCGAAATCCAGTCGCCACATGGTGCCTTCGTGCTCGCGCGCTTCCACATTCGGTTCGGCGAGCAACGTTGCCTTGCGGATCGGTGCTTCATTCACCATCGTCGCGACGTCGCGCGCGACCTGCTCGTCGACCCGAACCGGGGCGCCGCTCGTCGCGTCGATTAGCCGCGTGCCCGTGGTGGATCGAAGCTCGTAGACGGGGCGTGTGGCAAGGGACCGCAAGGCGATGCCGAGCACGGGACCATCAAGAGCGAGCTTTGCCGGCGCAATATAGTCACCGGCAGGTAGGGCGTGCTGATGGCTGGCCTGCGCACTGTGTCCGCCGACCTTCTCCTGATCGAGCAAGGCCATCATCGAGCCGCTCAGAGCCCAAAGGAGAAACTGCACGCCCAGGATCAGGCCGACCCATTTGTGGATGCGCCGAAAAAAGAGCGGGGTGAACCGGATTTTCTTCATGCCTTCTTCTTCCTGCGCCGCGGGAACGACCAAAGCAGCAGCCAAGCCCCGGCCAGCGCCATGGCAAGGGCACTCCAGGTCGCCACGCGCAGCAGCGGATTGTTGACGTCGGAGCGATCGTCATAGTCCATGATGTGCAGCATCCACGCGAAATCGAACACGCGCCACAGCGCATGGCGGCGCGAGATCAGCTCACCGGTCTGCGGAGAGAGATACAGGGTTGGCCGGTTCCAGGCATCGAATTCGACCTGCCAATAGGGAGGCTTGCGCGCCTGCATTTCCAGTGGCGCCGTCGTCAGCAGCCGGGCTGCGACGATGTCCCCGGTGCCGCTGTAGATGCGCCGAGCGGCGGCGCGGATTTGTGCCTCGCTCAAATCGGGGATGGGCTGTCCCGAACCTGCATCGAAGAGTCTTGGACCACCCGAGGTTTGCGCGCGCCAGACGGGCTGATCCATGAACCGTTGCAGGCGGATCTCGGACGCGTCGGGAGCCGATTGAACAATCCGCGCCGGCGGGACGAAGCTCGCAAGGTCGATGGGGGCGACGACCGGTGGGCGGACCAGATCGTCGCCATGGATGATGTCGATATGGACGGCCACCATATAGAAGCCGGTCAGCGTCCAGAGCAGAACCTGGACGCCGACGATCAGGGCCAGCCACTTGTGCGTCCGGCGGATGACCAAAGGCCAGCGAATTGCCATGTGCTGCCCTTCAGAACGCGGTTCGGAAGCCGGCGTAGAAGCGCCGTCCGAGCAGATCATAGGTCATCGTGTCGGTGTTGGCATCGGTGAAGCTCTGGATATAGGGCGCCTTGCGGTCGAACAGATTATCGGCCCCGATCTGGAAACGTGTCTTCTCGTCGATCGCGAAGGCAAGCTGAAGATTGTGGTAGAAGACGTTCGGCGTGCGGTAGCCGATGTCGCCGGCCGATGCGTTGAAGTCGGTCGCCTTGCCGATCCATTGTGTCGACCAGGTCGCGCTGATGCCGTCCTTTTCCGCCGTCAGCACGCCATAACCACGCCATTTCGGATAGCCGCCATTGCCGCCCCCGATAAACCCGTCGAAATAGATCGGCGCGCCGCCGGGGAAGGGGTTTACGACATATTTGTTGAGATAGGTCATGTTGAGATCCAAGGAGATCTTCACCTCGCCCACCGCACCACTGTACACCAGACCCAGATCGAGACCATTCATCTCCTCGCGGCCGGTGTTGATGGGCTGGGCGGAGAGGTAAGTGACCTCGCCGGTCAGCGCGCTGCGCGTAAAGTCGCTGCAGAACGGGTGCGACAGGTTCTGGCTCGCATAGCAGACTGCGAGCTTGGTCGAGCCGGGAATGGCCCGGATCGCGTCCTTGATCTTGATGTCGAACCAGTCTGCCGTCAGCGACAACCCTGGGATGATGCCGCGCGGCGATATCACCGTACCAACGGTCCAGGTCGTGGAGCTTTCGGGCCGAAGGCTCTGGTTACCGCCCACTGTGGTGAGGATCGTGGTGCCGAGCTGCGTATAGTTGGCCGGCACACCGGACGCCTGACAATTGGCGATCAAGGTCACGTTGCCGCTGGAGGTGTAGCGCGAGCAGGGATCGGTCGTGGTCAGATTGCCTTCCGAGACGCCGCCGAAAAGCTCCGGCACGTTGGGAATGCGAAAGCCCGTCCCATAAGTGCCGCGCAGACGGATGCTGTCATTGACTACCCAGTCGGCACTGAGCTTGTAATTCCAGTCGCTCCCGAAGAGATTATAGTCTGAGTAGCGGACTGCGCCATCGAGCGTGAGCGCCTTGGCGAAAGCTGTGTTGGCAAGCACCGGCACCGATAGCTCGAGATAGGCTTCCTTGGCGGTGCTCGAGCCCGAAATAGGATCCTGCTGATTGACGTTCGCCACGCCGAGCACCGTCAACGGGTCGGGATCGCGCCAGCCTTTTTCGCGCCGATAGACCACGCCGGTGGCGAAGGACACCGCGCCGGCTGGAAGGGAGAAGAGATCGCCGTTGAGGTCAGCCGTGACCGTGCCGAGTTCGTTGCCTCCGCGATCGCGCGAGGTGAACAGAATATAATCCAGAACCTGAGGTGTCAGGTCTCCGAACCCAAGATAGTCACCGCAGGGGATGGCCGCGCCCGCCGTGCTGGAGCATTTGCTCCTGTCGAGCGTGTTCGCGACGCGCTCGAGATTGGCGATGTTGGTCGAGCCGTCGACGGCCGTGTTACGCCCGAAGCTGCCCGCGACTTCCCAGGCCCAGTCGTTCGCCAGCTTGCCGCGCAGCCCGAAGGTGCCTTGCCAGGTATCGGTCTCCTGGAAGAAGTGGCGCGCGCCGGGTTCGGCGAGGCGGCGCTGGGCCAGGACCAGGTTCTGGCCGGTCGGATTGGTCGGATTGCTGGCTGGTATCGAGAGATTGCGCAGCGTGCCGGGTGTCGCGATCTGATTCGACTTGCGGAACGTATAGAGGAACTCGCCGAACGCCTGGATACCGTCGGTCAGCGCATAGTCCGCGAAGAAGGCCGTGCTGACGCGCTCGACTGGGCTGACCGCATTGAGAAACGGGTTCGAGTTGAAGTTGTGCTTGGCGGGACTGTAAGGCTCGTAGAAGTTCCCGTTCCCTCCGGGTACCTGGTTGAAGTTGATCTGTTGGCCGTTGGGCAGCACCGCGCGTCCGCCGATCGTCGAGGCGCTGTTGACGCAGCTCAGCGAGCCCGGCGTCGTTTCAGCGAGCGAGCAGGGCGCACGCGAGGCCATGTTGACGGCGCTGGTCTTCTGGTAGGTGACTGCTGCCATGAACCCGCCACGATCGTTGCGAATGCCCCAAAGTAGGTCCGCGGTGAGATCGGAGCCGTCGCCGCGCTCGGTAATGCCTTGTCGGACGCTGAGACCCAGGCCTTCATAATCGGTGCGCGTGACAAGGTTGACCACGCCGGCCATGGCATCGGCCCCGTAGATAGCGGACGCGCCATCCTTGAGGACATCGGTGCGTGCCAGCGCCACGACCGGGATCATGTTGAGATCGGGTGAGGAATTGGCGCCGGTGCCGCCCGCGACGAGGCGTCGGCCGTTGAGGAGCACGAGTGTGCGCTTGATGCCGAGGCCGCGCAGATTGACCTGAGCAGTGCCATAACCGTTGTTGGTCCAGTAGGCCGATGTCTGGTTGCCCGCGAAGCCGGCATTGGCCGGCAAACGCTGCAAGGCGGTTTCGATATTGACGATGCCGGTATTTTGGATCTGCTCGGCGGTGACCACGGTGGCCGGTCCAACCCCGGCCAGATCCTGCCGACGGATTCGTGAGCCGGTAACGACGATGTCGCTGTCATCCCCCAGGACTTGTGCTTTTGGCTGCGGTGTCGGATCGGCCTGAGCGAGAGCCGGCGCGGCGTAGCCCGCGACGATGGCGGCGCTGCCGAGCAGGGCCATCCTGATGGTCATGTGCAATCCCCCTGACGTTTTAGAACAGCCACAGACAACATCAGTTGTATATACAGGTAAACAGTATTTTTCCTGTTTTTCCAATACCTTATTCTCGTGAAATTTAGATATAGATATAGCTATAATACGCACGCCAGACGTCGAACCCTCATGACTGAAGAGATATTTTTGCGAGCGCTCATTTGCAAAGCTGCTGAGATAGAAGATAGAATATCATATCGTAATACAGCCTCGCACGCTTCGATTTGATGATCGGGACATTTGGCCGGCAAGAATGCGAGGCGGCATGATCACATGTTATTGGTGTCGGCGTGATATACCTAGGTATAGCGCTAGAGATGCTCCGGGAACATTAGTCCTTTGCTGAGCTTGCACGCGCCAGGGAAAGTAATACCGATGCGGACCGCATTTGATCCTCGTTTCCTGGATGTGTCGCGCCTTCTTCCGGATTGAGCCGCAGGTTCGCCTTTTGAGGCAGATGAAACGACTCCTGACGAAACGTCGTGCGACGAGTCCGGCGACCTGAGATCGTCGCGCAGCCACTGGGTCACTTGGCGATGATCCAATCCGGTTCGGCAGTGGCGGCGCAGTCCTCGAACGTCGATCGCATCCGCGGAGCCGACGGGCCGGCTTGTGCATGAGCCGCCCTGATTTTGCCGCTGGGCAGTACGGCAGGTTGCGAAAAATGCTTGCTGTGTCCCGGTCGGCGCGCGGGCGTGCAGCTCGCGCCTCGCACGATCACACGCGCAGCAGTCGCCCCACCGCCCGCATGATCGTCGCCCGGCGCGCCGCGTGCTCGGCAGCGTCGCGTGCAGCTCCGGTCATGCACCAGAGCTGGGTGAGGGCGGCGACAAGCCGGACGACATCCAGGGGCGTGAAGTCGGCGACGATCCGCCCCTCGGCCTGCGCCGCTGCGATCCCGTCCAGCTTCTCCCCGAGAAGGACCTCGCCGGCCGGGAGCATCAGAACATCCTGGCCACGCTCCAAATGATGCCAGGTCAGCAGCCTCCACAGGCGCGGGCGTTCGACCAGCAAGTCATAGGTGCGCCCCGCATAACCCTCAAGATCATTGGGATCGAAGCGATCGGCCTGCGCCGCGTCCATCACTTCCTGCGTCAGCGCGGCATCGAAGAGCGCCTCCTTGTCCCCGAAATAGGTGTAGAGCATCGGCTTGCTGATACCCGCCGCCTGCGCAATCCGGTCGATCCGCGCGCCCGCCAGCCCATGGGACGCGAACTCCTCGGTCGCTGCAGCCAGGAGCGTCTCGCGGCTCTGTGCGGCATTCCGCCGGGTTCGTTGCTTCATCACACCTCCAAGCATTGACGCATTCCAGGTTTCAAGTTACCTACCAGTTGGTAATATATGGAGTAACATATGTCCAATCACTGGTTTCTCACGGGCGCGTCCAGCGGCATCGGCCGCCATCTGGCCGAACTGATCCTGGCCGCTGGCGACGACCTTACCGCGACGGCCCGCAAGCCCGAAAGCCTCGATGATCTCGCGGCGAAATATCCGAGCCAGCTGCGCGTCGAAGCGCTCGACGTCACGGTCAAGGACGATATTGCTGCGGTCGTGGCCCGGGCGCAGGCGCGTCGACCCGTCGATATTCTGGTCAACAACGCCGGCGGCGGCGTGATCGGCGCCACCGAAGAGATGTCGGACGCCGAGGTCGAAGGCCAGATCGCGCTCAATCTCATGGCGCCCATCCACATCACCCGCGCCTTTGTCCCCGCCATGCGGCTGCGCGGGAGCGGCCGGATCATCCAGATCTCCAGCGCTAGTGGTCAGGGCTCGCTTCCGACGAGCAGTCTCTATCATGTGGCCAAATGGGGCCTGGAGGGCTTCAGCGAATGCCTCCGCCAGGAGCTTGAACCCTTCAACCTGTTCGTGACACTGATCGAGCCGGGCGGGGCGCGCACCAGCTTCAGCCACAATCTGCAATTCGCCAGCGAGATCGCCGCGTATCGCGATACGCCCGCCGGCCATATCCGCAAGATGTTCGAGACCGCCGGAAACGAGCTCTACACGCTCGACCCGCAAAAGATCGCGCAAGCGATCGTTGATGTCGCAACCAGCGACCATCCGCCGCTGCGCGTGACTCTGGGGGGTGACGCTTTCGGCGTTGTCCAGGCGGCGCTGCAATCGCGGCTCGCCTTTCTGCAGTCCCAGGAAGCGCTCGCGCGCTCGGTCGCTTTCGACAGTTGAGCTTTTCCGTCTTCCAGCTTTCGTCTCCGCGCGGTGCGACGCGCCTCACCGGGGCCCGGCAACCCTGTCGTCAGCGCCGTTATCCGATACTTAGGTATAGTCATCCGACACGATTGCAGAGGCGCCACACGGGCAATCGCTTGGTACCATCGCAAGAGAGGAAAACCCTCGCGGTCGCCAATCAAGGGTGCGCAGACCTTCGCAGTCTGCGTGCCCTTGATGTGGCAGCGCGCCGCCCAGCCACGCGCGTCATGAACGGGAGCGGCCTTCTGCGAAACCCAACGCTCCGCCGCATTTTCTATAAGCTCTCGCTCGAATTGCTGCGCGCCGCCTTCTTCTTCCTGCGATTGGGCTTGAAGAATGACGAGTGTTTGTGCGCGCGTCTCAATAGGCGAGGCACACGGCTTCCGGTCGCCGCCGCCGTTCTTTGTCACAATGGCAAACGGCTACGGCCGGCGACCCTGATCGATCCGGCGTGCGAGCACGTCGGCAAGGATGACTTCGTGTGGATCAAAATGTCCCAGCCCAGCGAAACAGAACTTGCCGACATCGCCGGGAATTACGGCCTTCACCCGCTTGCCATGGAAGGTGCCGACAACGGCCACCAGATTTCGAAGCTCGACGATCACATGCTCAGGGTTGAGAGCGCCATCACCGGCATCCGCGACATCCTGATCTCGGTGTTCGAGGCGAGTCACCTGCTCGAACAGCAGCGCCAAGGTGCGATCACCCGTTAGCTTGCCGCCCGGGCTGCGATCCTCGCGGTGCCTACCGCGATTGCCGGAATCTACGGCATGAATTTCGAGAATATGCCCGAACTGAAGACGCAATGGGGATATTTCGTCATCCTCGGCGTCATCGCTGCGGTCTGCATTGGGCTCTACATCCGGTTCAAACGTAGCCACTGGCTTTGACGGCGCAGATCGGCTTTCCACATCGCGCCGGGCTGAGGCTGCCGGGGGCCGGCCGCCACAATTCAATGCTTTCGAAGCGTCTCGATGCGGTGCCGGTCCAACGCTTCGAGCAAAGCCCTGCCGATCAGCGGCTTTGCGAGAACATGATCGAAGCCCGCCTCAGCGGCCCGCGAGGCCAGCAGCGTGTCATGAAAGCCTGAGATCATGATCGCGCGTCCCGACCATCCGATCTCGCGAAGGTGACGCAGCATCGCGAATCCGTCGATGTCGGGCATGCGATAGTCGAGGATGACGCAGTCTGCCTCCTTCGCGCGGGGGTCGGCCAACAGCGCGTGGCCGGTCGTATATCCCCACACGGCATAGCCGCGCGATCTCAGCAGCAGCTGGAGGCCACGCCGCACGCCGGGATCGTCGTCGGAGACGAGGATGGTGTATCTGCCATCATGCTGAGTGGAACGGACCGATGGCATTGCGAGAAGCGGACACCCGTGTGACGATTGCACCATCGATCGCATATCGCGCCTCGTCCCGTCGCTACGTAGAGGTCGCAGTCACTTCGGCTTGCGGCCCATGCCCGCGGCAAAGGCGATCCGCAGGGCTTCGGACAAATTGCGGACCTCGAGCTTGGCCATCAGGCTCGCGCGATGGACCTCGACCGTTCGCGATGAACAGCCCAGGTCATAGGCGATCGTCTTATTGGGCAGGCCGTTCGCCAGCCCTTCCAGCACTTCACGCTCCCGGGGCGTCAGTGCAGCGACCCGCACGCCGGCTTCAGAGGTTTCCAGAGTGCGAAGGTCGACATCGTCGAGACGCGCGAACGCGCGGCTGACGGCGCCGAGCAGGGCGGCTTTCTCGAAGGGCTTCTCGAGAAAGTCGACCGCGCCGCCTTTCATGGCCTGCACCGCAACCGACACGTCGCCATGGCCGGTCAGGACGATGACCGGCATATTGACCCCGCGTGCTGCCATGGCGGCCTGAATCTCGAGACCGTCCATCTCGGGCATGCGCACGTCGAGGATGACGCAGCCGACGGCCGCCGACTTCGCCTCCTTGAGAAACTCCACGCCCGAGGCATAGGTCACGACGTCGTAGCCCGCGGTCTTGAGCGCAAAGCTCGCCGCCTTGCGGATGCTCTCCTCGTCGTCGACCAGATGGATGACGCGTCTATCCCCCATGTTCCTCCTCCGCCCGCGCATGGATCAAGGTAAAATGAAAGCGCGCGCCGCCGCGGTCGGGGCGCTCCATCCAGATACGGCCCCCATGCGCTTCGATGATGGTCCGGCAGATCGAAAGGCCGAGGCCCATGCCGTCGGCCTTTGTCGACTTGAACGCCGTGAAGAGCTGCTCCCGGACCTCGTCGGCGATGCCGGGGCCGGTATCCTCCACGGTCACCTCGATCAGCCCGTCAGGGCGCAACCTGGTCGCCACCTTGAGGTCGCGAACCGGACACGCCGCCATCGCCTCGATGGCGTTGCGCATCAGGTTGACCAGCACCTGCTGGATCTGCACCCTGTCGACGAGAACCGGCGTCGCGGCGGGATCGACCGCGAAGAAGCTGCGGATGCCGCGCTCGCGTGCACCGACCAGCGCGAGCTCGCTCGCCTCGGCGACAACCTGCGGCAGATCGTGGAGGCTCTTGTCGACCTCGCCGCGGGCGACGAAATCGCGCAGGCGCCGGACGATATGGCCGGCCCGCAGCGTTTCCTGTGCCGCATCATCCATCACCGACCGTAGCGACACGAAGGGTTCGTCGTCCCGCTCGTCGAGCATGTCGCGGATCGTCTCGAGATAGAGCGCGACCGCGGCAAGCGGCTGGTTGAGCTCATGCGCGAGGGTCGAGGCCATCGTGCCCATCGCGCTCAGCCGGGAGACATGGACCAGCTCTGCCTGCAGTTCCTTGAGCCTGAGCTCATCCTGCTCCTTGGCGGTGAGATCCCGGATGAAGCCGGTGAACAACCGCTGCCCGTCTTCACCGGCCTCGCCAACCGACAGCTGCATCGGGAAGGTCGAGCCGTCGCGGCGCTGGCCGACCACGACGCGGCCGAGGCCGATGATCCGGCGCTCGCCGGTCTGGAGATAATGCGCGATATATTCGTCATGCCGGTCGCGATCGGGCTGGGGCATCAGGCAGGAGACGTTGCGGCCGACGAGCTCGGTTTCCGAATAGCCGAACAGGCGTTGGGCGGCCGCGCTGAACGACGTGATGTCGCCGGTCTCGTCGATGATGATCATCGCATCGGGGACGGTCGCCAGGATCGACTGGAGATGCTGCTCGCGGGTCTCGATTGACGCCCGGACCGCCGCCTCGTCGGTGACATCGCGACTGATGCAGGCAAAGCCTCGATGTGCGTCGCCTTCGAACAGGGCGCTGATCGTCAGGCGCGCGAGATACTCCGCTCCGTTCTCGCAGACCCGCCACGCTTCGCGCTCCAGCGTGCCTTCGTGAAGGGCGGCCGCCAGGTCTGCGCACGGGCGGCCGGCCGCAATCTCGTCGGGCGGGTAGAACAGGTCATGGGGCTGTCCCAGGACGCGATCGAGGGGCCAGCATTCGGCACGCTCGCCTTCTTCATTATAGCTCAGCACGATCCCGGCAGGATCGAGCAGCGTCAGGACATGGCCGCCAGCCTGTCGCAGGAACAACGGCGCAAGCCGCACCACCTCCCTGGCAATCTCGTCCGCCCCGCGCCTCGTGTCGACCATCGGCCGGCTCACATACCTGGCCGGGCGCACGTATCCGGGCGTAGCCCGACCGTGCCACTCAGCGCCGCGCGAGTATGGCCTTCATCTCGTCGATTTCCTGCCGCTGCGAGCGCTTGATCGCTTCGCAAAGCCGGATGACTTCCGGATCGCTGAGCTTTGCTTCCTGGCACATCAGGATCGCCCCGGAATGATGCGGGATCATCGAGCGCAGAAAGGCCGTGTCGCCGATCGTGGTCTGGGTGCGGATGAGTGCAAAGCTGCCGAAGAAGGCGACCAGCGACGCGGCGATCAGCGCGATGTTGGCGGCCTTCGACGCGAACATGTGCCCCATGGCGAGGATCATCAGCACCACCATCGGTGCGACCATCATCAGCGTCATGTAGAGCATGTTGAGGTTGTTGTAGAAGCTGTCGAGCCCGTCGATCATGACGAACATCACCAGATACATGATGACGCCGCTGATGACGGTCTGAACGGCAAGGCTCCAATAGGCACCCATCTTCCGGGTGTTCATGTGGGACGAATGGTCCATGGCGTATCTCCTTCGCTCGGCGCCGGCCGACCTGGGTATGAGTGTAACGCCCCGCTCTCTTGTTCGCCCCCGCCATCAGCCGTCCTGATGCTAAAACCAGAAGCGAACGCCGGCGACGAAGCTGGTGGCATGGACGTCCTCGCCCGCAAGCCTCGACAGCCGCGCCGTGTCTCCGGCTTTGCGCAGATAGGAAACGCCGATGTAAGGTGCGAACTGGCGGCTGAATTCGTAGCGCAGGCGCGCGCCGAGCTCTATGTTGACCAGCCCCGAACCGATGTCGTTCTCCGGAATATCCTGCGCGGCGAAATTGACCTCGGCGCGCGGCTGCAAGATCAGGCGCTGGGTGATGCGCTGGTCGTAATAGCCCTCGACCCGGCCCAGAACATCGCCCTTGGTCGAGAGGAACAGCGCGCCTTCGACCTCGAACATGCCAGGAGCCAGGCCCTCGACGCCGATCGTCGCGTAGGTGCGGTCGGGCCCGCGGCCGAAGTCCTGGCGGATACCGCCCTGAAGATTGAAATAGGGGTCGATGGCCCGGCTGTAGAGCACCTGCACCTCGGCGCTGTCGATGCCGCGGCCGAACTCGCCTTCGCCCTCGCTCTTGAGCCAGAGGCGGTTGATGTCGCCGCCGTAAAAGCCTTCGCCATCCCAGCGATAGCCATCGCGGCCGCTATGCGCCTGATACTCGAACAGGTTGAGCAGCACCTGCCCGAAATTGTTGCCGCCGCTGTCCTTCATCATGATGTCGCGCGAGCGCGCCATCTCGCCGCCGGGAAAATCCCGATCGGCGAAGTGGTCGCCTGGGGGCGGCGGCGGGGGCGCATTGCCGGCCGGAAGTGCGGTGCCGGTCATTTGCATGCCGGGCATGGCGGGCGTTCCCGGCGTCGCTGTCTCGCCATGCTGCGCATGGTCCATCCCGGGCATGTCGGGCATCGCGCCGTCCTGATGCTGGGAGTGGTCCATGCCCGGCATCTCCGGCATTGCGGGAGACGTGGATTGCGGCTGACCGGCCGCATTTGCTTGCGCCGCGGGAGTGGTCTGGTGCTGCGAATGGTCCATTGCCGGCATGGTGTCCGGCGCTGGCTTCTGAGCGCGCGGCCTGGCAGTGGGCTTGGGGCGCGGCGCGGCGGCCTTGTCCTCCTTTTTCTCCTGCGCCGGCCGCGCCCCGCCCGGCGGCGCCATGCCGGGCATGTCGTGCATCGAATGATCCTGGGCAAAGGCGGGTGCGGCGGCGAGAAGGGCGATCGCGCTCACCAGCGGCGTGAGGATGCGGGTCATTGCGCGTCTCCCTTCGGACGCACGCTCACGACCCGCATCATCCCTGCATGCATGTGGTAGAGGAGATGGCAGTGGAAGGCCCAGTCCCCGACCGCGTCGGCGGTGAAGTCCCAGCTCACCTTGCCGCCGGGCTGGACGATCACCGTATGCTTGCGTGGGCTGTGATCGCCATGCCCCGTCACCAGCTCGAAAAAATGCCCGTGAATATGGATCGGATGCCCCATCATCGTGTCGTTGATGAGATTGACGCGCACCCGCTCGCCTTCGATGAACGGGATCGGCTCGTGATGGTCCGACATTTTCTCGCCGTCGAACGACCACATGAACCGCTCCATGTTGCCGGTGAGGTGGATGTCGATGCTGCGGCTCGGCGCGCGCACGTCTGGATTGCGCTCGAGCGCCATCAGATCCTTGTAGACGAGCACCTTGTGGCCGACGTCGGTGAGGCCCTGGCCGGGCTCGCCGGTGCGGTCGACGGGCATCGGCGAGATGGTCTGGACGCTCGGATCGCGCTTCACCTGCGGCGCGTTCGAGAAGTCGCGCATCTTCATCGAACCCATCGCGTGCCCGCCATGATCCATGCCCGCCATCTGGCCATCGGCGCCCATCGCGCCGTGGTCCATGCCGGCCATCGATCCATGATCCATCCCGCTCATCGCGGAATGATCCATCCCCGAATGGTCCATGCCCGCCATGGCGCTGTTGTCCATGGTCGCCATCGCTGCCGCCGCGCCGGTCGCGAGGCGCGCGGACGCGTTCTTCTCGGCCGTCGGATCGACGCCCCGCATAGCGCCGCCCGACATGTCCATGCCTTCCATGCCCGGCATCGAGGACATGTCCATGCCCATGTCCTTCATGTCGGCGAGCGGCCGTTTGCGTAAGGGAGGCACCTCGCCAGCCATGCCGGCGCGCGGCGCGAGCGTGGCACGCGCCATACCCGAGCGGTCGATCGCCTCGCCGACAAGAGTATAGGCCTTGTCCTCGCCTGGGCTGACAACGACGTCGTAGGTCTCGGCGACACCGATCTGGAACTCGTCGACGGTGACGGGCACCACATTCTGCCCGTCGGCCTGGACGATGCTGAGCGGCAGGCCGGGTACGCGGACGTTGAAGGTGGTCATCGCCGACGCATTGATGACGCGCAGCCGCACCCGCTCGCCCGGGGTGAAGAGCGCGGTCCAGTTGTCCATCGGACCATGGCCATTGACGAGATAGGTGTAGGTCGATCCGGTGACATCGGAGATGTCGGCGGGGTCCATCCGCATCTGGCCCCAGTCGAGCCGGTCCTTGAGTGGCTGGTCCTTGCCCGAGAGCAGCCCGGCCAGCGTCTGGCGCTGGAAGTTGAAATGGCCGGGGTTGACCTTGAGACGCCGGAAGATCGCCTGCGGCGAGAGTGCGCTGTGATCGGCGAGCACGATGACATGCTCGCGGTCATAGGCGACCGGATCGGCACCGGCGGGGTCGATGATGATCGGGCCGTAATGGCCTTCCTGCTCCTGCAGGCCCGAATGGCTGTGATACCAGTAGGTGCCGCTTTGCACGACGGGGAACTGGTAGAGGTAGTTCGATCCCGGCTTGATGCCCGGAAAAGACACGCCCGGCACGCCGTCCATNGCTTTGCACGACGGGGAACTGGTAGAGGTAGTTCGATCCCGGCTTGATGCCCGGAAAAGACACGCCCGGCACGCCGTCCATATTGGCCGGCAGGATCAGCCCGTGCCAGTGGATCGAGCTGTCCTCCTCGAGTTGATTGACGACGTTGAGCCGCACGCGCTGGCCTTCGCGCAGCCGGATCAGCGGGGCGGGGACCGTGCCGTTGAGACCGATTGCGCGGAACTGGCGCCCGTCGATGCTCATCGACTGCCGGGCGATGGTCAGCGTGATGTCTTCGCCCGACACGGTCGGTAGCGTCGGTCGCATCCCCGGCGAGATCGTCTGCGCCCAGGCAGGCAGCCAGGCTGATAATGCGGCGCCACCACCGGCGAGGGCCGCGCCGCGAAGGAACTGGCGGCGGTCGAGGGCAGAAATCATTCGGTTTGTCTCAGCTTGCGGAAAGAGGGCGGACCTATTGGAAATACGCAGCCCACCCGCCTGCCCCTCAAACTTTCTTCAAACTTTCCGCGAGGCGCGCCCGGGCGCGGTAGAGGCGGGTCTCGACGGCCTTCTGGGAGATGCCGAGGATCTCGGCGGTTTCGGCTTCCGATTTCTCGTCGATCGTCCGCAGGATGAGCGTGTCCTTGAGCGAGGCGGGCAGGGCGGCGATCGCTTTCATCGCCTCTGCCAGTTGCTGCTCGGCGCCGATTGCCTGGTCGGGTAGCGGCGCCTCATCGGCGACGTCATCCGCCTCGCCCAGCGGCAGGGCCATGGAGAAGAAGTTCCGGACCGCGCGCCGGCGCCGCCAGTCATGGCATTTGTTGATGACGATCCGGGACATCCAGACCTGGAAGGGTCGCGCAGCGTCATAGCGGTTGAGTGCGGCGAAGGCGGCGACGAAGCTTGCCTGCGTGACGTCCAGCGCCTCCTCTCCGTCACCTATATGGCTGCGCACGAGCCGAAATACCCAGCCTTGGTGTCGCCGCACAAGTTCGGCGAAAGCGGCCTGCCGGCCGACGAGTGCAAGAGCGGCAAGCTCCCCGTCCGAGCAGTCGGGGAGAATTATGGTCATTCGGACTTTGCCGTCAGCGCTTTCACTACGGCGTCGTCGAACTTCTGCGTCTGATCGGGGCGAAGTACGGCACGCATTGCAAAGATGTGCTCGAGCGTTTCCTTCTGCAGCGCGCCCATGGCTTGGTGCGAGCGGTCCACTGCCGCCGCGACTTTAGGGCCATAGCCATGTTCCGCCTCAATCGCCTCTGCTAGGCGAGCATTGTCGGCGCGCAGCTCGGCTTCAAGTGCCTGACGCCGAATGGCATAATTCTTCTCGATGAACTCCAGCCGGGCGTGCTGAGCCGTATCCAGTTTGAGATCCCGATGGAGCAGCTCGTGCAGTTCGTTTTCCACGGGCGGTGCCGACACCACATAGATCCGCCCGATCACCACCCCGGCGATCGCCGCGGTAAAGGTCAACAGTAGGAGGAGCAGGAGCCGGCGGCGGTCCCGCATCATTGCGAGCCCAGCAGCGTCGAGGGCGCGAGCGCCAACTGCGCATCGAAGGGCGATATCGGGCTCGCGTCCGCCGACCCGATTGGAACCGCGGAGCCCGCGATGCCGATGAAAAGCGCGACTGCGGCGGCTAGACCAAACGTCGTTGCGCCCAAGCGCGGCATGGCCTGGACCCTAGCGATTTCCGTCAGGACGCGGCTGTCCAGGCCGGCAAGCCTGGGGTCAATTGGGGCATCGCGCAATTTCGCGAGCATTTCGTCAAGGTGGTCCATGGTGTTTCTCCGTCTTCTCTTCACAATACGCATTCTGGCCCACGACCCCTTGGCTCGGAACAGAAAAGAAATTTGAGAGGGGTGCAGGCTGCAGCTGCGTATTCTCTCATGTCAATGACTGGAGAATTCCCGAATGCGCTTCCTTTCGCCTTTCGCAGCTGTCGCCGCCGTCAGCCTGAGCGTTTCGGCTCCGGCCTATGCACATCCCAAGCTCGTGTCTTCAACGCCCGCCGCCAACGCCAGAGTCTCGGCACCGTCGCGTATCACTCTGACGTTCAGTGAAGGCCTGATGGCCAGACTATCTGGTGCCGAGATCGTGATGACCGGTATGCCCGGCATGCCAAACCATCGCATGGCGGTGACCGGCTTCAAGACCGCGGTCGAGGGCGGTAACAAGACGTTGGCGCTGACACTGGCCAAGCCGCTTGGCGCTGGTACCTATCAGGTCACCTGGCATGTCGTCTCGATGGACACGCACCGCATCCAGGGCAATCTCGCCTTCATCGTGCGATAGGGCAATGAGTGAGGTAGCAGGCATCGCGATCCGCTGGGCGCTGTACGCCGATCTCGGCCTCTTGTTCGGCCTGCCGCTGTTCGCGCTCTATGCCCCAGGTGGCGGCCGGACGGTGCAGCGGCATCTGCCGATGGGGGCGATGGTGGCCTGTCTTGCCTGCTTCGGGCTGCTGCTATCTGCGTTCGGCTTTGCGGTGCAGGCTGCGGCCATGTCCGGACTGCCGCTCACACAGCCTGATTTCGCCCTGCTGGGTGATCTCATCAATGAGACGGCCATGGGGGCGGCGTTGAAGGCGCGCCTTGTCGCGCTCCTTGTCCTCCTATTCTGCGTCCTCTTGTATCGACGGCAATCACGTCCCGCCTTCATCGCCTCTACTCTCGCAGGCGCGCTCGCGCTCGCGACCCTCGCCTGGAGCGGACATGGCGCGGCTGGCGAAGGCTATCCGGGCTGGCTGCAACTGGTCGCCGATCTCGTCCATCTGCTCGCCGCCGGCGCCTGGGTCGGCGCGCTTGCAGCCTTCCTCGCGCTGGTTATGCCTAAAGCAGCGACCGGTGATATGGAGCGGGTCTCGCTCGCCGAGGAGGCCTTGACGGGCTTCTCCCTGGTAGGAACGATCATCGTTGCCCTGCTGATCCTGACCGGGATGGGGGCGTCACATAAAACGGGCACAGATATACGCTAAGGCCTGAGGGCGTCGGAAAACACCTGTTTGTCGTACATTGGCCGGTAGGAGACAGTCCGGATCGGAGCCGGGTTGCGAGGATAGCTGACACGCACGTTAAGTCGGCAGCCGACCAAAGCCAGCCATTCAACGTCCAATTGCGCGCGGCTGATTTCAGTTGAACCTGCCATTACAAGACCCGGGAACTTGGGCGACACGGGTCAGGCAGTGTCCGCCGTCAGCACCAATGGCACAGATTTGAGGTT
>NZ_JAKNQR010000011.1:0-46287 GCF_036890205.1 Sphingomonas panaciterrae
GCGGGTGAAGGGAATCGAACCCTCGTCGTAAGCTTGGGAAGGCTGAGAAGGCCGCAGAAAACCGAGCTTTTCCGTTCAACACGCGTTCGATCAGAGCGCGAACGCTTCAAGAACAATCAGCGCACAACCGGCAGTTGCACCGCAGGTTTACCGCGCGACGCCGGCGCTCCTGCCGATGTGCCGAACCGCCGACCGTGCGATGTGCACGCTGGGCCCGAGGCGGCCCCTTGCAGCGGCATCTCTCGGCTGGGTTGGGCCGGCATCATCGTGTCCAGCAGCCTGCTCTGGATGGCGATCTTCAAGGTCGTCGCGTGGTGAGCGGCCGCCGCTATACCATGTTCTCCGCCGGCCAGGGCTCGTTCCGCGCCGCGATGATCGACCGTGCCCAGCACCCCGATGCTGAATACGGGCTCGTTTTCACCGACACGCTCTACGAGGATGCCGACGCCTATCGCTTCCTGATCGAGGGAGCGGCGCAGGTGCTCGGCCGTCGGCTCAACTGGACCGTGCGCGCGGACGACGCGCCTGACTATCGCGTCTCTGCCGACACCCCGATCGAAGAGTACCGCGGCAACCCGGAGTGGCGCGCTTGGCTTGCTGATCTGCGCGAACGGGCCATGGATGCGCTACCAGGACTGATCTGGCTCGTTGAAGGCCGCGATCCGTGGGAGATTTTCCGCGACCGTCGGTTCCTGGGCAACAGCCTTCGCGACCCCTGCTCAGAGGTCGCGAAGCGCGAGGTCGCTGACGCGTGGCGCGTCGGTCACTGCCACCGGGTCGGCGAATTGTTCGAGCCAGCCGACTGGTTCGCCGTGGGCATTGACGAGAGCGAGGCACATCGTTTTTTCGATGGGAACGGCGGCGGCCTCGGTCCCCGCATGGCGGCGGACGGTTGGCAATATCACGCGCCGCTCATCGACCTGAACGCCCGCATCAAAGCGGGCGAGCGCGTTCCGGGCGAGATCCTGTCGCTGGCCTATGCTCCGCTCGATCAGATCGGACCGGCAAGCCCGCGCCTCTACGGCATGGGCTACAAGCACAACAACTGCGGCGGCTGGTGTGTGAAGGCAGGGCAGGCGCACTACGCCAATCGCTTCCGCGTCCAGCCAAAACGCTACGCCTATGACGCGCTGATGGAACAGAAGATGCGCGCCTACCTCGGCGCTGACGTCTCCATGCTCACCGATCGGCGTGGCGGCACCGGCAAGCGGCCGATGACACTGGCGGAGTTCGCCGAGCGGCTGCGCGCGGACCCTGGCGCGAGCTACGAGTACCAGCCGGGCGAGAGCGGCTGCGGCTGCATGGTGAGCGCATGATGGCGCTGGTCTATCATGGCACTCCGCTGACGCCGCGCGCCGCGCTCCTTGCCGCTGGACCGCGCGGCTACTGCGTCAGCTACTTCCGTTCCGACGACGTGGATGCTGTGGAGCAGCAAGCTCCCTTCGTCATGTACGACAATGGCGCATTCAGTTTCTGGATGCAGGCTGTTCGACTCGGCATCGATCCAATCGAGGCGGGGCGCGGCGACTGGTCGGGATATTACGAGTGGCTTGAGGGCCGCTTGTTCACGCCGGGGCGCTGGGCAGTGATCCCCGACAAGCCGGCTGCGCCATCTCAGCTTAACGACGGCTTGTTGAATGAGTGGCCGTTCGGACGGTCCCGCGGCGCGCCCGTATGGCACATGGACGGCCCGATCGACCGCCTAGCTCGGCTGTGCGAGCGCTACGATCGGATCTGCCTCGGCTGGATCGGCGATCCGAAGCGCGAGCCGGTCGGCTGCGATGCCTATCGGCGTCGGATGGACGAGGTTGCCGGGCTGATGGGCGCTACCTGGCACCCGCTGCACATGCTGCGCGGCGTGCTGGTGGGTGGCGACTATCCGTTCGTGAGCTGTGACAGCACCAGCCTCGCGCAGAACCATCATCGCTATCGCCAGCCCCTTTTCGCCGGAACGCCCGACGAGTGGATGGGCGTGCGTGCATACGCCGACAAGCTCGAGAGGATGGCAGCATGAGCGCGCCCGATCTCGGCGTCGACCTGCTCGGCGATCCCGTCCTGCGCCGCTCCGCGCATTTCCCGTCCGCCGGCGTCCGCACCCGCCTCACACGCGATTGGGCGCCTGGACCGCGGGCGCTGGTGATCGGCTGCAACCCGTCGACCGCTGACGCGCTCGGCGACGATCCAACCTCGCTCTGGTGGAACGCATGGTTCCAGCTGTTCGGCTTCGGCGGCTACGATGCGATGAACCTCTACCCGTTCGTCACGTCCAAGCCTGCTGAGTGCCGCAAGATCGTTGACGGCATCGAGGGTGGCGATTGGGCTGCGCGCGACGCGCTGCACTTCATCAACCTGCCAGCCCTGGTCGAGGCCGCGAAGGCCGCGCACCAGGTGTTCGTCTGCTGGGGCGCGATCGCGTGGAATCCGATGTGGATCGATCATGTGGTCGAGGAGATCCAGACCGGGGCAGAGCCGTACCCTGACCTGTGGTGCTGGGGCACGAACGCGGACGGTTCGCCTAAGCACCCTATGGCACGCGGCAAGCACCGCATCCCGCGTGATCAGCGGCCGCTCCTTTGGAGGGCGAAGTGACCGAGCCCCGCATCTACTGCTCGGTCCACGGCTGCCACCGGTGGAGCGCCGCATCGACCATGGAACGGCGTGGCTGGACCGCCTTCGTCTGCGGTTCGCATTGGCGCCGCGCCACGAAGCGGGAGAAGGCGCTGCTCGCCCGGCTCAAGCGCCAGCAGCGACGAATCCATGCGCTCACCGGTGATTACGACGAGGCGCTAGGGCGCCGCGAATGGCTGGCGTGGAAGGCGGTCGAGCGACGTGTCGCTAAGCGCCCGCCGGCGGAGCCGTGCCGGTGACCGTCGTCGCCTCCTTCGCCTGCGTCTGCGGTGCCCGCGACGAGGTGCGCGAGCCTTGTCCTCAGCAGATCCCGTGCTGGTCCTGCCCGGGCACCATGAAACGATTCACGCCGAAGTTCGCGCCGCCGGAAGAGGCGGGGCGGAAACAGCTTTCTAACGCTCTTCCCTGACCTTTCGCTCTTGTCGTCGCGGGCTCGACGTATTCGCTATTTTCTGCGATCGCGCGGCGGGGAGAGGTTCCGATGTCATCGTTGAAGGTTAAGCAGACTAAAGCTAAGCTGTTGGGGCTCTTCGAGGATCACTTGGATCTAAGCGATATCGGGTCCACAGATCCCGAACGCGAGAACAAAATTCTTTCTCGGTGTCTTGCCGCTTTTGCCGTCTTTCGAGAGGCGGGGTGCAGTCCTGAGGACGCGGCCGCTGCGGTCTGGGATGGTTCAGATGACAACGGCATCGATGCTGCCTTCGTCGATACGACTGATAAGCAGGTCATTCTCGTGCAAGCTAAGTGGATACACGCTGGCTCCGGTGAGCCCGAAGCTAAAGACCTTCGTACGTTCGCAGACGGCGTACGAGACCTAATGGAACAAGAAAACGACGGTTTTCATACTCGCTTGCACAGCAAATTGTCAGTTGTTCAGGATTCGCTGCTCGAGGTCGGTACCACCACCAAGTTGATTATTGCGACAACCGGTAAAAGCGACTTAGCGCCCCATGGCACCAAGGTGATGCAAAAGCTTGTCGACTCCTTGAATGGGGAAGACGAGGCTGACATGGCGGAATGGTCGCTTAGCGGCCTTTCAGAAATTTACGCCAGCTTGGCGAGCGATACGACGGCCGGCAAAATCTCGGTTGATGCTACGCTCTATGACTGGTCCTATTTCGCCAATCCGTATGCAGCGTACTTTGGTGTCATCGACGGTTTGCAGCTGAAAACGTGGTGGCAAGCCCACGGGAATCGGCTTGTAGCCAAGAACATCAGGCACTCGTTAGGCGCCACTGATGTCAATGACGCTATCAGTCATACAGCGGCGACTGAGCCTGAGAAATTCTGGTATTTCAATAACGGCATCACGATTGTCGCTGACGAGGCAAAACGGGCGCCGGGATTATCAAGCGCTAAGACGGCTGGAAATTTCTCTTTCGCGGGAGCATCAATCGTAAATGGAGCTCAAACAGTAAGCACTCTGGCGCGTGTCGATCAGGATGAAAATCTCGGTAAGGTTCGAATCCCAATCCGCGTCGTGCTCCTGAAGGACGCGCCTGCGGGTTTTGGTGGGGAAGTCACGAGAACCAATAATCTCCAAAACCGCGTTGAAGCACGGGATTTCGTTGCTCAGGATCCGGAGCAGGCCCGGCTCCAGCAGGAGATGTCGATTGAGGACGTGAATTATCAGTTTCTCCGCGGAGAGCGGGCGACACCAACTGCCCGGTCCACTGACCTGATCGAAGTTCTCACTGCTCTTGCCTGCGCCGCTCCTGACCCAACCCTTGCGGTACTAGCGAAGACCGCGATCGGCCGTTTCTTCGCGGATCTCAAGCGAGCGCCTTACAAGACGATCTTTAACTCTGGAACTCGCGGCGCGCGCGCTTTCAATTCCGTTCTGATGCAGCGCAAAATAGAAGAGTGGATCGACCAAAAGAAGCGATCATTGGACCAGAAGAAGGGATTGCCTTGGGGGTTGTTGGTGCACGGCAATCGCGTTCTCGAAAGTGGGGTCTTCCGGCTCTACGGTGAGGGTAAGCTAAACGAGACAATACAGGACTTCGCAGCATCTCTCGATGAAGAGTACCTAGTGGAGCTGTGTGAGCTGATTTATGAGGCCATGTTGAACGTGCTCGAACGGGAGCACGAGGGGCGGTTCATGGCTGTGCTCTTCAAGGGGCCAACCAAAAGCAAAGAGGTGCTGGAGAGTGCACTAGCCGACATCGCGTTAATGTGAATGTACTCGAGCGCTGATCCCGCGCTTGATATGCCTGATCAGGAGCGCTGGGCCGAGGCATGGCAGATACACCGCTGGAAAGGCGAGGAGGCCCCGCTCTTCGTTGCAGAGCGGATCGGCGCGCTCGCGCTTGCGGACGATCAGGCCGGCGTGATCCGGTTCAAAGAGATCGCCGAGCGGCTGGACCAGATCCGGCGCGGCGTCCGGCATTGAAGTCGCCCAGGCTCATTCGCATCGAGGCAGCCGTGGTCGGTGCGCTGGTGCTGCTCGGTGTCCTGCAGGCGCTATTCAGCCTGATGCAGCTGATCCGATGAGCGACGAGGTCCGCAAGCGGCTGGCGTTGTTGTCCCTCAAGAACAACACGTCGCTATCTGAGCTTTCGCGGCTGATCGGTCGCAACGTGGCGTATCTCCAGCAGTTCATCGAGCGCGGCACGCCCCGCGTGTTGGCGGAGAAAGATCGCCGCATCCTGGCTGAGGTGCTGGGGGTGTCGGAGGTCGAGCTGGGAGGACCTGCGCCGGCGCCCGCGGCCGAGCCGATCGACATCGAGGATCCGCGGCTGATCGACGAGGTCGCGGCGGCAATGTGGGCGAGCGGCGGGCATGAGATCGAGTGGGAAGTCGCATTCCACTGGCAGGATGCGTTCCGACGCAATGCTGCGGCGGCACTCCTGCATCTGAAAAGCAAAGGCCACCTGTAGATGCCGTACCTTGGCGTTGGGCTGCAGCACATCGCGGCCTATCTGAACCACCTTTCCACTCGCACCAGCGCGGATTCAATCTTCCGAGGGCACGCAAATAGGGCTTGGCAGGTGCTGCCGTCCGCATTTCGCCCGAATGTATTTGGCATCCGGAATGCTCAGGATCTTGCGGGATGGAAGGGCGCCGCTCGCCGTTTTGTGGACCGCCCGCTCAGAGACTTAGAATGGTTGGTGCTTGCTCAGCACTACGGTGTCGCCACCCCGCTGCTTGATTGGACCAGCAATCCCCTGATCGCGCTATACTTCGCTTGCCAGCCCGCAAAGGACAGTCTCGGGAATGCAGCAAACGGCGCGGTCATGACCATCAGCCAATCCGGTTTGTGGAGAGAGAATGACCCGAGCCGAGTTGACGTATTCAACACATGGTCTGGCCCACCGCTTCTCGTCCCATCCGATACGATGAACAAGCGGTCTATGGCGCAAGACAGCGTGATGACGCTGCACTGCGCAGGTAATTACGAATTGCTGCCCGACTACGATCCAATCATCTGGACAATATCGTCTGTGGTGAAGCCGTCGATGCTCGCCGCTCTAAAGGTGCTCGGTGTCAGCTCCGATCGTATCTACGCTGACATCAACACCGTTGCCCGCGAGTACATCGATGAACTGGCAAGCGCGGCCACCGCGCGAGCGTTCCCGCCGATCGTGCCTGTTCCTCCGCCAGTCGACACAAACGGTACGGCTGGCTGATCTGGGTTCAGCCACGGCGTCGGCGATCAGCAGCTTTCGCCTCCCGCTCCCATAATAACTCCGGTCGCTTCGGCGGCGCCGGCGGGGGTGTCGCGCTGGACGCGAAGACGCGCGGCCACTTCGCGCCGCACTCCCGACAGCTGAAGTGCGAGCCGGCTACCTCGAGATCGGTGTTCCACCCTTTGTGCCGGAACCACTGGATCAGCCCCTCTCGCTGATAAACTGCGATGCGTCCGCAGCCGCGGCATTCCATGCCGACCTGCGCATCCACCTTGTCGAAATCCTCGAGCTTCTTGATCCGCGGCGCGCCCATGCGTCCTGAATGCCAGAACGGAGCGAGAACGTAAGGGCTGGAAATGTCCGATTGTTCGCGCCACGCGGGCGAGCCGCAGTGAGTCGCAGGGCTATTCGAACGACCCTGTGCATGGAGCCGCACCGAGCCATCGTCCGCACCTATGCGCGCTTGAGCGATGGAGGTGCAGATGATCAACTATCGAGAGCTGACGGAGTCGGAAAAGTCGCGCTTGAACCGTGCAATCCGTAAATCCGGCGCGGTTGCGACTAACGCTAAGTATTCCGGACCACTCACAGACAAAAAATGCGGTTCCTTGCCGCTTACCACTTGTCGCATTCGACCTAGGACCCATTCGTTTACCGTTGAACTGCCCGCGTTCGTCTGCATTTACTTAGTCGTCGGTGCAGCGGTGCCGACGATAGGAGCCCGGCAGGGCGGACTAGACACAGGGCAACGGGGCCGGCGCGGTGAGCTGGCCCCACTGCCAGAACGATGAGGCAGACAACATGCAGACGATGCTGATCAGTGGTTCGCACGGTGCCATCCGCGCCGACATGGCAACGGGGGTGATCGTCGATCGCGGCGAGCCTTGCAGCTGTGAGGATTGCGGCGGCACCGCCTATGGCAACATTGCCCGCGTTGATCCTGTGACCCTCGCGCACGAGGCGGAAGGCGCCCGTTACTTCGAAACGGACGTGCTGGCAGTTGGCTATTGGACTGCTGCCGGCGACTATGCGGAGCCGCTCACCGTGCGCACCGTGGTCGACCATTACGGCAGCTGTGTAGCTGCGATGGACTTCGACGATTGGGTGCCGCTGCGCCTGCTCCCTGCACCTCGCAGCTAAGGCGAAACGCTGGCGCTACGGCGCCGGCGTCCGGCCGCCCGGGCATGCGGTCGCTGATGAGCCTGCCCAATAGGACTAGACCGATGTTCGAAACGATCACGCAGACCCACCCCCGCCTTGTCCGCCTGCTGCAGCGCACGTGCGGCTTGAACCGTCCCGACGCTGTCGCCTGCATCATGTCGCAGCGCTACGGCACCGCATCGCCGTTCCGTGCTGATCCGCGCGGCGTGCTGCGTATGGCGGTTCGCCGCCGTCACGAGCTGCGCACCCTGCGCATCGCAGCTTGAGGGGGCGCGACCATGGGAGACGTCATCAACTTCGCCGCGATCGTCCAGGCTCGCCGTGTGGCTGCTGCGATCGAACAACAGGAACAGGCCCGCAGCAAGCTGGCGAACGAGCGGCGCGCCAGTCTGCACGACAAAGCGGAGCGGGCAGGGGCCGGCGTGGCCGGGCATATCATGGCTGAGGCTATGGCCAACATCGCCGACGCGAACGAAGAGCGCGAGCGGGCGAACCGCTTCACCCCCGCCTATTGCGACCCGGCAAATGAGGTGCAGGGTTCGAAGTACCAAGCCACAAAGGACCTGCCGGTCAAAGAGGTGGCCAAGCGCGTGCGCGACGACATCAAGGCACTAGGCTTACCGGCCGCGTTGAAGATCTCCGTGCGCAGCGATTACAACTCGATTGACGTTCGCGTAAAGGCACTGCCAGCAGACTTCCCGGTCCTGAGCGTCAAAGCTGCCTCGTGGCGCAAACAATTTGGCGAGACGCGGGATTACCCGTTCGCGTGGGTGGAAGCGTCCAGCGACGAGCTGCGCAACCTGCTGGCCAAGCTGTCCGCGATCCTCGCCAGCTATAACCGCGACAACAGCGACTCCATGTCCGATTACTTCGACAATCGATTCTACGGCTCTGCCGAACTCGATTGGCAGGTGCGGCGGAAGCACGAGGCGCGCGAGGTGGAGGCATCCGCCGGCGACTATTGGGCGAACGATTATCATTGAACGGCGAAACGCCGCGCCCGGTCACCGCCGGGTGCGTGCGTCGCGCGGGAGTGGCCGCCCGCGCCTGATGAGCTGGCCAATAGACTAGACGGGGAGATCCCACGACATGACACGCCACCGCAACCGCGCCGCCCTTACCGCCGACTGTGTCGCCGATCCCACGGCGCGCCAGTATCTGGAATGGCTGGCCGCCAAGCGCGGCATCGAGCTCCCGCTAGGTTCTGTCTTCCGTCTCAACGGTATTTGGAGCGGGCCCGGCAAGGACGCGGAGCTGCTGGTGCCTATGCCCGGCTTTGGCGTGGTGGACGTCGTCACCATGGAGACGCTGGACGAAGCAGGAGAGGTGGAGCGCACCCAGCGCGTGGCGTTGGCGCCGAACGGCTCTATGACGATCAAGGCGGACCAGGTACGCGCCGCTACCGGGTTGAAGAACAAGCGGACGGCGGCGCCAGCTCGCGCACGCTTCCCGCTTGATCCGCGGCAGGCGCTGCGCATGTCGTCCGATGAGATGGCGGCATATTGCCAGATGACACGCGAGGGCGGGGCGGGGCCGTCGTGGTCGCGCGCTGCTGATCCGGGCGCCGAATCGCTGCCGCCGATCGCTGAACCTTCGGACCTCGTGCCCGAACCTTCGGACCTCGCCGGCGAATCGATGGAGCTGGTTGACGAAACGCCCTGCAATTCGGATTCGGTTGCGTCGGCCGGCATGCCTGAGCAGGTCGAGCCGATCGACGTGCGCGCGCTTCTCGCCCGCCTCGCCGCGGTGGAGCAGGTGGTTGACCAGCTACAGCGCCAGCCTGCCGACGTTGCACCCCCCGCCGTGGGAATGTTGGACACCCCCCAGCGTGGGAATGATGTTGTCGTCCCTCTCCCACGCGATCCGCGCGTGCGCGCTGTCATCGCCAATCGTGATCAGCTCGAGCGCGAAAACGCCATGCGCGCGGCACGCCGGAGCGATGCGGAGCGGCGCGCAATCTTGCGGGCGTGGCGCTTTCGTCGCGAAATGCGGGAGCGCGCGGACCTTGATCGCCGCGCGCTTGAGGCGGCAAATGGAGCTTATCGTGGAGCGCTGGACGTTCTCCGCAAGGCGAACGAAGAGCGTGACGCTGCCGTCACGCGGGCGCGGAATGAAGTTGCCCGGGTCGAGGCGCTGGCCTTCGACCTTTCGGCCATGACCCAGCGCGCGACCACGGCAGAAGCGCGCGCCGATCAAATCGAACGCGAGACGGCACCGGCGATAGACGAAGCGCACGGGCGTTTGGTCAAGCTCGAGCGCGACGTTGCGACGTGGGAGGCGCGGGCGAAAGGCGCCGGCTGGCGCCCGACGTTCAACCTTGCCGGGCTGATGAGCGGCAAGACGGCGGCGAGCGCGTAATGGGCGAGGTCCTCCCCTTCGCCCCGCCTGCGCTGGCGCCGCGAGATCCGCGCTTCGCACCCCCCGTCGTGGAAATGTGCCAGCTCGCGAGCGTGTGGACCGGCACCCTCCCCCCGGGGGAATGGGAGGCGGAGGAGAAAGTCGACGGCATCCGCGCGATCTGGACCGGCGGCAAGCTCTGGACGCGCGAGGGCGTGCCGCTGGACCTGCCGCACGTCACGGCCGAGCTGGTACGGCTGGAACGGCGCATTGGTCAGCCGATGGCGATCGACGGCGAGTACCAGGAGCCCGGCGGGTTTCTCGACACGCTGGCGGTGCTCGGCAGCCGCGGCCGGCGCGAGCCGCGCGGTAAGCTCCACGTGTTCGACGCTCTGCCGCTGGACGAGTGGCAGGCGGGCGAGGGGAGCGAAGCCCAACGCATGCGGCGGCACTGGATCGCCCGGGCCTGGGACGGGTTCGCGCCCGCGCATCTGGTGCGCGTAACCGCGGCGCCGGTCGGATCGGCGGCGGAGATCGATCGCGCGGCGGCAGCGGTGTGGGAGCGCGGCGGGGAAGGGCTGATGCTCAAAGATGCCGGCGCCACCTATGCCCGCGCCCGGTCGCGCGCCTGGCTGAAGGTGAAACGCGAGCTGAGCCTTACCGGCGAGGTGGTCGAGATCCTGTCGCGGGCCGCACGCGTTGCGATCGGTGCGCGCGTGGTGCGGGTCGCCGCGACCGAGGCGCAAGGCAGCACCCTCGCCGTGGGAATGTCGGTCGACGTCACCGCCATGGAGTGGACAGAACGCGGCCAGCTCAGGCATGCCCGAATCGTGGGAATGAGAGGGGACGGGCATGGCTGAAGGCGACGAGTTCACGCGGCAGAAGTTCGTGGTCAACAACGCACCCGACGTGCACTTCGAGGGCAAGCGGATCGGCTTCTACACGACCCAGAGCGAGCGCCGGCCGAAGGATCGCTGGACCGAGCTCGCGCTGTGGGAGACGCGCGGCGGGGCGTGGATCGCTGAGCAGGTCGGGCGGACGTCGCGCGAAGGCGAGCAGGCGATCCGCGACGCGTTGGTGATCGAGAACGTCGATGGTGATCGTAAAGTGAAAATCGACGGTCAAATCGTCACGCGCGAGGTGCCTTCAGCTGCGGCCGCGCGAGAAATGGTTATGCAGTTCTTCGGCTGGACCATCGTGGCCAAGGCATTCGCCCGAGAGATGGGCTGGGACGTCGTGCGTAGAATCGATTAAACGGGTGGTCCGTGGCCGAGTGATCTAGATCTAATGCCGAGGTAGCTATGGCCGGGGACGGCTTAACCGACGAAGAGGCTGAGGAGTTTTGGAGGCGTGCTCGCATATTTGTCGGTGATCAGCTGCCAAGCACGATCATTCAACTATGTGAGGTCGTGCTTCTTGGTGGCGCCCTCAATGTAGCACATCGCTTCACGGGCAGTACACTTCTCCTCGCTCTCTACTATGCTCTCCTTCTAGCGTTCGCGCTACGGATCGTCGGACGCTTCCTCCCGAAAAAATACGATAGCCCGTTGATGCCACTTCTAGGCGGATTGGCGATTGCCGGAGTGATCACAGTTGCCGAAGATAAGGCAATTCGGGCGGCAGCAGACGCTGCCTTGATCCAGATGCAGTCTGACAAGGCAATCGCGATAATACGGGCTCAGGCGCTGCGTGATCGAGATCAAGAGCGGGTTCTCCGTCAGGTGATGGAAGCATGCGGATCAAGGCCGAAATCAACACAATGCGATACCCTGTTGAATGCTATGGATGAGCTTGATAGCCGCATCGAGAACATGATGCGGCCTTAAGATCAGCCTCAATCGCGAACACCGGGCACCAAAAAACCGGGCGAGGCCGAAGCCCCGCCCGGTTCCGATGTCACCGAATGATGTGACGTAACGCCAAATCAGAACAGCGACAGCACTTGGAAAGCGCGTTCGTAGCGGTTCCACGCGACCTTCCCGATCGAGGGCTGCTCCTCATTCCACCCGAAGAACGTGCGGCGTTGCCGGTACGCCGTCGGTTCCGGATCAAAGCACGTCAGACAGGGCGTGGTGCGGCCCAACAGCTCGTCGAGGGGCGCGAGCATCGTCTCCGCCTCCTCCTCGCTGACCCAGCCGAGCGTATATTCCAGCGTGCGCAGCTTGGTGCCCAGGCTAATGCCCGGCACGCCGTTGCGGCCGATCGTGATTGAACCGAGATCTCGCACGCCGGTGCGCCAGGACGTCTCGTAATAGCGCGCGACCTGCCGCTTGAGGCCGATCACCAGCATGGACGCTTCGAAGTCGCCGGTATGGCCCCCGATGTCGATCCGCACCCACTGGCTGCCACGAGCGGCGCCGAGCTCGTGGTGCGCGTGATACAGCCCGTCACGGCGCGTGATCGCGGGCGATATGAAGGGAAGGGCGCCACTGTCATAATCAGGCGCTGACGTCGTCGCGCCGGCGGAACCACCTACGCGCACGCGCAGCGTTGTGCCCGGCCGAGCGCTCGCGCCCAAGATCCCGACGAAGTCGAAGGGCTCTGTCGCATTGCGCTGGAAGGTCACCCAGAGGCTGCCTGGCCCGTTCGATCGCCACACCATGCCACGGTACAGGAACTCGCCAAGGTGTCCGGCCGGCGCCTCTGCACGCTCGTTGCCACACGTGATCTGGGCCAGCGCCTGCGGCACCACAACGAAGGGAAGGCCAGCCATCAGATCGTGCCCCAGGTTGCGAGCGTGGTCTGCTCGGTGCCGGTGTCGTAGGATTCGATCGCGACCACCGCGGTGTCCATGTCGGCGACCAGTTCGTCATCGATCATGCGAGCGCCGGGCAAGGCGGAGAGGAAGTCGAGCGCGAGCGTGCCGTCCACCCGCGTGCGGAAGGCGCGAGAATGGGCGCCGAGCAGGGCTCCGCGCTCGTTGGCCATCGCCTGCACGGCACTGACGTCGTCGAAGTAGGTGTCGATCGGCGCGTCGCCGGTATCGCGGGCAACCTTGCCGTACATGGTTTGAACGGCCGGGTCGGACCAGGTGGTGGAGCGGAATTCCTCCAACACGAAAGCGATGCGCTGCGGGGTGGCGGGCACAGGAGGCGCCTTTCAAAGCTAGAGATAAACAGAGGTGGGGGGGTGGATCAGGCACGTTCGCAAGTAAAACTCTGGCTTAGGCCTCTTCCAAGCAATTGTGAGAAGACCCTACGGGTGGTACTTGCTAGGAAGTCTTAGCGGAGGAGACTGAGGCAGTGAAGACGACTACGATCGTGTTTCTGTTAGCCGCTGTTTTGGCGACGGAAGCAGGCGCTCAGAATCCGGACTGGCCTCTCGGTCCCAGGAAGCCCACGTGGAGCGAGCTCCATGGGCAAAAAGGTGTTGAGGCGAAAGGAAGTGTCGGCACCGCGTCAGAGGCTCTCGAGGTGGCGGAGTGGTGGGGTAACTTCGTGGGTGGTCGCAGAGACTACACCGAGCGAGAAAACATGATCACGGAGAAAGCGCGGGAGCAACTTGCGGCCAATCCGACTGCCCCAGGTACACTGATTGTCATCGAACGCCGGGGCCAAGGTATGGGAGCTAGGCACTTCGTCGATGTTGCGGGGAGCGGCACCATCCCTGAAGCAATTGCCGCAGCTTCAGCCGGCAAGGTAACCGAGCGTCGTCCTGGAGAAGTGTCAGGCTCCTACGGCGTCTATGTCGCTCGCAATGGCGAAAGAACAATTATCAGTAGCCAGCGCTTGGGGATGAGTCCTGCGCTTAAAGCGGTTCTTCGGCAAGAGACTGCAAGGTTCAATGCAGAAGATAAGGATTACGAACGCCGCATTGCTTCGGCCAAACAGGAGTCTGAGCGCCGAGCATTAAGGGAGGAGCAGAGCGCATCCCGCCGTGAGCATGCGGAACGCGTTCATAAGACTGAACGCATGGTGGAACTTCGTGAAAAAGGGGAGGAGACTACATCGAAGGAGCGAGAGGAGCTTGCTCAGCTCGCGGAAGAGGCTCAGCGTAAGCAAAATGTTGGAAGGACGGTGAACGACCCGGAGGATCAGCCGATGCCAGAATGGGCTGAAGGCCTAACGGACGAAGATCTTAAGGATCCTGCTGTCATGATGGCGCTCGTGGACTTCTGGATAAAAAGCAAGAAAGCCGATCCAAGAGCGCCGTATGTCCTAACGTCGGATATTCAGAACTTCAAAGAGCGATACAGCCTTGAGAAGAACCAATTCGGCGTCAAGTTGACCCCAAAGATCGATAGCTTGAGGTTCAATCGGGTGGGGAGGTAAGGCTGCACTATCACCTGCGCAACAGCTCCTGCTTTCCCACGTGAGCGGCCCAACCGCGCAGCTAGCTAACGGCCGATCGACAATCCTGCCCGGCGCCTGCCCGCGGAACGATGTAATCGGCCGTTGTTCGATCGGTGATCTCGGTCGACGCCGGCACGTGGGGCTGGTCATTGACATACTGCCTATGTCACGAGAGCAAGATGAAGAACACCTTCGACAGTATGACAGACGGGTTGGACATCGCTAACTCGAACTCAATTGGAAGCGCTTTGAGTTCGATCGACACGCACATCGATGTGAAGGCTGTACGCGCGGCCACGCATATGACGCAAACTGCTTTCGCAGAGGCATACGATTTGCCGCTCGGCACCGTCCGCGATTGGGAGCAGGGCCTCCGCAGGCCGGATTGCGGATCCATCACTCTCCTAAAGATGATCCAGGCTGATCCCGTCGCGGTGGAGCGGTTCGTCGATAAGGTACGCTGATCAGGGCTTATCGGCGAGGGCGATCTATTTCGCGGTGCAATCCAATAGAAATGCCCTGTGGCTTCCCCCTTCCACCGGGCGCTTCTGACTCCGCCCGTCACCTCATCAACTGGAGAGTATTCGACGCGCCCAACTTCGACGCTTCCTTGGTTGGTCAGCGCTTTTGCACGCGCTCTCCGCAGGCGGCGCTGTTCCCTCATTCGTCATAGGGATCTCGCTGAACTCGCGGATGAGATCAGCCAGAACTGGGTCGAGACGGGCCTCCGGTATGTAAGCGCGACGTAAGGCGTCCCCGATGTAGGACAGCTCTGCGACCTGTTGCGACTTGAAGCGGCTGCTCTCCCAATCGTCCACTTGGCCCCCGCAGAGTCGCGCGGCGAAATGCCCGCGGCGAGGTGAGTTTTAAACTAGGCGATCGCCATGGACTAGCGAACAATGTCCCAAGACCAGTCTCATGGGCTTCGATCGTGATCGCTTAGCCATTCACTCGCATCAGCTGAGCCGGGTAGGGTGCGACAAGGTCCATTGCCGCCTCAATCGGCGCTGTCAGCCAGCGCTCTTCATCTTCGTCGTGCAGCAACACCGGCATCGCCTTCGGGTGGATCGGCCCGACGAGGCTGTTCGGCTCCGTCGTCAGGAAGGCGAACACGGCGCCACCCTCGGCCGGGCGCCAGATCCCGGCGAAGCTGACGATCGGTCGGCTGGGCACGTCGAACCAGTGCAGCGGCAGCTTGCCATCCTCGCCGCGGGTCTGCCCGTACTCACTGAAGGCGGTGAACGGCACCAGGCAGCGACGCTCCGGGTTCGCCAGCGCGCTCTCCCAGAACGGAGAGGTGTAGTTCCGGACGTTGGTCACCTTCTTGTCGAGGAGCACCGGCTTGCCCGTCGCCTTGTCGATCCGCTTGCCCGGCACTTTGCGCGGAAAGCCCCATGACATGGTGTCGAGGTGGCGCTCGCCGCCGGTCTCGCGCACGACATAGGCGGGTTTGTCGGGGAATAGCTCGGGTGGCGGCACGGTCAGGTCTTCAGGATACGAGGGAGAGATGCCGTACCGGGCGGCTACCTCGGCCTGCTTTGCGGTCATGCGGTACCGATTGCAGATTTGCCTTCTCCCTGCGCTTCCAGGCACGTTCGTAGGTGACGCGGATCCGCTCCATGCGGAAGTGTTCCTCACGCGCAGCGATATGCGCAAAGTGTGCGTCGTTGAAATACACAAGTTCTGAGTACATTGGGTTCAATCTGGCAGGTTAGTGCTCGTTTGAAGCTGTCACCTTGAGGTTGGTTCCATCACAAGGGACCAGACGACTCTGCTCGGCGTTCAACGGAGCGGCTAGCCGCCTCTTCCCACGTCCTAATGACCGTGACGTTTGATGCCGCGCCGCCTTAGATTTTGGCGCTGTCGCTTGCGATATTGGATCACCGCAACCGTTCCGGCAATAATAGCGACCGCCGCAATCAGTAGATAAGCAACCACGACACGCGTCGAATAATCCACGGCTGAACTCCCGCTCTCTCCCGATGCGGACAGTATTCACACCGACAGAACAACGCGAGGGCTATCTTAAAGAGGATTGTCCTTCTCCGATGCTGACGGCCCATTCGCGTAGCCAGCGAACGGCCGATCGGCAGTCCTGTCCAGCCTCGGCAAGGGCAATTATGTAGTTTGCGGTGTTGTGATCATTAACGAAGGTCGGAACTGCCGGCTCTGGCTTGCACGTCAGGCGCTCAGCGGGCGGCGTCACCACGACGACCCGCGGCTTGCTGCTGGCGCATGCGCTCAAGCACGCTGGCAGTAGCAGGGCCGACGCCAGCCCCAGTGTCTGCTTCGCGAGCTGCATCGATCAGTTCCTCCTGGCTGTTCCGGAACGCGGCATCGCGTTCGATCTGGTTGGCTGTGGCGGCGCGCTCGGCGAGCATGCCGCGCTCGTAGCCCTCGGCTGCCGCCTCAGACCGATCGAGGTCGACGGCCTGCTCTGCCTGGCGCTCGGCCGAGGGCGCACCGCAGCGGGTGAGCGCGAGCGTGCCGAGGATCACCAGCCCGGCAGCTGCGGCGAGGACGGCCCAGCGGGGCAGGGGCCTCATCGCTCGTTCCGCGACAGCGGCATGCCGGCGATCGCCTTCATCGCGACCGGACTGCCGATTACCGGGCGCCCGATCGGCCAACGTCGCGCGATGCACCGGCTCTTTTCGATGCGGGCGATCGAGACACGATCCCCCTGATTGCCTCCGAGCACGTGGTAGGCTGTCGCATCCTCGCCGACATAGAAGCCGACATGCCCGCCGCCCGGTCGCTCGAACACCAGCACAGCGCCAGGTGCGATCCGCTCGGGTCGGATGTTCAGGCCCCACGTGGCCCACGCCTTCGCGCGCACGGCGATCGGGGGCGGCGTGATCCCATCCTCCGCGATGCAGACGGCGCAGAACACGCCGCACCACGGCACGCTGTCAGCGTTGTAGGCGATGCCCAGCACCTTGATGCCCAGCTTCTTCGCCCAACCCATGATGGTCGGGTTGTTGGCGCTGCCCGCCGCTTCGCGCGTACCGAGCTTCGCCCGCGCGGCAAGCAGCCACGCTGGTTCAGATGCCATGAACATTGTTCCTTGCGTTGTTAACCATGAAGGACAAGGCTGATGCCTGCGAGTCGGAGCCCCCTTGTCTTCCAGACATGCCGGTTCGCGAGTTGGAGGCGTCGCGTCTTCCACCCCTTTAGGCGCGGCGCCTCTTCACTGCTGCCCAGCTCGGCCGATTTGTGATCTTTGTCACAGGGGGTTCTGCGGCACGAAATCGCGTGGCATGAAGCCCTTGCCCGATTGCCGACCGGGTGGGTGTCGGGTGCGGCGAAGGAACGCTCCCTAGTTCTGGCAGAGCCGCAGCGAGACGCGACGCTCCGACAGCGACCCCGGAGCGTCGCGCCTTTGCTTCAGGAGGGCTCTTCGATCACCGCGAGCGGATCGCCCGGCCGGCCGCTTGGGCCATCAGACGGGCGCGCATCCGCAAGCTGCGCCGACTGCTGCTTGATGGTGCTGGCGTCTTCTACCGAACGCGCGGCGTCGATCGCCTTCAGCACGGCATTGCCGGTGATGGTCACAAGCCCCCCGAACAGAGTGTCGACCATGCGCTGATTATCCGCTGGCACGGCGTGAAAGATCACAGCCATGCCGAGCGCGAACGAACAGAGGATCAACATGGCAGCGAGGCCATAACGCCAATGGCGATCGGCATCCGTCACTCTTCGTCCCCTTGCTTCTTGGCTAAGCGCTCCAGCGCAGCGTCTGCCGCGGGCGTCTCAACCGGAAACTTGAGCATCTGGCCGGTCGAGATCTGGAGTTGCACGATGATCCGCTGCAGGGCTTCCACGTGCGTCCGCAGCTTCGCCATCTCCTCGTCGCATCGACGACGCTCGTCGCGGATGTCCGCCTCAAGCTCCTTAATGCGTTCGAGCAGATCCTCGCGAAGGCTGGCGTCACCGTCGCGCTTCTGCCTGTCGAGCGAGGGCCAGACTTTAATCAGGGCGCCGATCGCCACCATGGTGAGGACGACGACGCTCCAGAAGGTGGGTGTCAGGTTCGCGACCGTGACGGGCACCGCACTATCAACGCTCATTGCCGCGCCCCCATCTCAACCGATAGACGTAGACGACGAGACAGAGCGCCAGGATGCACAGGACATCGAAGGTGGCGTCGTCGCTAGCCGCTACCAAGCGCCGCATGAAGAACAGGCCGATCAGGGCGGAGATCAGGCTCAGCGCGGCGAGCACATCGTCGTTTGGGCGAGCGCGGCTGGCGAATAAGCGCACCACGCTTCCGCTGAGCAACAGGTCCGCGCCGAACCACGCGAGCGTGTTGAGCGCGATCAGGATCGTCACGCGCGCCTTCCCAACGCGACCACCAAGGCCGCGCGGCATGTCTGGTTCATGGAAGTTTCCTCAATGGGGGGGGCGATCTCACCCATTTGGGGGATGCGAATCGCCTGAAACTGATCGACGTTGGTCCCGCGACCCAAGCCTGTGGCGCAGCAGGCATCCTGCCCGGCGAGCTCCCTAGTGCTCGCCGGGCATTTTCTTCAGCTTTACCGCATTATGCTTTATGGGGACGCTGGCGCAGTACTTGCTCATCCAACGCTCAGAAGCATGTAAACGAAGAAACCTGCGCGACATTTCACGTTGCCGCGACACGCAATCCCTTGAACGATCGACGTTGTTGGCCGTGGTGGTTGGCACTGGACTGGGTGCGGATCGCGTGATTATGCCTAGCCTACTCGCTGTTGCACTGCCCGCAGCGGTTGGAAACAATGCAGAGTCATCGGGATCTCGACAATGCTTCACCGAGGAGGGCACCTGTATGAACCCAATGGGTTTCTGGCTTCTCTGCCAATCGGCTTGGAAACAAGATACCTCTTTATTATGTCAACTTTGACCTATTCAGCTCGATCAATTGAGCTGTCCTGGGAAGATCTGTTCAAAGTTTCGACAGGAACTGGAGTTGGCGCGCTGGACGAGATGGAGCGAGCCAGAATGTTCAGGGCTGCTTGGACCATTATAGACTCAATTCATGTCGGACGAAGGCTTATGCCGCTACTGATCCGAAAGGGTGCTGAGCCGCCAAAAGATGTGTCTCGCTTTATAGAAGCTGCGTCGGTTGCGAGTAAAATGAGAAATCGCATGGATCATGTAGATCAGAGCATTTCTAACCTAAGTGCCAGTAAATCAAAGGGTTATCCCCTTTTTGGATCCATATATTACTGGACTAGAGATATAGAAGACGGTCGCGCTGATGCTCTCGCTTGGCACTCATCTGGACCGTACGTCGGTAAGGATGTATCATTAGACTACTTCGAAAATGAGTTTCTTGAAGCAGACACCAAGATCGCTGGCCACTTCATGCTGTCTTCGTTCAACATGGTGTTTGATATAGACAAAGCAATTCTTCTTTTTAAACGCGCGTTGAAGTGTGTGGGGGATGGCTTCAGAGACAGCTTTCTTAAGTCCTTGGCCGCTGTTGGCGAAGAAGAACGAAAAATGCTGGTGTTGCCGGCCTTGTCCGGAGATGAGCAGTCTTTGTATTTCAGCGTCAGTGATCAATGATGACGTAGCGGATTGCGTTTATATCCAAATAACCTGAGCCTCGAGAAACCGCCAGATTGACTCCATGGCGGGTTTTTCCTGCTTCCTCGAACGCTTCCGGCTCAACTTCCAAGAAGTGTGCATAGTCGCTAACGTTGCCCCGGGCGCTTAATGTCTGTCGAGTTCGGCCTGGCACGTCATAATGAGTGGTGCTCGTGGAACTGCGCGTTGTGGACGAGATGCCTTGTTGCGATGCGCGCCAGTTTGCACGGTCTGACGATATACGAAAAGTTCGGCTCGTCGCAGCCGAAGCAAACATACCCCGCAACAGAACTGCGTCGGGGAACGGCGCTCCTGCCGGAGCGCCTTGAGCCCCTAGGGTATTAGTAGTGCTGAGCGCCCCGCTCGATGCAACCAACTCTAGCCGGAACCCCGTTTTCTGGCCTTTGTCATCGATAAGATCAGCAATAATTATGGCTCCCAGAGTGGATAAGCCAGGATCGGAGCGACTGACGTTATTCCAGCCCGGCACGTCGGTGTCAGTCTTGAAGTTCACGCCGATGACGATCGCCGCAACGATTACGATCGCCGCGATACGGGCGTCCAGCGCGTCGAGGTTGCTGGCTGGCGTGTACCCACCAGCGCGCGCCGCCTGCACCGCGGCTGTTGCCGCATCCTTGGCCGCCTGCGTCTTGGCCGCCTCCGCGTTCTGCGTTGCTGCCAGCGCATCGGCATAGAGCATCCGCCGATGGGCCACAGCGTAACGGGCGACCAATGCGTTCCGGCCTGCGCTCGGCACCATCGCCGTCAGAGCGTAAAGCGCTTCGTTGTCGTTGACCCCGGTCGGCTCGGCTTCGAGCGCGGCGACCAAGCGCTCCGCCTGGCTGACGAAGGGGGCGCCGTAGATAACGGGGAAGACGCCCTCCAGCAGCGCCTTCCGCTGCGCCACTTCGGCCCCGTGGGTGGAGTCCGTAAGGGTGCTGCGGGCACGCATGACCGTCACGTACTCGTCGCCCTTGGCGCGCAGAAGCGCGGCATCGTAGAAGCGCGGCGACCACTTGAGGATCATCGGGTGGACGACTGCGTCATTGTACTCCCGCGATCCGCCGACCTGCGTTTCGGGCGTGACGCCGCTGTATGCGCGGTAGCTGGTGTTGCTTAGAGCCAGCCGGATGCCCGCGTCGGAATAGGCCTGTCCGATCGCGTCGTAATAGGCTGTCAACGGCGCTTGGTAGCCCTCCTGGTAGGGGCGACCGCCGGTGATGTTGTTGCCGAGGATCGAGCCGACGAGAGCATAGCTGGAGATGTGGCGGTAGAGTGCGATGGCCGAGGGCGCCGCTGCTGCCACGTAGTCTGCCGTCTGGCCCGACCGCGCCCAGTTGAACACGATCGGGTCGCGGCCCGGATAGGCGGCGATGATGGCCGCCTCGAACTCGGCCGACTTGAGACCTTGATCCTCGCGGCTGGCGCCATTGACGACATAGCTGTCAGCGGGGCCGCGCGCGGGCATCTGGTGCAGCAGCGGGGCGATGCTGCGATCGGCCGCGCCGGCGACGCAGGTCAGGCGGATCGTGCGCGCGGCGCCCGGCGGGATAGCGATTCCCTGCCGCTTGCCACTCGGCCCGCTGGCGTGGTCGGGCGGGAACTGGGGGGTATAGCCTTGGTCGACGCCGTCGACCGCGACAGTGACGGTGCCGTTGTTGCCGCCCATGAACGACAGCGAAAGATAGGTGGATGATGCGGCGACCTGCCACTCGATCCATTCGGTCGTACTGGTCGGGACGGTGACGGATGGCCGCGACTTGCTCGCCGCAGACTGCTGCGCCGCCTGAAGAGCAGGCTGCGATCCCGCAAGCCCCGCGCTGGTCGTCACTGTCGCCGGCATGCGCCAGTCGGCGGGTGGGATGGTGGGCACCGGCGGCTCGATCGGCAGCGGCACGCCGCCGGCTAGCACCGTCGCGACCGAACCCGGGCCGAAGCCGAAGCCCAGCATCAGTCGAGCGCCACCAGGCCGGTCGCGGTCGTACCCTCGCCCGCGCTGCGGATCAGCCTGAACCGAAGCGGGTGATAGCCCGCCGCCAGATTGAACGTCCGATCCTCGGTGTCCTCCATCAGCTGCCCGACGACCGCGCCGGCGCCACCGACGAGCAGCGCCTTCGGGATCGGATTGAGCTCCGCGCCCGGCTCGATCGGGGTGGAGCGGGTCGCTGGCGAGGAGACGTTGGCGGAGAAGCTGCCGTAACGGTCAGACATATCGATCCTTTCAGAGGTCGCACGATGATGGTGGAGTGGCAGGCGCTCGGCAGATCTCACGGCTGCGCCGAGCACGCGTCATGCGTGTGTGGTCGCCGAATCTGCCGGAGCGGGCCCGCGCGAACGCGGCGCCGCTTCCGTCTATGAGCGTGGGTGGCGCTTGGGTTCGAAGTGTTTAGGGGCCGGCGGGGACGAATCCTCTAGCCGAATCGTCAGGCCATTAGGCAGGGCTATCCAGCAGTCCTTTTCGGAGCAATTATGGAAACCCCGCCGACCACCGCCGCTCGGATTTTCAAGGAAGAACGCGTCGAGATTTCCAACCGACGTTTCGTCGATTGCACCTTCATCAATTGTCGGCTGGTCTTCGATGGAGGTCCAATAGCTCTCGATGGGTGCGACACCAGCCATTGCCAGTGGGAGTTCACCGGAGCGGCTGCCACCACAGTGGAAATGATCGCAAGTGCTTGGGCTGCCGGAATGCGCGCCATGCCTTGCCAAGTGATGGGCGCAATCACCGGCATGCAGCCGCAAGACGTGCTTCAGTGCCTGACCGGCAGCAACGAGCTTCCGAACGAGGCGCCTCGTTAGATCCATCTCAGATGTCCTGCCCAGCTACGAGCTGGTTGTTGATGTAGATGGCGTTGTCGCCCCAGCCGGCGGGGTTGTTGGTGCCGATACGTCCGGGGGTCAGATCGCCGGTGCCGGTGCCGTAATAAGGCGGCATGCCGATCTCCTCGCGGACCGAGACGTAATTTGCATAAGGATAGCCCACGGTGTCGTTGCCGACGCTGTAGATCGCGTGGGTGGCGTAATTATTGTTCCGGTGGACCGCAGGGGTGACGTAGAGATCCTTGACGAAGTTCTCGTGCGCGCGCTCGCCCACCAACATGATGGCGGCGCGGACGCTGAGCAGCGTCGAGCGACCCTGCTGGTGATCCGGGTAAACACAGCCCGTGTCGTCGATGCGGGTGTCAGCAAGGTAGCTGCCGCGGCCACAGATCACGATGCTCGGTCCCCAGCTCTCCTGCGACCGTCCACCCGTGATCTGTTGCGGTGAGCCAAGGAACAGGTTGCAGCTGTCCTCCCACGCGATGTTGCCCGGGGAGTTGGCGTCGCGGATGCCGCCCGCGCCCTGCTGGTAGGGGTTCGAGCCGTTGAAGAAGCTGTACCAGGACCGGAGGTTGTTGCCAGCCGAGTTGTTGCGGCTGAAGTAGATGCCGGTTAGTCGAGCCGCGGCAACCGAGACGTTCTGGTACGACATGTCGTATCCTTGGCTCTCGATCCCGTAATATCCCGCCTGGCGGACGATCACGTTCTGGAAGTTACCGCCGCCACGGTACTGATGGTAGAAGCCGCGGCTACCCGGCTCGTCGATGTCGAGGTCGCTGAACCAAGGATAAGGGTCGGTCTGCGGCAGCGAGGGATCGCTGCCGGGGATCGAGACGAACCGCAGCCCATCCTTGTTGTTGCCGGTGAGAAACTTGTTCCCCAGCAGCGTCATGTCCCGGATCACCGGGAAATCGACGCGATTGCTGACGTTCTGGAGGTGCGCGGAGCCGGTGCCGCCGGGGATCAGCGCCAGCGTCGTCGCGCTGCGCCCCTGTCCCTTCATGACCATGCGCGCGCCGTAGCGCAGCGTCTGAGTGATGAAGACGCCCTCAGGCAGGAGACCGGCACGACCGAAGTTGTACGATCCCTTCCCGCCCAGATCGTTGAGCCAGTTCTGCATCGCGATCGTGTCGTCGGTGCCCCACAAGGCGAACTGGCGGCTGCGGGTGGTCAGCGCCGGTGTGGCAATGCGGATATGCTGTGGATCGAGGTAGGCGATAATCTGGATGTTCAGCAGCGACGACGAGTTCGCACCCGCGTTCGAGATCCAGATATGCTTGCCGACGTCGAGCGGCGAGAATGAGCCGTCCAGGCTCTCGACCACATCAGAGTCGCGGGTGGTCGAAACGTCATAGGCGAGACGCCCATCACCGCGGGCGCCATAGCCGATCTTGGGGTTCGCGACGCCTTGGATCAGCGCCGAGATCTCACCGACCGACAGCTGTGCATCACCATTGCCCAGCTGTGCGTGGCGCTTTGGCGACCAGCTCGCCAGCACCTCATCGCCGAGCAGCTGCGTCGCCGGCGCGAGATCGCGTGTGCGCCGGGCGGCAAACAGGTTGGTCGAGAACCGCTTGGGGCTGCCGTCCGGCGCTACGCCGATGACCTGCAGGTTTGCCGTGATGTCGGATGGCGGCGCGACCGGGAGCGCTGCGACACCCTCCGGATCCAGTGAACCGCCTCCAGTGCCGCCCTGCATCTGCTTGGCAGGCGACGGCACCATGCGCGTGAAGCCGGAGGCGTCTGTCAGCGGATACAGCCCGTCGCCGTTGGGGCCGCCGTCAGCCGGCCCCGCCAGCCAGTTAGCGAACTCCGCTTGCGACAGGTCGCGCCGGCCAAGGAGCGCCGAAACGTCGTCAAGCAACTCAGGGAGGGTCGCCATGCCTATTCCTCCGTCTGCACAATGCTGATGCGCTGACTGATCGTCGGCGTTTGCAAGCTGCCGTTCTGCGGCCCCGGACCCGTGTTTCGGCCCGTCAGTCGCGCCGAATATTCCACGCCGAGGCCACCGCTGTTGTCGGTAAAGGTCAGCGCACCGCCGATGTTCGAGGTGTAGTTGCCCGGCTCCTGCGCGCTGAAGGCAGGGTCGCGGCGCCAGATACCCGTCGCCGTCAGCGTGGCGACGTCAACGCCGTTGCGGCTCAGAACGATGGTCGCGCTGGTCGCCCCGGTACCTTCGTTCTGGGGCTGATCCACGGATTGCATGAGGGTCCACGCATAGCTGACCACCACGGTGCGCGTGCCCCCGTTGGAGCCGAGGGGGCCGGTCGATACGCTCGCGTTGAAGTCCTGCGACGAGGTCTGAACCGAGTTTCGCAGGACACCTGCCGACAGCGAACCGCCGAAATAGGCATCGCCGTTCGTGGCCTCGTAGCTGATCGCATTCGCGCGCGAGCAGTCCTCGATCGCCATGGTCGGTCCAAACCAAGAGATGAAGTCGTTGTTCTGGCCAAAGCCGGTGCCTTGCACGCGCATGACGCTGCCGTTGTTGAAGATCACGCGCCCGGTGCCCATCCGGAGGTCAGCGTTGACGAGGTTGAGGCTGCCGCGCCCGTCCGCCACGCCGACGAGCTGCGTGCCGACGATGTTGCCGTTGATGTCGATCGCGATGGTGCGGGTCGCCTCGACGTTGCCGAAGCGGCCGCTCACAACCCTATCGTATTCAGTGATCTTCGCCTCTACGTCCCCCTCGCTGAGCCCGACCTCCTCCAGCTTTTCCGCCAGCGTCTTGGTCTCGTCGACCAGCACAGTTTGAAGATTGATGATGCGGCTCGTGCCGTTTGCCGCTCTCGCGAAGATGCCATTGAAGTCGGAAGCCAGCGCGCTCGTGTCCGTCAGGATCTCGTTTCGGAAAGCGAGGAACTTGACCGACACCGGCTGCCCTTCAACGTAGGCAATGGCCTGAACCACCTGCAACAGATCGTCCTGCCGCAGCGCCTCCTCGAGGATCGCCTGCGTATTCACGTCGAGGTGCGTGATGACCTGCTCGACCGGGCGACCACCGACCGCCTCCGTATCCTTCGACGTGTTCTCGCTCGTCTTGTCGGCATTGTTGCTCGGCTTGGTGCCGTTGGGATCAGGAATGTCATCCCAGGCAGGTGCCGAACTCAGCTTTGACCAGTGCGTGTTTTCAGTCGCTGGTAGAGCTGGCGGCGCATGCCCCGCTCCGGGGGTGGTGTTGATGTAGAGCCAGGACGACCCCTGGTGCTGGACGATGTTGCCCTCTCGGTACGTCTCGGTCGCGCTATAATCACCACGGGGCACCAGCGGCGCTCCGAACGCAACCTCGTCCATGCCGTGCGTACGCCAGCACCGGGCGCCGCGCATTTCGATTCGCCAGTAAGGCGGGGAGACCTTTACCTCCTGGTTCGCCAGCACCGGCGGGCGGCGCCGGCCCTGCGCATCCAGCGTGATCGCAGGCGGCGGGACAGCGCCGAACCGGATCACCCGTAGTCTGCCGTTCCAGTCGATGATCGCCTGCGCGTTGCAAGCCTGAGCGAGCGACTGGACCATCTGCAGCAGCGTGGTGGATGCGGTCACGTATAGGTTGATCGGGTACGGCACAGCTGTCTCGAGTGCTGCGAGGCTGCCGGCATCGATACGGGCAGGATCGACCTCCGCGATCGCGCACATGCGAGTGATCACTGCGGCGGTTGATCGGACGAACCCGCTGGCGTTGTCGCCCTCAACATCGGCGGTGACCAGACCTGCCGGCGGCGCCCCGAGCCGGAACATGCCGCGTGCAAGGCAAGTGCCGAACGAGCCCTCCGGAATCGCGGCGGCCACCAAGGCGGCATAATCGGCGAAGTCGCCGACGTTCTTGCCGCCGGCGGCGATCAGACTGGCGGCACGCTCGTACAAGGCAGCGATTCCGCGGATCGGCCCATACCCATGAACCTGATACACGAGGTTCACCGCATCGATCTGGACCGGCTCTACGTTGCGCGCGCGCCCGAATAGCGCCGGCTTCGGCTTGTCCTTCAGGCTGTCGTCACCCTCCGCCGCGCCAGTGCCGGCATAGCGGCGGTTGAGCAGGTCCGCCTCGAACGGCTCCCCATCGACCTGTGCCGAGAAGGTATAGCGCCCATTCTCGTCAGTGCCGTAATCGTTCACCAGCCCGGTGAAGATCTCGCGCCACTCGCCCCACGCAGCACCGGGCGTGCCCTGCCAGATCCTGAGCGGCGCGCCGGCCCAGCGGTAGGCGGGGCTGCGCTGATCCAGTCTGCGCAACGCGACCGGGTCGATCTGCGCAGAGGCGCTGGCGAGCGTTGCGGTGCTGGCAAAGCTGCCATCCCAGCCGTCCAGGCGCAGGGTAGGGGGTGCGACAACGCCGGGCCACCACCGTTGACCATTCAGGCCGGTGACACGGCTGTCGTCATGCGCCGACACGCGCAACGGCTTCCTCATCCCGCTCGTCGGATCGAGCGGGGAGATCTCCAACACGACTGCCACAGGTCAGGCGTTCCGAAGCGCGTTCACGCGGGCCAGGCCATTCCCGGAGTCGCCGATCTGCAGGACCATCGGGGTGCCGTTCTGCGCGAGCTGCTTGGAGATGAGGTCCAAGCGGCTGTTGGTGGCGGCGATCGCGCCGGCGAGCGTGTCGGTTTGGCTCGACACAGCGTTCACCATGCCGCTGATGTCGAACGTGCTCCCGGTCGGGATAGACCCGCCCGCCGCGGCGGCAGCCGCCAGCGCGCCCTGCTTGTCGCCGCTGAGCAGGGACGCGACGTTCGCGCCGGCGCCACTGTTCTGGATCGCCTTGTTGGTGAGCTCGGTGACCTTTGCCAACGCCTCGAAATACGGGTTGGTCGATCCGTAGAGCTGACGCTGGATATCGAGATAGTTGCGGGCCGCGTCGGTGAACTGGCCCTGGTCCACCTTCTCGCCGCGCTGGATCGCCTCCATGAGCGGCGTGAAGCTCTGCAGGATGTTCTGCTCGCGGGTGCGCAGCGACAAGCCGTTGTCGCCCTGTTTGAGGTCGTCGAGCAGATCCTTCAGCTGACCGATCGCGGACTCCTGCGCCTGCTTGATCGCCTCAGTGCGCTTGATGGCGTACAGCTCCTCAAGCTGGGCCCGCTCCTCCGACGTGGCGCCGGCCTCGTCGAAGATCTTGCGCAGGTTGGCGAATTCCTTCTCGATCGCCTCCGCCGCGGCGCCGATCGGGTCCTTCATCTGGCGCAGCTGCGTGAACACGCTTTCGAACTGCAGCGCCTTTTGCAGCTGCACCTCAACGTCGTTGCCCAGCTGGATCAGGCGCTGCGTGCCGGCGCGCAGGCCCTGCACCGCACCATCCTTGATCGCGTCGGCGATGGCGAAGCGGATCGCAGCCTCCGCGCCGTCGGTGCCGAAGTCGACCAGGCCCTGACCGCGCGCCTTCTTGGAGTCGAGCGAGCCTTTGAAGCCGGTGGTGCTGACACGGTACTTGCCGTCGAAGGTGCCGATGGAGACATTGTAGTTGCCGAGCGTGCCGCCGAACTGATCGACGATGCGCTGCACGCCTTGGGCAACGGAGTCGCCAAGGTTGCCCGCCGCGCCGCGGGCGCTCGAGCTGTTGCCGGCGATCGATGAGCCGCTCTGCGTGACGTTGCTGGTGCCGTACTTCACCGTGCGGAACAGGCCGCCGACGACGTTGCCGAGGATCCCGCCAGCAATGGCGCCGAGCGGGCCGGCGGCGGAGCCGAGCATCTTGCCCAAAGAGCCACCCACTGCGGTGGCGATGGTGCTGCCGAGTGCCTTACCGCCCTCATTACCAAGGATGCCGCCGATGGCGCCAAGAGTGCCGTTACCAGGGCGACCACTGACCCCGGAGTAGATAGACGCACCAATCTGACCGTAACCAGCGCCAGCCATTACGCTGGCGAGCCTGGCTTCGGACCGCTCCGACAAATTGATTCCAGCCCCCCTGAGCGAGCGGCTAAGAGCGTCAGCAATGTCATCCGCCTGGCCTTGAATACCGCCGGGCTGCAGCAGATTGCGGAACGGGCCGTTGATCCGAACGCCAAGCAGATCGGCGATGCCACTCACGGCGAAACGCAGCTCTTCCGCAGCCTGGCGCGTGCCGATCTTCAGCTCCTCGCTGGCGGCCACGGCGCCGGCGGAGAGGCCGCGCTCCCAATCTTGGATGATCGTGTCGACGTCGGGGCCGAAGATGTCGCGGAACGATTGGTTGAATTCTGCGCCCTTGCGATCGCTGTCAGCCCGGCCGGCGCGCATCTGGAGATCGAAGGCCGTGCCGTTGCTGATCATGCCCGCGCCGGCAAGCTTGTTGATCTCGGTCAGGGTCTCAGCATAATCGCGCGCGGCGGCGGTCGCGGGATCGAACCGGGTCGTGATCGCGTCGAGGCTCTGCTCCAACTCGCGCTGGGCTTGCGCTGCTTCGCGCTCCGCCTTGGCCGCCTCGCGTGCAGCGGCATTCGCTTCCTTTGACGCTGTCGCGCTGGCCTTCCACGCGACATGGAAGTGACGCCCCTCATCCAGCAGCTCGGTGACCTGCACTCCGCGGGCGCGGAACGCGTCGCGAATCTTGCCGATCGTCATGCCTTCCGACTTCGCGATGTCGAGCGCCTGACCGAGTTCGTGGTTGCTATGACCGGGCCGCGCGGCGAGCGGGCCGGTGCCGGCCTGATAGCGTGCGTAGAGTTGTGCTTGATGATCGCGCGAGCGCAGTCCGGACGTCACGGTACCACCGATGCCCGCAACGATCCCCTTCGCCTCACTCAGGGTGATCGTGCGGCCGATCTCATTGACCTTGTTCGTCAGCTTCTTCTGAGCCGCTTCGGCGTCGTTCACGGCCTGGATCTCGCGATCGCGCGCATCGGCAAGCGCGTCCAGTTTCGCGGCGAGCAGCGCGCCATTCTTCTGAAGCGCCGGGTCGTTCTCCAGCGCCGAGCGCTGCTGACGGTAGATCAGGTCGATTCCGCTACGCGGATCGCGCATGGCGTCGACCCGCTGGCCGATCAAGCGAGCGAGGCCAGCGTTATAGCCCGACTGAAGCGCGGTCAGCTTGGTGTTGTTTTCCGCAAGCTGACGCTCCAGCTCCGTGACACGGTTGCGGGATTGACGCTGAACCTCGCTGATTGCCTCCCCAGCGATCGACGCGGCGCCTGCCGAGTTGTTGAGCTGCTCCTCGGCGCGCGCCTGTTCGAGCAATGCCTGTGTGCGCTGGCGGGTCGCAATGGCGGCATCGAGGTCGATCTTGATCTGCGCCGTATCGAGCGCCTGCTTGCGCTCCATCGTGGTGATCGCATCGCCCTGTGCCTTGGCGAGGTCCAGCACTGCCTTCCGGTGAGCTTCCTTGGCCTTCGCCGCCATCTCATCCGCCTCGCTCTCTTTGAACAATGCAGGAATGAGCATGCCGGTGAGGGTCAGTGCACCTAGCAGAACGGCGCCCTGCCAGCCGGCTAGGAAGCGAGCCGCCGCGCCAACTTTCCCGCCGAATTCCGTGAAAGCGTAGGCTGCCTGCGAACCCTGCTGCGTCAGGATGATCAGCGCGCTGGTGCCCAGCTGTGCCTGGATAATCGAATCCTGCAACTGCTGGCCGAGCTGGACATAGGCGAAGCGCTGATTGCGAGCGCTGCTCGTTGCGAAGTCGCTCGATTGGCCCAGCTTCACGCCGGACTGCGCCACCGCATCAGCGACACGGGTGTGGGTGGCGGCATTGTCTTCAAGCCGCTGAGCCTCGAGCAGGGCCGCGTTCGCCGCCTCGCGCGCCGCGATGGCGTAGTTGCGATCCGCAATGGTCGCCTTGTCGGTCGCAGCGGCGACGCGTTCTGCCGCCCGCGCCAAAGCCTCCTGCTCGGTCGCGAATGCGCGCGCCGCTGCCGCAGCGGCCGCGGAGCCGCGCGGGTCGAGGGACATGCCAACAAGTTGCTGGGGCGCGGCTACCGACTGAACGGCGGCAGCAATGCGCTGCTGTTGGAGCGAGACCAGCGCCTGCGCTTCGCGGTCTGCCTGAGCCCATGCCGCGGTGCGGGCAGCCTGTTCCTGGCGGATCGCCGACATGGCGGCGTCGAACTCACGCTGGATCTGTGCCACACGCTCTGCGCTCGCGCGCGCCTGCTGCGCGGCAAGTGCGTTTTGGGCGGAGAGTTGGGCGTCAACGAGCTTCTGAAATGGGCTGGCGTTCAGCGACTTCAGCGCGGCGTCGATGCCGAGCGGATCAGCGATCTTGCGGGCAGTCTCAGACTTGAAGGTCTGCACCTGCCGAGTGAGTGACTGAAAGCCCTGCGCCGCCCGCCCGGTGCCGGCGAGGATCGACTGCTCGAACCCGGACATCGCCGTGTCGATCGATCCATCTTCACGGATCGCGAGGACGAGCGGGAACACGCTGTCGTCAGCCATATGTCGTCCTCCTTTCGTGCAAAGAAAAAGCCGCCCGGTTAGGGGCGGCTCGCAGATGGGTCATCTTGAAGTCTCAGTAAGAGTGGCAGGTCGTAGTCACTCTATTCGTTGACGATGTAGTGGTGCACGTCACCGTCGAGCGGTACCTTGGTGACCAAAATATCGGCTCGCCGTAGCGATACCGGACCATCGTCTCCACTTCAGTCCAGTCAACGCCATCGGGCCGCTTCGCCTTGGCGAATATCTTCTCTATGCCTCGCCGGCGTCCTTTGTTCTCGGTGTACTGTTTAACGATGTAGTCCCGGTACGCGAAAAAGCGCGATCTACATTCGTCCGTTGTCCCGCAGAACACCTTCATATCGCGTTCAACCGCGACGTCGGATATGTCCACGTTTGGCGGAGCCATCCGCTCTGAACTTCCGCTGGCGGTTTCTAGAACCAGCGCAACGATCACCAGTGAAAGCATAGCACAACCCTTCGCGGGTCGTCACCGACTCCGCCCCAGATCCTCACGAAGCATGGACGGTAGCTGCCTGAGCCAGCGTTGCGCAATCTCGCGCGGTGCGACGCGCCGTTGGCGTCGCGTGCGCCGGATCAGCACGAAGGCCACCAGGCCTACACGCGCGCGGCCGGCGCCGACACGCCCTCGCTTGGGCAGCCGGCGCGCCTTGCCCTGCCGCGCGAGCTGGATGGTGGTATCTTTCACGACCAGGTACGCCACTTGCCCGCGACGGCTGGGAATGAAGGTGAGGGGACCGATCCGATCCTCGAACCCCTTTTCGCGGTAGAGCTCCGGCGTCATGCGCCGCCGCCCGGCGCGTTGCGGGATCTCGTTGGTGGGCAGGGCCATCCATTTGCCGCGACCCTTCGGGCCGATCTCGGTGACGTCCTGCTCGACATAGGACCTGAGCGCGCCGGCGGTCCGCTGCGACTTGATCCTGGTGGTGACGAAGCCGGCCACGTCGAGCTTGTCGCCGCCTCGACCGCGAGGGCGGTTTTTCCGGACGTCGGAGGTGGCGGCGATCGCATTGGCCAGATTGCCCAGCCGCTGGGATCGCATGGCTGCGCGGATCTCGTCCCGCGCGCCAAACGCGGCACGATCGGTAGTGCGGGCTGCGGCCTTGGTGAGCCGCGCCTTATTCTTCCGCCGCCATGGACCGGTCGAACCGCGCGCCGGTGAGCGCAGCTCGAACCTCATCGCTTCGGATCCAGCTTCCGCCACTCGACCGCGATGTGGTCGAACGCGGCGATCAACTGCACCGGTTGGTCGAGGTAGCAACCACCATCCGGCCAGTGGATCATGCCGTTAGCGTCTCGGCAGCGGAGCCAGAGGAGGACAAGCTCTCGAGCTGCGGGTTCGATGGCGGCGCTTCGCTGCTCTGATCCGATCCAGCCGCCGTCGAGCCACTCGGGGTGTCGGATTGCGACGACGGCGCTGGCGAGTTTTTTTCCGCGTCCTGCGCAAGGCCGAGGAGGTTGAGCGCGCGGAGCGTCAGCTCGGCAAAACCGGCGCCGTTCACACCCTCAACGCCGTCGGCGATCGCGGCCAGCTCAATCCGCTGGATCTCGTCCTCAAGCCGGTCGAGCAGGTCGAGCGGCACCACACCATCTTCCAGGCGGAACGAGAGGTTCACGTTCGACCAGCCAGCGAGGAATTGCCCCAGTGCGACCTTCGGCGCGTCCTGGTTGAACCGCGCATTGTCCGAATTCATCCGTCGCAGCATCGGCCACGCATCGGTGAGCCGATCGACGGCGAGCATGATGGCCTCCGCCTCGCGCTGGTCGATGACGATCGTTTCATCCTTGCGCGCCTGCCGGAGCGTTTCGTTGAAGGTCGTCAGCCGCGCCTCATTGGCGGCGAGCTGGTCGGGATCGCCGACCCACAGCTCCCGCATTGCGCGAAGCACCTCCGCCTCAACCACCGGCTCGGGATGGAAGCGGAGACCCTCCTCGATCAGCGCCTGGCTGTAGCGACGCTTCGACCGCGGTGTTGCCGGCCGCAGCCGGAACACCGGCTTCGGCTCGAGGTTGGCGAAGCTGGCGGGTATGAAGACCGACAGCTCCGTGCTGGTGATCGGGATCATTCGCGCTCCGATCAGAACGACGTGAAGGGGATGGAGAGCGCGATCGTGCGGTTAGCGCCGTCGATGTACGCCTGCCCGGTGCTGGTGACGAACGCACCGGAGTTATCAGGTGACCGCGGGGCGAAGCGCATGTCGGTTACGGTAAGGCCGAAGGCGTTGCCGCTGCCGAGACCCCACAGAGCGAACAGCGGGTAATAGGCCTGGCTGTCCGACATGGTGAGATCGTCGAAGGCGCTGATCGCCATCTGGTTCAGCGTCATGTCGACAGTGCGCGTCGTCTCGGTCAGCTGCGCCGCGTCGTTGCCAGACGGCTTATTCGGGTTGGGCGGATAGCCGACCTGCGCGCCCATATCGATCGTGACGGACGAGCCGCCGACCTGCACTTCGCTCACCCACAGCTTGCCGTCGCGGAACGGCGGGATGGCGAGACCGGCCGGCGGGGCGGGCGGGGCCTCGTCCACGGCGCTGGCGAGATCCCCGCTGAGTGTGAATTCGATTGACGGAAGCTCCTGGCTCTCACGACCCGCAGCGGGCAGATTGAACCGGAACGACGAGATGGCACACCCGACACCGTTATAACGGCGCCTGCCGATCCAGCACGATACCGAGAGGGAAGGCGGCTCACCGGGGCTGAGCGCATAGGTGAGCTGCGAGGGCAGCTGCCAGTTGCCGGTGATCGGCGCCCCTGCGCGTTCGGCGAGGCGTGCTGCCTTCGACGAGCCGGTGTAATCGCGAACCGCGGAGAGCCCAGTGCGATTGGCTCCGAGACCGGACAGGGCGAGAAGCAGGCCGTTGTAGATATCGTCGGTTGCCGCACCGGAAGCGCCGAGATTTGCCACACCGGTGGTGCTGCCGACCGCCAGCGCCTCAGGAGCGGGTGGTACCGCCGCCGATAGGATCTGCTCAGCGAAGCCGGCCGCGCGGAGAACGCGTCCCGGTACCCATGCGCCGGCAGCAGGCGGGGAAGCGCCGCCAGGCCCGCGCAGGTAAATACGACCCGTGACGTTGAACGTCTTGCCGAACACAGCGGGGCCAGGGCGGTGGATCGATCCGGTATACTCGCGAACGTCGGACGTGATGCCTTCGATCGATGGGCGGAGATCGGCGACCGCGATCAGATCGGCGAGTGCTGGCGCCACATAGGTGCCGGCGGTGGTCTCGACGGCGATGCCGAGAACCGAATTAAGGGAAAGGTCAGCCATGTCGGTTCCTTTGCTGGCTCTGCGGTCAGGCAGCGGGGCTGGGGATGAGGGCCGTCAGCGCGGCGACTTTGTCCTGTGCGTTCGCCTCGCCCTGAACCTTGATCGGTTCGGCCAGCCATGAGGCCGTCACAGCGAACCAGCTGCCCCCTGTCGCCTCATAGGTGACGGTGTCAGCTGCGGCCGGCTCGCGATCTTCCGGCGCCGTTGCGGGCGGAGACGACTCGGCCGACACGGACGGTTCCACCAGCATTGCGCCGGCGAACAGCGCCTCGCCGGTCTTTCCATCGGCATCGTTTGCCAGCAGCTGGTTCAAGTCGATCGAGGCGTTCGGCAAAGCGGCAGCGCTCGCCGGCGCAGGGGCCGTCGTCTGGGTCATCGATGCAGATCCTTGGTTGGCGGTCAGAACTGGCGCGAGGCGCCGAGGATGGTGAAGAAGTCGCCGCGGGGTGTCAGGAAGCTGAGGTCCCCGGTGAGGGTCGCGCAGCCCAGATCGGGCATGGCGTCGATCTCGGCCGTGGCGGAGCGGAGCTCCAAAGATTCCAGCATGCCGCCCAGCGTGCGGTCGGCCGCGATCAGGCCGTTGGCCTCCGCGACCATCACGGCATGGCGACGGGTGATGGTGGCTGCGCTGAGCAGCTGGTCGTAGAAGTCGAAGTCGACCGTCACCTCATGCCGCATCTCGGCCATGCCGACGGGCGTGAACTGGACGTCGACGATGCGGATCACGACGCATGGGCGTTCCTCGTCGAGGATCGGCTCCTCGTCGGAGCGATCGACGAACACGGCCATGCTCATCTGTTTGATGAGCTCCTGAAGGCCGTCCGAAACCTTCGTGATCGCGGGAGGATGCGGCTCAGCGGTCATTCCGCGGCTCGCTTCAGGTCGATAATCCAGCTGGCGCCGGTGGGGGAGCGGCGGCGAGCAGCCATGGCGAACAGCTGGTTGCCCAGCACGGTGATGGTGATGCGGTCGGCATGCGAGGGCAGGGGAACGGCATCGATCGGCACCTCAATGCTCGGCGCATCTGTGCGCGAGGCGCTGCTGCCGGTGCTGGCATCCGCGGTATCGAACTCGACCCAGGCATTGAAGGTAATGGGAGCAAGGTCACCATCGCCAAACCGGTAGGTGATTTCGTCGCCCAAGGCGTCGTTGACGCCACGCTCAAGAACAAGCGTGGCGTCGCGGAGCGTGGTCATTCGGTGGGCGCGCCTTCGCCGCCAGCAGTGTGAGCCTCGGTAAGCTCGGCCAGGCGCTTCTCGGCGGCTTCCTTGCCGGACACCGTCTCGCCTTCGGCGGGCAGGTTCGGGCCCGCGATGACGTACTTACCGACCGGCTTGTACTTCATGGTGTAAGCGCCAGTAGAGGCGCCGGTGTCGTCATCACCTTCGTCATCGTCGACGGTCTCGACCCCATCGGGATGCTTCCAGCCCTTCGGCTTCTCGATCGACTTGTCGATCACGAAGTCGTTGAGCAGTTCGTCCGGCACCGGATGGCTGTCGCCCTTCTTGGCGACGATCATGCTGGTGCCGTCGTGAAACACCCGCTGGCGCAGGAACTTGTGCTTGGTCATTCAACCCTCCTGTGAGGTAGGACGGATCAGATCTGCGCGCGAAGCACGAGATCAGGGCGGAGGTTGAGGAAGCCGGGATAGGAATAGATTTCCGGCTGCACCCACTGATCGCGATCCTTGTCGCGGACGAGTAGCGGGTAATAGCGACGCCCCATCTGGTGCATCGTCTCGAACCGTTCGTTGCACGGCCCCATCACGTGCTTGAACATCCGCGGCACGCCGACCGGGAAGATCTTGCACTGGTTGGCGGTGATGCCGATCTGCGTGTTGCCGCGGTAGCGGATCCACGTCACGCCAGCGAATTCGAAGCCCTCATACCGCTTCATGCCGCGAAGCTCGGCCGCAGCGGCATAGTTCAGATACGTCTTCTCGACGTCCGGGTGCGTGACCAGGCGGTTGAAGAACGCCGCGCTGCACAGCGCCTTGATGGCGAAGTTCGGCGCATTGCCGGCCATGCTGGCCGTTTCGATGGGGGTGACGATCAGCTCGTCGATATCGCGGCGCAATTTGCCCGGCACATGCACCGACGCGTCGAGATCGAGATCGATCACAGCCGGCTGCGAGATCCCGAACTCCTGATAGAAGTCGATGATCAGCGAACCGTTCGGATTGTACACCGCGCCGTTGAGCGCGCCGAGGCGGTGGAACTCTTCGGTGCCTTCCAGGTCGACGATCAGCTGGTCCTGCTTGCGGGCCAGCACCTTGCCGACGGTCTCGACCTCGCCCTCGCCGTCATACGGACGAAGGTTGGCGATCTGGTGGGCGAAGATCTGGTCGCCCTTTGCCAGGCGGGGCAGCTTGAACTGGCGGACGGCCTTTGCGGGTTCGGTGCCCATCTCGATCGGCGCGCCGCGCAGCGTGGTGTTGATCAGGTTCAGCTGGCCGTTGCGGAACTCGATCTGGATGGTGTCGGTGTTCACCGGCTCCGGTTCGAAGCCGATGAGGGTGTCCAGCCCGGTCGGCACATAGGGCATCTTGTCGATACCCTCGAGCATGCTGCTGACCGAGAAGTAGGGGTCGTTGAAGACGTCGAAGGTGATCATGGAAGGGTCCTTCTGTGCGAACGGGCGACCGTCAGGCCGCGTGCTGGGGCAGAACGGCGAGGCCCAATCCGCGCAGGCCCTCGATCGCGGACGCCTGCTGCGTCGCGTTGAGGCTGCCCTTGTGGATCAGGTCGTTGCCGTTGATGGTGGCGGGTCCGCGGCGGGTGGCCACGGTAGTGACGTCGGCGCTGGTGGCATCGACCTTGTGGAACAGGATGCCGGCGACGTTCTGCGAGCCATCGCTCGCGGCCGGGTCATGCGCAGCGAACTTCTTGCTCGCCGTGATGCGGCCCAGGATCTGGCCGGGGAAGAGAACGCCCTGGCCGCTGGCCACGATGATCTCTTCGTTGACGATGTTCGGGCCGGCGCACTCGCCGAGGTAGTTGCCCGAACGGCGGAATTCGTAGGGGATCGGGGGCATTGAGGAAGCTCCTTAACTGCCGCGTGTGCCGCGGATCTTGGCCCAGAAATCACCGGCGCTTGCGCGACTGGTGTCGGTGTCGTCGCCCGCGCCAAGCTCCGGGTTCGGCTGCTCGGTGAGGCGCTGAAGCATGGCGTCCGCCGCCGCGCCGCCGCCCTTCGGCAGCTTGGCGAGCAGAGTGGTGATCTCGCCGGCGTTCATGCTGGTCTGGAGCATGTCGGCAGCCTGGCGCTCGCGCCCAACGCTGTGCTCGGAGGCGAAAACGGTAGCGACGCGGGCGTTCGCCGCGGCGGCAGGGTCTGGCGCCGGTTCGGGAGCGGGGTCAGGCTCGGGGGCGGGGTCGGGTTCGGCAGGCGCTTCCGGTTCGGTCGTCGAGGCAGGTTCCTCTTCCTCGCCGTTGTCCGTGACGAGCACCACCGGGTCACCGCCCAGCTCTTCCTCGGCCGCCGCGCTGATGGCGCGCGCCGTCTTCCCCAGGCTCGCAAAGCGCGAGCCGAGCGCGATACGCATGGCATTTCCTTTCAGTGAGGCGGGGTCAGTTGGCCCGCGCGATGGAGCGCTGGAGCTTTGCCCAGGCTTCGGGTTCGGACATGACGCCGTCGATCAGGCCCAGCTTCAGCGCCTCAGCGGCGGGGAACCAGTCGGCCTCGGTGGCGAGCACCGCCGCCTTCGACATGCGCCGGCCAGCAGCGACGAGGGTGGCGAAGCGCTGACGGGTCTCGTCGACCCACGCTTGCAGCTTGGCCCGCGTGCGATCGTCGAGCGTCTCGTAAGGACCGCCGCGCGCCTTCTGCTCGCCGGCTCGGATCATCTCGACCTTGATGCCTTCCTTGGAGAGGCCCTCTGTCAGGTCGACGTGCATGCAATAGACGCCGATGGAGCCGGCGATCGCGTCCGCCGGTGCGTAGATCTTGTCGCAGACCGACGCGAGGGCATAGGCGGCGGAGCAGGCGGTCTCGTTGACGAATGCCCAGATCGGCTTGCCGCCCTCGCTCTTCGTGCAGCGGGCAATCTCTTCGGCGAGCGTGAAGCAGCCAGCCGTCGCGCCGCCAGGACTGTCGTAGTCGAACCAGATGGCCTTCACTTCACGATCGGCCATGGCGCTGCGCAGCTTCTGCGCGATGCCATCATAGCCGGTCAGGCCTGACATGGGGTCGACGTACCCATATTTATGCACCAGCGTGCCATCGACTTCGATCACGGCGACATTGCTTTCGATCGGATACAGCTTGTCCCGCGCACGCCCGCGGAACGTGGCGTCGCCGGCGCTGGCCTGAAGATCGAGCGCGTTGAGCGTAACGCCGTCGATGCGCTCGAACGAGACGACGCCGAGCCGCTCCTGCAACGCCGCGACGATCACCTCGGCCTTGGCCGGGTCGATCATCAAGGGCACGTTGAACAGCTGGCTGGACGCCAGGCGGGCTAGTCGGCTCATCGTTCAGCTCCGGCGGTTTCGCGCGCGTCGGCGCTGTCGGGATCGTCTTCGTCGTTGCCGCCGCCGGCGTTGCCGGAAGCGACCTGCGCTTCCCCGGCGATCGGCAGACCGTATTTGCGGCGCTGCTCCATCTCGCGCTTCTCCTGCCACATGACCTCGCGCCAATCGCGGCCCTGCTCTGCGCAGTCGATTTCGAGGTTGGACACGCCGCCGGCGCGATCGATCGCGGAGCCGTCAGCTTCCTTCTTCCGGTCGATGATGCCGCGGCCCGGCCCCATCCATTCGCACTGCGTCAGTGCGTCGCGGAACACGTAGAACATGGCCTTGCCGCCGGGAATCTCGATCAGGTCACGCGCCACCGCCTCTTCCAGCCACGCGGCGAAGATCGGCGTGCAGAACATCTGGGTGAACAGGTGGCGGTCGGCGAGCAAGCCGCGCCAGATCTCGTTGAGCAGCGTGCGGGCGCTCGAATAGTTGATGCCCGACCAATCGTTGCTGAGCTGCTCGTAGGAGATGCCCAGCGCCGACGCGATCGCGCGCAGGATGTAGTTCTGAAAGGCGACGAAGTTGCTCGACGCGCGCTCCGCGGTGAGCGTCTCGATCTTGTCGCCGTCAGGCAGCACCGCGACCCGCACGTTGTTGAACGTGAGGTCCGCCTCTTCGTAGAAGCCGGCGCGGTTGAGATCGTTGTCGTCGCCCAGGCCGTCGTCGGCCGGCGCCATGGATGCCGCCATGTCGGCGGAGCTGCGGTTCGTGGTCGCGAACAGGCCGAAGATGGCGTTCGTGATCTGGGCCTGCAGCTCGGTTTTATCGGCGAGGTGCTGCTGCTGAACCCTCGCCATCACCGAGGCGAGGCGGCCAATCGCGTGGTGCTGGTGCGCGCGTCGCTTGTTCAGCGCGCGAACGAATAGGGAGCGGCCGGTCGGCCCCTCGCGCGCGACCCGCTCCCATTTGCTGGTGTCGGGATTGTACCCGACGTCGCCGGGGTGCGCCTTGCGGACGTGGTAGGCGACCTCCGCGCCGTATTGGTCCAGTTCGACCCCGCCTCGCAGCCGAGCGCTGTCGGGCTTGCCGGCAGGGTTGGACAGCCGGTCGGGGTCGACGATCTGGACGGCGGTGCTGAACAGGCCTCCGCGCTCGATCATCATCACCGCGGCGCAGGCGCTGCCGTCAGTGACGTAGTGGCGATACGCCAGCTGGATCATGCCGCCAAATTGGTGGTGCCGCTCGACGTCGCAGAGGAAGCGCGACGAGTTCGCCCAGGTGCGCCACAGCGCCTCGACACGGATCGACCATTCGTCGGCCCATTCCGCCGACATGCCGATCGCGGCGAAGTCGGGCTTCAGCTTTAGCCGGAGGTTCGACCCGACAACCGCATCGACACGGCGATCGATGCCGCCAGCGATCAAGCCGTTGTTCCGGTCGATATCGCGCGACCGCGCCACGATCCGGTCGCGCGATTGCATCACCTCGGCATCGGCGCTGCGCAGGGCAGGGTAGAAGCCGGCAAGCTCCTGGCTGCTGCCGCCGGCCACATAGGCGTGATTGGTCAGCGTCACGACGCCGGCGGAGGCACGCGTCTTCGGCTCGGCGACCGTCGCGGTGATGGTGCCGTTGGGCAAGCCGCCCGCCGTGATGGACGTCACCGCCCGTTGAACCGCACGCTGAGCGCGTGGAAGCGCGGGCGACTAGTGCCGGCATCGACTGCGAGGGCGGCGAGATCGGAATCGATGTCGTCGATCGCGTCCTTGATGTCGGCAGCCGTCATGTCCCGGTACACGACCCGCCGACCGTCGCGCCAATACTCGCGGACGCTCTGCCCGCTGAGCAGCGACAGGCGCGCGGCGCGCAGCGCTGCCTTGTCTGCCTCCAACTCTTCGCGTGTCGCCATCATCGTTTCCTGTTGAGCTCGGCCAACCGCTGCCGCGCCGAGCGCGGCGCCGCTTTGGCCGGTTGAGCTTGTGACTTGTCAGGTGCAGCCGGCTCTTCACCAGCTATGCGCACCGGCCTGGCCCAGATCGGGCGCAGGGTGTTCCACTTGATGTCCGCGCGATCGGGGCGGAGCATCAGCCTGACCGCCTCAGCATAGCCGAAGAGGTCGAGCGTTTCGTTCGGGCCGCGGCGTTCCCATTTGCCGTCGATCAGCACCTCGCCGGTAAACTCGGCGAACGTCGATCGGGGCAGGCCATTGGCGAAGTAGCATTGGCCCGGCCCGTCGTCGGTCACGGCGAGGCGTTCGACCGCCTGCGACTTCAGCTTGAACACGCCGAGGTCGAATTCCATCACCGTAGGGGCGACCGGCCGGCCTTGCTCGTCAGCACTGACCTTTCGGCCCGTTACGGGCAGCTCCGTTGCGTTCGCCGATTTGGCGCCCTTGATCAGGCGGACCCGTTCCCAGCGGCTCGCGCCCTTGCCCCAGGCATATCCGGCGACGGCCATGCGTCGGGCGAACTCGCGCGCCTTCCACGTTACGTTGCCATCGCCGCTGTCGATCGCGACCGCCGCCACTGGCAAGGCTATATCGGGGTCGGATGCGAGCGGCAGCTTGCGGTCCAGCACCTCGGTGCGGATCAGGTTCCAATCGTCGATCCGCTCGGCGGGGCGAATGTCGCGGAGCCGACCATCTGGCCAGCGTCGCTGCTTCAGCGTCATGCGGTCGATCAACCAGGACCGACCCTCGATATCCCAGCCCCAGAAGCCGACGTCGAACTTGGCGCCGCCGGGGTCGACGGATGCGGTTATGAACAAAACTTCGTCAGGCACCGTGCCGACAGCGAAGCCGGTATCGTCACTGGCGCGCTGGGCGAGACGTTCGGGTGCGATGTGAGCGCCGCCGGCGCCGCCCCCCTCGTAGATCTCGCCCATTTCCTTGGACGTGACCTCGCGCAGCTTCTCCGGCTTGCGGGTGCGCTGGAAATGCAGCCGCGCCGCCTCATAGCTGCGGGCCAGCTCGCCCAGCTTCACGAACGGCGTCATAGTGCCGTGGATCCAGAGGCCGACCGCAGTCATGCTGCGCGGCTCGCCGATCACCTCGCCGGTCTCGGCGTCGATCGTCTGGCCTTCGAAAACCAGCCGACGGTTGGCGAGCAGGTGCGCCTTGGCCGCATCGTCGAGCAGCGAACCGCAGTGCGGGCACAGCAGCCGCGCCGATTCCTTCACCCGATCGAGATATTCGTCGTCGGTCACACCCTCGAGCCTGTCGTAGTGGAGGACCATGCGGTGCTTCGCCGGCGGAGCCGGGCTCGACCACCAGGTGCATTCGGGGCACCGCCACCACCAGATCGAGCGGCAGGTTTCCTTGTACGCGGCGCCAACACCGCTGCCCCAACCAGCGTCAGGGTGGCTGCAGATGTAGGCTTTGCGCCGCGACCCCAGCGTTCGGCCGCGGATCTTGACCTGATTGGCCATGGTGCCGCGGAGGCGGGGCCGAACCGTGTCGATCTCGTCGACCACGATGAAGCCGGCCTGGCGGTTTGTGATCGTGCTCGGATTGACCGGCAGATAGGCGAGGCGCCGGCCGTTGATGCGCTTGAACGCCAGCTTGTTGTCGCTGCGCCCCTTGCCGATCTTGGCTTTGAGATCCGGGTGAATGTCGAACATCGGCGTCACGACGTTGTCGATGTATGCCTCGACCTCCGACCCGGCGCCCAGGTACCAGAGCACGTCGACCAGCGGGCCGAACTTCATCAGTTTGAATAGGTAATTTTCGGCCGCAACGGTGCCGCCGACGCGCCCGGGCTTGATCACCACCACCATCTCGACCCGTGGATCGTCGAGTAGATCCTGAATATCGTTGATGTAGGGGGTGAGGGTGGGCGACCAGTCGATCGTTCCCTTGCCCTCCGGAGCCGGTAGCTTTCGAAAGCGAGCCGCGCATTCCGTGGTCGAGATGCGCTCGGGAGGTGTCAGGAGGGTCAGCGATTCGCGCGCGATCTTGACGATATCGGCGCAAAAACCGTCGCGGCTCAGTCGGTCGAGATCCGATCTAAGCTCGGCCAAACCCTCCATTGTCGCTCCATTTGGCGAGATGCGCGTCACAGCGATCGCGGACGGTGATCAGCACGGTGCGCAGCTCGTCCTCCACCTCGGCGCGGTGCTCCGCTGGCCACATGCCGGCCGGATCGATCCTGGCGGTGATGGCCAGTGTTTCGGTCTGCATCAGGCCCATGAGATCGTTCAGCAAAGCGCTGACCATATCGGCGCGAATGTACTCGCCCTGCTCGCGCTTGAGCCGGTGCGTCATCAGGCGAGCCTCAGCGATCGCCTTGGCGCCGCGCGCTTCTGCACCGAAGTCGATCAGCGGCATCGCGGTGCGCTCCGAGATGCCAGCCAGTCGCGCCGCCTCGTCCGAACGCTGTCCCTTCGTGACTGCAATGGCGCGGCCCGACGCGATCAGATGATCGAGCACAGCGACCAAGTCGAACTGCCACTTCGTACCAGGACCGCCGCGCTGCATGACCGGCAGCTTGGCGTCCTTCTCGGCCCAGCGTTCCAGCACCCGCCACGTGATGCCGGTCGCCTTGGCCAGGCCGCTGGCGCTGACGATCGTACCCGGCGCGGCATCAGCGCGGGCAGAGTTCAGCTGGTCGAGATAAGCGCTGGGATCAGCGGCGACGCGGGGCATGTCAGGGGAGCCGAAGTGCCGCAGTTACAACAAAGCCCGGCAGCCGATCGGCTCCGGGCGCAATTCCACACAACGCATTCCCTATCGATTCTCCCTGTCGGGAAGTCAACACGAAAAACATCACAGCTGCCGCACGGGCAGGCGGTGCTTGATCGCGCCGTGAAGCTCGAGCGCGCCCTGCCGGAAGGCCGCGGAGGCATTGCGGAAGCCAACGCGCGCTTTCCGCGCCGCCTCCTCGATCGTGTCGTTGTCGAGCACGACGAGATCCACGATCGTGCGGAATGCCAGCGGGATGCCATCCCGCGCGAAGCGGTAATCCTCCCATGCCTCCCAGCCGATCGCCGACTTGGGCAGGTGGTCGCGGCGAGGCGTGCCCCCACGGATCACCGGCGTGTAGCTGCCAGCCGATACGGTGATACCCAGCCCGGTGTCCTCCCAAGCCTTCCGGTACCAGGCGCAGGCCGCGAAGGTGTCGTCGTCCAGCACGCCGCGGCTGTGGAGCTGCACCAGCCGGTCGGGGATGACGCGGCGCAGGGCCTTGCCGTCCCGCACGGTGCCATCTCGGCCCTCGATCGTGAACTGACGGAACTCGCCCTTGCTCAGCTGCTCCGGTGTCGGGCCGTCCGATGCGTCGCCCAAGTTGACGAACGTGCCATCCTCCACCTCGACCTGCGCCGCCTCTCGCCGGGCATCCGCAGCGGCACAGATCCGATCACGCTCGAGCAGGTCGGCAGCGCGCTGGCGCTCGCGCTTCTTGGCGGTCAACAGCCGTTCGACGCGGTCGGCGAGACCCTCGCTCACTTCCCCCCGGTTCGTCACTTCCCTGCGCCTCCCTTGCGCTTGCCGTAGAGCTTTTCAGCGAGCAGCTCGGCTTGTGCTCGGTCGGTCCAGCTGGTGAGCCATTCCGGGTTGATCAGGACGATGCCGGTGTTGAGCCAGGCTGACCGAGCAGCGTGGAAAGCCGCGTCGGGATCTGGCTCGTGGTTGAGGCGAGCGAAGCGACCTAGCGGTGATCCAAGCCGGCTCATTGCGTGGTCATCCGCTGGCTGATGCGGTTCAGACGGGTGATCTCTGCCGCATCGGCCGCGACCTTCTCGCGGACCGCCGCGTCGAAGAGTTTCAGCTTGAACGGCGCGCGGCCATTCCGCTGCATCTCGCTCTCCGCGACACGCTGTACGACCGGGATGATATCCCGCTCGAGCTTTACGTCGGGCAGCGCCAGCCACTCCCGGAGCAGGTATGCGTCCGAGGGCGGTGAGACGAACCGTCCAGCCTTCATCACCGCCGCGAGATCGGGTGGAGGTCCGTCTCTTGGGGGTAGGGGGCTTTCTGGCTTCTGGCTTCTGGCTTCTGGGGCCGGCCTTTTGCCGGAACCGTTGCCGGAGTTTTGCCGCGGCAAATCCGATTTTCGCTGTGTTTTCAGATTTGTAGCGGCAGCCCCTTTTGCGCCTGCTTTCGCTCTTTTTTTCGAAAGTTCGGCGTCTTTTCGCAGCCTACGGTTGTAGATGACGCCTGCCCTGGTGCGCGAATAAACCCCTCTCCGTTCCAGTTCCTCAGCGAGGGCAGCTACCGTCTCTTCAGGCTGCCCGACGTAAATCGCCAGGTCAGCCATGGTGCACGGCTCGCTGCCCACCCTGAGTTCTCCTTTCGGGGTGGCCTTCGCCATCAGGCACAGCATACGCATCCACAGCCCTTGTGCGGCTAGGCTGCTCATACGAAGGCCGGGGTCGGCCTCGTAATCGGTCCAGAACCATTTGGTCCAAGGTTCGGCCGTCATCAGCGACGGCCCGAAGAAAAGAAGGCGGAGCCACGCACGGCCTGGTGCGAGGCGAAGAAGTAGCAGTTGCGCCGGCCGATACGGCCCTTGCGCACCTTGGCGCTGATCAGCTCCACCCGGTCGCGGCACGCGTCCATGGCGGTTTCCCACGCGGCACGCTTGCGGTCGTCATGCTGGTCGGGCTCGCTGCGTTCGAGGTAATATTGCTCGCGATAGACGAACAGCACCGTGTCGGCGTCCTGCTCGATCTCGCCGCTGTCGCGCAGGTCGGAAAGCTGGGGGCGCTTGTCCTCCCGCTTCTCAACCTCACGGTTCAGCTGGGCGAGCAGCACGATCGCGACGTTCAACTCGCGCGCCAGCGTCTTGATGGTGCGGCTGACCTCGCTGACTTCCTCGTACCGCTTCTGCTTGCTGCTGTCGCCGCGCACCAGCCCGAGATAGTCGATGAACACGACGTCGAGCGTCTTTCCCTTGCCAGCCATCTGGCGGCGGTACCGACGGATCATCATGGCCAGGCGCCCGATCCGCAGGCCGGCGTCTTCGTGGAAGATCAGCGGCCAGCTGTCGATCTGGCGGCGGATCTCGCCGATGCGGTCGCGATCGAAGGCGGTGAACTTCCCGCGCTGCACATTCTCGTAGCTGGCGGACTGGCCATAGTCGAAGATCGTGTCGGTGATCGCGCGCTTGGTCAGTTCCTCCACTGACATTTCGAGGCTGACGAACAGGGTGCCGTGCCCGGCGCGGGCGGAAGCGAGCGCCGCAGACAGCCCAACGGCCGTCTTGCCCATGCTCGGCCGCCCGGCGAGGATCACGACCTCACCGCGCCGCATGGTGCCGGTCAGTTCGTTCCAGTCGTCCAGACCGTGGACAGCAAGCCCGGTCGGTGCGTCGCCGCGAGCCTCGGCCTCGATCGCTTTCAGCGTGTTGTCGAAGGCACGATCGAACGAAACGCCCTTTGACACGTGATCACGCTGGAGCGCTTCGGTCATGGCTTGGTCGATCGTGTCGACGAGCGATTCGATCGGCGTGCCTATGCGCGCACTGTCACGGCTCGCCTCGATAAGCTCGCCGAGGCGCGTTACCAGCCTCCGGCGTTTGCTGAGGTCTGCGATCTGCTTGGCGAAATCGACGGTGCCGATCAGGCCGGCGCCGGAGCCGGTGAGCTGGGCGAGGTAGGACGGGCCGCCCAGCTCAGCCAAGCCAGCGTCATGTTCTAGGAGCGGACGCAGCAGGATGGGGTTCGCGCGACGGCCAGCCTGCACCTCGCCGACAATCGCGGCGTAGATGCGGCCATGCGCCTGCTCGTAGAAATCATCCTGCGTGAGCAGGTCAGCGACCCGGTCGACGCCGCGG
>NZ_JAKNQR010000012.1:0-44698 GCF_036890205.1 Sphingomonas panaciterrae
AGCTGCCCAGAAGCTGCCCGTCGTCGTGGTTGACCAGGATGACAGCGCCCTCAGTCGAGCGATGATCGTCGACCTGGACGCCACGCGCGCCATCCGGGTTGCCGAGGTCGTCCCTAACGTGACCACGGCCAGGCAGATCATGCGAACCGGCAAGGCTGACGGGATCATCCTCATCTCCGATGATCTGGAGCGTCAGCTTCGCACCGGAACGCCCGGCTCCGGCGTCGCCGTGTGGGTCAATGCAACCTACCTCCTGCGCGCCAGCACCATCGGCGAAGCAGTAACGGCTGTCATCCAGAACATCGCCACGTCACGGCTGATCTCCGGGACCCAACTCAGTCGCAGCGGGCTGCCCGTCGCGGTCACCACCGAACCGTTGTTCAATCGGACAGGTGGTTACAAGGGCTATGTCTTTCCGGCGGTGGCGGTGATCATCGTGCAACAAACGCTGCTCTTCGGCGCCGCTACCTTCATGGGCGGACGACGCCGCTCGGGCGCATGGCGGATGGGTGTCGCGGAGTTCTGGGGAACGCTGGCGGCGTTCACGTCGGTGGGCATCCTGGGATGCTATTTCCTGTTCGGGTTCATCTTCTGGCTCCAGGCTGTGCCCGTCGATGGCAACATTGCCGGCATGATGGTGATGGTCCCTCTCTTCGCCACGGCGGTTGCTGCCCTGGGGCTGCTCGTCGGTAGCGTGTTCGATTGCGCCGAACGGGCGACCTACATCCTGGCACCGACCTCGGTGCCGTTCTTCTTCCTTACCGGGACCGCCTATCCGCTCGATCAGATGCCGCGCTTCATCGCCGCTCTCTCTCACTTGATCCCGTCCACCGCCGGCGTCCACACGTTCGTCCCGTTGAACCAGATGCATGCGAGCCTGGGCGAGGTCACGATCCCGGCCCTGACCCTTGCAAGCCTCGCCATCGGCTATGCCATGCTAGCGTATTCACGCCTCGTCGGCTTCGGCGCGAGGGTCGGGACGTCTGGCGCCAATGCTTGACGGGAGGGCATGATGGCCGATCGACCGCTGCGGCCAGCGTCTCCACAGTTCTTCACGACTACGGCGGCGCGCGGCTACCATATCCGGGCAGCCACTGCTCGTGTCGAGAGCACTGGAAAGCCAAGGGCCGCATCTCGGCCTGGGGAACCTCAGATAGAGGGCGCTGACGGCCTACCTGTCGGCTCTCAGCTACAAAACGATAGATGTGATGCAGCGGCCAGCACGATGTTGGATTGTTGGAACCGCTCTCCCGTTCCACAACCCCCGAACGGTACAGTCGGCGCGAGAGTAGTCTTTCAACAGGTTCCGGGCAGTTATGACACCAATTTGGTCCGTCCCGACAGAAAACTGTCAGTATTATGAAGCTTGAAGGATCGGCGCGGGCCTTGTCCAGGCTTTGGAAGCAGATGATACGGATGCGCCCTGGCAGCTTCTTCGACCGGATCGTTGTCTGGTCATTCAATCGCCCGCTTCGGGCCCCGGCTCAATACCTGCTCGGCGCTGTGGCGATCATCAGTGTTGGCGTGGCACGCATCCTGTTCGTACCCGACACGCTGCCGTGGCTCCCATTTATTCCGGCGACGATTGCTATTGCCCTGATCCTCGGCAAGTGTCCGGGATTGTTCGCGGCTATTCTGTCGGCGACTACCGGCCTCGTCTCACTAGGATCCGTAACGGACTCGACCTGGGTGCCTCGCCAGCAGTGAGTTGCCGCCTCATTATTCCTGGTCGTTATGATCGGGCTCGTCATGCTGACGGCCGAGTTGCGCGACTCCCTGCGCCGGGGACATCGACTTAACGAGGAGTTGGTCGAGCGCGAGCGGCAAGCTGTGGAGCGGGAAAGCTTCCTGTCGGGCGTGCTGGCCAGTTCTACCGATTGCATCACGGTGCTTGACCCTGACGGGTGCTTGACCTTCATGAGCCAAGGCGGCCAGCGCGTTATGGAGGTGAGCGACTTCAACGCCATCGCCGGCTGTCGCTGGACGGATTTCTGGCACGATGCCGACAACGCGGACGCGGTCGCCGCGATCGGGGCAGCGCGCCGCGGCGAGACACGCAGCTTCATCGGCCGGTCCGGCACCCTGAAGGGCACGATGAGGTGGTGGCACGTCGCGGTTAGCCCTATCCCCGGCCCCAACGGACTTCCAGACCGCATCCTCGCAGTCTCGCGCGATATTCCCGACGCGCGAGAAAGCGAGGAGGAGCGTGACCGCTTCGTGCGGCTGGCCGAGAACAGTCCTGATTTCGTCGGTATGGCGCACGTGGATGGAAGCGTGTTTTACATCAACGACGCAGGACGTCGCCTTGTCGGATTGGAAGATGCTGACATAACCCGGCTCGCCATTTCCGACCTCGTCCCACCCGATCAGGTTGAGACTGTCACGAGCGAAGCGCTGCCGGCGGTCGCCTGCGACGGCCATTGGGCGGGAGAACTGTGCTTCCGTCATTTCGAGACGGGCGAACTGATTCCAGTCCTCTACTCGGTTTTCCCGCTCCTTGGCGCGAAAGGCGAGCTGAGCGGCTACGGCACTGTAACGCACGACTATCGCCAAATGAAGCGGAACGAGAATGACCTTCGCTTCCTGAACGGCGAACTGGCACACCGCCTCAAGAACGTGCTGGCCGTTGTTCAATCGATCGCTCAGCAAACGCTCCGCAACTCACCCGATACTGCAGTCGCTTCGGCTAGGCTCGGGGCGCGGCTGGTAGCGCTCGGCTCTGCCACGGACGTGCTCACCAGCGCCTCGTGGCGATCGGCCGACCTGCGCGAGCTGGCGACGCGCGCACTCGCACCCCACGGCGCGATTGGCGAGCGCATCCTGATCGATGGTCCCCCCCCGTCATGCTCAAGCCGGAGGTCACGGTGGCGTTCGCACTGGCGCTGCACGAATTGGCGACGAACGCCGTCAAATACGGTGCACTTGAAATAAAGCCCATTTTCTGCGGCTCAGAGAAAAGCCGGTGAGCGCTTCCTACTCGCGAGCGGGCGGGTGAACGCGGTTAATGCTTCCTTGGCGATCGGGGTGCGAGAAGCGCGCCCGGGCGGTCTCCGGCGATCGCCGGCAGAAACGGGCGCGGGCAGGAACGGGAATGATGGGGGCCAGGCACAGCGCGCCGCACAGGCAGGCATCGCGCATGGCCATGCTGGCGTGCGCGGCGCTGTTCATGTTCGTCGACCGGCGCACCGCCCCGATCATCCTGTGGGATGAATCGCGCCTCGCGATCAACGCGCTGGAAATGGCGGAACGCGGCTGGAGCCTTTCCACCACCTACGGCTTCGTACCCGACCTGTGGAACACCAAGCCGCCGTTGATGATCTGGCTGATGACCGCGTCCATCCACGCGTTCGGCCCTTCGGAGCTTGCCTTGCGCCTGCCGTCGATGATCGCGGCGCTGGGGACGCTGGCGATCGTGTTCGCCTTCACCCGGCGCGTCACCCGCTCCCTGCCGGCTGCGGCCTTTGCGCTGGTGCTGCTGGCGATCAGCGTCGGCTTCTATGGCGAGCATGGGGCGCGCACGGCCGATTACGATGCGCTGTTGTGCTTCTTCACGACCGCCTATCTGGCGCTGTTCCACCGCGCCGTGCACCGGCGCCGCCCCGGCTGGCCGCTGCTGCTGCTCGCCTTTGCCGCGGTGGTGGCGGCCGCCATGACCAAGACGGTGGCGGCGATAGTGTCGGGCATGGGCGTGGCGCTGTATCTGTTGATTGCCGGGCGGCTCGGCCGGGTGCTGGCGAACCCGCGCTATGCCGTGCTGATGATGCTGGCGCTGGTGCCGCTCGCCGTTTTCTACCTGGCACGCGAGGCGGGCGGGCCGGGCTATCTTTCCGCGGTATGGTTCAACGATTTCGCCGGGCGGGTCCGCAACGACCTCGATCCGCTGGATACCCGGCCCTGGTATCACCTGGAAACGGTGTTCCTGTATCCCATGCTCAGCGCCGGGCCGCTCGCGCTGCTCGCGCCCCTCGCGCTGAAGCGCGCGCGCGGGCCGCGCCGTCAGGCGTAGCTGTTCGCCTTGTGCTGCGTGGCGGCGAAGCTGGCCGTGGTGTCGCTGCCGGCGACCAAGCTGCCGCAATATATGGCACCGGCGCTGCCGTGGCTCGCCATCGCCTGCGCGATCGCGGCGAAGGAATGGCTGCCGGGATTTCTAGGCTATGTCGATGGCGCCGCGGCTGCCGCTCGTGCGCTGCTGCTGGCGATGGTGAGCGTGGTGGTCGCCTTTACCGGCGCGCGAACGATCACGATCCGCTACGATCTGCTACTGGAACGCGCCTGGCACCCGCAGGGGCATTACGGCCCGCTGTTCGCCGCGCTGCACGATCGCGGCACGCGCCGGGTGACCGTGGTGGATCCGGGCTTTCCGGTCGACCGCATCGCCGATGATCATCCGCAGCTGCGCTTCTACATGACGCTGTGGCAGCAGCGCGGGATGACGATCGACCGGCGTGGCGCGATCCGCGGTGACGACAGGGCGGCGGTGTTGGCGAGCTGCGATCCGGATGTCGCGGCGGCGCTGCTGGCGCGCGTTGGCGAGCGGGTCGCGGGGACGGCGTGCGTGGTGACGGGGCGCTGAGCGCGGGCACGCACTGGTGCGGGGATGGATTTTTCGGCGGAGAGCGCGCAGGAGGCGCGGAAATTACCATCCGCTCACAGCCGCCGCCTGTGCCATGCGGCCGATCAGCATCACGCCCGTCAGGGCTCATGACAAAGAGTATGACATGACCGTCATTGAAAAGAGCGTCTGGCCGCAGTTCTCCGAAGAAGAAGCATTGGCCGTGGCGGATATCGTCCGGTCTAACCGGGTGAATTACTGGACCGGCCAGGTCGGTCGCGCCTTCGAACAGGAGTTCGCCGACTGGACGGGCACCGCCCATGCAGTGGCGCTCGCCAATGGCACGCTGGCGCTCGATGTCGCACTGAAGGCGCTGGGGATCGGGCCCGGCGACGAGGTGATCGTCACCCCGCGCACCTTTATCGCCTCCATTTCCTGTGTGGTGAACGCGGGCGCGGTGCCGGTCTTCGCCGACGTCGATCGTGAAAGCGGCAATATCAGCCCGGCCACGATCGCCCTATGCATCACCGATCGTACTCGTGCCGTAATCCCGGTCCACTTGGCAGGTTGGCCGTGCGACATGGACGGGATCATGGCACTCGCGGCCCAGCACGATCTGGCGGTGATCGAGGATTGTGCGCAAGCGCATGGTGCGATGGTTGGTGACCGAAGCGTCGGCAGCATCGGGCATGTCGGCGCTTGGTCGTTCTGCCAGGACAAGATCATGACCACCGGGGGCGAGGGCGGCATGGTCACCACCAACAACAAGGCGCTGTGGTCGGCAATGTGGTCGTTCAAGGACCATGGCAAGAGCTGGGACGCCGTCTACGAGCGCGAACACGCGCCCGGCTATCGCTGGGTGCATGAAAGCTTCGGCACAAACTGGCGTATGCTGGAGGTGCAGGCCGCGATCGGCCGAATTCAGTTGAACCGCATCACGGACTGGACCCGGCGCCGCACCGAGATCGCGATGCGCCTTTCCGATGCGCTGGCACGCCATCCGGGCGCCGTGCGTGTTCCCGTGCCCACGGCGGGCCTGCGCCATGCGTATTACCGCCTGTACGGCTATGTCCGTCCCGAAGGGCTCGCCGGCGACTGGTCACGCGATCGGATAGTCGCCGCGCTGAACGAAGCGGGCGTGCAGGTGCTGCACGGCACCTGTTCCGAGGTCTACCTGGAAAAGGCGTTCGACGGCACGTCCTATCGCCCGGAAACGCGCCTGCCAAACGCGCGCGAACTGGGCGAGAGCAGCCTCATGTTCCTGACCCATCCGACCATGACCGATGCGGAGATCGACCGCGCCGTCGCGGCGATCGACCAGGTGCTGGGCGCCGCGGCGCGCTGATGCAGTAACGGTTCGATGGCGGCAGCGCCCGGCGCGCAACCCGCTGTCGAACCGTGATCCGACGCGGGTGGCCTAGTCCAGGGCGGTTTTCAACCGATGTGACTCGCCCTCAAGCCGTTCATGTCGAGCGAAGGCGGAACACCGTATGACGCAAATGCGGCATGTCCCTCGACGTTGCTCGGGACAAACGGATCAAGACGGTCGGAAACCGCGCTAGCTGCCGGATCGGGGCTGGTTGCCGGTGAAGGGGCTCATTGTCACCTCCCCTTCGCCGGAGATCCCGTCTCGGATCAACACCTTGCGGACCGTCATCCACAGAATGCGCAGGTCAAGCGCAAAGGTGCGATTGTCGACATACCAGGTGTCGAGCGCGAACTTGCTGGTCCAGTCCAGCGAATTGCGCCCGTTGACCTGCGCCCAGCCCGTCAGCCCGGGACGAACGAGATGCCGGCGCGCCTGCTCCTGGGAATAGAGCGGGAGATATTGCATCAGCAGCGGACGCGGGCCGACCAGGCTCATGTCGCCGCGGATCACGTTCAGCAGCCCGGGCAGCTCATCGAGGCTGGTCGAGCGCAGCAGCTGGCCGAAGCGGGTAAGGCGCATATGATCCGGCAGCGGACGGCCCTGCTCGTCCTGCGCGTCCAGCATGGTGCGGAATTTGAACATGGTGAACGGCCGGCCGTGCAGGCCCGGACGCACCTGTTTGAAAAGAACGGGACGGCCCAGTTTGGTGGCGACCAGCAGCGCCACGACGATCAGCACCGGGCTGAACACGGCCAGGGCGGCCGAGGCCGCGACCAGATCAAAAGCGCGCTTCACGCCCATACCTTCCAACGTCCATTCATAACGGGGCCGGATAAAGGCCGGACGCCGGCCGGAAAAGCCCTGTTGCGCCGCCTGTCAGCGGCGTGTCGACCGGGTCGGGCGACGCACCTGCTCGCCCGCCGCGACATAGGGTGCCGTGACGCTGGCGGACGGGCGATAACCACGTTCAAGCCGGTTATTGATCCTGGACTGGATACGGTTTTCAATACGGTTGCCAACGCGCGCCATCGGCTTGATCCCAGCATCCCGCGCGAGCTGATCCGTGCTTTGCCGCTGGCCTTCCACCACCGAATCGGCGGGACGTGTGGCGGCCGGCGGCGGTGTTTCCGCTTGCGGATCCGGTAGACGGTCCTGCGCCGCGGCGGGCACTGCGAACATCAGCGCGAAAGGAAATGCTACAAGGCGCATCGGTCTGGCATCCATCGAGCGGGCGCCGGCAAACCGCCAGCGCGTAACGAAAATAGCGACCGCACGCGAGAAATGCGATGCACAAGGCTGGGCAAGAGGCTGGTCAGGGGCGCGCCGATGCGGGGCGCAGGCGGATTTGCGTCACCTGCCCGGCGACGCCGCCCATCTGTTCGGACGGGCGCACCACCAGCGCCAGCGCCTGGATCGGGCAGGCCGACGGCACACGAACCGTTCCCGCGAACCGGCCGCCTGCGCGGTTCACCTCGACCCGCCCCAGCTCGGGCCCGCTGGCGCAGGACAGCACCCAATAAGGCGGCGGCGCATCGGCCTGTTCGAGACTGGCCATGCCTTCGATCACGTAATCGCCCGGCGGCAGAACCTGTATCTGGCGCAGCACCGGCCCGCCGGTGCCCGGCGATGTGGCGAAATCGAACCGTCCGCCCCCGTCCGACGCCTCCAGCGTAGTGGTCAAATTGGGATCGTCCGCCAGGATCCAGTCGAACCGCGCCGGCGCGTCGCGATGCATGGTGAAGCGCGGATCGCGCGAAGCGTTGCGCGCGACGCCAGGGTGAAGCGCAGCATAGTAGCGCCAGGCGGCATCCGCGTCACCGCGCGTCAGCAACGCATCGACAACGCGCGCGCTTGCCGACGCGGGCACCGCAATGCCTGCACGGCGCATACCATTCAGAAGCGCGACCGTCGCCTGGGGATCGGGGCTGACGGCTGCGGCGTGAATGACGAAATCGCCACCCCAAGGCGGTCGCTTCGCCAGCGTCCGCACCAGTTCCTGCCGGACGGAGGGCTCAACAATGGCCCCCGCCAGAACAGGGAACAGGATGTCCGGTGCCTCCCGCGATGTGCGCAGCGCCAGATCATATTGCGTGAGCGCACCCGGGATGTCGCCGCGCGCGACGGCATCCTCGATACCCCATAATTGCGTCTGCAGGTCACGCCGGGTCAGTTTCTGCGCATAGCCGAATGCCCGGCGCGCCGCACCCGTGTCGCCACGGATCTGCGCGTTCAATCCCAGCGAAGATAGCGCGGGAACCGCAACCGCATCGCGCCGCAGCGCGGCGCGGGCCAGCGCATCGGCGCGCGCGCGATCCTGCGCGGTCGCCTCCGCACCCGACAGATGGCTCGAAAACGCCGCAGCGAGCCGTGCGTCGCCGGGCGCCAGCTGATGTGCCCGGTCGGGCGCCGTGCTGCGCAGCGCGTTTGCCAGCGAATGGCTGGTGGCACCATAGCCGAGCCAGGCGGCGCCCACCGCCAGCAGCGCGCGCACGCCCCATTCCCGGGGCGACCGGCGCGCCAATCTAGATACGACGCCGGTGCGGGCCATCACCCGTTCACGACTTTGCCTTGGCCGCGCGCTCGCGCCCGTAGCCATAGCCATAATCATAGCCGTAGCCGAGATGCGCCTTGCGCGCCTCGAACTTGGTGAGGACGCCGCCCAGCACATGGGCGTTGGCGCTCGCCAGGCGGCCCAGCGCGGTTTTCACCATGGTTGCCCGAATGCCATGCGATTCCACGGTGAAGATGACGCCTTCGACCCGGCTCGCGATCAGCGGCGCATCGGCCAGACCCATCACCGGCGGGGAATCGATCACCACATGGTCATAGTTTTCCAGCAACCGCTCGACCAGCAGCGCGAAGCGGTTCCCGGTCAGCAGTTCGGCGGCATTGGGCGGAATGGGCCCGGCCGACATGGCATCGAAGCCCAGATCGCGCATCTGGAACAGGAGCGGCTCGATCGCATCCTGACCGCTCAGGAAATTGCTGAGCCCGCGGTCGTGATCCACGCCGCCCAGGAAGTGAACCGATGGCGAGCGCATGTCGCCATCGACCAGGATCACCTTGCGCTTTGCGCGCGCCAGGGTGGTGGCGATCGCCAGCGCGGTGGTGGACTTGCCTTCGGCCGGCCGGGTCGACGTAACCGACAGCGAGCGCGGCACGCCATGCTCGGTCGTGAAGGCCAGATTGGTCTGCACGGCCAGATAGGCATCGACCAGATCGGATTTCCGGTCGAGCAGCGCCTCGCGCGGCTCCACGCCCTCCACCTTGGGCACCGATCCCAGCAGCGGCAGCCCCAGCCGCCGCTCCACTTCCGCCGGATCCGCAATCGCCTCGTCGATCTGCTCGAGCAGGAAGGCGATGCCCGCGCCCAGGATCGTGCCGGCCAGCAGCGCGATCAGGAGGTTGAGCGCCAGCCGCGGGCTGGACGGGCCCTGCGGCACATCGGCGGGGTCCACCACCGAAATGTTGTTCACCCCGACTCCGCCGGCGACCCCGATCTCCTTGAAACGCTGCAGCAGGCCTTCGTACAGGGTGCGGTTGGTATCCACTTCCTGCTGGTAGATATTATACTGGATCGAGCGCCGGCGCAGGTCGAGATAGCTCGCCTTCAACTGGTCCACCTGGCTCTGCAAGCCACGCTCGCGCTCGACCGCGCTGTTATAGTCGGCCCGGATCGATCCCGAAACCCGCCGCTCCTCGTTGGCGATGCTGCGGTCGATCTGGTCGATCTGCGATTTAAGCTGGCGCGCCGCGGGGTATTCCGGCTCGAACTGCGTCATCAGCTCCTGATATTCGCCCGCCAGTTCGGCGCGCCGCTGACGCAGGCCGTTGATCGCGCCGTTGCGCAATGCCTCGGTCGAGGCGCCCGACCCGCCGGTTTCGCGATAGCGCGCTTCGGCCGCAATGCGATCGGCCGTCGCCTGGGACAGGGCGCTGTTCAGCGACGCCAGATTATCGGCGACGATCGATCGTTCGGCGGTGGTGTTCTCCCCCGCTCCCTGCGCCGGCAGGTTGATGATGCGCTGCTGCGAGGCATAGCCGACGAGCTGGCGTTGCGATTCATCCAGGCGCTGCTTCTGCTGGGCAAGCTGCTGCTGAAGCAGGTTGCGACCATAAGACGTTGCCTGAACCTTGCGCTCCAGATTGGTCTGGATGAAGTTTTCCGCCCAGGCATTGGCGATCCGGGCGGAAAGGTCGGGATCCGGGCTGGTGAAGCGGATCTCGACCAGTCGCGACATCCGGGTCGGCTCCACGCCCAGATTGCCCAGCAGGATTTCACCCGCGATCCGCTGGCGCGCGGCTCTGCCCGAAGCCGGGTAGCGGCCGTTCGCCAGTTGCAGCGCAGGCGCGCTATCGTCCACGCCGAACAGGTTGAAGAACTTCTGGTCGTCCACCAGCCGCAATTGCGTGGCCACGCGCTCCGCCAGCGAGCGGGATTTCAGCAGGCCATATTGCGTCTGGTAGAATTCCTGGTCCGCCGTGCCTTCCTTGCGCTCCACGCCCTCGAAATTGGTAACCTGTCCTGACTCACGCGACACCTCGATGGTGGCGGCGGCCGTGTACCGCGGCGTCATCAGGAGTGTCACGATCAGCGCGATCAGCAGCGATGCCACGATCACGCCCAGGATCACGTAGCGCCAGCGTAGGGCAATGCGCAGATACTGCCGCACCAGCGGCATCTCTTCGGCCGCGGGCGCACGCAGCAAAGGCTTCTGGCCGGCCGGCAGAGTCGAAGTCATGTCGTTCATGCCGGGCCTTTACTGCAGGATCGCGATCAGCGGCGCCACAAGCAGCGGAGAGGCCGATATGATGTCGCGGAACAGACGGCGCTGTGGCGAATCGCCAACGATGATTACGTCATTCGCGTAGATCGCCGGATCGGGATAGGCACCCCGCCGGATCGCCGCAACATCGTACAGGCCGGCCATCCGCCGATCGCCCACCGTGCGCAGGATCACCACTTCTTCCTGACGGGCAAACTCGGACATGCCGCGCGCCGATGCGATGATGCGCATCAGCGTCATCTGGTTGGTGACGGGATACAGGCCCGGATCGTTCACCTGACCATCGATCGTCGCCACCTGGCTGACCGAGTTCTTGATGTTGACGATCACTTCCGGGTTGCGAACGTAACGCTGGCGAAGCGCCGTCTCGATCGCGTCAGCCAGTTCGGCCGCAGTACGGCCGCGTGCGTCGATGGTGCCCGCCAGCGGCATGGCGATGCGACCGCTGGCATCGACCTGCATTTCGCGGCTGAGCGCGGACACATTGAACACGTCGACCTGGATCGTGTCGAGTGGGCCAATCAGCGCGGGCCGATCCCCGGCAGTCAGATCGCCCCGGTCGGGCGGCGGCAGCACGCCGTTGGTATCGACCACCGTGAGCTGTTCGGTCGATGTCGGCGGTTGCGGAGTGGCGCACCCGGCCAGCAACGTCGCGACAAGAAAAATGGTACAAAGTCGTCGCATACGCTACAGCTTATCCAGCTCAATCAAGAAGCATGCACCTATAGGTAGGTGCCTTAATTGCGTAAAGTGGCCGCTCCGCGGGGTGAGTAGTCGCTGAGCCAGCATGCCGCGATCACCAGCACGGCCATGATCATCGGCGTTCGCACCGGATAGTCGAACAGGCTTGCCACCAGCATCAGCCCCAGGATCACGGATCCGAGCCGGGGGAGCATCGCACCGTCCGTACCACGCCATGCGCGAAAGCTCGCAATGCCCCACCACCCGATCACCGCCACAAGCAGCAGCATGCCCGGCAGGCCGGCATCCAGCGCGACCTCCAGCAGATCGTTGTGCGCATGGTTGAAATAGGTCAGCTTGAGCAGGCTCTCGGGCTCGTGGATCCGGAAGACGGGATCAAAGCCACCCAGCCCCGAACCCGCCGGAAAATAGGTGCGGATCATTTCCAGCACGGTCGGCAATGCGCGACTGCGCATGTCCTGCGCCTCTCCACCCACGAGGATGCGGTTGATCGACATCGCCCGATCCGCGGCAACCGCGACCAGTACCGCGACCGCGATCGCCCCGACGACGGCAGCGCCAAGCGCGGGCAGCACCCAGCGCGGATAGCGGCGCAGTTCGCGACGCACGTCCTTCCAGACCAGCACCGACGCGGCCGCAAGCGCCAGGCCGCCCAACAGCAGGCCCGCCCGCGAGCCGGTGGCCAGGATCATCAGGACGAACAACAGCACCATGCCAAGCGCAGCCATCATCCGCCACTGCAATCCATGCGCGCGGCGAACCGCCCAGGCCGGCGCGAGGACGCAACCGATCGCCAGGAACAATGCCAGATGGTTGCGGTTCGCAAAGGATGCGCTGATCTGCCCCACCGTGTCGTTGATCAGCGGGTTGTTGAACCGCGACCCCGAAAACTGGAGCAGCCCCAGCAGGGTCGACGCGACGATCAGGCCGAGCAGGATCGCGGGAAGCCAGCGGCGCTCCGCCTCGCGCATCGCGGCGAGCAGCACCAACATCGCGATCGGCACCACCAGCGACGCCGCGGCATTGACCGTGGCATCGGGCACGATTGACAGAGGCCGCCACGGCTGCCCCCCGCCGGCGATGGTGGCCGCTTCGCTCAGCAGCGCGCGGCCGGGCAGCATCTGCCACGTCGCGGGCGGCAACGGCACCAGTTGCGCCAGCGCCAGCGCCAGCGCCAGCGCGAGAAACAATGCCACCGGCCGATATCCGGCGAGTGAGGGGCGAGGGGCGAACAGCGCAACAACGCACAGCGTCACCCAGGCCGCACCACGCACAACCGCTTGGCCCAGCACGTCCGGGCGCGAGGCGCCGCCCGCGACCCACAGCATAATCAGGAACAATGCCGAAAGAACGAGAGTGAGGCTCAGCCCCTCGGGCAACGACGGGCCTGCCCGACGTGTCGGAAACGAACCGTGCCGGATCATGAGGCAACCGCCTCCGGAGCGGGAGATCGCGCTTCCGCCCGCGCCATTGCCACCCAATCCACGATGTCGCTGGTGGGGGTGAATTCCACCACATTGGCCTGCAGCAGTTCGCGGGCACCCGGCACGTCGCCGACCGCGATCATCTCGGAAAGCCGGGCGAGCTGTTCGCGAATCCGGGTCCATGGCAGGCTGTGTTCGGTGGCCTGCATGATGCGCGGATGCGCCGTGGGCATGGGATTGTTCCCGATCAGCAGTTCCTCGTACAATTTCTCGCCAGGCCGCAGGCCAACCGTTCGGATCTCAATATCGCCGTCGGGGCGGCTGGCGTCGCGCACGGTTAGGCCGGACAGGCGAACCATGTTGCAGGCCAGATCGTAAATCCGCACCGGATCGCCCATGTCCAGCACGAACACCTCGCCCCCCTGCGCCATGGCGCCGGCCTGCAGCACCAGTTGCACCGCTTCGGGAATGGTCATGAAATAGCGGGTGATATCGGGATGGGTGATCGTGACCGGGCCACCCTTCCTGATCTGGCGGGTGAACAGCGGCACCACGGAGCCGCTGGAACCGAGCACGTTGCCGAAGCGCACCATCGAGAAACAGGTGCGCTGCGCCGCTTCCGTCTGGCTCAGGCCCTGCAGCACCAGCTCGGCCAGCCGCTTGGACGCGCCCATGGTGTTGGTCGGGCGCACCGCCTTGTCGGTGCTGATCAGGACGAAATCGCGCACGTCGTGACGCGCCGCCAACTCGGCGATTACCGCCGTGCCGATCACGTTGTTGCGCAATCCTTCCAGCGGATTGTGCTCCACCAGCGGCACATGCTTGTAGGCGGCGGCATGGAAAATCATGTGCGGCTGCCACGTGCCCAGGATGCTGTCCATGCGCGGCGCATCGGTGACCGACGCCAGCAGCGGCACCAGCATGTTGTGGCCGGCGGCCTGCAATTCGTTGTGAATGGCATAAAGCGCAAATTCGCTGCGCTCGACCAGAAGAAGCCGGCGCGGCTTCATGGCGGCGATCTGCCGGCACAGCTCGCTGCCGATCGATCCGCCCGCCCCCGTCACCAGAATGACGTTGCCAGCGACATGCTCATGCAGGGCGCTGTCGTCATAGGGAACGGGCGCGCGCTGCAGCAGATCGTTGATCGTCACCTCGCGCAGATCGCTGGCCTGAAACGTGCCATGCGCCAGATCCATCAGCCCCGGCAGGATGCGCACGCGCAGCCCCATGTCCTTCAAGCGATCGATGATCTCCATGCGCCGCGCACGCCGCGCCGTGGGAATGGCGAGCAGAACGTCGGTGACGCCTTGTTCTTCGACCAGCGCATTGAGATCATGCGGTCCATAGACCCGCAGTCGCCGGATACGGCTGTTGTGCAGCGAACGATCGTCGTCAACGAAGCCGACGATCCGCATCTCGTCGCTGATCGCCATCGCCTCGGCGATCTGCCGGCCGGTGGACCCGGCGCCGTAGATCAGCGCGCGCGCCTTGCCATGCGCGGCGCGGATGCCGCGATATTGTTGCCCGAGCAGCAAACCACCTGCNCCCGGCGCCGTAGATCAGCGCGCGCGCCTTGCCATGCGCGGCGCGGATGCCGCGATATTGTTGCCCGAGCAGCAAACCACCTGCGGCACGCGAGCCGGCAACGGCGATAAACAGCAACGCCGGCTGCATCAGGCCCACCGTGCGCGGGATCAGGTCGAACCCGTACGCAGTGATCAGCGCCGCATAGCCCAGCGCATACACGGCACAGGCGATCGCACAGGATACGATCGCGTCCGAACCGGCATGACGAAAGACGATCCGGTACAGGCCGAATGCTGCGAATATCGGAATGGCGAGCGCGACAGACAGGCCCACCGCCAGCATGGGACGACCGTTCAGCGGCACCCATTCGCTGAGGCGGAGATAATAAGCGATCCAGACAGTGAGCGCACAAAGCGCAACATCGACACCGATGGCGATTGCGCGTTTCAGTGGACGCGGCAAAGCCAGCAGCGGGTTGGCAATCATTTTCAACGTTCTGCTCCGCGCACCCGGCCATCTAGCCCGCAAGAGGTCGTCCTTATCGCCAAACCCGAATCCGCAAAAGAGCGTCGCCAGCCATGCACGGCCGCGATCGCGCACGCGGGCTGGCGCAAGATCAGCCGGCCGGTGCCTTCGCTTCCGCCTCCAACTGCGCTTCCAGTGCCAGCAGGTCGCGCGAGCGCGCCTTTATCCGCCGAGCCGGCACACCCGAATAGACGTGCCATGGATCAAGCGACTTGGTAACGAGCGACAGCGCGCCCACCGACGCCCCCTCACCTATTGATGCGCCGGGCAACACCACCGCGCCCGAGCCGATGATGACGTGCCTTTCCAAGCGAACCGGCGCAACGGTGCAGCTGGTATATTCCGCGGGAACCGTGGGGTTGGTCAGGAACCCGCCGCCATAATCATCGCTGGCGGTATAGATGCTGACGCGCTGCGACAGGCCTGAATATTTCCCGAGCGTCAGCCCCCCACGTCCCACCAGATGGCAAAAGGCGCCGACATGGTTGCGCCCTTCAAACACGACCGGCCCGGTGGCGATGATCGAGCACATCGCATCGATCCGCACATGATCGCCCAGCACGATGTTTTCCAACCCGACGATGGTGCAGTTCCGCGCGACCTGCACATGCTCGCCTACCTTGGCGAACCCCATCTGGCGGAGATCCTCGGAACCGTAGAAACCGGCATTGAACGGATTTTCCATTCCATACGGCTAGCCTTCCTGGCCAGCCCATTCAAGCACGCCTGCTGGCCGGGTCGTCAGAGATAAACCTGATCAAACTGAAAGGCGAACAACCCGATACAGCTTATGATGAACAACGGCGTCGTTGCGCGATTGAAGCCCAGCCGATCCCATGACAGGACGGCAATCATCGGCATGACCCAGAACGGCGCCTGCCGGAATGCGGCGATCGGCGATGCCGAAAAGAACATCACCACGTACAGCGCGAAAGAGGCCAGCACGAAGATGTTGAGCCGTGCGGTCACACCCCGCTGCGCCGCCATGAACGCCACCGTAAGCATCGAAAGAAATGCCAGAAAGATGTAGTGGCCGATTTGCGTTTCAGCCGACGTGCTCTCGGTATAGGCGTCGTACTTCGATATCACCGGAATTGACTGGATCAGCGCGGTGACGCTGCTAGAAACCTGTGGCAGTGCTGCACCGAACGCCACGATCGTCAGGGCAACCAGAAGATAATAGCGCCGCGACCGATCCGATCGCAGCATGGCCGGCAGGTTGCGCTCGAAATACAGCAACGCCATCGGCGGGGCAGCCAGCAGCGACGAAATGTGGAACATCGCTGCCGCAGCCAGGAAAAGCCAGGCTGCCGGCCGGCGATCCACCGCGTAACGCACGCCAACCGCGACCAGAAAGTAAGCGGGCGTCGCACGCATGGTCACAAAGGCGAGCAGCGGCCCAAGCATCGCGAAAATGAACAACAGCGCCGGCCAGGGCGTGTCACGGGGCCGAAATGCCGCGCCCATCGCCAACACGAAAAAGATGCTCAGCAGATAATGAGCGAAGGTCACGGCCGAAAAGACCGACTGGGTCAGCCAGTATGATCCAAGCAGATAAAGGTTTGAGAAAACCTCGAAATACATCCAGCTGGGCGACGGGAAATGAACCAGCCCGTCGAGATACAGGACATAGGCTTCGAAATCGCCGAACCGCGATGGTTCGGTGAACAGGCTGATGACCAGCACCACAAGCGCGATGGTGCCATAGGCCGTCCAATAGGCTGGCCGCCCTTCGGTCGTCTTCAGCGGACCGGCATCATGATGACAGGCTTCGCGCATCGCTCATATCGGCTGTCGCTGGCGGGACTGGGCAACCCCGTCGACAAGCGCCGCGGTGATGTTGCCAACGGTGCGGGAGCGATCGTTGCTCACGAGGAGGTAGGTGGCGATGCGATAGCCGAGCTTTGCCACTTCGCTCGCTCGCCATCCGAGCGGGATATAGCCCTTGCGGGCCAGCCACAGCGTGTTGCGCACGATGAAATAGTGCCGCAACGGTGAACGGTGAACCGGGCGGTAACGGCCAAGGAAATTCATCCCCTCGTCGCCAAGATTGTGCTCCATCACCGCTGCACGGACGAGCACCGTCTCCATTCCGCGTCCGCGTGCACGGAAGCACCATTCATGGTCGATCCCGTCGATGAACAGCGGCTCCCACATGGGGCCTACCTGCTCCCACCCGGCCCGCGTCAACAGCGTTCCCGACGTGGCGAATGGCCCGTTGTCCCACGCGGTGTTCGCACCGCCAGTGGATTTGCGATCGTGCAGCACCGGCGCCACGCAGGCGATCGAACGCCCTTCGGCCTCCATCGCAGTGGCGGCCGCAAGGAGCGCGTCCAGCATGTCGGACGTCGGGCGGCTATCCTGATCCAGCAGGAGGACATAGCGCGCACCATCCGCGACCGCGGCACCGATCCCCTGGTTCAGTGCATGCGCCAGCCCCAGATTGCTGGGGTTCGCGATCACCTGCGCACCCGTTGCAGGCATTGCCGCGCGCCGGGCATCATCAATGGCATTCACCACCGCCACGACGCGCACGCCCCATTTCGTCAACCTCGTCACATTGGCGAGGTCGTCGTCCCCCGGATGGTACAGGACGACCACAACCGCGACATCGGCACGCGCCGAACCGGCGGGCGGCAGTTGATGGTCGGGGTGCATCATAACGAACTGCCCTGCTGTCGCACGTGCCGCGGCCGCACGGTATAAATGAAAACGCCGGCGTCGCTGCCGCTTTTTCGGCAATGCGTCAATGGCGGCAAGCGCGATGGATCGCCGAGCTCAGATCATCCGCAGCGCGATGGCGGCGCGCAGCTGCGCAACATAGGCCGGTGTGCGCCGGAACCGCCCCGCCTCCCGGATCAACCGCCATCTGTCAGACAAGGCGCCCCGTGCCACCGCGTCCAGCACGGCTCGTTCGTCATCCCTGTTGATCAGGACATGGCGCAGCCAGAGGATATGGTCGCGATACCAGCTTGATCGCATGACCCGCAGCTTGGCGACCAGTTCCGCCGGACCCCGCTTGGCACCATATTGATTGCCGCCATGCTGGCGGTACAGGATCTCCGCAGCCGGATCACGCACCCATTTCAACCCGCGCGAGCGGCAGATCGCGTACAGGATCCAATCGTGCGACGGATCCGCACAGAAGGCCGGCGCCGTCGCCATCACGGCTTGCGCCATCGCCGCCGCATGGCGCGTCAGGACATAGGTACAGCCCGCCGATGCGCCCTGGAACAGATAATCGAGGTCGGCCGGACGCCCTGCCTTGTGCAGGATCCATGCGTGTGCCGCGGCAGGTTCTGCCGCAGCGCTGTAGGCGATCAGGTCGGACGAATAGCCCTCCGCCCCTTCTTCCGCCAACCGCTTCACCGCACGGGCGAGCTTGTCCGGGGTCCACACGTCGTCCTGATCGGCAAAAGCAACATAGTCGTGGCGCGCGGTGTCGATCGCGGCGAGCAGTGCGAAGAAATTGCCGTTCGCCGACCCGGTCGACACGCCTTCGTTGTCGATGATGGTGAAGCGACCGGGATGACGCTCGGCCCAGTCGCGCAGGATCGCCGGCGTCGCATCGCGCGAGACGTCGTCACGGACATAGATATGCACGTCGACGCCGCGCTGCCACAGAAGGGAGATTAGCTGCGTTTCGCAATGGGCCGCACCGTTATAGGTGGCGAGCAGGACCGCGACGGAAGGACACGTCATCAAGCGGGCATGCCCAACCGATCGGCCAGGATACTGCCTGCATCTGCCGGGCGCTCGGCGGACGCGGCATCGGCACACGCCGTACCGATGAACGGATCATCATGGTGCAAGGGACGATTTTCCAATCTGTAGCGAACGGCATGTGCGTGACGGACTGCGCCTTAAGGTATGGCCTCCGCTTCTCAAGCTCTATCCTCGTTTCGGCAATCGGCTCAGGTCGATGGCGAGAAGAGCGCTTTCATCAGCACGCACGCCTTCGACGGATCCTTCAAACGTCCATTGCAGCCGGATCGGGGCGGTCGCCGCGACGAGCCACGCCACCATGCCGCCATTCTCGTCCGGACGCACCTCCAGTACCGGCGCGCCCGGATCGAGCGGCCCGACACGCAAGCCTGTCTCGCTCTCACCTGCAACCGCCGTCACGGCATATCGATAACGCGTGCGGGCGCCCTCCCCCGCCCTTGTCTCGACCACAAGGCTGCCGGAAAGCGTCAATGCCGGACCACTTCCCTCCCGACGGACGGCCAGAAGATCGCGCCTCTCCCCTTGCCGGAGCGCCACTGGTTCCGAGCGGATATGGTGATAGGTCGCGGAACGGGCGAGATAAAGGCGCCCCTCGGTGATCAGCTTACGGTTCACGCCGTGCAGCGCGATCCGTGCCGGCGCACGGGTCGGCAGATGCCAGTCGTTGGACCCGAAGGTCACGATCCCGTCGCTGTCGAAGCGATACGCGACAAGTGATGGCGGACCAGATGGCCCGGGCGCTCCCGTGAAATGGCAATCGCTGAAGCTGATGCCATCTCGTGAATAGCGTTCGCGCAGCAGGACGGCGTGGGTGTTTTCGAAATACACGCCCTTGAAGCTGATCGCTGCGGCGGATTCGATGTCGATCGTCACGCGCGCCGGATCAAAGACGCCACCACCTTCGAAACGTCCGCCAGTGACGGTGACGCCCTCGGCGCCGCGCAAGTGCAGATGGGTTCGCGAATGGTTCTCGAAACTGCACCCTTCAAAGGAGACGACGTTCGCGGTCCATGCCGCGACATAGACGCCGAATGGCGCGATCCCGAAGGCGCAATCCCGGAAGGTTGCCATCTGGAGGAGCTTGTTGCATTCGAAGTTCTTGTCGGTCTGCAGCTGGAACGACACGCCTTCGATCAACAGCCCCTCGACATAGCTGGCGACCTGGATCCGGACGCCATGGGTGCCGCCATGCAGCGACAGGCCGCGCAACGATATACGTGCGATGCCGGCGGGATCGTTGACGACCAGCGGCATGGCGAGCGGACTGTTCTGGTTGTCGATAAACGTCCTGTCGCGCCCTTCACCCTCCAGCGACACACCGTCGGGCAGCACAAGCGAGCGCGACAGCGGATAACGACCATGCGGCAGGAAGACGCTGGCTCCTCCCTGCAACGCCCTGCCGCGCTGCACCGCCCGGTTGATCGCCGACTGGATGGCCGCTCCGCAGATTGAATCGGTGAGGGCGGAAGCGGCGGGAAACACCGCCTGCGCCTCGGCCAGGCTGGAGAAGCGTTCGGACAGGGGGTGGAACCCGCCATCACCGATCGCACCCGACACGACGATGCGCGCACTGCCTTCTGCCGCCCCCCTGCGCGGCCCGGCGCCGACAACCGGCACGGGATCCAGCGTGGCCAGCGTGCGCCCACGCGCATCGGACAATACCGCACGATATTCTATTGACGGATCAAGATAGATCCTCGGCAACCGTCCTTGGGCATCAGGTACGATGTCGGCATCGGCCGTTACCGAGAGGTCCGCGCCGGTATAGACGGGAGTGGGCCGGTCAGACCCGCTGCGATAGAAACGCCAGGTCGCTTCGTTCGTCGTCTCCCGCGCGGTGCTCGATTGGGCCAGAAGAGGCCCCATGGCGGTGGTTGCGGCGGCCAGAAGGGTGCGGCGATCGACGGCAAGAACCATGCGCCTATTGTGACGCCCTGTCTTCACCCTGCCAAGCGGATAGCAACCACGGGCCGGGCAAAGGCCGAACGAACAGCGAACGGCACGCCGGTCGGTCACGCCGCTGCCTGCTGCACCGCAGCCAAACAGCGATTGCCGCCGCTCCCGAAGTCTCTTATTCGGCCGCCTCATGCTTCCTTCCACCGTCCAACTCATCCGCCCCAAGCGGTTCGGCGACGCCCGTGGCTGGTTCACCGAAGTCTATTCGGAGCCGGCGTTCGAGAAGCTCGGCATCACCTGCCGCTTCGTGCAGGACAATCACTCGCTCTCCGCGCCTGCCTTCACCTTGCGCGGGCTGCATTTCCAGACGCCGCCGCGCGGGCAGGACAAGCTGGTGCGCTGCATCCGCGGGCGGATCTTCGACGTTGCCGTCGACGTGCGCAAAGGATCGCCCACCTACGGCCAGTGGGTCGGCGCGGAGCTGTCGGCGGAGAACGGGCACCAGCTGTTCATCCCGATCGGCTTCGCGCACGGCTTCGTGACGCTGGAGGCGGATTGCGAAGTCACCTACAAATGCTCGGACACCTATGCCCCCGATCATGACGGCGGGATCCGCTGGGACAGTGTCGGCATCGACTGGCCGATCCCCGCCAGGACCATGCCCGAGCTGAGCGCCAAGGACCAGGTGCAGCCGACGCTCGCCGATTTCGACAGCCCGTTCGCCTATGACGGCACGCCCCTCGCCCCGCTCGCCTGAAGGACCACCACAACATGCGCATCTTCGTCACCGGCGGGGCCGGCTTTATCGGCTCGGCCCTCGTCCGGCACCTCATCGAGAACACCGAATATGAGGTGCTGAACTTCGACAAGCTGACCTATGCCGGCACGCTGTCGACGGTAGAGCGGGTGGCGCAGTCGAACCGCTATCGCTTCGTGCAGGGCGATATCTGCGATGCCGAGGCGGTCCGCGCCGCGATCGCCGAGTTCAAGCCGGACGTGATCACGCATCTCGCCGCGGAAAGCCATGTCGACCGCTCGATCGACGGGCCGGGCGCCTTCATCCAGACCAATGTGGTCGGCACCTACACCATGCTCGCCGAGGCGCGCGGCTATTGGCAGGGCCTGGAGGGCGCCGCGAAGGAGCGGTTCCGCTTCCACCATATCTCGACCGACGAAGTGTACGGCTCGCTGGGCGACGAGGGGCTGTTCACCGAGGACACGCCCTATGATCCGCGCTCGCCCTACTCGGCCAGCAAGGCGGGCAGCGACCATCTCGTCTCGGCGTGGGGTCACACCTTCGGGCTGCCGGTGCTGATCACCAATTGCTCGAACAATTACGGGCCGTACCACTTCCCCGAGAAGCTGGTCCCGCTGATGATCGCCAAGGCATTGGATGGCGAGCCGCTGCCGGTCTACGGCAAGGGCGATCAGGTGCGCGACTGGCTGTTCGTCGAGGATCATGTCCGCGCATTGCAGGCGGTGTTCGAGCGCGGCGAACTGGGCCGGACCTACAATGTCGGCGGGTTCAACGAGAAGCAGAACATCGAGGTGGTGCACACCATCTGCGCCATCCTCGACCAGCTGCGCCCGCGTGCCGACGGCAAGCCTTATGCCGAGCAGATCACCTCGGTCGCCGACCGGCCCGGCCACGACAAGCGCTATGCGATCGACGCGACGCGGATCGAGCAGGAGCTGGGCTGGCGGCCGCAGGAGACGTTCGACACCGGGATCGAGAAGACGGTGCGCTGGTATCTCGACAATGAGGCCTGGTGGCGCCCGATCGTGGAGCGCGGCGCGGCGCAGCGGCGGGGTGTCGCCCAATGAACGATGGCGTGAGCAATCGCGCGATCCTCGTCACCGGCGGGGGCGGCCAGCTCGGCACCGAGCTGCAGCGCTGCGCCTGGCCGGCGGGTTATGAGGTCGTCGCGATTGACGTCGCCGATCTCGACCTGACCGATACCGCCGCGATCGCCGCAAAGGTGGCGGAACGCCCATGGGCCGCGGTGATCAACGGCGCGGCCTACACCGCGGTCGACAAGGCCGAAAGCGATCTCGTCACCGCCTGGGCGGTCAACGCCATGGCGCCGGCCGCGTTCGGCCAGGCGTGCGCCACGGCCGGCATCCCGCTGGTGCAGGTGTCGACCGATTATGTCTTCGCCGGCGACAAGGCGGGCGCGTGGGAGGTGAGCGATCCGGTCGCGCCGCTCGGCGTGTACGGCGCGTCCAAGCTCGGCGGCGAGCTGGCGGTGCGCACCTCGGGCGCGCGGCACGTGATCGTGCGGACCGCCTGGGTCGTCTCGGCGCACGGCAACAATTTCGTGAAGACCATGCTGCGCGTCGGTGCCGAGCGCGAGACGCTGACCGTGGTCGACGATCAGCGCGGCTCGCCGACCAGCGCGGCCGATCTGGCGCAGGCGCTGATGACGATCACGCTGCGGCTGATCGAGGACGAAGGCGCGCCGACCGGCACCTACCATTTCAGCAATGCCGGCGAGACGAGCTGGGCGGGCTTCGCGAGCGAGATCTTCCGCCAGTCGGGCGACCGCGGCGGGGCGAGCGCCAGCGTCGCCCCGATCACCACCGACCAATATCCCACGCCGGCGAAGCGCCCGGCCAATTCGCTGCTGAGCCACGACGCGATCCGCGCCGCCTACGGCATCAGCCCGCGTCCATGGCAGGACGCGCTGGGCGACATCCTCGACGAACTGATCGGAGTGCAGAAGTGAAGGGCATCATTCTCGCAGGCGGTTCGGGCACGCGGCTTCATCCAGCGACGCTGGCGGTGAACAAGCAGCTGCTGCCGGTCTATGACAAGCCGATGATCTATTATCCGCTGTCGGTGCTGATGCTGGCCGGCATTCGCGAGGTTTTGATCATCTCCTCGCCGGAATATCTCGACAATTACCACCGCCTGTTCGCCGATGGCGCGGCGTTCGGCCTGTCGATCAGCTATGCCGAGCAGCCGAGCCCGGATGGCCTCGCGCAGGCGTTCACCATCGGCGCGGATTTCATCGGCGACGACGATGTCGCGCTGGTGCTGGGCGACAACATCTTCTTCGGCGCGCATCTGACCGACCTCCTGACCAGCGCGGTGAACCGCAAGGGCTGCGCCACGGTGTTCAGCTATCAGGTGGAGGATCCCGAGCGTTACGGCGTGGTCGAGTTCGGCGAGGGCGGCCGTGCCGTCAGCCTGGAGGAAAAGCCCGCGCAGCCGAAGTCCAACCATGCGGTGACGGGCCTGTATTTCTACGACAATCGCGTCGTGGAGTTCGCCCGCAACCTCAAGCCGAGCGCACGCGGCGAGCTGGAGATCACCGATCTCAACCGCCTCTATATGGATGCGGGCGACCTGTACGTCGAGCAGATGGGGCGTGGTTACGCCTGGCTCGACACCGGCACGCACGACAGCCTGCTGGAAGCGAGCGAGTTCGTGCGCACGCTCCAGCACCGCCAGGGCATCCAAATCGCGTGTCTGGAGGAGATTGCCCTCGAGATGGGCTTTATCTCTATCGAGCAGGCGCGCGAAGCGGGCGAGCGGTTCAAGAAGACGGCTTATGGGCGGGCGATCCTGAAGGCGGCACAAGACGCCGAGCAGAAACACCGGCACGCCTGACGCCTGCATGGACGTCAAAGCCCGATGCAGATCGCACTGGATCGGGCCGCGTGCTCACGCTCATCCTACGTGATATTGCCTTGCTGATCCGCCCATCAGGGGAAGATAGTTTTGCGTTTCGTCGTCTTTTCCTTCCCCTACGATCAGGATTCCGGCGGAGGCATCGCCTTGTTGCTTCTGTGCGAGCGCCTGCGTGAACTGGGCCATGAGGCCTATGTGTGGCCAGCCACGACCCCTTACAGTTTCATTCCGCGCAACTGGAAGGATGTAGGCAAGATCGCGCGGCGCTGGATGTATCTGGCAACCGGACGGACATTCCCCACCGGTCCGTTCTCGGTTCCGATCGCCACGCGCAAGATCGTCAAGGACGCAATCGTCGTCTATCCGGAAGTGGTTACAAGCAACCCACTGCGAAGCAGCAAGGTTGTTCGCTGGTTTCTGCATCGCCCTGGCCATCACACCGGCACAGTGAATTATGGCCAGGACGAGATATACTTCTTTTATCAAGACGCTTTCAACGACATAACGTATAATTCCGATCTCGAGAACCGGCTTACCGTAACCTATCTTCATCCGGCCTATAAAGATTGCGGCAACGCTGAAAGAAGTGGAACCTGCGTCCTGATCCGGAAGGGAGGAGATCGGCTGAACGATGTCTCCTTGAAAGGTGATGTGATCATCGATGGCATGTCACACGAAGAAGCGGCCGCTGCATTCAACAAGGCGGAGTTCTTACAGAGCCTTGATACTTACTCCATGTACACCGTTTTTGCAGCAATGTGCGGCTGTACTCCGGTAATCGAGCCTATGCCGAATGTGTCGAAGGAACAATGGGTTCCCCATGACGAAGATCGTTACGGGAGGGCATATGGCTGGAACGATATCGAGTGGGCCGTGGAGACGAAGCCTCTTCTGATCGAGAGACTTGCTCGCGATCGCAAGTCCGAGGATGACATGGTTCTTCGGTTTGTCGATAAGGTGGAAAGGTTCTTTTGTAATGAACGCCGCAAGGGCTAGCAGCGTCTCTTCGGCAGGGCTTTGGAGCGCCTTGGACCTTGGAACGAGGTCCATAGTTCAGTTTATAACATCTGTCGTTCTTGCGCGTTTTCTCTCTCCCGCTGATTTTGGCATCTATGCGATCATGCTGATATTTACCTCCGTCTCTCTGGTTTTGATTGACGGCGGTTTTACTTCAGCAATCATCCAGAAGAAGGATATCAGTCGGGAGGAACAGACAGCTGTCTTCTGGTACAATACACTGGCGTCGCTGGTCATTGCGCTTGCCATCTTTCTGCTGGCCCCCCTCATCGCGAGCGGCTTCGGCTATCCGGTTCTGCGTCCGATCCTGATGACGATCGCCCTTGTGGTGCCAATAATGGCCATCGGCACGCTTCCATCGGCCATGTTGCAGAAGGGATTACGTTTCGACCTCGTCGCCCGGGCCGGCCTCCTGGCCACGGTATCGAGCGGTGTGGTCGCGGTGGTCGCCGTCATGAATGGTGCCGGGGTGTGGACCTTCGTGCTCCAGACGCTGACCATGGCATTGGTCAACACCACCATCCTTTGGATGCTGGCAGGCTGGCGTCCTTTGCTGCGGCCACATTTCAGATCGGCGAAACAACTTGCCAGCTTCGGATCGCTGGTGGCCTTGTCCGGGCTTCTTGAGGTTGCCTATGCACATGGCTCATCGCTGGTCATCGGAAAGCTGCACGGTGCAAGCGATCTGGGCTTCTACAATCGCGCACAAAGCTTGCAGGTTCTGCCTGCAAACATCCTGACGGCGATCGTCACGCGCGTCGCGCTGCCGGTGTTCTCCACCAAAACCCACGATCATGATGCCCTTGGCCACGGCGTGCGCATGGCGCAAGGCGTCGTGATGCTCATCAATCTGCCATTGATGCTCGCACTCGCCACCATGCCCGATCTCATTATCACGGTCATGTACGGGCCGAAATGGCTCGCCGCCGTGCCGGTCCTGGCGATACTGGCGCTCGGGGGCGTGCTCTTCCCGCTCCATGCGATCAACCTTCAGCTCATGCTGGCTCAGGGGCGCTCCGATCTCTACTTCAAGGTAGAGGTTGCCAAGAAAGTCGTCGGCATCGCCTTTGTCGCTATCGGCAGCATCTACGGGATCGTCGGCCTGGCACTCGGACAAACGATATTTTCCTATATCGCCTTCTTCATCAACGCCGGGGTGGCCGGCGGAATGATCGGCTATGGCCCGGTCAAGCAGTTGAGGGATCTGGCCGGATCGTTTGCGCTGGCTGCCGCAATGGCGATCCTGCTGATGGTGACGCGTCCGTTTCTTCACTTCGCCGACGTCATCAACCTGATGATCCTGACAGTGCTGGGCGGCACGTTCTTCTTCGGTGCGGCGATTGTGCTCAACGTCGGTTCGGCGCGTGACATCGTCGCGATGACGCCGCTACGGCGGCTTCTGCACCGAACCGGTTAAGCGGAAAGTCTATTCGGGGACTTAGTCTTGCAAGATGCAGGCGGCTATACCGCCATACATCATTGATCCGTTTCCTGTTCCTGAAGATAGGCAAGAAACGCTTCTTCCTTGTTCAAAAGATCACGTCGGCGACGTTTGAGAAGCTTGGCTGGCGCGCCCAGATAGATTGAGAACGGCTCACACGTCTTCGTTACTGTCGACAATGCTCCAACGGCCGCACCTTCATGCAGAACGACACCTGGCAAGACAACCGAACCCGCACCGACGATGACGTGCTTCTCAAGATGCACGGGAGCGTGCCGAACCTTTGTGAACTGTTCCGGTATGGTTGGGCCGACCATGGCGGAACCGCTATAATCATCGCTGCTTGAATATACAGCGACCCGACCCGACAGCCCGCAAAAGTCATCAACCCGGATGCTCGCCCGGCCGATGAGCGTCACGCCGACAGCGATATGGACATATCGTCCGATTGATATGCCGCCCTCACCAGCACTCAGAACACAGAAGTCGTCTATCCTGGATCCGTCACCAATCGAAGTCCGCGCGCATCCATAATAAGACGCCTTGTAGGAAAGCCTGACATTTCGCCCGACATAGGCGAACCCCAACTTCTCGATCTGTTCTCTGCTAAGTATTCCCACACGGCCACGTCTAGAACCAAGCGCCAGTGTTGTGAAGGTCCGTTCCGGTTGCGGGATCAAAATTCGGCTCAATTTATCAGATAGGATGAACTCTGAGCAGAAAGTCCCGCGCCGGCCAGCTCCGTGCGCTCCTATCCACTGTCATGAAAGCGGCTCTTGTCAGATAATATCTGATCCGTCATGCTACGCACATGAAGCGTTTTTGCATATTTGGATCGGGCGGATTCGGCCGGGAACTCGTCAAGCCTGCCAGAATGGCGCTTGCTGCATCAGGCAATCTCAACGGAACGGAAATCGTTTTTGTTGTGGACGAACCATCCGAAACGGTTTTCGATGGAATTCGCGAGATCAGTCCGAACCAAGTTACTGGTGACGACGATGTGGTTTTCGCAATCGGGGACTCCAGCGTTCGCAAAACTGTTGCTGAACGCTTCTCTTTTCGGGCGGGCAGCCTGATTGCTCCTACGGCTATCATAGGTCCGGAGGTGGAACTGGGCGAAGGTGCGGTATTGTGCGACCATACGATGATTACCGCATCCGCAAGGATCGGCCGTCACTTCCAAGCCAATATCTATTCCTATGTGGCTCACGACTGTGTGGTTGGCGATTACGTGACCTTTGCGCCGCGCGTGTCATGTAACGGCAGGGTGCACATCGGAGACGGTGCTTATATCGGCACTGGCGCAGTTATTCGCCCCGGCGTTCCCGGCGGAGAACCGCTGCTGATCGGTGAAGGCGCGACGATAGGAATGGGAGCAGTGGTGACGAAGAATGTTCCCGCCGGCGCCGTAGTCGTCGGAAATCCTGCGAGGTCGCGCTAGACAGTTTAAAGTTTAAATCTTCTATTCTTCATAGAAGAAAACAGCATTTTCGAATCTTTTAAATAGATTCAAGTATGTTCCGTAGCGTTCATGACCACGGCGCCCATTGTATCAGGCGCCGTGATCTGATGCTGATGCGTAACTCCGGATCTACCGCCCTCAAGCACGCCCCTCGGCGACGATCGCCTCGATGATGCGGTGCTGGTCGGCTTCCGCAAGGTCGGGATAGATCGGCAGGCACAACACTTGCGCGGCGGCCTGTTCGGCCTGGGGAAGCCGCCCCGGCGCTGCGGTCGGCAAGCTGGCGTACATCGGCAGCGATGACAGCAGCGGATAGAAATAGCGTCGCGAATAGATGCCTTGCGCCTTCAGTGTCTCGTACAGCGCGTCACGGCTGAGCGGGAAACGCTCGCGTACCATGATGGGAAAATAGGAGTAGTTCGGCTCCACCCCTTCCGGGATCGCGATGAGGTCGAGCCCCTCGATCGCGCCCAGGCGTTCACGGTACAACGTATCGATCTGCCGGCGCCGACGTCGCACCTCCTCGAAATGCTCGAGCTGCACCATGCCGAACGCGGCGTTGATCTCGCTCATCTTGGCGTTGGTGCCCACCACGGGAATGTTCACCTCGTCGGCGATGCCGAAGTTGCGCGCCGCATCAACCGCACGCTTGCCGTCCGCGTCGCGCGACACGACCGCACCGCCCTCAAAGGTGTTGAATGCCTTGGTAGCGTGGAAGCTCAGCGCGGCAAAGTCGCCGTAGGACAGCAGGCTCTGCCCCTGGTAGCGGACGCCAAAGGCATGTGCGGCGTCATAGATGACCTTCAGGTCATGCCGCGCGGCAATATCCTCGATCTGGGCGACCGCGCAGGGATTGCCGTACACGTGGACGGCGACGATCGCACTGGTGCGCTCCGTGATCGCCGCCTCGATCTGGTCAGGATCGATGTTGAGATCGGACGGTCGGATGTCGACAAAGACGGGCGTGAGACCTTCGAGCGCCAGCGCGTGTGTCGTCGCTACGAAGGAGTAAGGCGTGGTGATCACCTCGCCCTTGAGACCCGCCGCGTTGATCGCGGTGGTCAGGGCGAGCATGCCGTTGGTGGTCAGTGAGACGTTTGCTGAATCAAAGACGTCCTGCAAGCGCGCTTCGAGCTGCTGGTGAAACGGGCCGTTGTTGGTGAGGATTCGGGTTTCCCACACCTGCTCAAGCAATTGCACGAATTCGCTGAGCGGTGGCAGATACGGCTTGGTGACGTAGATCGGCTGCAAGCGACAACTCCGATTACTGATGATCTGCTGTGAACAAAGCAGCCTCGTGGCGACGCAATAGCCAGCGCAGGGTGATGCGTCGAGGCGAGATAAAAATGGCGGCCGCGCCGCGCCCTCACTCCCCGATCGGGCTTTCGCCGTGTTTTCGCAGCACGTCGTTGAACGCTTCGGCCATTAGTGCCTGGAGGCTGCGGCCTTGGCGCCTTGCGAGCATGTGCATGGCGAAGCTCATTTCCGGGGTGAAGAAACCGGCGATTTGCTTGCGACCGACGCGGCTTTCGGGGCGGGTGGGAGCGCCACTTTTCGGCGTATCTGCGGGTTCTGACGCAGCTTGCGCGGACGTGGATGGGGGTGCAGCGGGCGCTGGCGCCGGCTTTGCGGAGCGCAGATTGGCGAAGCTGGGTTTGCGGCTCATCGGGCGGCCTTTCGGAAGCGGGGTGTCGGCAAGTCTAGCTGTCGACATGTCCATTTGTATAGTTCGCGTACCTCTTCCGCGGCCCGCCCCGTGGGTTCGGCCTCGGTGACCACGCGCCCCTCCGCGCTGGCGTGGCGATAGGCGGCACGATCGGGGAGGATCACCGGGCACGGCGGGGTGCCGTAGCTGTCGACCAGCTCGCCGGCCTCGGCGTAGACGCGCGGGGCGTTGGGCGGGCCGGCGGTGAAGACGACGAACGCCGGCTTGCGCAGCAGCTGGACGAGCTTGGCGGTGGTCTGGATCGCGGCCAGGTCGAAGGCGCTCGGGCGGCATGGGATCAGCACGAGATCGGCGACCTCGACAGCGGCGCGCGCGGCGCTGTCGGCGTGCGGGGGCGTGTCAATCACGATCAGCTCGGCCCCCTGCCCTTGCGCGGCCGCGATCTTGGCGGCGAGGCGCGGCGGGGGGCTGTCGATCACTTCGGGCGGCTGGTCCTGGCGCCAGGCGGCCCATTGGCTGGCGGTCGCCTGGGGATCGGTGTCGACGATCAACGAGACGCGGCCGGCCTCCTGCGCAATGGCGGCGAGGTGGAGCGCCAGCGTGGTTTTTCCCGCCCCGCCCTTCTGGCTGATGATCGCGATTGTCGGCATGGCGACGCCGCTACATGTCGACATGTGCTCTTGTCCAGGTGTTTATCACGACCTGCCTTGATTACATGCTGTTTCGTCCAGGGTGAGAGGGAGCAACTGCCGTCCTGACGCGTCATGCGCAGGACGCATGGGAGAGAGCCGGTCTTGGCTGGTCAACGACGCTCGCCGCCACTGAACGCGAACCCGCTGAGCCGGGCGGCGCTGGTCACGATCGTCGACAATGTCCCCGGCGCCACGCGGCCTTGTTCAGCCTTGCACTGCCAAACCCTGCGGCGTGAGGCGGAAATCCCGCACCACGCTGAAGCCTGCCCCGGACAGGCGCACGCGATACCATGTTGCTACACGAAGCGGGGCGGCCGGCGCGGCCGGCGTGAACGCGTCGGTTGGTTCGCCATAGCGCAGGGCGGTGACGCATCTGGCCGGGCTTGCCGCGGTGACCTGCCAGACCGGGGCCGCCCCATCCGTCTCCACGGGGGTGACGCTCAGCCGGTCGATACAGGCCGGGTCCGCACCGTCCGGCGCCGTTGCGGTGAAGCGCACGGCTTCCGGCGTGCCGGACACATCAATACGCGTCGGCTGTTGCCCGCAGGCGGCAAGTGTGGCGACGAGTGCGATCGGCCACGCGTTAAAGCCCCTGCCCTTCAGCCGGCGACGCAAATCGACGCGGCGTGCCTGAAGCCTGGGACCGGCGTTGTTCTGCAAGCCATGATAGTTGCCGACCATCTCCGCCTGTCCTTCAAGCATCTCCTTGTCGAACCTGCAACGGCGCTTGCGATTGCGATCCATTCGTCGGCGTCGCCTTTCACCGCCGCCATATCCGCTCTTCGCCCGCCCGCTCGGCTTGCCCTGTCCGGGCTGCAGAACCATCACGGCGCCGGCGTACTGGCCGGCGACCTGGTGGTTCGGGCGCTCGGCAGTGGGCAACGGGTGCAAATGGCGACGGCGCCGGGATCGCGCGCCACAAAGGTGAGCGCCGCGGCATGAACCCGGTGGTACGCCAGCGGCTGCTCGATGACGCTGGCGCCGTGCTAGTCCGCGAGCTGGTGCTTGGGTCGTCGTAAACAACAAGGCTTGAATGGATGACTGCGCCTCAGGAAAGCTACCACCAACGGCTGCGGCGCGACGTGCCTACCGCCATTGCCGTTTTGCTGGCCCTGGCCGCGCTGCTGGCACCGACCGTCGCGCTCACGACATTGATGGTGGAGGGATCGCATATCGAAGCGCGCGGCAACCCGCTTTACTGGTTGATCCTGAGCATGCCGGCGCTGTGGGCGTGGCGCCTGATGGACCATACGCCAGCGGCGTTGCGCACGGTCCGCCCGGTGCTGTTCGCAACGCCGCTGATCGCTGGCGGGGTGCTGGCGCTGGCGGCATGGATGCGCGTGAGCGATATGACGCCTTATTGGATCATGCTGGGCGTGACCTGCATTCTCACGCTGGCTGGTGGATTGGCGTACAATCGCAGCCTGCTGGTACGCGAGGGACCGGGAGCCTGAGCCGGCGTTGCTGCTTGGTTCCTGCCGACGCGTGCCCGGTGTCCTCCCCCATCTACCACACGACACGTCGACATGCCGACACCCACCGGTGTCGGACCGGCCGCGATGGCGCGCGTTGGCAACCGCTTGATCCCGCTAGGGAGCATTGCGGCGGCGAAGCCGGCGCTTCGGCGGTTGTACTGGATGATGAGGTTGGTGGGTCTTGGGCGGTTTCACCGGGCGGGGCCGTCAGGCCGGACGTGTCGGCCGATTAGGCCGAGGCCGTTTTTGCCTGAGCAGATAGAATCCAGTAGCGGTTGAGGCTCCATTTGAGACTCGCACTGGGCGGTCTTGTCGCGGGCATCGAGACGCCGGTCGATCTGGGCGCCGAGCTTGGCGAGGACGCGGCCGAGCGAGCCCCCCACGACCGTTTCGGCGAGCTCGCGGCATGACAGGGTGTCGTGCATCGCGGCGACGTCGGCGACGCGCTCCGCCTGGCGTTGCTCCACGTCGACAGGCAGCGGCGCCGGCGCCATCCAGCGCGGCAGATGCGGGAGCAGCCGGGAGGGGAGCAATGGGCGATAGGCGTTGGAGGTCTGGGCGTAGCGCGGTCGCTCCGCGCGACCTTCTTCCTGGGCAACGCGCTTGAAGCGGCGCTGGCGGACGAGGAAGCCGGCGAGCTCGAGCGCACGCAGCGCGCGCGCGACCGTGGCGCGGCCGAGCGTGGTTGCCGCGGCAAGCCGGTCGTAGCTTGGGAAGACGCGGCCCTGGTTGAGCCGGGCGAGCGTGCAGATCTCCTCGTACACGCGCACCGCGCCGGCGGTGAGCCCGGTGAGCGCGGTTTCGGCGGGCGAAAGCAGGCGTCCTTCGCTGCGCACCAGGCGTTTGAGCCTGCGCCCGGCGTCGAGCGCGGCACGCGCCATGCGCAGCAGGCGATCGGGCTCGCCCTTGGCCGGCACGGTGAAGAAATGCTCTTCGAACGTCCCCGCCTCGATACTGTCGCGGCGCACGGGCGCGCCGGTGCGATGCGGTGCGCCGCTTCGCGCAGGTGGCCGCACGCGCACGCTGTCGAACGGCCCATCACGCGTCACACGGACGCGCGCGCCATTTGTTTGCACGCGAACGCGTGCGAGCGCGATCGCCGCTGCCTCGTTCAAGGCAAACGCCGTCATCTTCCTTCCCCCTCGGGGGCCGGGACGCAGACAAAAAGAGGGCGTGGCGCGAAACGCGCATCCTTGAACCGACAGGGGTTCGGGGGTATTTGGAGAGAACGTGGAGGTTGAAATTCACGCCCCGGATCGACGTTTGGCGACGTCGCTCCATCTACCCTTGGGATGCCCGGCCTTCGTGCCGGGCTTTCCTTTATGTGGTCACGGCCACCTTCCCGCTCTCACGCCGACCCCATGCCGACGCGTCAGCCACATTCTCGCAGGTTAGTTCCAACATCGAAAGACGCTACAGTTCGTGCTTTCGAGTATGAAATGCCGAAAAAGTTCGTGCTTTCGGATATCAATTGGCCGCTCAATTCGTGCTTTCGAGTATGAATTGGACCACTACTTCGTGCTTTCGAGTATGAATTAGGCGGCGTCTTCCATTGCCGCTTCCGCCGAGTCACGTCGTGATTCGCCGGCTGATTCGCTCGATTCGTCCGCCAACCGCGCCTGGCGGCGGGTGATGACCACGCTGACCGGTGCTGCCCGGCGCCCCCTGCCCCCGCCTTCACCCTGCGCGGGCGCTTCGCCCTCGATCAGCGCCAGGTCGTAATCGGGAATGATGTCGGTGCCGGCGATCTGCTTCAGCGCGGCGCGGAAATTGGCCAGGGGGTTCTGGTAGCCGATCTGGAGGCGGAAGGTGGCGAGGTCGACCTCAAGCCGCCCCCCCTGCCCGTCCTCGCCTTCCGGGGTGGTGGCGCGCGCGACTTCGTAGATGCGCCGTTCGATCGGGCCCAGTTGGAAATAGGTCGCGGCATAATCGAGCACCTGGCGATCGCGCAGGATCGCGCGGTAGAGCCAGTCGCACAGCCGGACCTTCACCGCCTTCAGCCGCTTTTCGCCGGTGCGCGTCTTGGAATAATGCAGCCGCGCTTCCGACAGCCAGGAGAAGAAACCCTCCTCCCCTTCCCCGCCGGCCTCGATATTGGTCTTGATCTGCGTGCCCTGCAGCCGCTCCAGCGCCTCGGACAGCCGCTGATAGGAACGCGCCGAATGATTGGAGCCGGTGGCGGTGAACAGATCATGCGCGGTGAACACGAAATCCTGCGCGACCTGCTCGCCCGCCTCCATCTTCGCGGCCATCAGGCTGGCGATATAAAGCACGATCTCCTTGTCGTAGATCGTCGCCACGCCATTGGCGGACGGGCGCACCTCGATCGACACCGAGCCGTGGTGATAGGCCAGCGGCTTCATCCACGCGCTCTTGGCCAGCGCGAAGAAGGGAAAAGCCATTAGCGAGCGCTCGCCGCGGATCTCGCCGGTGAGGGGGCTGTCGAGCGTGAACAGGTCACGCTGGAAGATTTCCCTGCGGCGCGGGGCGAGGGCTTTCGAAGCGGGTTTCTGCGGCGATCCGGACGGTGGGCGGCTCATGTTGGATTTCCTACTCGAAAGCACGAACTTTGGGGAGGCATCGCGGGTGATATGAGGGGAATAGGCGGTGAATGGCTGTTGGATTCGTGCTTTCGAGTAGGAATTCCAACAAGCGACATGCGGCGGCGGACTGCGGCGTCCGGAGCGCGACGCGTCCAAATGTCGACACGTCGGATGGCAGCGTCAGCCATTCCGGGATACGTGCGGCACTGTTGCTCTGGCCGAAGCGGCCCAACACGCTTAATCGCGCGCGATGCGCCTGAACGACAGGAAATAGCTTATCGTGCCCCAGCAACTGCGATCCCAAGGGTTGACCCTGAAACAGATCGGCGCACGCCTCGGCCGCAGCGAAAGCGAAATCTCAAGCTGCTGCGCGCCTCGGCGCCCACGCTAAACACAGCTTGACGCACGAGCGGCACGGCGCAAGGAAACGCGGGCGCAATACGCAATTGCCGAAGTTATGCACCGCGGCGGAAGGTTCGTATGCGTAACGATCTAGGATTCGATCCCTTTTTCGATGCCGTCTCGTCCACCGAGCGCGACCGCCCGGCGCCGCAGCGCATGCTGTTTGACGGCTGGTCCTACCAGCCGCTGGCACCGAGCGCGACGATCGTGCCGTCATCGCCGCACCGCCGGAATGCCCAAGAGAGACTGATCCCACCAGCTTGCCCCCACCCACAGATGTAGCGGCGCCAAGAATGCAGCGCGGTTGTCGAGGGCACGGGGCACGCATGATCGTGCACGGTGACACGTCGCACTGTCGACATGTTGCCATGCCGAACATCCGTCGTGTGCCACGGCCGGATCGTCGCCGTTCGGCCATGCGCGTGGGAGCGCGACCGCGCCTGCCGGGTTCAACCGCAAAGCAAAAGCGGCAAGGACACCTATGGCTTCGGATCCCATCCTTCTCATGGGCGGCACCGGCGCGATCGGGCGATTGTCGGCGCGAGCGCTGCGCGCCGCGCATCCGGACGCAGCACTGCTGGTCAGCGGGCGCGACCTGGCGAAGGCCGAGGCAGCTGGGCGCGAGATCGGCGGGGCTGAGGGCGTCGTCATTGATCCTGACGCGCCCGACCTAGGGCTGGGCAAGCGCCAGGTCGGCGCCGTGGCGGTCTTCTATTCGGACGATCGGCTGGCCGGGCTGCACTTCGCAAGCCAGCGCGGCGTGCCGCATCTCGGCATATCGTCCGGCATCTTCGAGATCGCACCGGAAGTGGCGATCTACATGAACCGCCCGATGCCGCGCCGATCGTGCTTGGCTATGAATGGCTAGTCGGCGCCACCACCGTGGCGACGCTCGCCTGCGCCACAGCCTTTGCCCGGGTCGAGGCCATCGCGATCGGCGCGCTGGTCGACGAGGAAGATCAGGGCGGGCCGGCGATGGCCGAGGATTTCAAGCGGCTCGCAGCGCTGATGCCGGCCGCGCTCACCCGCCGCGATGGTGCCTATGTCTAGCGACGCGATGACGAGAACAAGGCCAGCTTCCGCGCGACCGATGGCACGATGATGGCGGCGTCAGGCTTCTCCTCGATCGATGTCGCCGGGCTGGCGGCAGCAACCGGCGCGCGCGACATATCGTTCGACATCGCCACCGGCGTCAGTTCGTCACGCCGGCGCGGCGAACCCAAATCAACCGAGATCATCATCGACCTGACAGGGGAGGGGCCGGACGGCGCAGCGCTACGCACTCGCCATGCGGTGTTCCACCCGGCCGGCGCCGCGCCGCTGACCGCATTGGGCGTCAGCATGATCCTTGCGCGGCTGACCGGGCTGGACGGCGCGGCACCGACCCCGCCGGGCTTGTACTTCCCCTATCAGGCGCTCGATCATGCCGCCTATCTCGCTCGCCTGCACGAGGAGGGCGGGCAAGTCATCGCGCTCGACGCCTAGAGCGGACCACACGTCGACACGTGCACATCTCTACTTGGTGACGTGTTGACGCACGGTCAGCCACGCATCTGCCGGAAAGTAACCGGACCAAGCTCAGACCGGGTCCACTTTGCGGGCGTACAGGGTCACGGACGCAAAACGACCCGTCCGTTCCGCCCCGCATCGCACATAGCCGTCTTCTGCCAGGCGCTGCTCTGCCCAGGATTGGAAGATCCACGAGCCGGCGAGCGCAGCCACGACGGCGATCATGGCCGCTATCGCAATCGGTTGCCGATCCGGCGCATCGCGGTGCCATCCCGAAACACCGCCATCACTCCCCAGGCTGCCAGCGCCACGAAGATCGGCATCAACGCCAGCATCCCGATGTCGCCACCTGACACCCGAACCTCCGCTGCCCCGGTCCGCCAGGCAGCCAGCCACGTCCCGATCGACTCTGCCAGCAGCCAGCCGCCAGCCGCACAGCAGCGACAGTGCCAGGCCGATACCCGCCATGGTCAGCGCGGCGCGCCGGCGTTCGCGCGTCATCGCAGGGTCGGATAGTGCGGGAGTATCTTCCAGAACATGTTGCGGATCTGCCGCTTGCCTTCGGCGATCGCCGCATCGCGGAGCAGGTCGATGACGTTGCCGGCCACCTCGAAAACGGTGATCCTTCCACGCGCGACCAGTGCCTGCTTCTTGCGTTCCAGGTCGGCGATGCCTTCGTCGAGCTGCTTCTGCAGACGCTCGGTGAAGCGGTATTTCTGGTCAAGCGCATCGAGCGCCCAGCCCGACCACCACGGCGATTACCAGCGGCTCGGCCGCCACGGTCATGCCCAGTGCAACCCGCTGCCGATCCTGCGGCATAGCCAACACCGCCAGCGACCAGGGCTTGCTGACATCCCCGGCGATCCCGCCGAGCATCTGCCCGAGTGTCGCTTCATCCCGGATGACGTAATCGACGATGTTCCACACCGTCAGCAAGATGACGGAGACGATCGTGCCGCCCTTCACCGACTTTGCTACGCCGGCCTTGCCGATGCCCAGGCCCACCACCTTGGGGTGAAGCGCGCCGTATTTCGTTCCGGTCAACACGCGGCGCAGGCCGGGATAGCCTTTGAACACGACATGCAGCTTGCCGTTGTAGCTTCTGAAGTAGCAGCGGCCGCGAATACCGGTCTCGCGGACAAGTTTGAGGATCAGCATCGTTGTCGGCCGCGACCTGCGTCATCTTGCCCGTGGCGACCGCTCCGGTAAGCCACATGCGCACGAGCATGTCCCGATCGACAATGACAATCTGGTTGGCTTGATCGCTCATCAGCGTTCCCTGTCGCCCTGGACCTTGTTGTTTTGCGCCTCGTAGCTTTGGACCTTTCCATCGACGATCGTGAACCGGCGGGGTTCCCTGCCGTTGATGGTGAAGCCATTGCCGTCCCATGTGACCGGCGGCTCGCCCGCCTCGCGCCGATCAAGACAGCTTTCGACGGGAGTGGAATCCGTCATGCGCTGCTGAGCGATCGAGAACAGCCGCACCCAGGATTCCCGGCCGTTGGCGCACCGCTCTCCACCGTTCCTGCTGCCGTAGCTGTCGAGCACCGCAACGACGCCGGCGCTTTCGCCCAGGCGCTGAACATCATGATAGAGGACGGGGTCGGCGCGTTCGGTCGCGATCGGGAACCGGATCTGCGTTTTTGCGCCCTCATCGCCATAGGTGTAGATGCCGGTGTTGCCCTTTGCCTCGATCGCATCCGATATCAGGATCGTGGTGGATGGCTCACCGCATCGCTTGCCGCTGTGTCTGCCGGCCCGCAGCTGGCGAGAGAGGAGAGAATGGCTGCCGGGGCCAATTTCACGATCGCTTTCATGACCACAGGATAGATTCCTCCACTCAGTCGATGAAGTCCTAATCACGCTGCCGATCGCGCGAGGAGCCCATGTCGCGGGATCGCATTGTTGTCATGTCATGATGTCGACACGTAGGCCAGTCGGCGCAGCTACGCCGCGCTGAGATAATCCTGCCCGGCTTGCAATCGCCCGACGTCCTGCCGGGGCGGCGCTCCGAACAAGCGGCGATATTCGCGGCTGAACTGCGAGGGGCTTTCATACCCCACCGCAAAGCCAGCCGCGCCGGCGCCCGCGCCCTCCGCTACCATCAGCCGGCGCGCTTCCTGCAGGCGCAACTGCTTCTGGTAATCGAGCGGCGTCACGCGGGTGATCGCCTTGAAATGTTCGTGCAGCGAGGATTCGCTCATCCCCGCGGCAGCGGCGATGTCGCGCACCCGCAGCGGCCCGCGGAAGCCCGCGCGGATATACGCGATAGCCCGGCTCACCTGGTGGAGGTGACTGTCGGCGGCCGCCAAGTGACGCAAGACGGCCCTGTGCGGCCCGGCCAAAAGCCGGAACAGGATCTCGCGCTCGACCAGCGGCGCCAGCACGGGCGCCGCCTCGGGCTGGTCGAGCAGCCCGACCAGCCGGCAAGCGGCGTCGATCAGATGCGGGTCACTGGGGTAGACCGCCAGCGTCGGCATGCGCGCGGGGGCAGGGGCGGTGTCGCCCTGTACCACGATCAGATCGGCCAGCACCGCCAAATCGAGATTGATCTTGCAACACAGATAGGGTGCATCGGGCCGGGCGGTGATGATGTGCCCGGTTAGCGGCAGATCGAGCGAGACAACGAGATAGCGCGCGGCATCATAGACCAGGCTGTGATCGGCGATCGACACGCGCTTTGCCCCCTGGGCGATCAGGCAAAGCGACGCTTCATAAACCGACGGGATCGGCAGCGTCGGCTGATCGGCACGGAACAGCGACAAGCGGGGCAGGGGAGTGGCATACATCCCCGTCGCCGGGGCGTGCCGGGTGATGGTCTCCGCGAGTTGCTGCATCCGTTCCATGGGCTTTCCTTGTCGCCACGATCGGGCATGGCGGCAAGGCCGAACGGTCGTCTTTCGGAGGATCGAGCAAGTATTGCGGGCGATCCTTCTACCACCTCCCGCCTTGCCGAATGCATCTGAGGCCGGTCATCACAACGGGAGTTCACCATGATCGGCGTTACCGACAAGATCATTCTCATCACCGGCGCATCGAGCGGCATCGGCGCGGAGACCGCGCGCGAGTTGGCCGGCGCGGGCGCCAAGCTGTTCCTTGGCGCGCGGCGCGGCGACCGCTTGCAGGCGCTGGCGGCGGAACTAGGCGGCGAGGTTGCCTGGCAGGAGCTCGACGTTACCGACGCCGCCAGCTTCGATGCCTTTGCCGATGCGGCCGAGGCGCGCTTCGGGCGCATCGACGCTTTGGTCAACAATGCCGGCGTGATGCCGCTGTCACCGCTCGCGGCGATGAAGCGCGACGAATGGAAGCGGATGTTCGACGTCAACGTCCATGGCGTGTTGAACGGCATCGCCGCGGTGCTGCCGCGCTTCGTGGCGCAGGGCGGCGGGCATGTCGTCAACGTCGCCTCAATTGCGGCGCACATGGTGATGCCGGCCGCGGCGGTCTATTGCGCCAGCAAGCACGCCGTGTGGGCGATCACCGACGGTTTGCGCCAAGAGCATGACGAGATCCGCGCGACGATCGTCTCGCCCGGCGTGGTGGCGACCGAACTCGGCCACGACATCACCGACCCGGCGGTCGCCACGGCATTGATTGAATGGCGCAAGAAGTCGCTGACCCCCGACGCCATCGCCCGCGCGATCCGCTTCGCGCTGGAACAGCCCGATGGGGTCGACATCAACGAAGTGGTGGTCCGCCCGACCGCGGGGGGGATGTAAAACCACAAGCGTGATTACACCTAGGTCGATGTGTCGCTTAATCGACACGTCGACCTGTCGCCTTGCGCGCGTGCCAGGTGCGAGATCAGGTAAGACCCCGGATCGCAACCAAGTCGCATATGTGTCCTTACCGGTTGAGGGTCCCCCGGTTTCTCATCCAAGTTCAGGGTGAGTTTCCGGCGTTCATTCGGCCGCGATCTTGGCCGCGGCAGCAGCATATTCGACTGGGGTCAGCCAGCCAAGCGATGTATGAGGACGGCTCTCGTTGTAGTCGCGCCGCCAGGCCTCGATCTTGGCCCTGGCGTCCTCCAGTGACAGGAACCAGTGCGTGTTCAGGCACTCGTCCCGAAGGCGACCGTTGAACGACTCCACGAAGGCATTGTCCGTGGGCTTGCCTGGCCGGCTGAAGTCCAGCGTGACGCCGTTCTCGTAGGCCCAGCGGTCGAGTGCCTTGGAGATGAACTCCGGGCCATTGTCCACCCGAATGGTCCTGGGCGCGCCGCGGATCGACGAGATCCGCGCCATCACCTCCATCACCTGTTCACCCTTGACGCCCTGGTCGACGTTGATCGCCAGCGCCTCGCGCATGAACGCATCGACCACGGTCAGCGCCCGCAACCGCCGGCCATCGAACAGCGCGTCGGAGACGAAGTCCATCGACCACATCTCGTTGGCCGCCATAGCCGCGGGTTGCCGATCGCGATTGGCAGCGCTGACGTTGCGGCGGGGTTTCTTGAGCCGAAGGCTCAGTCCATCATCCCGGTAGAGCCGGTAGACGCGCTTGTGGTTCACGAACCATCCTTCCCTTCGCAGCAGGATGTAGATGCGGAAGTAGCCATACCGCGTCCGCGCCGCGGCCAGATCACGGATGCGCAGCATCAGCGGCGCCTGGTCCGGTCGATGCGACACGTAGCGCACCGACGACCGGTCAACGCCCAGCGCCGAGCAGCTGCGCCGCTCGCTGACACCATGGGACGCCTGAACGTGCGCGACGAGCTCGCGCCGTCGTCCAGGCGTCAGGGCTTTTTTGACAGAACATCCTGCAGGATATGTTTGTCGAGGCTCAGATCCGCGACCAGCTGCTTGAGCTTACGGTTTCCCTCCTCAAGCAACTTCAGGCGCCGCAACTCGCCTACGCCGAGGCCGCCGTACACCTTCTTCCAGCGGTAGAATGTCTGCTCCGAGATCCCCATCCGGCGGATCACCTCCGCCACCGACGTACCCGTCTCCGCCTGCTTCAGCGCGAACGCGATTTGCTCCTCGGTGTGCCTTGTCTTCTTCATGTCCCAGCTCCTCGCCCGCAGGCTTCAAAGGGCCGGATAACTCTCACTCAGCATGGATGAAAAAACAGGGAGGACGTCAGAACAGCTTGTTCCCGGCAGCGACGAACAGCTCGGGGTTGCTGGGATGGGCGTAGATCTTGCTCCCGCCGCCCGGCAGGGGCGGGGTCGCCGGGGTGCTGAAGCGATCGGCGATAGAGTTCGCCTTGGTATAGGCGCCATCATCCTGATAAATGCTGTAGCCGCTGTTGCCGACCGTGCTCGGCTGGTACCAGAAGATCCATGGCCGTGACGCGATGACCCCGTTGCGCGCGCCCGCGGCGACAAGCTCGATGCCGTAATTACCGAAGCTGCGCTCCTCAGCGACGGTGGATACGCCATTGCCGTTGACGGTGTGCAGGCCCCACCGTTCGATGCCGACCGCCTCCAGATCCTTGCCGGCCTAATAGAAACTCAGCTCCGCTCGCGTTTCCGCGTACACATTCACAGGGGCGTAATCGGCGATATACCCTCCCGAGGTGTCGTTGGGCACGGTGCTGTACCAGGCTTCGCTGAACGCAGGCGTGCCGCGCAGCTTGAGAATAGCGTCGGGCTTGGTCTCGTCAGCGTAGCGGACCTGCATATAGAGGCCGGTGTTGGTCACCTTGAAGTTCCCGACATTGTCGTCCGGACCGACCGGAATGGTCGCAACGTCGACCGACGCGACCTGACCGGTTGCCGCGGGCGTTGGCGACGGGGTGGGAGAGGACGCGGGAGTCGGGGCCGGGGGCGGCACCGTAACAACGCCATCGTCCGCCCCCCCCCACCGTCACCGCCGCAGGCCGATAAGAGGCCGAGCACGAGGCAACTCGCCGCCAGCTTGAGCGCACGCCGCATGCGATGCCCCCGTTCGTCTTGAATAGCCTGCCCGACCATCATGCCCCCTGTTTCGTCACGACTGGCGATCGCCCCTGCATCGCCTCCTCTTCCCGCGCGTGATTACCAAGGTGAAAGCCGCATTTCGCTGTGATCTTGGTCACACCCCTGGGCGGCCTCGTCTCCCATGCTCGCGAAGCAATGACGCTAAGTCGACGTGCCTACATGCATACAGATGGACAGCCTCCGCCCAGGATAAATCCCAATCACCCGCCTCATTGCCGCCACTGACCGGACCGCCTATGTTGCGCGGTGGAGGCCCGCATGCGCGTCAACACTGCGAAGTCGATCGAGACAGCCAATATCGTCCGCGCCCGCTTCGGCAGCTGGAAGGCGGCCAAGGATGCGGCAACCTTTGAGGACGGGAAGTTCGTCGTGCGCAGCGCCGCGGATGGCCGATATGCCGTGAATGACGCCGAGACCGCGACCAAGACAGCCTGAGTGAGCTTCAGCTACACCCTGTTCCTGGCGCTGCTACTGCTGGCGCCAGGTCTGGGTTTGTGGGCCGGCTTGCGTGCCGGCGAACGCTCCGACCTCATCTCCCAGGCGCCCGAAAAACCGGGGTCGACCTTCAGCCTACTGGTCATCGTCTTCGGCGCGCTGCTCGGGCACATCCTGCTGTCGGCGCTGTTCGTGGTGCAGGCAGGGCTGTGCCGGTGGAGCGGCCAGTGCCTGGCGCTTCCCTTCGATCCCAACGTCTATCGCATCATCCTGACCAACGGCCGGTCGGCCGGCATGCCGAACGACGCGGCGTTTCTCGCCTGGTTCGTGGCGCTGCTGCTGCCCGCACTGATCGTCGGGCTGGTCGCCTTTCGCGCGAGCGGATGGCGCTGGGTGCGCGATCTGCGCGAGGCGGCCAGCTTCGGCTGGCTCAAGCGCTGGGTTGATCTGGCGCGCCCGGCGAACAGCTTCATCATCGCCTATGTCGTCACTACGCTTGAGCATGAGGGCGCGAACGTCGCTTATGAAGGGATCGTCGAGAACATCGCGCTCGACGATAATCGCGCGATCAAGATGCTGGTACTGAGCAATTGCGACCGGTTCCTCGTGCGTATCTCCGCCGACACGGTGCAGCGGATCGATGCTGCCCATGCCCCGATCCCACTGATCCAGCTGGAGGCGGAGAACTTCGTCAACGTCGCGCTGGAAGTGTTCGAGGATGTCGATGCGGTTGCGGAACCGGATGGAACAGGTGCCACGACGTAGCATTGTCGACACACATACACGCCGACGTGCCTAACGATAGACACCTAGAAACAGATCGCCCATCGCACGACGACGGAACAATGTGGCCCATCGACGGCGGCGGTGCTCGGGGCGATCGTGCGCCAGGTGGCAGCGCTGGCATAGCGCCGCGAGATTGCGCTGGTGGTTGTTGCCGGGATCATGGTCGAGGTGTGCGCTGGCCAGCACAACGCGAGTGGACGGCAGCGCCGGTTCGCCGGCGAGTTCGGCCAGGCGCAGCTGCCGCGGCATGCGCTCGGGCGGCGCCAGCCCGCGCACGCGCCGGCCGCGATCGTCGCGCCAGCAGCGCCGCTCCTCGTCATACCACCGCCCATCGCCCAGATGCCGCACCCGTGCGCCATGTGGTCGGCCGCAATGCTCGCAGCGCCCCTTGGCACGCTGGAAGCGAACAAAGGCGGAAAGCTCGCGCCAGTCGATCGGATATAGCCAGCGATGGTCGGGGCGGATCGGCATCTTCATGATTCTGAGTCAATCAGCACCAGAACGAAAGAGGAAAGTTGCCGCTCGCAGAACATAGTCAGCCATACGCCGCGTCACACTTGCGAAGCCTTGCCGCGGCGAGCAGCCAGGATGGGACCCATTGCTATCTGAAACGTTTACTTGTGTTACTCGGGCAATTGGCCGAAGGTGCACTGCCGGCACCTGGTAACAGCCTGGGTCGATCGTGAGCGCTGCGCCTGTTTCGAACTCCCTTTGAAGAGCGCGGCGCTCACAACCGGGCATCGCTGTGCACGAACTTCGGACGCTTCCTCAGGGCATTGTGATCTAAATCACACAGGCGCCATGTATCGACGAAGCGGATCGACATCGGTTGTGCATTGATGCATGGCGGCCCCTCACTTTTGGAAAGGCCTTCCATGATCTCCAAGTATCTCGCAGCAGTCGCTGCCACTGCCCTTGTCGCGGCACCGGTCGCCGCTGCTCCTGCCAACTCGGCTGCGTCGCTCTCGGTCGCGAAGTCGGCTCGCGCGGCTTCCACCTCCGCGAAGGCGGACAAGGCAGCTGGCGGCGGCGTCATCATCGCCGTTCTCGCCGCTGCTGCGGTCATTGCCGGCATCGTCGTGATCGCTGACAGCGACGACGACGCGGACAGCAACTAAGACTCGCTGGCATTGCCCTCGTTGTTGAAGCGAGGGCAATGCCGGATGATTGAGCAGCCCCCACCGGGTGGTCCGGGGTGATTGTTAGTG
>NZ_JAKNQR010000013.1:0-41716 GCF_036890205.1 Sphingomonas panaciterrae
TAGCGCGATCAGAATGCCGCCACTTAGCGCGAGCGTTTACAGCGCGCATAGCCGACGAGCAAAGACTTTCTCCGAAAACTCGACTCGCCATAGTCGGATTTCGGAGAAGGAAACAAGAGACTGTTTTCGGAAGCTGAACAGGCCGTTCTCGCCGCTTCGGGCGCGATCGGCGCGATCCTCCCGCAATCGAGGGTTTCCAAGAGATAGCACATTCATTTGTAAACAGCGGAAGAGCCGTGCCGACCGGTGTCGCCCGGCTCCTCTATTTCTAACGCCGCGGCGTCCGCTCAGTGGCGCGCTCGGCCTGCAAACAGAGTTGCCAAGGAATTTGAACAGCGGGACGCGTGGATTGTCGGCTGCGTAGCCAGCTGCGAGCGATTGGACGCAATGGAAGAGTGCGCAGTCGCGCCGAGGGGCGTGTGGCATTCGTTCACTTCAGATTGGAGGGGTGTTCGCCGGCCGTGCGTAATGGATGTGAGGACGGCGGAGGAATGACCATGGACATGGATTTAGACAGCGCGTTGCGCCGCCTTGGCGAGCAACCGCTTGATCCCCGGCTCGCTGAACTGGAAGGCGAAGTCATGCGACTGATCGCGGCGGAGCGCCGCGCGGGTGGCGTAGTGGCGCTGCGATCCGGCATGCTGGCAGCGCTAGGCGCAGTCGCCTTGGGAGTGGTGGGCGGCGGATTGTCGTCCACAGCGGCGACTGCGCAGGTGCCGACGCTAACACCCTTCGGGCCTGCCATGCCGCTAGCGCCTTCGACCTTGCTCGCGTTCCAGTGACGAGCGGCGCCCGGAGGGCGATGCTGATCGCCATCATCGCGTTCGTGGCGGCGGTCGCAGGCGTTTGGGCTGGACGTGAGTTGTTCCCGTCCCCGCCAAGCCCGGGCGTTGAGCTTCACAGCTTGCTCCACGACGGGCTCGAGCTAGACGAAGCTCAACGGACTAAGCTCCAGGCGCTGGAGTCTCACTTCGCCGTTCGAAGGCGTGCCTTGGAGCTGGAGCTCAGAGCCGACAACGCCCGGCTCGCCGCCGCCATCGAGGCCGAACATGGTAACGGGCCGCAGGTCGCGGCGGCCGTCGATCGTTCGCACGGCGCGATGGGTGAGCTCCAAAAGGAGACGTTGAACCATATGTTCGCGATGCGGCAGATCCTGCGGCCGGATCAGACGACGGCGTTCGACCGCGCGGTGGTGAAGGCGCTGACCGCAGACGCGCGGTGAGCCTCGATCTCGCGGCCTGCACGGACGGCGAACTCGCCGCCTTGACGCTCGGCGGACGTCAGGCTGCGTTCGCTGAGATCATGCGGCGGCACCAAAAACCGGTCTACCGCCTGATCCGCTCGCATATCGGCGACGCCGAAGAGGCGCTTGACCTCACTCAGGAATGCTTCGTGGCCGCCTTTCAGAACTTGCGAAAGTATGACGGAGAGCGACCGCTCGCTGCGTGGCTGACCCGCGTGGCGATCAACAAGAGCCGCGACTGGCACAGGCGGCGGCGCATACGCCAGATACTATCGTTCGCCTCTTCGCTGCCGCCCGAGACCATGGAGAGTGGGCGGGACGAGGCGCCAGGTGCCGACGCGGTAACCTTCGATCGCGCAGAGCTTGCGCGGCTTTCGCGCGCGGTGTCCGAGCTGCCGGCCACGCTCAAGGAGACGCTTTTGCTGCGGACCGTGGAAGGACTGTCCCAGGGGGAGACCGCGGCCGCGCTGGGGATCAGCGGCAAGGCCGTGGAGATGCGACTCCGGCGCGCGCGTGAAAGATTGTCGAAAAATCTCGACTTAGTGTGAGGGGATGGGCCGGTTCGCGCGTAGTGAAAGGTAAGGTCGGCGGCCCTCCCCCCCCCGCCGCCGGCCGCAAGCATTGAACTGGAGCGAAGGAAAGGCATGAGCCGCAATCTAAACCGGCGCGACGTAATGCGCGGAACCGCCATGCTTGGCGGCACGCTGGCCATGTCGGCCTACCTGCCGGCTTGGGCGCAACCTGTGTCGCGCGGCATCGCCAGGCCCCTGCCGACCGTGTCGGGCACAAACATCGCGCTGACGATCGACAGGATGAAGCTCGTCATGGACGGGATCACGACGCCGGCAATCGGCGTCAACGGCACCGTGCCCGCACCGCTCGTCCGCCTCCAGGAGGGCCAGAACGTCCGTCTCGCAGTGACCAACAATCTCGACGAGGATAGCTCGATTCACTGGCACGGGCTCATTCTGCCGTTCCAAATGGACGGCGTGCCCGGCATCAGCTTCCCTGGCATCAAGGCGCGTTCGACCTTCGTATACGAATTCCCGATCTTGCAGTCGGGCACCTACTGGTATCACAGCCATTCGGGCGAACAGGAGCAGGCAGGGCTCTACGGACCCATCGTGATTGATCCGGCCGGTGCCGACCCGATCGCGTTCGACCGCGAGCATGTGATCGTCCTCTCCGACCATAGCGAAATGACGGGCGAGGAAATTTTCCGCAAGCTCAAGCAGATGGGCGGCGCCTATTTCAACTATCAGCGCCCGACGCTGAGCGGGCTGCTCGCCGGCCGCGAGATGCGCCTCAAGGATCGGATGGAATGGGGCAAGATGCGCATGGACCCGGCCGATATTGCGGATGTTACGGGGTCGACCTACACCTTCCTCGTCAATGGCTTTGGCCCTTACGACAACTGGACGGGCCTCTTCCGACCGGGCGAGCGGGTTCGGCTGCGCATCGTCAATGCTGCGGCGCAAACCAACTTCAACGTGCGCATCCCTGACTTGCCGATGACGGTGGTGCAGGCCGACGGCCAGAACGTCCGGCCGGTAACCGTGGACGAATTCCAGATCGGCGTCGCGGAAACCTTCGACGTGATCGTGACGCCCGAGGACCGCGCCTACAGCTTCGTTTCCGAGGCGATCGACCGATCCGGCATGGGGCGCGCGACACTGGCCCCGCGCGAGGGCATGATCGCCCCGGTCCCGCCGCTCCGCCCGCGCACGTTGCTGACCATGACCGACATGGGCATGGACATGAGCGGGATGGAGGGGATGTCCGGTATGGCGGACGAGAACCCGGTCGCAAAGCGCGGGCCGGATCCCACGTTGATGCAGAATGCCTCGCGCAACCTGTGGAAGCTCACCGGGTGGAAAGAGCCCACCGATCACGGAACGAAGGCGGTAGGCGCTGCGATGGCCGGCATGGCTGGGATGGGGGGCGACCAGATGAGCGGCGCTATGCCAGGGATGGACCATAGCCAAATGGCGGCGGGCGCTGCCGGGATGGCGGGCATGGACCATGGTCAGATGAGCAGCGGCGGCATGGCCGGGATGGATCATGGGTCAGGCGGCAGCATGGACATGAACATGCGCAACCCCAAGAACGCGCCCGGCGTCAAGATGGGGCCGGGAGTGCAGACCATCTCGCCGATGCCGAAGGACCGCACGGGCGAGCCGCCGCAGGGGCTGGAGGACGCGGATCATCGCGTGCTCACTTATCGCGATCTTGTCGCGCTCGACCGCAACCCGGACGTTCGCGCCCCGTCGCGTCAGTTGGAGATCCACCTGACGGGCAATATGGAGCGCTACATGTGGGGCTTTGACGGCCAGAAGATGAGCGACCCTGCCGACCCCATCCCGTTCCGCAAGGACGAGCGCGCGCGCGTCACCCTGGTCAATGACACGATGATGCCGCACCCAATTCATTTGCACGGCCACTTCTTCGAGCTGGTGACCGGACATGGCGACTTCGCGCCTCGCAAGCACACGGTGAATGTGGCGCCCGGCGGTAAGATGACATTCGACGTAACGGCCGATGCGCCCGGCGACTGGGCGTTCCACTGCCACAATCTTTATCACATGACCGCGGGGATGATGCGTGTCGTGACGGTTCGCCCGATGGGCGAGGAGAACCGCGATGCAGCCTAAGTTCCTCTTGATCGCTGGCGGCGCGGCACTTGGCCTCGCAAGTCCGGTGGCCGCGCAGATGGACCATTCCAATATGCCGGGCATGAAGATGCCGCCGTCAAATACGCCAGCGGTGAAAAAGCCGGCCGCTAAAAAGCCGGCCGCCAAGAAGCCCGCAGCGACCAAGCCCGTCGCGCGCAAAGCGTCCCCAAAGCCCGCCGCTAGATCGACACCGCCCGCGAAAACGGGATCGGGGGCCAAGCCCGCTGCGAATCAGCCCGCCAAGCCTCCGGCCCCTGCAACGATCGTTGCCGATCCTCACGCCGGTCATGACATGACGACCATGCCGGGCATGAATACGCCTGGAGCCAACCCCAACCCCAATACCGCGCACGACATGTCGGCCATGCCAAGTGCCTCCGGCGGTGCCGCCTCCGGCCAGCCAAGCACCAGGCAAGGCATGGACCATGGATCGATGCCGGGAATGGGCCAGAGTTCGGGCGCGATGCAAGGCATGCCGGGACACGACATGGGAAGCATGCCCTCAGGCACGGGCGCGGCGATGATCGGCACCAACCTGCAGGCCGGCACCGCTCCGCCGCCCCCCATTCCGACGGATCGTGCCGCGGACCAGGTCTACTCTGCCGCTGCCATGGCGCATTCGCAGCAGCATCTGCGGTCGATGCACGGCGGGCAGAATTTCTCGCAGGTCATATTCAACCTGGCTGAAGTCCAGATCCGGGATGGTCGCGATGCTTATCGTTGGGATGGCAGCGCCTGGTACGGTGGCGACGTTAATCGTCTGGTTCTTAAAACCGAGGGCGAAGGGAACTTTGGGAGAAGCTTGGAAAGGGCGGAGCTGCAGGCGCTCTACGCACGGGCAATCGGACCCTATACCGATTTTCAGGCAGGGATCCGGTACGACTTCAAGCCTAATCCCTCGCGTGTTTACGCGACAGTCGGTTTTGAGAGCCTGGCTCCGGGTTTCTTCGATGTCGAGGGCGCACTGTTCTTGTCTAGCAAGGGAGACGTGCTGGGCCGCGTTGAAGGCTATTACGATCAGCGCATCACCCAGCGGCTGATTCTCCAGCCTCGTGTCGAAGCTGAGTTTGCGGCGCAGGACGTTCCGGCAGACCGGATCGGTTCGGGCTTGTCGGATATCGAGCTTGGCTTGCGGCTGCGCTACGAGGTGAAGCGAGAGTTCGCCCCCTATATAGGTGTTTCGTACGAGCGCAGAGTGGGCCGTTCTGCTCGTTTTGCACGCGAGGATGGCGAGGATGCGATATCCACCAGCCTCGTTCTGGGCATTCGCACATGGTTTTGAGGCCGACTAGTCTTGTCGGGTTGGCTGAGGTCAAGAAGGAGAAGTCGATGTTCAAGACAGTAACACTTCTGGCTCTGGCCGCGACGTCGGCGAGCCCCGCTTTGGCTCAGCAGCAGATGCAGGGCATGGACCATTCGAAAATGCAAGGCATGAACCACGACAACATGCCTGGCATGAACACGCCTTTCATGCCCGCCGAAATGGCGATGCACGAAAAGATGATGAAGGCCAAGGGCGCTAATGCGAGCGAGACGTGGGTCCGCAAGATGATCGAGCATCACCGCGGTGCGATCGCCATGTCGCAGATCGTTCTCCGGGAGTCGCCCGATGCGAAGACCCGGCAAATGGCCCAGAAATCGATTGCCGAGCAGAACAAGAGCATCGGTGAACTCCAGGCGATGCTCCGGTCGATGGGCAAGCGTCCTCAGTAATAAGCCTCGTTCCTCCCGCCCCCAGCGAGGAGACGGGAGGAACGACCAAGGAGATTTTTCCATGAAGTCAGCGTTGCGATTTGCGCTTACTGCCGCAGCCTTGTTGGTTCCGGTTGCCGCCAGCGCGGCTACCCCGATCGTTATGCACCGCGACCCCGGCTGCGGCTGTTGCGCCAAGTGGGCGGCGCAGGTGCAGCAGCAGCTCGGCCGTCAGGTGCGCGTCGTCGATGATCCCAACCGCCCGGCGCTGCAGAAGCGCGCGGGCGTTCCCGCGGACGTCTCGTCCTGCCACACCGCAATCGCCGATGGCATCGCTTTCGAGGGCCACGTGCCGATCGCCGACATGAAGCGGGCTCTTTCGACCCGGCCCAAGGGCGTGCGAGGCCTCGCGGTCGGCGGCATGCCGTTCGGCTCGCCAGGAATGGAAGTGCCGGGCGTCAAGGCGCAAGCCTATGACGTGGTCGCCTTTGGTCCCAGCGGCCGCCGCCTGTTCGCCCGCCACGGCAGCTGATCGGCCGATGTTTTTTGGCGGAGTGGCATGACGCGGTCGCCGCAGCCAGCGTAGCTGTGGCGTCCAGTCCGTCTTGAAGAGCAGACGGAAAGTTTCACAAAGGAAGCTGGGCAGGTGAGGGAAGAAGGCGCGGCGTGCGTAAACTGGATTGAAACAACACGGTTCAAGGGGTTGGGTGATGGGCGGTAAACGAGGCGGGGCTTTCGCTCTACTCCTTGCGGTTGCAATCTCAGTAAGCACGTCGGCATCGGCGCACGAAGATCACGATGCGCTCGGGGCCGGTCCCGGGCCGGCCGCTAGCAGCGCAGCCGAGACGCAGAAAGCAGATGGGGCGGACGCTGGCGACGGCCACATGGGCATGGGCTCTATGTCGACCGTGGACATGAACATGGGCGGCATGCACGAGGAGACCGCCAACAAGAACAAGACTTTCGGCGAACGGCTTGTGAGCTGGCTGGGGCGGGTGCATACCATGGTCATTCATTTTCCCATCGGCCTGTTCATCGGTGCGTTCGGGGTGGAGCTGTTCGGGTTGTGGCGCCGCAACCGGGATTATCAGCATGTCGCACACATAATGCTGGTCGTCGGCGCGCTGGGAGCGATCGTGGCGGCGTTCCTGGGCTGGTTCGCAGGCGGGTTCTACCTGACCGACCGCAACCCTATCCTGATGACGCATCGCTGGCTCGGGACATCGATCGCGGTCTTCGGCGTCGCGCTGGCTTGGATGGCAGCGCGCCACCGCAAGGGTCCCGAGCGGTCGCGGTCGTTGTACTGGGCGGTGCTTGGCCTGATGACACTCGCGATCTCAATCCAGGGGTTCCTCGGCGGAACCTTCATGCACGGCGGAATAAACCACTTGGCGTTCTGAGGGGCCCCGACGCTTAGTAGCCGGTCGCGTGTTGGCGCGCTGCGAAGGAGAATGCGACGAAATGCGGCAGCGCCGACCTTCGTGCCGTAGGCCTTTTCAAGCATAGCGTCGGATGCCGCCGGCGAGCCCGGCCCCGCTAGGGCGTGTCGAGCAACCCCCGACGCTGGTAATAGCACACTGTCTCGATGCACTCCCGCGCAAGCCTCGGGATCGTGGTGCGGGATCATCGAACGGAGGAAGGCCGTGTCGCCGATCGTCGTGTGGATACGAATAAGCGCGAAGCAGCCGAAGAAGATGACAAGCGAGCCGGCGATCAGCGCTTTGTTGGCGGCTTTCGCTCGGTGCACCGCCAGTGGCTCCCACTACGTCGGCGGTACGCTCCGAGCGGGATACAGCCCGGCGATGGCGGACCACAATCCGCTGTCGCGGTCGCGCAACAGATTATGGATTGCAGTCGCAGCGATTGCCGCTTGCCCGGCTGCGACGCTGATCTGATCGAGCCCTTCTACTACGTCGCCGACTGCGTACACGCCATCAACCGAGGTTTGTTGGTGGGCATCGGTCAGCACGCACCCTAATTTGCTGAGCTTCGCGCCCAGCAAAGTGGCAAGCCGCGTCCGAGGCGACGAGCCGAGCGCAGGGTAAAGCGTGTCGAATTGCAGCTCCAGGCCATTGGCCAACCGCACCTCGACACAGTCGCCAAGACGCAGCTGCTCGACAGGCGAGGGGGCGACATCGATGCCCTGCTGGTTCAGCTTGGCAAGTTCGGTCGGCCCGAGATCGAGCGAGCGCTCAGCCAGAAGCGTGACCTTGGCCCCATAAGCCCTCAGGAATTCAGCTTCTTCAGCGCCATGACCACTGCCGCCGAGCACCGCCACGTTCATCCGCCGGGCCTCATAACCATCGCAGATCGGACAATAGCGGAGAAGCCCACGCGCCACGCCGATGTCATGCATCGCATCGGGCATCTCGGGACGCCGGTTGAGGACACCGGTCGCGAGGACAACGGTCCGCGCGCGCAAGATGTTCAGTTCGCAGGTTGCCGAGAAGTGGTCGCCTAAGGCGACAATTGCGTCGATCTCACCGCTCTGGACCGTACCGCCATATTCGCGCAGCTGAGCCTGCAATCGCGCAAGAAACGCGACGCCGGAAATGCCTCCGGGAAATCCTGGCAGGTTGCGCGAGTGCGGGATGGAGGCGACGCGCCCTGCCGCCGCGTCATAGACGACGCAGCTCCTGAGAAACCGCGACAGATAGATCGCGGTCATGAGGCCCGCTGGACCGCCGCCCACAATCAGACAGTCGATGACCTCCTCGGGGTCGCCCGTCCAGCCTTGATCGGTCAATCGCAACCTCATCATTACCCCGCGCATGCGCCCGTCCAGGCCCGCGGCCACAGTTTGTCTCGAGAGGAGACGCGGTGAAAAGCGCCCCATGCTCCCTTCTGAATACGCGCCGCCACCGCCGGCCCCTCATCGAGAGCGGTGCGTCGGCACGAAAAAGATCGTGAGGGGTGACCCGCCCGGCTGCGTAATACAGGTGAACCCAATCGAAATGGAGATTACCCTGATGCGTCGCTTGTTCATCACGACTGCCGCCGCGGCCTTATTCTTCGCAGGCGGCGTGGCGAACGCGCACCCGAAGCTGGTGTCCTCCAGCCCCGCCGCCAACGCGGCCGTCGCGACCCCCGAGAAGATCAGCCTTCAGTTCAGCGAGAAACTCGTGCCGGCTTTCTCCAAGGCCGACCTTACCATGGCAGCGATGCCGGGCATGGCGGCCATGAAAATGCCCAGCAGCGCCGCAGTCGGCGCCGATGGCCGGACGCTCACCATCACCCCGAAGCAGCGCCTCCCGCGTGGGCGCTACAGCGTCGGCTGGCAGGTCGTCTCTAGCGATACACACAAAATCACCGGCAGCTACAACTTCACGGTGAAGTGAGCGAATGCTCGACTGGCCGACCGTCGCCATCCGCTTGGCGTTATACCTGGTCCTGGCGGCGCTGTTCGGCCTGTCGGCCTTCAGCCTCTATGGTCTTCGTCTTGGCGAGCGCGATGATGCCATCGCGCTGCGGCCTTGGCTCACGGCAAGCGCAGCGCTCGGGTTGCTGCTCTCAGCCGTTGGCCTGATCCTTATGGCCTCGGCGATGGCCGGTTCTGCATTCTGGCCGATCGACCAGGCAGCGGTGGCCGCGCTGCTCGGGGGGCCACCGGTTGGCACCGCCTGGAAGGTGCGTATGGTGGCGCTGGTCATCGCCGTCGGTGCAGCCCTGCTGGCGCGAGGCAGAGCATCGTGGCTGGCTATCGCCATGATTGCCGCCGCCGCGGCATTGGCGACACTCGCGTGGAACGGGCACGGCGCCATGGACGAGGGAAGCACCGGATGGCTTCACCTCGGTGCGGACATCCTCCACCTCTTGGGAGGCGGTATATGGGTCGGCGCGCTGTTCGGATTGCTTCTCCTGTTGACGCGTCGCACCGAGGAGATCGATGCCGCGCACCTTCGGCTGACCCATCGCGCCCTGCATGGGTTCGGCGCCGTCGGCACGCTCGTGGTTGTTACCCTGGTGGTCACCGGCTTGATCAACAGCTGGCTGCTCGTCGGCCCAGCCAATTTCGCGGCCTTGGGGACGACGCTCTACGGCCTGCTGCTGCTCGCCAAGCTGGTTTTGTTCGCAGCGATGCTGGGGCTCGCTTCGCTCAATCGGTTCCGCCTCACGCCGGCCTTCGAGCGCTCGATTGCCATGAACGACCATGGCGGGGCGCTTACGGCGCTGCGGGTCAGCCTTGCGGTCGAGACAGCCTGCGTGATCGGCATCCTGGCGCTCGTGGCATGGCTAGGCACCCTCGCGCCACCCGCGTCGGGCATGTAAGCGCTATGGACCAACCGTCCACGCAAGCGCCGCTCAGGCCTTCCACCTTCTTTTACCCACTTACGCGGCTTAACCCTCGCCTCCCAAGACACCCCCCGCTTGGACTGAGCTTACGTGTCCGACGCCCTAAGTCGCCCACAGGCGCTTGCGGGAAGGCCGCGTCGCGCTGCAAAGCTGGGCGTGCGAGAGGGTTGGTCCGGGTGGGCCTGTCAGTGTTTTCAGAGATGAATGAACAAGGGTGGCAAAGTCATGACCGATGGCAAACGCAGTGAAGCCGGCAGCGGCCAGGGTGGCGAAGTCGTCCTCATCACGGGTGCGAGCGGTTTTATCGCCGCAGCGCTGATTGCCCAGCTCGGCGAGCGCTACACGGTCGTCGGCCTTGATCGCGCCGGCCCTCCCGACCCACCGCCGCCCGCGGCGGCGATCGACATAGACCTCGGGTCAGACGAAGCGGTCCGAGTTGCGCTTGACGAGGTGCGCGCACGGTACGGCAACCGCATCGCCTCGGTGATCCACCTCGCCGCCTATTATGATATCACGGGTGACCCCAATCCGCTCTACGACAAGGTCACCGTGCAGGGCACCCGCCGGCTGATTGACGGGCTGCAATCGTTCGAAGTCGGACAATTCGTCTTCGCCAGCACGATGCTCGTTCATAAGCCGACCCCCACACCCGACGAGCGCATCAACGAGGACTCGCCGATCGGCGCGTCCTGGGCCTATCCGCAGTCCAAGGTCGACGCCGAGACATTGCTGCATGAGCGCCACGGAAACATCCCCGTCGTTTATATGCGCGCCGCCGGAGTTTACGACGACGACGGACGCTCGGCTTTTCTCGCGCAGCAGATATCGCAGATTTACGAGCACCGCCTGATTTCGCATTTTTATCCCGGCATGCTGTGTGCGGCGCAGTCATCGGTGCACCGCGACGACTTGGCTGACGCCGTGCTGCGTCTGGTCGATCGGCGGCACGAACTGCCGTCAGAACTGCCGCTGCTCATCGGCGAGCCCGACGCACCCGGCTATGCCGAGATCCAGGACATCGTCGGCGAGGCGCTCCACGGCGAGGGCTGGAAGACGATCCGGATTCCGCAGCCGCTCGCGAAAGCCGGGATCATCCTGCAGAACGAAGCGCTCGGCAGCGACGACTTCATCCAGCCCTGGATGATCGACAGCAGCAACGACCACTATATCCTCGATATTTCACGCGCCCGCTTGCTGCTCGGTTGGGAACCGAAGCATCGCCTCCGGGACACACTGCCGACGATCGTCGCCGCGCTGAAGCGCCACCCGCGGGCCTGGTATCGGAACAACAAGCTTAACGAGAATCTGGTTGCCTGGCACGATAAGCTAAAGGCCGAACCTGTAGCGCCGGGCCAACAACCCGCAGCGGCAGGCGGTGGAATGGCCGACATGGATCACGGGGCTGCGGACCATAGCAGCATGGACCATGCTGCCATGGGGCACCGACCTGGCGCGGCGGACATGGCGATGACCGGTCACGGTGCACACGGCGATCACATGGCCATAATGGACCGCGACGAGCGCCGTGCGCGCTGGGCTCTTTACGCAAACATCGGTCTTGGGCTGTGGCTCGCCTCCAGCCCGCTTATCTACGACTCCGTGACCACTCACAGTGTCGGCGAGGCGGCGCGCTTCGTAACTATTGATCGCGGGCTGCCGTCGATCGAGTGGCGGGCGAACGCGCTGGCCATCAGCGATGTCGTCAGCGGCCTCGCCATCGTGCTGTTCGGCGCGCTGTCGCTCGTTCCGCGCACCAAGACATGGGCGCAGTGGGCGGTCGCGTTCGTCGGCATCTGGCTGTTCTTCGCCCCGCTGATCTTCTGGAGCCCGAGCGCCGCTCAGTACAACAACAACCTGCTCATCGGCTCGGCCGTGATCGCCCTGTCGGTGCTCGTGCCGATGATGCCGGGCATGAGCATGGCGGGCATGATGGACCCCAAGAACATCCCGCCCGGCTGGACCTATTCGCCATCCACCGACGCACAGCGGCTGCCGATCGTCGCCATGGGTCTGATCGGCCTTCTCACCTCGCGCATCCTCACCGCCTACCAACTGGGGCATATTGACGGCGTTTGGGAGCCGTTTTTCGCCGGCTCCCTGAGCGATCCACGCAACGGCACCGAGGAGATCATCACCTCGGACATGTCCAAGGCCTGGCCGATTCCCGATGGTGGGCTCGGCACGGTCAGCTATGTCCTCGAGATCCTGATGGCGGTAATGGGCACCCGCGACCGCTGGCGGACCATGCCGTGGATGGTGACCTTCTTCGGCATCCTTGTCATCCCGCTCGGCGTCATCAGCATCTATTTCATCATCAGTCAGCCCATCGTCATCGGCACATGGAGCACGCTGGCGCTGATCGCCGCGCTCGCCATGCTGATCATGATCCCCTTCGCGCTCGACGAGGTGATTGCGATGGGTCAGTTCCTTCTCTGGGCGCGCCGGCAAGGCAAACCGCTGATCCGCACCTTCTTCCAGGGTGACGCGATAGAGGCGGGAGCGGTGGACGCGTCGGACGCGATGGCCTCGCCAAGCACCTTCTGGGCGGACGCAAAGAAGGGACTGACCCTGCCATGGACGCTGACTGCGAGCATCGTCATCGGCGTCCTGCTGATGCTGACCCGAATACTGTTCGGCACGGAAGGCGGTATGGCGAACAGCGATCACGTTGTGGGTGCGCTGGTCATCACGGTCGCGATCATCGCCACCGCAGAAGTTGCCCGCGCGCTGCGGCTGATCAACATCGCGTTCGGGGCCTGGCTCGTGGCAGCGCCTTTCCTCCTGGACGGCGTTGGTCACCTTGGTGCCGTAGCCTCGGTCGTAGCGGGCATTGCGCTCATCGGCCTCAGCTTTCCGAGGGGGAAGCGCAGCGCCGAGCATTATGCAAGCTGGGACAAGTACGTGATCTGAATAGGGAGCGGTGATGGCCATGAACGATCAACGATTGCACCTCTGGGCACCGAAAATGCTAAGTGTCCTACGGATCGTTGCTGGGCTCATTTTCCTTGAGCACGGAACGCAGAAGTTCCTGTCGTTCCCGCCCGGTCAAGCCGCAGGCACTGGCCTCGCTTTCGACAACCCTGGAGCATACTCGGGCTTGATCGAGCTGGCGGCCGGGCTCCTGATCGCGTTAGGCCTGTTTACCCGTCCGGCGGCGTTCCTGGCTTCGGGCACGATGGCCGTCGCCTACTGGATAGCGCACGCGCCGCAGAACGCGTTTCCAGTCAACAACGGCGGCGATGCGGCGATCCTCTACTGCTTCGTATTCCTCTATCTCGTCTTCGCCGGCCCGGGACCTTGGAGCCTGGACGCTTCCCGCCAGCGTCGCGGGGAAGGGGTATGATGGCCGCGGCGCGGATGCCTGCACTGTTCATCGGCCACGGCAGCCCGATGAACACGCTGGAGCGGAACGGCTTCACCGATGCTTGGAAGTCCCTCGGGCGCACGCTGCCCCGCCCCCGCGCGCTGCTGGTCGTCTCTGCCCACTGGTACTTCGGCGCGACGGCCGTGACCGCCATGTCGAGGCCGCGGACAATCCACGACTTTTACGGCTTCCCGCAGGCGCTTTTCGACTTCGACTATCCCGCACCCGGCGCGCCGGACGTGGCGCAAGAGATTGCGGAAGTAGTCAAGCCGGAGTGGGTCGGCCTCGATCGCGACCAGTGGGGGCTGGATCACGGTACCTGGTCCGTGCTCGCGCACCTCTACCCACAAGCCGACGTGCCCGTGGTGCAACTCTCGATCAACGCGCTGCGCCCGCTCGAATACCATGTGGACCTCGCCGCGCGGCTCGCCGCGTTGCGCGACAGCGGCGTGGCGATCCTCGCCAGCGGCAATGTCGTCCATAACCTGCGACAAGTCCAATGGGACCAGCCTAACGCCGCATTCGATTGGGCAGAGCGGTTCGACGACGCCGTGGTAGCGCAGCTCGCCGACGCGCCAGGCGACATACTGAAGGTGCGCGAGCATCCCGACTACGCGCGCGCCGTGCCTACGCCCGACCACTTCGTACCGCTCCTCTACCTGGCAGGCCTGGCGGCCGCGGAGGACGCCCGGCCGGAGGCGATCGTGCGCGGCTATTCGATGGGGGCGATTTCCATGACATGCCACGCGCTCGGCGCGAAGCTGCCGGTCGATACGGACGCAGAGGACGCCGCGACGCTGCCGCGCGACGTTCCCGCCGATCAGACGAATATCTGACCGCTCAACTTATAGACGTGCCGGTTTCTCGCGAGGCAGCGGCGAACGTGCGGCGAGAGGTTGCCTGCGGCCTGGTGACAATTGAGCGCTCGTCTGTGCTCATGCGTGGCGCTCGACCAAAGCGACGAACCTGTCCATCCACCCTTGCAGAAAGTCGCGGCTTCCCGGACCGATGTTGCCAGCCTCGTCGACCAGACCCTCCTTCCACTGAATGAACGCTTCCGACTGCCCCAGCGTCGGCATGTCGAGATAGGCCAGGATGTTGCGAAGGTGACTTCCAGCGCAACTGACGATGGTTCAACCGAGCGCAGTCGATAGCGGTGGCGGGCGCAACCCGCACCGCCTCGCGTGCTTTCGTCGCCGCTTTCCTACACCCTTCAATCTTGTCCCGGTTCGCGGTCACGATCTTGTCGCCGGCGACGACGGGCCGCCAGCTCTCCGACGCGATGTTCATCATCCGCTGCCTTGGTGATCGCGCACGCCGCCCAACGCTGCTAATGGGAGTCGTTCGCATAGTCCGCGACGAGTGAAGCTTGGAATCGGTCACCCATATGCCGTCACCTCTGGTCTCGCTGATTAAGCCAGCACTCGCGCTGGTCGCGTCGCTTATGCTGCTGTTGATTCCCGCTGCGGCGATGGCCGATACCCGCGATGTTCAAACTGCTTGGCGTCTGCTCGACTATATGGCGGTCGATTATGGCGGTGCGGTCGCCAACGGCGCGGTCACAAGCGCGTCCGAATACGCAGAGATGAACGAGTTCGCCGCAGGCGTGTCCACCCGCCTGCGCGCGCTCCCTGCGACACCTGAGCGGCAATCCCTGATCCAGCAGGCTTCGCAGCTTCAAAGCGTGATTGCCCGCAAGGGCTCACCCAAAGAGGTTGCGGCGCTCGCGCACGGACTCGCCGCCGATCTGCTCCGAACCTATCCGGTGCCACTTGCCCTTGGCAAAGCACCGGACCTCGCTACGGGGTCGCGGTTGTTTGCGCAAAGCTGCGCGTCTTGCCACGGGATCACCGGCGACGGGCATGGGCCGGATGCCGCCAAGCTCGCCACCCCGCCGATCGCGTTCACCGATGCCGAGCGAGCGCGTCAGCGCAGCGTGTTCGCGCTCTATCAGGTGATAAGCCAAGGTATCGACGGAACCGCGATGCAGAGCTTTGCCGATTTGCCGAACGATCAACGCTGGGCGCTGGCGTTCCGCGCCGGTAGCTTTGCCTCGACCGATGCGCAAGCGGTCGAAGGCGAACGCCTGTGGAAGTCGGACGCGAGCTTGCGGGCACAAATTCCCGATCTGAAAACCCTGGTCGCGCTCACCCCCGCCGCGCTTGCGGGCAGCATCGGGCAGGCGGAAGCCGACGCAGTGCTCGCCTATCTGCGCCGCCACCCCGATCAGGTGATGCAACAAGCCCCAAGCCCGCTCGCCGTGGCGCGCGCCAAGCTTGCGCAAAGCCTCGCCGCGTTCCAGCGCGGCGACCGGCGCGGCGCAAAGGAACTGGCGCTGTCCGCCTATCTCGACGGGTTCGAGCCGATCGAACCGACGCTCTCGGCGCGCGACCCGACGCTCATGTCCAGGATCGAAGGCGCGATGGGAGAATATCGCGCCGCTGTGGAGAGCAGCACGTCGGCCGATGATGTGGCCGAACGAGTGGCAGTGCTGGGCGGCTTGTTCGATGATGCCGAGGCGGCGCTCGCGCCCGACGCCGCGACGCAGGCGTCCACCTTCTTGGGGGCCTTCACGATCCTGCTGCGCGAGGGGCTAGAAGCTCTTTTGATCGTGGTCGCCATGATCGCGTTCCTCCGCAAGGCGGAACGGCCAGAAGCCTTGCGCTATGTCCATAGCGGTTGGATCGGGGCGCTAGTAGCCGGCGGGATTACCTGGGCGGTCGCCACCTATGCGATCGGTATAAGCGGCGCGAGCCGGGAGTTGACGGAAGGGTTCGGCTCGCTGTTCGCGGCCGTGGTTCTGCTCTCGGTCGGAATCTGGATGCACGGCAAGGCGCAAGCCGATCAATGGCAACGCTATATCCGTGAGAAAATGTCACGGGCGCTATCGGGCGGGTCGGGATGGTTCCTGTTCGGGCTCGCATTCCTGGTGGTTTATCGGGAGGTATTCGAGACGATCCTTTTCTACGCCGCGCTTTCGACACAGGGTAACACCGCGATGCTGCTGGCCGGGGCCGGCGCAGCGATCAGCCTTCTCGCCGTCATCGCCTGGGCAATGCTCCGCTACAGCCGGACGCTGCCGATTACGCAGTTCTTCCGCTACAGCTCGTGGCTGATGGCCGCTCTGACGGTCGTGCTGGCCGGTAAGGGAGTCGCTGCCCTCCAAGAGGCGGGGATCATCGACATAATGCCGCTCGCCAGCGTGCCACGTATCTCGATGTTGGGCCTGTTCCCGACATTGCAGTCGGTGCTGGCACAACTCCTGATGCTTGCCGCGATCGTGATCGGGTTTGCCTGGAACCGCCGCGCCAAGCCGCGGACGGGCGGGCCGCTAGCCTAGCGGCAGGGCAGGTGACGCCCCTCTCTAAAGCGTTGCTGCCAACCCTGACCGTGCATCGCACCGTCTCACGCGCCTTGGCTCGCAATGTAACGGGAGGGCGGCGGGGAAAGCGCCGCCCTCGGGCCATTTACGCGGCCATCTTGTCGCAAGCGTCGGCGCACTTGCGACACGCGGCGACGCAATCCTCCATGCCGTCCAGCCCTTCGCAGCTCGACGCGCACGCCCGGCAAATCTCGGCGCACTCGCGGCAGATATGCCGGTGGTGCTCGGACTTGCGCGCCATGAAGTCGATCGCGACACTGCAAATCTGAGCACAGTCCAGCATCAGCTTCATGTGCTGGGGCTCTGCGTGCCGGCCGCCTGCCTCCAGGCAGTGATTCATCGCCATGTGAAGGCAGGTGATGTGGCATTCGTGGCAGGCGTCCATGCACGCCTTCATATCGGGTTCGATCTGATGCATTGTCTTTCCTTCCATATGCGCCCCCCTCCCCTTGTATATACGCGGTTCTTGGCGCTTTCCCTCGCCGGGGTCGGGACTTCATCGTCCTTGCGGCTCGGACCATCGTCCAAGGTCAACCCTTTTCTTTCGCACAACGGAGACTCACATGTTCCACTCCGATCCCAAGATCGTCCAGGATCGGGCAATCCGGCCGATCTCCGCCCGCGCAGCGACGCGCCAGATCTTCTAGCGACTTGCGCATCGCGCGGAGCTCTTGCTCCTTGCGCTCCATCTCCGCGGCTCGTGCAAGCGCGAGGGCCTTGACCTCACCACTCGCCCGGTCGCCGTCCTGCCACAGCGCGACGAGCTGGCCGATCTCGGAAATTGGGAAGCCGAGATCGCGGGCGCGCCCGATGAAGCGTAGCATGTGCACCTCGCGTTCGTCATAATCGCGGTAGCCGGAATCACGCCGCGCGGCCTTGGGGATGAGGCCGATCGCCTCATAATGGCGGATCATCCGCTGGCTGACCCCCGAAGAGCTCGCGGCCTGTCCTATGTTCACTTGTCGCCTCCTCAAGCCGCCGTTGGACGCCAACGGCGAAGCGTCAGAGCATTGGCGACGACACTGACGCTCGACAGCGCCATCGCCGCGCCCGCGATCACCGGGCTCAGATATCCGAGCGCTGCCAACGGAATGCCGACCAGATTGTAGATGAACGCCCAGAACAGCCCCTGACGGATCTTGGCATAGGTCCGCTTCGAGATGTCGATCGCGTCCGCCACAAGGCGTGGATCGCCCCGCATCAGCGTGATGCCCGCTGCGTGCATGGCGACATCAGTGCCGGTCGACATGGCGATGCCGACGTCCGCTGCAGCCAGGGCAGGAGCGTCGTTGACGCCGTCGCCGACCATGGCGACCGTGCGGTCCTCGGCCCGCAACGCCGCCACTGCATCCGACTTTCCTTCCGGCAGGACATTGGCGACGAAGTCGTCGATGCCGAGCTTGCCGGCCGCTGCGCGGGCGCTTCCCGCATTGTCTCCGGTAAGCATCACGCTGCGTATGCCGCGGCCATGCAGCGCCGCCACGGCAGCCGCGGCGGAAGCCTTCACCTCGTCGCCGAACGCCAGAAGGCCGAGGAGGCGGCGTTCGGGCGCGCGCTCCGCGACCCAGGAGACCGTCCGTCCCTCGGCTTCCAGCCTGGCGGCCTCAGTAGCCAGCGGCGTCATCGCGATCCCTTCGTCTTCCATCAAGCGCGTGCTGCCGAGGATCAGGTCGCGGCCGTTGACGGCTGCAGCGACGCCGCGACCTGGCAGGCCGCGCATGCCGTCGGCGCGGGCGGGTTTGACATCTTCCGAGCTGGCCCACGCCAAGACGGCCCGCGCGAGCGGATGCTCGCTTCCGGCCTGAAGCGCCGCGGCGAGCTCGATCAGTTCGGTCCGTTCGACCCCGTCAGCGGGCAGTCCAGCCAGCAGCGACGGCTTGCCTTCGGTCAGCGTGCCGGTCTTGTCGAACGCGACGACGTTGATGCGGTGCGCGGTCTCCAGCGCCTCGGCATCCTTGATGAGGACACCGGCCCGCGCGGCAACGCCGGTGCCGGCCATAATCGCGGTCGGCGTGGCCAACCCGAGCGCGCACGGGCAGGCGATGACGAGCACCGCGACCGCATTCAGGATCGCGACTTCCACTCCCGCACCGGCGATCAGCCATCCGGCGAGGGTAAGCGCGGCTATGACGAGGACGATTGGGACGAACACGGCGCTGACTTTGTCGACCAAACGCTGGATCGGTGCCTTGGCACCTTGCGCGCTTTCGACCAGGCGCACGATGCGGGCGAGGGTGGTCTCAGCCCCCACCGCCGTCGTCTCTACCAGAATGAGGCCGTCGGCGTTGATCGATCCGCCGGTCACTGGGTCCCCAGCGACCTTGGCGACCGGAAGGCTTTCTCCGGTGAGCATGGACTCATCGACATGGGTCGCTCCCTCGATCAGTCGTCCATCGACAGGGATGCGCTCCCCGGGCCGGACGCGGACGCGGTCACCCGAGCGCACCTCCGCCAGGGCAACCTCTCGTTCGCTGCCGTCGGCGCCGACGACGCGCGCCTGGTCGGGTCGCAGCGCCATCAGCGCGCGGATCGCCTCTCCGGTCTGGCGCTTGGCGCGGCCTTCGAGCCACTTGCCGAGCAGGATAAGGGTGATGACGACGGCCGAAGCCTCGAAGTAATAGTGCGCGTCCATGCCGTGCATCGGCGCGAACAGCAGCTGGTAGAGGCTGAGCCCGTAGGCGGCCGATGTGCCGATCGCGACCAACAGGTCCATGTTGCCGGTTCGGGCGCGCGCGGCCTTCCAACCCGCGCGATAGAAGCGCGCGCCCAGCCAGAACTGCACGGGCGTCGCGAGCAGCAGCTGGATCCAGCCCGGCACCGCCACCTCGATACCGAACGGGGCCAGCAGCATCGGAACGACCAGCGGCAGCGACAGCGCCGCGGCGATCAGCACGTGGCGGAGCTCTCTTGTTGCGGCTGCGTCGCGGCGGGCGTCCTCGGCGCTTCGTTCCGCCTCCGCCGATCCGGTGCGCGCGAATGCGGTGTAACCAGCGCTTTCGACGGCCTCGACCAAGACATAAGTGGGGACGCCACCCACCGTTTCGATCCGCGCCGTCTCGGCTGCCAGGTTGACACTCGCGGAGCGGACGCCGGGCACTTTCAGCAGCGCCTTCTCGACCCGGCCGACACATGAGGCGCAGGTCATGCCCGTGATCGTCAACTCGGTCGTTTGCGTCAACGGGGTGTAGCCCGCCGCAAGAACCGCATCGGCTACGGCAGCGACATCGGATCGTCCATCGACGAACTCGACATTCGCGCGCTCCGTCGCGAGATTGACCGAGACGCCGGCGACGCCCGGCACCCCGGCGATGGCGCGCTCCACCCGCCCGACACACGTCGCGCAGGTCATGCCATCGATGGCCAGCGACAGCCTGTCTTCGCTTCTCGCCTGTGTCTGCATTGGCAGCTGCGCCGGGGCGCTCATGGTCGTCTCCACTACTGAGTCGACGGCCTTATGGTCCCTCACATCGTGTCAAGGTCAACAGCTAAATACACCCCTTGACCCTGACACAGTGTCAAACCCCACATCTGCTTCATCCACCTCATGGAAGAACGAAGATGATCGATTTCAAAGTTCAGGGAATGACCTGCGGAGGCTGTGCGCGCGGTGTGACCAGCGCGCTTCAGCGCGTCGATGCCAAGGCCGTCGTCAACGTCGACTTGGCGAGCAAGACCGTTTCGGTAAACTCGACGGCCGATGTACAGCAACTCAAGCGGGCCATAGAGAAGGCCGGCTTCGCGGTGACGCAATAGAGAGCCCTATTTTGCCTGAGGGCTTTCGGGGCGGGCGCGTAAAAGGATTGTGCGTTGATCCGCACGCGCCCGCCTCGCGATCATAAGTGCACCGGCCTGAAACGGTCATGACACCGGCTGAAGCCTCAAAAGTCCGCGTTGTTACTTTATGGGGCGGGCGCGACCTTGACGGTGCATCGCACCGTCTCACGGGCTTTCGCAGCAGCTTCTACGCACCTTTCAATCGCTTCGCGATTAACCGTCACGATTCTGTCGGCCGCGACGATCCCACGGAACGCGGTCGGGCTGGCGCTCTGCATTAGGCGCTGCCCTGCTTCCCAACGTGGTAGGCCGAGCGTTCACGCCGCGATGCGCTGCGCCATCTGCTTGGGCGTCATCGCCATGACCGGGGCTTTGGAAAGAATATGGACAACATGGTCGATGCGGCCGGTCGCCGTGTCCACGCCCTGCTGAAGCACGCCAAGCGCCTTGCTGTAGTCGGGCACGTTGATCGCGCGGCGCGCTCGGCCGCCAAGCCCTCCACGGCACGGCGTAGCAATGCCAGCTCACGGTCCTGACCTTCTATCGCGGCACGCAACCGGTCGAACGCGCGGGCCTGGTCCTGCTCGGGCCGGGCATGGTCGCCCGCCATGTCCCTTGCCCCGGTCGCGCGACAGGGCGCGGACGAGCTGGCGCTGGTCGGCGAAGTCGCGCGGCCGTAATGGAGATGCACGTCGTCGCGATGCCGCGACATGCCGACATAGGCGCTGTGCCGGTCCATGCCGGGGGTGGCGAGGACAGGGGCGCGATCGACCGTCACCCCCTGCGATTTATGGATGGTGGCGGCATAGCCATGATCGACATGGGCATAATCCNGACAGGGGCGCGATCGACCGTCACCCCCTGCGATTTATGGATGGTGGCGGCATAGCCATGATCGACATGGGCATAATCCTTGGTGTCGAACGCGACACCGCGCCCGTCATCGAGGCGCACCGCCATGCCCTCGGGCGATACCCGCTCGATCGGGCGAGCGTGCCGTTCTTGACCCCCATGCCCCGTTCGTTGCGAAGGAACATGATGCGGTCGCCGGTCGCGAACTGGCGTGTCCCCCGCTCGGCCTTCACCGTCACGTCGCCGCCAAGGTCGTCCGACGAACGCCCAGCACCAGCGCGGCGATCAGGTAGCGCATACAGATCTTGGTCGAAGCATCGTTGGCGGTCCCGTCCGATTGGAGCGGGACCATGCGGTTATTGAGCAGGCTTGCCCATTTTGCGGAGCATCGCATTCAGGGTCGCGATTTCGCGGTTCTGGCTTGTGATGGCTTTCTGCGCCTCGCCCCGGACCTCTGCATTCTGGGAACTGCGAAGCGCGATCTGCGACATCGCGACCGCACCGCGGTGATGCTCGATCATCTTGCGAATCCACGTCTCGCCGGCATCGGCTCCCTTCGCCGCCATCATCTTCTGGTGCATGTCCATCTCGGCCGGGCCGTAGGGGTTGGCCGCGGTTGGCTGCATCATCTTGGAATGATCCATGCCTTGATGGTTCATGCCCTGATGCCCCGCCTGCTGGGCTAGGGCCGGGGTAGCGAGCAAGGCAAGGGTCGCCAGCACGGGTACAATACGCAGCTCGATCTCCTCGGGTCGTGTCAATTTTCTACGCGCCGGAAGCGCGCCCCCCTCATCCGCCGAAGCGATAATCGTTGGGTGGCTTGTCCTATCAGTCGCGCTTCGGTTCAAAGCCGGGGAAGAATGGCCTTCATCTGATCGATCTCGCGGCGCTGCCCCTTGATGATTTCGCCGCATAGCGCTTTCAACTCGGGATCACGGAGCGACGCCTCTTGGCACATCAGGATCGCGCCCGAGTGATGCGGAATCATCGACCGCGTGAACGCCCGGTCTCCGATCGTCGTCTGCGTCCGGATCAGCGCGTAGCTGCCGAGGAAGACCGCGATCGAGCCGATAATTAGTGCGCTGTTCGCCGCCCTGGAAGGAAACATATGGCGCATGGCGAGGATCATCGCGACTACCATCGGCGCGACCATCATCAGCGTCATATAGAACATATTCAGGTTGTTGTAGAAGCTGCCTAAACTGTCGATCATCACGAACATAACGAAATACATGATGATGCCGCTGACGACGGTCTGCACCGCCAAGCTCACATATGCGTTCTTCATCATCGCTACTCTCCCGTGTTGATGCCGCCCGCCCGCATAAGTGCGCCGCGCCGTGTCGCGCGTCGCCGGACAGGCTAGCGCATCCGTAAGCGAGGCCGCCCCCCCACCTTGCGGGGCTGAAGCACAGCGCCGAGTCTCAGCGCCCTGATCGGATGGAGGGCGCTGGTGCTATGACGATGCCATGTGATGATGCTGGCACTAGCCGGGTAACCCGCTTCGAAGTGTTCACTGGCGTGGGGCGGCGGCGGGATTGGCCGCCAGAGGTCAAGGCTTCGATCCTGGCCGAGAGCTTTTCCGGGCAGGAGACGGTCTGCTCGGTTGCGCGGCGGCATGGTATGAGCCCGTCGCAGCTGTTCACCTGGCGCCGGCAGCTCCGCAAGCAGTTGGAGAGTCAGGGCGCGGCTGTGCCGGCTTTTGTTCCCGCCGTCGTCGATGCCGTTGCCGCGGAGGAGTTCACGCCTGCGATCCAGCGGCCGAAGAAGCGACGGCGCTCGAAGGCGAGCGCAGTGGAACTGGAGATCGACGGCGTTGCGGTGAAGATCAGCCGCGGCGCCGATGCCGGGGTGATTGCCGCGGTGATCGAAGCGCTCCGGGTTACCCGATGATCGGACCCGGCGCAGGTGCCAAGGTCATGGTGGCCACGGACCCGGTCGATTTCCGCAAGGGACCCGACGCGTTGGCCGCGCTGGTCGGTGTCGAGTACGGCGGTGATCCTTATTCTGGCGTAATCTACGTGTTCCGGGCCAAGCGCAGTGATCGGATCAAGCTCGTCTGGTGGGATGGCACAGGGCTGTGTCTGATGGCCAAGAGGCTGGAATCCAGCGGGTTCAAGTGGCCGGCCATCCAGGACGGCGTGATGCGCCTGACGGCGGCGCAGTTGGGCGCCTTGCTCGAGGGTCTGGACTGGCGCCGTGTGCATGGCGGACGCCGCCCGATCGCCCCGCAGATTGCCGGTTGACGATGGCTCCTCCTACTGATTCACTCCTTCCATGCTCATGGAAGCGGATCTCCCCAACGACGTCGAAGCGCTCCGCGCGCTCGTCCTCGAGCAGGCCCGTGAGCTTGATGTTCTGAAGGTTTTCCAGGCCGAGGTTGAACGCCTGAAGGCGATCATCGAGGCCCTGCAGCGGCACCGGTTTGGCCGCCGTTCCGAGCAACTCGACCCCGATCAGTTCGAGCTTGCCCTGGAAGAGGTCGAGATGGCCTTGGCCCAGGCCCAGCACGCCGTGGACAATGCGAGCCGGGCATCGGCGGATCGCCCGCGCAAGGTCAACCGCGGCTCGTTGCCGGCCCATCTCGAGCGGATCGAGCAGGTCGTCGATGTCGAGGATAAGGCCTGCCCCTGCTGCGGCGGCGCGCTCCACCAGATCGGTGAAGACGTGGCTGAGCGTCTTGACGTGGTGCCCACCACCTTCCGCGTCCTGGTCACGCGCCGTCCGCGCTATGGCTGCCGGTCATGCGAGGGCGCGATCGTCCAGGCACCGGCTCCGGCGCGGATCGTCGAGGGCGGCATCCCCACCGAGGCGCTGATCGCGCAGGTGCTGGTCGCCAAGTACGCCGATCATCTGCCGTTATACCGGCAGGCCCAGATCTACGCGCGGCAAGGTGTCCAGCTCGACCGCTCGACCCTGGCGGACTGGGTCGGCCGGGCAGCCTGGTATCTGCGCCCCTTGCGCGATCACATCCTCGAGCGATTGCGACGATCCGGGCGGCTGTTCGCCGATGAAACCACGGCACCGGTGCTCGATCCAGGCCGTGGTCGGACCAAGACGGGCCAGCTCTGGGCCTATGTTCGCGACGATCGACCATGGGGAGGCGAAGATCCGCCGATGATGGCCTACGTCTATGCCGCTGACCGCAAGGGTGAGCGGGCCGAAGCCCATCTCGGTGACTTCGTCGGCATCCTGCAGGTCGATGGCTTTGGCGGCTACGCTGCTCTGGCCAAGCGCCGACAGCAAGTGAGCCTGGCCTTCTGCTGGGCGCACGTGCGGCGCAAGTTCTACGAACTGGCCGACAGCTCGCCGGTCGCGACCGAGGTGCTGCGCCGGATCGCAATGCTCTACGCGATCGAGGAAGAGGTTCGCGGCACTTCGGCGGAGCAGCGCCGCACCGTGCGCGCCGAACAGGCCCGCGTCATCGTGGATGACCTGCACATCTACCTCGAGGCACGACTTCGTCAGGCTAGCGCCAAGAGCAAGCTCGCCGATGCCATCCGCTACGCGCTCACCCGCTGGTCCGGGCTGTCGCTGTTCCTCGATGACGGCCGCGTCGAGCTGGATTCCAACACCGTCGAGCGATCAATCCGTCCGCTGGCCCTCAACCGCAAAAACGCGCTCTTTGCAGGCTCTGACGAAGGCGGCGACAACTGGGCGGTCATCGCCACGCTGATCGAGAACTGCAAGATCTCAGGCATCAACCCGCATGCCTGGCTCGCCGAGACCCTCTCCAGGCTCGCAGCGGGTCATCCGGCCAACGCCGTCGGTGAACTCATGCCTTGGACCGCCGTGGCCTGAGCACAGCGCTTACGCGCATCCATAACAGTCAGTGGATGATACGTGCGTAATCCATCCACCCCTCACCGATTCGACAAGCCTTGCTGCAGTTCTAGGATACCAAACGGCCCGCGCACGCTTTCTGGACGGTCAACAGCTTGGCGTAGAAGAAGGTGCGTACCCGCGCGGTGTGCCGTTCGGTGAGAGTCGCAAACAGACCACAGGCAAAAACTGCAAGTGCGAGCGTAGCGCCAACAAGTGCGATGTTGCCCGCCGTTGGTGGTAAGCGCTCAGAGCCCACTAACAACGCTGCGGCGAATGCCATGATTGGAAAGTGCATGGCATAGAGTGAAAAGCTGGCTTTTGCTCCATAACCGGCGAACGGTCGCAACCAGCGCGGCGTTGGCGGATTCGCTCGTAGCAATATATATAGAAAAAGTGCGAATGCGCCCGCCAGTGCCAGTTCAAGGCCCTCCAGTCCGACAACCCGCACAACGATAAGTATTGCCGGTAATATGCTGCTCGCAATGATCAGCCAGGTGCGGCCAATCGGTGATCGGGGAAAATCGGTCAGATGCGTTTTGGTCATACCATGAAGCGCAGCACCACAAAGCCAACAAGCAAAGCCGATCAGCATGAATGGCGTAATCCAGGCCAGACCGATAAAAATTAAGAAGATTGACGGGCGACGTTGCCTCCAACTGACGACAATGGCCGGAAACCAGATGTAAAACCAGAATTCATAAGCGAGGCTCCAAAGTGGTCCGTTAGTGCCGAACGGCGCAACCACGATGCCCTGCAAGAAGAGAATGTTGCCTAGCAGCACATGCCACTCGAGCGCGCCGACGACATCCTTGCGCAGCACGTAAGTCTCGGTCGTGCCGAGATGGGTCGATGACTCGAGGGCGTAGAGGCCCACCGCGTCGAGCGCTCCACCGATCACCAATGCCGGCACTAGCACGACCAGCAATCGCGCAAGGCGGTCGATCAGGTAGCTTGACCAATGCCAATCCCCGATCCGTCTGTCGATACTGCGCGCGATCCAGAAGCCGCTGAGCACGAAGAAAAGAATGACGCTTGCATGCGCATAACCAGCCAAAAAATAGCCGGCCGAAGCCGCGACCGAGGCTTGCCCGCAATAATCTTCGATGAGGAGATACCAAGCATGTGCGAACGCGACTACGACTGCCAGGACACAGCGCATGGCATCCATAACCGCAAAAGCGCCCTGACCCGACTTCTGGTCGCCGCGCTCCATGTCTTGCCCAGATTTGGTCGAAAAGCCGTCTCCGCGGCGCGCATCCGTTGTATCCCCCATGCATACGATACGACGGCAGATCGCTTACCCCTCAAACTCGTGCCTTCTTTTTTGCCGAACAGGGTGGGGCCAAGCTGTTACGACAGCGATGCTGCCCGTTGGCGGGCGCGATAGAGACGCGTTTCGGCCGCCTTCTCGCTTATGTCGAGCATCAGTGCGGTTTCGACTTGGCTGATGCCCTCGATAGTCCGGAGGACCAGCGATTCCTTCAAGGTCGTTGGCAACACGGCGATGGCACGTGTCGCCCGGTCCAGTTCCTGTCGATTGGCTACGGCGTCTTCAATCGCGTTTCGGTCTCCCGGGACAGCCTCGGCCTCCCTGCCAATTGGCACCGCCAATGACAAATTGCCGCACGGCGTGCTGGCCACCCATTTAAGGCAATGGTTCATCGCCATGTGAAGGCAGGGCACATGGCATTCGTGGCAGGGCGTCCATGCACGCCTTCATGTCGGGGTTGATCTGGTGCATCTCTCTACCTCCGTGTGAGTCCCCGCCTGCCCCTGATACGCGCGCCGCGGAATCACCCCTTGTCGCGATCTCCGTCGATCGAGGCGATGCTACATCGCCCATCGGCCGAACAGCGTTGCAACTATGATGCCCGCGCCAAGCATTAGGAGCGTCAGCGCCGTCATCGCGACGATCTGCGGTCCGGTCACGCGCGGGCCCGTCCCCATGCCGCTCATCCCTGCCATCGCATCGTGCTTCATGTCCGGCATCGGCGTAGCCGATTGCCGGTCCGCGGCGACCTCGTGCCCGCCATGCCCGAGTACGCGCACCGTGCCCATGCCGTGCTTCAACCGGACGCCGACAAGCCAAAGGTTGATAGGGTAGGCAACGGCGAAGCCGACAAGCGTCGCAAGCGACATGACGCCCCAAAAGCGAAGCGAGTTGGCGTGCATCGCAGCCATGTCCCGGCTCATCAACACCACCATCGTCGGGATCATGCCGGCCATAACGGCATTCATCGAAAGCCATTCGGGGATGAACGACATGCGAAGCGCCCCCCAATAGGAACCGCCCGCCATGTCGCGCATGAACAGCGCCTGGAAAATCAGCAGCCCGAACGCGAAGCCGAACACATATTCCGCAATCACGTCCTGCCACATCGGCAGGCCGAGTGCCGTGGTGATCGCGGCCGCGGCGATGACGCCGGTCGCGTCACCCGCCATGCAATGAATGGCCGACCCGAACGCCTGCTTCCAGAGCGGCCGAACGAAGTCCTCGTGCCGCTCGTTCGCCGGTTCCTGGCAGGACAGGACATAGGCCGCGGCCATGATCGGGCCGCCGTAGAGCGTGACCAGCAGCCACCCCCATTTCATCACCCGCAACTCGGGGTTGCGGGTGAAGGCATCCCACGCGACGTAAGCGACCGATATCGCGGTCAGCACGAACCATCCGATCAACACGGCGTCGAGCCAGGGGGCCGGGGAAGGCATCGTCATGGCAGCTCTCCTCTACATGCTAGAGGATACGTGGCTCCCCGCGCCAGCCCTCGCGCGGGGCGTGTCAGGCGAGCTTGCTGGATACGGCCTTGATCGCCTTCAGCCCCGATCCGAACCGCGCGATGGCCTCGCGGTTCCTCTCCAGCTCGCCGTAAGGGAGGTAGGATATGTCGAGGTCGGCGACGCGGCTGAACGCGGGCCGCTGCAATTGCGCACGAACGTCCGCCTCGCGCGCGTCGGGCGCGACGAGGAACAGTCCCGCGGTCGCGTGAAGGTCGCTACCGCTCAAGGCCAGGTCGAGCATCCTGACGATGCCCGAATAGATCGACGTCGAATGCTCCACCTCGAACGCTGCGGCGACGTGATCGCCGGCCTTTTCAAGCCACAGCACGTCGATCAGCCGGATGGAATCAGCGCCCTTCGACCTCGCGATCGTCTCGGGCAAGCGCTCAAGGCACCCTGCGCCCAAGGGCGATCCGTTGAAGGCTCGGCTGCGATCGTTTGCGGCGATCCATACGTCATAGCCGAGTGCCAAGCCTAGATCGCGAAGCCATGCCTGAATTTCGGTATGGGTGCGCTCGTTCTCGCCTTCACGCTGCGCGGCCTTGCTAAGCGTGCGCGCCTCTTCGCGCGCCGCCTCGAGCCGCTGCCCCCAGCTCGCCAGAGCCGCGCCGCTCACGTCGAGCGGCGGGGCCGGGTAGCGATCGGAGCCGATGTCGAACAGCAAGCCGCCGATCGCGCCCAAGTCGTTCGATAAAAGGTCGCGGAAGCGGTCGTTGAGGTCGAGGATGCCGGTTCGCATCGCTAGGAAATGCTCCCAGCTCCCAAGCTTCACGTTCGCCCCCGTCAGCGCGTTGTAACCCTTGACGATCGCGGTGTTGAAGGGCGGCACCAGCGTCGGGTGAAGGAAGTAGAGGAGGTTGGCGACAGCAGGCCCAAGCCCCTTGATCTTCAGGCGGTCGATCGCGTGGATATGGCCGATGATCTCCTCGGCCGTGTCGCAACACGAACAGGCGTCTAGCAGGCGGCCGAACGCGCGCTGGTTCTCGGGGCTCTCGTATATGTCGGGGATGCGCAGCTTCGGTTTCCAGAGGAACGCATGGTCCGCACCTTTGAAGATTTGGCGCTGTTCGGCAACGGAATGGACGACGGTTTCGAGCGACGATCCGCGATAGGCGACGCCAAACGAACCGCGCTCGATCTCGCCGACGACCTGGGTGATACCGCGCCGGATCGAACGAAAATTCTTCAGCCGCTCGTCCCACAGGAACCAGCTTCGATAGGTCGCGCCCGGATCGTCACGCCAACGGGTAATGAGCCGACGCACAAGGCCGTCGTGATCCTCTTTGGTAGTTATTTGATCAAGTTGCGCGGCCATGTTGTCGTTGCGATGCCCCCTTCGTTAAAGCGAGACCTAAGCCGCCGGTCGGCCAGCGTCGAGCCGTTCCGTTAAGTGGACCGTTACTTCGCTCGGGCTGAACGTACCGATTTTGCAACGGTGCAGACGCTTGGTGGCACGATGAGCCGTGAGGGGAACGTCCGCCGCTACGTATTGACCAAAGTAAGCAAATTTGCGGGAAGCGCTGAATCATGCGGACTTCGAAGCTGACTTTGCTGGCGGCGGCACTGGCGCTCGGCATGGCGATGGGTCGTGGGCACGATGAGGCCGCAACCAAAAACAAGACCTTCGGACAGCGCTTAGCAAGCTGGCTCGGTTGCCTGCACACGGTGGTGATTCACTTTCCGATCGCCTTGATCATCGGTGCGTTCGCAGTGGAGCTACTCGGGCTTTGGCGGCGCAAGCCTTTACCGAGATACGGCACGCGTCATGCTGGTCGTCGGCTCGGTAGGCGCGATCATCGCCATCGCCGTCCAGGGTTGGCTAGGGGGTTCTTTCATGCATGGCGGCCTCGACCATCTCGCGTTCTGACGTCAGCCGCTGCTCCATATTGATGCGTCAAATGGAGATATCCTAAGGTCGGCTAATTTTGTTTTGGGAGATGATAAATGAGCACCTGCGTGAAGATGATTATAGCGGTGTCGATCGCTCTTCCTGCCGCAGCGTGGGCGCAGTCAGACGCCCGCACCACTGACACACGTGCCGTGGCGGCGGCGCTGTCACAGTATAAGGACGCGATCGAAAAGCTTGACGCTGCTGGAACCGAGCAACTGTTCACGACCGACGCGCGGGTTTTCGAGACAGGAGCATCTGAGGGCAGCTACGCCACCTACCTGGCTCATCATCTCGGTCCCGAGCTGAAGCAGTTCAAATCGTTCCGCTTCTCCGACTACAAGGTTGACGTCCGCTTCGAAGGGTCGGTTGCCCTTGCGACCGAGACCTACCGTTACCGGATCGAGCCAAAAACCGGTGAGGCCGCCGAACGACTCGGCGTCGCCACAAGCGTGCTTAAGAAGATGAACGGACGATGGAAGATCGTGTCCATGCACAACAGCGCTCGGAAACTGAAGGGCACCTAACGGATTGCCGGCAGAGACTGTCGCGTGAACGTTTTTGGCACGTGCGTGCGGTCCGGGTCGTCCGCCCGTGCATGGACGGCGATCATGCCGGAAGCTGGGGGCGGATCATCCCCCAGCCATAGCACCAGGTCGGCGGCTGCCATGCTCTCGCGCGCACGCTCCACCCCGATGGCTTCAATCGGATCGCTCGTGTCGGTGCGCCCCGCGGTGTCTGTGAAGACCCATGCCAGCCCGCCCCGCTCGACCGGCGCCTCGATCCGATCGCGCGTCGTGCCGGCAATTCGCAGCACCGGATTACCGATCCAGGGATGTGCTTTCGGCAGATTGTGCTAGACCGGCATACTCATGATGTCCTTGTAGGCCGAAAGCACTTTATTGCGAACTTGTAACGTCGCCTCGAAGGCGATTGAGGACTCCTGCCGCGCTAGCATGACCTTCGCAATGTCGGTTTCCTCTCCTCGTTCGTAGGCGACCGTCAAAGCACCAGCGCGCGCATTGATCGCGTTAATTTTTTGAAGCTGCGTCTGAAAAGTGGTGGCGAAGCCGCCTGGCTCCGCGAGTCCTGATTGCGACACGCCCGCCGCTCCGCTCACTCCTGAGACGGAATTCGGGCTATCCGCCTTTCCCAGCGCGGTGTTCATCGCTGCGTCAAAAGCCGCTCCTCTCGTAGCCCCAGAAACGGTGTCAGAATTCGGGTTGCTCGCTACATTCCGAAGCGCCGCGTTCTTGTCGAGTACGTGTAGGCGCTCGCACTCCTAGCTTGTCTTGCTCGCAATCAGCGTAGATTCCTGCTCACGCTTGGTGAGAACGGGCGACCGCGCGTGCTCGCGCTCAACGACGCTGTGCTCGCATTCAGCGTAGCTTGCTCGATATCGGTGCCCTCATGCTCACATTGCATGATCCCGAGCAACACGGGGTATCTCACACCGGCACGCCCGCCTGCCGGAGCTGCTCGGTCAGCTCGCGGCCGCGATCCGGGTCGAGCGAGCCCGCCAGGAACGCGCGCACTTCCGACGGCTTGGCGTTGAACTGCTGCGCGATCGCGGTCGCGTCGTAGCCGTTGCGGGTCAGCGTGGGCTCGAGGTCGTCAATCGCGCGGCTGAGCACCTGCTCGACGATGTCGGCAGTGACCGGCTTGGCGTCGAGCCGGAACCCCTGCTCGAACGCGAGCGTGAGATGCATCTCGATCTGGAGCGGCGTGCGGAGCCGCTCGGCGAGCATGTCGACCGCGTCCTCGTCCATGAGGTCGGCGACCTTGACCCCCTCGGCCGCGCAGGCCCCGAGCAGCCAGGCCACATAGTCGCGGCGCTGGTCGGCCCCGACGCCTTCATAGTCGAAGATGGTGGTGCGGTAGCCGATCTCCTCCATCTGCGGACGCCTGAGATCGTTCCGCAAGCGAGGATGGCCGACCAGGAGGACGGACAGGAGTACGCCGGCGTCGGCGACCACCTCCATAAGCCGCTTCAGGCCGGTCAGCGTCTTGTGGTGGAGATCGTGCGCTTCGTCGACCACGAGTACGACCGGGCGCCTGCCCTTCTTCATCAGATCGCGAAGGTCGCGCTCGCGACGCTCGGCCTGCTTGGGGATCTTCACCTGGGCGCGGTCGCCGGGTGAGAGGTCGTAGAACATGGCCTCGATCAGCGAGGTGAGCGACGTGCGCCGCTTGTCGACCGCAAGCGACTTCGCGACCGTCACCTTGCCCGCGCGCGTGAGCTCGTCCTCAATGCGCCGGAGAAGATGCGTCTTGCCCGAGCCGACCAGCCCGGAGACGACCACCAGGCGGCCGGTCTGCACGGCTGCGCACACTTCGCGTACGAGCATGGACTGGTGTTCGGTCTCGAAGTTACCGGCACCCTGAAACGGCCTGGCGAGCCCGTAAGCCTGTTGCACGTCGGCGAGCATCAACCTTCCCTTCGTCGGGTCTGAAGCCGCTCGCGAACGCGGTCGGCGACCGTTATCTTGTCGAGCGTCTCGGAAAGCAATTCCACGATGAACCGCCGGTCCTCCTCGGGCAGCGATCCGAGCGGCCGGCATAGCTGAGCCGCGATGGCCTGACGGGCCGCCAGCGCCGTCGGATGGGCCTTCTCGACGACCGGCTCCGGAAACGGCCTTGTCCGCACCGCCAGATCGCGGGCTGATAACGGCAACGACGGGAGCGGGCGGTCGCCGCCCGTCACCGCGGCGCGGGGCAGCCCGAGCTGGTCGGCGAGCCGGACCACCTTGTCGAGCCGCTCCTCCGCCTTGCTCTTCTGGTACTTGCGGTAGCGGTAGAGAGGGACCGCGCCGCGCGACGGCTGGAACGGCCCGAACCGCTTCCCGTCATGCTCGACGAACAACTCCTGATCGAACAGGCCCCAAAGCAGCGTCACGGTCTCGCCGGCGAGCTCGGGCTCGACCTCATAGGAGGCGCCCTCGACGGAGACGGTCGCGTCGCCCGCGACGGTGCGCCGCTCGGGCTCGCGCGCGAATGCGCAAAACCGCTCCCAGGAGCACATCGCGCGCACGCCGTCGGTGGGCAGGTGTCGAAGCCAGTCCTCGATGCGCGGGTGCGGTTCGGAGCGATGGCCGCCGTTGTTGTAGGTGACGAGCGCCCGCCTGAGCCACAGGTTAGCCTCTTCCTCGTCCTTCGGCTTGTGAAAGTGATAGAGCGTCTCATGCACCTCCTTGATGGTGCGGAACGGCCGCTCGACCTTGCCCTTGGCGCGAGCGGCCGTGCGGCGCTCCTGCGGGTCGGGCGGACTATGGGTGAGCACGCGCACGCCCAGGCTGCCCATCACCGACTGGAACACGGCCGAGCGGCTGACCGGGCCGTTGTCCATGTGCAGCGTCGCCGGGATGCCCTGGATGGGCAGCTCGGGTTCCGGCTTCGCCGACATGGCGTTGAACAGGAAGCGGAGCGCCGCTTCGGCGTTCTCGCCATAGACGCAGCGATATTCCTGGTAGGTCGCGCCCGAACGATCGTCGACGACCGAGAACAGCATCAGGGTCGGCTTTCCGCGGCCTTCCTCGACCCAGAGCGGGGTGGCGACCTGCTTCAGGTCGGACGGGCTCATGTCGAAATGCCACAGCTCGTTTGAACGCCGTGCCTGGAACCGCACGGCCGCGGTCGGGCGTGTGGCGCGGGCAAGGTCCAGCCCGGTCGCGCGCAAAAGCCGGTCGATCGTCGCCCGCTTGAGCAGCCCGGGCGGTGCCCTGACCAGCCCGTCGGGCGTTTCGACGCCCGTCTCCTCCAGGTGGCGGATCACCTCTGCGGTCGAGAGGTGCCGCCCTTTGCCGTTGAGGGTCCTGAGCTTCATCGCCGCGACGATCTCGGCGTAGCGCTCCATCTCCGCCTGCGGGGCGACCCGGGTCCGGCCGTGGTCGGCGCGCCGGATCGACTTGGGGCGGGAGAGCTCGCGCAACGCGCGGTACATGGTCGGGACCGAGATGCCGTAGGCATGAGCGGCGCGACCGATGATCTCGGTGCGCCCCGCGTCGCGCGGGGGCAAGAGCGACAGCCTTCGACGCAGGTCGACCAGCGCCTCGCCGGGCGGCCGCTTTTCCCCAATCAGGCACGCAGCCGGTCAGCCTCCACCCCGTCCGCAGGCCCCCCGCGCTTGCCGGCATACCGGTACAGGGTAGCGACGGATACGTTGAGCCGGCGCGCGATGTCGCGCACAGGCAAGCTGCCCTCCTTCATCAGCGCCTTGGCCGCGGCGATGTCGGCCGGGCGCATCGAGGGCGGGCGTCCGCCCTTCCGGCCACGCCGCCTGGCCTCGGTCAGCCCCGCGGTAGTGCGCTCCCGGATCAGTGCGCGCTCGAATTGGGCGATAGCGCCGAACACATGGAAGGTGAGCATCCCGCCCGGCGTGGTCGTGTCGATGCTCTCGGTCAGCGACACGAGGCCGATCTTCTCGCGCTCCAGCTCCTCCGCGGTCGCGATCAGCTTCTTCAGCGACCGGGCGAGCCGGTCGAGCTTCCACACGACCAGCGTATCGCCCGCGCGCAGCACGTCGGTGAAGATGCGCGCCAGCTCGGGGCGATCGTCCTTGGCCCCGGACGCCTTTTCGGTGAACACCTTCTCGCACCCGGCGCGGCGCAGCGCCTCAAGCTGGAGCTCGGGCGACTGGTCGATCGTGCTCACCCTGGCGTACCCGACCCGCATCGGCCCTCGATTGTTCTACAAACCCGTCACGGGCGTAGCATTCTGCGAAGCAGGATTCCAGAACAGTTTTGAGAAGGTGCGACCCGCGGAAACCCGTTGGGACCTGACTGGCGACGAGCGCTCGTCAGAAACCCTCGTTTCAGAGAAGCTGGGCCGGGACCCTGAAAAAAGGCTTGCAATGTAGGATTCTAAATCGTTCACCCTTTGTTCCGTGCTCAAGATGAGTCGGGCTGGTTCGCTTCAGGTGAAGGAGCGGACCAAGTTGAAACTGACGCTTGAAGGAGTGAGTGATGCGTACTCGGTTCTATCGAACAATGCTTGGCTCCGCGCTGTTGCTCTGCACAGTGGCGGCGAGCGCCCAAGATCAGGGCGGGCGCTCACAAGAGGAAAGCACGAAAGCCTTCCTTGCCCACAAACGCGACGTCCAACAGCGTCGGTCGGGCAAGCTGGGCGACCTGGCCGACTTCGGACAGGTGAACGCAATCGTGAAAGCGGCCCGGCTCACGCCACCCTCGCCACGGTTCGTCACCGACGACGCCGCCCGTTCGGCGTTGAACGACGCTTTCCTCGTCGACGTGGCGCAGACGCTTTCAATCTATGGGCTTCACGCGGGCGATCTGCGACGGTCGGCTGAGGCGTCCACCGCATTCGTTCAAGCCGCGGCGGCACATATCAGGGGTGGTGCCACGGTTGGGCAGGAAGCGCTGCTCGCCGACACCGTGGTGATCGGTCATGTCTCGGGAACCGACGAAGCCGAGCAGCTCGACGACGGTGCGTCGTCCTCTGTGTCGGTGGTCGTCGACCAGGTGCTGAGGGGCAAGGCCAAGGTGGCCGACACGCTCAAGCTTCGGCGGACGAGCGGTAAGCTGCCCGATGGGCGGCGGCTCTCGGCAAGCGACGAGGATCCGTTGGCGAACGGTGCGCCGGTTGCCCTGCTCGCGTCGCGCTCGCGCTACGAAAAGGAGCTTGCTCCTCAGGGTGGAAGCGCGCGGTGCCCCAGCTGTGTCGTCGAGGTCGTGCCCGTCTTTCTGGTGAACGGACAGTCGCTGGTTCCGACCGGCGGATATCCGACCGCCACCACCCTCGACGCCCTCACCGCTGCCACGAAGTAAGGAGTAGGAAAAATGATCAGGGAATCTGCGCTGCTCGCCTGCGTGCTTGCCCTCGCCAACGCCGCACCGGCGTTCGCCGGGCCGATCCCGCAACCCTATTACTTCCCGAACGGGTCGCGGGGTGTGAAGATCAACTATGCGCTTCCGGCCGCCTGCGACGCCAACACCAAGGCCGCGGTCGACACGATCAACGCCGCAGGGCGCTCGTTCCAGCTCACCGGAACGACGCAGAACTACACGTCGACTTACTACTCGGCGACCGAGGACCCGGATTTCATCAACATCCAGGACGGCTCCAGCATGTCGGCGATCATGCGGACCATCATTTACGGCTATTCCGGGCCAGCGCCTGCGCAGGCGATCGACGCGACCGTGTACGTCAATACCGACCGCATCTACTACGACACGGGCGACACGGCGCAATCGACCGATTTGATCTGCGGTTCGTCGATCACGCCGAGCAACATCGGCCAGCATATCGACTGGCAGTCCGCGATGACGCATGAGATGGGTCACGTGAAAGGAATGGACCACCGCACCGATGGTTCGACAGGGCCATGCTTGATGACGACCTATCTCAACCCTGGGCAGATCAAGCGGAGCCTATGCTCTGACGAGCGGGCGCTGCTGGTCGGGTTCTATGGCTGACCGAGGCAAAGCCTCTACCGGGGTGGGATGGCTTTTGGCCTTCATCGCCCTGGCAGGGTGCGACCGCGGCTCCGAGAAGGAGCCGCGGCCCACCGAGCTCTCCGGCCCCGTCGGAACCGAGTATTCGATCCACCCCCGCAATGTGGCCGGCGACCGCCTGCTGATCGCCGGCTGCTGCACGTTCGACGTGGGACAGGCGCGAACCACTAAGCTGGAGGGCGACGTGGACGGCCGCATGGTCGAGGGGGACGGTTATCGGGTGGAGATTTCGTTCGGGAACGGCCTGGCTCGCCGGCCCCTTTCCGCGGCCGCGCCCTCGACGCTCAACATCGATGGGGTGACTCTCCGGAAGTTCAGGCCAGCAAGCCCCGGACAGAAAGAGCCCGATCTCCTCTACGCCGCTATCGTCCCTCTCGATGCGGAGGCGCAACGTCGTCGTGTTCGGAGCCCGGGCCTTGAAGTCAGGGCTTGGTGCGCCACCACCGCGAACTGCCAGGCCGCAGCTCGGTTGGTTGAGGGGATCAGATTCTGACCATTCCCGTCAGTAGCGCTAAGCGTGAGCGCGGCGCGCTGATTGCGAGCAGCCGCGGGAGATCGCGAGCACATTATCGAAAAGCGTGAGCAGGCGCGCGCGCTTACTGTCAGCTAATCCGAGCAGAAAGGTGATCCGTTTGCGAGCAGGAGCCCGTCCGATTGCGAGCAGCTACAGATAGGTCTCGCCAAGCAGATGGTCATTGTCGCGCGCGAGACCGCGCAGCGTGGCGCCGGGCTCGACGCCGACCGCTTCGACCGCGGCTTCCACTCCCCGCGCCACCCCGGCCATGGCGCGCTGGAGAACGGCCGGGTTCTGGGCATTCTTTTCCAGAAGGCCGATGAGCTGGCGATATTTACCGATCGTGCCGAAGCTCAGGGTCGGGATATTGACCAGCAGGAAATCCTGGTTGTGGCCCTGGTCTTCGGGGAGAAGCCGCTCCCCCGCCACGCCAATGACCTTGATCGCCATACCGCGCGGAGCCGGTATCGTATCGGAGTGAATATCTCCGGGCGCTGATGAGAGGCGGATCACCACGGAATAGGTGGCGGGACGAGCGAAAAGCCCCTGGCGCAGATGCTCCGGCAGTTCCGGGATGACCAACTCACCCTTCAGGAACCCGTGGCTCTTGGCATGGGCGTCGCGCACCGCATGGCGGTGGCGTTCGAAGGCCTTACGGTTGGTGCTCGCCATGATCTCGAGGATTTCGGCGGTCAGCCGCTCCTCGTCTTCGCCGAGAACCTCCACGTCCGGGGAATAGCCAATGTAGGTTTCAGCCAAGGGCACTCCTTCGCGTTTTAATTTCGATACTGCGGACGATTTCGGGTCGAAATCGCCGTTGATTTCGGATATCAGTTGATATCTGGTTTTTACTGAGAACGCGGAACCGCCGAAAAGGTTTCGCACGTCTCGCCCGTTGGTTGGAGAACGAACCCATGCCGCTTACGCGCAAGGACACGCAGCGCCAGACGCGGGACCGGCTGATCGCCGCCGCACATACCTCGATCATCGAGGAGGGGGTCGCCGCCATGTCGATCCGCAACATCTGCAGCGCGGCCGGCCATTCGCAGGGTGCCTTCTACTCGAACTTCGCCAGCAAGGACGATCTGCTGGTCGAGATCCTGCAGAGCCATATCCAGGATGAGGTCACACTGCTTCGCGACCTGGTCGCGCACTGCTCCGGCGATGATATCGAGGCAACGCTCCAGGTGCTGGCCGCCCGGCTCGCGAAGCTGGCCGGTGAAGCACAATGGTCACTGCTCTCGATCGAATTGCAGCTCCATGCCCGGCGCGATCCGGCTTTCGCCGAGCGGCACCGGGAGGCCAAGGCGGCCTGCTATCGGATGTTCGGTGAGCTCGTCGCCGATCTGACGCAACGCTTCGCACTTCGACCGGCCTTGCCGCCGATGCAGACCGGTATCGGTCTTTACGCGGTCTGGATGGGACTGGCGGTGCAGGGCGATGTCGAAGGCGCCATGCCGCGCGACGAGATGCTCGTCGGCTTCTTCCGCGCCATGGCAGGACTGGGTTCGTCGCATGAGGAGCAGGCGTATTCGTGAGCGGGATCGTGTCAGATCGTCGACGCATCGGCTGCGATGAGCACGGACACCCACTCGTCGGCGAGGTGGATGAGCATCGGCGCTTCCATATCCGCTTCCGCGCCCGGGACGCCGACATCGACGAACTCGGCCATGTCAACAATGCGGTCTGGGTGACCTGGATTCAGGATGTGTCGGTGGCGCATTGGCTGACGGCCGCGCGGCCGCAGGATCGCGACCGGTTCGTCGCGGTCGTGCTGCGCCATGAGGTCGACTATCGCGGCAATGTCCGGGCGGGAGACGAGGTCAGTGCGATCACCTGGGTCGTCCGAGCGCCGCGGGGTGCCCGCTATGCACGATGTGTCGAATTCCATGCCGAAGACGGCCGGACGATCGTCGCCTCGCTGACCCAATGGGCCCTGGTCGATCGGGAAACCGGCAAGCTGGCCCGCGTCCCGGTGGAGGTGGCGGCTCCGTTTCTAAGTGACGATACCGCGCAGAAGGAAATTGGATGAGCGATATCAGGAAAGTGGCGGTTCTCGGCACGGGAGTCCTCGGGAGCCAGATCGCCTTCCAGACGGCCTATAGCGGCTTCGATGTTGTCGCCTACGACATCAGCGAGGAAGCGCTCGAACAGGCGCGCGCACGGCTGGCGGCGCTCGTCGAAACCTACACGAACGAGGTGTCGGGCGCGGCTGGCGGCAAGGCGGCCGGGGCGCTCAAGCGGATCGCTCTGCTGAGCGATCTCGGCGCGGCCGTCGCGGACGCGGACCTCGTGATCGAGGCGGTTCCGGAGGTTCTTTCGATCAAGCAGGCGCTCTACGAGAAACTGGCGGGGCTCGCGCCGGACAGGACGATCTTCGCCACCAATAGCTCGACCCTGCTGCCGAGCGACCTGAAGGCTTACACCGGCCGACCGGACCGGTTTCTGGCGCTGCACTTCGCCAACAGCATCTGGAAGTTCAACACCGCCGAGGTGATGGGCACGGACGACACCGATCCGGCCGTGTTCGATGCCCTGATCGCCTTCGCCTCCGCCATCGGCATGGTGCCGATCCCGGTGCGCAAGGAGAAAGCGGGTTACGTCCTCAATTCGCTTTTGGTGCCGCTCCTGAACGCGGCCGCCGATCTGGCGGCCGGCGGCTATGCCGAGCCGGAAGATGTCGACAAGGTCTGGCGGATCGCCACCGGCGCGCCGATGGGGCCGTTCCAGATCTACGACATCATCGGATTGAACACCCCCTACAACATCCTCTCGCATGGCGACGAGCATGCTCAGTCGCTCGCCGCCTGGCTGAAGGAAAACTACATCGACAAGGGCAGGCTCGGCATCGCCTCGGGCGAAGGCTTCTACAGCTACAAGCCCTCCGCAGACTGATCCCAACAAGAAGAACAGGAGTTCGCCATGCACTATAGCAGCGGAAACTATGAAGCCTTCGTGCGTCCCCGCAAGCCCGAGGGCGCCGACAAGAAGACGGCCTGGTTTGTCGGTTCGGGGCTGGCGGGGCTTGCCGGCGCGGCCTTCCTGATCCGCGACGGCGGCGTTTCCGGCGACCGCATCACCATCCTTGAAGAGCTGGAAATCCCTGGTGGCGCGCTCGATGGTCTGGACGTGCCCGAAAAGGGCTTCGTCATTCGCGGCGGCCGCGAAATGGAAGAACATTTCGAGTGCCTGTGGGACCTTTATCGCTCGATCCCCTCGCTGGAGATCGAGGACGCCAGCGTGCTCGACGAGTTCTACCGGCTCAACAAGGACGATCCCAACTTTTCGCTCCAGCGCACGACGCAGAACCAGGGCCAGGACGTGCCCGACAAAGCGCTGTTGACGCTAAACGACAAGGCCCAGAAGGACCTGCTCTCGGTCTTCCTCGCGACGCGCGAGGAGATGGAGAACAAGCGTATCAACGAGGTCTTCGGCGAAGACTTCCTCAAAAGCAATTTCTGGCTCTACTGGCGCACCATGTTCGCCTTCGAGGAATGGCATTCCGCGCTGGAGATGAAGCTCTACCTGCACCGCTTCATCCATCATATCGGCAGTCTCGCCGACTTCTCCTCGCTCAAGTTCAACCGCTATAACCAGTATGAATCGATGGTCCTGCCGCTGGTGAAGTGGCTGACCGATCACGGCGTCACGTTCCGCTACGGCGTCGAGGTCACCGATGTCGATTTCGACATCCAGCCCGGCCGCAAGCAAGCGACCCGCATTCACTGGAAAGAGCGCGGCGTCGAAGGCGGCGTCGATCTCGGGCCAGACGATCTCGTCTTCATCACGATCGGCTCGCTGACCGAGAATTCCGACAATGGCGACCACAGGACGCCGGCGAAGCTCAATGAAGGACCGGCGCCGGCCTGGGACCTGTGGCGCCGCATCGCCGCGAAGGATCCGGCCTTCGGCCGCCCCGACGTGTTCGGCGCCCATATCCCGGAGACGAAATGGGCCTCCGCCTCCATCACTGCCCTCGACGCCCGCATTCCGGCCTATGTCGAGAAGATCACCAAGCGGAACCCCTTTACCGGCAAGATCGTCTCCGCCGGTATCGTCACGGTGAAGGACTCGGCGTGGCTGCTGAGCTGGACGGTTCATCGCCAGCCGCATTTCAAGAAGCAGCCCAAAGATCAGATGATCGCCTGGTTCTACGCGCTCTTTGTCGATTGCCCCGGCGACTTCGTGAAGAAGCCGATGCAGGAATGCACCGGTGAGGAGATCACCCAGGAATGGCTCTATCACCTCGGCGTGCCGGTCGAGGACATTCCCGAACTCGCGGCATCCGGCGCCAGCACCGTTCCCACGATGATGCCCTATATTACCGCCTTCTTCATGCCGCGCCAGGCGGGTGACCGGCCGGACGTGGTGCCGGAGGGCGCGGTCAACTTCGCCTTCATCGGCCAGTTCGCGGAATCGAAGCAGCGGGACTGCATCTTCACCACGGAATATTCGGTGAGAACCCCGATGGAGGCCGTCTACACGCTGATGAATGTCGAGCGCGGCGTGCCGGAGGTCTTCAACTCGACCTATGATATTCGTACACTTCTTGCTGCGATCGGTCCGCTGCGGGACGGCAAGGGCATCGATCTTCCCGGACCGGCCTTCCTGCGCAAGCTGCTGATGAAGAAGCTCGAAGGCACAGAGATCGCCAAGCTGCTCGAAGAGTTCCATCTGATCGAGGAGTGAACAAAGACCGGAAGGCACGCGCGGCGTGTGAAAGGTGATGAATGGCCGACGACGATCAGAAGAGCGAACGCGCCGCCGAGGTGACTGGGGCGCACGGCCATCATCACCATCATGAGCCGGACGGCGAAACGCCGTCCGGTCACGTCGACCATGATCCGGTCTGCGGCATGGTGGTCGATCCCGCCAGGACCGCTCACAAGGCTGAGTATGAAGGCGAGCGCTACGTCTTCTGCTCGGCCGGCTGTCCGTCGTCAGAACATTCGGCACAACTCGCGGCGTA
>NZ_JAKNQR010000014.1:0-29448 GCF_036890205.1 Sphingomonas panaciterrae
TAACCGGATGCAGCCGGACCTCGAAGGTGCGCACGTCATAGGCAGCTCACCCGCGACGAGCACGGCAAGCTCGTCGAGCCCATGGTGAAGGCCCGCTACCCGGCCGCGCCGCTCGAGAAGATCCTCAAGCCACTCTAGATCATCGAGCATCGCCACGACGCCGCGACCGCTGCGGTCGGTCCCCTCCCCATGCCCAGACTCGATACAGGCAGCGCGACCACTCGGCCCAGGAAGCAGGCGGCGCGGATGCTGAAATGCGAGTGCTCGACGTGCGGCTATACCGTCAGGGCCGCGCGCAAATGGCGGGAGACAGCGGGCGCACCTTTGTGCCCGGTTGAGGGGCGCGGCCCGATGCGCCACGATCCGATCAGCAACGGAACTGAGGACGAACCTGGCTAAGCGACTAAGACCCTTTACGACTAAGCGGCTAAGCTCCATAAGTCGCTTAGCCGCTTAGTAGGAGCAGCAGCTATGCAAGTATGGGCCGTCATCGCGCAAAAGGGCGGGCAATCCAAAACCACCCTCTCAACCGGATTCGCCGTCGAGGCGGCGCGGGAGGAGGCGTCGGTCGTTATCCTCGATGCCGACGATCGCCAGGGATCGGCGCTCTACTGGTCCGAACGCCGCGACGACGACGACGTGATGGTGAAGGACAGCAGCGTTGCCGGTCTGCCGCTCCACGTCTCGCGCGGGCGCAGCAGCGGCAAGATCGACCTCATCATCATCGACACGCCGGCGAACTCCAAGGACATTGCCATGCTCGCAGCCGAGCAGGCGGATTTCGTCATCATCCCTGTCGCGCCGCGAGGGCTGGACGTTCATTCGGTGTTGCAGACCGTCAAGCAGGTGCAGCAGGCAGGCACGCCGTTCGCCGTTATACTGACGCAGGTTCCGCATCAGGGCGGGGAGGGGCAGGAGGCCCATGCCGGCTTCGCGGCGAAGGGCGTGACGATGTTCGACAGCCGCCTCCACTTCCGCAAGGATTTCTACAAGGCCACGCCGCTCGGCAGAACGGCGGCCGAGACGGACCCGGACAGCAAGGCGGCGGCCGAGTTGCGCGCCGCCTATGATGAGGCTAAGCGACTAAGCGGCTTTGCGACTAAGCAAGTAAGCGAGGTTGGATGATGGCGAAGAAAACTTCCGCGCTCGCCGGCATCTTCGATGACGAGCCCGAGGCACCGTCACCGGCACCGGCACCCGTTGCCGATGCAACTCCCGCGCCGCAGCCTGCCGTCCCGCGTCGGTCGCGGCGTGCGGCGGACACGTCGGACCCGGCAGCACCTGCCCGGCGCAGCAGCCATCCCGGCAAGAAGCCGGTGCTGATCCACATTCCCGAAGACATGCACCGCACACTGCGCCAGCTCAGCGTCGAGGAGGGCGGGGAGCCCCTCACCGTCATCACCGAGCGGTTGCTGCGCCAGTATCTGGTCCAGCGGGGACACACCAGGTTCGCGCCGTGAGCAAGCGGCGTGATCCCAATCCCGAGTTCGACCTGTTCATTCCGGCGCTCGGCGATCTTCCGCTCAAGGACCAGCGGGAGGTCATGGAGCGCCCGTTCTTCTCGCTCCAGAAGCGCAAGCGGCTGAAGCCGATCGAGTATCGCAGCCCGGATGGCGAGGCCTGGGTGCGCGTCCAGGCCATTCCCGACTACGGCATGGCCACGATCTGGGACGCCGATATCCTGATATGGGCCGCGTCCACGCTCAACCGCATGAAGCAGCAGGGGCTGAACGATCTGCCCCGCACGCTGACAACCACGCCCTACGACCTACTGCGGGCGATCAAGCGCAGCACAGGGGGCAGGGACTATCAGGAGTTGCAAGCTGCGCTCCTCCGGCTCCAGACGACTTCGATCACAACTTCGATCCGCGCGACGAAGCGCCGGCAGAAGGCTGGCTTCAATTGGCTCGATAGCTGGACCTTCGACACCGACGCCGAAACGGAGCAGCCGCGCGGCATGACGCTGACCCTCTCGGATTGGGTCTATGAGGGCATCGTCAACGAGAAGTCGCTGCTCACCATGCACCCCGACTATTTCCTGCTTTCCGGAGGGCTGGAGCGGGCGCTCTATCGTATCGCGCGAAAGCACGCCGGCACGCAGCGCGGTGGGTGGACTTGCCGGGTAGAGGTGCTTCGCGACAAGACCGGCAGCGATGCCCAGCCCAAGGAGTTCAACCGGATGCTTCGGCGGGTGATCGAGGCCGACCAGCTCCCCGACTATGCGATGGAGCTGACTGAGACGACGGACAAAAGCCCGGCCGTGTTGTTCAGGCTCCGCGGCGAGGCCGAGGCACTGGCACTCGCCGAGAGAATGCGCGCCGAGGAGGAGCGGCGCGCCCGTTTCGACGCCGAGCGCAAGCGGGCCGAGGAAGTCGATGCACAGATGGACCGGCTTGCCGGCCGCCGCTGACTATCGGGGTTTCACACACCGCAAGCCCAACTATCGGGGTTTCACACACCGGCCGGCGATGTTGCCTGAACCCTGACACGCTTCGGGCGATGCCGGAACCACCAGCCAGGCTGTGGATAACTGGCGCGGGAGGCCCCTTTTCGGCTCCAGAGTCTCGGGGTTTCACCCACCTTAGCGTCGGGGCATCACCCACCGCACTATCGGGGTATCACACACCGAATCACGGGGTTTCACCCACCGGGCTGTCTGGCAAGCAGTTGATAAAAAAAGCAAGATTCCGCTTTTTGAGCGGCTTAACTCGTTTAACAATTCCTATTTAACAGAATCTCTTAACGATAGGGTTCACCAAAACCGTCAGCCCGAGAAGGGCAAACGGAATTGGCCGGCAGGCCAATGCGCCATCGATCCGTGCCGGCTAACGCCGTCACCAGAGCGGCCTATCGGCCGCAGAGCTTCCGGAAGAAGCCAGGCGAAACCGGCGGTGTGTGCCTTCAGCGTTCTGCCATCGGGAAGGGGGGTGGGGCGCTACCCGAAAGCTCACCGTTCGATCTTCCGGGACCGGTGTATGCGATCACGCCGGATCGAAGAGGCCTGCGAACTCGCGCTGGTCATAGTAGCGGACCTTGCTGGCCCAGAGCGGGCGTTCGCCCTGGCGCAGCAACAGGAGAGTGTCGGCCGGCATCCGCATGATTTCGTCGGGCGTAACGAGCCGTCGCGCCGTGACGTGCGTGCTGACGCTTTCCGAGGGGCCGGCGCGATTGTCACCCCAGCCCGTGCCGCGCGACGTGCTGAGGGTCGCATATTCCAGCGTCGTATCGCCGATCGTGCGGGAGAGCATATCGGCGGTGGCATGGTCGTTGACCCCGAATGTCTGGATCACGCCGGCGTTGGACAGGAAGGTGCCGGCGCGCTCGCCATAGAGCGCACGGAGCTGGTGCATGTCCTGGAGGATCGGCCAGAGCTGGAGGCCATAGCCCGCCATCAGCCCCATCGCGCGCTCCACCGGCTCCAGTCGGCCGAAGGCCGCGAACTCGTCCAGCAGGAACAGCACCGGACGCTCCGGCCGGGCAGGGGAGCGCGCCATGTCGGTGACGGCCTGCGCGACCAGCAGTCGCAGCCACCGCGCATAGGTATCGAGCCGGTCGGGCGGGAGGCACAGGAACACGGTGCCGGGCCGTTCCTTCAGGTCCGCGAACCGGAAATCGGAGGCGGACGTGCTTTCGACCAGGCGCGGGCTGTCCAGAAAGTGGGTGTGGCGCTGCGCCGAGGACAGTACGCCGGCGGCCTCGCGATCGGATTTGCCGAGCTGGCGGTTGGCGGCGCGCGCGATCAGGCCATGCGCGCCGGTGCTGGCCTGCATGTCCGCAAGCAACGCAGCGAAGCCGGCGGGGTCGCGGGTGAGCTTGTCGCGCACGGTGGCGAGCGTGGCGCGGGCAGGGGGCTCGTGGACGATGGTGTGCAGGATCATGCCGGCGATCAGCGCCTTGGCTTCCTCGTTCCAATGCGCCTCGCCCGATTGCCCCGGCGCGTCATGGACCAGCGCGTCAGCGATCGTCTGCGCATCTTCCGCGAGGTCCGGGCTGGCGGGATCGAGCTGCGCCAGCGGGTTGTAACGGGCCGCAGGGCGTCCGGAGACGCCGAAAGGGTCCAGACACCACACAGCACCCTTCCTGGCCCGCGCACGGACCGTGACTCGGGCATTCTCGCCCTTGGGATCGATGCAGACCACCGAGCGGTCGAGCAGGAGCAGGTTGGGGATGATCGTGCCGACGCCCTTGCCGGAACGGGTGGGTGCGATCGTCAGCAAGTGGGCCGCGCCATCATAGCGGAGCAGCTTGCCGGATTCCTTGGCACGGCCGATCAGGAGATCCCCACTCGCTTCCAGCTTGCGCACGTCAGCACGGTTGCCGAAGCGGGCGGAGCCCAGCAGCTCGTTCCTGTGGTTGTCGGCCCGGCTATTGATCCACCAGGTCGCGCCGATCAGGCCGACCAGGACCAGGAACGACACGGTGCCGGAAATCTGCCCGACGCCGAAGATGCCTTCCAGCCATCGCGCGGTCGCATAGGCCGCGACGAACGAGACGACGATCGCAAGCCGCCAGCTGATCGGCCGACGCCCGCCGATGAGCGGCCCCGCCATCAGCTGACCCGTTCCAGCGGGGTGATCGTCAGCGCCGGATCGGCATCGGGATGACCGAGCAGCTTGAGGACGATTTTCGTGGCGAGGGCAGGGGGCACGGCCTCGTCGCGCAGCATGTCGAACAGCAGGTGCTCGTCCGTCTCCAGCGCCATGCCTTCGATCGCGAGGTTGGCGCGCGAGTCCGCATCATCGTCGCGCCACAGTGCGGCTTCGGCCAGGGTGCCGCGCTTGAAATCCAGCGCGCGGACTTCCCCGCGGATCGCCTCAATATCCAAGAGCGCCATCCCCTTTCTCCGTCGCTTCGCTTTCCGCGTCGAACGCGCGTTTGCCGCGCCGCTTCCAGAGCGCGAGCGTGTCGTCAGCATCGTCGCCGCGAGCGCGGCCGACCACCTCCAGCAGCGCACCATAGATCGTCGCGCGATCGTCGTCGGCGAGTTCGACCAGGCCGGCTTTCTGGACGAGGCCGCCCAGTTCGATCAGGTGGCGGGTACGTTCGCGGCGTTGCACGACCCAGCCTCGCGTATCGTTACGACGCCGTGCCGCTTCCAGACGCTGGATCAGCGCCCGGTTGCGCGTTGCCGCCGTCACCGTTGCCGCCAGCAGCCCGGCCAGTTTTGCGCCCGCGGCGTTGAAAGAAAGCGGAGCCCTTCGCGCGCCACGCCTCCTTCGCTTCCGCATCCTTCGCCGCAACGGCATCAAGCAGCGCGCCGGCGAGCGTTTCCATGTCGAGCGCGTCGGCGCCGGTGGCGGTGACGAGCTGGCCGAGCTGTTCGATGCGACGCGCCTTGATCGCCTTGGCGCGGCTCTCCAGCGCCTTCAGCTCCGCGTCATAGTCGCGCACCTTGCGCATGGTGCTCTCTCCTTTCCGCGTCAGGTTCACCGCAGCCTAGCAAACAGGAACGAGCAGGCAACCCGTAACGGGATCGCACGGCAGTCAATCAGCAGGAGCGAAGCAAATGATGAGTGCGCGCTTATACGTCGTTGCCGACGTGCGCTAAACGAGGCAGATTGCAGAGCGCGATGGCGATCTACCATTTCAGCGCCAAGGTCATCAGCCGTGCGAACGGCTCCAGCGCCGTTGCGTCTGCCGCCTATCGCTCCGCATCCGAGCTTCACGACGAGCGGCTTGGGCGTAATCACGACTTCTCCAACAAGGCCGGCGTCATCCACTCCGAGGTGCTGCTGCCGGAGGGCGCACCGGAGCGTCTGTCGGATCGCACGACGCTGTGGAACGAGGTGGAGGCAGGGGAGAAGCGCAAGGACGCGCAACTGGCGCGAGAGGTGGAGTTCTCGATCCCGCGCGAGATGAACGAGAAGCAGGGTGTAAGCCTCGCTCGAGATTTCGTGGAAAAGGAGTTCGTCCGACGCGGAATGGTCGCCGACCTCAACGTGCATTGGGACCAAGCGAAGGACGGCAGCCCCAAGCCGCACGCGCATGTGATGATGACGATGCGCCACGTAGGGCCGGAGGGGTTCGGGAAGAAGAACCGTGACTGGAACAGCACCGAGCTGTTGAAGGACTGGCGCGAGGCGTGGGCGGCACATGTCAACGAGCGCATGGCCGAGCTGGGGCTTGAGGGCCGGATCGACCATCGCTCCTATGAGGCGCAGGGGATCGGGCTGGAGCCACAGCACAAGATCGGCCCGGCCGCATCGCGCAGGCCGGAGCAGGGGCTTGAGGCGGAGCGGATCGAGGATCACACGCGCATCGCGCGGGAGAACGGCGAGCGGATCATCGCCAACCCCAATGTCGCGCTGGATGCCATCACGCGGCAGCAGGCGACGTTCACCGTCCGCGACCTTGCGACGTTCGCGTTCCGTCACAGCGACGGCAAGGAGCAGTTCGATCAGGTGATGGGGGCGGTACGCGCCAGCCCCGAGCTGGTCGCATTGGGGAAGGACGGTCGCGACCAGGAGCGGTTCACGTCGCGCGACATGATCGTGGTGGAGAACCGGCTTGAGCGTGCCGGCGACGAGCTGGCGGACCGCGCCGGGCATGGTGTCGCTGATCGGCATCGGGACGCGGCGATCGGTGCGGCCGAGGGGCGGGGCCTTGTCCTGTCGGGCGAGCAGCGCGACGCCTTCGACCATGTGACCGGCAACGCGGGGCTGGCGTCGGTCGTCGGCTATGCCGGTTCGGGCAAATCGGCGATGCTTGGCGTTGCACGCGAGGCATGGGAGCGGGAGGGCTACACCGTTCGCGGCGCCGCCCTGTCCGGGATCGCGGCCGAGAATCTGGAGGGCGGGTCCGGCATCCGGTCCCGCACCATCGCCAGCCTTGAACATGGCTGGGCGCAGGGCCGGGACCAGCTCACTCGCAACGACGTGCTGGTGCTGGACGAGGCGGGCATGATCGGCACCCGCCAGATGGAGCGGGTGTTGTCCCATGCCCGTGACGCCGGCGCCAAGGTGGTGTTGGTGGGCGACCCCGAGCAGTTGCAGGCGATCGAAGCCGGGGCGGCATTCCGCTCGATTGCGGAAGCACACGGCGCGGCCGAGATCACCGAGGTTCGCCGGCAACGCGAGGACTGGCAGAAGGACGCAACACGCGCGCTGGCGACCGGTCGCACGGCGGAGGCGATCCACGCCTATGCCGATCGTGGCATGGTTCACGCGGCCGACACGCGCGAGGCTGCGCGCGCCGAGCTGGTGGACGGCTGGGATCGTCAGCGCCAGGCCGGTCCCGACCAGACCCGCATCATCCTCACCCATACCAACGCCGAGGTGCGCGAGCTGAACCAGGAAGCGCGCGAGCGGGTGCGTGCGTCGGGCGGGCTGGGCGAGGACGTGGGCGTCACCGTCGATCGGGGCCGGCGCGACTTCGCGACGGGCGACCGGATCATGTTCCTGCGCAACGAACGCTCGCTTGGCGTGAAGAACGGCACGCTGGGCACGCTGGAGCGGATCGGGGACGGCCGGATGGCGGTGCGGCTCGACGGGGGCGGGCGCGCTGCGTTCGACTTCAAGGACTATGCCGCGGTCGATCACGGCTACGCGGCGACGTTCCACAAGTCGCAGGGCGTCACCGTCGATCGCGCGCATCTTCTCGCCACCCCCGGCATGGACCGGCACAGCGCCTATGTCGGCATGTCGCGGCACCGTGACGGGGTGCAGCTCCACTATGGCCGTGACGACTTCGCCGACCAGCGCCAGCTTGCCCGCGTGCTGGCGCGCGACCGCGCCAAGGACATGGCCNCCGTGACGGGGTGCAGCTCCACTATGGCCGTGACGACTTCGCCGACCAGCGCCAGCTTGCCCGCGTGCTGGCGCGCGACCGCGCCAAGGACATGGCCGGTGACTATGTCGTGCCGTCCGACGAGGACCGGGCGCGCAGCTTCGCCGAGCGGCGCGAGATACGCTGGCCCGAGCGCGCGCGGGAGATCGTCCACCAGGTCCGCGACAAGGCTAGGGACATGTTCGCGGGCTTCCGGCCCAAGCCTGCCGCCACGCCGCAGAAGGCACCTACCCCGGATCGCACCGAGGCGGCGATCGGCGGCAAGCCGGACCAGGCTAGAGCGATCGAACGCTATGCGCGGGCGTCTGCCGATATAGGCCGGATGCGCGCGCAGAAGCTGCCGGTGCTCCCGCATCAGGAGAGCGCGTTGCGTCGCGCCGGTGAGGCGCTGAACCAGGTGCGGCCAGGTGCCGCGCGCGACCTCGCTTCCGCGTTCCGCCGCGATCCCGAGTTGATCGGGCAGGCGGCCGGGGGGAACACAGCCGGAGCGGTGCGCGCGATGACCGAGGAGCGCCGGGTGCGGCTCGACCCCGATGCGCGCGCCGACCGGTTCGTGGAGAGCTGGCGGAGCCTGACGCGCGAGCGCGCAGGCGGGCACCAGGCACGGGCCGACAAGGCCACCACGCGCATGGGCGCGATGGCCAAGGGGCTGCGCCGCGACCCCGAACTGGCGAAGGCGCTGGAGCGCCGTGCGCCCGAGCTGGAACTGAAACTGGAGCATGGCCGGAGCATCGGGAAATCGCTGGAGCAGTCGATCGGGATCGGCCGCGAGCGCGACAGGGGCATGAGCCGATGAGGGGAAGTGTGTGATGGCGGATGACGAAGGGCCGAGTGAAGCCGCGCAGGCGTTCGAGGAGTTGCGCGCCGAGGTGACGCTGATGCGCCGGGCCGTCGAGCGTCTGACGGCCGAGCGCATGGAGGTGCCCGAGCCGCCCGACTATTCCGAGACGTTGGGCGTGATCGCCAACAACATCACCGCCACGGCGCAGCGCGTCGATATGATGGTCAAGAGCCCAATGCTGGCGATGACGCCGGAGCAGTTGGCCGGACGGATCACCGCGGCGGCAAGCACGGCGCGCCAGGAAGACCGGCAGACGATCGCCACGGCGCGCACCGGCCTGGAGGACGTGACCCGCCAGCTTCACGGCTATCTCATATCGGCGCGGCGCGGCGACGAGCAGAACCGCTGGCTGATGTGGACCGCGATCGGCGGGATCGCGGTCGGCATGATCCTTTGGGCGGTGTTCGCCGGCATTGTCGCGCGCGCCGTGCCCGTGAGCTGGCAATGGCCGGAGAAGATGGCGGCGCGCTCGCTCGACCTGGCGATGTGGGAAGGCGGGCAGCGTCTCATGCGGGCCAGCGCGCCCGAGGCTTTCGCCAGCATTGCGGCAGGCGATCGGATTGTTACCGCCAATCGGAAGGCGCTGGAAGCATGCCGGCAACGCGCGAACAGATCGCGAGAGAAAGTCAGATGCACGATCAGTGTGGAGGCGGATCGGATCCAATAACGTGATCGCGCCAGAAGGCCGATCCTGCTCGCGGTTCAAGTAAGTCAGTGGTGTGCTACCGGAATGCTGTGCCCGCATCCCCCGCCTCATCTTCTTTGACTTGCGGGCGCTGTAGCGGCAGGTGGGCCGTGCTAGATGACAAGCGTTCGGCCGATGCGACCACCCAATCTGTGTTCCAAAAAAACTGATGCTTGTGTATGACAGTGCTGCGGCATGATCCTACTAGGTCGTTCTTCATATGAACTAAGGGTAGGATCGTTGTCCGTCTATGCTCGTCGCGCGGCATCGTAGTGAACGACATTCATATCAATTGCTTGTCACTGACCGAAGCCAATCCAGAAAGGGCCGGTAAGCAGTCTCAGGAGAGTAGCGGGTCTTACCAGCTCGCCACGCCCGTTCGGCAAGTTCCTGTCGTGCCGCATCGTCGTTGGTTAGCGCAAGAATAGCATTGGCCATTTCATTGGGTTCATCGGTTTCAACAACGGCTCGGCGACACTCGGCTTGTACCCCCTGCATGGTGGTGCTAGTTGCGACCACCGCCTTTCCTTTTGTCAGCGCTTCCACCAGCTTGATCTTCAAACCTGATCCAAAAGTCAGCGGGGAGATTACCACTCCGGCCGATGCATATAGCGGCTCGAGGTCCGGCACGATGCCTAGGAACGTCGTGCCTTCCGGACCTCCGGTGGCGAAGGCATTGGCGACAGAACCAGCAATGCGCAGCCTGGTGGTCGGGCGCGCAGCATGCACGCGCGGCCAGACCGCATCGAAGAACCAGCGGAGCCCCACCACATTGGGCGCGGTGTTGCTGCCCACAAACAATAGCTCGTCGCCATTGCCGGGCTGCGGTGCCGCCACTGCGCGGACCGCCATTGGTACCAAGATGGCGTCGGTTTCGGGGACATGAGCCGCAACAAAGGCGGCTTCCTCCGCCTGAATGGCTAGAACAGCATCGGCTCGGCCGAGCAGGGTGATTTCACGCTCACGAGACAGGCTCGCGACGGAATCGACACCGCCTGCCTCGCGGCTGTGAAACAGGTCGTGCATCAACGTTGCAGTTGGGCGACCGGGTAAATCTGCAAAGGCGTCGGTACAGAATACATAATCAGCGATCACCACATCGGCGCCCGCGCCGTGTCGTCGGACGAATGCATGATCGATCGGCTGCCACGGTATGGCGATCGCATAGGGGTGTGGCACGTCGCGGGCCCAGTCGCCCGTTGCCCCCAGCCGCCGAGCCAAGCGCCTTGCCAGCGCCCGCACTACCGCCACATGAACGCGCGGGTCGTAGGAGACAAACGCGTTGCCGATACGGTGAAGACCGCGGATCCGATGACTGGTGAAAACCTTCATCTCCGGCTGTAATCGCAGCACGGGCCAGCGACCTGCAACACTTGGTGCCGGCTGTATGAGATGCACCTCAAACCCAGCGTCGCGGATCGCGCGGGCGAGATCGAGCAAATATGCTGAACTGCCATTGATAGCGCCCACGAGACGCTGGCGACTGACAAACAGAACGCGTGGGGGTCGGGCGTTCGTCATGGATGCGAGCCTCTGATCGATGGTGTTGGCCTGCTTTGGAACGAGCAAGTGGCGTACGTGCCAGATCCAAACAGGGGAGTTCGCGTAATGGTGTGTTGATGAGCAGTTGCTTAGCTGGCGCGGATGGCATCACGGGGAAGGGGCTTTGCCCATTGTGGCAGCCGTCCACCGCAAAGCAGCCTGAGGAACTTGGGCGTCAATCGCAGCAGCATGGAAGCGCCAATCATACTGAGCGCCAGCGAGGTAAGTGGGGCGGTGACAAAGAAAAACTGATAGGCTGGATCGGCGTACTCTACCCCGAGCAACGCAAGGCCACGCCAAGCAGCATTAAGGATTAGCGCGTGGCTGCAAAAGAAGAAGAAAACGAAGGGCTCAATCCCTAGGATCAACGGACGCAGCGCGCTGTTTGAAGCCCAGACCGCAATCTGCCAAAACAAGAGAGCGCCAGCGAGCCGCTGCAAAAGTAGAAGAAATCGCATGGCGATTTCCTCGGCTCCCGCGGGAATGGCCAAGAGCGCGCCCGAAGTGGCACCATGAATTGACCAGTCGACCGACAATGCGGCAATCGGCAGAAAAAGTATAAGCGCCACCGGCATTGACGGAACATAGCGAACCGGGAAGTTGCCATTAGCGATCGAAACGCCAGCGACAAAAAATACTAGAATCAGGGGCGTTATGAACAGGCTGTCAAGTATTCCTAATGTAGCCAGAACGGCCAGTATCAGAATGGTCGTAGATGGTGCGCGGCGTACAGCGATCAGTAAGGCTGGATATAGCAGTACGCACAGGAATACATCACGAAGGAAATAGAGCGGAGTCACCAAGGGTGTTCCCCGCAGCGCGAGGAGGCGATCAAACCATCCCAATATGTTCGTAGGCGGAAGGTCGCCCAACGCAAGATTGAGCGCTGCCGCAATGAGGTTCCACAACAGCAACGGCACGATCAGCGAGCGAATCTTGCGGTTTATGCGTTCGGCATGACTGCGGGCGCGCTCTGTCGCGACGAGCAGGTAACCGGAAAGCACGCTGAGCAGCGGGACACTGGTTCGCGCGAATGCCTCCCGTAACGTCGCGAACAACAGATCAAATGGGTTCGAGACGTCGAGTGACGCATCCCAGGGAGGTACGTGAACGTACACAAGCACAAGGATGCAGATCACGCGCGCCGCCTTGATGCGAGCGGATAGGGCAGCATCGACTGCTGGCGATTTCGCCCCCATCGTCTTCGTCACCGACGATCAGCCACCACGGCGCACGCGAACAGGTCGGGTCCGGGTTTCCGGTCGCAAGCCGATTGCCAGCACCGTAAAGGCAAGAATTGCTCCATGATGCAAAGTACCGAAACCTACTACTTCGAAGCCCAGCTTCATGATCGTATAGACGATCCATCCGCAGGCGAGGATCTGTAGAGGATCGGGAATTTGCAAGGCGCGTAGAAAATTGGCGACTGTGGCCGACAGGCTGACGATTGCATAGAGTGCCAGTCCGACAAAGCCGAGGTGGACGAGAATTTCGCGGATAGTATTATGGAAGTTGAAGCCGCTACGGCTGTCGATGCCCATGAGGCGCCACAGCGCTTCAGCATCAAGGTTCCCGATTTGCCAGAAGGCATTATAGCCCAAGCCCAGCGCCGGACGTTCGCGAATAAGCTCGTCCGCCTTGCGCCACAGGTCCGTGCGACCGGTCAATCCCGCATCCTTGCCGGCCGATTGCAGGACGAAATCGAACAGCGGCTGTAGCCAGATCGATTGGGTCGCCACAGCTGCGAGCACGACGAACACGGCTGCCAGGAGGATCACACCGCGTGCGGTCACCGGAAGCCGACGCGACAGCAGCCATAGCGAAAGACAGGTGGTTGCCACCGTGCCGGCGATCAGCGCGCCCGTCGCGTGCGCGCTGTAGAGAATCCAGCACGTCGGAAGCACGCTGCCGGCCGCGAGTAGTGTCAGCACCCGCCACCGCCGGTCGAGTGCCAGTGTCAGCGTGGCGAGGGCAATCATCAGACCTAATGCTGCTGAATCGCCGGCAGCGTTCTTGCTTCCCGATAGGCCCGCAAATGCCTGGCTGCCGAATGCACCGCCACCCCAGCCGACCATGCGGCCGAACAGCAGCGCGGCCATGTTGAAGCCCTGGAAAGCCACAAACAGCCCGACCAGCGTGGCGTCCCGGCCCAGCGTGGCACCTAGAAAAACTCCGAGCCAGGCGGTGACGAGATACAAGGTTGCATAATAGGCTGTGGTACCCGGAGCGATCGACCATAGGGCCGATGTCAGAGCGAATACCGGCAGCAGCAGCAACGGCCAGCAACGCGCAACGGCCGCGAACACGCGCTCGTGCCTAAGCCACAACAAGGCAGGCAGACTCGCCATCAGGATAAGCGGCGTCAACTTGCCAATGACGCCGTTGAACAGCGATGCGGCGAACACCCCCGCAATCAAGAGGATGTCGATGATCCAATGATCACGGCCGATGGCAGAGCCGACCGGCACTGACGTTGCCCGACGGACGGGCCGGATGAAATACTCATCCCGCTCCGTCAGGGTGGCTAGTCTGTTCACGCCGTCAGAAATAGCGTTCGCCAATCCGGATGGTGTCACCTGGCATGATCCACACAGGATTGCCTTCGTCCAATCGGTAGGCGCGCTCTTCGTTCTCTCCCGCCCGCCGGATGAACACCTGGCGGCGATCTGCCCGATACGTGTAGCCACCGCCCAGCGCCACTGCCTGCATCGCTGACAGGTTGGTTACGTACGGGAACTCGCCGGAACGCTCGACCTCGCCAAGGATATAGAAGGGTCGGTACCCGATCATCTCGACGCTGACTCGCGGATCCTCGATGTAGCCGGCACCTAGCCGCTTCGTGAGTTCCGCACCCAGTTCGGCCGGGGACTTGCCCGCTGCGCTCATCTCTCCGATCAGCGGAAACGATAGCTCGCCGGCAGAGGTGATCGCATATTCCCTGCTCAGTGTTTCCTCGCCGAAAACGTTGACGCGGATTTTGTCGCCCGGCCCGAGCCGATAAACAGGCGGCGTTGCCGAGGCCACTCCGGGGGGCACGCGAGCGCCGCACCCCGAGAGAAGCAGTAAGAAGCCAAGGGCAGTGATCACGCCCCGCATCGACCACACCATCACATCTCTCCAACCAGCGCTGGATGATTGTCCTATATTCCTACAGACTTTCCGACAACCGCTCCATTCGAGCAGTTGCGGGAAAGCCTGTTCTCACTCAGACGTGTCTTAAGGAAGCGTTAACGACGCGAGCGGGGGGAATGATCATTTGGTCTGCGGTGACGAGAAGCCGCTGATTTCCGTCGTTATGCCCTCCTTTATGGGGGAGGGCACGATAGCGCGTTCCATTCAATCGGTTGTGGCGCAAAGCTTTTCTGATTGGGAACTCATTGTCGTCATCGATGGCAGTCGCGACGCAAGCGAATCAATCGCGAACGCACAGGCATATGCCGATCCGCGCATTCGCGTGCTCACTTCGGATAACCAAGGCGGTCCGGCGGTTGCACGTAATCGCGGTCTGGGCGAAGCACGTGGCGATTGGGTCCTGTTTTTGGACGATGATGACACGATCTCCCGCAATTTTCTGTCGCGGATGGCCGCAGAAGGGCTCGACGAGATCGACGCACGGGTTTCCGGCTTCGTCCGACTGAATGAGCGCGATGAGGAAATCGGCCGCTCGGCAGCGCCTGAGATCGATGATGATCCAGTTGTATGCTGCCTGGAGGGACCTCCCGCAGCAATCCATTGCTTCCTCACACGCCGTAGCAGCATCGCTGCAGTTGGCGGATTCGACCCGTCGCTGAGGATCGGCGAAGACTGGGACCTTTGGTTGCGGCTCGCTCAGGCCGGCTGCCGGTTTGAGTCTGTTCCCGAGTATCTTGCCCAATATCGTTCGGAAGGTACCTCACTCACCGCTGACGGCGAAACCATGCTGCGCAGTTTCAGCAGGGTGCTCGAGAAAGCGGTGGAAAGCCGCGCGGACGACTTCAACCGTCAGCGCGCCGCTGACCACCTGCTGGCCAGCCTGTTCTGGAGCGCGGGCAACGCGATCGGCCGGGGCGAGCCAGCCGCACAACTGGTGACCATGGTGCCGCGGCGGGCAGAGTGGCGCTTTGATCCGCTCTCGCTCGCTTTTCGTTTTATCGATGGGCTCGCTGTCGGGTCGCGCCGTCCCTGGTCAGCGCAGGTGAAATATGTCGATCGGTACCGCGAACGTATCGACGAGCTCTTCTCTGCCTTGCACACCCGGTTCGGCGACGACTTCGAGTCATTTCACATCCTCCAGCGGATCGAGGCGGAACTGCTGCGCGCCGGTCATTACTCGCGCCCGATCAGGCTACAGCTTGCTGTCGGCGTGCCGCTACTGCCGGCACAGCTGCTGCGCGGCTATCACGACACACCTTATCCCGACCTGCTGCTGCTTCGTATTCCGGGGCTTCGGCCGACGCCGCTCTTCACCGTAATGACACCGATGTTCGGTCCGATGTCCGGGAGCCAACTGCTCGGTCAATTGCTGCGGTCGACATGGCGACGGCTGGATATGCGGATCAATGGGTCGGAGCGCGCTTTCGGGCTTGCCGCGCGCGTCCGTCGTGCATGGCGGGTCGGACTGCGACTTCTGCGGTTGGGAAGCAGTGGTTCCCAGCCAAAGCAGCTACCTACGCCGGTGGCACGCCTGGTGGCAGAGACGGAAGCTCGTATTCGGGAGGCAGGTGTGGTTGCTACCCTGCCGCGCGTGCCTGCGCCCAGGCCGGTACCGGAGCATCCAGCAACAGGAGCTTCTGCCGCCGAATGGGAGGCCTTCTTTGCCCATGAAGATCCATGGGATTACGGCAATGCCTATGAGCAGGTGAAGTACGATCGAACAATTGAGCTGATCGCAGACAAAGGGGCGCAGCGACCGCGTCATGCTTTGGAGATTGCCTGCGCCGAAGGCCGCTTCACCGCCCAGCTGGCCCCGCTTTGCGACCAGATAACGGCGATCGATATTTCGCAAACCGCACTGAATCGGGCAGCGCGCCGCAACGCCGGTGTAGCCAATATCACCTTCGCACAGCGTGACGTATTCCGGGATGGCGTGGACGGTCGCTACGACCTGATCACCTGTTCAGAAGTGCTTTATTATATGGAGGATGTGGCGGCACTGCGGCGGCTGACGCAGCAGATCGCTGAAGCGCTGCAACCGGGTGGTCGGTTCGTCCATGCGCATGCGTACCAGCTTGTGGACTCGCCTGATCGCACCGCGTTTGATTGGGATGACAGCTTCGGCGCGCAAACCATATTTGAGGCGTTTCGTGACACGCCGGGGCTGGCGCATTGCCGAACAATCGAGACGGACTGCTATCGCATTGATCTGTTCGAAAAGGCACCGGCCCAATCTCCTGCACTCGTGGAAACACGCTCGCTCGGCGCGCCGCTGACCCCCGAGGTTGAATCCAGCCTTGTTTGGAACGGTGCGGTGCAGACCCGCAGCGACGTGGCACAAGAGCGTAGCTACCGGGTGCCGGTACTGATGTATCACCGTATCGCGTCGGACGGTCCGGCCGCGCTCGCCCCGTATCGCATCGACGCGGATCAGTTCGAACGCCAGTTGCGCTATCTGCGGAGGCGCGGTTTTCATTCGATCAACCTCGACGAATGGGATCATGGCGCCAGGCTCGGTGGATCGCTCAAGGGACGCCCGATCATCCTGAGCTTCGACGATGCGTATGTCGACTTCGCCGAGACGGCCTGGCCGTTGTTGCAACGCTACGGCTTTGGCGCACTGATGTTCGTACCGACGGGCCATATCGGCGGCTCCGCAGCCTGGGATGCGCGCGCGGGCGCCCCCGCCCCGATCATGGACTGGAACACTCTGGCACGGCTCGCTGGCGAAGGGTTGGAGATAGGCAGTCACTTAGTCAGCCACAGCGTGTCTTCGATGTTACCGGCCCCCCGTCTACTGGAAGAGGCGATCGAATCTCGAGTGATGCTGGAGGCTCTAACTGGTCGCTCCATCACCAGCGTTGCGCCGCCATTTGGTGTTAGCGACGCGCGGATCGAAGGCGTGATGGAGGTAGCGGGTTATCGCCGGCTGTTTCGCGCTGATGGCGGCAGTGCGCCAGTGGTAGGGCTCGACCTTCGCCTACCGCGGATCGGCATTTACCGTGACATGGATATGGCAGCCTTTGCCGATGTGGTGGGTACCGCTGACGAGCCGTTCGAATGTCGGGACGAGCCATGAGATCGCACCGGGGGAGGCGCAAGTGATGGCGACGGGAACACCAGCAGTCGGGTTTGTTGTACCAATCTACAATGCTGGCATGGCGCTCGACCGCACCATGGAATCGCTGGTTGCGCAAACCCGCGGCGATTGGACGGCGATTCTCGTGGACGACGGTTCTACCGATGATAGTCGCGCGCGGGCAGACGATTGGGCGGTGCGCGACCCACGCGTTCGGGTGATCGGCCGCGAGAACGGCGGTGCGTCGGCAGCCCGCAACACCGCCTTGGCTGCGCTCGACACGCCCTATGTCGTATTCGTCGACGCCGACGATTGGATCGCGCCGAACCATCTGGAAACGCTTGTTCCGATCGCGGAGGCGGCTGGGGCGGATGCTCTGTCGTTCTGCTCTTATGTCCGGGTCAGTGCAGATGGAGTGCCGCTGCCGCCCGATTTCTGCGCCGCACTAGAGCGGGACGCTTTCGCCGTTCTTGCTGAACGGTGCGAGCCCGCCATTCATTGTGTGGTCGTACGGCGCGAAACAGTACTCACGCTAGGCGGTTTCGACGAAGACCTCCGCACCTGTGAGGATTGGGATTTGTGGCAGCGGATCGCCCGCGCCGGGATCCGCTTTGTCGGCGTCGAAGAGCCGCTAGCGTTTTATCGGATGCGCGACGGCTCACTATCCACCCGTTACGAGCAGGTAGAGGTGGATGCCAGCGTGGTATTTGCGCGCGGTGCAGCCGCTGACCCGCGTGTACCTCACCCTGATCCACGCTATGCGGCGGGCTCTGCGGCAAGCGCAGCGCTGCTCCAACTGGGTGTGCTGGCCGAGGTAGCTGGCGCTGGAGATGCGGGCGCATTGGCAACGCTGATCGAGCAGCCACCGCTCGACGCCAGCTTTCCGGCATTCGCGGCGCAATTCATCAATGGCTGGCAGCGCGCGCACCCATCGGCGATTAAAGCCCCGGCTGCGCAATGGCCGGCGATGGCGGAGGCGCTGGCACCGCTGCTTCGTGCGATTGCAGAGAGGCCGGGCGGCGAGGCACCCGCACGTGACCTGCGCACCCGCTTCGTGCTCAGTCTGTTCGATCTCGACCCGCTCACAGCGCCGGTGCGAGCGGACGATTGGCTCGGCGTGACCATGCCGATCAACCAACTTTCCACCGTTCCCGCCCCGGATGGTGTTACGGGACTCTACTGCCGGCTGACGGCAGGAGGTGAGCCACTAGGTGTTGTTGCCCTGCCAGTGTTCGGGCCGGTAGCGCCTGCGACGCTCGCGCGCGCGGCAATCGAAAACCTGTCAGTCAAGGCAATCGTCCGTGGAATGCGGGCGCGACCGCATTTCGTGGGCGCGCTGGTAAAACACAGCGGGCGGCTGGCGCTGGCCGCAAGCCGGCGTCAGGTGGTTGGGCGTTCGGGGCTGAAGCGTAGTCGAAGCGGTCTGGTGCGAAGACTGCTGGTTGATGCGCTCGCCGACACATTGGCGGGCAGGAAGATTGAGGGGAGCGAGGCGATCGCGCGCGCGCGCGCGTCGGAGTTTGCCGAACGGACGCGTGCGGCAACGCCCGCACCGGGCATTGCACCGGTGCAGGTTCATGCCGAAGAACTCGATATCGACGATGGTCGGAAGGATTATTGGGAGCATATTTTCGCCAATCCCGATCCATGGTCGTATGACACGCCATATGAAGCGGAGAAGTATGAGCGCACGATGCAGTTGGTGCGGCACGAGCCGGTGCGCAGCGCACTTGAGCTGGCGTGTGCCGAAGGGCATTTCACGCGCAGACTAGCGGGCGCGGTGGATCAGCTGCTCGCCACTGACATCAGCGAGAACGCATTATCACGTGCCCGGGAAAGGTGCGGCGCCGACGGCAATATCACCTACCGGCAACTCGACTTCTTCGAAGGAGAGATACCCACCGGGCACGACCTGATCGTTTGTTCGGAAGTGCTCTACTTCGCGCCCGACGATGCGCAACTCGGCCGGATCGCGCACAAGATCGCGGCAGCACTCTCACCAGAAGGCCGGCTGGTTACGGCCCATGCCCATGTCCTTGCCGACGATCTTGGTCACACCGGCTTTGATTGGGGCGACCAGTTCGGTGTGATGCGCATCAACGCCGCTTTTGAGGCGGCAGGGCTGGTGCTGGAAGAACAGCTGCGTACCGAGCTTTACCGTATCTCCTCGTATCGTCGCACCGACCGAACGATTACGCCGCGCATCGTCGAACTGCCGATGACGGACGATCTTGAGGTGGAACTGCGTCGCTTCATCATCTTCGGGGGAGTAGCGGCGCGGCGCTCGGACGTGGCGGACGAATTGGCGCTGCGCATCCCTGTGCTATGCCTGCCCGAAATACGAGGCGATGCTGAGGTAGCGCAGCTACGCGTCATTCTCCGCTTTCTGCGCGCGCATGGCTACACGTCGCTGCGCCTGCCGGAACTGGCCGCGTTACAGCGACGGGCAGTCGCGGCGAACGGTCGGCCAATCGCGATTGTGGTCGGTGAGATCGAACCAACGCTGGCGCTGGACACGGTCATGCCGATTTTTCAGGCACATGATTTCCACGCGACCTTCGGCCTGTCGGTCAGAAAACTTGCGTACGGCGCGGCGGAAATGGGCGTCGCCATCGGAGCTACCGTCGCTCACGGCTTCGATTGGGCAGTGCTTACCGACGAGGCTGCGCTGGAAGCCGACGTTAGCGCCAGCCTCGAGCTTCTTGCCACAGCGCGTGGACGGCTCGCGGCGTGGCAAGGGCGCGACGAGGTGATTGGGCTGATCGAGGACTGGGCCGAAGACCCCCGTTTCAACACACTGGTCGTGCAGGCCGGGCTCGCGCCCGTGATCGGGCCGGCGCCCGGCTTTGTTGATGTGGAGCGTGATGAGCCAGTGTGGCGTCGCATCGGTATCGATGCCGAGGACGGCATCGGTATGCTGTGCGAGAAGCTACGTCGCGACCGGACAATCGGCCGCTCGTGATGGCTCCGAAGGATTCTCCTGACGAGATCGACGAATGGGAACTCGAGCCAGAGGATCCGATCCGCTTCGGGTCGGCGCTGTCCATCTGGCGCCAGCTTCGCCCTTGGACGGTGAGGATGGGGGGGGCGCTGACGGCAATAGGGCTGCTCAGCGTCCTGGGTTCGGCGCTCGACGGTATCGGCGTTGGGCTTGTGATTTTGTTCCTAGACGAGTTGGTCGGGCGCGGATCAGCAGCCGAAACGCTGGTGGAAACGCTAAGCCTGCCCAATACGGTGCTGCCGTGGCTGGAACAGCACGTTGTATGGCTGGCGCTTGGCGTGGGATTGATGTTTCTGGCCAAGGTTGGCGTCAACATCGCGCATTCGATCATTGCCAGTCGAACGGCACAGCATTTGAACCAGCGGCTGCGCATCCTGTCGTTCGATCGGCTCCTGGATCGGCCACATCGCATCATCAGCCGGTTTGGGAAGGCGCGGCTCATCACCATCTTTGAACAACATCTGTTCTCGGTGACAGAAGCGCTTGAGAGTTTGACCGGGCTGATCAGCGCGCTGCTGGCGCTAACCGTGCTAGGGCTGCTCGCGTTTGTCGTGTCCTGGCAGATCACCTTATTCGCGCTCGTGGCCGGGCTGATGCAGACCAGCCTGCTTGGCAGAGCGCGGCGGGTGACGGCAGGTTATTCAGAACGCTCGATCGAGCATAATCGCGCACTCAACGCCATTCTGGTCGAAACACTCGATGCGCTGCGTACCATTCGCATCTTCGGGCAGGACGCACGATACAAGCGTCGCTTCGCGGACGAGTCTGAACGCGTAAAGCGTATCGACGGCGCACTTGAGCAGCAGGAAGCGGTGGTCGAGCCGCTAACCGAGATATCGTCGCTGCTGCTATTGCTGGGGTGCGGCGCAGTGGCCTGGGCCTGTTCGGTACCAGCGATCGCTGCCATCACCACGATCGCCATCCTGTCGCGGCTCCAGCCCTATCTCGGCACGGTCGAGGCGGAGCGGCTGGAGCTGGCGCGGGTCGAGGCGCCGTTTCGCGCCGTGGTGGAGCTGATCGGCGGCGATGACCGCAGCGACGGCACGCGCGAGCTCGGATCACTGGGTGAAGGCATCCGCTTCGAGCGCGTGTCGTTTCAACATGGTCGTGACCGGCCTGTCCTGAGGGATGCAAGCTTTCTGGTGCCTCAAGGGCGCTGGACTTGGCTGGCTGGGCCGAGCGGTGCGGGCAAGTCCACGATCGTCAATCTGATCGCTGATCTGTATCAGCCCGATCGCGGCGTCATCCGGGTGGGTGGGGTGCCATTGACCGAGCTGTGCCGTGCCAGCCTGCGGTCCCGGATGGGCTTTGCCGGACAAGATGTAGAGTTGTTCGGGGGCAGCATTGCCGACAATATCCGCTGGGCTCGGCCTGACGCCGACGATGCTGCGGTGATCGCTGCAGCACGCGACGCTGACATCCATGACTTCATCAGCGCGCAACGCGACGGCTACGCCACCCGCGTCAACGATCGCGCGCTCGATCTCTCTGGCGGGCAGCGTCAGCGGTTGGGGCTGGCGCGAGCGCTGGTAGCCGAACCTGAACTGCTCATCCTGGACGAGGCGACCAATGCGATCGGATCTGCAAGCGAAACGCGCATCATGGACGCGTTACGGCGCCGCTTCGTCGGGCGTACGGTGCTGGTCATTAGCCACCATCAGCCGGACGTGCGCCCAGGCGATCTGATCCTGAATGTAGGCGAGGGAAAGGTCGAGCCTGCCCATAGCTGATATCGCGGCTGCATCGGGCTTCCATTGCCACGTGGCCGCTTCGACGAGGTGTCCGCTAGATCGCCGGCTCCGCTGAGTGAGCTTGGGCGGGTTCACGACATTGTCCAGTAGCCGCAGTGCAAACCGACACCAAAGCGCGCAGTTGTGCCGAGCGATCGAGTTCGGGACGTTCTGAATATTGCAAAGCGGCCTGCGACAGTGCGTCGTAATGTGCCGGGTCGTTCAGCATATCTAGCAACGCGGCTTCCCATGCCTCGACTGGTGCATCCGGGGCGACCAGTATGCCGCCAGGACCAACAGCCTCCGGAAGGCCGCCGATATTGCTCGCCAGCGTCGGAATGCCGCTGAAATGGCCCTCAGTGGCTATCCGACCATAGGCTTCCTGCCATTGACTGGGCGCCAGGACGATCCGGGTTTGAGCATAAATGGTGCGCATGTCCGATGTGGGTTCGCGTACGGTGACATTAGCGCATTCTCGGTCAAGCGCTTCCAGCTGCGCCTCGTCGTCTGGGTCAAGCGACCATGCACGTACGATCAGGAACTCCACATCGGGGCATCGACGCATCAGTGCGAAAGCGATGTCGCGTCCCTTGTGAGGATGGGGATTGATGAACGTAACAAAACGACGCGAGGTGTCGGTGCGGTATCGCTGCGCATCAAACGTGGGAAGTATGACGGTCGATTTAACACCAGAAACGCTCTCGAAGTAATCGGACGTAAAGCGAGAATTTGCTATGTAAGCATCTGCGCTTCCAGAAACTGTGCCTCCCAGATCATCGTCCTCCACATTCCGAAAATAAAGAACTGTGGGAACTCCAATCTGTTTGAACGCGCGCGTTACTTTGACTGGCAGTCCTGATTGCGCGACTACCACATCCGGGCGGAAACGGTCACGTGCTTCCTTGGCAACCTTCCAAGGGTGCCACGCGCGCAGGACAGGATAATCACAATAGGTGCTGGGGTATATCGACGAGCGCGCTATCTTCAGTCGGAAACGCCCCCAAAGCGATTGAACGCCGTGTCCCATAAAGCCTGCAAAAACACCAACATCGTGGCCCGCGGCAGATAGGCCACGAGTGAGTTCGTGTGTGCTCATCTGGGCTCCCCCCCTAATTTCAGGAAGATAGGGGTGGGCGCTGGCCAGCAAAATCCGCATGGCAGGATCGTTACGGCAGGAGGGTTTCTCAACCAAGACAAACCTTAGCTATCCTGTCGCCGATCCAATCGCCCCTTCGCGCTTGCAAAACGGCATGATAGCCCAGGAACATCAGCCGGTCTGAGTCGCAACGAGTGGCTGGCGACCAGGAGGTATGCGCATGCGCCTGCTCTTGATTGTGATCTTGGCGGTGCCACTGGGCGGGCTGGCGCTTGCTTGGAGCGCGCCTGAACCGGCTTCGCGCGATATACCGACGCTGCTCCGACTAGCGCAGGGATTTTCCGACGAGTTTGAGGGCAACGCGCTGAAGCGTCATTGGCGAACCGATTTGCGTGCCGAGGCAAGCCAGCGGGCGACGGTAGCGAAGCGTACCTTATGGAACAATCGCGAGCGGCAGGTCTATACGGCACCAGACTATCTCGGCCTGGGTATCCAGCCGATCCGCCTGGAACGCGGGGTGCTGACAATTACCGCCCGAGCGCTGACGCCTGGGCAGCGGGCCGCAGTGATGGGCGAACTCGCTACGCTGCCCGAACGGCAGCGTAATTCGGCGATGCGCGGCATCGCTTACAGTTCGGGCCTGATTTCCAGCCGGGGCACCGTGTCGCAACGCTATGGCTATTTTGAGATGCGCGCACGTTGGTCGAGCGGGAAGGGGCTTTGGCCGGCATTCTGGCTGTTACCCGAGACCGGGGAATGGCCGCCAGAGCTCGACGTCATGGAAGCACATGGCGACAAGCCTGATGTGGTATTCCAAAGCAAGCATAGCGGGTTGGAGAAAGCCGTCACCAAACGCGTAAAGGTGCCAGGTGGAACGGGCACTTGGCATCGCTATGGCATGCTCTGGACACCCCGCACGCTGGTATTTTTCGTGGATGGTCGGGAGACATCGCGACAATCCACTCCGCCGGACGCGAATGTCCGTATGTATATATTGGCGAACTTGGCGGTCGGAGGAGCATGGCCGGGCGATCCCGATGAGGCGACCCGATTTCCAGCGACCATGGATATAGACTGGATTAGAACTTATAAACTTCCGACTGATTGGGCAGAATCTCGAATGGACGTTCTGCAATAGCGTTGTTTACGTTGTACCAATCATATAATAGCCAGGAAAACTATTGTAGGCGCCGGAGACATCGTCATGTCAAGCAAGAGTGTGATCGTCTATGACGGTGAGTGCATATTCTGTCAGAACTATGTAAGCCTTTTCAGGCTTCGTGATGCGATAGGATCCGTCGAGTTGATCGACGCGCGAACGGACGATCCACGGGTGGATCGGCTTTGGAAACAAGGATACGATCTGAATGAAGGTATGGTGTTCCAGCACCGTGGCCAGACGTTCTATGGTGCAGATGCGGTTCATGTGTTGGCTAGTCTGTCGAGCGATAACGGGTTGGCGAACCGTTTGAATGCGGCAGTGTTCAAGTACAAGTCATTGACACGATTGGTGTACCCGGCGCTTAAACTGGGTCGTCGTCTCACATTGCGGGTTAGGGGGCGCACATTGCTGCACGCTCCGCGCGGGTAAGCGGAGAGAGCCCGCGGCTGTCTCGATCCGCGCATCGAAAAATAGTAGAGCGCTGACGAGCCGCTATGCGCAGGTCTGAAAAAGGTCTCTGCGTTAGTGAGTGCACACCTTGGGACGCGTCACATCCACCGGCTTGAAGATCAAGAGGCGACGCTCCAGCAAGTTCGCTTCTTGAACAGGAAAGGAGGCGGCGTTGACGCGTTCGAATTGCCTGCCATTCAAGCTGAAGCTGACCCACTCTCCCGGATTCTTCTTCATCCAGCGTTCTAGTTCGAAGCGGACGATGCCGAGTTTGCGATCGGCCATATTCTGCAAGCCCTTGCTCGATGACGCCGTTAGCGTCGCCACCTCACGCTGATAATCGGCGAGATAGGGAGGGCGTGAGAACAAGAGATGGTTCGTTTGCCCCTGTTCCGTGTGCAGATTACTGAACATCGCAATCGAGCTTTCAGTCTTGAGCCCAAAATAGGGCGACAAGCACGAAACGAACAGCGTTGCCGGTATGGCATAGACCCATAAGGGTTTCTTGGGACTTTTAACTGGCCTGTACGGAAGTGCCTCGAGTGCGGCCCATGTGAGGAGTACCATCATGATACCGCCGGCGACCGCCCAAATCACGATCCAAGCGGAATGCCACGCCATCATGTCGTTGATCTCGGCGCCTCTCGCATAGGAACGGAAGGCTGACACAGCGATTGCTGCGCCCAAGAAGGCTAGTCCGAAGAGTATCAGAGCGGCTGCTCCAGCCGAAGACGAAGGAACAGGAAGCCGCTCAAGGACTCTTCGCGCTCGAGTATAAACCGCTACGCTAACCTCTCGTGGAACCGACAAGGTATACAATGCGAATACCAGGCACGAGAAATCCATATACCAGGAAAAGCCCGAGATCGGAATGATATAGTGAAAAACCAAACCTATAATCAGGCCAAAGGCAAAGTAACGGCGCCAGAACAAGCAGACAAGAGTTATGGTTTCAACCACAAAAGTGGCGGCTATGGATCCATATCTACCTAGAAGGTTGTCTTCCAGATAAAACAAGTGCGTCAGTGGTTTGTATAGGGCTACTGCGCAGCTCGCTTCCGGATCCAAGAAGTCGCTATTTATTTTGTGAAATATTCCATAGAAGTACATCGTGGCTAGCAGAAGCCTTGCGACAATTCGCAAGCGTTCGTACGCCTCATCGCGTGCTTTCTTTCGATCTTCCTGTTTCAACCACGTAGCGGACACCACGAGGACGATCGACAGGTTCATAAAGAAGGCAATTGTTTGATTGTTCGATGCCACCGGCAATCTGTAAACATATTGCGCCGCCATCAAAGCGCTTAACAGTGCCAATATGCTCAAGCGCCGCGGTTTCAATATGACCGCTACGCAAAGAGCCAGCACGCCATACTCTATAAGGGCAATTCTAATACCCTTGGAAAGATTCAGGTGATCATAATGGGAGACAACGCTGAAAACCAAAGCGAGCGCCCAGATTACCGAAAAGGTAACCAGGCCGTCCTTCGCTTGGACATCGGCGTCAGCGCCGGTTAAGCGGCGTCGCATAGGACCGAGCCACTTTTGCCCAACTTGTTGCATTGCCGCCCTTCCCCCTGCCGTGGTTCGGCAGATCGATTTACTCAGTGGCTTCTGATCAGGGCGCAGCGCCCGTAAAAGCCGCAGCCGGTCAAAACGGGAAGGTTGCTGAAGGCGATAATGACGCCCATGGCAGATAAAGCGATCATGCCCCACAGAATCGCTTGTTTCCAAAGCTGTGCCACTGCACGCCCCTCCCTTGATACGACTCGAGTTTTAACCTTAATTGACAAAATAAAAAAGGGTGGAGCGTGCCTTACTTACGTTAAGATGTATCGAATTGGGAGGGATCGTTAACGATGCCGAATGTCGTCGATATTGGCAGTGTTGCGGGTGAAGCGTTTGACCTTGTGATCGTGGGGTCGGGTTTTGGATCCTCCTTCTATCTTCAACGCATGCTGGCCCGTAATGCGTCCTCCCGGATCCTTGTGCTCGAGTGGGGCGGCCATCGAACGCACGACTGGCAGATCGCACAAGGGCGGCATAGTGACACTCCGGACGCTGACACCTACGTGTCCGACTCGGATAAGCCGTGGAAGTTTACCATTGGCCTTGGCGGAGGCACGAATTGCTGGTTCGCCCAAACACCCCGATTTCATCCCAGTGATTTCGCCCTGCGGTCTCGCTATGGTGTCGGAAGTGACTGGCCGCTACGCTACGAAGATCTCGAGCAATATTACGTAGACGCTGAAACCATCATGTCGGTGTCGGGTGACCCGCAAATGGCAGCGATGTTCCCTCGCTCGGCTCCTTTCCCGCAGCCTCCCCACCGCTTTACCGCGCCGGATCGGTTACTGGCAGAAGCGCAGCCTGGGCAACACTTCGCCATGCCGACAGCTCGTGCACGCGTCGCAACTAAAGACCGGCCAGCATGCTGCGCTAGCTTCCGCTGTACGTTGTGTCCCGTTGATGCCAAGTTCACGCTGAATAACGGGCTCATCGACATTTATTCGCATCCGGGCGTAACCGTTGTATTGAATGCTCAAGTTGTACGATTCGAAACGTCGGGGAACAATGTCCATTCGGCAGTAGTGGAATATGCAGGGCGAGACTGGAAGGTGAAAGGCGACCGTTTCGTACTTGGAGCAAACGCAATACATAGTCCGGCAATCCTGCATCGATCGGACATGGGGGGCGGGTATACCGGTCTTGGTTTGCACGAGTCGTACGGTTGTCACGTTGAGGTGCTGCTCGACGGTCTGGACAACTTCGACGGGAGCACCATTACCACCGGGCTGAACTTCGGTTTGTATGACGGAGAGCATCGCTCTGAAATGGGAGGGGCGATTGTCTACACCGAAAATCGTTGGCTTCACGGGTTGCGGGCAATCCCGGGGCGTATGCGCCAGTCATTGCCGATCATGGTGGTTGTCGAAGAGCTGGTCGAAGACAGAAACGCCGTAACGGTCGGACAGGACGGTCGGGCCGTGGTTTCCTATGCTGGGCCGTCCGATTATGCCGTACGAGGGCAGAGGCGAGCACTCGACAAGCTTCCCAAGTTGCTGGAGCCGCTCCCAGTAGAGAGAATTATCTTTCGATCGCAACGCCCGACCGAGTCTCACCTGCAGGGTACGTTGCGGATGGGGCGTGATCCGAGGACCTCGGTAGTGGATGGTGCGCAGGTGCATCATCGTTGGCGCAACCTGACGGTGGTCGGGTCATCGGTATTCAGTACCTGTTCCGCCATGAACCCTAGCCTGACAGTAGCGGCGCTGTCGCTACGGGCCGCCGACCTGGCTTGAGGACCGAGCGATGACAGATTTCACACGGAGGCAATCGTTCGCGGTCCTGGCAGGAGGCGGTGCGGTGATCGGAGCGGCAGGAGTGGGGGCGTTCGGTGCCGAGCCTGACTTCGCACGCTCGATACTCCACCGCGTAATCGGTGATTTCCAAATGCCGGAACAGGAGTTCGCACGCTTTGTATCTGACCTGCAAAGCGCGACCGGAACGGTAGCACGCGCGAAGCGAACCATGTTGCGCGCGGCAGCGGCGCAAGACCTCGCGCCGGTCCCAAACCGACCGTTTCGTCTCGCCGAAAAGCTGGAAGAATATGAACGGAAGGTAGTAACCAACTTTGTCACCAGGACAAACTATTTGAGGATTGACTCACGAACCGAGCAAGTCGCCTTTCTTGGACAAAGCGATTCATGCATCAGTCCCTTTGCCAAATTCGATTTGACGTGAAGTGAATGGATGAGGTCGTAGAGGCATGGAATCTATCTGCAGGCAATGTGCACATTAACGCCTAACCCATTGTCCGCCCTGTCAGGCGCCGCATTGCGGCGCCGAGCGGCATCCTGAACAGCGGAAGACTTGTCGGTCGCCGAAGTATTGCTCTGGCAGCCGATAGCGGCTGTCGGGCCTTGAGGGCGTCAATGGCGTGAGTGAAGGCAACTGCGTTAGCCAGCGCGCGGCGTCGTCGGTTATAGGCGGTGCTGGCGCGTCCCGCCGCATGTACACGCGCATCCAGTTCGTGCCCGGCGAGTGCCATTCGATCGATATGATCCGATGACAGTCGATGCGATATGGACAGGCCATGCTTTCGGTACTGATACAAAGGCCTGGGTTCCAACCAATAGCGTGCACCAGTCATTAGTAGGCGAACCACCAGATCGTCGTCTTCAGCGATCCGAAGTCGCTCGTCATACGCAATGGCGGTGCGGTCGAGCAACGTGCGACGGATCATCGGTTTCAAGAAGCCCGGGTTAGGTGCGGTGCCAAATAGCGCGCTTGCCTCGAAGTAGCGATCGAGCTCGATCCAGCCAGGCATCCGCCAGTCGTTCTGCAAAAACCGATGTTCGGCCAATCCTTCTCCGAACAGCAGGAGATCGTCGGCTATCATGTCAGCGCGGTGATGGTCGGCTGCGGCGATTAGGTCTCGGCTGCGTGACGGCGCAATCAAGTCGTCGCTGTCCAGCACCGCGTACCAGTGGCCGTGCATAGCGGCCATGGCGATATTGCGGGCGGCGCCTGGTCCGCCGTTGCTGGGCGTTGAGAAGGTGCGGATGCGTTCATCGCCCTGCGCAAGTGTTTCCATCAGCGCTTGGGTGCCATCGCTGCTGCCATCATCGACGAGCAGCAATTCGACCGTCACATCATGCTGCGCCAGCGCTGACGCTACGGTTTGAGCAAGGAAGGGACGGCAGTTATAGCAAGCGATGGCGAAGCTGACGTCTGGATTGCGCATACGCACCTTTCCGCAGGCGTGACTGACCGGCAGATCCAAGCCTAGGTGGGGGGGCGGTTGGCAGCAAGCGTCCCGACGAAGGGCCCTACCTCCCTTTTCGGAGGCCCTAGCGGGACGGCTGACCAAGCTTGCGGATTGTCTGTCAATCGGAGAGCAAGTGTGACCTGCTCCCCGGAAAACATGCCATTGGTAAGTTAGCTC
>NZ_JAKNQR010000015.1:0-29116 GCF_036890205.1 Sphingomonas panaciterrae
CTGGGCCTAAATCATGGGAAGTTCGCGCGGCCGGGCGCCGAGCGAGAACGCCGTCGATCATGCCGAGTTCGGCGTCCGTCAGCCGCAGCGCGCCGGCGTCCGCATTGTCGGCAGCGTGCTCCGCGCTGGACGCCTTGGGGATACCGAACAGCGATGGCCGACGCACCAGGAAGCGAAGCGCCACTTGGCGTGCGGTCGCGCCGTGGCTGGCCGCGATCTCCTCCAGCACGCGCCCGCCAGGGGTGCGCGGGCCGGGGAAGTCGCCCTGGCCGAACGGGCTGTAGGCGACGACGGCGACGCCGTGCTTCTTGCACCAAGGCAGCACGGCGTGCTCGATCGCGCGTTCGCCCAGGTTGTAGAGCACCTGGTTACACGCGATCTGGCCCTCGCCACCGGCTTTCCAGGCGGCGTCGAGGTCGGGCACGTCGAAGTTGCTCACCCCCCACGACAGGATCTTGCCCTGTTCACGGAGCCGCTCAAAACCGGCGAAGGTCTCTTCGAGCGGATGCGAGCCGGGCCAGTGCAGGAGGTAGCAGTCCAGCCTGTCGGTGCGCAGGCGCGAGAGCGACCGCTCGCAGGCGGCCATCACCCCGCTGCGAGAGGCGTTGCTGGGGAGCACCTTGGAGACGAGGAAGACCTCCTCGCGCCGCCCGGCGATCGCCTCGCCGACCACGATCTCGGCGTCGCCGTACATCTCGGCGGTGTCGATGTGGGTCATGCCGAGATCGAGGCCGCGGCGCAGGGCGGCGACCGCGGTGGGCCGGTGCGCGTCGTCGATGTACCAGGTCCCCTGGCCGATCACTGGGACGTAGTGCGGGACGGCGCCGAACGGGCGCCGCTCCATGCCCTCCGGCCCCGGCGAAGATGGCGCGTGCTGCGCGGTGCCGGTCGCAGGAGCAGGCGTCACGCGGCTGTCGCCTCATCGAGCGCCTTGCGCGGCTCGGTCATGTCGACCCGCTCGAAGCCGTCCGTCACCCAGATCACGACGGTCAGGACATTCAGAGTCTCACTCGCCATCTTCCCATCTCCAATGACGAATGGTCTACGCGGGCTGCTTCTCCGCGACGACGTCGAGCTGCTCAATCGTGGGCTCTTCGAAGAGCACACCCGTATTCTCACCGAGCGCTTTCGCGACCTCGCCCGACAGGTGCGCCTGGCGCCCGTCTTCGTCGGAAAAGGCGTCGAAGATCCCGAACGACGAGGGTCCGAACTGGATTCCGAACCACCTGACGGTTTTGGGCTCGCCTTCGACGATCGACAGCCCCTGGTTCAAGAAGCCGCGGACGTCGTCCTCCTTGCCGGGCAGTGCTTCCAGGCGCACCAGAAGCGCCTTGTTGACCTGTGTCGCCATCTCGGGTCTCTCCTCTGCTCGTTCCCGTTGTCGCGATGATCAGAACGCGGCTGCGGCCGCCTCGGCGACCGTCTGATCCTGCTCGCCTGTGCCCCCGCTCACTCCCACCGCCCCGACGACCTGGCCGTCCTGGCGGAGCGGGATGCCGCCGGCGAAAATCATCACCCGGTCGTGGTTGGAGGCGTGGATGCCGTAGAACTGCTTTCCGGGCTGAGCGTTCTCGGCCAGGTCCTTTGTGGCGATGTCGAAGGCGCGCGCCGTGAAGGCCTTGTTGATCGAGATGTCGATGCTGCCCACCCACGCGTGATCCATGCGGATGTGGGAGACGAGGTTGCCGCCCGCGTCGACCACGGCCACGTTGCTCGGCGACCCGATCTCGGCCGCCTTGGCCTGACCGGCGGCGATCACGCGTTGAGCGTCTTCGAGCGACACGGACTCTTGCTTAATGGTCATGAGACTCTCCTTGGCTTGCTCGCAAGCGCCTTCTGCTTCGTGTCCATCAGCGGTGCCTTCAGGTCATTTGGAGGCTTGATCGATAGCGTCAACAAGCCGGTGAGCAGCCGGGTTCCTGAACATTCCTCATAACATAGCTTGCACAGCGTCATAACGACGGAACGTTCCGTCAGATGGCTGGTTCACCTGCCATCAACGAAAAACGTATGGCTCGCCCCAGGCGCAAACCGGGATAGTCGGCTCGGCGCAAAGTATCTCCGCCTCCGCCAGCCGAAGTGAGCCGGCGGTGGACAGCGCCCAAGGCGTGATAAGGCACAGATGGCAGCAGATGGTGAAGCGCGTGATACCGCAAGCCCACAGGCGCCCACAGCGCTGGCAATGTGGCTGGCGGGGGCACGTTGACGGAGTCCAGGTACTGCGCGGTCAGGCTCATGGGTTCGCCGGTTTCATTGTCCCACAGGTGCGCCGCTAGGGTACGTACCTGGTTGATGACGGCGACGCTCGACCCGATACCCAGTGCGACGAGGAGGCTGTGCGGGCCGATCAGACCTGCTGCTACCATTGCCGCAATAGCGATCGCCCATGCGCCAGCAGCCGATTCCTGGAACAACCATTCGCGGCGACGCGTGCTCGCGCCGGATCCTCAACACCGTCTCCAATACCAGCATCCCGATCTCGCCGCCTGACACACCGCCAAGCGAACAGCCTAGACCACCGGGATGAGGGGTCCCTTTTCGACGCCGATCACCCCGCTACCGGGGTCCCTTTCCACGCCGATCCACACTGCACCTCGGCGATATCGATGTGAAAGAAGCCGATGGGATAACGCTTGAAGCGCTGGCGCTTCGGTTTTTCGCTCTCGATATCCGGCAGGCGGGAGATGCCGTGCCGCTGGAGGCAACGATGCAGCGCTGACCGGGTCAGATGAGGGACCGATGGCTGCAACGCATAGAGGCAGTCGTCGAGCGGCAGCAGCGTGTGCCGCCGGAACGCCACTACCATTGCCTCCTCCGCTTGGGACAAGGTCGTTGAATGAGGGGCCTTCGGCCCGGTCTTTAAATCCTCGACCGTCGCCCTTTTACGCCACTTCGCCACAGTCTTCGGGTTGATCCCCAGCTCACGGCTCAGCGTCGCGAGCGAAGCTTGCGATCGCTGTATTGCTGCTCGGACGGCGTGCGTGGTCGTGGCGCACCCATGACGTACCTGTCCCATACGGCTTCCTTCCATTCCAACGAAAGGATCGCACCATCAAACCGGGGGATCAAACACCCGGTAGAACTCAACATGGAAGCAGGCCGAGCCGAGCGGTGCGACATGATGCAGAATGGTGGGCTCGACGATCCCTGGCTCCATTTCAGGTGTGAGCACCGTCTCGAATGGCTCTCGCCGGGGATCCGTCACCCGGTAGCTCAGGCTGCCGCTCTTTACCTTGATGAGACCCCACACTCCCAGTTTGGTCGAATGATCGTTGAGCAGTCCCTTGGGAATCGTGTCTTGAGTGAAGGTGTCCGTTCGCTTGTAGCATTCCAGCCCCTCTGGAAGGCTGGTGGCGGCAGCGCTCATGCCTCCTCGGCTTCGTAAAGCTCTACCTCCCGGTTGATGAGGATATCCGCCAGGAACCAGTAGGCCTCGCCCCACGCGTTCAGAATGTCGTCGGTTGCAGCCTCGCCCAATACGTCACGAATCGCCGGCAGGAGCGCGTTGGCGACCGCAGGATAGTGTTCGGACTTGATATGGGTCTCGACATGGCGCGCGGCGATGCGTTCGATCGCAGGCTTCAATGCGTCCAGCTTATCGACGTTCTGCGCAAAGGCGAGGATCGCCGCGGCAAGCCGCTTCGGCTGAGCGCCGGACTCGTGAGCCGCCATGTCGAACAAAGCCTTGATCTCGGGATCGACGAACAAGCGCTGGTACATGCGCGTGGTGATATCCACGCCATGCTGCTGGAGCGCCGGAGCCGTCGCTTTGACCAACGCCATCGTTTCGGGGGAGAGTGGCTTTGACATACTGAGAGGCTCCGGATTGCAGGCTTAGCGAGAAAACGCTCGGTGGCCGAGGCAGGTTTCCGACTGGACCGATCCTCACCTTTGCCGATGACCTTATGTATCACGAGTTGCCGTGCCAGTCGCGAATATCCTGAGTTTCGCGATAGCGCCCTCAACGCTCGTATTCTCTCGTACGCTGGCGTCGCAAAAGTCGATTGCATAATATTTGTTTTCTGATACAGTTTTGCGACATGCTGATCGGCTACGCCCGTGTGTCCACTGATGACCAAGATCTCCGGTTGCAACGCGCCGCGTTAAAGGAGGCGGGGTGCAAGCGGACGTTCGAGGAGAAGGTGTCGGGCGCGAAGCGTGATCGGCCCGAGTTGGCCAAAATGATCGAGCAGCTGCGCGACGATGACACGGTGGTAGTGACGCGGCTCGACCGGCTGGCACGCTCCACTCGCGACCTGCTCGACATTGCCGAGAAGCTGAAGGAGGTCGGCGCCGGCCTGCGCTCGCTGGCCGAGCCTTGGGCGGATACGACCTCGCCTGCGGGTCGCATGGTGCTGACCGTGTTCGCCGGCATCGCCGAGTTCGAGCGCGAGCTGATCCACCAGCGCACCAGCAGCGGGCGGGTCGCGGCGAAGGCGAGGGGGGTCCGGTTCGGCCGCCCGCCCAAGCTCACCCCCGATCAGATTGCCCTTGGCGAACGGTTGGTGAGCGAGGGCACGTCGGTGCGGGAAGCGGCCAAGCTCCTCAAGTGTCACCATGCCACGCTCTACCGGGCGCTGACCGCCGCAGCATTGACCCCGTGATGCTGACCACCCCGCAACCCGACGCGCCGGAGGGGGAGGCCTGATGCCGATCCGTCTCGAGCATGTGTTCCTGTATCCGATCGACTGCCCCAGCTCTCGCATCATGTGCGCTTCGTGCGGGCAGGGGGATGCTGCGAGCATCGCGGGCGCCCCCATGGGCAAAAAGTATTCCATATGCGGGATGGACGATGGTGGGACCGGAAGCGGCATTGCTGGCGCGATGGCCAAGGTCGACGCGTGCGACGGCCGACAGAGGACATCCTGGTGCACGGTGCGTGGACGCCGGTGGTGCTGGCCTGTGCGCACCTCAACCATGACCCTAGCGACAGCACGCTCCACCAGCTGGCGGCACTGTGCCAGCGGTGTCACATGATCCACGATGGCCCGGAGCATCGGCGCCGGCGCTGGATGAATGCGCACTATCGACGCGCTCTTGGCGACTTGTTCTACGGACCTTATCCCGTGTTGGGCGCCGACTGGATCACGCCCACCCCGCTCAGCATGCTCGATGGTAGCTCATCGATTCATGCTTGGATTCGGTGAAGAACGGCCAGATCGTAGCTGCTGCAAGAGGCCGCCCCAAAAACGGGCTAGTCGTTATTGCTTTGTTGGGTTTTCGCTCATATCTCGGGGTTAATCGAACCCGCCAGGCCTCTGCCCGCAAGGGTATGCACACTTGGCGGGTCTTTTTTTGCCCTGCTAAGCAGGATGGGTGCCACGCCCCTTCACAAAACCCGCGACGACGATCGCGCAGCAGCTCCAACACCTCCAGGCCGAAGGCATGGCAATCCCCGACGTGGTGCGGGCCGAGCACTGGTTACGCCATGTCAGCTACTACCGCCTGAGCGCCTACTGGCTGCCCTTCGAATATCCTAAGGGCACTTCTGGCGCCCGTTTCTTGCCGGGCACCAGCTTCGATACCGTCACCGCCCTGTACGATTTTGACCGCCGCCTTCGGCTGCTAGTGCTCGATGCGATCGAACGGATCGAAGTCGCTGTACGGGGTAGCTGGGCGTACGAGCTGGCGCAGCGGTTTGGACCCCACGGCTACCTGGATGCAGCGCTCTACTATCATCCGGGTAAGTACCACGACAACCTGACCCGCCTAACCAACGACGTGGCGAGCTCGCCCGAGACGTACATCGATCATTATCGTCGGACCTACAGCACTCCGGCAATGCCGCCGGTGTGGATGGTGGCGGAGATGATGTCGTTCGGGCAGCTCTCTCGATGGTATGCGCTGCTCGACGATCGGGGGTTGCGTAACGCCATAGCCAAACCCCTCGGGCTCCCTGAAGCGGTGCTCGTGCCGCTCCTGAAGCATCTCTCCACGATCCGAAACAGCTGCGCGCATCATGCCCGGCTTTGGAACCGCGGCTTTTTGCTGCGCATGCGGGTGCCCTTCAAACCGGCCGCCCTCGTCAGCACACTTGAGCCGCCCGCAGCCCGTGCTCCAGCCCAGCTCTATAACGCCCTGGTCCTCATCGTTTACCTGTTGAGACAGGTCGCTCCGACATCAGCCTGGCGGGATGAGCTAGTGACGTTGCTCGCTCAGCATCCGACCGGCGATCTAGCCGCAATGGGTTTCCCTCAGAACTGGGCAGCTAGGTCCCTGTGGCTTTGAAGCTTTCCTCGGCCCCTAGCGCCCAAACCCTCCGGCTGTGACGCAGCATGCTCCGGCGCCAACTGCTCATCAGCAATCATGGTCGGTGACCCTAGCTCGTCGGGACGGCATTGCAAACGTGACGACGTTGTTCCCACGAGGGCGACAGGCAGAAAGGTAGACCTTTTTACCTCAGTCCGTCGCACGTCCATATTACGACATACGGTTTTGACACTGCCAAATACGCGAAAATGCGAGGTCGCGTAGCCCGGTCGAAACCGGACGGTTGTGACACCTAGCTTCGATCAATACCGCGCGCGCACCACAGCGAAGAGGCTTCGCCCCGCCTCCGGGAAGCCATCTGTCAGCGTGTAATACTCGTCGAACAGGTTTCGCGCGCCGATGCCGATCGATAGTTGCTCCGTGAGCGCGAAGTCCGCCCGAACGTCGGCCCGGACATAGCTGCCCGTGCGATAATAGACCGGGGGCGATGCCGTGGTGACGGTGGTGCGGTCGGACGCTAACTCGACACTGGGGGTCAGCTCCAGGCGCGAGAACGGACGCCAGCTCGCATAGACGAACCCCTTGTCGGACGGAACGTCGGTCAGCTCGAACGCAGGGATGACGACATCGGTCTGGGGGCTGATCGCGAAGTCGCGCTTGATGTGCGTGTAATTCGCGCCGACGTCGAGCGTCGATCCGACCCGCGCGACGATCCCGATCTCTCCGCCATAATAGTCGGCCGAGCCGAGGTTGCGGCGCTGGGATGTGTTGGCCGGGAAGCCCGCCGGACGCACCGCCACGATCGCGTTGTTGATGTCGCTGTAGAACAGTGCCGCGGTGACGGTCAGCGCGCCGATCGCGTGGCTTCCCCCCACTTCGTAATTGGTCGCGCGCTCGGCATTGAGGCCGGGGTTCGACGCGGCAGTGCCGAACTGCGTCGAGAAACGCTCGAACAGCGTCGGGAAGCGGGCACGCGACGAGATGCTGGCATAGAGCCGGCTGCTCTCGACCGGCTTCCACTCGATGCGCCCCTGCGCGTTCCAGGCATCGGCGTTGCGCAGCGGGTAGCTGAAGATACGCGCCGCACCGCCCGTGGGCGGGGTGCCGTATTCCTCCGCGCGCGACAGGTCGCGCCAATCGTAGCTCGCGCCCAACGTCAGCGCGACGTTCGGGGTCAGGTCGCGGGCATATTCACCGGCGATGCTGTAGGTGTCCTCGACGCTGCGCTGACGGGGTTCGGTGAAGCCGCTCGGAAAGCTCTGCTGAAATTCGTCATGCCGGTCGCGACGGTAGTGGACCGCGAGGGACAGCCGGTCGGCGTCGGTCGGGCGAAGCGCCAGCTCGGCCGATCCGCCCCAGGACTCATCCTCATAATAGCTGTTGAAGGCACGTGCGCGGGTCTGCGTGGTCTGCGTCCGATCGTCGAAGGCGCTGAGCAGGTTATCGAAGGTGTTGCGATAGACGCGCGTGCGCAGTGTCGTACGGTCCCCCAACGCGGTCGTGGAAAGGAAGTAGATGCTCTCGATGTTCCAATAGGGCCAGCTCCAGTTGCGCTGGGTGCTGATCGGGTCGGTGATGTGGAGAGGCGCGTTCTTCTCGCCCTCCTGCCGGGTGTAGCTCAGCGAATATTCGTCGGTCGCATTGGGGGTAAAACCGAGCTTGGCGTTCACGCGCCAGTCTCGCGTCGCGGAGAAGTCGCGCGCGCGCCCGTTCTCATTCGCGGTCGGCGTGAAGCTACCCGGCAAATCCCAATGGTCGGTGTCGTTGATCGCGTAGCTCGCCTGCGCGTACCAGCGATCCTGCCGGGTGCCGATCAGACCGAAGGCATTGTAGCCGGCATAGTCCACCCCGCGATCGAGGTTGAGCTGGGCGCGGCCTTCGATCTCCAGCGCCTTGGTCGGCTTGCGGGTAACGAGGTTGACCGCGCCGCCCATCGCGCCGGGGCCGTCCAGCACCGACGCATAGCCCTTGGCGACCTGGAGCTGCGCCACATCAGGCGTCAGGAAGCGGCCGTAGTCGAGGCGGTTGTCGGCGGGCAGATAAACGCGGATGCCGTCGATCGACACCGGCACCTGGAACCGGTCGAAGCCGCGCACGAACAACAGGCGCTCGTTGCGCGATCCGCCGCTGTTGCCCGCGGTAACGCCGGGGATCAGGCTCGCCGCTTCGTCGAGCGACCGTCGATCGAACTTGTAGATCGCCTCCTGGCCCACGGACTCCCTGCCGATCTCCACGCCCTGCGGACGCGCGCCGGTGACGATGATCTCGCCGAGCCGGAAGCTGTTGTCCTGATCTTCACGCGGAGCGGGGGCGGCATCCTGCGCCAAAGCCGGCATGGTGGATGAAGCAAGCAGCATGGCCGCGGTCAGCGTAAAGCGCATCGATGGTCCCCCTTTGCGACCGAACCGACTGTTTCGGGTCTTCGATCATCTATATACGACGAGATATATACCCCGTTGGAGGAGTTGCCGCCGATGTTCAATGCCTTGCTCGCCGCCATGCTGTTGCAGGCGGCCGCTGCCGCACCCGATGCCTGCACCGCCGTAGCCCCGCCGCCTGCCGAAATGTCGGGCTGGGCTTCGCCGCGTCCGCTCGATGCGGGGCGCACGGCAGAGCGAGCGACGATGCTGACGCCGGGGGTCGCGGTATCGGCACGACTGTCGTCCACGCGGGACGTGCGTTACGCCGTGCGACCGGAGAAACCGGGCGGGTCGGTGAGCTACGGAGGCGTGTTCTCCTTCACCGTTGTCACGCCGGGCCGCTATCGTGTCGCGCTGGGCTCAGGCGCATGGATCGACGTGCTGGCGTACGGCAAGCCCGCCACCTCGGTCGCGCATGGTCATGGCCCCGCCTGCACCGGCATCCGCAAGATGGTCGATTTCGACCTGACCGCGGGACGATACGTGCTTCAGGTCGCGGGTAACGGCAACGCCGATCTGCCGCTGATGGTGGCGAAGCTGCCGGCGTGATCGGACGGGCGGCGCTGGCGCTCTCGGCGCTGATCCTGACCGCCGCGGTCGCCGCTCCTTGGGTTTGGCCGCTGCCGACGGGCGTCGCCGCGCCGGTCATACCCGCCGACAACCCGATGTCGGCCGCCAAGGTCGCGCTGGGCCGTCGCCTGTTCTACGATGCGGACCTGTCGATCGACGGCACCATGTCGTGCGCGAGCTGCCACGAGCAGAAGCACGCTTTCGCGGACGGCAACACGACCCGCCCCGGCGTTCATGGCGATGCCGGGCGTCGCAATGTGCCTGGCCTTGCCAATGTCGCTTGGCTGCCCGTCCTGACCGGGGCCGATCCGCGCGTCACGACGCTGGAGGCGCAAGCTGCGATCCCGATCTTTGGCCTGACGCCGGTCGAGATGGGAATGCACGGCAGCGAGCAGGAAATCCCACGCCGGCTATCGCGCGATACCTGTTACCGCCGGCAATTCCGCAATGCCTTTCCCGAGCGCCGGGGCCGGATCGACATGACCGCCGTCGCGATGGCGCTGGCGAGCTTCGAGCGCAGCCTGGTGTCGTTCGATACGCCCGCCGATCGCGGTGCGCTGTCATCTGAAGCCGGGGCGGGAAAGGCGGTGTTCGGCCGCGTTTGCGCGTCCTGCCATGCCGGTCCCCAATTTACCGATGGTCGCTTCCACCCGATCCTACCGGTCAATGCGGCGGATCGCGGTCTGGCGGAGGTGACGGGGAGGGCGGAAGACGAGCGACGGTTCCGCACCCCTCCGCTGCGCAATGTCGCGGTGACTGGTCCCTGGTTTCACGACGGTTCCGCGCGCACGCTCCGGGAGGCCGTCGCGCGCCACCCCGTCACGCTCGACGCATCCGCGACGGATCAACTGCTCGCCTATCTGGAAGCGTTGACCGATCGCGGCTTCGTCACAAATCCTGCCTTCACTTATCCCGATCGACCCTGCGGAAATGACTGATCGAACCTTCAGCCCGCGTGTGTATTATATTCTACGGTATATAGACCGGAGAACATGACGTGGGGCGCAAGGTTCGGATCGATATGACGGGACTGCGCTTCGGTGGCCTGACCGGATTGGCATTCGCCGGAGTCAGCCGCGGGGGGAAGGCGCAATGGCTGTTCGCCTGCGACTGCGGCAACGAGGTCGTCGCTGATGGCGGTAACGTCCGCTCGGGCAGCACCGCGAGTTGCGGCTGCCTTAACCGGGAAATATGCGCCGCGCGCCTGACCACACACGGACGGCGTGCGGCCAAGCGCCATGATCCGACCTACAGGGCCTGGCAGGAGATGAACACCGTCTGTGCCAATGCCGCTTCGCCACGTCATCGCGATTTCGGCGGTCGGGGGATCACGGTTCCCCCTCGCTGGATCGCCGATTTCACCCGCTTCCTTGCCGACATAGGCGAACGGCCTGACGGGACCATCCTAATGCGGATGGATCCCGACAAAGGCTTCACGCCGGCAAATTGCTTGTGGGCACCCGTTCGGACGCGATCCGATCGCGCCGTGGCAGGGCACCGGCGGTTATCATCCCACCCGCTCGTCGCGCTCGCCGGGTGATCTGATCGCCGCCTTGAGCCAGTCCAGCTCCTCGCCTTCCGAAGCCGCCACCATATCGCTTTCGAGCTTCCTGTAGCGCGTCAGTAGTTCGCGACCGAAGTCCGTCAGACTCGCACCGCGCTTGGTCCCGCCGCCTATCCGGGCTGAGACGACCGGCTCACGCCAATCCGCATTCAGGCTGTCCACTAACAACCAGATGCGTCGGTAGCTCATGCCGAGATCGCGACCCGCTGCCGAAATCGAGCCGGTCCGCTCGATCGCATCCAGCACCATCGCCTTGCCCGGGCCGATCGCCGGGTCACTCCCACGAAGGAGCTGAACGCTGGTTTTCAAAGGGCCGGTGATGGACATGCCTATGTGAACTCCGCGCGAAACCTGCTTGGGTTTGGTGTTGGCATCCCGCTCCGCATGATGTCGATCGCTAGGTGCCGGTTCTGTCCTTCTCGACGATCAGGCCGGTGTCATATCCATGACCCTCCGCCGCTATGCCGCAGTGAATCACGCCTTCATCGCCCTCGCAAGCAGCCGTTTTTCAACAGTCTCCATCGTTTTCCGGACATAGATTGGCGCACGGGTTCTTTGCGGGTCGCGCCAATTAGCAGCTCGGGCTCGGTTTTGAGAGTCGGGGTGGGCCGCGAAACGGCCGGGGCTGTTGAAAAATGTGCCGCTGGTAGCCGAGTCCGGTTGGGGGCGGAATGACACCCCAAAGCATAGCGATCCCGTCTCGCATGGGATGGTGTTTTGGGACAGCTACATTCCTACCGGTTTGGCGCCTACCAAGCGCGCGACCACACTCAATGGGTTGAATGCGACTGCGGCTCGAGGACTGCGGCGGCTCCATCCTGCGACTGCGCGCATACCACGCCCTCGATGGACGGGTGCGATCGAGGAACTCGCGACCTGCCCCAATGTCACGGTCAAGGTGGGCGGCCTCGCCATCCCGTTCTGCAAGCTGGGCGAGCTGGGCCCGGAGACGCGGACCAGCGCGGCGCGGCTGGCGGATCTGTTCCGCCCCTATGTCGAAAGCGCCATCAACGCGTTCGGCGCCCGGCGGGCGATGTTCGAAAGCAACTTCCCGGTCGACCGCTGGGGCGCCGACTACGGCACATTGTGGAACGCCTTCAAGCTGATCGCGAAGGGCGCCAGCGCGGATGAGAAGCGCGAATTGTTCGCCGGCGCTGCCGCACGCTTTTATCGTGTCGAACATCTGCTCGCCTGACAATCCCGCCCAGTCACGCCTATAGCGGCAGCCATGACCGATCGCCTCAAAGTGCTGCTGCAATATGCCCTCCCCAAACAGGGGCTGACGACGCTCGCCGGGCGGGTCGCCGGGATGAAGGGCGGCGCGGTGACGACGCGGCTGATCCGGCTGTTCGCGGCGCGCTACGGCGTGGACATGAGCGAGGCGGCGAACCCCGACGTCGCCGGCTATGCCACGTTCAACGACTTCTTCACCCGCCCGCTGCGCGCCGGCGTCCGGCCGATCGCCCAGGCGGATTTCGTCTGCCCGGTCGATGGCGCGATCAGCCAGTTCGGTGCGATCGACGACCACCATATCGTCCAGGCCAAGGGGCATCGCTTCACCACGACGCAGCTCGTCGGCGGCGATGCGACGCTCGCGGCCGAGTTCCGGCACGGCAGCTTCGCCAATCTCTATCTGTCGCCGAAGGACTATCACCGCCTCCACATGCCGTGCGACGGCCGGCTGGTGCGGATGATCCACGTGCCCGGCGCGCTGTTCTCGGTGAATCCGGTCACCGCACGCGGGGTGCCCAACCTCTTCGCCCGCAACGAGCGGGTGGTGTGCGTGTTCGATTCGGCGCAGCACGGCCGCTTCGTCATGGTGCTGGTCGGGGCAACCATCGTCGGCAGCATGGCGACCGTCTGGCACGGGGTGGTCAATGCGAAGCGCGGGCGGGCCATCTCCGAATGGCGCTATGATGACCAGGACATCGTGCTGAAGCAGGGCGAGGAAATGGGCCGTTTCCTGCTCGGCTCGACGATCGTGATGCTGTTCCGCCCCGGCGTGATCGCCTTCAACCCCGATTGGGCGCCGGAGCGCAGCGTGCGCCTGGGCGAGCGGATGGGCGACCGCCCCGCCTGAGCACGTCTGGCCTGAGCACGTCCGGCCTGAGGACGTCCAGGATCGCAATTTTTGCCGCCAATCCACCTTGGCTTGGGGCGCCTGATTGCGCACAGGCACCCGCCCGGGTGCCCGATCGCTGCCCCGGCAACAGAGGAACCCCGTGTTGCGACCGTCGCTGTACCTGAACGACCTTGAGATCGGCCAACGCTGGGCCGGTGGCCCGATCACGCTCACCGAGGCGGAGATCATCCGCTTCGCCGAGGAATTCGACCCCCAGCCGATGCATGTCGACAAGGAGGCCGCGGCCGCGGGCCGGTTCGGGGGGCTGATCGCCAGCGGCTGGCATGTCGCTTCGCGTGTCATGCGCGATTTCGTCGACACGGCGCCGTTCGGCGACACGCCGATGCTGGGGCTGAAGGTCGATGACCTGCAATGGCGGACGGCCGTGCGCCCGGGCGACGTTCTGTCGATCACGCGCGAGGTGGTCGACATCGCCGTCTCGCGCAGCAAGCCCGACCGCGGCGTGCTGACGATGCGCATGACGGTGACCAATCAGGATGGCGCGGTGGCAATGACCTTCCTGAACCTCATCCAGATGCCGGTCTCCACAGGCTAAATCGACGTGCTCAATCACTAGGGGGCAGTCGGTCCCTCGCTGGTCCGCGAAGGCCGCGACCCCGCGACCGGCTCCTCTTGCGATAAAAAATACCAGCTGGTACAGAAAGCTGCTTGACGCAGCCTGAACCGATTTCTATACCAGTCGGTATCAAAGGGGTGCCACAGGGGCATCCAAGCGAAAGGCCGCACCATGGCTGATTGTCTGACCGGAGTGGTTGGCGCGCGTTAGCAGGCGCCTGCTTCTCCCCCCATTTCACCATTTTCGGATCTTCGCATCGCCGCTCGTCCAGCGGCGGCGCCATCATGGTCCTTCGTGCGCGCAGCGTCCGACGATCCTCGGCGGCGGCGGGCGCGCGCCCATCAAAGGGGAATATCATGGCCTATATGGCGTTCGACCGGGAGGGCTCGGTCGGCCAACGCGCGGTGTCGGCTGCGGCCGGTCCCGCATCCAATCCCGTCACCTATCCTGGCGCCGACCGGTCGAACCGGCTTTCCGCGCTCGAATGGTCCGTCGTGGCGCTCGCCCGGCGTGATCGCCCCTCATCGCTGCGCGAGCCGTCCCGGATGTCGCTCGCGCTCGGCAGCCTCTTCGGCCGGCAGGACAATCCTCGCCTCGCTGATCCGCGGCTCGAAGCCCTGCGACGCACCGCGGTGCTCGCCTGGCATCGCGGCGCCAAAGCGCTGAGCGACGCGGAGAAGGAGGCCTTCACGGCTGCCGGCTTCACCCCTGGCCAATATCGCACCTTGCTCGCCAGCATCGGTGCCGCACGCCTGAACAAGGGCAGATACGCATGAACATGCACAGCAGGATCGACACGGAACAGGCGGCGCCGGTGCCGCAGGCCACGCGCCAGCGGTCACGCTGGCGGACGGGGGCGCTGATCGCGGGCCCGGTACTGGCGGCGACGATCGCCGGCGCGGCGCTCAACCGCGAGCAGCCGGCGCAGGCCGCGCCGCCGCCGCCCACCGTCACGGTCGCCAGCCCGCTCGTCCGCCCGATCAACGAATGGGACAGCTATGTCGGCCGGTTCGAGGCCAGCAAGTCGGTGGAGGTGCGCCCGCGCGTCTCGGGCGCGATCACTGCGGTCCACTTCACCGATGGCGCGATCGTGCGGAAGGGGCAATTGCTCTTCACGCTCGACCAGCGGCCGTTCGCGGCTGCACTGGCCGAGGCGCGCGCCGGGCTGATCAGCGCGCGCAGCGACGTGGAGCTGGCGCGCGCCAACCTCGATCGCGCGCAGCGGCTGGTGGCGGACGAGGCGGTGTCGAAGAGCGACATCGACCAGCTGACCGCCCGTTTGCGCGCGGCCAATGCCGCGCTTGCCGGCGCGGAGGCGCGTGTCCGGGCGCGGGCGCTTGATGTGGAGTTCACGCAGGTGCGCGCGCCGATCGGCGGCCGCGTCTCTGACCGGAAGATCGATCCGGGCAACCTCGTCGCCGGCGGCGACACCAACGGCACGCTGCTGACCACGATCAACGCGCTCGACCCGATCTATTTCACCTTCGACGGTTCCGAGGCGCTGTTCCTCAAGACGAAGCGCGCGCAAGCCGCCGGCACCCCGCCGTCGGACGTGGAGATCAAGCTTCAGGACGAGGGCGATTTCCGCTGGTCCGGGCGGCTCGACTTCACCGACAATGGCCTCGATCCGCGATCGGGCACGATCCGCGGGCGCGCCGTGCTGAACAACCCCGACTTCTTCCTGACGCCGGGCATGTTCGGCAACATGCGGCTGGCGAGCGGCGGGGCCGCGCCAGCGCTGCTGGTGCCCGACGCCGCGGTGCAGACCGACCAGGCGCGCAAGACGCTGCTGACGGTGGGCGATGACGGCACGGTTGCCGTCAAGGCGGTTCAGCTCGGGCCGGTGGTGAATGGCCTGCGCGTCGTGCGCAGCGGCATTGCCGCCACCGACCGGGTGGTCATCAGCGGCACGCAGATGGCGATGCCGGGCACCAGGGTTCAGGTGCGCGCCGGCCGGATCGCACCGACGCGCGAGGCGGCGTCCACTGCCGGCAGCGGCGGCGGGATCGGTGCCGGTGCAGTCCCCGGACAGGCGACCTTCGCCGCGCGCTAGCCGTCAATCCCCCCGTTCGGGACGAACGGACGCCTGACCCAGCTCGGCCCCACTCGCGGGGCCGATCCCTTCCATCCTCGTTTCCGGGGAGCCTGCCATGCGCCTGTCGCGCTTCTTCATCACCCGCCCGATCTTTGCCGGCGTCATCGCGGTGGTCATCACCATCATTGGCGCGATCGCCTATTGGCAACTGCCCGTCGCGCAATATCCCGACATCGTGCCGCCGACCGTGACGGTGACGGCGACCTATCCCGGCGCCTCGGCCGAAACCGTCGCGGAGACGGTCGCCGCGCCGATCGAGCAGGAAATCAACGGCGTCGATAACATGCTGTACCAGTCGAGCCAGTCGACCGGCGACGGCGTCGTCACCATCACCGTCACGTTCAAGATCGGCACCGACCTCGATGCCGCGCAGGTGCTGGTGCAGAACCGCGTCGCCGTCGCCGTGCCGCGCCTTCCCGAGGAGGTGCAGCGGCTCGGCGTCGTCACGCGCAAGACGTCGCCCGACTTCCTGATGGTGGTGAACCTCATCTCGCCCGACGGGTCGCTCGATCGCGGCTACATCTCCAATTACGCGCTGACGCAGGTGCGCGACCGGCTGGCCCGGATCGACGGCGTCGGTGACGTGCGCCTGTTCGGCAGCCGCGATTATGCCATGCGGGTGTGGATCGATCCCGGCCGCGCCGCCGCGCTGAACCTGACGGCGGGCGACATCGTCTCGGCACTGCGCGCGCAGAACGTGCAGGTCGCCGCCGGCACGCTCGGCCAGCCGCCATATGCGCAGGGCAATGCCTTCCAGCTCAACGTCGAGACGCAAGGGCGGCTCGTCGATCCGGCGCAGTTCGCCGACGTGATCGTGCGTACCGATGCCGATGGCCATCAGGTGCGCGTGCGCGATGTCGCCCGTGTCGAGCTTGGCGCGCAGGACTATAATTCGAACACCTACCTCTCGGGCCAGCCGACCGTCATCGCGGCGGTGTTCCAGCGCCCCGGCACCAATGCGCTCGCCGCCGCCGAAAAGGTGACAGCCGAGATGGAGGCGATGGCCAAGTCCTTCCCCAAGGGCCTGGAATATCGCGTGATCTACAACCCGACCGAATTCATCGCGCAATCGGTGGATGCGGTGATCGATACCTTGTTCGAGGCGATGATCCTCGTCGTCCTCGTCATCCTGGTGTTCCTGCAGAAGTGGCGCGCGGCGATCATCCCGATCGTGGCCATCCCGGTGTCGCTGGTCGGCACGTTCGCGGTGCTGGCGGCGTTCGGCTATTCGCTCAACACGCTGTCGCTGTTCGGCCTGGTGCTGGCGATCGGCATCGTCGTCGATGACGCGATCGTGGTGGTCGAGAATGTCGAGCGCAACCTTGCCAACGGCCTCACGCCGCTGGAGGCGGCGCGCACGTCGATGGACGAAGTGTCCGGCGCATTGGTCGCGATCGTGCTGGTGCTGTGCGCGGTGTTCGTGCCGACGCTGTTTCTCACCGGCATGTCCGGCGCCTTCTACCAGCAGTTCGCCGTCACCATCGCCACCGCGACGATCATCTCGCTGATCGTGTCGCTGACGCTCTCGCCCGCGCTCGCCGCTATCCTGCTCAAGGCGCATCAGGCGGAAGGCCACGGCAACCGCGTGACCCGTGCGCTCGCCCGCGCCGGCGGCTCGTTCAACCGCGGGTTCGAGCGGATGAGCGATCGCTATGCGCGGCTGACCGACCGGCTGGTGCGCCGGCCCAAGCGGATGATGCTGACCTATGCCGGCCTCATCGCCGCGACGGGCGCGGTGTTCTGGGCGACGCCGACCGGCTTCATCCCCGCACAGGACCAGGGCTATTTCCTGACCGTCGTTCAGCTACCCGCCGGCGCCTCGGTCGAGCGGACCGACGCGGTGGTGCAGAAGGTCGCGAAGCGCATCCTGCCGCTCGCCGGGGTGAAGGGCGTCGTGATGCTTGCCGGCTTCGACGGCCCGTCGCAGACGCTCGCGCCCAACACCGCCGCCGCCTACGTTCCCCTGAAGTCCTTCGAGGAGCGCGCCGAGCTTGGCGTCACCTTTGCCGGGCTGATGGACGAGGCGCGCCAGGCGACCGCGGATATCGACGAGGCGCGGATCCTCGTCATCCCGCCGCCGCTGATCCAGGGCATCGGCTCGGCCGGCGGCTATCGCATGATCGTGCAGGACCGCGAGGGCGCGGGCTATCAGAAGCTGGGCGAGGAAACGCAGAAGCTGATCGCCAGGGCGAACGAGACGCAAGGGCTGGCGCAGGTCTTCACCTTCTTCGACACCGCCACGCCGCGCATCTTTGCCGATATCGATCGTGCCAAGGCGGACATGCTGGGTGTGCCCCCGGAACGCGTGTTCGAGGCGCTTCAGGTCTATCTCGGCAGTGCGTTCGTCAACGACTTCAACCTCCTTGGCCGCACCTATCGCGTGACGGCGCAGGCCGACGCGCCGTTCCGTTCGACGCCTGCGGATATCGCCAACCTCAAGACGCGGTCCAACGCCGGCAGCATGGTGCCGATCGGGTCGGTCGCCAATTTCGAGGACAAGACCGGGCCGTATCGCGTCACGCGCTACAACCTCTTCCCCGCGGTCGAGGTGGATGGCGACACCGCGCCCGGCTATTCCTCCGGCGCGTCGCTGGTGGCGATGGAGAAGCTCGCCGCCGAGACGCTGCCCAAGGGCTATGGCACCGAATGGACCGGCATCGCCTTCCAGGAAAAGGCGGCGGGCAGCACGGCGGGGATCGTCTTCGCGCTGGCGGTGGTGTTCGTCTTCCTGGTGCTGGCGGCGCAATATGAAAGCCTGTTTTTGCCGCTGTCGATCATCCTGATTGTGCCGATGTGCCTGCTGGCGGCGATGATCGGCGTGAACCTGCGCGGCATGGACAATAATGTGCTGACGCAGATCGGCCTCGTCGTGCTGATCGCGCTCGCCGCCAAGAACGCGATCCTGGTGGTCGAGTTCGCCAAGCAGGCGGAGGAGCAGGAGGGCCTGTCGCCGGTCGAGGCGGCGGTGCGCGCGGCGCAGGACCGGCTTCGCCCGATCCTGATGACGAGCTTCGCCTTCATCCTGGGCGCGGTGCCGCTGCTGATCGCCACCGGGGCGGGCGCGGAGCTTCGCCAGGCGCTCGGCACGGCAGTGTTCTTCGGGATGATCGGCGTCACCGGCTTCGGCCTGATCTTCACCCCCACTTTCTACGTCATCTGCCGCGGGCTGGCGGAGCGGATCGGGCGCGGCCGTCGCCGCCCCGCTGCCGATACCGCCGCCGACCCTGACTCCGCGCTGCAGCCGGCCGAATGAGGAGCGAACCGATGCTCAAGAGCTTCACGACATTGATGGTCGCCACTTCCGCGCTGACGCTGGCGGCCTGCGCGACCGGGCCGGATTATGCCCCGCCGGCCACCCCGGCGACCGCCGCTGCGCCGTTCGTATCGACCAGCCCGGCGGTCTCGACGACCGCGCCGGCGGAGGATTGGTGGCGGCTGTACCAGGATCCGGTGCTCGACGGCCTGATCGCCGACGCGCTGGCGGCGAACACGGACGTGCGCGTGGCGGTGGCACGGCTCGCCCGGGCGAGGGCGGCGCTGCGGGAGGTGCGCAACGATCGCCTGCCGCAGGCGAACGTCGGCGCCAGCGCGACCTACAACCGCTTCTCTCAGGTGCAGCGCGCGCCCGGGCTGAACAGCGAAAGCTGGCTGATCGATGGCGGGCTGGACGTCTCCTATGAGGTGGACCTGTTCGGCCACGTCAGCCGCAACGTGGAGGCGGCGCGCGGCGACGTCGGCGCGGCCGAGGCGGATGCCGAGGCCGTGCGCGTATCCGTCGTCGCGGAGACGACGCGCGCCTATGCCGATGCGGCATCGGCGGCCGAGCGGCTGACCGTGGCGGAGCGGATCGTCGCCTTGCTCGACCAGTCGCTGCGCGTCACCGAGCGGCGCGTGGAGGTGGGCATGACCACGCCGCTCGACGCGACGCGCATCGCCGCGCTGCGCGACCAGCGGCGCGCCGACGTGCCGACGATCGCCGCCGAGCGGCAGGCGGCGCTGTTCCGGCTGGCGACGCTGACCGGACGCACGCCGCAGGAGCTCCCGGAAATCGCGGCGCAGCGCGATCGGATGCTTCGGCTTGACCAGCCGATTCCGGTCGGCGACGGGGCCGGGCTGCTCGCCCGCCGGCCGGATGTGCGCGCGGCCGAACGGCGGCTCGCCGCGGCGACCGCGCGGATCGGCGTTGCGACGGCGGATCTCTATCCGCGTATCACGCTTGGTGGATCGATCGGGCAGACCAGCACGGGGCTGGGCAATCTGTTCGGCGGCGGGCCGCTCAATTGGCTGATCGGGCCGCTGCTGAACTGGAACCTCAATCAGGGCCGCGCCCGCGCGCGGATCGCCGGGGCAGAGGCCGACACGCAAGCCGCGCTCGCCACGTTCGACGGCACGGTGCTGACCGCGCTGGAGGAGACGGAGACCGCCTTGTCCAATTACAAGCAGGCGATCGAGCGGCGCGCCGCGCTGAGCCAGGCGCGCGAGGCGGCGGAGCGGGCGGCGCGGATCACACGGGCACAGCGGCGCGAGGGGCAGATCGACAGCCTGTCGCAGCTCGATACCGAACGCACCTTTGCCGATGCGGAGGCCGCGCTCGCGCTGGCGGACGCGCAGATCGCGCGCGCCCAGATCGACGTGTTCCGGGCGCTGGGCGGCGGATGGCAGACCGGGAGGACGGTAGCACCCCCCGGCTGACCCGAATGCAGCTGATCGGCGCGGCATGATGCGATTGGCTGCGATGCGACTCGCAAAATCGCTTCTGGTGCGTTTAAGCGGTCGCCATGACGATGCCGACCGACGAGGAACTGGAAAAGCTGGGCGCCGCGTTCGACCTGTTCGCGCGCCGCTACAAGCTGGCGGAGGCGCTCGGGCCGGAAAAGCCGCTGAACGAGCTCGACAAGCAGATCCTCTCCTATGTCGCGAAGAACGACGGCTGCGGGCCGACCGATATCGCGCGCTATCTGGGGGTGGCCAACACCACCATCTCCTCCGCCACCGACCGGCTGGTGAAGCGCGATCTGCTGCGCCGCCAGCGGCCGGAGGCGGACCGGCGCGCGGTGGCGCTTCACCTGACACCGGCGGGGCAGGGCCGGGTCGCCGCGCTTCAGGCGATGTATGGCGAGCTTCATCGCCGGATGCTCGCGCCGCTCGATCCCGACGAGCGGCGGCAGATGATCGCCATGATGGCCAAGGTGGCAAATGACGACACTTGAATAGTACGAACTTCGTGATACTTTCCTGACGGCGCGCAACGGCGTCGCCAGGAGAGGTTCATGGCAATCACGATCAACGGCACCCCGGTCGATCCGCCGGCGGATGCGCGCGTCTCCCTGCTCGATCTGATGCGCGACCGGCTGCATCTCACCGGCACCAAGATCGGCTGCAACCAGGGCGCGTGCGGCGCCTGCACCGTGCTGATCGATGGCCAGCGCGCGCTCTCGTGCCTGACGCTGGCGGTGCAGGCGGATGGCCGCTCGGTCACCACGATCGAGGGGCTGGGCGCCGACGGGCTCCACCCGCTGCAACGCGCGTTCCTGGAACATGACGGCTTCCAGTGCGGCTATTGCACGCCGGGCCAGATCTGTGCCGCCAGCGCGATGCTGGAAGAAGTCGCCGCCGGCATGCCAAGCTATGTGACCCGAGACCTTGCCGCGCCCGCGCCGCTGACCCGCGAGGAAGTGCGCGAACGGATGAGCGGCAATTTGTGCCGCTGCGGCGCGCATAACGGCATCATCGATGCGATCATGGCAGTGGCCGAGGGGCAGGCGGCATGACCCCGGTTCAATATCGGCGCGCCGAGAGCGCAAGCGACGCGGTCCGGCTGGCGGGCGCGGCCGCGCACCGGCTGCTCGGCGGTGGCACCAACCTCGTCGATCTGATGCGCAAGGGCGTCGAGCGGCCGGACACGCTGGTCGATGTGACCGGCCTTCCCGGCGCGATCGAGGAAGCGGCCGACGGCAGCATCGTGATCGGCGCCGGCGCGCGCAACAGCGCGATCGCCGCCCACCCGCTGATCCGCGCCCGCTATCCGATGCTGTCGCGCGCGATCCTCGCGGGCGCGTCGGCGCAGATCCGCAACATGGCGACCGCGGGGGGTAACCTCCTCCAGCGGACGCGCTGCGTCTATTTCGCCGATGCCGCGGGTTCGCGCTGCAACAAGCGCGCGCCGGGCAGCGGCTGCGACGCGATCGGCGGCTTCACCCGCTATCACGCGATCCTGGGTACCTCGCCGGCCTGCATCGCGACGCATCCGTCGGACATGGCGGTCGCGCTCGCCGCGCTCGATGCGCGGGTACATGTCGCCGGGGCGGAGGGCGCGCGCGTCCTGCCGCTGACCGACTTCCACCGCCTGCCGGGCGACCGACCCGATATCGAGACCGAACTGGCACCGGGCGAGGTGATCGTCGCGATCGAGCTGCCGCCGTCGCGCCTCGCGCCGCGATCCGATTACCGCAAGGTGCGCGATCGCGCCTCCTATGCCTTCGCGCTCGTCTCGGTCGCGGCCGGGCTGGTGATCGAGGAGGGGCGGATCGCCGAGGCGCGGATCGCGCTCGGCGGTGTCGCGCACAAGCCATGGCGGGCGTGGCGCGCGGAGGCGGCGTTGCAAGGCGAGGCACCCAGTGAGGCGGCGTTCCTCGCGGCGGCCGAGGCGGAGCTTGCCGCGGCCGATCCGCAGCCGGGCAATATGTTCAAGGTGACGCTGGCGACGCGGACGCTCGCCGCCACACTTTCCGCTCTTTGCGAGGATCAGGCATGAGCAGGGTACAGAATGTCCTCGTCGGCACGGTGCGCAGCGCGCCGGGCTGGGTTCCCGCGCAATGGCTGCCCGGCGGCACGCCCGATCCGCTGATCGGCCGCCGCGGCGAAGTGGGGACGCAGGCGGCGCGGCTCGATGGCGATGCCAAGGTGCAGGGGCAGGCGCGCTTCGCCGCCGAAGTGCCGCTGGACAACCTCTGCTATGCCGCGCTGGTCCACAGCACGATCACGCGCGGGCGGATCACGCGGCTCGATACGGCGCGGGCCGAGGCGGCCGATGGCGTGCTGCTGGTCGTCACCCACCACAACATGCCGCGCGTGTCCGGCCCCTCGCTGATCGCGATCACCGATCCGACCGCGGTGGGCAACAGCAGCCTGCCGATCCTTCAGGACGATCAGGTCCATTACAACGGCCAGGTCGTCGCCGCCGTCGTCGCGGAGACGCAGGAGCAGGCCGATCATGCCGCGTCGCTGATCGCGATCGACTATGCCGCCGAGTCGGCCGAGACCCGCTTCGAGGAAGCAAAATCAGGCGCGCGGATCATCCCGTCGCTGCTGATGGAGCGCAATCACCTCTCGCTCGGCAAGGCGGAGCGGGAACTCGCCCGCGCGGCTCATGCGGTGGACAATGTCTATCGCACGCCATGGCAGAACCATAATGCGATCGAGCTTCACGCGCTGACCGTCGCATGGGAGGGCGAAAAGCTCACCGTGCACGACACGACGCAAATGATCGCGTCCGAGGCGGCGACGCTCGCCAAATTGTTCGGGCTGAAGCGTGAGGATGTGCGCGTGCTCTCGCCCTTCGTCGGCGGCGGCTTTGGCGGCAAGGGCTTCTGGGATCATCAGGTGGTCGCGGTCGCGGCGGCGCGGATGGTCGGCCGCCCGCTGCGGCTGCAGCTCAGCCGCGAGAGCGTCTATCGCATCGTCGGCGGGCGAAGCGCGACCGAGCAGCGCGTGGCGCTCGGCGCCGATGCCGAGGGCCGCTTCACTGCGCTGATCCACAACGGCTATTCCGTGATGCCGCCCTATGGCGCCTGCCCGGAGGCCTACACGCTGGGCACAAGGTCGGCCTATCGCGCCAAGAGCTTCGAGATCCTGCAACGCCATATCGACATGGCGGTGGTGCCCAACACCTTCATGCGCGCGCCGGGCGAGGCGATCGGCACCTTTGCGCTGGAAAGCGCCGTCGACGAACTGGCGCATGAGCTGGGGATTGACCCGATCGAGCTTCGCCTGCGCAACCTCCCCGACAAGCATCCGATCACCGGCGCGCCCTTCTCGCAACACGCCCCGGCCAAGTCCTGGACGGACGGCGCGGCACGCTTCGGTTGGGATCGCCGCTCCGCCACCCCCGGCGCCCGGTGCGAGGGCGAATGGCGCATCGGCATGGGCTGCGGCAGCGGCAGTTTTCCCTACATCCGCATGCCCGGCGCCGCCGTCCGCCTGACGATCCGGCGCGATGGCGGCGCGACGCTCGCCTGCTCGGCGCAGGAAATGGGCATGGGCACCTCGACCGTGCTGGCGCAGCAGGTCGCCGACCGGCTTGGCATCCCGCTCGACGCGGTGGTGATCGAAACCGGCGATTCCGATCTGCCGCCAGCGCCGATGGCGGGCGGATCGGGGCAAAGCGTGTCGATCGCCGGCGCGCTGCTCGCCGCGTCGGAGAAGCTGCCGGGCGAACTGCTCCCGCTGGCCGGCAATGACAGTCCGCTGGCCGGATTGCGCCCGGGGGAGATCCGATTGGGGCAGGAAGGCATGGCAAGCGCGGCCGATCCCAGCCGGCACGAAAGCTTCCGCTCGATCCTCACCCGCGCCAATCTCGATGAAGTGAGCGTCACCGCCACCGGCACCCCGCCGCTGGAAATGATGAAATTCGCCATGCACTCCACCGCGGCGATGTTCTGCGAGCTTCGCGTCAGCGACGTGACCGGGGAAATCCGCGTCGATCGCCTGCTCGGCTCGTTCGATTGCGGCACGATCCTCAACCCGCGCACCGCCGCCAGCCAGTTTCGCGGCGGCATGATCATGGGCCTTGGCCTGGCGCTCACCGAGGAGACGTTGCTCGACGAACGCAGCGGGCGGATCATGAACCCGACGCTGGCCGATTATCACATCCCCGCGCACCTCGACGTCCCCGATATCGAGGTGATGTGGACCGGCATCTCCGATCCGCGATCGCCCTTGGGCGCGCGCGGGATCGGCGAGATCGGCATCACCGGCGTCGCCGCGGCGGTGGCCAATGCGGTGTTCAACGCCACCGGCAAGCGCGTGCGCGACCTGCCGATCACGCTCGACAAATTGCTGTGACATGACGGGGCGGCACCGCCGATGAGAGTTCCCCCGGTCGCCGCCAGATACCGGCATCGCCGGCGCCGAAGGGGGCAATTGCACAACCTGGATTAAAGCATTCCGGCATAGGCTTTGTTGTCCGGGAACCGGCGGCCGTTCGGTGACTTACCAACGCATCGTTGACGTCAATTGAGGAAGACAGATGTCGCGGACGGCGACCATTGCCTCGCCACTTCCGGCCATTCCCCCGGCCAGTCCCTATGTCATCGGCCTGCGTGACATGCTGCGCGATCGGGCGTCCCCCATCGCCCGCTTCGATGTCGGTGATCTCACTGTCGAGGTGAAGGCGTCGCGCGATTCCATCTTTGCCATCGTGCGGCGTCCGGGCGCGGGCGGCCTTGCGATCCGCGCCGCCTTCCTGCCGGTCGAGTTCACCTGCCGGAAAGTGCGGGCCCAGCCTGGCGAGGCGGTGCGGCTACGAGTCACCAGCGCGATCGGCGAGCATCTGATCAGTTTTGCCGCGAACCGCGACACGCTGGAGCAGTTGCGGGTCGTCACGCACTTCACCCCCGCGGAACCAATCGTCCTGCCCTTTGTGCCGCGCGACCTCTACCCGCTGGGCCCGCACGACGATCCGCTGCAGGCGCAGGGCACCGTCGCCGCGTCGCAGCGCGGGATCAACACAGGCCTCGTCTATTTCCGTTTGGACGAGCCGGCCTTCGGCAACGTCCTCTATGTCCAGAACCTGACCGCGCTGAACGACTATCTCCGCGCCACCGGTACCAAGCCGCGCGAGATCGTCGGCGGTGTCTGGCCGGAGCTTGGCTGCAGCCTGCCGACCCCCCCGCCCAACGCTGATCCGGCGGAGGTCGCGCTGGCGGCCGGCCAGACGGTGACGCTGTCGGACGCGATCCTGATCGTCCGCCATCACGCGCCGCCACACGAACGCGAGTCGGCGCGCCAGTTCGTCCAGATGCTGGGCGCCGCCTACCGGCTGCTGGACCTGCCGCCGGTCGACTATCGCGACTGGGTCGATCGCGCGGATCGCACCGCGCGCGACCTGGACGAGGCGCCGGAGGCGACGATCCGTCATTACGGCCACCGCTACGTCCATCCCTATACCGCGGCGGAATATCCCGACATCATGGTGCAGATGTCGGTCATCACCGCGCTGCACGACTGGGGCAAGTGGCGCGGGCAGGCGCATCCGCTGAAAGCGGCGCTGAAGGCCGGCCTGCACAAATTCTATGACCCGAAGCTGCGTACGCTGCGCCGCTACCTGCCCAATGTCGGCAAGGACAAGAATGCCGACGCGGTCGACAGCTGGTACCTGTATCACCCGCTCGTCAACCTGGGCTTCCTCGCCCTCGACGGAGAGGCCGACGCGCGCGAGCTGTTCCTGGGGTCGATCGACTATGCGGTGAAGGCGGCGCAGCATTTCGATTATCAATGGCCGGTGCAATATGACGTCACCGACTTTTCGGTGATCGAGCGCGATGCCCCCGCCGACGGCCGCGGGCAGACTGACGTGGGCGGCGTCTACGCCTGGGTGATGCTGCAGGCGTTCGAACTGACCGACGACAAACGCTTCCTCGACGAGGCGCGCGCCGCGATCGACGCGGCGATGGGGCTGCGCTTTAATGTCAATTACCAGGCCAATCTCACAGCCTGGGGCGCGGCGGCCTGCATGCGGCTGTGGCGGATCACCAACCAGGACGTCTATCGCGAACAAAGCTACGTCTATCTCGCGAGCTTCCTGCACAATGCGGTGATCTGGCAAAGCCGCCTCGACCATGCGGTGCATTACGAAACGTTCATGGCGGTCACGTGCCTGCAGGACGCGCCCTACATGGCCATGTACGAATGTTTCGACAGCTTCGTCGCCTTTGAACATTATCTCGACGACGGCGGCCCGGACCTGGAGCCGGAGGCGCGGATGCTGATCGCCGAATATGGCAGATACGCCCTGTCGCGCGCCTGGTATTATTACCCCGACGCGCTGCCGCCGGAGGTGATCGCCGACCAGCAGCGGGAGAGCAACGGCCATGTCGACCGCGCGCTCTCCTTCCCGCTGGAGGACCTGTACCCGGACGGCCAGCCCGCCGGGCAGGTCGGGCAGGAGGTCTATGGCGCGGGCGCTGCCTTCATCTTCTGCACGCGCGCCTTCCACAATGTCGAGGGCGCGCCGTTCCTGCTGTTCTGCGACAATCTGGTCCGCGCGGTGGAACGGACCGGCGATCATTCGCTGACCATCCTCCTCGACGGTGGGGAGACGTGCGTGGCGAACCTCCGGCTGGTGCGGCTGAAACGACGGACGCTGCCCCGGAGCAATGTCACCACCGCCGGCGGCGACGCGATCCGCCCCCATACGGTCTCGCGCGACCGGATCGACTATCACGTCCCGGCGAACGGCCGCCTCATCCTCACCTGGGAATAATCATGCTGATCGATCGTCGCGGTCTTGCCGGCAAACGCATCCTGCTGACGGGCGGGACGACGGGCATTGGCCGCGCGACGCTGGCGCTGCTCGCCGCCGATGGCGCGCGCGTGCTGACCTTCGGGCGCGATCGCGCGGCGTTGGACGATGCGCTCGATAATGCGCGGGCAAGGATGACGGGGGAGGGGGAGGTCAGCGGCCTCACCGCCGACGTGGCAACCCGCGCCGGCATCGACGCGGTGTTCGCGGCGGTCGACGAAAGGCTTGGCGGGCTCGACATGCTGGTGGCCTGCGCGGCGCTCGGCGCCCAGCCGATCGATGAGATGGGGGACGACGACTGGCGCTACGTCGTCGACACCAATCTGGTCGGCTATCTCGCCTGTGCCCGCGCCGCGCTCACCCGGATGAAACGTCAGGAGGGCGGGCACCTGCTGTTCGTCGGATCGATCAGCGCCGAGGTCAAGGCGGTGGGCGAAAGCGTCTATGCCGCCACCAAGGCCGGCATCCAGGCCTTTGCCGAAACGCTGCGCAAGGAGGTCGCGCACGTCGACATCAAGGTCAGCGTGATCCAGCCCGGATCGGTCGATACCGACATGCAGGAATGCAGCGGGGAGGAGCGTGCCGCCGCGCTCACCGATCACCGGATGCTGCACGCCCGCGAGGTGGCGGAGGCGATCCACTTCATCCTGACCCGCGGCCCCGCCACCGACATCGTCAACCTGCGGATCGAACCGCGTCTTCAGAAAACCGCCTGATCGCGCGCCAACCCGGCCAGAATGGTTTGTATATTCCGGTTCGTGCCACGATGCTCTTCCGCAGCACTGCACTGGCCTTGAAATGGGAGAGGATCGATGACCATGACCGACAACAGGGCTGAATCGCAGGTTCAGCCGGTCACGGCGCGCGCGGTCAGCTATTCCGGCATCGGCGGTCCTGATGTGATCTCGATCATCGAGCGCAGCGTCCGTGCCCCCGCCGCGCGCGAGGTGCGGCTGCGGGTTCAGGCTGCGGCGGTCAACCCGACCGACATCGCCTGGCGCGACCCGGGCCGCCCCGACGGCCAGTGGCCTCTGACGCCCGGGATGGACGCGGCCGGGGTGGTGGAGGCGGTCGGCCCCGACGTCATGCGCCTGTCGGTCGGCGACAGGGTGATGGCGGCTGTCCTGCCGGGCGGCCCGGACGGCGGCGCGCAGGCGAGCTACGTCGTCGTGCCCGAGGCGTCGGTGGTGAGGATCCCCGCCGACACGTCCATCACCGAGGCGGCGACGCTGCCGATGAACGGGCTCACCGCGCTGTGTGCGCTGGACCATGCCGGGCTGTCGGCGGGCCAGGTGCTGGCGGTCAGCGGCGGGGCGGGGCTGCTCGCGCATTATGCCATCGCCATCGCCAACAGCCGCGGCATCACCGTCGTCGCCGACGCAAAGCCGGGGGAGCAGGATCTTGTGCGCGGCTATGGCGCCAGCATCGTCATCCCGCGCAGCGATGATTTCGCCGGCGCGGTCCGGCAGGTGGTGCCCGATGGCGCCGACGCGCTGCTCGACACCGCGCTGCTGGGCGAGGCCGGGTTCGGTGCGCTGCGCGATGGCGGGGTGTATCTGCCCGTGCGCGGCTGGAACAAGGGCGCCGAGCGCGGCATCGTGGTGAAGCCGGTCTGGGTCCGCACGGTGCTGGAGCGGACCGACTGGCTCGAATTGCTGCGCAGCCTGGTGGAGGACGGCACGATCACGCTGCGCGTCGCAGCGGAATTTCCATTGGAGGAGGTCGCCCGCGCGCAGCAGCTGCTCGCCGCCGGCGGGATGCGCGGGCGCCCGGTTCTCGTCATGTAAGCGGAGGCACGGCCCGCGCCCGTCACTGCTGGCCGGAATGTACCCGGCACAGCCGCAGGGCGCGGCCGATAGCGCCCGCACCCAGGCCAAACATCGCCGACAATATGACCAGATAGGCTGACCCCGCGGCCTTCGCCGGGCCATGCATCTGATGGTCCGCGGTCTCGACCAGCAGGACCAGCGACAGGCCGCAAAAGGCACCCCAGCCGACAAGGTGCCAGACCGCCCCGTCGCGCCGCGACCGCCACGC
>NZ_JAKNQR010000016.1:0-24280 GCF_036890205.1 Sphingomonas panaciterrae
ACTGTCATAGTCGATGGACCACTCAGAAGGGGGCAGCTCACGTTTCGCCGCTGCGTTTGGCGGCGGGATCAGGACAGCGAAGCGGCAGCGGCCTTCGAATCACGTGCCACCACCCCCTCTAAGCACATCATTTCGCAAGCATATCGTGCGGCGCACGAATTGGTTTCGCGGGCTCCACCTTGGGCGATCAACCCGCCCCGCGTGCTTGCGCCTCGAGGTTGAAGCGCTCCGCCAGCAGGGCCGTCAGCACCGTTTGAAGCAGATGCAGCCCCAGCCGCTCGGATGCCGTGGCGGCGCCGGCCTCCCGCGCGCCCTGTGTGATGCCGAGCAGCGGGGCGATCCCGGCGATGTTCACCGCGTACAGCCCGGCACCGTACACTGCGCCAAGCAGCACGGGCGAGGTATCGGGCAGCGCCCGGCGCAACTGTGCATAGCCAAGCGCGAACGCTGCCGACGCACCAAGGTGATTGCCGAACTCGACCAGGCTGGTGCCGGCCTCGCCGATGACCGCGCGCGATCCGGTGGTCCGATCGATCCAGTCCACCGCATCACGGTCCAGCGTCTTGTGCAGCAGCCCGGACTTGCGCCCGGCGATCATCACGCCGGTGGTGACCACACCCGCGATCAGCCCGCCCAGCAGCGCCGATTTGTTCGATACCATGCCGCCTCTCCCGATGGCCGTTCCCAAAGCGCGGATGACGCCTGGCCGGTTCCGATCCGCCCGGCCACGGAACGGCTCCGGCGAACGGCTGTTACCCTTGCATCCACCGATCACAACGCAAGGGGACGGCTTATGGCGCAGACCGTCAGCGACTATTTCTGGGACCGGCTTCACCAATGGGGTGTCCGGCGCATCTTCGGCTATCCGGGGGACGGCATCAACGGCCTGCTCGGCGCCTTGCAGAAGATCCCGGACAAGTTCGAATTCGTGCAGGTCCGGCATGAGGAAATGGCCGCCTTCATGGCCTCCGCCCATGCCAAGTTTACCGGCGAGCTTGGCGTGTGCCTCGCCACCTCCGGGCCGGGTGCGTCGCACCTGCTGACCGGGCTGTACGATGCGCGGCTCGATCACATGCCGGTGCTGGCGATCGTCGGCCAGCAGGCGCGCACGGCGGTGGGCGCGCATTACCAGCAGGAGCTGGACCTCGTCTCGATGTTCAAGGACGTGGCGGGCGCCTTCACCGGCTATGCTACCGTGCCCGCACAGGTCCGCCACCTCACCGATCGCGCGGTGCGCATCGCATTGGGCGAGCGGCGGGTGACGGCGCTCGTCTTCCCGAACGATCTCCAGGAAGAAACGATGGAGGAACCGCCGCGCAAGCATGGCGCGGTCTTCTCCGGCGTGGGCTGGACGCCGCCGCGCGTCCTCCCCCAGCCCGCCGACCTGCAACGCGCCGCCGAGGTGCTGAACGCCGGCAAGAAGGTCGCCATCCTCGTCGGCGCCGGCGCGCGCGAGGCGACCGATGGCGTGATCGCCATCGCCGATCGCCTGCAGGCCGGCAGCGCCAAGGCACTGCTCGGCAAGCAGGTGCTGCCCGATGACCTGCCATGGGTGACGGGTTCGATCGGCCTGCTCGGCACGCGCCCGTCCTATGAGCTGATGATGGAGTGCGACACGCTCCTGATGCTCGGCTCGGGCTTCCCGTACTCGGAGTTCCTGCCCAAGGAAGGCCAGGCGCGCGGCGTGCAGGTCGATCTCGATCCCGGCATGCTCTCGATCCGCTATCCGATGGAGGTGAATCTCACCGGCGACGTCGGCGCCACGATCGAAGCGCTGCTGCCGCTGCTCACGCAAAAGACCGATACCAATTGGCGCGAAACAATCGCCGGCTGGAACGAGGACTGGCAGCAGACGCTAACCGATCGCGCCCATGCCAAGGCGGACAAGGTCAATCCGCAGCGCGTGTTCACCGAACTGAGCCCGCGGCTGCCCGAGGGCGTCATTCTCACCAGCGACAGCGGCTCGTGCGCCAATTGGTATGCGCGCGACCTGAAGATGCGGCGCGGCATGATGGCGTCGCTGTCGGGCGGCCTCGCCTCGATGGGGGCGGCGGTGCCTTATGCCATCGCCGCCAAGTTCGCGCATCCCACCCGTCCGGTGATCGCCATGGTCGGCGACGGCGCGATGCAGATGAACAACATGGCCGAGCTCATCACCATCCAGAAATACTGGCAAAAATGGGCCGATCCGCGGCTGATCGTGATGGTGCTCAACAATGAGGATCTGAACCAGGTCACCTGGGAACAACGAGTGATGGAGGGCAATCCCAAGTTCGAGGCGACGCAGCAGGTGCCCGACGTTCCCTATCACAAATTCGCCGAGCTGATTGGGCTGGAGGGCATCTTCTGCGACGATCCGGATCAGGTCGGCGCCGCCTGGGATCGCGCGCTCGCCGCCCGTCGCCCGGTGGTGCTGGAGATGAAGACCGATCCCAACGTGCCGCCGCTGCCGCCGCACATCACGCTCGATCAGGCAAAGGCGTTCACGTCGCTGATGGCGAAGGGCGATCCGGAACAGGGATCCATGCTGAAAAATACCGCTCGCCAGGTGCTCGCCGGCATCCTGCCGGGCGACTGATCTTGAACGGCGGGACGGAGATACGGCTGCTGTCGGCCGGCGCCGGGCTGTTACAGGCTGTGGTGCTGCTCGACAGCGGCGTGGAGCATTATCGCGGGTCATTCCACAATCCGTCGATGTGGCTGTCGCTGCTCGCCGCCACGTCCGGGATCGGCGTTGACGGCGCGCGGCTGCTGACCGGGCCCGCTCAACGGCTCCCGGTCGCCCGCGGCACTGCGCAGGCGGGCGCGGCCACGGTGGGTCTCGTCGGCCTCGGCTTTCATCTCTTCAACATCGACAAGCGGCCCGGCGGGTTCAGCTTCGGCAATCTGTTCCATGCCGCCCCGCTTGGCGCGCCGGCGGCGCTGGTGCTGGCCGGTGCGATCAGCGCCGCCGCGGATCGGACGCAGGTGGGCGTGATCGCGGACGGTCGCGCGCTTGCCGGCCTGTGCGCGGCCGGCATCGCCGGCACCGTCGCCGAGGCCGGGCTGCTCCACTTCCGCGGCGCTTTCCAGAACCCCGCCATGTGGCTGCCGATTGCGCTGCCGCCGCTCGCCGCCGCGCTGCTGGCGCGCGATGCGGCCAGCGGCTCGCCACGCCGCGCCACCGCCGCCATGCTCGGCGTGACGGCGGCGGTCGGCGTCGCCGGTGTCGCCTTTCACGCGCACGGCATCGCGCGGCGCATGGGCGGGTGGCGCAACTGGCGGCAAAATCTGCTCGCCGGTCCCCCGCTGCCCGCGCCCCCCGCCTTTACCGGCCTGGCGATCGCCGGACTGGGCGCGCTCATGATGATGCGGCGAACGCGTGGCTGATCCTTTTCCCGCCTATGACGTGCTCGCCAAGCGCGACAGCGAAAGCTGGGACGCGATCACCCGCCGCGTGATCGAGGAGCGGCTCGCGCTGACCGAGCGCACCGACGTGCTGACCGATCGCCAGCAGCTGACGCTGCGCGCGGTGGTGGACCGGATCGCGCCGCAGCCGGCCGGCCGCGCGCCGGTCAACGCGGCGGCGATCCTGCTCGACAAGATCGGCAGCGATTCCGGCGACGGCTATCGCCATGCCGGGCTGCCGCCGCTTCGCGAGGCCTGGGCGTGCGGGCTCGACGCGATCGACGCCATGGCGCAAGCGGCGCATGGCCGCGCCTTCGACACGCTGGACGGCGCGGCGCAGGACGCGCTGCTGCGGTCGGTCGGAGCCGGCGAATGCGCAGGCGACGCCTGGGGCGACCTGCCGCCCGACCTCTTCTTCCGCTGGCGCCTCGTTCCCGACGTGGTCGCCGCTTACTGGTCGCATCCGTCGGCATGGAGCGCGATGGGCTTCGGCGGCCCGGCGAGCCCGCGCGGCTACGTCCGCCTCGACGCCGACCGACACGATCCATGGGAAGCCCAGGAGGAACCGCGCGATGCACCTTGAGCCGCGCGCCACCGGTGGCCGCGCGCCCGACGTCTTCACCCATGCCGGCTGGGTGCCGATGCGCGAGCATCGCGAGAACGAGCCGGTCGATTTCGTGATCGTTGGCACCGGCGCGGGCGGCGGCACGCTCGCCTGCCGGCTGGCGGAAGCGGGCTTCTCCGTCGTTGCCATGGATGCCGGTGCCTATTGGCGCCCGCTCGCCGATTTCGCCTCGGACGAGCGCCACCAGTCCAAGCTCTACTGGAACGACGATCGGATCGTCGACGGCGCCAATCCGCTGAAGCTCGGCGCGAATAATTCGGGCAAGTCGGTCGGCGGATCGACCGTTCACTATGCGATGGTGGCGCTGCGCTTCCGCCCCGAATGGTTCAGGAGCCGCACCTTGCTCGGCTATGGTGCCGACTGGCCGATCGACTGGCGTGAGATGTGGGCCTATTATGCCGAGGTCGAGCGCGCACTCGCCATCGCCGGCCCGGTCACGTACCCCTGGGGGCCCAAGCGGCCGCGCTACCCCTATCGCGCGCATGCGCTCAACGCCCCCGCCGCGCTGCTCGCCCGCGGGGCGGAGGCGCTCGGCATCGGCTGGAGCGAAACGCCGATCGCCACCGTCTCCGCCCCGCGCGGCAAGGCGCATCCGTGCGTCTATCGCGGCATGTGCACGATCGGGTGCAGCACCAACGCCAAGCAATCGGTGCTCAACACCTGGCTCCCGCGCGCGCTGGCCGCCGGCGCCGAGATCCGCGATCTCGCCATGGTCGGCCGGATCGAAACGGACGCGCAGGGCCGCGCCACCGGCGTCCACTATCATCGCGACGGCGCATGGCGCTTCCAGAAGGCGCGCAACGTGGTGGTCGCCGGCTATGCGGTGGAAACGCCGCGCCTGCTCCTCAACTCGGCCAACGACCGCTTTCCCGATGGGCTCGCCAATTCCTCCGGGCTGGTCGGCAGGAACCTGATGGTACAGCTCAACCAGGCCGTCTGGGGGCAGGTGGAGGAGGAGGTGCGCTCCTATAAGGCGCCGCCCAGCCTCGCGCTGACCGAGCATTGGAACTACGAGGATCGCGGCAAGGATTACCACGGCGGCTGGTGTTACATGAGCCAGGGCCCGCTCCCGATCGGCTGGGCGCAGACCTTGTCGGGCGGGCGCGGGCTGTGGGGCCAGGCGCTGGTCGACGAGATGAACCGCGCCAACCACTCGGTCGGGCTGAAGATGGTCGGCGAAGTACTGCCCTATGAGCATAATCGCGTGACGCTCGCCGACGAGACGGACCGATACGGCCTGCGCATTCCGCGCGTCACTTTCTCCTATGGCGAGAACGAGCAGGCGATGATCCGCCATGCGCTCGGCTTCATGGATCAGGCGCTCGACGCGATCGGCGCGCGCGAGCGGTGGTGGGAGGAGGACGATACCTGCCACCTCAACGGCACCGCGCGCATGGGCGACGATCCTGCGACCAGCGTGGTCGATGCCGATTGCCGCAGCTGGGACGTGCCCAACCTGTGGATTTGCGACGGATCGGTGTTCCCGACGGTTGGCGGCGCGAACCCATCGCTCACCATCCAGGCGATCGCCTGCCGCACCGCCGACCGGATCAGCAGCATGGCAAAGCGCGGCGAGCTATAAGGACGATCCGTCGCGACGCGCGGCGATGCGCACCGCGGCCGTGCGCCCGCCTGCCCCCTCCAGCGCCCGTGCAACGGCATCGCGTCGCTCGGGCGCGACGAGAAACAGCAGATAGCCGCCGCCGCCTGCACCGCACGGCTTGGCCCCGAGCGCGTCGGCACCCTCGCCGGCGCTGAACAAGCGGTCCATCCGCTCGGTCACCGCCCCGCCGCCAAGCCCCCGCGCCAGCTCGCGGTTGCGCGTCAGCAGCGCGCCGAGCGCCTCCCATTCCCCGGCCGCCAGCGCATCGCGCGCCGGCACCACGGTATCGCGGATCGCCCGCAGCCCCTCTCGGATCGCGCGATCACCGTCGCGAAACCGCTCCCACACCGTCGCATGCTGCGCGCCGGAATCGGGGGACTTGCCCGAATGGCAAAGCAGCAGCCGCGCCTCCAGCGCCGCCACCTGCTCGTCACCCGGCACCACCGGCTCCACCTCGGCCGCCGCATCCGCCCCGCCGAAGCGCAGCAGGTTGATGCCGCCCAGCGCCGCCGCATAATGATCCTGCTTGCCGCTCTTCTCGCCAAGCAACTGCTCCAGCCGCCAGGCAAGCTCGGCCCGCTCGGCCGGCGTCCGCTGCCGCTTCGTCAGGCCGTCGATCAGCTCGACATAGGCCAGGTTGCTCGCCGACGAGGTGCCCAGGTGTGAATCCGGCTCGACGTCCAGCCGGCACGACAGGCGAAAGCCGCTGTCGTCCCATGCCGCCTCGCCCTCCACCGCGCGATCGATCGCGGCGTTGAGCACCGCCCCGCCTTCGTCTCCGGAAAAGTCCGGCACGTCAGTCCAGCCCCCGGCGAAGTCGATTCGGCTCGGCACGTGAACGCGAACCGGCATCAGGCACCCAGCGCCTGCATCAGCGACAGCCCGCCGTCGATCACGATCGTCGCGCCGGTGATGTAGCTGGAGGCCGGATCGGCCAGGAACACCGCGACGCGCGCCACTTCCTCCGGCTGGCCCGCGCGCCCGGCGGGAATGTGGCGCTCCGCCTCGCGGCGCTTGTCCGCATCCTCCGCCACTTCCGCGTTCATCGGCGTTAGGATCATGCCCGGCGCGATCGCGTTCACCGTGATCCCCTCGCCCGCCACCTCGATCGCGAGCGTACGCGTCAGATTGCGCTGCGCCCCCTTGGCCGCACCATAGTCCGCGCCGCCTGCGCGCATCGCCCGGTCGTGGATCGAGGTGATGTTGACGATCGCCGCCGGCAGGCCCTTTCCGCGCCGGTCGCGCACGAAGCGGCGACAGGCAAGGAAGCTGCCGGTGACATCGGTCGCCAGCACGCGCTGCCATTGCTCAATGGACATGCCGGCGACGGCCGTATCGCTCATGTTCAAGCCGGCAGAATTGACGAGAATGTCCGGCGTGCCGAGCCTTTTGGCGATCGCATCGAACGCCCGCTCGACCTCGTCCTCCTCGCCCACGTCCGCCTGGACGATCGCGCTGCGCCGCCCGCGGCTCTCCACCGCACGGCACGTCTCCGCCGCATCATCCTTAGCGCTGTGATAAAGAATGCCGACATCCGCGCCGGCCTCGGCCAGCGCCTGGGCGCAAGCCGCGCCGATCCCGGAATCGCCGCCGGTCACCAGCGCGATGCGCCCGGACAGATCTGTGAACATGGCAAGCCTTTCACTGCGTCAATCGTTTGCGCGACGAACACTTGAACCCGCCCGATCGTTCACCGGGCATGACCGCCCCGAACCGCCGTCATTCGCCCGCCATTGCAGGCGGCACGCCGCGTCGCCGTTATTATGCGGGGCGGAACCTGGATCGGGTCCAGTCGATCGCGGACCTTCGCGCCCGCACCCACCGGCTGATGCCCAACTTCGTACTCGAATATCTGGAAGGGGGGGCGGAGGACGAGGCGACTCTCGCGCGCGAGCGCGCCGCTTTTGCCGACTGGCGCTTCGTCCCGCGCCAGCTGGTCGACGTTTCGCAGCGTAGCCTCGCCGCACCGATCCTGGGCAAGCCTGCGCCGCTGCCGCTCGCCATCGCCCCCACCGGGCTCAACGGCCTGTTCTGCCGTGGCGCCGATCGCCTGCTGGCGGAGGGCGCGGCCAGCGCCGGCGTGCCCTTCACGCAAAGCACCATGTCCAACCAGCGGATGGAGGAGGTCGCAACCGTTCCCGGCCTGCGCCACTGGTGGCAGCTTTACGTCTTCGGTGGCGACGAGATCTGGCAGGAACTGCTGCGGCGTGCCGAGGCGTGCGGCGTCGAGGCGCTGGTCATCACCACCAACAGTCAGGTGTTCGGCCGTCGCGACTGGGATGCCCGCACCCGCGCCACCAGGTCGCGCCCCAGTCTGGCGACGGTGGCCGACGCCGCCCGCCATCCACGCTGGGCGGCGACCACGCTCGATCGCGGCATGCCGAGCTTCGCCAATGTGATGGACCTTATCCCTAAGGATCGACGCGGCTTTTTCGACAGCGCCTTCTGGATCCGCGAACAGATGCCCAAGTCGCTCTCATGGGATACGGTGGCGAAGATCCGGCAGCGCTGGAAACGGCCGTTCCTGCTCAAGGGGCTGATGCACCCCGATGACATCCGTCGCGCGCTGGACAGCGGCGTCGACGGCGTGATCCTCGGCACGCACGGCGGCCGGCAGGCGGACTGGTCGATCGCGCCGCTCGACATCCTGTCGCAGGCCCGCGCCATCGTCGGCGACCGGATCGCCCTGATGATGGCAGGCGGCATCCGTCGCGGCACCGATCTGCTCAAGGCACTCGCACTCGGTGCCGATGCGGTGCTCGCCGGACGCGCTCCGCTCTATGGCCTGTGCGCGCACGGCGCCGCCGGCGTGGCCAAGGCGATCGACCTGCTGCGCCAGGAAGCGATCGACGACATGGCGCAGATCGGCGCAGCCATTCGCGACGATCTTGCCCCGCTGCTCGTCCCGAGCGCCGCGCTCGGCCAGCCACTCGCGTTGAATGGGCAATGACGATGCAGACGACATTGATCTTTCACGCCGGCGCCGGCGAAGGCGAGCATAGCGAAGCGGAACTGGTCGCCGCCCTCGCCGCCGCCGGTATGACGGCTGACCCATGCCCCGTCGATGCCGACGCGATCCGCGACGCGTTCGCGAGCAACCTTTACGATCGCGTGGTGGTCGCCGGCGGCGACGGCACGGTCGCGCTGGCGATCACCGCCGCCGCCGAGCTGCTCAACGAGGGCCACGCCGTTCCCCCGCTCGCCATCCTGCCGATCGGCGGGTTGAACAACATCGCGTGCAGCTTCGGCATCGAAGGGAGCATCGAGACGATCGTCGCCGGATGGGCGAAGGGCCAGGCGGCCGAGATCGACGTCGGCATCGCGCGCGGCCCCTGGGGGCGTCGCTGCTTCGTGGAGGCAGCCGGCTTCGGCGCGCTGAGCGAAGGGCTGTCGGGCATCACCATTTCGCCCGAGGGCCAGGCGGAGAAGCAGGCAGTCGGCCGTGCGGCCTTTGCCGAGGCGCTGGCGAAGGCGCAGCCGAGCGACGTGATGGTCACGCTCGACGGCGAACGACGGTCCGGGCCCTTGTTGATGCTGGAAGTGCTCAACATCCCGCGCATCGGCCCCCGCCTCGCCTTTGCCCCGGACGCCGATCCCGCCGACGGCCGGCTCGACGCCTTGCTGGTGCGCCCCGGCGATCGCCAGGCGATGCTGGACTGGCTTCGCGCCGATTGCGCCCAGCCCTGCCCCGTCCCGACGGAGCGCGCCCGGAAGATCCGCGTCGAGGGCGATTTCGCCTGCTGCCGCCTCGACGATCCCAAGCGCGAACGCCCGACCGACGACGCCGCGATCACCCTGTCCACCATGTCCCGACGAGTGGCGCTCATTCTGCCCGTTCCACAGCCCGACACCGGAGATTGTGCATGACCGACCAACCCGACGACACGCTTCTCGCCGAAATCGAGCAGGTCGCGTTCGAGCTGGCGACGCTCGGCGGTGCCGAATGCCGCGCCACGCTCGGCGGCATGCTCAGCCTGGCCTACAAGGGCGACGACCCCGCACGGCTCACCGATCCGGTCTCGGAGGTCGATCACCGGGTGGAGACGATGATCCGTGCCCGCCTCGACGAGCGCTTCCCCGATCACGACATTATCGGAGAGGAAGTCGCGGAACATACCGGCCGCGGCAGCGACTGGATCTGGTCAATCGATCCGATCGACGGCACCACCAATTTCGTCAACGGCTTCCCGCTGTTCGCCTCGTCGATCGGCGTCCTGTATCGCGGGCGCCCGGTGGTGGGCGCAGTCTGGTGCAGCACCGGGCATCGGCTCGACGCCGGGGTCTATCACGCGCGCCGGGGCGGTGCGCTTCACTTCGACGGCGCACCGGCGGGCTCGGTGCCGAACCCCGCCGTGCGACGCCGGCTCGCCGGGCTGCCGGAAGCGGTGCCGAAAGGATCCTCGCCCTGGGAGAGCCGCAAGACCGGCTCCGCCGCGATCGAATGCGTCTTCGTCGCGCTCGGCATCCTTGAGGTCGCGCGCTTTGCCTTGCCGAACATCTGGGACGTCGCGGGCGGCCTGGCGCTGGCAGAGGCGGCGGGCAGGCAGGCGGTGATGCGCGCTGACGATGGCTGGCGCGCGTTCGACGCATTCGAAACCGACAGCGGCGACCTGCGCGAGTGGCGGCACGGGCTGATCCTCGGCGATTCGCAGGCGGTGGCGATCATGGTGCAGGATTTGGCCTGAGCGACGGGAGCGCTGGTGATGGGTGAGCTCGGCTCGGTTCTGCTGCTGGCGCTGCTGCCCGGCCTGGGCAACCTGATCGGCGGGCTGCTCGCCTTATGGTCGCGCCCGACCAGACGCTTCGTCGGCGTGGCGCTGCACGCAGCGGCGGGAATCGCCATCGCCGTCATCAGTCTCGAACTCATGCCGCGCGCGATCGAGGACGGCGAGACGCCTGCGCTGATCGCTGCCGTGCTCGGCGGCGCGCTGGCCAGTGTCCTCATCGCCGAATGGGTCGGGCGCTGGCGCGGCGGCTCGGCCGGCGCGATGATGGTGGTGGTCGCCACCGCAGTCGATCTCGCCACGGACGGGTTGATGACGGGCGCCGGCTCCAGCGTCGCCTCGAGCCTCGGGTTGCTGCTCGCGGCCAGCCAGGTGGTGGGCAATGTCCCGAACGGCTTCGCGGCGCTCGCCAACCTGGGCGACAAGGCGGCGCGTAGCCAGAAGATCGCGATCCTGCTCGGCTTGCCGCTCATCGCGGTGGTGGCGGCGGGGCTCGGGTTCGTCGCGTTGCGCGCTGCGGCCCCGAGCCTTCAGGCCGCGGCCTTGGCCTTCATGACCGGCGTGCTCCTGCTCTCAACGGTCGAGGATACGGTCGCTCAGGGTGACGAACCCGAGCCGCGGCGCCGCTATTCGAGCCTCGCCTTCGCCGGCGGCTTCGCGCTGATGATGGCGATGAGCGAACTGGTCGAAGCCTGAGCCGCGCAGCCGCCCCTTGCGCTACGCACTGGGCATCACCCGCGCCATGGCGGCGATCCCGACGCAGAAGATGACGAGCGCGGCCAGCGCGTCATAGCCCATGCGCAGCACCGCCCGGTCGCGGCGTTCCAGCAGCCCGACGACGAACGCGCCCGTCATCAGCAGTGCGGTGAGCGCACCGATCACCTCGAACGGGCCGGCCGCGGCAAGCACCGGCTCGCCCGTGCTGAGCAGATCCGCCACCGCCAGCAGCGACAGGTTGAACAGGTTCGTCCCGAAGATGTCGCCCACCGCCAGTTGGTAGCGCTTGGCGCGCACCGCCTCCGTCACCGAACTGACCTCGGGCAGCGAGGTGGCAAAGGCGACCAGCAGAAATCCCACCAGCCCGCTGGACAGGCCGACCTGCGTGGCGATCCCGTCGGCGCTCAGCGACAGCACCGCGCCCGCGGCAAGGATCAGCGCGCCGAGCGCGGCCGTGCCGGCAATCAGCCGCAGCGATGAACGGCTCCTGTCGTCGTCATCCGCAGGCTTTTCGTCCGGCGCATTCACGGGCCGCCACGCGTCGCGCCGCTCGTAGCGGGAGGACAGGCGCATTGCGAACAGGCTGGCGGCGACCACGAAGATGGTGCCCGCGCCCATGCCGCCGATCGGCAGGTCGCCGGCCAGCACCACCACCGCGACCACGCCCAGCAGCATCATGCCGAGCACGCCCTGCATGAGCGTGGCCGGCTTCGCCACCACCCCGGTCAGCGCGCCGCGCCCGAACACGATATCCGCCAGCACCAGCAGCAGCACGTTCACCGCCGCGCTGCCGAGCAGATTGTTGACCGCCAGGGTCGCATTGCCCGTCACCGACGAGGTCGAGACGGCCGCGAGCTCTGGAAGCGAGGTGATCCCACCCAGCAGCACCATGCCCGCGAACGCCTGGCCGAGGTCGAAGCGCCGCGCCACCTGATCCACGGCATGCGTCAGCCGCGTACCGGCGAACCACACCAGCGCCGCCGCGACGGCGAACAGCCCGCACAGCGCGGCGATCGGTAGTTGCGCCACTTGCTCGGTCATCGGCTTGCACCATGGCGGCTGCGCGCAATGGTATCGGGCGCGATCACTTCTTCTTCACCGCGCCCGGCGCCCCTCTCCTCTCGTCGGATGTCGCCGGCCCTGCTGTTCCTTGGCGTCGGCATCAGTCACTTTGCGGCTGGAAGGTCAGCACGATCTTGCCGCGGACATGGCCCTTCTCCAGCCGCTCATAAGCGGCGCGCGCCTCATCGACCGGGAAGGTCTCCGCGACCGCCACCTTCACCGTACCGGCGTCGATCAGCGCCGCGATCTCGCCGAGCTGCTTGGGATTGGCCTGGGCCAGCCAGCGTTCGGGCACGCGTATGTTGCGATCCTTGCCTTTATCCGGGTTGGCGACGTCCAAGGTCGAGACGAGCGTGCCGCCCTCGCGCAGCACGGCAAAGGAGCGATCCTGAGTCTCGCCGCCCACCAGATCGAACACCAGGTCGATATCGGTCGCGACATGCTCAAATTGCTCGTCCTTGTAATCGATCGCGGTGTCGGCACCGATCGAGCGGACATAATCCAGGTCGTCGGCGCCTGCCGTCGTGAAGACCGTTGCGCCCTTCGCCTTGGCGAACTGGATGGCGAGATGGCCCACCCCACCGGCGCCGCCGTGGATCAGCACGCGCTGGCCCGCCTCCAGTCTGCCGTGGTCGAACAGTCCCTGCCATGCCGTCATCCCGGCCAGCGGCACGGCGGCGGCGTGGGCAAGGTCGATCGAGGTCGGCGCGGCGACTAGCTCCATCGCCTTCACGACGACATAGTCGCTCTGCCCGCCGCGATCGAAATCGATGAAGGCGAACACCGGATCGCCCTTGCGCAGCATGTAATGCGCGCGCGTGCCGACCGCCTCGATGGTGCCGGCCAGATCGCGGCCCAGCACCACCGGCAGCTTGTCCTCGCTCACCGGCGGGAACTCGCCCGTCCTCGTTTTGTAGTCGACCGGGTTGATGCTTGCTGCGGCCACCCGCACCAGCACCTCGTCGTCCTGCGCCTGGGGGATCGGAACGGGTTCGACCCGCAACACCTCCGGCCCGCCGAATGCGTGCAATCGTACCGATGTGCTTTCGTTCATCACAATCTCCTGAACGTGCCGCCAGCGCCATGACGCGGGCCGATCATCACTCCCCGAAGGGATAGGTCTCGGGCATGCCGCGGTGGTGCTCGGGGCCGAGCGGGGTCACCGCCTGAGTGGTGTCGAACCAGACATAGGCGTCGAGCTGCTCGGGCAGGATCGCCTCGCTGTAATGGCTCCAGCGTTCGGTGTCGGGACGGTAGATCACGCCGATGAAGCGCTCGAGCCGCGGCTCGGCCAGCGCACGCCGCAGCGCCTCGTGGCGGTCGGGCGCCAGATCGAGCAGGAATTGTTTGATCCCGCTGTCATGGCACAGCCGCTCATAGCTGTCGCGCCGTGACGGATTGACGCGCTTCACCTCCATATCGCCGTCCCAGTCGGTCGCGGCGGCGACGGTGCCGGTGTGCGTGCCGAACCCGATCAGCGCGACCTCATCGCCCCATTCCTCGCGGCAGAGCTGGCCGATGTTCAGTTCGTTACGCGTCTGCCCCATGTCGGTGGCGCGCGCGTCGCCGATATGGCTGTTGTGCGCCCACACGATCGCCTTGGCGCCCTCACCCTTCGCATCCAGCAGGTTGCGCAAGGTCTCGAACATGTGCGTGTCGCGCAGGTTCCAGCTCTCCGCGCCGCCATAGTACATGATCCGGTAGTAGCGCTCGGCCGAGGCGATCAGCCGCGCGTTCTGCGCCGCGTCGAGGAAATCGTCCCCGTCCTCCGCCGCATAATCGAGCTGCTTGCGCAGCAGCGCCTGGCATTGCTCGATCACCGCTTCTTCGCACTGGGCATAGCCGCGGCTCAGCGCCGCCCGCCCATAAGTCGCCGGGTTCTTCTGCCACGGCGTCAGGCAGCCGTACCGTTCGCGCGCGACGGCGCCGGCCTCCGGATCGATCCGGTCGAGATATTCGAGCACCGCGCCGATCGAGCCCGACATGTTGTACATGTCGAGCCCGTAGAAGCCGGCACGCCGCTCCATCGGAAGATCGGCATTATGGTCGTGCATCCAGCGGATCAGCGCCTGCACGTCGGTGTTGCGCCACATCCAGGTCGGGAAGCGCTGGAACGGCGTCTCGGCGCCGGGCCGCGCCGCGCGGTGGCGCACGAAGCGATCCACGGTGGCGGCGTCGGGCCAATCGGCCTCGACCGCGACGATGGTGAAGCCGTGATGCTCGATCAGGTGACGGGTGATCGCCGCGCGCGCACGGTAGAATTCGCTGGTACCGTGGCTCGCCTCGCCGAGCAGTACGACGCGCCGGTCCGCAAAGCGCTCGAACAATCGCCCAAAGGCCGGATCTTCGATGTCGGGCAGCGGCTCGGCGGCCTCGGCGATCATGTCCGGCACCGTCTGCTTGCGGGCGGCGCCGGGCTTGTGATTGCTTGCCGAGCGGGCGCCGTCCTCCGGCCAGCCATGCGCCCCGATCAGCGGCACGAACGCGACCGCACCCAGGTTCTGCTCCTCGAAACGGTCGCCTGACACGCGGGTCACCTTGCACAGCTTCTGCGCGCCGGCCTCGCCCACCGGCACGATCAGATGCCCGCCGACCGCTAGTTGCTGCTTGAGCGCATGGGGCACATCCGGCCCGCCCGCCGATACTAGGATGGCGTCGAACGGCGCCTCGGCCGCGAGCCCGCTGGTCCCGTCGCCGACGCTGATCCGGACATTGTCATAGCCGAGCGCGGCGACACGCGCCCCCGCCGTCTTGCCGAGCTGTTCGTGCCGCTCGATCGCGAAGACCTCGCCCGCGATCTGCCCGAGCACCGCAGCGGCGTAGCCCGACCCCGCGCCGACCTCCAGCACGCGATCGCCCGGCTGGACCTCCGCCGCCTCGATCATGGCGGCGACGATGAAAGGCTGCGAGATCGTCTGCTCGGACTCGATCGGCAGCGGCGAATCCTCATACGCGAACTCGGTGAGCGCCTCGGGCACGAAGCGTTCGCGCGGCACGGTGCGCATCGCCGCCAGCACCGCCTCGTCGCGAACCCCGCGACGCGCGATCTGCACGTCTACCATCTGGGCGCGCGCGGCGTGGTGATCCGGCATCGCTCAATCCTTGCTCTTGTGCTCCGGCTTTCCCTTGCGCTTGGTGTGCGCCACCTCTTCGAGCTGCTTCTCGCTCATGGATTCCTCCATGCTCTTGGAGGGGCCCTTCAGCTTCGACTTGGGCGTGTCGCCGCGCTTGGCGCTGAGCGCCGCACCGGCGGCCTTCTGCTGGGCGGCGGACTTGGCGGGCATGTTGCTTCTCCTGTCAGAGCCAAGAGAACGCGCCGGGCCGGCCAAGGTGCCCGGCCCTTGCCAAAGATCACTTGCAAGATCAGCCGCCGAACGCGGCCGCCACCTCGGCGAGCATGGTCGCTTCCGCTCCTTCGTAGCGCGGGGAGAAGTGGAATGGCTCCACCCGCCGTGCGCCGCTTGCCCGGCCGATCTCGCCTGCGGCGGTGGTGGTCAGGTGGGCGCGTGCGGCGGCCCGTTCGGTATCGGCGGCCGCAAAGCTCGCCTCGATGAACAAGAGGTCCGCCGTGCGGCAAAGCGCCACGATGGCGCGGCGGTTCGCAGTCGTATCCGCAACGTCGGTCACATAGCCGATCTTCTGCCCCCGCTCGACGCTGACCAGCGAGCGCAGGTCGTCGAGCGCAGCCGCGCCGCCACCGGGCAGCGCGATGCGGGCGTCGCCCGGCAAGCCGTCCCGTATGGCCGCCTTGAGCGGTTTCAGCCAGGCGCCGACCGTCAGTCCCGCCTCTTCGACGCGATTGCGCCAGACGTTGACGTGACAATGCTCCTCCAGCGCGAAGCCGAGACACGGCCCGTGATGCTGAAGGATCGCCGCGCGCAGCCGCCACTGCGCGGTTTCGAGCACCACGTCATCGTCGATGGCCGCCTGCCCGATCGGCTCGGCGGCGAAACCGGTCGGGAAGCGAAAGCACGTTTGCGCGACCCAACCCGGGGCAACGAGTTCGTGCACCACGAACAGCAGGTGGGTGTCGTAACGATCCACCAGATCCCAGGTATAGCCCGCCAGCTTGTGCCCGATGCAGGCGGCCAGCCCCTGCGGCCCGACCAGATCGATCCGCGCATCCCGGCCGACGTTGATGCGCAGAAGCGCGTCGAACCCGATCAGATGGTCCATGTGCATGTGCGAAACGCCGACGGCACGCACCCGCAGCAGGTCGCGCGCGCTCAGCGCCGACAGGTCGCCCATGTCGAACAGCACCGCGCCGCGCTCATGCGCGATCTCGACGAACAGCGCCGGATCGCCGAAGCGGCCGTTCACCAGCGACGGCCGCAGCGAAGGCGTCATCTACTTGTTGGTGCGCCCGAGATCGCCGTCACGCGCCTCGCCGTTTGCGCCGGCATCGTTCTCCACATCGCCTTCCTGCGTGTTGTCCGCTTCGAGCAGATCGGGGTCCTCGCCCGTCCGCTGCAGCCCCGGCGACTGGCCGATGCCGGGATCGTCGTCCAGATCGCTGGTGAACGGGCCCTCGCCGCTCGACTTGCCGTGCTTGGTCGTGCTCATCCTTGCTCTCCTTGTGGCAACAAGAATGAGCGCCGCGGCGAGCTGTTCCGCTCCAATGTCTGCCTGAACTCACGTGGCGCCCACTCGTTCTGCCGGCATGAGCATCCCGCGCCTCTAGGCGATCGACAGCACGCGTGCCTTCTTTCGCGAAGGCTATGATTTCATCGGCAATCGCTGCGCGACGCTCGGCAGCGATGCGTTCGAAACACGGCTGATGCTGCGTCCTGTCATCTGCATGATGGGAGAAGATGCGGCACGTCGACCGCGACGATCGTGAAGCCATGATGGGCGATGAGATGGCGGGTGATCGCGGCCCGGGCCTGATAGAACTCGCTGGTGCCGTGGCTCGCTTCGCCCAGCAGCACCACCCGTCGGTCCGCGAAGCGATCGAACAGGGCGCCGAAAGCCGGATCATCAAACGCCGGCAGATCCTCGCCCGCTTCCGCGATTATCTCGGGCAGGGTTTGGTTGCGCGAGGCGCCGGGCACGTGGTTGCTGGCGGCGCGCCTGCCATCTTCCTTCCAGCCCTGCTCCCCGATCAACGGCACGAACATCACCGCACCAAGGTTTTCCTCCTCAAACCGGCTTTCGCCGATCCGTGTAACCTTGCAGAGCCTCTGATAGCCGGGATCTCCCACGGGAATGACGAGATGCCCGCCGATCGCGAGCTGGTCCTTGAGGGCGTCCGGCACGCCGGGTCCGCCGGCGGCCACGAGGATTGCGTCGAAAGGCGCCTCTTCCGCGAGGCCGCGCGTGCCATCGCCAACGCGAATGTCCACATTGTCATAACCCAGGGCGGCGATGCGTTCGCCTGCGAGCTTTCCAAGGGCTGCATGGCGCTCGATCGCGAACACCTCGCCGGCGAGCTGGCCCAGAACGGCAGCCGCATAGCCCGAACCCGCGCCCACCTCGAGCACTCGGTCCTCCGGCTCGATCTCGGCCGCCTCGATCATGGCGGCGACGATGTAGGGCTGCGAAATCGTCTGCTCTTCCTCGATCGGCAGCGCGCTATCCTCATAGGCGAACTCTTCCAGGCCCTCTCGCACGAAGCGTTCGCGCGGCACGTCGCGCATCGCCTGAAGCACCCGCTTGTCGCGAATGCCGCGCCGCGCAAGATGGGTATCGACCATGCGATTGCGGAGCTTTGTATAATCAGGCACGGGCGCCTCCCGTTCGGATTTGGGGTGGACCGACCTGCGCCGGATCGCGGACCGGCACGCCAAGCTCGGCGAGCCTGACGATCGAACTCTCGGCATCATGGTGGTGGACGAAAACGCCGCCAGCCTCTTCCCACAAATGCGCGTGCTTGAGCTGATCGTCGACGAGGATGTCGCCGGATCGGCAATGGTTGCGTTTGTCGACCGCCATAACCGTCAGGATGCGGGTGTCCGGAAAATGCTGCGCAGCCCAACGTACCTTCTGCGGCGCCGCCCATTTGCCACGCGGCAGACCCGTCAAAATGACGGGGGAGAGATGGCGTACCGCCTCGAATAGCCGCATCGCGTCAGGCATCAGCGGGAGCGTGCCGTAGAAGTCGGGATGCCGGGCCAGCTCACGCCAAAAGGCGCCGATCCCACGGCGCTTCTCGAAGATGCGGGCCGGCATCCCGAGCAGATCGGTCGCGGCCCGGTCGAAATCGGCGAGGACACCGTCGCAGTCGAGATAGAGCTGCATCGCCTAGAACCGCGCGGGCCGAATTCGGATCGGCACCGGATCATTGAGTGGACGCCAGCCCCGCTTGGCGATGACGTCGTTGCTTTCGACAGGCTTGCGGCCGCGCTTGCGGTCGAGCGACCAGGTGATGTGATAGGTGCTGCCATCGGGACGATCGGTCGAGCCGTCGATCGCGACCACCATCGCCTGCAGGCCCTCGCCATCGTTGATGCCGCCCACGATCTCGGCAGTCTTGGAATCAGGCAGCGGATCGGCCTGCGCGGCATGGGCGTCGAGCGTGATATGATCGGCGATCACATCCGGCCATTCGGGCGGAAAGCGCTGGAGAAGATCTTCGCGCTCTTGCCGATCGAGCATCCATCCTGTGACGGGCATGGTTCCTTCCTGTCATCATAGGCGCCGAAATCAAAATGGCGTCACCCGTTCCCTTGGCGACGGCGAGTCTCCCAACCCTTCTTGGCAGCGGCTGAGCGCTTTTCCGCGCTCTGACTGGAGCCGCCCTTGCGCGAGCTTTCGTGATTTTCTTTTTTTCCGCGCCCTGATCCGGACTTCTTGCCGCCGCCGGATTCCTTGTTCACCGTGGCCCAGGCGCGGCTTTCGGCTTCCTTTTTGGACACGCCGCGCTTCTCATAACCCTCCTCGATATGCTCGGCCTTGCGCTTTTGTTTGTCTGTGTAGCTCGACTTGTCACCGCGGGGCATGATTGTCTTCTTGGCAGTCCCAACTTTAACTCATAAATTACCCGATAGTGTCATCGCGTCATGCCATCGTAATCTCGGCGCAGCTTGTCGAGATCGCCTCTGCTATCCTTATTTAAGTTATAGTGTTCGAGGCGGTTGCAGGCATTGGATGCGCCTGCCCGTGCTTTCACAGTGAGTCCCGCATGACCGACGACCGCTTCATGTTAAACTCCGGCGATGATCTTCGTTTCTATGAGGAGCGTGCGCGACAAGAGAAGGCAGCGGCTGAAGCCGCGACGAGCGCGGAAGCTGCCTCGGCGCATCGCCTCCTTGCGATCGAATATGAAGCGCACGCTCGTGAATTGCGGGATCGACAAGCCGAGCAGACCAACTCCACATCCGATCGCGGCGCGCCGGTCAGCCAGGGCATGACGTTCGCGCAGCGGATCTAGCCAGCCCCTAAACCGCCGCAGGTGTGCCACGTGGCACACCCCACGCCGCCACGGGGCGGCGCATCGAGCAGGGCGAGGAGATCGCCCAGTGCACGACGCCGGTAGGCGTTCAGCCAACGCCGGCGCCGATGCTCGGCCGCGTCATGGATCATGTGGCATCGCTGGCAGAGCGCCGCGAGGTTGCGCGGTGCGTTGTCGGTCGGATCATGGTTTAGGTGGGCGCACGCGATATAGACCCGCGTAACACGGACGATCGCTATGACGCTGGAGGCGGGTGCGCGGACCCGGCGTCCGCGCCCATCGCGCCATTGTCGGCGATCGGCGTCCCACCAGCGGCCATCGCCCAAGTGGAAGACGCGCTTCCCATGGGGGCGTCGGCAATGCTCACAGCGGCCATTCGCGCGTCCGAACCGGATCAGCCTCGACAGCTCGGGCCAGTCGATCGGATAGAGCCAGCGATGTTCGGCCATGATCGGCATGGTGATTCTATGAGTCAGCCGGGACGAGAACGAAAGCAGAAAATCGCCACGGACCGGTCTTTGCGGGCCGTTAATCTCCTCCCACCGTGAGGGATGCGGTCCGACGCTTCAGGATCAGCCGTTCCCCCAATTTGGCTATCGCAATCGGAGCCTTTCCCAGCAAGCTGGCCGCTGACTCTTGCCTGCCAGCCACTGTGCTACAAAATTTATTCATTTTATCCTAAACCCCTAGAATGACGATCGAAAGCCCTACACAGCGTGAAATTGCGGAGCATGATTGGTCGGACACATCGCTCGGACCTGCCGAGACGTGGCCGCCTGCGTTGCGCTCGACGCTGGCTCTCATGCTCGCCTGCCCCAGGCCCATGTTCCTGGCGTGGGGGCCTGATCTGCTATGCTTCTATAACGACGCCTATCGCCCGATCCTCGGCTATCGGGTCGAAACGGCGCTGGGACGTCCGTTCCGGGAAGTCTGGAGCAACATTTGGGAGGAGATTGAGCCGCTGGTGACAGCGACGCTCGCCGGCGAGAGTCGCACCATGACTGACATGCCGCTCGATCTCAGGCGTCAGGGCGTCCCGGAGGAGAGTTGGTGGACCTTCACCTATTCCCCGGTACTCGACAATGATGGCAAGATTGCCGGCTTGCTCTGCATCACCGGCGAAACCACGGCGCGGGTCGTGGCCGAGCGGGAGCGCGCTGCCTCCGATGAGCGCCTGCAAACGGCGCTTTCCGCCGGTAACAGCATCGGCGTGTGGGACTGGGACATTCTGGCTGATCGCGTGACGGCCGACACCCGCTTCGCGACACTCTACGGCATTGATCCCGAACGGGCGGCCAAAGGTGCTCCGATCGCCGAATTCTTCGCAGGCATTCATTCCGATGACCTTGCACGCGTGCAAGGCGAGATCGCCGCGGCCCTCGAACAGAGCGGCACCTTCACATCCGAGTACCGCCTGTTGGACGGAAGCGGAAACGTTCGATGGGTCTCGGCGCAGGGCCGGTGCATCTGCGATGAGAACGGACGCTGCATACGCTTCCCTGGTGTCAGTTATGACATTACGGATCGGATGACTGCGGACCTGGCGCTCCGTGCTGCCAAGGCTGAGCGCGATTTCGTGGTGGAGCTGACCGCCCGGCAGCGCGTAACCGCCGATCCCGAAACGATCATCCGCATCTCGGCGGAAGCGCTCGGCCGGAGATTGGGTGTTCACCGGGCCGGCTTTTATCGTCTGCTCGGGGCCACCCAGATGCGCCACGGCGGAAACTGGACGGACGGCACGCTCGTGCCGCTCAACGGAGTTCAGCCGGTCAGCGGCTTTGGCCAACGTGCAGAACGTCAGCGCCGCCTCGGTAAGACGCTGGTCTTCAGCGACAGCCGCTATGACGACGGTGGTGACCTTCTCCCCTATGCGGAAACCGGTGTATTGGCCGGATTGTGCGTGCCGCTGATGAACGACGGGCAGTGGCAGGCTGGCATCTATCTCCACCATGCCGAGGTGCGCCATTGGACCTCGGCCGAGATTTCACTGGTGAAGGAAGTGGCCGGGATGACCTGGCTGGCAGTCGAGCGCGCCGAGGCCCTGTTGCGGCTCAGCCAGCGTGTGGATCAGCAAAGCGTCGCGCTGGCTGAAGCCAGCACCGAAATCAGGGTCGAGACCGATCGGCGCGCTGCGGCCGAGAGCCAGCTTCGTCAGCTCCAGAAAATGGAGTCGCTTGGCAAACTCACGGGCGGGATCGCGCACGACTTCAACAACATGCTTGCGATCGTCATAGGCGGGCTCAACCTTGCGCAGCGCCGTCTCGCGCGTGGCGAGAGCGACGTGAACAAGTACCTTGATGGCGCCATGGAAGGCGCGACCCGCGCTGCGACGCTGACCCAACGCTTGCTCGCCTTCTCCCGCCAGCAGCCGCTGTCACCCGAAGCCATAGACGCCAACAAACTGGTGTCTGGCTTGGCCGAGTTGCTGACACGCTCGCTGGGCGAGCTGGTGCAGCTTGAAACGATCCTCGGGGTGGGCCTGTGGAAGGCGAAGGCTGACCCGACTGAGCTGGAGAATGTCATCGTCAACCTGGCAGTGAATGCACGAGACGCCATGCCAGAAGGTGGCAAGCTCACCCTCGAAACGTGCAATGTCCATGTGGACGACGATTACGCTCGCGAGGCGGAGATCGCCTCAGGCCAGTACGTGCAGATCGCGGTGACGGATACCGGCACCGGCATGTCACCGGAGGTGCTGGCCAATGCCTTCGATCCGTTCTTCACCACCAAGGAAGTCGGCAAGGGCACGGGCCTGGGGCTTAGTCAGGTATTCGGCTTCGCCCGGCAGTCGGGCGGGCACGTCCGGGTGTATTCCGAGGTGGGGCACGGTACGACCTTCAAGCTCTACCTGCCGCGCTTCTGGGGTGAAGAAGTGCCTGTGGCGCGACGCGTGTCGACGCCTATCAGGCAGGGTAAGGCGACCGAGATCATAATGGTGGTCGAGGATGAGGAGCGGGTCCGCAACAACTCGGTCGAGACGCTGCGCGAGCTTGGATACACCGTCATCCATGCCGGCAATGGGCCTGAGGCGCTGGCGATGATTGAGGCCGGACAGGACGTGACGCTGCTGTTTACCGATATTGTCATGCCCGGCATGACGGGGCGCCAGCTTGCCGATCGGGCTGTGGAACTGCTTCCCCGCCTCAAGGTCGTCTTCACGACAGGCTACACTCGCAACGCCGTGGTCCACAACGGCGTGCTCGATCCGGGCACGAACTTCCTCCCCAAGCCCTTCGGGATCGACCAGCTCGCGGCCAAGATCGCGGAGGTTCTCGACGCCTGACATTCCTGATAGCGGCAAAAATTGGCGAGCCGTTCGAGTGTGCCTATGGCATCAGGCGGTGCCTGAATCGATCCAAGCGTGGACTTTCGAGGCGAGCAGTTGGTTCATCTGCGCTGCTGCCGGCGCTCAGCAAGGTGTTTGTAGCGCTGCTGAATCTCGATTTCCCATTGATCGCGTCGCTCCTGGCGCTCTGTAAGATCGCGGCACCATGCGGCGGCGAGCGCTTTCATCACGCGTAAGCCGCACCGAGCTTGCTCGCGGAGCGTAAGGACGCGCGCTGCCAATTGCTCATGCTCAGCGCTGCCAAGGCCAGCAAGGGCTTCCTCCACCAGAGCTAGCGTGCTCGCGTGAAAGCGAGCACGGGCCTCGTAAACCGCTAAAGACCGCTCATCAGGAGGATCATTTGTCATTCCGCTCTCCTGAGCTTACGATAATTGGTCGAGTGCCGGTGCGAACCCGATTATATGCAAGGTGCCGTTCTCGCCCTGGATGGTTCTCAAACCACCTGCGATTCGTCTCCTTCGCGCGCTCCACAGCTGGATGTGGCATGTGCTTTCCGACGCTCCCGGCCAATCAGACGCTCGCCTACAGCTAAGCCGCCGAGGCATGAAGATAGCCGGAATCGAACCCTGCCGCCTCTCCAAGCCGTTCTGTATCGAGGATTGTCAGCCTACGGTTGCGCAGCGCGACTAATCCTTCGGTGCGCAGTCGTTGCAGCGTTCGGTTGACGTGGACAGACGTGAGGCCGAGTGCATCCGCAAGCTGCTCTTGGGTCAAAGGCAAGCTGAACTCGCCATCCTGAACCTGGCCGACGCGCTTGATACGAGCGTGTAATTCGCAAAGCAGGTGTGCGATCCGGGCATGGGCATCGCGGCGCCCGAGATTGACGATCCAGGTGCGCAGCACTGCCTCATCAACGAGGCCGGCCCACCAAAATGCTTGCGCAAGGCTCGGCCGCTCTCGCGTCACTTCGATCAGCGAGGCACGCGTGACGGAAGCAACCGTAACCTGGGTTAGGGCAATGACGCTGTGGTCCGCCTGCTTGAGGACCGCGGCACCCATGTCACAGATATCGCCCGGAAGAAGGAAAGCAGTGATTTGGCGCCCGCCATCCGGCAATGTTTTATAGCGGGCCGCCCAGCCATCGAGCATGATGTAGATATGCTCCGGCTTTTCCCCTTCTCTCACAATGTCCTTGTGGTCGCCGATCATTCGCGTGCCGGTGCAGATAATCTCGATCGCGCGGTGATCGTCGGCAGAGAGGCTTGCGACGGCTCCAAGTTTGGCGAGCAGCGGGTTTGTCATGGCATCCCTCTCTTCCGAGATGGTATTTGATCCATGTTACCGAGGCAAACCGCAAGAGGGTTCGGGAAGGCAAGCCCCGACGACAAACTCGCTTGGATTGAGCAGTGCATCGTTGAGGGTGAACTTCGGATAACGCGCCTGATTGAGCTGCCCCCTTCTGAGTGGTCCATCGACTATGACAGTC
>NZ_JAKNQR010000017.1:0-22536 GCF_036890205.1 Sphingomonas panaciterrae
CGGCCAAGCGCACGCTGGACCAACTCGGCATCCCTCGTCGGGGTGCTGTCAGTCTAACGCGAACCGCTCTCCACACGATGCACGTCGGTCTTTGAAGGTGGCGGCCTAGCTGGCGAGCACCAGCCACTCCGCCAGAGCGGCGGAGCGTCGTTCCCGGTAGGTCTGCCGATTGACGAGATGGCGTTCTAGGCTGAAATGGTTGTGAACGGTAGCGTGGACGGAGGCGAACTTCTGTAGCGTCTTCATCTGCCTGAACCTGAGCATTGCCCGCTCTCGTCGTCGGAACGGCAGGTGTGAGTTCTCCACCCGATTGTTGGCCCAGCGACCGACCTCCTGCTTCTCGCGGTTGCCGAGCTCGTTCATTGCGGCGCCGTAGCTGCGCAGCCCGTCGGTGGTGATCGCGTCGGGCGAGCCGTGGCGCTTGAGCGCTTTCTTCATGAAGCGGAGTGCCGCTGTCTTGTCGCGGGTCTTGGTGACGTAGCTTTCGAGCACTTCACCTTCGTGATTCACTGCGCGCCACAGGTAGACCATCTCGCCGTTCATCTTCACGTACATCTCGTCGAGGTGCCAGCGCCAGTGGCGGAAGCCGCGCATGTGGCTGACCCGCTGGCGGCGGATGTCGCCGGCAAACAGGGGACCAAACCTGTTCCACCAGAGCCGCACCGTCTCGTGGCAGATGTCGATCCCGCGCTCGAATAGCAGGTCCTCCACGTTACGCAGCGACAGCGGAAATCGCACGTACATCAGCACCACCAGCCGGATCACCTCCGGGGACGAGTTGAAGTAGCGGAACGGCGAGGCTGGCTTGCGGGGGCGCGGCATGCCTCTACCCTACGCTGATCACCCGGCCCGGGCACCCGGTGCATTTGGTTTGACGGAGCCCGCCTGGCGGCTACCAGGCCTTCATCTTGAACAGGCGCCCGCGATCCCCTTCGTCATGCAGTTGGGAAACGATCTCGTCGGGCGCAAAAACAGGTTCGCCGGCGGAGCGCTTTGGAAGATCCGAGTCGATCAGCGTGATGATCGACTGAATTCCGAGCGCGGTGTAGCGGCGGATCACGGCAAGCAGATTTTCCTTCTTCCGGTCGTCGAGCGATTCGAACACGCCGTCATGATAGGCGAAGCGCGGAAACTGCTCGTCCAGATGCGCACGCAGCACCGCCAGGTCGAAGGCGATGCACAGGAGCTTCTTGTAGCTATGACCGCGGTCCGCGCTGGTCGCGTTGCCGGCGTCGTCGAGCAGTTCGGCGCGAAATTCCAGATGTCCGTACTGGTTGACCCCGACGCTGAGCAGCGCCTTGCTGTCGATCACTTCCTCGACGATCTCATTGAAGTAGAGGCGGATCGACGAGAACAGGCTGTCCTTGTCAGCGCTTCGGGCCTCGACATCGGCCTCGATCTTGGTCTGGAGGTGGATTTTCTCCTCGGCGAGCGTGCGGATCTCCGTCCGCAATTGCTGGAGACGGTGGACGAACTCGCGCTGCCGCTCCAGCGTCGCGATGTCCGCGCGGAGGGTGACCATCTCGGCCGACACGCGCTTATATTTGGCAAAGGAATCGGTCGCGCTGAGGAAGGCCAGCATCTCCGAGCGCCGTTTGCCGAGGGTGTTCAGCTCGCCGTTGATCGTTTTGAGCTCCGCCTCGATCTCCGAGCGCTCCTCGACGAGATAGCCGTGGCGCTCTTCAGTGATCGCCCTGTTAAAGGCGATGAGTTGCTGGAAGTCCCTCTTTACCTGGCCGGCGAACAAAACGCCGGCTTCCTCAAACAGGGCTTTGGCGTCATCGGGATCGAAAAGGATCTGATCCTCCTCAAGCGACGCGATAATCTTCTTGCGGTTTTGCATCAGCGAGTAGCGCCGGGCGTTCAGCGCCGCGATCCGTTCGTCGATGTGGTCGACCACCTGCTTGGTGTCGACCTTGTCCTGCGTCCGGAAGTCGAAAGCATCGAGCAGCCGCTGCTTCTTGTCCACCTCCTGCCGTTTGAGCAACAGGATGCCGTCGACCTTGCTCGCATCCTCGATGTCGCCACCCATCTCCTGACGGATTGTGGCGGCTAGGGCCTGCTTGTCCTCGAGCGCCTCCGTCTTCTCATAGTGCTGGACAATGATGCCGGCGTCGAACCCGAGGATGTGCGCGAGGAAGGGCTTCCAGTCGGCGTGCTTGTTCGCAAATTTGCCGAGCTGGAACACGTCGCCGAAATCGCTCTGCGACCTCAGGAAATAGCCAAGGCCCTTGCGGTAATGCCAAGGCTTGAGGGATCTCCAATCGAGCAGGCTATCGAGGAGTTCCTTAGCGCGTTCGAAGGGAACATCGACATGATCCCAGTCGCTATCGGTCAGGGTGGTGAAGTCCTGATGGCGGACAGCGTGCTTCTTGAAAGCGATCTTGCTCGCGTCCTCTACCCCGCGCCGGACGGTCACATAGCTCCCATTCCCAAGCTCGATCTCGAGGAAGAACACGAACTCGCGGAACAGGTCGAGATGTCGGAAGAGGAAGAACTTCGGATCGCGCCCGGCGAGAAACCCAAAATCGAGAAGGCGTCCGAGCGTCGTCTTGCCCAGATTATGGGTGTCGCGGTCGCGATTCTCCGGAAGGCGAATCTCGGCGAGCACGACATTGAGCTCGGGCGTGAACTCGACCGGCGCGAAGGTGTCGGGCTTGTTCGAGTAGAGCTTAGACGGCTTCATTCGGGCCAACATATTCGAGGGCATCGGTTTTAGGATGATATTCCACCAGGCCCATCAGGAAGAGAAAATTCAACGAGGGCAGGAACAGTACATCCCCGCCGACGACCGCCTTGCGCGCATAGGCGAACAGCGAACCATAGTCGCACAGGCGTTTGGCCTTAAGCCGCATCAGCACCAGCAAGGCGACGTTGATGACCGTCCGGTCGGGATGTGCGTGTTTACTGGGCCTCAGCATCCGCCACCTCGCCGATGTCACAGTTCCAGTACATATAAAAGACGAGCGCCCGCGTGAGCCGCTTGTGTTTGGTCTGGCGCAGCACCGGATCGCGCTGAAACAGCAGATCGATGATATAGTTCATCACGGAGTCGAAGTTCTGATGGTCCTTGCGCTTGGCAATAATCTTGAGCTGGAATTCCTCCACCGCGGCTTCATACGACCGCAGGATCTCCATATTCTCCGGCGCGGCGAGAAACGTGCGAATCTGGGCAGTGTCCTTCAGATAGCGCTTGCGCAGCTCCTTGGCATACTCTGCGGACATGTTGTTGACCGCATTCTTCTTCTCATAGCTCGTGCGCTCGCCCGGTGGCGCGTCGAGGACCTCGCTGATCGCGGTATCATGACTGGCGAACGACTGCACCACCAGCGCGAGCTCGTCGGACGATACGATCAGCGGTGAATCGACCGGGTCGAGCTCTGCGAGCTTGGCGACTTCGGGGAATTCCTTGAGCCATAGCTCCAGTCGCTCGATCCCGCACAGATAGACGGATGCTTCGGGCAGCCCGCATTCCGTGGCGATATGGGCAGTGATCGCCTGGTCGGCATTGCCGGCCAGTCGCCGGTTGGCGAACAGCATGTAATGGTCGACCTGCTTGGCATCGCGAAGCTTGCGGATCCGCGGCACTTCCTCGCCGATCACCGTATTGGTCGAGCCGGTGCTGTAGAAGTCCGATTCGCTGAAATGCTTGTTGTAACCGTTGGTATGTTTGGCCTGGACGATCGTAGTGCCGACCCAGGGTGCTGCTTTGCTCGGATGCAGCTCGGCGGTACCGACGAATTTCGCGTCCCGGCCGCCATCGGCACCTTTGGCGAATCCTTTGACCGCGGCGCCCAGCAGGTGACGGCACAGTAGAATGATCAACGTCTCGAACTGCTCGTCGCTAAGGTCCTCATAGCGATACATCATTCCGGCGACCGTCCAATCTGCCCCCCGTGCGCCGGATGGCCGCACCCTGATTCACATCGCAATAGCATGGCCGCATCGGTGGCAAAACGGCGCCTGTGTTCAATGCGCGTTCCTTCTCGGAAAGGGGTCTCAGCGTCGATTTGGGGCAGACGAGCGCCACCCTCTGCCTCAGCATTCGGCCACTGACCTCAAAGCGCATCAATCCGCTCGAACGAAGTCCGCTTCCACGCCGCATTGCCCCATAAGCTGCCAGTCTCCTTCCGGCCCAGCTTTAGTCGTAACGCCACGCCGCACAGACAAGCGCTGAAAGTCGGCTTCCGACAAAAGCCGACGCTCAACCTGCGGCATCGGAACGACGGCTTTGTCCTCATCCAAGCCGTTCCGAGCGGTTGACCGGGATTGCTAAAAATATTGATCGGCGTGGATGAATAGAAGGCCGCTATTGGCAATCGAGGCCAGCGCGAAAGGCCAGTGATGGGTCCTAACGACTAAGTGTATCGTCCATGCGGCCTGAATATAGGGCCTAAACCATCATTGAGCGATTTAATCATGCCTGAGCGACAGAAGCTGGGCCTCCGCCGCTGATCGGCAACGCGAACAGCCCAAAACCAAACTTTTTCGCCGTGAGTCAGAGTATGAGCGATCGTTTATTCTGTTTGACGTTGCCCACGGTGATTATCGGCGTACCAACCGGGTTGTCTGGGGTTTGCGTAACAATCAGATTTTGCCCGTTCTTCAGGCGCAGCGCCGCTCGCCTTACCAACGGCGCGCTGATCGTCCACTCCGGTCTGCCCGGCACGAGCGGGTAGAGGCCAAGACTTCCGAAGACGTACCAAGCCGACATGGCGCCAGCGTCGTCGTCCATGCCATCCGCATAGCCCTGTGATGCGAGCGCGAAGCTGCGACCGTGCCATGGCGTAGGGCGCTTGCCCTCGTTAGCATAGGGATGATCGACTGGCTCTGTGAGATAGCGATGCACGATCCGAGCGCTCGTCTCCATGCGGTCGAGCGCGGCGTAGAGCCACGGCGCATGAATGTCGGGCTGATTGGTCATGTTGTAGAGCCCGTGCGCGAAGAACGTGTCGAGCTGCCCAAGGAAGCGTTCGCGGCCGAGCGTCTCGACCATCCAGTCGAGATCAAACACCGGCGCCCAGCGATATTGCCACAACGTCCCCTGATAGAGCCCGCGCGCTTTGACCACGTCGGCATCGGCGCCAAGCGTCTCGAATACCCGGCGCCAAATCGGGCGATACGACAGCGCCCTGACGCGGAAGCGCTGCGACAAGGCAGTGTCGCCAAGATCGGCGGCGAGTTCGGCGATCGCCCAATCGTCGTACGCCGCCTCGATCTGCTGGTCGGGCGTGTCGCGCTGAAGCGTGTCGCTTTCGCGCACCATGCCGGTGAGCGCGGCGCGGGCGTCGAAGCCGGTGATGCCGCGACGGCGAAAATCGAGCAGCGCGATGCCGGCATGTTCGGTGCGCACGGTGAGGAACGGCTCGGTGCGCGTCGACCAGCGCTGCTTGTCCTCGCCGTATAGCGCGACCAGCGAACGGGCGATGTCGGCCGCGCGCGCGGGATCAATCAGCGCGATCAGCGGCAGCTGCGTGCGATAGTTATCCCACAGCGCCCAACTGGTATAGCGGGTCTCGCCCGGCGCGGAGCGGTGGATCTTGCCGTCGCTACCACGGTGGCGGCCGTCCGGATCGTCAATCGCGACGGGCGTCTGCATGACGCGGAACAGCGATGTGTAGAAGAGCGCGCGCTGCTCGCGGGGCGCCTCCACATCGATCCGCGAGAGTTCGTGCTGCCACTGAGCGCGGGTATTGCGCAGGATGGCGGCAAAAGGGCGGGTGCCGAGTTCGGCGTCGCGGACGCTCGCGGCGGCGACGGGATCGACGGTGGAAAGGCCTGTGCGGACTTCCACCACCGCGCCGCGCCTGAGATCGAGCGGGAGTGTCGCGGCCGATCCGCGGACCGTCACGCCGTTGCTTGGTCGCCCCTCGACGGTGATGCGGCTGGCGCTGTGGATCGTGTAAGCGCCTTGGTCGCAGACCGTGCCGGCGGTCATCGTCGCCCGCAGTTCGCCTTGGTTGGCGGTGAGCGTTGCCGCGTGGCGCTTCGTATAAGCATGAGCGGCGTCGACGCGCAGTATGTAGCGGCCGGGACGGGACACGGTGAAGCGCAGCAGCCCGGCGCCCCGCGTCGCGGTCATGTCCGCTGTGATGCCACCCGCATAGGTCACGTAGTAGCGACCGGCGCCCGCGCGTTCGCTCGCCTTGTCCATCGGCGCGAGCGGCGTGGCACCGTCAGGCAGCAACGAGACGAGCAGGTCGCCGCCCCCGCCACCACAGCCCACGCCCACCGCGCGGGTGTGCGAGAAGCCGCGCAGCTGATTGGCCGCAAAGTCGTACCCGGCATGATTCTTCGGCGCGGTGTCGGGCCCGAGTTGCACCATGCCGTAGGGCGCGACGGCGGCAGGGGTGAGCTGGCCAAAATCGCCGAGCGTACCTACGAACGGGTCAACGACGTCAACCGCCTGCTCACGCGCGGGGGCAGGGGCTGCAACCAGCAACAAGATGGCGGCGAGTGCGATCCTCACGGTGCGGGCGGGCGGAAGAAGCGCGGCGGAAAGGATGCTTGCTCGGTCCCGCACGGATCGCGCCGTTCGTTACGCTCGCCGGTATCAGCGCTGAGCGGGATCTGCATGCCGTTCGTCTCCTCCAGCAGGCGGAACAGCTTGGCGCTCATCCGCTCGGCGAGGTCCTCATGGCCGGGGCGGGTCAGCAGATTGTCGTTCTCGTGCGGGTCGGCGGCGAGGTCGTACAGCTCGTCCAGATCCCAGATGCCGTGAAAGTGGACGTATTTGTAGCGATCCTCGCGCAGCGCGTGCACGGTGGGCGTCTGCGGAAAATTCCGCTCCCAATAATATTCGTACATCAGTTCCTTGCGCCACGGCACCTCGGCTGAGCTTCCGATAAGCGGCAACATGTCCGATCCGGCCAGCCCCGCCGGCGCCTCCAGTCCGGCCGCAGCGAGCATCGTTGGCGCAACGTCGATATTTGCGACCACCTCCTCCACCGCGCCCGCGCCGAACAGCGACGGGCAGCGCATCAGCATCGGGACGCGCATCGACTCCTCATACGCCGCGCGCTTGTCGATCAGCCCGTGCTCGCCGAACATGAAGCCGTTGTCGCCCATGTAGAAGATCAGCGTGTCGTCGAGTTCGCTGCGCTTCTCCAGCAGGTCCATGATCCGCGCGATGCCCTCGTCGACCGCCAGCAAGGTTTCCATGTAGCGCTTGTAATAATCGCCGATGTCGAGCGTCCCGTGGTACGGATAATCGACGCCGTGCCAGCTGTTGCGCTGGTTCTCCACCCACATCGGCCGGCCCGGCACGCCCGCCTTCATGCTCTCGGGATAGCGGAACACCTCCTTGTCGTAGCGGCCCATGTGGCGGTCGGCTGGAATGAATTCGGCGTGCACCGCTTTGTGCGCGAGATGCATCATCCACGGCCGCTTGCCGTCCCGCCGGCCGATCCAGTCGAGCGCATAGTCGGTCAACTCGTCGGTGATATATCCCTTCTGCGGCACCTTGCGGCCGTCGACGTTTAGCCCGTCCGCGTGCGGCAGATAGTGACCCTGGCCCTTGAAGCTGACCCAGCGATCGAAGCCGGGCTGCGGCGCGTCGGACTCGATCCCCATGTGCCATTTGCCGATGAACGCGGTATCGTAGCCGGCGGTCTGGAGATATTCGGGGTAATAGGTGAGGCCGGGCGGAATGGGGTGGTTGTTGTCCACGACACGGTGCTGGTGCGCGTAGAGGCCGGTGAGGATCGACGCGCGGCTGGGCGAGCAGAGCGCGGTGGTTACGAAGGCGTTGCGGAAGTGCACGCCCTCGCGCGCCAGCCGGTCGAGCGTCGGCGTGTCGCCGAAGCTTTGCGCCTTCATGAAGCCCATCGCGTCGTAGCGGTGATCGTCGGTGAGGATGACGAGGATGTTCTTCGGCTTCGCGGCGGGCGTGCGGCGGAGCTTGAGCTGCTTGGGCGCCGGCTTGGCGGCGGCGGCGAAGGTGTAGAGGCCGAAGGCGCCGCCGGTGCCGGCCAGCAAGACGCCGCGGCGATCGATTCCCGCCATCAGTGCTGGCCCACGTGCGCGTAAGGATCGGTCTGGCCGGCAAGCCACGGGTCCTTGGTCGCAGTGCGCATGGTGTGCAGGCGCTCGGCCAGCGCTGCCTTGATGCCGGCGTGGGCGGGGTCGGCGGCGAGATTGACCAGTTCGTCGGAGTCCCGGGTGAGATCGTACAATTCCTCGGCCGGGCGCTGGAGATAAGCCGCCTGGGTCCGCTTGCCGAGGCGGATCGACGGATCGGCGCTGATCGCCTTCCACGAGGGCGAACCCGCGACATCGCCGGCGACAGGATAGGGCAGCTGCCAGGCGAGATTAAGGATGTAGCTGTGCGTGCGCGTGCGAATGGCGCGCATCGGATAATATTGATTGATCTCGTGGAAATCGTGGCTGGCGAACACTGCGTCGCGAGCGGCATCGCCGGGTCGGCCGAGAAGCGGCAGCAGCGACGTGCCCGACAGCGCGTAGGCGGCCGGCGGCGCCACCCCGGTCCATTCCAGCACCGTCGGCGCGACGTCGACGAAACTCACCATCGCATCGCTCACCGCGGGCCTGCTGCCCGGCGCGTGGACGATCAGCGGCAGGTGGAGCCCCGGATCGTAGAGGTTGGTCTTGGCGCCGGGGAACGGCCGGCCATTGTCGCTGAGGAAGATCACCAGCGTGTCGTCTGCGCGCCCGGTGGCGGCGAGATCGTCGAGGATCATGCCCACGCCCGTGTCCAGCCGGCTGAGCGCTTCATAATATTCGGCGAGGTCCTGCCGCACCGCCGGCAGGTCCGGCAGGTGTGAGGGGATCGGCACGCGGCGTGGCTCGTACTCGTCGGGCGTCACGCCCGACCACGCCCGGTCGTTGCCGTAATTGACCGCGGCGCGGTGCGGATCGCTATACGCCACCGTGACGAAGAACGGCCGATCGTCGGTCGAGCGGATGAAGCTGGAGGCGGCGATCGCCAACTCGCGCACGTCGCGGATGCCCGAGCGTTCGGGCACCAGCTCCGTCTCGTACGGAAAGGCGCTGTCCGGCCCGACGTGCTTCTTGCCGACCAAAGCGGTGGCATAGCCGGCCCGGCGCAGCAGCGACGGCAGCGTCTCGACGCCGGGCAGCAGCGACTGGTGATGGACGTCGTGCTGGAGGCCGTACATTCCGTTCTGGTGCGTAAAGAGCCCGGTGTTGATCACCGCGCGGCTCGGGCTGCACGAGGATACGGCGGCATAGGCCTGGGTGAAGCGCGTGCCCTCACGCGCCAGCCGGTCGAGCCGCGGAGTGCGGATCGGCACCCCGTAGCAGCTAAGGTCCAGCCCCTGATCGTCGGAGATCAGCAGCAGGACGTTGCGCTGCTTGGCGGTGGGCTGGGCAAAGGCCGGTGCGGCGCTCGCCGCGGCGACGCCAGCCATCCCCTTCAACAGGTCGCGTCTGTCCATGCCTCGCTCCTACTCCCGCCCGTCATTCCGGCGAAGGCGGGAATCCATAAATGCCGACGGTTCGACTCGGTCGATGCGCTGCGTGTATGGATCCCCGCCTCCGCGGGGAGATGAGGTGTCAGAACTCAAACGCCGCGCTGAAGCGGAACGAGCGGCCGAGGATCGGGCGCGCTAGGATCACGCCCTGGCCCTGGCCGCCGATGATGCGCGGGTTCTGTTCGGTCAGGCCCAGTTCGTCGGTCAGGTTGTTGCCGGTCACCTGCAGGCGGACGCGATCCATCACCGTCACCGACACGCCGGCGTCGAGCTGGTAGAAGCTCGGCAGGATCTGCAGGTTCTCCGGATCGGAGAAGCGATCGCCGGTGTATTGCAGCGTCGCGAACAACGACGGCCGCACGCTGCCCAGCGGCAGTTCGTACGCCGGGGTCACGCGCCACGTCCATTTGGGCTGGCGCTGCACCTGGTTGCCGGTGTTGTCGATCGCGCCGTTGCCGGTGAAGAAATCGCGATAAGTGGCGTCGAGGTAGGTGCCCGCGGCCGCCAGGCTGAAGCCCTGGAACGGGCGCAGCACGCCTTCCACCTCAACGCCGGTAGCCTTGGCGCCACCGTTCGAGCTGGTCGGCACGTCGTTGATGATCGTCGTCGTCGCCAGGCCGTCGAACTTGTTGTGGAAGACGGTGGCGTAGAGATTCGCGACGTCAGTCGATAGCTTCAGGCCACCTTCGTACGTGTCGACTTCGGCGACAACCGCCAGGCCGGTGTTGTTGGCGATGTTCGCCGGTGAGGCTTCGCGCAAATTGTCGAATTGCGGGAAGCTGTTGCCGCGGCTGTAGCGGGCGAACACGCCGATCGAACGGCTGAAGTCGTAGTTCACGCCGGCCGTCCACGACCACGCGTCGTCACGATATCTGATCGCGCGCTGCGGGCCGAGCACGGTCGCGGTATTGTCATAGAGCGTGTTCGGATTGCCATCCAGGTTGACGCCGGCGCCCGAGGTGCTCAGCACCGCGTCGATCAGGTGGCGCTGCCAGCGAAGGCCGCCGTCGATGCGCAGCTCGGGCGTGATCTGCAGTTCGTCCACCGCGTAGAATGCATAGTCCTCACCCTCGTACCAGGCGCTTACCTGGAAGGCGGGGCCGCTGGTGAAGCCGCGCAACGTCGCCTGCTGCGTGGTGCCGGCGGCATTGGCCACGACGAGGTCGAGGCGCCGCGCATTCGGTTCCGCCGTCAGCAGCACCTGGTTGCCCAGCGCCCAGCGATCGCGCGAGGTGAAGTTGGTGTAATAGAAGCCGCCGGTCAGCTTGTTGTTGCCCGCGGTCCATTCCAGCGCCGAGTCGGCGACGAAGGACGAGATCTTCTTGCGCACTTCCCAGATGCCGGCGCGCAGCACCTGCGTGCTCGCGCCGCTCGCCAGTGCGCCGTCGCTGTTGGCGTACACCAGCGAGGAGACGGTGGCGCCGGCCCCGGCCAGGCGCGTGGCCATTACGGACGCCGAGACCGGCGCCTCGCTCGGCACCAGGCCGCGGGTGTCGGCGTTGCCTCCCATGTAGCTCATGCGCTCGCGCACGCGCAGGCCGTCGAGAACTTCATAGTCGAAGGTGAAGCCGGTGTTGATGACATGGGCGCCGCGGCCCTTCTGCAGGTCGACGGTGTTGCCGACGACGTTCTGCACCGCGCGCGTATCCGGCCCGTTCAGCGTGCCGGTGCCATGGTCGAAGCCGGGATAATCGCTGGTTTCCTCGCCATCGACCACGACCGGGATGGGCAGCAGCCACTGGCCGCGATCGTTGAGGTAGCGCGCGTAAAGCTCGACCGAGCCGCGGTTGCCGAAATCGTGATGGATGTTGGCGGTGATCTGGCCGCCCTTCTCCGCGCGGTAACGCGGATCGCGCACGCCATTGCTCTGCGCGTAATAGCCGCCGACCATGAAGCCGGTGTCCTCGCTCAGCGGGCCGGAGATCCAGGCATCGCCGCGGATCTCGTCGAAATCGGTGTAGGAGATCTTGGCGAGGCCGTGGAACTCGCTGCCGCCGATGCGCGGCACAACGTTGACGGTAAGGCCCGGCTGGCCGTTCGAGAAGAGCGAGCCAGTGCCGCCGCGCACGGCCTCGACGCGCTGCACCGTCTCGTCGAGGCGGATCAGCTGCGAGTTCTCGAGGAACGACAAAGTCGGCGGCGCGAAGATCGGCGTGCCGGCGTATTGGAATGTCACGAACTGCGCGTCGCCGCCCGAGGGATAGCCGCGCACGAAAATGTTGGCGCCGCTCTGGCCGCCCGAGCTTTCCGCCATAACGCCCGGCACGGTGCGCAGCAGGTCCGCGGTGCTGTTCGGCGCGGCGCGCTCGATCGCGTCGTTGCTGAGCGAAGTGACCGCGAACGACGCATCCTGGCGGCGCGTGCCGCCGCCGGCGGTGCCGACCACGACGATATCCTCGCCGGTCTGCGCTTCGGTGTCGACGAGGCCCGTCTCCGGCTCGGCGCGCTGTGCGATGTCGGCGGCCTGCGCGCCGGCTGGATCGGTGGGGCTGTTCTGCGCGGCGGCCGGAAGCGCGCCGAGCAGCGCGGCGGCGGCGGTGCCGATCAACAGACGGCCAGTGAACGTGAAAAGCATGATCCTACCCCCTTTGCATCGGCCGCTTGCTTTCGCGCGGTCTAAACGAGCATCTAAATAGGCCCAAAATGATGTGCAGTCGACCCGCGCGGCGGTTCACCTTGTATATTGGCTCCATTGGTGATGTTGTTGTGCAACACCGGCGAAATGGAGGGGACGTGAAGTATAGAACTGCGTTGGTGACCGCGGTGCTAGCCGCGCCTGTGGTGGCGCAAACGGTGCAGGTGCCCGCGCTATCGCTGCCGCCGTCCTCGCTTTTGAGCGCGGAGGCGAAGCGGATCATCGTCCGCCAGCAGGCAATCCGGCCGCCGGACTTTGGGAACGACATCGCCGCCGCGCGTGCCTTCTGGGGCCGCTACAACGATGATCGACTTGCCGAGATGCGGCGGCTGTTCCGCACGATCGAGCGACGCGAGAGGATGGGCGGCGTGCCGGTCGATGTGGTCACGCCGACGGAAGGCATCGGCGCGCGCAACACGGCCCGCGTGCTGATCAACGTCCACGGCGGCGCCTTCATGTGGGGCAGCGGCAGCGGCGCCCTGGTGGAGGCGATCCCGATCGCCGCGACGATGGGCGTGAATGTGGTGACGGTGGATTACCGCCTTGCGCCCGAGCACCGCTACCCCGCCGCGTCGCAGGACGTGGCAGCGGTCTACGGCGCATTGCTCAAGCGCTACCGGGCGGAGAATATCGGCATCTACGGCTGTTCGGCGGGTGGGATCATCACCGCGCAGTCGGTGGGTTGGTTCCAGCGCCACAAGCTCCCGCGGCCGGGCGCGATCGGCACTTTCTGCGGCACGGGCGCGCCTTATGCCGGCGACAGCGCCTACCTCTCCGACCCGCTGACCTCGGGCAAGCCGATCCGCGCCGGTGCGCTGCCCGCCACCTTGGCAACGGCCTATATGGCCGGCGTCGCGGCGGACGATCCGCTCGCATATCCGCTCGCATCGGACGCGTTGATGCGCGCTTTTCCGCCCACACTCCAGCTCGCCGGCAGCCGCGACTTCGCCGCAAGCGTACTGACCTGGCAGCATCGGCGGCTCGCCTCCCTAGGCGTGCAGAGTGAGCTGCAGCTGTTTGACGGTCTCGGCCACGCCTTCTTCGTGTGGCCGGACATGCCCGAATCGATCGAGGCGTACCGGCTTGTGTCCACGTTCTTCGACCGGCATCTGGGGCTCGAGTAACAGAGGATACGACCATGAAACTATGGCAATCGCTGGTAAGCACGTCGGTGGTTGTGTCCGCTTTGCTCGCCGAGCCGCTGGCGGCGCAGCAATCGCCCGCCGCACTTTATGGCGACCTTTTCGCCGCGGTGCAGACCGGGCGGCTGTTCCCCGACAGCAAGACCTTTGCCGATGCCGCGCCCAAGCGCGATCCGCAGGCTATCATGGCGGATTACAACCGCCAGAAGCCGGCGACTCCGCAAGCGCTGCGCACGTTCGTGCTGGCGAACTTCACCATCCCCGGCGTCAACGATCGCGGCGCGACCGATCTTCGGCGGCATATTCGCAATCTATGGCCGGTGCTGGTGCGCCAGCCCGACGCCGCGGTCGCGGGATCGTCGCTGCTGCCGATGCCGCAGCCTTATGTCGTGCCCGGCGGGCGCTTCCGCGAGATGTACTATTGGGACAGCTATTTCACCATGCTCGGGCTCGCTGTGGATGGGCAGCAGCCGCTGGTGGAATCGATGCTGGCGAACTTCACCGATACGATCGAGCGCTACGGCCACATTCCCAACGGCATGCGGACCTATTATCTCGGCCGCTCGCAGCCGCCCTTCTATGCGTTGATGCTCGATCTGTCGAAGGACGATGATCCGGCGCTCGCTGCCAAGCGGTTGTCGGCGCTGAAGAAGGAGCACGCCTATTGGTTGAAGGGCGCGTCGTGCCTGGATGCGAGCGGGGCGTGCGCGCGCGTCGTGCGGATGCCCGACGGCAGCTTGCTTAACCGCTATTGGGACGATCGCCCGCTGCCGCGTGACGAAAGCTTCGCCGAGGACGTGATCACTGCGAAGGAGGATTCGTCGCGCCCGGCGGAGGTGATGTATCGCCACCTGCGCGCGGGCGCCGAGAGCGGGTGGGATTACAGCAGCCGCTGGCTTGCCGATCCGCAGCGGCTCGCCTCAATCCGGACAACGGACATCGTGCCGGTCGATCTCAACAGCCTGATGCTGATTATGGAGGAGGCGATCGCGCGGCGCTCGGCGGCCGCGGGAGACCGGACGGAGGCGGCGCGGTTCGGCGTGATGGCGGCAAAGCGACGGGCGGCGCTGAACCGCTATTTCTGGGTGGCCAAGGACGGGCGCTACGCCGATTGGGACCGGGTGGCGCGCGCGCCTACACCTAGAGTGTCGGCAGCGATGCTGTTCCCGCTGTTCGCCGGCGCCGCCTCGCCGCAGCAGGCGCGCGCCGTCGCGGCGACGGTACGTCGCGACCTGCTGGCGACCGGGGGGCTCAGGACCACGCCGATCCGGACCGGGCAGCAATGGGACAATCCCAACGGCTGGGCGCCGCTGCAATGGGTGGCGATCGCCGGGCTCGAGCGGAGCGGGCAGGGGCAGCTGGCGCGCGAGATTGCGACGCGCTGGCTGGGAACGGTCGAGGCGGCTTTTGCCGCGACTGGCAAGATGCTGGAAAAGTATGACGTTGAGGAGCGCAAGCCGGGCGGCGGCGGGGAATATCCGACGCAGGACGGGTTCGGTTGGACCAACGGAGTGACGAGCGCGATTCTGGAACGCTATCGCGACTTCTAAAAACATCCGTCATGCCAACTGTTCCGGCACCCGCCCGGCAGATTCCGAGGTGGGCAGCAAGCGGAATCGCATGAAAGGCCTGCTTAACCCATTACCAAACATTGAATCACAACCAAGCGCTTGAGATCGTTCTCGCCGAATGATCCCGCTCTGACCCAAGGTCAGTTTCACGACATCCTTCGGAGGCTTTGCCCGCTCTCGAACTCGCGTGCCGCGAAACTGGGTTGCTAATCTCGTACGTTCCGAGGGTTATCTGCGACGCTCCCACTGGGCAGTTCGCGTCGGAGCTTTCGGTCGACGCAGCTGTGTAGCCTTTTGAGGCCACAATCCGCTCGACTTCGCGCAGCAACAGAGCATTGCTGCAGATGTGAGCCGCAGCGCTGATCGCGTCGGTTCACACGCTCGGCCGATCTGATCGACCGGGCTCTGGGTGGTGGGACCGGCACTGACGCCGGTTCCGAGACGGAGACCACCCATGCCCCTCACCGACACACAGGCCATCCTGCTGAGCCAGGCTTCACAGCGCGAGAACGGCAGCCTCTATCCGCTGCCCGCCAGCATCACCGCACCAGCAGGCGGCATCGCCCGCTCCATGACGTCGCTAGTGAAGCGCGGGCTGGTCGAAGAGCGTGAGACGACCACGCCTGAATGCGTGTGGCGCATCGACGGAGTGACCCGCTTTGGCATGTTCATCACTGTGGCCGGCAAGGTTGCGATTGGGGTGGACGAGGCGCCAGCGCCGAGCACAACCAGTGCACCGGCTGCTGCACTTGCACCCAAACAGACCAAGGCGGCGCTGGTGCTGGCGCTACTCGGGCGAGGAGAGGGCGCTACGCTCACCGAACTTGTCGAGGCCACGGGCTGGCTGCCGCACACGACACGCGCTGCGCTGACCGGCTTTCGCAGGAAAGGCCGCACGCTGGCAAAAAGCAAGCGCGACGGCGCCACCTGCTACCGCATCGTGGAGGCAGCATGATGGACATCGACGCCGAGATCGCATTGCTTGATGGGCTGTCGTCAGGCCAACTGCGGCGACGCTGGGTGGCCGAGACCGGCGGCACGGTGCCGAAGGTCAGCCCGAAACTGCTGCGGCTGGCGCTTGCCTGGGAGATCCAGGCGCGGCGCTTGGGCGGCCTTACGCGCGAGACGACGCGCCTGCTCGACCAGCTCGCCCGCGGGGAAACCAGAACGACACGCCCGAACGCCGGCATGCGGCTGGTGCGCGAATGGGGCGGCCGGGTGCATGTCGTCACGGTTGAGGTGAGCAGCGACGGAAGCGATCAGGTGATCCGCTGGGGCAATCGCGAGTGGCGCTCGCTGAGTGAGGTCGCCCGCGCGATCACCGGCACACGCTGGTCAGGACCGGCCTTCTTCGGTCTCAGAAAGAAGGTGGCAGCATGAGCAAGGCCATGATCAAAACCACCGGCCCGATCCGCTGCGCCATCTACACCCGCAAGTCGTCCGACGAGGGACTGGAACAGGACTTCAACAGCCTCGATGCACAGCGTGAGGCCTGTGCCGCATACATCCGCAGCCAGGCGTCGCAGGGCTGGACCGAGCTGACGGAACGCTATGACGATGGCGGCATCTCGGGCGGAACGCTCGAGCGCCCTGCGCTCAAGCGGCTGATGGATGATGTCGCGGCCGGCAGGATCGACATCGTCGTGGTCTACAAGGTCGACCGGCTCAGCCGCTCGCTGTTCGACTTTGCCAAACTTGTCGAGGCGTTCGAGGAGGCGGATGCGAGCTTTGTCAGCATCACGCAGGCATTCAACACCACCAGCAGCATGGGGCGGCTGACGCTCAACATGCTGCTGTCATTCGCGCAGTTCGAGCGCGAGGTCACCGCCGAGCGCATCCGCGACAAGATCGCCGCATCCAAGGCCAAGGGCATGTGGATGGGCGGCACGCCGCCGCTCGGCTACGAGCCTGATGGTCGCAGCCTCGCCGTGGTCGACGAGCACGCCGCCATCATCCGGCACATCTTCACCCGCTACCTCGCGCTCGGCAACGTGCGCCAGCTTGAAACCGAGCTGAAGGAGCAGGCGATCATCGCGCCGCTGCGCACCAGCAACGGCGGCAAGCCGCTGGGCGATGTGCCATTCTCGCGCGGTACGCTGTATCTTATCCTCAAGCGCGTCACCTACACCGGCAGGATCGCGCACGGCGAGAAGATCTACCCGGGAAACCATCCCGCGATCATCGACGTTGCCACCTTCGATGCCGTGCAGGAAAAGCTCGCCGATAACACGCAAGGCCAGCAGCGCACCCGCAGCGCCAGCCTCAGCCTGCTCGCCGGCAGGATCGTTGATGCCAAGGGCGAGCCGCTGATCGTCACGCACACCGCCAAACCCGCCGGCAGGGGGGAGGGCGGCACCAGCCGCTACCGCTACTACGTCAGTCGGGCACTCGCCCAAGGCGATAGCGCCGCCGGCATCCGCGTGCCCGCACGCGAGATCGAGACGCTGGTCACCAATCGAATCGCCACGCTGTTCGACGATCCCATTGAGTTGATGGCGACGGCCTGGCTCGACCTGCCTGCCGATCGCTACGCCGATGTCACCGAACGCTGCAGGGGAGGTCGCCGCAAGGCAGCGCCAGCGTCAGCCAGACGCACTTGCGCTGATCGAGCAGGTGCAGGTGCATGACACGCGCATCGACCTGGTCTGCCGCACCAGCGACATTGCGGCGGCGCTCGATGCCTCAACCCACCACGACGCACCGGCGACGATCATGCTGAGCGAAACGGTGCGGCTGACGCGCTCGGGCAGGGCGGTGCGCCTGGTCCAGGGTGATGGTCAGGCCAGCACCAGCGTACCCGATCGATCGCTGACGCGGCTGCTGGTGCAGGCACGTGGCTGGTGGACCGAGTTGCGCCGAGGCGAGATCGACATCACCCGGCTTGCGGCACGCGAGCGGGTCAGTGCCGCATACATCACGCGCGTCGTGCGGCTCGCCTTTCTCTCACCCGCGGTCACCGCGGCGATCCTCGCGGGCAGGCAGCGTACGGGCGTGACTGCAAGAACACTGACGCTCGACGCGCCGATACCCGCAAGCTGGCAGCAGCAGGCCGCAGGCATGCTGCCGAGTTCAGGAGTGGGCGGATCATTGTGCTGAAAGCAGAATGTGGCAACGCGTGCAAAGCTGCTACCAGCCTCGACACACAGCCGCAGGGAGGGGGACATGCAACACATTGGTATGCCGATCGACGAGGTTGGAACGCTGATCAGGGATGGTGGTGCCTTTTACCTGCGCCGCGACATCGGGGGCCGCTACCTGCTTGAGCTCCAACGCACGCCGGTGGACATGGTGGAAAAGCGTGTTCGACTTCGTGGTACGCTGGTGGGCGCTGACCTGGTCAACGCTGACGGTGTTGCACCAGCAGAATAGCGTTGAGCGTGCGACGATCCCGTTTCGTTTCGGGCGAACGAAGTTTTGCACCGCTCGATCGTCCATGCATTTTCGAGAGCTACACCCGGTAAACTGAAGGATTGTGATGCGACAGAAGTATCTGGCCCAGTTCCTCCTCGAGCAGCAGCGCGCGGGCGCCATCCCTGCCGAGCTGCGCTTCCTGATCGAGATCGTCGCGCGCACCTGCAAGGCAATCAACCATTCGATCAGCAAGGGCGCGCTGGGCGGCGTGCTCGGTAGCCTCGAAAGCGAGAATGTTCAGGGCGAGGTGCAGAAAAGGCTAGATGTCATCGCCAACGAGATTTTTCTGGAGACGAACGAATGGGGCGGCCAGCTGGCGGCACTTGCTTCCGAGGAGATGGAGGCCATCCACCCTATTCCAAACCGATATCCGCGCGGGGAATATCTGCTCCTTTTCGATCCCATCGATGGCTCCTCCAATGTCGATGTGAACCTGTCGGTCGGCACGATTTTCTCGATCCTCAAGGCTCCTGCCACTGCGGTTGGTCGCGAAATCGAGGAGGCCGACTTCCTGCAGTCGGGCCGGGATCAGGTCGCCGCCGGCTATGCCATTTACGGGCCGCAGACCATGCTTGTGCTGTCAGTAGGCACCGGCGTTTTCGGCTTTACCCTTGATCGCGAGATCGGCTCGTTTGTTCTGACGCACGAGAACATGCGCATTCCGGAGACGACAACGGAATACGCCATCAACGCGTCAAACATTCGGCACTGGCCGGAGTGGGTACGGCGTTACGTCGAGGACTGCCAAGCCGGCACTGAAGGTCCGCTTGGGCGTAACTACAACATGCGGTGGACAGCATCGATGGTGGCAGACGTCCATCGTATCCTGACCCGGGGTGGGGTCTTCCTTTACCCTGCGGACGGGCGAGCCCAATCTGCCCATGGCAAGCTGCGCCTGCTCTACGAGGCGTTCCCGATGGCTTATCTCGTCGAACAGGCGGGTGGCGCGGCGTATGGCGGCGATGGAGCGCTGCTGGATGTGCAGGCACGTTCGCTGCACCAGCGCGTACCGGTCCTGCTCGGCTCGTTCGATGAAGTGGAACGCATCTGGTCGGCTTACGCCTGTGCTTGAGACTTTTGCGGGTTGTGCGCACCAGATAAAATCTCCGCACCTGACGGATCGCAGAGTCGGTATTCACGGCGAGGGGTGCGACTTGCTGAGACGGAAAACCCGCGGGAGTGCTTACCGAAAGCATGCTTGAGTTCACGCGATCTGGTTGAAGCCTGTTTCGGGAAAGGCGAACCGGCTGATTGCGGGAGGAAGCGCAGGAATGCGGCGGCTCATCCCATGGCCGCTATCGGCCGATCTGGTGGCCAGCTGATACCCCGGTTTTTCGAATACGACAGGAGAGAACCTCTACGTGATGACCGAACACGAAGAACTGGCCGCGGTCGTTGAGCAGCTCAGGGCGGGATATGACATTCTGCCGTACATGACCGGCTTCCATGCTGCCGGAGAGCTTGGCCTGCGCGCCCTGCCAGATGACATGAAAGCGTTGCTGGAAGGTTCTCCGGATTACCGGTCACCCGAGCCGGGCAGTGGGCCTGTCTGGCTTCAGATCGCGGGCGAGGACGAGGCGGCCGAGCTGATCGTCTATCGCTCCCGCAGTAGCGGCCAGCTTTATGTCATGGCACCTGGTCAGGACTGACAGGCGGTTCAGATCCGTGGACGTCCCGAAAAGAAGGATTGTGGCGAAACGGAAAGAGAACGCTTGCTCCCGTGCGGCTGTCATGCCAGATGTCCGGAACTCACCCAGTTTTCTTGTAAAGGACATCAGATGGCCCTCCGCAACAGCGGCTTCAGAACCGCCTTGCGCCGGTCGGGCATGTCCGTACCCGAGGTCGGTGCTGCGGTGCAGAAGTCCGAGCGGCAGGTGCGGCGCTATCTTAGTGGTGCGAGCAAGGCGCCTGAGGAAGCGGTGGCGCAGGTCAGTCAGCTGGCTGATGCGCGGGTAAAGCCTGCGGGGCCAGCGGCGTTCCGGTTCATCGACCTGTTCGCCGGCATTGGCGGGCTGCGACTGGGATTCGAGGCGATCGGCGGAAAGTGCGTGTTCACCAGCGAATGGGATCGCTGGTCGAACGAGACCTACCGCCGCAACTTCGCGGATGGTCCCGATCACATGATGGTGGGCGATATCCGTCCCTATGGTGCAGACCCGGCGCTGATCCCGGCGCATGACGTGCTGCTGGCCGGCTTTCCGTGCCAGCCGTTCTCGCTGGCTGGCGTGTCGAAGAAGAACTCGCTTGGCCGCGCACATGGCTTTGATGACGCGCACCAGGGCAACCTGTTCTTCGAGATCGAGAGCATCCTGCGCCATCACCGGCCTGCAGCCTTCCTGCTCGAGAACGTGAAGCACCTGCAGCGGCACGACAGGGGGCGTACCTTTGAGATCATCCGCCGCACGCTTGAGGATGAGCTCCGCTATAAAATCAGCATTCGGGTGATCAGCTCGGAGCCGTGGGTGCCGCAGAAGCGCGAGCGCATCTTCATCGCCGGGTTTCGCGAGGATCAGGGGTTCAGCTTCGACGACTTTGACCGCATGATCCCACCGAAGGAAGAGTGGCCGAAGCTCGGCGCGATCCTCCAGTCGCACAATGAGGTCGATGCGAAGTACACACTGACGCCAAAGCTGTGGGACTATCTGCAGGCTTACCGCCTCAAGCATGAGGCGGCCGGCAACGGGTTCGGCTTCAGCCTGTTCGGAAAGGACGGCGTCACGCGCACGCTGTCGGCGCGCTACCACAAGGATGGTTCCGAGGTTCTGATCGACCAACCCGGCACGCGCCCGCGGCGGCTGACGCCAACCGAATGCGCACGGCTGATGGGCTTCGAGCACGGCACGCGCGAATGGCATATCCCGGTGTCGGACACGCAGGCCTATCGCCAGTTCGGCAATGCCGTGGTCGTGCCGGTGATCGACGCTGTCGCACGCTACATGGAGCCGTTCCTGCTGCGCGCGCTGGACGCAGCGGAGGTGAAGAAGCCGCGCACGCGACGGGCAGCCGTTGGCTGACATTGTCCCGCCCGCAGTCCGCAGCCGGATGATGGCGGGGATCGGGCCTGCGGATACAAAGCCGGAGCTGATGCTCCGCCGCGGCCTTCACGCGCTCGGTTACCGTTACCGGCTCCACGACCGTCGCCTGCCGGGCCGTCCTGACATGGTGTTTCCCGGCCGGCGGGCGGTGATCCTCGTTCATGGCTGCTTCTGGCATGGCCATGACTGCCACCTGTTCCGCTGGCCTGGCACGCGACCGCAGTTCTGGCGCGACAAGATCGGTGGCAACATCGCGCGCGACGCGCGGACCCGGACGCAGCTGCTGGAGGAGGGTTGGCGGGTGGCCGAGGTCTGGGAATGCACGCTGCGGGGGCGCGAGCGCTGGCCGTTCAAGGACGTGCTCGCCCGCCTGACCGCGTTTCTCGACGGCGATGAGGCGCTGGTGAGCCTCGGCACCGACGCGACCGTGACGGTGTACCCGGCGGCTTGAAGGTCAGCTGAGCGTTCGGGCAAGTTCGAGGAAAGCAGCTACGCTGTTCAGGTCATTCTGCTGGGACGGGCGGAAGGACTCGTGTAGCGCGGCAGGGAGCACCAGCCTGAGCTGTTCCTTGCGCATCTCGTCGGTCTGCGCCTGCGAGATGCCGGGCTCGAGCGTCAGCAGGTGCTTGGAACGGATGCGATCTGCTTCGGCGAGCACCTGTCGCCAGCGGTCCTTGCAGCTGGTCTTGACCGCCAGCATCAGCAGCCTGCCGGCAGGCCAGGCGGGATCATGGTAGCGCGCCNCGGATGCGATCTGCTTCGGCGAGCACCTGTCGCCAGCGGTCCTTGCAGCTGGTCTTGACCGCCAGCATCAGCAGCCTGCCGGCAGGCCAGGCGGGATCATGGTAGCGCGCCTCGTCGGGGAACAGGAAGTCCGGCCCGTTGCGCTTCTCAGTGGTGGCTTCACGTTTATGCACGACGCCATGCAGCTCGATCAGTGCCTCGACGTGGTGGCCCAGTGCGAACCCCGCCCGCGACTTGCGGCGGTTCTGCACGCCCAGCGAATACCGGACGAACCCGTCGACGTCAGCGACGCCATCGTTGATGAACCCCTGCTGCAGTCGCTCGCCGACGATATGCCGCTCATAGGTCATGAACAGCCGTTCCTCGGTGTCCATCCATGTCAGCAGCGCGGCGTCGGGATCGGCGAGAGGATCTACGCCGTCTGCCATCCTGCGGGCGAAGGTCGAGAACTTGCGGGTCTGCGGGAGGCCGTCGGGAAAGGCACGAAGCAGCTTTTCCAGCCACCGGTCGCCGGTGACGGTAACCTCGACCTCGATGAGGTCGAGC
>NZ_JAKNQR010000018.1:0-20553 GCF_036890205.1 Sphingomonas panaciterrae
ACAACACATACGTAAAGTGTGCATCGATTTTAGAACCGTACGTCCCGGCCAGGCCCAGCTTGTCCGGGGCCCCCATGAAGTACCACTTCATGGGGATACACCGCAGGCTTCATTGCCTGGTGACCATAGCGTCGGTGTCCCACCCGATCCCATCTCGAACTCGGCCGTGAAACCCGACTGCGCCAATGGTACTATCGCCTAAGCGATGGAAGAGTAGGGCGTCGCCAGGCATTGCAGCTTGCGTGTGTACGATTAAACGAACCCATTCATCTTGTCGTCCATCAAGGACACACCGTCGCCTCCGCTAATCACGGAGGCGTTCGTGTTTCCATAACGGACAAAACCAAGTGTCGCGGGGTGGAGCAGCCCGGTNTACACACACACGCTCGCCGCCCTTCGGGGCGGCGTTGTCGTTTGTAGGGCTTGGCCAAGGAACTGGAACGCAAGGCGGCTGGCCGACACAGCCGCTCGTGCTGACTGCGCTGGGGAGCGGCATCAGCTCGCTGTCGGCGCTATCTCGATTCGGTTGCGGCCGGCCGCCTTCGCCCGATACAGCGCTGCGTCCGCAGCCTTGATCAGATGCGCCTGATCGGGATGGCCATGATGCTCCGCCACCCCCATAGACGCGGTGATCGCCAGTGGATCGTCGCTCCCGGCATCGATCCGCGTCTTCTGCAATGCAGCCCGGATACGTTCCGCAATCTCGTGCGCCTGCCCGGCGTGCGTTTCGTTAAGCACGATCAGGAATTCCTCGCCGCCATAGCGGAAGACGAAGTCGCTTGGTCGCACATGATCCATGACGATCTGCGCCACCTGACGGAGCGCCAGATCACCGGTCTGGTGCCCGTGCCGATCGTTGATCCGTTTGAAATGGTCGACGTCGAGCAGGATGATGCACAGCCCGCTGTCGTTCGCCGTGGCGAATTCGATCTCCCGCCCGAGGATTGCCGGCAGGAACCGACGGTTCAGCGCGCGGGTGAGCGGGTCGCGCCCGCTTTCGAGCGCCGTCAGGCTTTGAAACAGCTCCATGACCAGCGCCGATACCCGGCTCACCGCGGCCTGCAGTTCGGACAGCGTCTCCATGCGCTGGTTCGGACCGCCAGTCGTTTCCAGTTCGGGCAGCAGCACGCGGTCGATCCGCTGCGTCTCCGCCAGCAGGTCCTGGTAGATCACCGATCGTTCGAACATGAAGCTCGCGCGGTGCCGCAGCCACAGCCCGAAGGGAGAATCCAGCAGCCGCGTTAGCCCGCGATCAGCCTCCCCATGCAACAGGCTGAACAGCGTCTTCTGGCTCCACTCCATCAGGCTTGCCTTCTGCGCCTCCTTCTCGGTGGAGACGTCCTGATCGATCGAGAACAGCCGGTATGCCTCATCGAGCCGAGCCCGAGCAGTTGTGTCCTTCACATAGGCCTGGCTCATCATCATGATTGCGACGTCGATCCGCTCATGCGCCAGCTGCAGCGCCGCCAGGCAGCGTTGCGGCTCCGCACGCGCGGAGAGAAGCTGCGCCAGCCGCGCTTTCAGTGTCGCCGCGCCCTGCATCACCAGATGGATGGGAATGTTGATCCGCGCGTGAACCTGCCCGATCACGCGCTGGCTTTCCTGCAGGCGTGGGCAATCGCGGATATCGGCCTCGTCGAACAGCGCCGTCAGCCAGTCGAGCAGTGAGGCGCTCAGCCGCCCGTGGACCACCGAATGGCTGAGGAACCGCTGCGCCTCTTCCTCCTGCAGCAGCGTGTCGTAGAAACGCGCCACCATATCGGCGCCATGCTCCGATGCGATCTGCCGCAGGATTGCGACGCTATCGCCCAGAGCCTCATTCGCTACCATTTCACCTAACACCTAACGATTGCACCATCGACGCGGGTGCCGACCAGACCTGCCTCCCCTGCCTTTGGTGTGCTCTGGTTAGCAAAAGGTCGACGGGTGCGCATCCGTCCGTTCCGGACGTGCGTCCGCCGGCCACTGTGGGACTTACGGGTATCGCCGTGGTCGGCTTCGGCCTCAAGATTCCGCACACGTCCGGCGGTTGCGCGCTTCTTGAGGATGAACGCCGATGTTCGATGGCCTTGATGCACTGCTCCTCGCCCGCATCCAGTTTGCCTTCACGGTCAGCTTCCATTTCATCTTTCCGGCCTTCTCGATCGGGCTGGCGAGCTATCTGGCCGTTCTTGAGGGCTTGTGGCTGCGCACCGGGCGCGCGGTCTATCTCGACCTGTTCCGCTTCTGGCTGAAGATTTTCGCCATCACCTTCGCCATGGGCGTCGTGTCGGGCATCGTCATGTCCTATCAGTTTGGGACCAATTGGGCGGTCTTCTCCGACAAGGCGGGGCCCGTGATCGGTCCGCTCATGGCCTATGAGGTGCTGACCGCTTTCTTCCTGGAGGCAGGATTCCTCGGCGTCATGCTGTTCGGGATGAAGAAGGTCGGGCGGTCGCTCCACTTCTTCGCCACGCTTATGGTCGCGGCGGGCACATTGATCTCCGCGATCTGGATCATCAGCGTCAACAGCTGGATGCAGACGCCGACCGGCTATGCGATGAATTCGGATGGCCAGTTCGTGCCGGGGCCGGACTGGATGGCGATCATCGTCAGCCCCAGTTTCCCCTATCGGCTGCTGCACACCGTTCTGGCCGCCTATCTGACCACGGCCTTCGCGGTCGGCGCGGTCGGCGCCTGGCAATTGCTTAAGCAGCGACGTGGCCATTCCGTCGCCTCGCACGAGGGCAGCGATCCCCGGGAACTGATCGCCGACGCACCGCGATCCGGCGAGGCGGCGCGGACCATGTTGTCGATGGCGATGTGGATGGCCGCGATCGTCGCCCCGCTGCAGATCATCGCCGGCGACATGCATGGGCTCAACACGCTCGATCATCAGCCGGTCAAGGTGATGGCGATGGAGGGGCACTATCAAAGCTACCCTGATGGCGCGCCGCTGATCCTGTTCGGCATCCCCAATTCACAGGAGCGGCGGGTCGACCACGCGGTGGAGATCCCCAAATTGTCGTCGCTGATCCTGAAGCATGATCTGAACGCCCCGCTCGCGGGGCTCAACACCGTGCCCCTCGCTGAACAGCCGCCGGTGGGGATGGTGTTCTGGGCCTTCCGCATCATGGTACTGACGGGACTGGCGATGCTCACGCTGGGCCTATGGAGCCTGTACGCGCGCGCCACGGGCAGACTGTACGATACTCCCATGCTGCATCGCGCTGCGGTGTTCATGGGGCCGTCGGGGTTCGTGGCGGTGATCGCCGGCTGGGTGACGACCGAGGTCGGACGCCAGCCCTACACGATCTACGGCCTGCTCACGACCGCGGACAGCGTGTCGCCGCTTGCGGCACCTGCCGTCGCCGCCTCGCTCGTCGCCTTCATCATCGTCTATTTCGCGGTGTTCGGCTTTGGCACCTGGTACATCCTTCGCCTGATGAACAAGGGCGTGCAGATCCACGAGCCCGAACCAACAGAGGGTTCGGGTCCGATCCGCACCGCCGGCATCACGCCTGGTCCCACGCAACTGGCGGGAGCCTGAGCCATGGGCGTCAACATCGACCTCACGATCGTATGGGCCTTCATCCTGGCCTTTGCGGTCTTCGCCTATGTGGTGATGGACGGGTTCGATCTGGGGATCGGCATCCTCTTCCCCGCCTTTGGCGTCGGGCCGGAGCGCGATCAGGCGATGAATGCGATCGCGCCGGTGTGGGACGGGAACGAGACGTGGCTGGTGCTCGGCGGCGGAGGGCTGCTGGCGGCCTTTCCGCTGGCCTATGGCGTGGTGATGACCGGGCTCTACCCGCCGATCATCGCCATGCTGCTCGGCCTGGTCTTTCGCGGCGTCGCCTTTGAGGCGCGCTGGCGTGATCCGGCACATCGCGCCGGCTGGGATTTCGCCTTCACCGCCGGCTCGTTCGTCGCTGCCTTTTCGCAAGGGGTGATATTGGGCGCGCTGCTCCAGGGGGTGACGGTTGCCGACCGCGCCTATGCCGGCGGGTGGCTAGATTGGGCGAGCCCGTTCAGCATGCTCACGGGGATCAGCGTGGTGTGCGGTTATGGCCTGCTCGGCGCCACCTGGCTGATCTGGAAGACGGAAGGGCCGACGCAGAATCACGCGTATCGCCTTGCCGCCCGCTTCTTCCAGGCGACCCTGGTTGCTATCGTGCTGGTCAGCTTCGCCACCCTCGGCCTCGACGCCGATTACCGCCAGAAATGGCTGGGCGAGCCGGCGATCTATCTCACGTCTCAGGTGCCGCTGCTCAGCGCGATCATCGCCTTCGCCTTTTACCGTTCGCTGCGCCGCCGGCGCGAGGCGCGACCGTTCTTCCTCGCGCTGGCCTTGTTCCTGGTGAGCTTTATTGGGCTGGGGATCAGCATGTGGCCCTATGTCGTGCCGGAGGCGCTGACGATCTGGGAGGCCGCGGCGCCCGAACGCAGCCAGATATTCATGCTGGTCGGCGCGCTGGTGCTGGTGCCGATCATCCTGGTCTACACGGCCTGGTCCTATTGGGTGTTCCGCGGGAAGGTTGGCATGGAGGGTTATCATTGATGGATACGGACGTGCCCTTGTGGCAGCGGGTCGGGTGGATGGCGTTCATCTGGGCGCTCAGCGTATCTGCCGTCGGGATCGTGGCAACGCTGATCCGGTTCTGGCTGAAGACGTGACGTTTCGCGGCCGCTGACCGCGGAACACCTCGTCCGCTTGTCGCCGTCCGCTGGGCTACTATAGCGGCCGGCCCGCCTGGCAGCGCTCCAGTTCGACCGGATCGTGCGCGCAGGCGATCGATACGTCACCGCGGCGCTCCAGCGATAGCGCGCGCAGCCGTTCCTGGTTGCCTAGTCGATGCTCCGCGCTGACCTCCATCAGCCGCTGGTAGGCGCGTAGCCCCGGGGTGCATCGCCGCCGCGCGGTGCGCATCTCCCCGCGATAGAAATAGGCGTCGCCCGCGTGCAGCAGCCAGCGCCCGTCATCGCGCTGCACCGCGACGCCGGCATGGCCCCAGGTGTGGCCGGGTAGCGGGATCATCAGGATCTCGGGCGGCAGCCCGGGCAGGTCGCGCACCGCATCGAACCCGAACCACGGCTCCCCGGCCGAGCTGTATCGGCGCCAGTTGCGCACATCGTTGAGCTGCGGCGTGCGCCAGCGGTTGCGCGCGACAAAGGCATCGTGCGCCGTCGTCGCATCGTCGAACTCGCGCTGCATCACGTGCACGGTCGCGGCGGGAAAGTCGTCCAGCCCGCCGGCATGGTCGAAATCGAGGTGCGTGACGATGATGTGCCGCACGTCGCTGGGGCGAAAACCCATCGCCTCGACCTGCCGGATCGCGGTATCTTCCTCGCGCAGCTTGATGTTCAGCATCGCCCGCCACGGCCGCGGGATGCGGATCCCCCCGTGTTCATGCGGATGGTGCACATCGTTCAGGCCATAGCCGGTATCCACCAGCACCAGGCCGTGAGCATCGGTTTCGATCAACAGGCAATGGCAGACGAGCGTGCCGTGAACGCCCAGGCTGCGCCCGTCGTACAGCGCGCCGCCCACCGGACAATCGGTGCCGCAATTCAGGTGATGGATCCGCATAAGGGTTTGCCCATGTGCAAGGGGAGGGCGCCGCGCCGCAACGCCCCCCGGTCACGCGCGGCGATCACCGCCGCGCGCGGTTCATGATTCACATGCTACCGGACTTTGCGGTCGCTTTCATCATGCGCTGCGCGTCGGTCAGGTGCTGGCGCACGACGGGCACGGCCTTGTTGGCGGAGGAACGCAGCGCCGGCTGGTCGCCGCCGGTGCCATAGCTGCGGTGCAGGTCAAGCGCGGCCTGGTGCGCGGGCACCTGCTGCGCCAGGTACAGGCGGTCGAAATCGCCCGGCGCCGCATTCTGCAATTCGGCCAGCGACGCGGTCACACCGGCATCGAGTGCCGGGGGTGGCGGGGTCATCCCGGCCTTGCGCGCGGCGGCCATGGTCGCTGCCGTGGTGGTCTGATGGTGATCGATCAGCATCTGGGCATAGCGTTTCACTTCTGGCCGCTGCGCCTTCTCCAGCGCGATCTTGCTTGAATTGATTTCGTAGAGGTCGCTCTTGCCCGCCGCCATCACATAGGGCGCGGCCTGGGTCTTCGCTTCGGGCGGGGGCGGCGGGGGCGGGGTTTGCGCCATTGCTGGCAACGCGGTTCCGGCCAGCGCCATCGCCATGGTAAGACCAAATGTCTTCATCATCATTCTCTCCTGTTGTGCGTCACGGGCGATGGGGATCGTGCGTGCCTGTCGCGACAAGGTTCGGCAGAAGGGCCGGCCAACGCTTCCTTGCGCAGGTGCTGCGAGCGGTCCGAGGCGTGAAGCGCGGGTGTCGTCGTTGGTCTAGCGATGCGCGCCTCACCGACTTGCGCTTCCGGACACCTATTTTGTCCCTCGCGCTGGGGCGGCGGCCCGCAATTGTTCCGTTGATCCTCCATTCCCCGGCAAGGAAGCCCCTGCCTGTTGCCTCCAACAAACGAGCGGGCGGATGGTCGCGTCAGTGCCAGGCGCTTTGCCAAACTTTCTGAGCAACTTGGATCAACTTGGCGGCTACTTCGACCGCCCCCGCTTATTCTTCATGGCGGCGCTCACGAGGTCCTTCGGGCCCGTGCAGACTCTATGCCACCTGGTCCCAGGCGGCTTTGCCCACCGCATCATAATGCCGCATCGCATCGATCATCGCCGCGCGCAGCCCGGTGTCGATCAGGGCGGAGGGCAGCATCGGATCACGATTGATCGCGCGGATCACCGATTGGCCAAGCAGCAATGTCTCGCGCGCCGCCCCGTCGGCGGTCATCGTCGGCAGCCGCGCGGCGCTGGCGTCCATCTCGCCGATCCAATGGCGATACCCCGCCTCGATCGCGTCGCGCGGCCACAGCGCCTTCCAGGCTGAGTCATCACTCGAACATGCGTCGCCGATGATCGTCGCCTCGCGGTCGAGCCCGATCGCATGAAGCTGCCGGGCAAGCTGCGGCATCGGATCGGCCAGATTGTGTGGCCGCACCCAGGCGCCCGACGGCGTCCGCGCCAGGCCATGGAGCGTCAGCGCCCGTTCGCGTTCGCGCAGCCGGCGACGGTCGCTGCGACCCAGATGGTCGACCAGCACGATCAGCCATCGCCCGTCCCAGTCCCGCACGCGCGTTTCCGCGCTCGCCCAGCCGCGTGCCCGTTCGTCCAGCGCCATGCCGCCAGGGCCGATCGCGTACAGCCCGCGTTCGACCTGCTGCACCGTGCCCTCGCGGCACAGACGGCCCAGCGCCACGCGCATCGCGCCGCCATCCAGCCCCATTACCTCGCCGCGCCGCACCAGCTCGGCGACCCGCATCGGGCGCCGCACCGCTGACAGGAACCCCAGTGCCAGCGATCGCGCCGACAAGGGCGCTCGCCAGTCTTGTAACGAAAATTGACTCGCGTCGTAATTATGCGTTACAAGTTGCCCGGTCATTCGGGGAGCCTACGCATGAAGCCCGCACCGATCACCGATTTTCTCAGCAAGGATGAACTGGCGGCGCTGATGCGACCGTCCAACCTGCGCGGCGCCTGGACGATCGCGGTCAATTGGGCGATCATCGCGTTCGCCTTTGCGCTGGCGATCGCCTGGCCCAATCCGCTGACGATCGTGCTTGCCGTCCTGCTGCTCGCCGGGCGCCAGCTCGGGCTGGGCATCATTGTTCATGATTGCGCGCACCATGCGCTGTTCGCCTCGCGCCGTGCGAACGAGATCGCGGGCCAGTGGCTGGCTGGCTATCCGATGAATACGTCGCTGGCGAAATACCGCAGCTACCATCTGAAGCATCATCGCTTCGCCGGCACGCCGCAGGATCCCGACATCGGCTTCGTCCGCGCCTATCCCGTCACCCGTGCCTCGCTGCGCCGCAAGTTCGTGCGCGACCTGACCGGGCGCACCGGCGTTCGGGATCTGGCGCGCGAGCTGAAGACGTTCCGGCTGGCGGAGCAATGGCCGTGGGTCGCGTTCCACCTCGCCCTGTTCACCGCGCTTGCGCTCGCCGGCGGCTGGTGGGCCTATGGCCTGTGGTGGGCGGCGCAATTGTTCGTCTATCCCGCGATCGTTCGCCTCCGCCAGATTGGCGAGCATGGCGTGGCGGAGGAGCGCAGCGATCTCGATCCGCGGCGCAACACCTCCACGACCGTCGCGCGCTGGTGGGAGAAGCTGTTCGTTGCCCCCAACGACGTTCACTTCCATCTCGAACACCATCTCGCGGCGGGTGTGCCGCCCTATCGGCTGCGCGCGATGCACCGGCTGCTGGTGGCGCGCGGCTATTACGACGGTTTCCAGTGCATCTCGCGCGGCTATGCCGACGTGATCCGCCGCGCGGTGCAGCCGCTCCCTGCGCACTGACCGCGCTTCACCCGGCCGGCACTGCCCCGGCCGGCTGATCGTCGATCGGCACCGCCCGGCCGGACAGCGCCGCGTCGAGCTGCTCGCGATCCAGCCGCCCCTCCCAGCGCGCGACCACGATCGTCGCCACGGCATTGCCGATGAAGTTCGTCAGGCTGCGGCATTCCGACATGAACCGGTCGACACCCAGGATCAGCGCCATGCCCGCGATCGGCACGTCGGGCACGATCGACAGTGTCGCGGCCAGCGTGATGAAGCCGGCACCCGTCACCCCCGCCGCGCCCTTCGACGACAGCATCGCCACGCCCAGCAACAGCAATTGCTGCCCCAGCGTCAGCTCGACGTTGCACGCCTGCGCGATGAACAGCGCGGCGAGCGTCATGTAGATGTTGGTGCCGTCCAGGTTGAACGAATAGCCGGTCGGCACGACCAGGCCGACGACTGTCTTGGGGCAGCCCGCCCGCTCCATCTTCTCGATCAGCGAGGGCAGTGCGCTTTCCGACGATGACGTGCCCAGCACCAACAGCAATTCGGCCTTCAGATAGGCGATCAAGCGAAAGATCGAAAAACCGCACAGCCGCGCCACCGCGCCCAGCACCACAATGACGAACAATAGCGACGTCAGGTAGAAGGTGCCGACCAGCGCGGCGAGATTGGCCAGCGTTCCCACGCCATAGCGCCCGATCGTGAACGCCATCGCGCCGAATGCGCCCACCGGCGCCGCCTTCATCAGGATCGCGACGATCTTGAACACCGCAAGCGACACGTCGTTCAGCGCGACGAGCAGCCGGTTGCCGCGCTCGCCGATCATCGCCAGCCCGATGCCGAACAGGATCGCCACGAACAAGGTCTGCAGGATGTTGCCGTCGGTCAGCGCCGAGAGGAACGTGTCGGGGATGATGCTCATCAGGAACCCGGTCAGCGTCGTCTCGTGCGCCTGTTCCGAATAGGTCGCGACCCGCGAGGGGTCGAGCGTCGCGGGATCGATGTTGAGCCCCGCGCCCGGGCGCACGACATTGGCGACGATCAACCCGACGATCAGCGCCAGCGTGGAAAAGAACAGGAAATAGGCGAATGCCTTGCCCGCGACGCGCCCGACCGCGCTCAGGTCGCGCATCCCCGCGATTCCGGTGACGATGGTCAGGAAGATCACCGGCACGATGATCATCTTCACCAGCTTGATGAAGCCATCGCCGATCGGCTTCATCGCCTCGCCCGTGCCGGGTGCGAAATGGCCCAGCAGCACGCCGGCGGTAATCGCGATCAGCACCTGGACGTAAAGGTGCGAATACCAGCGCGGTTTGCGGGGCAGCGAAACCGCTTCCAATGTAATCAAGCCGATCATCCTCTCAGCATCGCCGGGCTACGGCCCAACGGGGGCCGCGCCGACAATGATAGAGGACGTTGGCGGCTTTGCGCACGATCAGAAATCGCGTCGGCTGCAATTCGCCGTGCAAAAGAACGGGTGTGGCCCCCGGAATGACAAGGGAAGCGGCGGGCTTCAGCCCCGCACCGGCGCCTGGCTCAGGCGGTCGGCCACATCATCAGGCTGGTCTCGACCACGCGTTCCAGCTCCGCACGGCTCGCGCCCGATCCGGCCTGCACCGCCATGCCCTGCAGGATCGCGTAGAGGTACGACGTCAGCGCCTCGGGATCGACATGGTCGGGCAGGTCGCCGTCGCGCTTGGCCTGGCGAAACCGCTCGACCAGCGCGGCCTGCGACGAGGCGCGCCGCTGGATCACGTCGGCCTTGATCGATTCCGCCTCCGCGCCGCACGCCGTTGCGCTGATCACCCCCAGGCACCCCTTGGGATCGCACTTGCTGGTCTGCGCGTCGATCGCACCGCGCATGAAATGCTCGGCCACCGCGCGCGCGGTCGGCTGCTCCAGCGCCTCGCGGGTATAGGCCAGCTTCTCCGCCTCGTAGAGGTCCAGCGCCTTGTGAAACAGCGCTTCCTTGTTGCCGAATGCGGCGTACAGGCTGGGCTTTGTGATTCCCATCGCCTCGGTGAGGTCGGCCATCGACGCGCCCTCATAGCCCTTGGCCCAGAACACGCCGAGCGCCTTGCTCAGCGCCTCGTCGACGCAGAACTCGCGCGGGCGTCCCTTCGCGGCGGCCGGTGCGGTGATCGATTCCATAACGCTTAGTATATAAGGATTTGGCGCGATCTCTCAAGCGCCCGGGCGGCGCGCACCCTTCCCGCCTCATCACCCTGGCACAAGTGGCAGGTCCGCCGCACCCTTTCCGATCGTACAAGAACATGCCGGTTCTGCGACCGGCGAAGAACGAGAACGGCGTGACACGCGCCGCACGTCTTTATGGGAGGAAAATGTGATGTTGCGTTCTACCGCGTCCATCCTTGCGCTGGCGATATCGACCGTCTCGGTCAGCGCGGCGGCGCAGGAAGCCGCTTCGGCCAGCGCCAATCCGGCAAATGATCCCGCCGCACCGGTGCCCGCCACCAGCACGGCCGACGCCACGCGCAGCCCACAGGCGGACGACGGCGAGATCATCGTCACCGCGCAGAAGCGCGAACAGCGGCTGCAGGACGTGCCGGTCGTGGTGTCGGTGCTTAACCAGCAGCAGCTCGAAAATGCCGGCGTGCGCGACGTCAAGGATCTCCAGACGATCACCCCGGGCCTGAACGTCACCTCCTCCACCTCGCCCGCGCAAACCTCGATCCGTATCCGCGGCGTCGGCACGGTGGGCGACAATCCCGGCCTTGAAAGCTCGGTCGGCACGATCGTCGACGGCGTCTATCGCGCACGCAGCGGCGTCGCCTTCGGCGACCTGGGCGAACTTGAGCGGGTGGAGGTGCTGAAGGGCCCGCAATCGACCCTGTTCGGCAAGAACATGTCGGCCGGCGTCATCAACGTGATTTCCGCCTCGCCCAGCTTCAATCCATCGGCCGAATTCGTCGGCAGCTACGGCAATTACAACGCCTGGACCGTGTCCGGCGCGGCGACCGGCGGGCTGATCGGCGATACCGTCGCGGGCCGCATCTTCGCGTTGAAGCGCGAACGCGACGGCTTCTGGAAGGTGCGCACCGGCGCCGGCCCGCGCACCAGCACGCGCGCCGACAATGAAAACAACTGGACGGTACGTGCCCAGCTGCTCATCCGCCCGACCGACCGGGTCGACATCCGGCTGATCGGCGACTGGTCCGAACGCGACGAGGATTGCTGCGTCAACGCGCCCAGCATCGCCGGGCCGACCGCCGCCTTCGTCGATGCGCTCGCGCCGGACGCCGGTACGCTGCGCAACGGCAAGCCGTTCGACCGCATCACCTACGCCAACCGCCCAACCGATTTCCGCATCCGCGACCGCGGCGTCTCGGGCCAGCTCGACTGGGAATTGAGCGACACGCTCAGCCTCACCTCGATCACCGCCTATCGCTATTACAAGTCGAACAGCGGCGTCGACATCGACTATTCCTCCGCCGACATCTGGTATCGGGGCTCGGACGGCAATTCGAACCAGTTCAAGGTGTTCTCGCAGGAGGCGCGGCTCGCCTATAACAGCGAGAGGATCAACTCGATCCTCGGCGTCTTCTACGCCGACGAGCGGTTGGAAGCGCGCCAGAACACCTTCTTCGGCAGCGATTACGAACGCTATTTCGGCCTGCTGCTGTCCGGGGGCACCAATCCCAATGCGGTCTCGGCGCTCACCGGTATCGCCGCGGGCAGCAATTTCGTGCCCAACACCGGCCAGCGCGATTTCCACCGCCACCGCGCCTCGTCCTTCGCGGTCTTCACCGACAATACCTTCACGATCGCCGATGGTCTCGATCTGACGCTGGGCATCCGCTACACTGACGAGGTCAAGCGCACGACCTCGCACTACACCAACACCTCGCCCGCCAACGCCTGCGCCGCCGCCCTCGCGCGCCGGCTCCCGGCGGCGGCGATCACCGCGCTCTGCTCGCCCACCTCGGATGTCGCGTTCAACGATGTGACGACGCAGCAGCGCCGCCCGGAAAACCGCTGGGCCGGCTCGGCCAAGCTGCAATATCGCTTCTCGCCCAGCGTCATGGCCTATGGCTCCTACGCCAACGGCTTCAAATCGGGCGGCTTCAACCTCGATCGCGCCCGCACCGCGATCGGCGTCATCAATCCCGACACGTCCTTTGCCACCGAAAAGGTCGAAAGCTACGAAATCGGCACCAAGACGAGCTGGCTCGGCCAGCGGCTGCTCGCCAACATCGCTGCTTTCTACCAGACGTACACGGACTTCCAGCTCAACACCTACACCGGGGTCAGCTTCGTCGTGACCTCGATCCCAAAGGTGACGTCAAAGGGCGTCGACCTCGACCTACTGTACAACACCGGCATTCAGGGCCTGACGCTGAACGCCGGCGCGACCTATGCCGATACGAAGTTCGGCGATTTCCCTCCGCCGCTGCCGAACCTGACGCGCCTGTCGGGCAACCAGCTTCCCTATGCGGCGAAGTGGAACGTCACCGGCGGCTTCACGTCGAAACAGCCGATGACCTCGGATCTCAACTTCCTGTCGTCCGCGTCGCTCAAATGGACGTCGAGCTACAATACAGGCTCCAACCTCGATCCGTTGAAGGTGCAGCAGCCGTTCGCCTTGCTCAACGCCCGTGTCGGGATCGAACCCACCAACGAGGCCTGGTCGCTTGAGGTCTGGGCGCAGAACCTCACCAACTCCAACTATTATCAGGTGATCGTCGATCAGCCGCTGCAAAGCGGCACTTATGGCGCGTTCATCGGCCAGCCGCGCCTTTACGGCGTGACCGGCCGGGTCCGTTTCTGATCGCGACAGCAGCCGGTTCGCGCGGGGGCGATGCTTTTGGCCTTGCCCCCGCGGCTCCGATCCAACACTCATTCTAAAACAGCCGGCTTACCGGCGAGGCGAGAGGATGAGCATATGGATAAGCGCGCTGCCGCCGCGCCGGTCGTCGGAAACTGGCCGGCAGTCTCCCTTGAGGAAACCTACCGCACGCTGACCGCCCCCGGCGCCCCGTTCGAAATGCGTGAGGAGGTCATCCGCGGCGTGCCGCTGCGCACCTATGCCAACGCGCTCAACGACCTGCGGCAGGTGTTCGATCTCGGTCGCGGCTGGGGCGACCGTGAATTCATCATCTATGAGGGCGAACGGCAAAGCTATGGCGCGCATTTCCGCGCCGCCGGGCAACTCGGGCGCGTGCTCCACGATCGCTTCGGGGTGCGCAAGGGCGACCGGCTGGTCATCGCGATGCGCAACCTTCCCGAATGGTCGCTCGCCTTCTGGGCCGGCGTCTCGATCGGCGCCGTCGTCACGCCGCTCAACGCCTGGGGGCTGGGGGACGAGCTCGCCTATGGCATCACCGATTCGGGTGCGCGCGTCGCGATCGTCGATGCCGACCGGCTCGAACGCCTCGCGCCTTTCGTGGCCGATCTCGCGCTCGACGGGCTCATCTCGGTGCGCAGCGATACCGATCACGGCACCGGCGCGATCCCGCTCGACCATCTGATCGGCCCGCGCGATCGTTACGCCGACCTCCCCGACGATCCCATGCCCGATCCCGGCCTCCACACCGACGATCCCGCCACCATCCTCTATACCAGCGGCACCACCGGGCGGCCCAAGGGCGCGCTCGGCACCCACCGCAACGTCCTCACCAACGTCATCTCGATCGCCTTCAACAACGCCCGCGCCACCATCCGCCGCGGCGATCCTTTGCCGGCGCCTGATCCTGACGCGCCGCAGCGGGTGAACCTGCTCCCGGTCCCGCTCTTCCACGTCACCGGCACCAATTCGATGCTGATCCCCACCGTCATGGCGGGCGCGAAGCTGGTGCTGATGCACAAATGGCACCCCGAACGCTTCCTGGAACTGGTCGAGGCGGAGCGGGTGAACTCCACCACCGGCGTTCCCGCCATGGTGTGGCAAGTGCTCGAATCCCCCGATTTCGCCCGCCGTGATCTCTCCAGCCTCGACAGCTACGGCTATGGCGGCGCCGCGATCGCCCCCGAACTGACGCTGAAATTCGCTGAGCTGTTTCCATGGTTCAAGCCCGGCCAGGGCTATGGCGCGACTGAAACGTCATCGGTGTCGATCGGCAACAGCGCGGAGGATTACCTGCGCCGCCCCGACAGCGTCGGCCTCGCCGTTCCGGTCTGCGACGTGAAGGTGGTGGGTACCGACGGGCAGGAGCTGCCGCGCGGGGAGGCCGGCGAATTGTGGATCCGCGGCCCCAATGTGGTCGTCGGCTATTGGAACAAGCCGGAGGCAACCGCCGAAACCTTCACCGACGGCTGGTACCACACCGGCGACATTTGTCGCATCGACGAGGAAGGCTTCGTCTATCTCCTCGACCGGGCCAAGGACATGCTGATCCGCGGCGGCGAGAACGTCTATTGCGTGGAGATCGAGGATGTCATGGTAGCGCACCCGCAGGTCATGGATGCCGCCGTCGTCGGCCTGCCGCACCGCATCCTGGGTGAGGAAGTCGGCGCGCTGGTGCAGCTTCGCCCCGGCGCCGACGTGACCGAGGAGGAGCTGATCGCTTATGCCGCGCGCCTCCTCGCGCCCTTCAAGGTGCCCGTGCGCATCGACGTCCGCCGCGAGGAGTTCCCGCGCAACGCCAGCGGCAAGACGCTGAAGCCCGTCTTGCGCGCAGAGCTCGTGGCACGGCATCAGGCGGAACCTGCGGGCCGCTCCGGCGCTTCCTGACCGAAAGGGCAGGGGCCACCTGCCAGGATGCGGCCGGCTGCCGGCACCGATCGATACAGGAGATGGAACATGGCCGAACGGCGACACGGACGGACGCTTCTGCTGGGCGTCGGCGCGGCAGCGATCGGCGCGGCATTGTACCTCACTCGCGGCGCGCCCCGCGACAGGAACGCCATCGCCTATCCGCCGCTCGACGTGCCCAAGCCGCTGGGTGAGGGGCTGTGGATCGTCGACAGTGGCCCGATCAACGCGATGGGAATGCAATTGCCGATCCGCATGACGGTGCTTCGCCTCGCTGACGGCGGCCTCGTCCTTCATTCGCCCACGCAATATACACCCGCGCTGGCCCGCGCGCTGCGCGACCTCGGCCCGATCCGTCATCTCGTCGCGCCCAGCATGGCGCACTGGATCTTCCTTGCCGAATGGCAGGCCGCTTACCCGGACGCGACCACCTGGGCCGTGCCGGTGCTGCGCGATCGTCCGGCGGTACGCCGTGCGAAGGTGCGGATCGACGCCGATCTCGCCGACACCACCCCCTCGGCATGGGCGGCGGACATCGAACAAGGGCTGGTCACCGGCGACGGCGGCTTTCAGGAGGCATGGTTCTTCCACAAGCCCAGCCGCACGCTGGTGCTGACCGACCTCATCGAGAATCTCGATCCGCAGAAACTCGGCCCCGTCACCGCCCCGCTGATGCGCGCGGTGAAGGCGACCAGCGGCACCAGCGCGCTCCACGCCCGCGCCGCCCTGCGCGGCCATGCCGGCGAGGTGCGGGCGCAGGTCGACCGGATGATCGCGCTCGCGCCCGAGGCCGTGGTGTTCGCGCACGGCGACATCTTCCGCGGGCGCGGCACCGAACAGCTGCGTCAGGGTTTCGCCTGGCTCAAGGCCCCCGCCTGACGCCAGCGACTAAAGCAGGATCAGCGCCCCGCCCAGCGACAGCGCCAGCGCGACCAGCGAGGCAAGGATGATCACCAGCAGCGGCTTGAAACCGGTTTCGAGCAGCGAGCTCATCGGTGCGCGGATGCCCGTCGCGGCGACCGCGCACGCAAGGCACGCGGTGGCCACATCCTGCGCCCCGTTGCTGACCATCGTCGGGATCACGCCCAGCGAGTTGATCCCGGCGAACACGAAGAAACCGATCACGAACCACGGCAGGGGGATGCCGGTCTTCTTGCCGTCCTCGGACCGGAAGAACGCGGCCACCAGCGCCAGCACCGGGGCGAGCAGCGCGACCCGCGTCAGCTTGACGATCGCCGCCACCTGGCCCGCCTCGTCGGAGAAGCTGTAGCCGGCGCCGATCGCCTGCGCGACGTCATGGATCGACGCGCCCAGCATGAACCCCGCCTGCCGGTCGTTCAGCCCCAATTGGTGCGCCAGTATCGGATACAGGAACATCGCGGCGGCGCTGGCGGCGGAAATGCCCACCAGCACCAGCGCCAGCTGCGCCTGGTTCGCGCGCCGCTCGCCCAGCGTCGTCGCCAGCGCCATCGCGGCGGACGCGCCGCAGATCGCCACCGCGCCGCCCGCCAGCGTGCCGAATGCGCTGCCGAGGCCCGCCGCGCGCGCAGACGCGATCCCCGCGCCCAGCGTCGCCAGCAGGATCACCAGCACCGCCAGCAGCGTCAGCGGCCCAAGGTCGATGATCTGCCCCACGGTGATGCGGGCGCCGGCCAGCACGATGCCCAGCCGCAGCAGCGTCTTGGACGCGAACCCCAGCCCCGGTCCCATGCGTGGATCAGCACCGATGAAGTTGAGCGCCAGCCCGATCAGCAGCGCCATCAGCGTCAGCGGCGCGCCATAATGGTCGGCGACGAACCCCGCCGCCATCGTCGCCAGCACCGCGACCGTCAGGCCCGGCAGCAGGTCGCGCCAGCTGCTCTTGGGCGATGGCTCCAGGTCGTTGTACAGGTCCGCTGCCAGCGGCAATGATGCATGGCGCGTCACGCCCGCGCCTCCTTGGTCGCGCGGATCATGTTAGAGCGTGGCAAGTCCGGCGAACAGCGCGGCATGCGCACTGTCGGTACGATAGAATACTGGCGGCTGTCCGATCGGCGCCGCCACTTCCACCGTGTCGCCGCCGGCGAAGGTCTCGCCCGACCAGACGTGGCGCCATTCCGCCCCGGCCGGCAGATAGGCGCTCCACCGCGCCGCACCCGCCTCAATCACCGGCGCGACGATCAGGTCGCGGCCATAAGCGAATTGCGTCTCTACGCCCCAGCAGCCGGCATCATCCTCATAATCGAGGAACAGCGGCCGTTGCAGCGGCAGGCCAGTCGCTGCCGCCTCGCGGCACAGTTCCGCGACATAAGGTACCAGCGCGGCATGAACCTTCGTCATGGCGACGAAATGAGCCAGCACCTCGGCGTCGCCATCCAGCTGAAGGTTTGTGTCGGGCCGATTGCCCTCATGGCTGCGCATGATCGGCGAGAATGCCGACAACTCGCTCCACCGCATCAGCAGCTCGGCGGTGCGGACATTGTCGTACAGGCTGGTGTATCCGCCCAGATCGCTGTGGTGATAGGCATTGCCAACCAGGCCGGAGGACAGCGCCCCCCGGATCACCGTGCCGATCCCGTCATGCCGCGTGAAATCGACGCTCTGGTCGCCCGCCCACAGCAGCGGGCAATATGCGCCCACGCCGCTGAACCCGGCGCGCATGAAGAACAGCGCATCGCCCGTCTTCCCGCGCGAGGCGATCGCGCGCGCATTCACCTCGGCCCAGATCGTCGGCCAGGCATTGTGCGCCAGCATCCCGTCGGTGCCGTCGAACAGGCGAACGTCGGTGGGGAGGTACTCGCCGAAATCGGCCATCCAGCCCGACAGCCCGAAATCCAGCATCTCGCGCCCGATCACGCGATCGGCGAACCAGTCGGCGGCGGCGGGATTGGTGAAATCGACGATCCCGCAATCAAATTCGCCGAAATCGACCAGATACGGCTCATCGGCGTCGAGCTTCAGCGCGAGATACCCCGCCTCCGCCGCCTCGACATACAGCGATCCGTCGACCGCCAGATACGGGTTCACATAGCCAAGAAAGCGAATGCCGCGTTCGTTCAGCTCGGCGATCTTCTGGCGCAGATGCGGATAGCGCGCCTCGTTCGCCTTCCAGTCCCAGAACAGCCGCTTGCCGAAACTGGTGACGCGAAGCCCGACCCAATCCTCGCACCACAAGCCAGTGACCACCGCGCCCGCCGCGATGATCTTCTCCATCCGGTCGAAGCTGTTGGCGCCGTCCTTCAGCCCCAGGATCGCGCCCGAATAGGCCCATTCGGGCAGCAGCGGCTGGCGCCCGAACCGCGTCGAAAGCTGCGTCACCAGATCGGCAAAGCGCGTCGCGGCGAACAGCTCGATCCGCGCCGGCACCTCCCACACCTCGACCGCGGGCGCAGCAGCATCGCGGAAGTCGAAGCAGCTATAGGCCGTCGTATCGACGTGCAGCGCATAGCGCCGCGACGACAGATATGTCGGCTGCGGATAGTTGGTGTTCCAATAGTCGCCGCCCGAACGATGGTCGCGATCGCACTGGAACGTCAGCAGCGTCGACTTGTCGCGCCCGACGCCGGGCTCCGACGTCCACATCGGGAAGCGCCGCCCCGCCATGTCGACATAGGACATCTGCTCGCCGCCGCCCCACAGCCGCTCGCCCGCCGCACCGACCATGTTGAGCCACAGGCGGTTGAGCGCCGGGTCGAGCGCTTCCAGATGCAGCGCATCGTCACGCAACGTCAGCGTCAGCAGCGCGCGCCCACCGGCGGACAGCGTGACGGTGTCGCCAGCGACGCTCGCCTCGCGCAGCGCGACCCGCTCGTCGACCCGGTCCTCCAGGAAGTAATTGCCGCGGTACATGTCGACCAGCGGCCGCCCCGCACCGACGAACAGCGCAGGCGCGTCGGCGCGGTGGCGAATGACCAGCGCCTCGCCCGCGAAGATATCGAAACCGCTCTCCGCGGGGCGAAGCGTCACCGTCATTCAAAAGCCTCCGGGAAGGTTGTTACAGCGTCAGCGGGCCGTGCTGCAGCTTGGGAAGCACATGGCGTGCGAACAAATCGGCCTCCGCGGCATGCGGATAGCCCGACAGGATGAACGCCTCGATCCCCATGTCCTGGTACATCTTCAGCTTGGCGAGCACCTGGTCGGGATCACCGACGATCGCCGCGCCGCAGCCCGAGCGCGCCCGGCCGACGCCGGTCCACAGGTTGTCCTCGGCATAGCCGTCGTTGCTGGCATTCTCGCGCAGCGCGGCCTGTGCCGCGACGCCGGTCGACTGGGTGTCTAGCGACTTGTTGCGGATCGCCTCGCCCTGCGCCGCATCCAGCTTGGACAGCAGGCGATCGGCGGCGGCACGCGCCTCGCTCTCGGTCTCGCGCACAATGACATGCGCGCGATACCCGAACTTCAGCGTGCGGCCGTGCTTGGCGGCGCGCGCGGTCATGTCGTCGATGATCGACTGCACCGCTTCCCGCTTGTCGGGCCACATCAGATACACGTCGGCGCCCTGCGCCGCGGTCTCGCGAGCGTCCGGCGACAGGCCGCCGAAATACAGCGGCGGGCACTTGCCCGACACGGTGGTGACGGCCGGCGGGTCCAGCTTCAGCTTCCAGAACTCGCCCTGGTGGTCCAGCGGCGCGCCGTTCAGCATGGTCTTCAGGATCTGCATCGCCTCCAGCGTGCGGGCATAGCGCGGCGCCGACGCGAGCGTTTCGCCCGGCAGGTCGGAGGAGATGATGTTGACCGTCAGCCGCCCGCCCAGGATGCGGTCGATCGTCGCGATCTGGCGCGCCAGCTGCGGCGGCCAGCTTTCGCCGATGCGCACCGCCATCAGCAGCCGGATACGCTTCACCATCGTCGCGATCGCCGCGGCAAAGGCGGTCGTGTCGATGCCCAGCGCATAGCCCGACGGCAGCAGAATATTGTCGAACCCGCCGCTCTCGGCCTGAAGCACGATGTCGCGGCAATGCTCCCAGCTCGACTTCAGCTTGGGATCGGGAACGCCGAGAAACTCGTAATCGTCATCGCACAGCGCCGAAAACCAGCTGACTTCGCACTGTTTATTGGTCGAACCGGTCACGGCAAACGCTCTCCCATGCTGGCTTGAAGGACGGCGTACCATTCCTCGCGCGTCCATTGTGGTTTGTAGGCGTCGGGGATCGTCGCGATCCGCGACACATTCTGCGTGCCGACGATCGGGATCGGGCGCGCTGGGTGCGCCATGATCCAGCTATAGGCGGCGGCGGCGCGATCGACGCCCGCTTCATGCGCCTTCACATCGAGCAATGCGGCGACGGCGCGCGCGCGCTCGTCCGTCGGATCGGCCAGGCGACCGCCGCCCAACGGCGACCAGGCCAGCACCGCCATGCCACGCTGCATTGCCTGGTCGAACAGGCCGTCGAACAGCGGCTTGATCGCCAATGCCGAGAATTCCGGCTGATGGCTGACGACCGGCACGGTCAGATATTCGGCCAGCGCCGCGGTCTGGCTTGGCGTATGGTTCGACACGCCGATCGCGC
>NZ_JAKNQR010000019.1:0-20297 GCF_036890205.1 Sphingomonas panaciterrae
TAACAATCAACCCGGACCACCCGGTGGGGGCTGCTCAATCGACCAACTCGAACGCAACCGGCATAACACCTCGCTAGCGGAGGATTTGTTGCATCGTTTTGAAAGCATGCTTGAGATGTGGATGGGCTGCCGGACAGCGGTCATGGCGCGCGACGAGCGCCCACCACACGCATTGTGATGATTGTTCTCTGGTAAGAGCAGGCCCGGAAACGATCGCTTGAATCCGATCCAAATATCTAGGTCGTGCTCAGAGGCAGAAGCTAATTGGCCTTGCTGGCGTGCCGGTGGAAGGTGGCCACGCGATAAAGATACCAGAGCAGGATGGCAGCCATAGCGGAATGACGGCTAATCTTCTTGAAAGGAAAGCCGAATTCTATGACGCTATTCGCAGCGGCTTCTGCGAGCGATAGCTTCCCGGATCAACGTGGCCGCCTCGTCGGCTTCTGCCCAGCGCGGCTCCGTGATCCAGCGGGCAGGCTCCAGGTCCTTGTAGTGCGTGAAGAAATGCCTGATCCGATCCAGCATCAGTCTGGGCAGCTCGGCACAGCTTTTCACCTCTGCCAGCGCCGGGTTGAGAGCATCCACCGGCAAAGTCAGGATCTTCTCGTCAGGCCCCGCCTCGTCTTCCATTATCAGTGCGCCGATTGGACGGGCTCGAATAACACAGCCAGGTACGACGGCGGCCTGCCCAATCACCAGAGCATCGCATGGATCGCCATCGCCCGACAGCGTGGACGGGATAAAGCCATAGTTGCCCGGATAGGTCATCGCCGTATGCAAAAAGCGATCGACGCGCAGGACGCCCAACGCGCGGTCGAACTCATATTTGACGGCCTGCCCTCCTTCCGGGATTTCGACGAACACGTTGAGGTCCCAGGGTGGAGATTTTCCTGCCGGCAGGTCTGTGGCGATAGTCACGTTTTCGTCTTCCCGCTCTCATCCGTCCCATCTGAAGCGAGCATGCCGCGTCGATTGGGCAGTTGGATATCCTCGGGTGGCGCAGGACGGTGATCGCGCTTCGGCAGCAGGCGTTCGGCCAGCCCGACACCTGTCAGCAGCAACAGCGCGATGGCCGAGGAGAGTACGACGAGGGCGAGCTGACCGGCCCCGGCGGTGATCCCCACGGCTGCTGCCATCCATAAGCTGGCAGCAGTGGTCATGTTCCGAACGTCACCGCCGCGCACGAAGATGAGGCCGCCGGCGATAAACCCGATCGCCTGCGCCAGTCCCTGCACGACGCGCAGGGGATCGCTGTCGGTGTCGCGGCCGTGTGCATCATCTGCCAGCAGGAGGGCGGAGACGGTGATCGTTGCCGCGCTCAACGCGACCAATGCATGCGTCCGCAGACCGGCATCGTGACCCCGCCATTCGCGTTCGAACCCCAGCGCGAGGCCGATGGCCGTCGCGAGCAGGAGACGAATGCCGATCGTCGTCCAATCACCTTCTGTCATGAAAGCGTAACGAGCAAGAAGAGCGATCTGTTTCTGGCTGGCCCATCGGTTGCCGCCATCATCCGCTGCATCGAGGCAAGGGGCCGGGCCGATCGGCCCGGCTCTCGCTGGCCTCAGTAATTATAACTGGACCCATAATAGCCGTAGACCTGCTGGCCATAGGCGCGATCGAACGTCGGCTCCTCGCCGGCCTGGTAGCGGGGACCGCCTTCGAGCTGTTCACGGGTCAGATTGACGACATAGCCGCCCTGATCGGTGTCATAGGTGAGCTGGTCCCAGGGCAGCGGGTGATACTCGTTGCCGAGTCCCAGGAACCCGCCGAACGACATGACCGCATATTCGGCCTGGCCCGAGCGCTTATCGACCATGAAGTTGTAGACCGAGCCGAGCTTATTGCCCTCGCGGTCATAAACTGCGGTGCCCTCGACCTTGTTGGAGGCGATCAGGCGATTGGTCTCGTCGGTCGCTACGTTGTCAGCCATTTGACTTTTCCTTCCTTTGGGTGTGCGATTTGCTGGGGGACGAAGGAGAAGGGCGCTCCCGAGGCAGGAGCGCCCTTCGAACCCCTTACTTCTTATCGTTTTCCGACTGGCTGCCACTGCTGCCGGTCGCCGAAGTCTGACCGGCGCCGGTCATGGATGTGCCCGACTGGCCCCCGGTGCCGCCCGCGGACGTGCCGGCCTGACCGCCAGCGGTCTGACCCTGTCGGTCCTTCCGCCAGCTATCGAAATCGGTGTTGAACGCGTTCTGACGGTGCTGACGATATTCGTCATACTCCCGATCGAACTGGTTCATCTGATTATCGCGCCATGAGCGATAATGATGATGTTCATCCTGGTCGCCGCGCCCCTGCCCGGACGAACGGCCGTACTCACCCTGTCCGTAGCCACCTTGCCGGTAGCCACCCTGGCCATAACCGCCCTGGCCCGAGCCGCCCTGTCCATATCCGCCGGACTGGCCATAGCCGCCGCCTTGACCGCCTTGATACCGGTCCTCGTCATAGCCGCGACCGCCGCCGTAACGATCCTGGTCCTGATCCGGGCGCCTCGAGCCGCCGGAGGATCCGTAGCCGCCATAGCCACCTTCGCGGTAGGGGTCCTGGCCGTAGCCGCCCTGCCCACCGCCATAGGAACGATCGCGGTCGTTCTCGCCGCCCATCATTCCGGTGAAGCTGCGATCCCGATCGCTGCGCCCACTGCTGCGATAGTTGCGATCCTGATCCCGGTCGCGATCATAGTCGCGATCCCGGTCGCTTCCGTAGCGATTATCCGCCATGTCACTCTCCTGCTTTATTTCTGACGAGGCCGCACCGAAGCGCACAGTCCCGCATCAGACGGAACAAGATCGTTCTCATACAGTTCCCGCCGATGCGGCGGATGGCGTCAGATTAAGGTTAGTGCCGGCAGGCACTCACTTATATCAGGAAAGCACCGGCGGACGGCTCAGTTGGCGTTGTTGCCCCGGCGGAATGTCGCCACGCGATATAGATACCACAGCAGGATGGCACCCATGATTGCCGTGCTGACCGGGCCGAGGTAACGGTCCACCTGTTCGTAGCGGCTGCCCAGCGCATAGCCGGTCAGTCCAAGAGCCGTCGTCCATGCGCCCGCGCCGAGCAGGGTCAGAAGAGCGAACCGGACAAGACCCATACCGAAGATTCCCGCCGGGATTGAGATCAGCGTGCGGATGCCAGGAACAAGATGTCCCAGCGGCACGGCCCAGCGGCTATGCCGCTCAAACCACTTGTCGAGCCGATCAATCTCCTCGGGCGAGAGCGTAATCCATCGGCCGTGCCGATTAGCCCAATGCCGCAATCGCTCCTCGCCGAGCTTGCGTGCTATACCATACCAGAAAAGCGCGCCGGTGAGCGTTCCCCCGGTTCCTGCGATGAGCACGCCGACGATGTTGAGTTCGCCCCTTCCGGCGGTGAAGCCAGCCATCGGCATGATCACTTCGGACGGCAACGGCGGAAACAGGTTCTCCAGGAACATCAGCAGCGCGATGCCGAAATAGCCCAGCTGTTCGATCAGGCGAGTGATCCAGTCGGTCATTGGAGCGCTCCGGCAACATCGAATCTCCAAAAACTGGCCATTCACCAGTTTCGGCCTGAGCGTTGGCGTCACCTATTTGTTGGTGCGCCCCAGATCGGCTTCGCGCGCTTCACCGTTCGGACCGGCGCCGTTCTCGACGTCGCCCTCCTGTGTGTTGTCCGCTTCCAGCAGATCCGGGTCTTCGCCTGTTCGAAGCAGGCCCGGTGACTGCCCGATGCCGGGATCATCCTTGAGATCACTGGTGAACGGCCCCTCGCCGCTCGACTTCCCGTGCTTGGTCGTGCTCATGCTGCTCTCCTGATCCAAGCAGAATGGACCAGCCTAACGACTGTTCCCTCAGATTGGAGGCCTGAACCTGCCGGGTCCGAACTTGTTCTCGCCTTATGCCGATTCCGAAACTTCAAGCTATCGACAGCACGCGCGCGTTTTTCCGGGAGGGCTATGCCTTCATCGGTCGGCACGGTGCCGATCTGGGCAGCGATGCCTTCGAGACGCGACTAATGCTCCGCCGGGTCGTGTGCATGATGGGCGAGGATGCCGCCCGGCACTTCTACGACGGCCGTCATTTCACTCGTGTGGGCGCGATGCCTACGCTGACGCTCCGCCTCCTTCAGGACAAGGGCAGTGTCCAGTCGCTCGACAGTGCCGTGCACCGCGCCCGCAAGGCCATGTTCCTCGATCTTCTGACCGGCGACGAGGTCAGTCGAATTGGCAAGCTGTTCGATGCCCGGTTCGCGGCGGCGTGGGATCGATGGCGCCACGAGCCTTCGGTCGTGCTGCATGACGCCATAGCCGAACTCCTGTGCGATGTTATCTGCGCCTGGGCCGGAGTTCCGGTTGCGGGCGGAACGCTGGCGATGCGGACCCGCGAGATGACGGCGATGATCGACGGGGCCGGGACGGTTGGACCGCGGGCTTGGCGCGGCCTGCTGCTCCGTCAACGCAGCGAGCGTTGGGCACGCGCCATGATCGCGGGCGCCCGACGCCGCCGTGAAGCCGCCGCAGGTCAACCGATCGAGCGCCTTGCCCGGTTCCGCGATCTCGATGGCAGGCTGCTCGACCTTACCAGCGCCGGGGTTGAACTGCTCAATCTGATCCGACCGACCGTGGCTGTAGCGCGCTTTATCACCTTCGCGGCACTCGCTCTTCACGAGCATCCCGGCACCGCGGATTGGCTACGATCGGACATGAAGACCCGCCTGCCGATATTCGTGCAGGAGGTACGGCGCTTCTATCCCTTCTTCCCGGTCATCGGCGGGCGCGTGCGACAGCCGTTTGAATGGCGCGACCACCAGTTTGCGCTCGGCGACTGGGTGCTGCTCGGCCTCCACGCCACGAACCATGACCCGCGGCTCTGGGACGAGCCCCACCGCTTCCGGCCCGAGCGTTTCATTGATCGACAGTCGAGCGGCTTCGACCTCATGCCGCAGGGAGCCGGCGATCATGCCAGTGATCATCGCTGCCCGGGCGAATGGTTCACAATCGAGCTGATCGAGCGGGCCGTGCAGCAGCTCCTTTCGCGGAACTATGAGGTTCCCCAGCAGCCGCTTGCGATCCCGCTGAACCGCTTCCCCACTCTTCCGGAGAGCGGATTTGTCATTCAGGTGCGCTGATCGTCATCTGTCAATAGATCTGCTACCGTAACGCGGCGACAGCTATGCGCAGCTATGGTGCGCGATGACGGCGAGGCCGCCCAGCGCGGCGCGCAGCGGCCCATAGGGGACGCAGCGTTTTAGGAACCTACTCAAGGCGTGATTGGCTTCGCGAACACCAGCCCCGCAAGGCCGAACGCGACGCTGGCAATGGCCGCCTTGGCGAGCAGGAGCGGTTGGAGAAGCAATGCGCCCGAAGACGGTGCGGAATAGCCGATATGGTAGGGCGTGTGATGGATGGAGGACGGACGAGGCGTCGGACAGCCCCATCGCAACGGCAATCAGTGGCATCGCTGAGCTGGTGATCGCCGTACGCGACCCCGCAGTGTCCTCCTGACAGGCGCGCGCCAGGCGCGAGGGGAACACCAAGGGCGCCGCCCTTTCGTTCCCGAACGACAATCAGCCGCCCGTGTAATCCGCCAAGCGCGGCACCCGGCGCCGGGACACCGGCCGCGCTAGGGCGGCTCGCCCGCGCCAGCGGCAGATTCTCGCTCTCCCTCCCCATCCCGTCCTCGCCGGACAGGCAGGGCCGTGAGGCCGAGCGGCCTTGCGGCCCATGCCAAAAGGAGGATCAGCGATGTGCAGCCCCGAACACCTCGATACCATCCGTCGCCTGAATGACGGGGCCCGGAGCCAGCCCGGCACCGCTTCACTCGTCAACATCACGCTGGGGTTTCGGTCCCTCCCCGCCGCCGATCGCTTCGCGGCGCTGGCGGCGATTGTGAGCTTCTCGCAATTCGACGGCAACAATGACCCCTATGGAGAGCATGATTTCGGCGCGGTCTATCGGCTCGCGCCAGGGACATGGACACAGAAGCGGCCGAGCGACGACAAGATCATTGCGGAGACGGTTTTCTGGAAGGTGGATTGCTACGATAATGCGCTCACCTATGGCAGCGAGGTGCCGTGGGATGAGCAGCAGACCAAGCGCGTGCTGACGATCATGCTGGCAAGCGAATATTGACTACCCCCGTTCGTTGATCCGCGCTCACGCGAGCGCGGGTCACGGCGCAGCGACCGGCTCTAGCCACACGTGATTTGTTGAGGAATCGCCTTGGAGGGCGTAAGGTTAATGACAGAAAGGATGACGCGATGGCCGAGATCGATCTTGAGACGCTGCGCGAGCGCATCCGCGAGATGGATTTCGAGCGCGGCACCCCCGAGCAGATCGCGCTTTGGCGCGAGGATGTAGCGGAAGCGCGTGCCAATCTCGCCATCGAGGACATGACCCCGACTATCGACGAAGACGCGATGTTCGCGATGATGCTCGACGAGGGCGTTCCGCCTTCAATCATGCCCTCGATCATTCTCAATCTCTATCAGCCCGGAACTCGCCAGATCGCTGCCTGACCTTGGCAAGCGATCCCTACACCTATCCCGGCACCGAGACGCTTCAGAACCGACTCGGGATCACCGACGACAGGACGCTTACCGAGGCTGAGCGGAGACTGACGCAGGCGCGCGGCGCAGAGGCCGCGCGCCTGACCTTTCCGGCGACGGCCGATGGCTATCGGGCGCTTCACAAGCACCTGTTCCAAGACCTCTACGATTGGGCGGGCCAGGACCGCACCGTCAACATCGCCAAGGGCGGATCGAGCTTCGCCGCCGTCTCCTATCTTGCGCGCGAACTGGACAAGCGGTTCGCCGAGGTAGGAGCGCAGGGCGGCTTGCGGGGGCTTCCCCGGGAGGAGTTTTCCGATCGGCTCGGCAACCACATCAACGAGATCAACGCCATTCATCCCTTCCGCGAAGGGAACGGGCGCACCATGCGCCACCATGCGGCGCAGCTCGCCCGCGAAGCCGGCCACCCGATCCGCATCGCCGCGATCGACAAGGACCGTTGGATGGAAGCGTCCCGCCACGGCTTTCTGACCGGCGATCATCGGGGCATGGCGGCGGTTCTCTCCGCCGCTGCGATCAAGCGCGATCTCGCGCCCGAGGCGCGCATCGGCCCCGTCGGGATCGCCATGCTCCCCAAGCGTGCCCCGCCCGAGGGGCAACGCTACCGCGTGACGCTGACCAAGGCGCGCGAGGAGCTGGAACGCTATCTGCCGGCCGCCCGCCAACAGGCGGCCGACCGGCTGCGCGGGCTGATTAAGGAGGGTGCCCCCTCTCCCGCCATCGCCAACGCGCGCACCGAACTCGCCTATGTCCGCCACGCCAAGGGGCCGATCTATCAATCGCACCTTCTCACCTATCTCGGTGTCCGTCAGGTCGATGCCGTGGTGACGCCCCAGCAGACGCCGTTGGAGCGCGTGCGGGAGATCGGCGCGGCGCTCGGCGTCCAGATCAACAACCAGCAGCCGGCGCAGCTCCAGCGCGCCGTGCGGTCACTGGAGCGGCCGCTCCTGCCTCCCGGCCACTCGCCGGGTCAGGAGCGTCTTGCCGAGCTGTTCTTGAAGAACACGCCCGACAAGAACCATGCCGATCCCCGCCTCGCGCCCGCCCAGGCGATCGTCGACGCGGCCATGAAGACCGCGCGCGATCGGGGCGAGAGCGCCCGTATGGTCGGGACTGTCGGAGAGTCGACGCGTCAGCTCGTCGCCGATCGGATCAAGACGGGCGGATCGCTGGATGGCGAAATCGGCCGCGCGACCCCGGCGCAAGCGCCGGCGCCGCGCGATAAGGACCGGAGCCGCTGACGGCGTCGGGAGAACGGGGGAATGTGCATACGTCTGGTTCGATGAGACCCAGGCCATGGAGCCGCTCGGTCTCGAGCATCATCCCGGTATGCCCGAAACCTATCCCTTTGGAGAATAGCGATCCTCGACCTTGCCGTTAGTAGCTGGTAGGCGATCGCCGTCAGACTGACACTTGCATCGTCGGCTTTGCATTGTGGTTTGAGCGCGAGTGGCGCGGTCACGACACAGGGTTGCGCACCCACGCTCTGGTAGCGCTAAGCGCCGCCGCCCGTCCAGCAATACACTTCCTTCTTCCGTCCTCATCGCGTAACAATCGGATATGGGGGATATGCTGCCGCAGCAGGCGATCGAGCGGCTTCGCGGTCAATGCGCATTGATCGTCGAGGACGAGTATTTCATCGCTACCGATTTGGCGCGAGGGTTCGAGAAGGCAGGCATCAGCATCGCCGGTCCTGTGCCGACGCTCGCCAAGGCGACCGAACTGGCGGAGAGCCGCCGGATCGACATGGCAGTGCTCGACATCAGCCTCGATGGCGACAAGGTCTACTCCGTCGCGGATTTGCTCATCGCGCGCGGTGTGCCGATCGTGTTCGTGACCGGTTACGACGCGAGCGTGATCCCCCCGCGCTTCTCCGGCGTGCCTCATTGCATCAAACCGGCCAGCGTCGAGCAGGTGATCGGGGCGCTAGAGAGCATCTTCTCCGGCTGATCGAAGCGCGCGAACGATCGTCGCGACCTCCACTGGCTTCTCCAGCCGCGGAACATGCCGCCAGGCGGGCGGCACGTCGGATGCGTCATAGCCGGTAGTGAACAGAAAAGGGATGTCCCGCGCCTGGAGGACGTCGGCCACTGGAAAGGCTTTCTCGTCGCCCAGGTTCAGGTCGAGGATCGCGGCATCGACGGGTTGGCTGTCGATCAGCGCCAGCGCCTCCGCAACCGAGGGCGCCGGTCCTAGCACGATCGCCCCTTCCTTCTTAAGGCCACGCTGCATCGCATCCGCGATAAAATATTCGTCCTCGACCACCAAAACGCGGCGGTCTCGTAACAAGGCTTCACTCACGAGTCTGGCTCCGCTTCACTCCCCCCCCCGGGCAATCGGAACGGTGATCGTGCAGCGCACCCCGTCCGCACCCAGCTCGTAAGAGGTCTTCGCGCCGAGCTGATAGGGCAGCGCCCGTTCGATCAGCTCGCGCCCATAGCCGCCGCCTCGCGCCGGTGCATTCACATGGGGCATGACGACCCCGCTTTCGTGCCAACTGACATGCAGGTTGGGCCGCTCGCCTTCGGCGGCAGGCTCGACATGCCAGCGGATGGTGAGATGCCCATCGGGGTTCGAGGTAGCGAGCGCGCCGTACTTGATGGCGTTGGTCGCCAGCTCGTGAAGCGCGAGCGCGAACGTCTGGACCGTGTCGGAGCGCAGCGGCACGTCGCCGGAACCGTCGAGCGTCACCCTCTTGGCCTTGCCGTCAAGCGCGCCGTGGGCGGTAAGTTCGGCGCGCAGCAGCTCATCAAACGTCACCCGCTGCCCGGCGGTGAGGTGCGAGAGCAGGCCCTGAACGCGGGACAGCGCCGACAGACGACGCCCGAACCGTTCCCCAAAATCCTCAAGCGAGCTGGCGTTGTCGGCTGTCCGGTCAGCGAGGGACCGCACGACGCCGATCAGGTTGCGGGTCCGGTGCTGGAGTTCTGCGACCAGCACGCCCTGGCGCTCGACCGCCCGCTTGGCGTCGGTCACGTCCGCGCCGAGGCCGGCGACATAGCGGACGCGGCCCTCGGCATCGAACATTGGAAAATCGGTGTTGTGTATCCAGCGCAGCGCGCCGTCGGAGGCGCGGCGGATGCGGTACTCCTGCTGGACCCGCTCGCCGGCCCGCACCCGCCGGAAGTTCTCGAACACGCGCTTGCGGTCCTCGGGCACGATCATCCTCGCCCAGCACCGCAGGCTATTGTCGTCGCTCTCGGCATCACAGGTCCGGCCGTAAATCACGGCGAAAGCGGGGCTGGCGAAGTCCATCCTGAGCGTCGCCGCGTCGCGCATCCATACGATGCTGGTGGAGGCGTCGGCGAACTGGCGGAAGCGGCCTTCGCTTTCCCTTAGCGCCTGCTCGATCGCCCGCCGCTCGGTAATGTCCTGACCGACCTTGAGATAGCCGGACAACCCCCCGCTCGCGTCGAGAAGTGGCCGCACGGTGCCGTCGATGAAGGCTCGGCCTCCGTCCCGGCGCTGGTGCCAGCGCACGTCCGGCGCCACGCCCGCTTCCCGAGCCAGCGCAAGCTCCTTTTCCGGCGCGCCGGTCGCACGGTCCTTCGGCACGAACATGAGATCGGCGGACTGGCCGATTGCCTCGTCGGGCGTCCAGCCCAGCACGGCCTCGGCTCCGGGCGGCCAAGTGTCAATTTGTCCGTCCGCGTCGGTCGTGAAGATGACGTGGTCCTTGGCGTTCTCCAGGATCAACCGGAACTGTGCGCTAGTCCCACGCAAAGCCGTCTCGGCTTCGTGCTGCGCTCGCTCGGCGAGCACGCGCCTCGTCGTCTCCATCGCCACGTTGAGGACGCCCGCGACCGCGCCCGCCTCGTCCCGCACCGGGCTGAATGAGTAATCGAAGTAGGCATCCTGAGGACGGTCGGAACGCAGAAGCTTGAACAGGGCGCTTTCGACGCGAGTAGCTTCGCCCGCGAGCGCGCGAGCGAGCTGAGGCGCGATGATGTGGCCCGCCTCATCCCAGACTTCCAGGAAAGAGCGCCCAAGCGCCTCGGGCTTGTCGCCGAGCAGCGGGCGGTAGGCATCGTTGTAAAGCGTAATGAGGTCCGGTCCCCATGCCAGCACCATGGGAAGCGGATTGTCCAAGATCATGGTCAAGGTGGTGCGGAGGAGCGAGGGCCATCGCTCGACGGGTCCGAGCGCCGTGGCGCTCCAGTCATGCGCCTGCACGAGCCGCGCCAGCTCGCTTTCGCCGTATGGCCAACAGGGCAACGAGGTGCGATTGTCGTGCATCAGTAACTAAACGCCCACGAGCGAAATGGTTTGCTCACCTGAGCGTGTACCACAATCTGCCCGGTTGTGAGCCGTGCCGACAACGATAGCGGGCGAGGTGGAGAGAAAATCATGAGCATGAGCTACGGCCGCTTCGCAGGCATGATCGCGACCTCGACAGTTGTGATGTTTGGACTGATGTATCTGAACACCTACGCGCTCAGCCACGTCGAGTTCAGCCAGACGCGCATGTGGATGGCCGTCGTCATGGGCGCGACGATGGGCGTCATCATGCTCGGCTTCATGTGGTCGATGTACAAGAACATGAAGCTCAATCTGGTGATCCTCGCCGGCTGTGTCATAGCTTTCGCGGGCGCGCTCTGGTTGGTTCGCAGCCAGAAGACGGTCGACGACGTGAGCTACATGAAGGCGATGATCCCGCACCACTCGATCGCGATCATGACGAGTGAGCGGGCGCATATCAGAGACCCCGAGGTCCGCAGGCTGGCGGACGGCATCATCGACGCCCAGGTGCGCGAGATCACCGAAATGAAGCGGCTGATTGCAAGGCTGGAGGCTCGCCCGACCCCGAGCGGCGCGCCTGACTTGCCCTCCTACCGTGATAAGGGCGTTGCTCCGCCCGCGCCCGAAACGGACGAGAGCGCCGGGGCCAACACGCTACAACCGATCCGCTAGCAGCCGTGAGGGCCACAACCGTTCGGTTGTGACCAAGTCGGGCAAGAAGATCCTTTACGGCATCAACCGGCGCAGAGCCGTATTCGAAAGAGGTGTCCCCCACAGCTCGGCTGAAGGGCATCGAGCAACCCAAGCCGTGCGGCAGTGTTTTGCCTCTTACTCAGCAGGAGGACAGAACCTTGCAATCGAAAGGATCTTTTAGGGTCGCCCGAGCGATCCTGATCGCCGGCTTGACCGCCACCTCAGCGGTCGCGCTGGCGCAGTCGCCGCGCTCGCAAGATGCGCCCCCGCCTCCGCCGCCACCCGCGGTTGCCACCCACCCGCCCAAGGCCGCCCCGGACATGCAGGCGGTGCTCGACGCTCTCGCCCGGCTCGGCGCCAAGCCCGTCGAGACGCTCACCCCCGCCCAAGCGCGCGTGAACCCGTCTGCGGCCGACGCCGCCAAGGCGGTTATGGCGCAGCGCGGCATGTCGACCGCGCCCGACCCGTCCGTGACCACCCAGGACATGCCCTATGGCTCCGATTCCAAGCAGTTTGTGCGGATCTACAAGCCTGCCGCGCCGGGCGGGCCGGGGCCGATGCCGGTGATCGTCTACTATCATGGCGGCGGCTGGGTCATCGCCGACGTGAACACCTACGACGCCGCCCCGCGGCTTATGGCGAAGCAGTTGAATGCGATGGTGGTGTCGGTAGAATATCGCCACGCGCCGGAGTTCAAGTTTCCCGCCCAGCACGAGGACGCGGCCGCGGCTTACCGTTGGGTGCTCGCCAACGCCGCGCAGATGGGGGGCGACCCGTCGCGCATGGCGCTTGCCGGCGAGAGCGCCGGGGGCAATCTGGCGGTCGCGACCGCCATCTATGCGCGCGACAACGGGCTCGCCCGCCCGCTTCACGTCCTGTCGATCTATCCGATCGCCAACAGCGACATGAACCTCCCTTCCCGGCGGGACTCGTTCAACGCCAAGCCGCTCAACACGCCCATGCTGAACTGGTTCGGCTACTATTACTCGACCATCAAGGCGGACCAGCAGGACCCCCGGATCAACCTAGTCCGGGCGAACTTGCGCGGGTTGCCTCCGACCACCATCGTCAACGCGCAGATCGACCCCTTGCGCTCCGATGGCGAGACGCTCGCCCAAGCGATGCGACGCGCCGGGGTGAAGGTCGAGCAGCGCACCTTTCCGGGCGTGACCCACGAGATGTTCGGCATGGGCAAGGTCGTGCGCGGCGCCTACGACGCCAACACCTACGCGATCGGGAAGCTCAGAACGGCGTTTGCAATGCCGCGGGCGCGATGATGAACCCGAACGGGTACGCCGTCAGGGCGCACCCGTCCGCCTGTCCTAACCTACGAGGAGAAGCACATGCCGCTGAAGGCCATCGCACTGAACTGTAGCCTGAAAGGCGCAGCCGGCGAGCCGTCCTCGACCGACAAGATGATCGGCTTGGTGGCGGCCGCGCTCGCGGAGCATGGGGTAGATTGCGCGGAGACGATCCGCGTCGTCGACCATGACGTGAAACCGGGTGTGACCTCCGATGAAGGGTCGGACGACGCGTGGCCGGAGCTTCGCCGCCGCATCCTTGAGGCCGACATCCTTATATTCGGCACGCCCGTGTGGCTGGGGCAGATGTCGAGCGTCGCCAAGCGCGTGGTGGAGAGGATGGACGCCTTCCTCAGCGAAACGGACGATCAGGGTAGAATGCCGAGCTTCGGCAAGGTCGCCATCGTGGCGATCGTCGGCAACGAGGATGGTGCCCACAGCATCAGCGCTGCCCTTTATCAGGCCTTGAACGACACCGGCTGGACGATCCCAGCGGCAGCCGCCTGCTACTGGGTGGGCGAGGCCATGGGCAAAACCGATTTCAAGGAGGTCCAACCTGTTCCGGACAAGGTTCAATCGACCGTCGCTATGACCGCCAGCAACGCGGCCCATCTTGCACGACTGCTTCAATCGGCCGCGTACCCCGGCTCCGCCGGGTAGGACGCAAGCGGTGCGGAGATCTATGTATTAGCCGAGGCGCGCTTACCAAGCGTCTTGTCCAGAAAAGCAAGCGCAAGCTCGGTGGCGACGCCGTAGACGGTGTGCGCCACGATGCCCCGAGCATGGGCCTGCCAAGGGTAGCGCTGCGGTTTGGCCCCGAGACCGGTGACGGTGTTCAGCACCTCATCCTGCGTCAGGAACAAACCAACGCCATAAAGCGCACCCCGCGCGACGCCATTCCCGGGCAGCTTGTCGCGCAGCAGCGCATAGCCGATCGCGGGTGCGATGCCGATCGAGTAGTGGACCGCCTGACTGACGGCCTCATGCGCGTCGGCGGACAGCGCCTTGCCGGTCGCTTTCTCGACCTTTGTAACGAGTGCTTGAGCCGGAGGCTCGCCGCCCGGTCGGATCGCAGTGGTTCGAGCCCGCGCCCCTTCATCCTCGTGATTCCAGAGGAACCAGTCGACGCGATCGAGAGCCCAGACCCCGAACGCCCCAGCCGCCGCTCCGGCGAATGCCGTCACGATGCTGCTCGCTTCGCGGTTGGTGCTTGCCGCCGCAGGTTCGCTTGTGGTCGCTTGGCTCATGCCGCCTTGCCTCGACAGTTTTCAGCTTACTCTCTCGTCTGCAAACACTCGCTACGATGAGCCGTTCCGATGCCAGCCAGATCAGTCTTTGGCAGATCACGGGTGGTGAAGGTCAAAACCGGTCAATTTTGACACAAACCCGCCACCCCAGCTTTCACCTGGATTCGGAATGTCAGAACCCCGTGGTGGAATAGGGCGCCAGTAATCCACGGTGCGAGGCCTGAATCTGGCCTTCTAAGAAAAGAGATGTGCGACCGTTATTCTACAGCTTAACAGTTAGCGACTTTTTGGTCGTACCATCCGGCTTCGTTTCTTGCACTTTATGGAGCGCCGTAACCCGTTTTACCTGGGCGATGCTGCACCCGGCCAGCTCGGCTGTGCGCGCGATACTCATGCCCGACTCGCGCAATCCAATTATGCGCCTGTGCAGAACGAGGTCCGGCTTGCGGCCGTTATACCGCCCTGCGCGCTTGGCGATCTCTATACCTTCGCGCTGGCGCTCCCGCCGGGTCTCGTATCATCTCGCGCTGTCTGCAGCGCGACCCGCAGCAGCATGTCCTGCACCGCCTCAAGCACAATGCGCGCTACTCCTGCGCTGTCGGCGACGAGATCGGTCAGATCAACGATGCCCGGCACCGCCAGACGCGCGCCCCTGTCTCGGATCGTTGCCACAAGCAGTTCGGCTTCGCCGAGCGGAAGGCGGCTGATCCGGTCGATCTTTTCCGCTATAACTACCTCTCCCGGCTGCAGATCGGCGACCATGCGCAGCAACTCGGGCCGGTCCGGCCGCGCGCCGGACGCCTTCTCGCGATAGACAGCAGCGACATAGTAACCGGCCGCTCGCGCACCCGCGACGATAGCCTCCTGTCGCGCGAGGTCCTGCTCATCGGTACTCACCCGCAGGTACACTCGGGCAACCGTGACCTCCCGCTCCTTCCCGTCCATGCTCATCGTCTAGGCTCCTCCGGGTATACTCATGTGAGCCACTGCTCCGACATTCGGCTCCGAAGAAGAATCCGATGCTGTGGAGCCTAGCTAATCAACCCGGTTCAAAATAGCGCCGCCTGCCGCCTCGACAGCATGACACTCCGGGACGCCTAACGACCTTTGTGCTGCATCCAACCTCAGCGACGCCAGTGGCGCGGCGCTTGGATTGTCGTCCCCGGCGGTGCCACAGCTTCGGTCGATATTGACCATGTAGTACGCAGTCGTCGCCGCGGTCCGGGAGCGCACCCCGCCGGGGGTGTCGCCGAATAGTACGCGGACGTAAGCGGCGATTTCACTCGCGACAGCCGAGCGACACCTTCGTCCAAAAGTCGAGCTGCTCGAAGGCATCGTCACCGTCCGCGGTGATGTATCCGCGAGTGCGATCCGATCGGACTCTCTTCTGCCGGCGGGAGCAGGATCGGCAGCTGCATGGAAGCCAGACCATGCGCGACTACTTCGGTGCACTACAAGGCACATCAACCCTCTTCCCGGATTGACAATCGCCTTGGAACATCGCATGAACAAGGCGTGGTTAGATGACTTTTGGAGGCCGGCTCCGCTCAATCATGAGAGGACCGGACGTGTCGTCGAGCGGGACATGAGGCACCCGACACCGGACTTGGCAATCCGGTGATCGCGATGGCCCCGCGAGGCGATCGGTCGGCATTGTCCGACCGGCACCGGCATGGGCGCCGGTGGGCGATGTAGCGGCCCAGGTAGTAAGCAGCCGGCAGGCCCCGCCGGCTCTCCAGCAACGAGGGACACGTATGTCCCGACTGCGACCCGCGGCAGTGCTTCGCCGCGGCTGGAGACGACACATGGCCAAGAACAATGGCCCAAAGCGCAACCCCGGGATCATGGTAGGGTTCGACAAGGCAGCGCTCAGACGCCACGTCGAAGATGCCGACCGAAGGCGTGCTCCGACCCAGGAGGAGCTCGCCACCGCATACGGCACGGACAGCGACATCATCGCCCATGCACGAGCTTTTCCGGCGTCGGTCGATGACGTGATCGAGGGCATTTGCGCGCAGGACCAGCGCTTTCTTGATCAGGGCAGGAAGCTGCTGAAGCAGCTGCTGCGCAGTAATGCGAGGCTTGAGCCGGACACCGGCAGGAAGCGTCGCGGTCGGAGTGCGCGCCGCTCCAATGCGGTTTCAACGGCTGCATCGTCACGTGGCGGCAATGTCGCCTTGGAGCACGGCTCTGCACCCGTCGCGCCGCAGCGCCCGACTGCTCCCGTCAGCGCGCCGCTGTTCGACGACTCTGATTACGGCGACGCCGACGCGTACGGAGGTTGATGCTCGCCGCCGCGTGACGCTGCCACGCTGATTCGTCGTTCCCGACCGCAATCTGACCGGCAGCGTCACCACGTTCAGTCGCGTCGCCAGCCACCATGATCCCGTTGCTCTCACCTCCTTCGACTCTGCTGCATCCAAGATCACGATCAGGGTTCCAGATGAGTTGTCGCAGCCGTTCCCGAACGGCTGCAGAAGGTGGGGGTAATGGAATTGGCAGGATGGACCCGGTTGACCGGGTCGGGCGGGCTTGCGGCGCTGACGCTTCTTAAGCCCAGGTGGAGGGCTCAGGCCTGAGGAGGCCCGAGACATGGTCAAGGACACACACAAGGCGCGCAAGGGCCGCGCGAAAGGAGAGCAGCGCACCCGCTACTCCGTCGGTGCGCAGGTCACCCGCGACGAATACGCCCAGCTCGAGGCCGAATGGCAGCTGAGAGGGTGCACGCCCAGCGAGCTGGTGCGTGCCGCGCTGAAGCTCGACGACTTGCCGCCGATGCGCCCGCTGCTGGTCGCAGCGGGCCAGCTGATCCGTGCGGGCAACGCGCATGCTGCGGCCGCCCAGCGCGGCGAGTGGAAGGCCGCGGCGATCGGCGTTGACCAGCTCAACGCCTGTGCAGCCGAACTCATCCGCCTTGCCGTCGAGGAACGGAGCTGGCGATGATCGTGAAGTCGATCAGCCACGAGCAGCGCAAGAAGGCTGCCGCAGAGCGCCGTGCCATGCGCGCGAACGGGCAGGAACCGCTGCTGAAGCGCGTCACCGCCAAGAAGCAGGCCGCGCACGTGATCGGCGCAAGCAGCTACTTCATGCGGCCCACAAAGGTCGGCGACATGGCGCTCGGGATCGGAGGACACCGCGTCCACCGCACGTCCGACTATCTGGTCGGTGGTAAGGACGGAAGCGCTTCGGGAGAACGCCTGCTCTACGTCGCACACCAGAACTTCAGGACCTCAACACTTGCCGAGCAGCAGGCGGAGATGATCGCGCTGATGAGCGTGGAACCCGGTGCCGACGACACGTTCGAGCACATGGTCGTGTCGCTGGGACGCGGCATCGTGCCGTCCAGGCACCAGATGGAGCATGTGCCGAAGCGACTTCTGGAACTGCTCGGAGCGACCAGTCACCTGGCGTTCGTAGTCTGGCACGGCGACACAGGAAACGTTCATGGGCATATCGGGGTCAGCCGCATCGATCCCGAAACGGGCAAGCGCGTGGCGTTGGGCGACGGCTGGCTGCTGGACACTCTCGGGCAAGCGATCGCGCAAATCGAGTTTGAAGAAGGCTGGCAACCGGAACCGGGTGCTCGCTACCGGGCGAACGAACGTGGCGTGTTCCTGGTCGCGACCGATGAGCAGGTTCGTGACGCCGATTGGAACAGGGTCGGGAGGCCGCAGAGCCAGAAGGTGAAGCGCGAGCAGGATGAAGCGCGCGGCAAGGTCAAGCTGTCGACAGGAGCAGCCGAATATGAGCGCCACCAGCGGCTATGGAGCGACGAACGCACGGCGCAACTGATTGCCTGGCCGATCATCCGCGATGCGGGAAGCTGGGACAAACTGCACCGCGGCCTCGCGGCCGAGGGCATGCGCTACGAGAAGGAAGGCAGCGGCGCGAAGCTCTTCGTCGGCGATCGCGACATGAAGGCCACGACGGCGAACTGGGCAGCGTCGATCAAGAAGCTTGCTCGCCTCGGCGCGTTCGAGCCCCGGACCGAAGATGTGGAGATCGCACCCCTCCTCCCTCGTCAACTGGACGGCGCCGAGCAGCGCGCGGCGCACAAGGCCGCCAAGGCGCAGGCAGCAGCCGAGAAGGAAGCGGAGCGCGCGGACATCGCGCGTGCGGCAAGCGACGCCTTGGTCGCACTGTCCCGCGAGCACGATCGCCTCCAGCAGCTGATCAACGATGCGAACTGGGTCGGACGGGCGGACCAGCTGGAACTGGCGCGCAAGCTTGCCGGCGCAGTGCATCGCGATGCTCGGGAAGCGGTTGAGGTGAACCGGCGCGACGCCGATCGGGCCGCGCGCGACCTGTACTGCTTTCCGGGGTTCGAAGCATGGCTGCGCGAGGGCTTCCTGTCCAACGACGAAGACGAGTGTCCTGCCGCACGACGCAAATGCGCCCTTCCCGGCATCATCCTCGGTGCCGATGGGCGGCACGACCACCACGCCGTGCTGCTACCTGGCTACATGGTTGACGAAGACGATCTGGAGCGGCGCTACCTGCGTGACGGAAGGGTTCGCTTCGTCGACCGCGGCAATAGGATCGAGGTTGCCGACGTCCTCGATCGCGCGTCCGTGCGAGATGCGCTGCTGGTCGCATCCGCCAGATGGGACAGTGTCCAGATCACGGGCGACCGGCGGTTCCGAGAACTCGCTGCTGACATCGCCGCGGAACTCGACATCAGGATTTCCAACCCCGAGCTGCAGACGCGCATCGCTCGCGAGCAGGGACGCCGGCGCAAGGTCCGGGAGACCGAGGCATGGAGCAACGAGCGGCTGAGAGCACGCGCCGAGATGCTGATCGCGCAGTGGCCGCTTTTGCGTGAGCGGGAAAGCAGGGTCGTGGCTGGCAAGGTCATGCGCGAGCAACACCGGGTCAGCGTCGAGGACATGCTGCAGCCGGTGTTCCAGGCGGCGCTGCGCTCGCAGCTCGAACGGCAGAGACGCGTGCTGCAACACATGGGTAAATTGGTGAGCACCCGGCCGAACGCGTTTCGGACCTTGTCCGGTCGCCTGACGCTGCCTGACCTCAACGACCCGGCTGACATCGTCCGACGCCAGAACTGGCTGGCTGACGCCGGGTTCGTGAAAGGACTGGAAGAGGCGCTGGGTCGGGCGGAAGCGACGCGACGCACTGAGCTGGCTGCTCGCGCTGCAAACGTCGCGCGGATGCCAGAAGCTGAGGAGCAGGCAGCGCCAGGCCAGGAAGCGCGAACTCGTCCTGCGCCCACTGTGACGCGCGGCTGGAACGGCATCACGCTCAAGCCCGACCAGCGCCTCCGCCTCCTGGCAGCGGCCCGCGCTCGCCTCGCAGCACAGGACTGGGATCCCGCCGATTACCCCTTTCACGCCGATCCGAGAGGACGGATGGTTGGGCGAGACGCGATGGCCGGTGACAGGTCCGCAAGCCTGCCAGTCGCGGCGGGAAATATGATCCGGCCGGCCCTGGCCCTGGGCTCGACCACGCGAGCGGGCACGCGCGCCTCAGCCATCGCTGCACAGGACCGCTCGCGATGACGGCGGGACCCACGCCAACATTGAGTAGGAAATAGGAAGGAACAACGTCATGACCGACAAAGACAAGAAGAACGAGTCGTGGATCGCGAAGCTGCGGGGCTACGGAGCCCGCACGCCCGACCGCAGCCCGCTAGTCGCGAAGATCGGGAAGATCGAAGCGATCGGCGACTATCCCGCCTGCGCTACCTGCCCGGCGGGCATGTGGCTCGTGACGGACGAGCTGCTCTGCTTTTGCAAGATTATGAAGCAGTACACATACGGGCTCGGTCAGGAGCCGGTGGTCGCGTGCGACGAACGTGAGCTGCTGCTCACCAAAAAGTAGCGGAGCAGCTTCGCCCCCTAGGAACGCAAGCAGGCCTGCTTGCCAGTTCTCGCCTGACAAGAACGGACATAAGCCTTCACATGAGCAACAGAAGCATCACAGACGCCATGATCAGCCGGACCTGCGCCGACTTCCTGGCAGAGGGAGGCGCTGGGCCGGAAGCGGTACAAGGATACTGTTCAGCCGGTCGTGGCGAGACCCGTGGGACTTTCCTGGTGCCTAGTCATCAAAGCGGTTGGGTTGGGTGCAGCATGCCGGTCGACTCACCAGGCCTCGTGTGGGGAGCGCTCATCTGTCCGCGTGAAGCCTCACGAGCGGCTCTCTTTCTCGAATATGGCTGGTGCAAGTTTAACGAGCAGAAGAACGGTTTGTCGGTGCTCACGTTGTTGAGCAGCCCCCACCGGGTGGTCCGGGGTGATTGTTAGTG
>NZ_JAKNQR010000002.1:0-647607 GCF_036890205.1 Sphingomonas panaciterrae
CTGTCATAGTCGATGGACCACTCAGAAGGGGGCAGCTCACTACGCATCAGCGGGTATCGGACGTTCCGAAGCCCGCAGATTTGCGTCGCCGTGGCGGAGGTTTGCTCCGCCGCGTCATCAATCTTGAAGCGGACCCGAATTACGCCGCTTACCACGGATGTTTGAAACGCGCCCTGGTCACCGCGGCTAGCGCGACGAGAAATCCAAAACCGGCAGCACCTCCAAGCAGGAACGCAGCCGCACTTTCTAACACGCGAAGCGACTCGAACATCACTTAGATGTAGTGATGCTGGCGCATCCCCGAAAGAGCGTATTGCTCTAGATCACTTGGTCGCTCCCGGCGATCGGTCAGCCGATCTCCAAGCAATCATGCAGGATCGTGAGGGGGCCGGCACCCCAAGCGGTGTCGACGTTCACGGGGATATGCGTCACGCCGCCGACAGTGAAGATCCGGTTCCCGTGTTCGGTGCCCGGTGCAGGCGTCCAGACGTCCTCTCCCGCGCGCGGGAGGTGTTCGTACTCGAACTCGCCGATCTTCGTGTCGGACCCATCGGTCTCCGCAATCACCACGACTCTGATCACTCGCTAACTCCCCATATTTCATGAGGTTCTATGCTGACGAACGCCGCGGTGAAAGCCGCACGGCCGCGCGCGGCCGCCTATAAGCTCGGCGACGGCGCCGGGGTGCACCTCTACGTCGCCCCAACCGGCCTGAAGAGCTTCCGCTGGCGTTTCCGCTATGGCGGAAAGGAGCAGCTGCTGACGCTCGGCAGCTATCCCGAGGTTGACCTGGTCGCCGCCCGGGCCCGGGCGGACGCTGCCCGCGCGCAGCTGGCACGCGGCGAGGATCCTCGCGCGCAATCGTCGCGGGTCGAGACGTTCGAAGCTGCCGCGCGTGCATGGCACGCTGTCCAAGCGGAAGGCTGGACGGCTGTTCACGCTGCCGACGTCCTGGTCAGCCTCGAGCGCGACGTCTTCCCGGCGATCGGCGCCGAGCCGCTAGACGCGATCGCGCCGGCCGACGTGCTCGAGCTGCTGCGCGCGGTCGAGCGCCGCGGCGCGCGGGAAACCGCACGCCGCCTGCGGCAGCGGATCTCCGCCGTGTTCGAACTGGCGATCGGCGAAGGCTGGTGCTCGGCCGACCCGGCCGAGAAGGTGGGCCGCGGGCTGAAGAAGCCTGCCGCCGTGCGCCACCACGCGGCGTTGATGACGATCGCCGATGCGCGCCAGCTGCTCGCCGAGGTTGCCCGGTTGGATGCCTCACGCGGCGCGAAGCTGGCGTCGACGTTCCTGGCGCTCACTGCGATGCGGTGGGCAGCCGTGCGCGGCGCGCAGTGGGTCGAGATCGAAGATCTCGACGGCGCCGCCCCGATCTGGCGCGTGCCGGCCGCGCGGATGAAGTTGGCAGCGGCCAAGAAGGCGGATGCCGCGCATGATCACGTCGTGCCGCTGTCGCCCGCGGGAGTGGCGGTGTTGCGTCAGGCCCGGGCGCTGCAGCGCTTCGATGCAGCGCCGGGTGGACTAGTCTTCCGCGGCACCGGCCAAGCTGGTCCACTCGGGGAGGCGGCGATCGGCGCCCTCTACGCCCGCACGTCGTTCGCCGGCCGCCATGTGCCGCACGGCTGGCGCGCAACCTTCTCCACGATCATGAACGAGACGATGCCGCATGAGCGCGGCGCGATCGACCAGGCGCTCGGCCACACGCTGAAGAGCGAGGACGGATCCGCGGCCAAGGTTGAGGGCGCGTACAACCGGTCGCAGCAGCTCGATCGCCGCCGGCGGATCTTCGACGCTTGGGGCGTGATCCTCAACCCGCGGGGCTAGTGCGGCTTGAGCTTGTTGGGCCCGGTTGGTTCAAGGATCAAGGAAACGACGGAAAACAGCAACAGTCCGCGCTCATCTGTGACTTCCACACGTAAATCATGATCATCGAGCAGTGATGGCTCACTCCGGATCGTATCCGCCAGGTAGGTGATCGCGTGTCTTCGGGCGCTGGGGGGCCCGGAGAGTTCAATGCCCTCTACGTCTTGGTCACGGGATCTATGAACGATGTGGAAGAAGTAGCGCATGCTGGCTGAACCTAGTGGCTTGCGATCGGTGCCGTAAGCTTACCTGTGTTATGACAGTTTTAATCGAGACAGATGGCCGGCCCCTGATCAGCGATTGGGGCAAAAGTGGGCGCAGAGGGCGGTCGGACACCGCGCCGTGGGACCGTGCGCGATGCGACCAGTTCCAGACTAAAAAGTTCGGGGTGGATCCGCCTCCTTATCGGACGCGCTGAAATCGGAAGTTGCTACCGGCGCCGGCGCGCTGCTGGGATAGCCCGACGCGGGAGGCACGCCAATCGGAGCGCGCGAGCGGATGCGTTCAATCAGGCCGTCGATAAACTGGAGCGTCGCGCGGCCGGCAACGAGAGCGTCAGGATCCGATTCCAACGCCTCGGCGGTGGGGTACCTGCTCTCATATTCGCGCAGCAGGTCGTAGCGCTCTCTCCAGATCGTCGATTCGGCGAGATCCCACGCGAGCACCACTGCGAGGTGGCACGCGATCAACAGCTCGGGATCGGTAGGCGGTGTCTGCCAAGGCAAGTCGGAGGCGGCCAGCTCGGGAGGCAGTGACATATGCTCTGCCACGGCTCGAGCAATGCGGTCGGTAAAGTTTCGGCCGCTTCGCGGAGGGTCGTTCCGGACCTGCGAGCGCAACACCTCCAATCGCTGGAGAAAGGTGAGCGCCGGATCCATTGTGTTCTCCCCATGCAGCCCGTCCGCGAACGCGGCATCGCCGCATCATGGCACGGTTCGTGCTCCTCCCCCTCGCATACCCCGGGGCGGCGCAAGCCGCCACGCTCCGACAGCCGGTTCTTGGCTATCGGAAGGAGAGGGCGGTTCATTTCAGCCTGGGGGAGTATCAAATTAGCGCGACGCGAAGCGTCTCCTTTTCATCTTAAACCTTTCCTGCATCAGACTGACCCACCAAGGGACTCACACGTGCGACTGAAGCGCCGAGGCTGGCGACGGCCTCTCGGAGTTCGGCAACGCCCGGCATCAAGGGCGCCTCGTCGTGGCTGATGTGGGTCTGCAGGCGGGCTTTGGTCATCCGCTTAAGCCGCCGCTCCCTGCGCTGCAGGAAGGCATGCTTCAACCGCCCGAAGAGGCTGCCGATCGTCAACTTGAAGGCGTTGGCGATCTGTTTCCGCTGAGCGCTGAAAGCGCCATCACCGTCCGGCTGCACCCGGCTGCGGCGGATCCGCGCAAGGAAGCCGAGAGGTTCCCACTTGTCCAGAGCCCGACCGACCGCTTTGCGTTCGCACCCAGCTTCAGCAGCGATCTCATCCCAGCTGGCGATCCACTCGCCCGTGCGCTTCAGCATGCGCAGCAGCGCTTCGAGCACGTCGACGTCGGTGCGTGTTGGGGCCGCTTCATACTCCGCCAGCGCCGTTTCGACACGCTCCAACTCGATTAGGGCTGTCGCCGGTGCACCGACGGGCACAGTTCCGGGTGGTCGAGACGCGTAATCGGCTAGCTCTGCGCGTAACGCAGCCTGCTTGTCCCGGAGATCGCGCACGACGGGGCGTGGGTACTTGACGCGCGCTTCGCGCTGCAGGTCCCTTCCAACCTCTACGAGCGAGTCTGTCGTGGCGTACCTCAGTGTCGGGGTGCTGAAGCGGTTATGTTCCCAAGGCTGCGCGGCCGCGTCGTTCTCGTCCAAGGAGTTGCGGCGGACGCGGCTGTCGGCTCCACGGCGGTCAGGGTTAGCCCGCTCAGCAAGGCTGGCGGCGAGGCGTCCGATTGGGACGCCGCTCATGCTGCCAGCCTCCCGGCTGTGCCTAGCGCGGTCCGGTGAGCAGCGCCTGTGGGGGCACCAGATCGGCGGTCAGAATGTCCGCCCACTCCTGCGCGAGCTCGCGGCGGCGCGGCATGTAGGCTGCGCGGTTGTACACCGCTTCCACTCCCTTCGGAATGTGAGCCAGCATGAGATCGATGATCTCTCGATCGCCCACTCGGCTTTCGACCGCAGCCAGTTCGTTCATCACGGTCGAGAAAGTCGATCGCCAGCCATGGGGCACGTGAACGCCCGCAAAACCTGCGTCCCGATACGCCTTGCTCAAGGTGCTGTCGCTGATCGGCTGTTTGAAGCTGCGGACCCCGCGGAAGATCAGCGGCCCACCGGAGAAGGCCATCGCCGCCTGCACCACCTCCACTGATTGGCGGGCGAGGGGCACCACAAACTCGTAGGCGGTGTCCTCTTTCCGCTCGAGCACGAGCTTCATCTTGTGGGCGGGGATGCGCCACATGGGGGCATCGCCATCCAGATCCTCGAATTCCTCCGGCTCCGCCAGGCGCAGCACGCCCGCCCGAACAGCCGTCAGCGCCAGCAAACGAGAGGCAAGCTTCGTCAGCGGTTGGCCTGGTTGACCCTCGACCTTGCGCAGCACCTTTCGGGCAGCCTCCACGGTGCGCACGGCCGGGAACTTCCCCTTCTTCACTCGCGCCAAAGCGCGACTGGCTGCTGCTGCCGGGTCGCTGGTTGCTATGCCGCTGCCGATCGCCCGGCCGAACACCTCGGAGACACGCTGTCTCACCCGGTGCGCCGTTTCCACCGCCCCCCGCTTCTCGATGGGTCTGAGCATCTGGATTATCAGCGGTGTCGTGATGGCGTCGATCGGCAAGCCGCCGAGCTTTGGATAGACATCCTGTTCCATGCTGCGCTTGATCAGCGCGAGATACCGCGGCGTCCAGCTGGACGCCTGGCTTTCGATCCAATCCTCCGCGACAGTCTTGAAGGTCGCACCCACCCGCGCGACTTCCGCCGCCGAACGTTTCCGCTTTTCCATCGAGGGGTCGCGGCCAGAGCGCAGCTCCCGGGCGGCATCGTCCCGTAGCTCCCGAGCTTCGGCTAGGGTCACGTCGGGGTAGGGGCCAAAGGTCAGCCGCTTCTCCTTGCCGGCGAAGCGGTACTTCCAACGCCAGCTCCGGAACCCGGTCGACGTAACGTAGAGGTAGAGCCCCCTTGCATCGCTGAGCTTGTAGGGCTTCTCTGCGCCCTTCGCCTGACGGCACGCTTTGTCCGTCAGCATCCGGTGCCCCCACCGGTGAAAACCAAGCCCCCCACGATGCCCCCAAACAAGTTTCGCTGATGAGCGACACTGTGGGACGGTCGGAGACGCCAAACAACTCTGGAAGCAGGGCTTTTTGCCCCGTCCCGAGACGTTCAAAGACAACCTGAATTTGGAGGTTGGTGGAAGGGACTGGATTCGAACCAGTGTACACTTGCGTGGGCAGATTTACAGTCTGCTGCCTTTAACCACTCGGCCACCCTTCCACAGGGCTGCTTCGTCGAAGCGAGGGCGCCCAATGCCGAAGCCCGGCCGTCCTGTCAACGCACTGTCATCATGGTTGCGCGCTTTCTTTTCGACGCATAGCTACGGCACGCCATCCGGGCAGGAGATTTACCACCTATGCGCCATCTGCTTCTGGCCGCGATCGCGGTTGCAGCACCCGCCCACGCGCAGGACCGCAACGACACTGCGCGAATCATGGACGAGGGGCTGGCCCATTCGCAGGTGATGACGACGGCGCAGCACCTCACCGACGTCATCGGCCCGCGGCTCACCAATTCGCCGCAGATGCGCCAGGCGGAGGCATGGACCCAGGCGAAGTTCGCCGAATGGGGGCTGAAGAACGTCCGCAAGGAAGGGGTCGATTTCGGCCGTGGCTGGTCGATCGATCGCTCCAGCGTGCGCATGGTCACGCCGCGCCCGATCCAGCTTACGGCTATCCCGATCGCCTGGACGCCGCCCACGCAGGGCACGCTCAGCGCCCCGATCATCGTCGCGCCGATGAATAGCGCGCGCGATTTCGCGCGTTATCGCGGCCAGCTGGCGGGCAAGATCGTACTCGTGTCGTCGCCGGGCACGGGCTCGGAAAGCACGCGCGCGCCGTTCCGGCGCTACACTGACGAGGAACTGGGCAAGCTTGGCGAGTATAGATTTCCGCGCCACGATCCTGCGGCCGACGCAAAGGAGCTGCGCGAGGCTGATTTCGAGAAGCAGCGCGACGCCTTCCTGAAGGCGGAGGGCGCGCTCGCCTATGCCACCATCTCCTATCGGGACGGAAAGCTGGTGCACGGCGAAGGCTATATGTTCGAGGCGGGCAAATCTCCGTCGCTGCCCGGCGTCGAGATTGCGGCGGAGGATTACCGCCGCCTTGCACGCCTGGCGAAGACCGGCGCGGCGCCGACGCTCGAGATCACCAGCGACGTGCGCTACGACGACAGCGATCCGCAGGCGTACAACATCTTCGCCGAAATCCCCGGCACCGATCCGAAGGCCGGCTATGTGATGGCCGGCGCGCATTTCGACAGCTGGGTCGCGGGCGATGGCGCCAGCGACAATGCGGCCGGCACCGCGGTCATCATGGAGGCGGCGCGCATCCTCTCGCGGCTTGGCGTGCGGCCGAAGCGCACGATCCGCTTTGCGCTGTGGAACGGCGAGGAACAGGCATTGCTCGGCAGCCTCGCCTGGGTGGAAAAGAACCTCGCGACGCGCGGCGGCCCCAATGATCCGCCGCTGGTCGGGGAGCGGCGCTATTATGAATGGAGCAAGCGCTGGCCGATCAACCCGCGCCCCGGCTTCAACGACCTCGCGGCCTATTTCAACGTCGACAATGGCTCGGGCCGGTTCCGCGGCATCTATGCCGAGAACAATCCCGCCGCGGCGGAGATCTTCCGTGGCTGGATGGCGCCGTTCAACGGGCTGGGCATGACCACCGTCGCGATCGGTCGTACCGGCGGCACCGACCATGTCTTCATGCAATCCGTCGGCGCGCCGGGCTTCCAGTTCATCCAGGATCCGCTCGACTATAACAGCCGCGCGCACCATTCCTCCGCCGACACCTTCGATCACCTGAAGGAGGAGGATCTGCGCCAGGGTTCGACGATCCTTGCCGCCTTCCTGCTCAATGCCGCCAATGCCGACAAGGCATTGCCGCGCCCGCCGATGCCGACGCGTCCGGCGGTTACCGATCCCTTCGCTTATCCTGACCCCGAGGAGCATAATTGATGGCACGCCGCGGACATCGTCCCAGCCAGGCACCGGCCGGCCGGCCCCGTTTCTGGGGCCGCCACGCCGTGACGGCTGCGCTCGCCAATCCCAATCGTACCGTGCGCAAATTGTGGGGCACGCGAGAGGCGCTTGCGCCGCTCGATCTGCCGTCCGACCTGCCGGTCGTCTATGCCGATGTCGCCGATCTCGGCCGCATGGTCCCGTCCGATGCGCCGCATCAGGGGCTGGTGGCGGAGGTCGATCCGCTGGACGAGATCTGGCTCGGTGATCTGCTGATGGAGGGACGCGACGATCGCCGCCCGCTGGTCGTGCTCGATCAGGTCACCGACCCGCACAATGTCGGCGCGGTGCTCCGCTCCGCTGCGGCGTTCGACGCGCTCGGCATCGTCACGCAGGATCGTCACGCCCCGCCCGAATCGGGTGCGCTGGCCCGTGCGGCCTCCGGTGCACTGGAAACGGTGCCCTGGGTGCGCGTGGTCAACCTTGCCCGTGCGCTGGACGAGATTGCCGAGGCCGGCTTCTGGCGCATCGGCCTCACCGGCCACGCCGATCAGACGCTGGCCCAGGTGATGGGCGAGGCGAAGGTCGCCATCGTGCTCGGCGCCGAAGGGGAGGGGATGCGCCAGAATACCGAGGCGCATTGCGACCAGCTGGCAAAGCTGCCGATCAGCCCCAAGGTCGAAAGCCTCAACGTCTCCAACGCCGCCGCGATCGCGCTCTACGCCGCCGCCGCGCGCTGAACCGAACGGTAAAAGGGGGCGGGTGCCGATGGCGCCCGCCCCCTTTTCCTGTTCACCGGATCACCGCGCCCCTTATGGGGCAGGCGGTCAGTCTTCCTCGGCGATGCGAACCTTCAGCCCGTCGAGATCGGGGCCGAACGGCAGCTGGCACGACAGCCGCGAATATTCGTCGCGCGTGCTGGAGGAATCGAGCAGGTCGTTCTCGTCCTCGCTGATCGGCGGCAGTTTCGCGGCAAATTCCGGGTCGACATGGATGTGGCAGGTCGCGCAGCTGCAGCACCCGCCGCACAGCGCCAGGATCTCGTCAATGCCGCCGTCACGAATGACTTCCATCACCGACAGGCCGGCGGAACCGTCGATCTCACGTTCTTCCCCGTCACGCAGAGTGACGATAAGCTTGGGCATGCTGCTCTCCCCGAAAGTTTATCGCTCCCTTGCCGATCTTGCGGGCCGCCCGCAATGGGGCTGAGCGAGCGCGCGCTGCGCGACGGCGTCGATGCGCTCGCCGCGATCGAGCCGCGCTTCGCCACCGCGCTCGCCCGCGTCGGCTATCCGCTCACCCGCATCCGTGATCGCGGCCATGTCACGCTGATGCGCACGATCGTCGGCCAGCAGGTCAGCGTGAAGGCCGCCGACGCGATGTGGCGCAAGCTGACCGAGGTGATCGGCGATCCCGTCGATCTCTCCCGCCTCGCGGCCGCTAGCGACGAGGAATTGCGCGCCGCCGGCATGTCGCGGCAGAAATCGGGCTATCTGCGCAGCCTCGCCGAGGAAGTGACCAGCGGGCGGCTCGATTTCGATCGCCTGCCGCCCGATGACGAGGAAGCGATCGCGCAGCTCACTCGCGTGAAGGGGATCGGCCGCTGGTCAGCCGAAATCTACCTGCTGTTCGCCGAGGGCCGCCCCGACATCTGGCCCGCCGGCGATCTCGCGGTACAGATCGAGGTCGGTCGCATTCTGGGACATGAGACGCGGCCCAGCGAGAAATTGACCCGCGAACTGGCGGAGGCATGGCGCCCGTATCGCGGCGCGGCGGCGATCTTCGCCTGGCATCATTATGGCGCCGGCGCCGATGCCGACGCAGCGCCGGTCTGACCGATCGCTCAGTTCCGGATCAGGATGCCGGCTTCCACGTCTGCGTCTGGCAGATGAAGGAAATGCACCCCTTCACCTTCAGCGACCCGTCCTTGGCGCGGGTGACGATCGACTTGTAGCTCTTGCCGTTGCGCGGGTCATAGATCCGGCCGCGCCACTCGTCGCCGGCATCGCTGAATTCGCTCAGGATCGGCATCCCGACGATCGGGCGACTGCGCAGCGCGGCATCGGGATTGTTCACATCGGTGGCAGGCGCGCCGGCCTTCGCCTTGATCACCTTGGCGATTCGCCCACATGTTGATCCGCCGCACTGGCCGATCTGGACGATCGCGCTGCCATCCTGGGTCAGCCATTTGCCCGCAATCGGTTGTGCGGCCTGCGCCGGCCCGGCAAGGGTAAGCGCAGCGAGCGAGAGCGCGCCAGGCGCGGCGAGACGGGCGATCCTCATGATCGCCTTATCAGGGGACGGCGATGAACACGCAATGGACGATCGGCATCATCGGCGGCTCCGGCCTCTACGCGATCGAGGCGCTTGAGGACGCTGAGTGGCGCCCCGTCTCCTCCCCCTGGGGCGCGACCTCGGACGACATATTGTTCGGCCGCATCGGCCCCGTCGGCCTGCGCTTCCTGCCCCGCCACGGCCGCGGCCATCGCATCGCGCCCGGCGACATCCCGGTCCGCGCCAACATCGATGCACTGAAGCGCGCCGGCTGCACCGACCTGATCGGCGTCTCGTCGGTGGGCTCCTTGCGCGAGGAGCTGGCGCCCGGCCGCTTCGTCGTCGTCGACCAGTTCATCGACCGCACTGTCGGCCGTCCCGCGAGCTTCTTCGGCACCGGCATGGTGGCGCACGTTTCGCTCGCCGATCCGGTGTGCGAGCGGCTGTCCGCCTTCGCCGGCGCCGCGGTCCAGGCGGCGGGCGGCAAGGTGACCGAGGGCGCGACCTATCTCGCGATGGAGGGCCCGCAATTCTCCACCCGCGCCGAAAGCGAGATGTATCGCCAATGGGGCTGCGACGTCATCGGCATGACCGCCATGCCCGAGGCGCGGCTCGCACGCGAGGCGGAGCTGCCCTACGCGCTGGTCGGCATGGTCACCGATTACGATTGCTGGCGCGAGAATGAGCAGCCAGTGGAGGTGAGCGAGATCGTCGCGCAGATGGCGGCGAACGGCGTCATCGCCCGGTCGATGATCCGCGCCCTCGTCGCCGCGCTGCCGGCGCAGCGTACCCCGTCGCCAATCGACACGGCGCTGAACGGCGCGATCCTCACCGCGCCGGACCGCTGCGATCCCGCACTCGCCGCACAGAATTCCGCCATACTCGCCCGACTAAACGGTTGAATCGCTCCTCCACGTCCCGCATGGCAGCTTCGATGAAGCCAGCCGCCACTGAACCGTTGCGATCGCTTCCGGAGGTTTATGCCTCCATCCGTGTTCCCGAAGGCGCCGGCTTCTGGCGCCGCCTGTTCGCGTTCGTCGGCCCCGGCTGGCTGGTCGCCGTCGGCTATATGGATCCGGGCAATTGGGCGACCGACATCGCAGGCGGCTCGGCCTTCGGCTACACCTTGCTCAGCGTCATCCTCTTGTCGAACCTCATGGCGATCGTGCTTCAGGCATTGTCGGCCCGGCTCGGCATCGGGGCGGGGATGGATCTCGCCCAGGCATGTCGCCGGCAATATTCGCGGCCCGTCAGCTTCGTCCTGTGGGTGCTGTGCGAAATAGCCATCATCGCCTGCGATCTGGCGGAGGTGCTCGGCACCGCCATCGCGCTGAAGCTGTTGTTCGGGCTACCCCTGGTGGCCGGCGTCTGCGTCACCGCGGTCGACGTGTTCCTGATCCTCGCGCTGCAACGCTACGGCTTCCGCCGGCTGGAGGCGTTCGTCGCCGCCTTGCTGATCGTCATCGCCGGTTGCTTCGCCTTCGAGCTGGCCTGGGCCGGGCCGGACTGGGCGGCCGCTGCCGCCGGCCTCATTCCGACGACCGAGATCATCAGCAACCCGCTGATGCTCTACATCGCGATCGGCATCCTCGGCGCCACGGTGATGCCGCACAACCTCTACCTCCATTCTGCGATCGTGCAGACCCGCGCGGTGGGGAAGGGGGTCGCTGAAAAGCGCGACGCGCTGAAGATGGCGACGATCGATTCCACCGTCAGCCTCGGCCTCGCCTTCTTCATCAACGCCGCAATCCTGGTGCTCGCCGCCGCCACCTTCCACGTCGCCGGCCGTACCGAAGTGGCCGAGATCGAGGAGGCGCATCAATTGCTCGCCCCGATGCTCGGCGTCGGCGCGGCGAGCGCGGTGTTCGCCATCGCCTTGCTCGCCAGCGGGCAGAATTCCACCGTCACCGGCACGCTCGCCGGGCAGATCGTGATGGAGGGGTTCCTCGAACTGCGCCTGCCGATGTGGCTGCGGCGGCTGATCACCCGCGGCCTCGCCATCATCCCGGCGGTGGCGGGCGTGCTGATCGCCGGCGATTCCGGCGCAACGCAATTGCTGGTGCTCAGTCAGGTCGTGCTCAGCCTGCAATTGCCCTTCGCGGTCCTGCCGCTCGTTGCCTTCACCGGCAGCCGGCGCCTGATGGGGTCGATGGCCGCCCCGCGCTGGCTGATCGCGCTTGCCTGGGGGATCGCCGCCGTGATCGTGCTGCTCAACGGCTGGATGCTCTGGGGCATGATGACCGGCCAGGGCTAGGGTGCCTGCCGGGCGCCTGCGCCATCGCGCGGCGCCCGGCAATGTGCAATCAGGCGAACACGGCCACCGACTGCATCTGCTCGGCGACCATCTCGCCCCGGCTGTTCCAGATGCCCATCTGCTGCGACGAACTGCCCGCGCGCGCATAATCCGCGTTGGAGCGGAGCAGCCACCAGCCGTCCTCGGTCGTGGGCTGCGGCCCCAGCACGTTCAGGATCCACGTCAGTGAGCTCATCGGCACGTTGCGCCCGATCAGTCGCAGCGCCGCCGGCGGCAGGCAGTCACCCACCGCCAGCAATTCCACCATCGGGTCCAGCCCCTCGCGCTCGTTGAGCCGCGTCCAGCGCAGCCATTCGGCGGGCAGCAGGTTCGGCCCATCGCGGCGGTCGAGGAACTCGAAATTCTGCGTGAAGGCGACCGCCGGGTGCCCCTTGAAGGTCGTTTCCTCCGGCCCTGGCTTCGCGAAATCGGGCACCGTCGTCACCGCATAATCCAGCTCGCTTTCGATCGCGCGCATGAAGACGAAGGTGCAACGCAGGCCAAGCCCCGCCTCGCTCTCGATATCGGCCTGGATGAACGCCGCATTCTTGCCACGCCGCAGCCGGTGTGCCGTCACCAGGATCGGCCCGGCCAGCGGCCCGATGAAGCTCACCTGCGCCGACCGCAGCGGGGGCAGGTCGGTGTCGGACTGCATCGCGCAGTGAAGCGCGATCGCCGCCGACAGCCCGCCATAGCCGGTCCGCCCCTGCAGCCACCCGTCGGGGATCTCGCCGCGCCAGCCGGGGCCATCGCCCAGCGGGGTCAGGCCGTCCAGGATCTGCTTCAGGCTCGTCATGCATTCACCCCTTCGAATTCACCCTGGGCGAGCCGATCGCGCAGCTCGCGCTTCAATACCTTGCCGATCGCGCTGCGCGGCAGCTCGTCGGTGACATACAGTTTCGACAGTCGCTGGGTCTTGCCCAGCTTCTCGTTGACCGCCGCACGGACCTCCTCCGCGCTCGCCGCAGCGCCGGGGCGGGGGACGTAGAAGCCGACCGGCGTCTCGCCCCATTCCTCGCTCGGCACGCCGACGACGGTGCAATCGGCCACCGCCGGATGCTGCGCCAGCACCGCCTCCAGATCGGACGGATAGATGTTGAACCCGCCCGAAATGATCATGTCCTTCTTGCGGTCCATCAGGATCAGGAAGCCGTCCTCGTCGATCCGCCCGACGTCGCCGTGGCGGATCCAGCGCCTACCCTCGGCGTCATGATATTCCGCGTCGCGCGTCGCGCCCTCGCGCTTGTGATAACCGTTCATCATCGCGGGCGAGCGCCCGACGATCTCGCCCATCTCGCCGGGCGCCACTTCCTTGCCGTCCTCGTCCAGCAGCAACGCCTCGTGCCCGGGCGACAGCTTTCCGACGGTGTGCAGCTTGTCGGGGTTCTCGTCCGCCACCAGGATGAACGACGCGCCGCCCTCGGTCATGCCGTAATACTCAACCAGCTTGCCCGGCCAGCGGTTCAGGATGTCGCGCTTCAGCTCGGCCTTGAACGGCGCGGAGGTGCAGGTCTTGAAGCGGAAGGCGCTGAGGTCGAAGCTGTCGAAATCGGGCAGGGCCATGATGCGCTGATATTGCACCGGCACCAGCATGGTGTGCGTCGCGCGATATTGCTGCGCCAGCTCCAGATAGCGGCGCGCATCGAACTTCTTCATCAGCACCACCGTGCCGCCCCAGGCGAGCGTCGGCAGGAAACTGACCAATGTCGTGTTCGAATATAGCGGCGTCGCCAGCAGCGTGACGGCGGTGTCGAACCCGGCCGTGCTGTTGCGCGACAGATGCTGCCAGCGCATCGTGTGGCTCTGTACGATCCCCTTGGGAATGCCGGTCGTCCCCGACGAATAGATGATGTTGAACCCGTCGAGCGGCGCGATCTCGACCGGCGTCGGCGTGCTTCCCTCCGGCGCCAGCCACTGGTCCAGTTCCTCCAGCATGACGATCCGGGCCGACATCGTCTGCCCGGCCAGCGCATCGGCATTGGCGCGATCGAGGAAGACGAGGTTGGCGCCGCTGTCCTCCACCATGCCGGCGATCTGCTCGGGCGTGGCGGATGGCTGGATCGGCGCTGCGATCGAACCGGCGCGCACCGCGGCCAGGAACACGATCGACTGCGCGACGCTCGGATAGCTGACGATCGCCACCGCCTGTCCCTGCGCCGTGCCGTCGCGCTGAAGCGCCGCCGCGGCGCGGTCCATCGCCCGGTCCAGCTCGGCATAGGTGATGCGCGCGTCGCCATCGGCGATCGCCAGCTTGTCGGGCTGGTTGGCGGCGTGGCGGCGGATCAGGTCCGGCAAGGTGCCGAAATCCCGTGCGAGCAGGTCTTCAACTCTCTCCATGATTTCTGCGCTAGCGGGCGCCGCTGCCGAATGCCATACGCGACATTCGAATTTAAAGGAGAGTCAAATGGACGGCGGAGTGGCAATCGTCACCGGCGGGGGTACCGGGATCGGGGCAGCGGTGGTTCGCCGGCTCGCGGCACGCGGCGTGCGCAGCGTCATCAACTATGCGCACAGCCGTGCCGAGGCGGAGGCGCTTGCGGCAGAGGTCGGCAACGGCTCGATCGCGGTACAGGCCGACATCGCCGACGACGCCGAATGTCGGAAGCTCGTAGCCGCCGCCACTGACACCTTCGGCCGGCTCGATTTCCTCGTCAACAATGCCGGCCGTACCAAACATGTCATGCATGAGGATCTCGACGGCCTCGACGCCGACGATTTCATCGACATTTACCGGCTGAACACCATCGCCGCCTTCCAGATGGTCCGCGCCGCTGCGCCCGCGATGCGCGAAGGGCCGATGAGCGCCGTAGTCAATATCGCCTCGATCGCCGGCATCCACGGCGTCGGCTCCTCGATCGCCTATGCCGCTTCCAAGGGCGCGCTGATCACCATGACGCAAAGCCTCGCCCGAGTCCTGGCGCCGGCGATCCGCGTCAACGCCGTCGCGCCCGGCTATGTCGGCACCGGCTGGTTCGAAAAGTCGCTCGGCGTGGAGGGCAAAGCAAAGCTCGACGCCAATGTCGCGCGCCGTACCCCGATGGCGATGGCTCCGCAGGCGGAGGATATCGCCGGCCCGATCGAGATGCTGCTCGACCCCGCCGGCCGCGCGATTACCGGCGAAACCTGGCGGGTCGATGCCGGCTTCCACCTCGATACCGGCGGCAGCCGCCGTCCCGGCCGGGAGAATTGAAGGTGCTGGCCGCGATGTCTCGGTTCGCGGCCAATAATCTCCGGTAACAGGCCATGATACCCCGCCAGCAGGCCAGCGGGGTATGATGGCGGGCCGGCTCAGCGCCCCGTATTCGCGGTCTGGCCGAACAACACCTTCTTCGCCTCGTCGGACATCGGCGCCGGCGCGGGCTGGATCTCCTTCCCCTTGGCATAGGCCCGCTCGGTCGCCGGCCTCGCCTTGATCGCCGCGTGCCAACGCGCGATGTTGGGAAATTCGCTCAGGTCCTGCCCCTGCGCCTCGGGCAGGATCCAGGGATAGCTCGCCATATCGGCGATCGTGTAATCGTCGCCCGCCACGAACGGTCGATCTGCCAGGCGACGATCAAGAACGCCGTACAAGCGATTGGTTTCATTCAGATATCGGTTGATTGCGTAGGGCACCTTCTCGGGCGCGTAATTGCGGAAATGGTGGTTCTGCCCCAGCATCGGTCCCAGACCGCCCATCTGCCACATCAGCCACTGGTTCACCTCGGCCCGCGCACGCATGGTGTCCCCTCCGAAGCGCCCGGTCTTTTCGGCCAGATACAACAGGATAGCGCCCGATTCGAAGACGGAGATCGGCGCACCGCCATCGGCAGGCTCATGATCGACGATCGCCGGCATCCGGTTATTGGGCGCGATCTTCAGGAAGTCGGGCTTGAACTGCTCGCCAGTGCCGATGTTCACTGGAATGATCCGGTAGGGAAGGCCGGTTTCCTCCAGGAAAAGCGTGATCTTGTGCCCATTTGGTGTCGGCCAATAATGAAGATCGATCATGCAATTCTCCCTTGTGGTTCGTGGGCCAGATGGGGGCTGGGGCCGATCAGGCAAGCACCGCGCGACGCCGCACCACGCCCAACAGGAACACGGCAAAGGTGACGGCACATAGCAAGGAGGCGAGCAGGAACGCACCGCCCGCATGGCCGCGCTCGGCACCAAAGGCCAGTGCTTGGGTCATCGCCAGCGGGCCCACGATGGCCGCGACGCTGGAGAGGCTTGCCAGCCCGCCTTGCAACGCACCCTGGTTCGCGGCGTCGACGCGGGTCGACAGGATCGCATTGATCGACGGTCCGACCAGCCCGGTCACCGCCCCGGCCGCGATCAGCGCGTAGAGCTGCCACCCCTGCTGCGCAAAGGCGTAGAGCGCAAAGACTATCACCCCCGCCGTCAGCCCGATCAGCACCGTACGATCCTCCCCGAACCGCTTGATCGTCGGCCCGATCAGAAACACCTGCGCCAGCATCATCGACAGGCCTGACGCGGCCAGCGACCATCCGATCGCCTTGCTGTCCCACTCCAGCGCGATGCTGACGTAAAAGGTCCAGGTCGAGGGATAGACCATATGCGCGATCTGCCACAGCAACGCGCCGATCAGCAGCGCCGCAGCACCGCCGGTGTGAAAGAGCGGGACAAACGCGCCGACCGGATTGGCACGGCGCCAGTCGAAGGGGCGGCGGTTCTCCGGCACCAGCGTCTCCGGCATCACCGCCAGGATCAGCGCCGCATTGGCGAAGGCCAGCGCCGCCGCGGCGACAAAGGGCGCGCGCGGTCCCAGGTCACCCAACAAGCCGCCGATCGCCGGCCCCAGGATGAACCCGCCACCGAACGCCGCGCCCAGCAGGCCGAACATCCGCCCGCGCTGCTCGGGCGGCGTGACGTCCGCGATGACGGCATTGGCCGGGCCATAGGTCGCACCCGCGATTCCGGCGATGGCGCGGCCTGCAAACAGCCAGCCGAGCGACGGCGCAAAGGCCATGAAGGCATAGTCGATCCCGAAGCAGCACAGGCTGATCAGCAATACGCGCCGTCGGCCGTATCTGTCTGAAAGGCTGCCGATTACCGGACCGGCAAAGAAATGGGTGACGGCGTAGATCGCCAGCAGATAGCCGCCGATCCGCGTCGCATCGGCAAGATCGACGCGTCCGAGCTCTACGATCAGCGCCGGCAGAACGGGAAGCACGATCCCGAAACCGATGGAATCGATCAGCATCGCTGCGATCGCGACGGGCACGGCTGGATGATCGAATCGCATCAGCTCACCTTCCGGCGAAACCGCATAGACGAACAGGTAACAGTTGTCGCTTTGCTTGTCATCGTAAACGTGGCATGAATGCGCCATACCCGATATTCAGAATCGGCTTCGGAGAAATGATTGATGGCAAGCGCCGCCGAACTGGACCGTTCCGCAGACACGATTGATGCTTTCCGCGCTGAGGCGCGCGCCTGGCTCGAAGCGAACTTCCCGCAAAGCCTGCGTGGCAAGGATAACGCCATGTCGGCCGTTGATGGTCCGACGGAGGAAACCGCCGAGCAGAAGGCGTGGCGCGAGGCGATGGGCGCCAAGGGTTGGGGCACGCCCACTTGGCCGAAGGAATATGGCGGCGGCGGGCTGACCCGCGAACAGGCGCGCGTGCTGGGTGAGGAAATGGCGCGCATCGGCGCCTGGAACCCGATCGGCGGCATGGGCGTGATGATGTTCGGGCCGACGCTGCTGGAATATGGCAGCGAGGAGCAGAAGCAGAAGCACATCCCCGGCATCGTCCGCGGTGAAGTGCGCTGGTGCCAGGGCTATTCGGAGCCGGGCGCCGGTTCGGACCTCGCGTCCTTGCAGACCTTCGCCGAGGACAAGGGCGATCATTACATCGTCAACGGCCAGAAGACCTGGACGAGCGGCGGCCAGTGGGCGGACAAGTGCTTCGCGCTGGTGCGCACCGACAAGACGCAGAAGCATGCCGGCATCAGCTTCCTGCTGATCGACATGGATGCCGAGGGCGTCGAAACCCGCCCGATCAAGCTGATCTCTGGCGCCTCGCCCTTCTGCGAGACCTTCTTCACCAACGTGAAGGTGCCCAAGGAGAATTTGGTCGGCCAGGAAGGGCAGGGCTGGACCATCGGCACCCGCCTGCTGCAGCACGAGCGTAATTCGCTTTCCGGCGGCGGCGGCTCGCAGGGCCGCATGAACCAGGGCGAGCAGATCCCGTCGATCGCGAAGAAGTATCGCGGGGTCGATGCCGAAGGGAAGCTCGCTGACAGCGACCTGCGCACCCGCATCATCAAGCATGAGATGGACCAGCGCGCCTTCGCGCTCACGCTGCGCCGTGCGGCACTCGAGGCCAAGGGCAATGCCGGTCCGTCCGCCGCCACCAGCGTGATGAAGAACGTCGGCGCCCGCATCACTCAGGATCGCGCCGAGCTGGCGATCGAGATCATGGGCATGCAGGGCCTTGGCTGGGAAGGCGAGGGCTTCAGCAACGAGGAACTGGCGGCAACCCGCACTTGGCTGTGGGGGAAGGCGGTGTCGATCTACGGCGGTTCGACCGAGATCCAGAACAACGTCATCGCGAAGCGCATCCTGGGGATGCTCGACCACCAGTAATCGCTGGTTTGTTATTCGGTTAGGCGCGGGCGAACGCGTCGGAGAGGGCCGGGTCGAGGAGCGGGCGCACAGACGTCCGCCCTCCCCGGCAGGTCCTTCGTTAAAGGGTTTGAGAAATGGCGTTGCTGAACGACGAACAGGTGATGTTGCGCGACATGGCGCGCGAGTGGGCCGACAATGAGTCGCCGACCACCGCGTTCCGCAAGCTGCGCGACGCAGCACCGGCCAAGGGGTTTGATCCCGAGGCATGGAATACGATTGGCCAGATGGGGTGGGCGGGCATTCTCATCCCCGAGGAATTCGGTGGCTCTGCCTTCGGTTATCTATCGCTCGGACTGGTGGTCGAGCAGCTCGGCCGCAATCTGGCTGTGAGCCCGCTGTCTTCGACCGCAGTCGCGGCAAGCGCGATCGCGACGGGTACGTCCGACGCGGCAAAGTCCGACTGGCTGGGCAAGCTCGCCAGCGGCGAGGCGGTTGCCACGCTCGCGATCGATGAATGCCCGCTGCACACCGGTGTCGATAATCTCGAAACCACCGTGTCGGGCGGTTTGCTGAGCGGCACCAAGAAGTTCGTCGCCGAGGGTGACGGCGCTGACGTGTTCGTCGTCGCCGCTGCTGATGGCCTCTATGCCGTGGCGAAGGGTGAGGGGGTCACCGTCCACACGCGGCGCATGGCCGACAGCCGCAGCCATGCCGACGTCACCTTCACCAATGCGCCGGCTGAGAAGCTCGGCGGGCCGGAGCTCAGCCGCGCCATTGTCGATCGCGCCACTGCCGTCACCACAGCGGAAATGCTCGGCATGGCGGAGAACGCGTTCAGCCAGACGCTCGACTACCTCAAGCAGCGCGTGCAGTTCGGCCAGGTCCTGTCGACCTTCCAGGCGCTGCAGCACCGCATGGCAAAGATGAAGACCGAGATCGAGCTGATGCGGTCCGCCGTTGAGGGCGCGTTGGAAGCAATCGACGCAAACCGTTCGGACGTCGATCAGGCTGTCAGCCTGGCAAAGGCAATGGCGAATGACACGCTGCGTCTCGTCAGCCGTGAGATGGTGCAGCTGCACGGCGGCGTCGGCATGACCGACGAATATGATGCCGGCCTGTATCTGAAGCGCTCCGCCGTGCTGGAGACGATGTGGGGCAATGCCAGCTACCATCGTGACCGTTTTGCGCGGCTCAACGGATATTAAAACACGTTACAGTAATTTCGGTATGGCGGCGGGTGTTCTCTGCAACACCCGCCATTTTTATTCTGCCGAAAGGTCATGAGCCGCATTGCCGCTTGACCTTACGGAAAGCGCGTCGTCTATTCGATGATACGGTACGGCCCGAATAGAGGCTGACCGCATCGGGAGAGAGATGATGGCGAAAGCGCTTTTCGTCCGCGGCACCGCATGTTCGGCGCTCGCGTGGGCCCTTCTCACCGCCGGAACGGCGCACGCACAGATCGGCGGCGACCCCACGGCCATCGAGTCGGCACCGGCCACCAACGACACGGCAGCACCAGACATCGTCGTCACCGGCACGCTGATCCGCGGCACGCCGGAGAATTTGGCCGTGCCGGTGGATGTCATCTCCAGCGAGGAACTGGCGAAGCAGGGCGCACCGACGGCGGTCGATCTGCTCAAGAACCTGACCGTGGCGAACGGCACGGTGGGTGACGCCAATCAGTTCGACACGCGCGCGCAAGGCTCCGAAGGTGTTGCCTCGGTCAACTTGCGTGGTCTGGGGCCGCAGCGTACCCTGGTGCTCCTCAACGGCAAGCGCATGGTGCCATCCGGGCTCGGCATCCCGATCGTCGACGTCAACATGTTCCCGACCTCCGCGATCGGCCGGGTCGAAATCCTGAAAGATGGCGCCGCGGCGACCTATGGGTCGGACGCCATCGCGGGCGTGGTGAACTTCATCACGCGCACCGATCAGCAAGGCTTCCTCGTTTCCGGTGACTATCGCTGGATCAAGGGGTCGAACGGCGATTACGGTGCGGCGGCGTCGTACGGGCACAAACAGGACAATTTCCGTGTCTTTGCCTCGATCGGCTATCAGCGGCGCTCCGAGCTTCGCTTCACCGACCGCGATTTCGCGGTGCAGCCCTATCCCACCAACCCACAGGGCGCGTGGACCGGCGGCGGCAGCCCCGGCAACTTCGATTTCAACGGTACCGTCGGCGGTATCAATCTCACTACTGATCTCGGTTGCCAAGGGCTCGGCGGCTTCCGCAGCGCGCCCGGCTCCAACACCGACCGTTGCTTCACGCAATTCGGCCAGTTCGATAATCTGATCGAGCCGGAGGAGCGCTTCCAGGCCTTCCTCGACACTGAGTTCGACGTGGCTGACAATGCGTCGCTTCGCCTGACGGGACTGTATTCGTTCACCAACACCCGGGTGACGAGCTCGCCCAGCTACCTGCCGACGCTTCCGCCATCGACAAACGCGGCGTTCGGCAATGGCTCGCTGTTCGTCATCCCCGGCTATGCACCGGCGCTGCGTGACTATTGCGCATTGTACGGCGCGCAGGCGGGGTGTTCGCGCTCTGCGTCCGGCGCACTCGACAGCGCGGTCGCGCTGCCGGTGCTGTTCCGGCCCTTCCTGCTGGGCGGCAATCCCTTGTTCGAGAGCCGCAGCAACGATCGCGGCTCCGCCGTCTCGAAGCGCGAGACGGAGGCGATGCGCTTCACCGCCGACCTTCATATAGAAGTCAGCAGCAACATCGATTTCACGACGGGCTTCACCTTCAGCGAATATCATCGCGACTATGACGGCACCGACACCTTCGGCGATCTGCTGCAGAATGCGATGGCGGGCTTCGGCGGCCCCAATTGCGCCTATGCGTCGACCGCCTCGCGCGCGGGGCTGACCCCGGCGCAGCTGGCGGGCCTTGCGGGCACCAACGGCTGTACGTTCTTTAACCCGTTCTCGACCGCGATACCGGCCAACGCAGTCACCGGCATCCGCAACCCTAACTTTGCCGGCACGCGCAATCCTGCCGGCTTCAATCTCTCGCCCGGCGCTGGCCTCATCAATGACCTGGCGACGATCGACCTGTTCTTCCGCACGCCCAACACGCAGGTGCGCACGCAGCAATATGTCGGCGACGTCGCGCTTTCGGGGCGTACCGGCATCCGGCTGTGGGCCGACAGGGATATCGGGTTTGCGGTGGGCGGGCAGTATCGCAAGAACACGTTCCAGACGCTGCTCAACAACGACGCCAATATCGCCGTGACGCCGTGCCCGGGAACGCCGCTCAACCCAAATGCGACCTGTAACCCGCAGACCGGGGCGCTCGGCTTCCTCGGCACCAATCCCGAACGCACGGCGGATGCCGATGTGTACGCCTTGTTCGCCGAGCTGCAGATCCCGATCATCGACGCGATCAACCTGCAATTGTCGGCGCGGTATGAGGATTACCGCGGCAACGTGGGCTCCACCTTTGATCCGCAGGCGCGCCTGAAGATCGAGCTGACCGACTGGCTCGGCATCCGCGGCGGCGTCGGCACCAGTTTCCGGGGGCCGCCGCCTCAGAACCTGTCGGGCTCCGGCGTGTCGCTGCAGGTGATCGGCACCGGTTTCCGCGCGGTGGAGATCTTCGGCAATCCAAACCTGCGCCCGGAAAGCGCAACCACCTATAATGGCGGCATCCTGATCGATCGCGGGCCGTTCAACGCCAGCCTCGACTATTGGCGCTACGACCTGAAGGGGCCGATCGAATCGGAGCCGGTGTCCGGGCTGGCCAATGCGCTGTTCGGCGCGAGTGGCACCGCCAATTGCGGCAATCCTGCCTTTGCCGCACTCCAGTCGCGCTTCACCTTCAACGCAGCGGGTTGCGGCATCAACAATGTCAGCCGCCTGCGTACGCAGGTGTTCAACAGCGCAGACGTGAAGACGTCCGGCCTTGATTTCACCGCCAGCTATCGGGGTGAACTCGGCCCCGTCGAACTCACCGTGGGCGGCGCTGCGACCTATGTCATCGATTATGATATCAAGGATCTGTTCGTCGAAGGCATTCTGGTGCAGCCAGCGTTCGACGCGGTCGGAAAGCTGAATTTTCAGACCACCGCATACCCGATCCCGCAATGGCGCGGGAACTGGTACGTGCAGGGGGACACCGGGCCACATTCGCTGAGGCTCCAGTTCAACTATGTCGACGGCTATACCGATCAGCGCGGTCCCGCCATTTTCGGGCCCAACGCGGGTGCACTGGCTGGAGCGTCGGTAACCCGCGGCAAGGAAATCGGATCTTGGCGGACGTTCGACGCGACGTACCGTCTGGCGCTTGACACCGGCACGACCTTCACGCTTGCGGCGGTCAACATCTTCAACCGCGACCCGCCGTTTGCGCGCCTTGACCCCAATTACGACAGCTTCACTGCGTCGCCGCTCGGGTTCACCCTGAAAGCGGCGGTTTCACAGGCCTTTTGACCTTCGGCGGGCAGCATTGTTGCGAAACATTGCTGCCCGTACCAATGCCACTGGTGTATTCCTTTCGCCTCGTTAAAGATCGAAGGGCGTATACAAGCGTAGGAGAGCGATATGGATGCCAGCACCACATGGGTGCATGATGACCGTGACAGGAAGGCACTCAGCCGTCGCGGATGGACGCTGGCACTGCTGACCACGGCCTATTTCTTCAGCTTCATGGACCGGCAGATCCTCGCGATCCTGCTGGAGGCGATCAAGGCGGACCTGCACCTCTCGGACACCCAGCTCGGGCTGCTGTCCGGCCTCGTGTTCGCCATTTTCTACGCCACCCTCGGCCTGCCGATCGCGCGCCTCGCGGATCGATCAAGCCGCAGCAACATCATCGCAATCAGCATTGCCTTCTGGAGCGCCATGACGGCGCTGTGCGGCTTCGCGCAGAATTTCGTGCATCTGATGTTCGCCCGTATTGGCGTCGGCATCGGGGAGGCCGGGTTTGGCCCGCCCAGCCAGTCGATCATCGCCGATCTCTATCCCCCCGAGAAGCGCGCAAGCGCTATGGCGATCTACTCGCTCGGCGTTCTGCTTGGCGGTGGGCTCGGCATGGTGATCGGCGGGTTTGTGGCGCACTCCTACGGCTGGCGCGTGGCGCTGATGGTTGTTGGCCTTCCCGGGATCGTGCTGGCCATCATCATGAAGCTGTTCGTGGTCGAGCCGCGCCGTGGCCTCGCCGACGGAAAGGTACCCGCCGCCCCCGCCGACGCGCCGGTCATCGGCATGTGGCAGGGCATCGCCTCGATGTGGCATAATCGCGCGGCGTTCCACCTCGTCGCGGCGATCACCATCACTTCGCTGGTCGGCTATGCCGTGACCGGCTGGGGACCCAGCTACATGCAGCGCTCGCTCGGCATGTCGATCCTCGACGTGTCCAAATATGTCGCACTGCCCGCGGCACTGATCGCCGGCTTCTCGGCCATGCTGGGCGGCTGGCTGTGTGACCGCGTGGCAAAGAGCAAGGGCATCTATGCCCAAAGCTATGTCGTCGTTGTCCTGAAGATCATCGCCTTTCCGTTCGCGCTGGGCTTCTACTTCGTCGATCACCTGTGGCTCGCGCTCAGCTCGTACTTCGTCGCGGCGATCTTCGCCGGCGCGTACATCGGCCCGACCTACGCCATGATCCAGCACCTCGCGCCGCTGCGGCTTCGCGCCACTTGGGCGGCGTTGACGCTGCTGGCGACCAGCCTGCTTGGCCTTGGCCTCGGGCCGTTCGCGGTCGGTCAGATCAGCGATCTCCTGCGGCCCACCTATGGTGGCGAATCGCTCCGCTGGGCGATGTTCTCGGTGGCGATGCTGACGCCGTGGGGGATCTTCCACTACTGGCGCGCGGGCGTTCTGATGAAGCGTCAGGAGGAGGCCGCAAAGACCGCCTGACGGCTCCCGCCGGCGCCCTTCGGGGCGTCGGCACCACCCGCCCGCGGCATGGTGTCGTTAAGCTTAGCGCAACCTTTGCGGCAGCGCCGCATTGTAGCGGAAACGTTACTCAAGGTTGCTTCGATGAAACAGATCGTTCCGATCGTGCTTGCCCTGATCCCGCTTGCTGCCGTGGTGGGAGCGTGCGTCACGGTCCCTTGACCCGCCTTTACATCGACATGGAGCGACGCCCGTCCTTGAACCTCAAGGGCGGGCGTTGTTTTTGTGGTCACCCTTGCAATTACATTGCGCGCAACAGAATATTGCCTCTCGGAAGCTTTGGAGGAACGAGATGAGCGCATTGTACACGACGAAGGTAACGGCTGTAGGTGGCCGCAGTGGCACCGTGCGAAGCGAGGACGGCATCCTCGATCTTTCGCTCGCCATGCCAAAGGAGCTGGGCGGAAAGGGTGGAGCGACCAATCCGGAGCAATTGTTCGCTGCCGGCTACGCCGCATGTTTCGAGAACGCCGTGATCCATGTCGCCCGCGGAAAGGCCGTGAAGGTCCGCGACGACGATATCGAGGTGATCGCTGATGTGGGGCTTCAGCCCGCGGCCGGCGGGGGCTTCGCGCTTACCGTGGCGCTTGACGTCACCATCGCTGGTGTGGACCAAGCACAGGCCCAAGAGATTGTTCAGGCCGCGCACGCAGTTTGCCCCTATTCCAACGCGGTGCGGGGCAATGTTGACGTGGCGCTCAACGTATCGACGCGCTGACAAAAGGACGGCTCTGCCCGTCGGCAGAGCCGTCCCTTATCACCGTCCGATCAAGCGCGTCCGTTTTACCCGCTTCCCCAACCGCGCCGCTGACTCGTCGCAACGGACGCACGGCGTGGCGGCAATTCAGCACAAATTGTTGGTCTTTTCGCACGACCTGGGGCAGCGGGCGGCGCGATGCTGCCCTGCATGCGCGAAACCAATGAAATAAAGCGAAGTTGTGTTGCCTTGATGATCAAGCGCAACGTTTCTTTCGCGTCTTGGCATCGGTCGTCTCGCTCGGGCTTTACCGTTGATGAACAGTTACGATCTAGCAATGCCCTTTCTGGTTAATCCCACGCGATTCCTGCTGCATTATGTGGCGGCCCGACCCTGGATATTCCTGCTGCTGGGCCTTCTGGTCGCTGGCGCGTCGGTCAGTTCGATCGGCGTCCAATATGCGATGAAGGTGTTGATCGACACCATGACCGGCGATGATCGCATCCGGTCTGCGGTCTATGCCGCGCTGGCAGCGTTCCTCGGCCTCGTCATCATCGAAAGCCTGCTGCAGCGGCTCGCCGCGCTGACGCTCGGCCAGGCCACCGTCGTGTCCGGCGTCGCCATCCGGCTCGACATGGTGAACTATCTCACCGGCCATCAGATGCCGTTTTTCCAGAACCAGCGCGCTGGCTCGCTGGGGCATCGTATCTCCGGGCTGGCGGGCATCTTCGGCGCCATCATCCACCGCCTGCTGCAGGAGGTGACGCCGCCGCTGATCGTATTTGCCGGCGCGATGCTGATCTTCATCACGATCGACGTGCGCATGGCGATCGTCCTCGGCGGGATCTTCGTGGTGGTGACACTCGGCCTCGTGCTGCTCGGGCTGCGCGGCCATGTCCATCACAAGGCGTTTGCCGAACACGCCGGCACGGTGGGCGGCGAGCTCGTCGACTTCATCGGCAACATCTGGGTGGTGAAGGCCTTTGCTGCCGGCGAGCGTGAGATGTCCCGTTTGCGCGGCTTCCTCGATGACGAGGCGATCGCCCAGCGCCGCGGCTGGTTCTTTGTCGAGCGGATGCGCGGGCTGCACGATCTGTCGCTGGCGATCTTCGTCGGCGGGACATTGATCTGGGCAATCGGGCGCTGGTCTGATGGCAACATCACGACCGGCGACGTCGTCGTCATCAGCACGCTTACCTTCCGTATCCTCCACGGCTCGCGTGATCTTGCCATGGCGCTGATCGATGTGAGCCAGCAGTTCAGCTATCTGCGCGAGACGCTCGATATCATTGGCGTGCCGCAGACGCTGAGCGATGCACCGGGCGCGACGCGGCTTCGCGTGGGTGAGGGCAGGGTAGAATTCAACCACGTCACCTTCGGCTATGATCCGCGCCACCCGATCCTGCACGATCTGTCGCTGGAGATCCCCGCCGGCCAAAAGGTCGGGATCGTCGGTCCGTCCGGGGCCGGCAAGTCATCGATGTTGCAGCTGGTTCAGCGCTTCCACGATCCACAGGCCGGGCACGTGCTGATCGATGGGCAACGCGTCGACAGCGTCACGCAGGAAAGCTTGCGCGATGCGGTCGCCGTGGTCCCGCAGGAGGTATTGCTGTTCCACCGCTCGGTGATGGAGAACATCCGCTTCGCCCGCCCCGACGCGGATGATGAGGAGGTGTTCCGCGCCGCGGAGGCGGCGGGATGCGATGATTTCATCCGCCGCTTGCCGCATGGCTATGACAGCATCGTGGGTGAACGCGGCACCAATCTGTCCGGTGGTCAGCGGCAACGAATCGGCATCGCGCGTGCCTTCCTGAAGAATGCCCGGATCGTCCTTCTCGATGAGGCGACCTCGGCGCTCGATTCCGAATCCGAGCTTGAGGTGCAGAACGGGCTGGAGGCTCTGATCCAGAACCGCACCGTGATCGCCGTCGCGCACCGCCTCTCTACGATCGTCAACTTCGACCGCGTGGTGGTCGTATCGGAGGGACGGGTGATCGAGGATGGCCCACCGCAGCAATTGCTGCGCCGCCCGGATGGCGCCTTCCGCGCCTTGTGGGTGATGCAGGTCGAGGGGCTGGATCGATCGTCGGGCATCTCGGCGGCTGGCGAGCGGCTGCGCGCCCTGTCCGAACGCAGCCGCGCCCGAGTCCAGCGCATGATGCGCAGCGCCTGGCATGGGGTAACCGAACGGCCCTAAGGGCAGGGGCTGTGCGCTCCCGTCGCTGCGGATGGCAAGGCTTGGCTGGGCAAAGCTGACGTGCGGGAATGATTGGTGTCGGCAGCCGCCAGGGCAGGTTTTGATTTCAGAGCCACTGCTCCTTACCGCGGTTCAGCGCCCTCCAAGCCAGCCAGAGATGCAGTTGCTGACCGGCGAGTAGCGCCGCGCCCATCAGTACCAGCACGGGCAGTGCGAAATGCTCCTGTCCTGGGCGCGGTGCGACCGACAGCGACAACCCGGTCGCGAAGCCGAGCAGGAGAACGGTGAGCACGGGCATGAAGGCCAGCGCTACCGGTCGCGGCGCGGACCAGTTTACCTCGTCCGTCAGGCTCCATTGCATCGGAAGGCGGTCCGCACTGTGGAAGCGCTTGTTCGCGCGGAGGGCGACGCAACTGCTTGTCGCGACGAACAGCAGCAGGACGAGCAGCATCAACATGGTCCGGTTCCTCCGCACCTGAGATTAGCCGCCAATCGGGGGGCGTCAGACAAGAAAAAACCCGCCCGGCGTGATGCCGGACGGGTTTTCAAGCATCGCACAGCGAAGGGCCGATCAGCCCTGCGCCGGCTCCTCGGCCTCGTCGCGGGCCTCGGCGGTGGCGCCGGGCTCTGCGTTAGGGTCGAACTTCTCCAGGAAGCCACCCTGGTCACGGCCTTCTTCGAATACCTGTGCCATGACGTCCACGCCAGCCGCCTGCATCTCTGCCTCTTCAGGCGAGCGTGCGACGTTGACCTTGACCGTCACGGACACTTCCGGGTGCAGCGCGACCTTCACGTCGTACACGCCGATCGACTTGATCGGGCGGTCGAGCACGACGGCCGACTTGGCGACCTTGTGGCCAGCCTCGTTCAGCGCCTCGACCAGATCGCGAACCGCGACCGAGCCGTACAGCTGGCCGACGTTCGACGCCTGGCGGATGATGGTGACCTGTGCGTCCTTGAAGCTCTTCGCTTCCTTCTCGGCCTCGCCACGACGGTTGGCGTTTTCCGACTCGATGCGAGCACGGTTGGCTTCGAAGACCTTGCGGTTCGCTTCGTTGGCGCGCAGCGCCTTCTTGTTCGGCAGGAGGTAGTTGCGGGCGAAGCCATCCTTCACCTTCACCACGTCGCCGATGGCGCCGAGCTTCTCGACGCGCTCAAGCAGAATGACGTCCATCTGCTCTTCTCCTTACTTAACGACGTAGGGCAGCAGGCCCAGGTGACGGGCGCGCTTGATCGCCTGGGCGAGCTCGCGCTGCTTCTTGGCGCTCACCGAGGTGATACGCGACGGAACGATCTTGCCACGCTCGGACACGAAGCCCTGCAGCAGACGCACGTCCTTATAGTCGATCCGGGGAGCGTCCTTCGCGGAGAAGGGGCAGCTCTTGCGACGACGGAAGAAGGGGCGTGCCATTATGCGTTCTCCTCTTCACGACGACGGCCGCGCTCGCGGTCGCGTTCCTGCTTGCGCATCATCACCGACGGGCCCTGCTCATGCGCGTCAACCTTGACGGTCATGTAGCGGATCACGTCCTCATTGATGGAATGCTGACGCTCGATCTCGGCGACGGTGTCACCGGGCGCGTCGATCTCGAGCATGACATAGTGAGCCTTGCGGTTCTTCGACATGCGATATGCCATCGAACGCAGGCCCCAGGTCTCGGTCTTGACGACCTTGCCCTGATGATCTTCGACAATCTTGGTGACGGCTTCCGCCATCGCGTCCACCTGCGCCTGTGCCAAATCTTGGCGCGCAAGGAACACGTGCTCGTAAAGAGCCATGTGCTTTCCTTCGTTGGCCGATCGCTGACATGGCCCCGTGCCATGCCCCTCCGGCTGTCGTCCACAACAGCAAAAGGCGAGGAGTCGACGCTCCCCGCCCATGCTCTGCGCTCCTGTACCGGGAGCGGGTCAAATTGCAAGCCTTAGCGGAAGGCGCCCCGGACGATCGTCACGATCTGGCCGTTGCGGCCCAGCAGCAGGGCGTCGTGGCCAGACCGGACCCACTGCTGTCCGCGCTGCGGCGCATAAAGGCGCTTGCCGCGGAACTGGCGATAATCGACCACGCGATAGTTGCGGGCATATCGACGGTCGAACCGCTCGCCTTTGCGCCAGTTGCGATAGGTCGGCTGACGCGTGACGGTGGTGTGCTTCACGACCGTGCCGTTGCCGCGATGCTGAACCGTGCGGGTGGTGGTCTCGCGATGCTGCGCCGATGCGGTGCTGGCGATCACCGGCGTGGCGACCAGCGAGGCTGCAACCGTCGCCTTGATCAGCTTCTTGAACATCTGACTGCTCCTCTTCACTCTCTTGCAGGCGCCGATAGCGCGGCGTCGGAGACCTATCTGGGGCAGGGATGTATCCGACCTGTCACAGTGAGCGGGCGAAATGGTCGCGATTTGTCGCAGGATCGTTGCGAAGCTGAATCGACGTTCAGAATACAAGCATTTCTATACCGGATCGGCCTAGAAGCGGCGCGATGGCGATTCTTCTTGCGTGTGAAGGAAGGGGCAGGGCGGCCCGTGCACCGGCGTCGGCAATGCCGTTGGTCGATGCCCGTGCGCGGCTGCGCTGGGCGCTGCTCCTGCTGGCCGGCATCGCTGCGGCATTGTTCGTCGGCTGGGTCGGCTTCATGGCGTCCGACGATTCGCTCTATTATGCCGGCGCCGTTCGCTGGCTCACCGACCCGCCCTTTGCCGGCAGCGATCACTGGTCCACCCGCTTTCCGCTGACGGTGAGCTTTGCCGCGGTGCTCGCAGCGGTCGGCCGCAACTATGCGGCGTTCGGGGTCACCGCGGTCCTGTTTTACCTTCTGCTGGTGGCAGTCGTCGGTCGCTTCACGGCGCAGCTTGCAGGCGAGCGGAGCGGCTGGATCGCGGCCCTGCTCACCGCCACGCTCGCGGTAGTGGTCACGGACGCCACCACAGTCAGTGTCGATCTTATCGAGGTGGCGGCGCTGATCGGTGGCGCATGGCTGGTCGGCAGCGCCAGTGACGATCGCCGGGGCTTGACCCGTGCGGCGCTCGGCGGCGCGCTGTTCGGCACGGCAGTGCTGTGCCGCGAGACGAGCGTGCTCGCGCTCGCCGCCCTCGGCCCTGCCTTTCTTCTCGGCCGGCCCGTGTCGCGCCGGCTCCTGATCGCCTGCGGCCTCGGTGCAGCAGCGGTGCTGGCGGGTGAGGCGCTGTTTCAATGGTCCCTGACGGGCGATCCGCTGCGCCGCTACACCATCGCCTTTCACCACGACGAGCACATCAACCGCGCCGCAAACCGGGAGGGCAATTTCCTTCTCTGGCCGCCGATCGACCCCGTGCTTGTCCTTCTGGTCAACGATGATTTCGGCTTGCTCTTCTGGCTCGCCGGCGCCGCATTATGGCGCGGCGCATGGTCGCTCACCGCGCCTCAGCGCCGCGCTCCGCTGACGCTGCTTGCGGCGATGGCGGGGGCGAGCTTTCTTCTCGTCGCGGCCTTGTACACCAAACTGGTCCTGAACCCGCGCTACTTCATGCTCGCCGCGATCGTCGCGGTCATCGTACTGGCGATCTGGCTCGATCGACTCGATCGCCGCCTCGGCGCGCTGATCATCGCGCTGCTCGTGTCGACGAACCTGTTGCTGATGAGCGTCGGCAACGCGCATCCTCGCTGGCCGATGGAGGCGCTGGTACGTGCCGCGCAGGCACATCCCCGAGAGGTGATCGCCGCTGATGCCGACATCGTGCGCCGCGCCGACATATCGATGGCCTTCATCGGGCAGAGCAACGTGCGCGCGCTGCCCCTCGATCCTTCTGACAAGGCCCTGCCGCCCCTCGTGGTAGCGCCGGTCGATCAGGCACCGGCCGGTCAGGTGATCGCCCGTTATCCGCCGCCGCCGACACGGCTCGGATCATTGCTCCGCACCCTTGGGTTGGAGCCGCTGGTACCCGCGTCGATCGCCCGCAGGATGTTCGCGCCGGGCACCGAAATGGTACTGGTCCGTACCACCGGCGGTTGACCGCTGCGCCCTGCCACGCCTACCGCGCCCCTCTTCCAATTCAGGAGCGACCGATGCGAGCGTTCATCTTTCCGGGCCAGGGCAGCCAGGCCGTCGGCATGGGCCAGGCACTGGCAGCCGCCAGCCCCGCCGCGCGCGAGGTTTTTGGCGAGGTTGACGATGCGCTGGGCCAGAATCTCTCGCGCCTCATGGCCGAAGGGCCTGCTGACGAATTGACGCTGACCGAGAATGCGCAGCCCGCGATCATGGCCAATGCCATCGCGACGCTGCGTGTGCTGGAGAAGGAAGGCGGCGTGCGCTTGGCCGACAAGGCCGATTTCGTCGCTGGCCACAGCCTGGGCGAATATACCGCGCTGTGCGCTGCCGGCGCTTTCGATCTTGCGACAACCGCGCGCCTGTTGAAGCTGCGCGGCCAGGCGATGCAGGCAGCGGTGCCGGTGGGTGAGGGCGGCATGGCTGCGCTTCTCGGCGCGGATCTGGCCAAGGCACAGGCGATCGCTGCCGCCGCGGCGGAAGGCGATGTGTGCACCGTCGCCAACGACAATGACCCCTCGCAGGTCGTGATCTCGGGAACGAAGGCCGCGATCGATCGCGCCATCGCGATCGCCAAGGATCACGGTGCGAAGCGCGGCATCGCGCTCCCGGTTTCCGCACCGTTCCATTGCTCGCTGATGCAGCCCGCGGCCGACGCGATGGCCGCCGCGCTCGCAGACGCTGCGATCGCCGCGCCGCTCGTCCCGGTGTACGCCAACGTCCTAGCCGCGCCGGTCAGCGACCCCGACACGATCCGCCGGCTGCTCGTGGAACAGGTCACCGGCATGGTCCGCTGGCGCGAATCGGTGCTGGCGATGACCGAGGCAGGGGTGACCGACTTCGTCGAGTTCGGCGGCAAGGTGCTCGGCCCGATGGTGAAGCGCATTTCGCCGGATGCGAATGCGATCAGCATCGTGTCCATGGATGATATCGAAGCGCTGCTGAAGGCGCTGTGAAGGAGGAAATCTGATGTTCGACCTCACGGGCATGACGGCGCTGGTCACCGGCGCGTCGGGCGGGATCGGATCGGCCGTCGCACAGGCGCTCGCCGCGCAGGGCGCACGACTGGCGGTATCGGGATCCAATGTCGAGAAGCTGGAAGCGTTCCGCGCCAGCCTCGGCGCGGATCACGTCGCGGTGCCGGCCAATCTCTCCGATGCGGCCGCCGTCGACGCGCTTGTGCCGGCCGCGGTCGAGGCACTTGGTGGCCGCCTCGACATCCTCGTCAACAATGCCGGCGTCACGCGCGACAACCTCACCATGCGCATGAAGGATGACGAATGGGATCAGGTGATCCGCGTCAACCTCGAGGCCGCTTTTCGCCTCATCCGCGCGGCGGCCAAGCCGATGATGAAGCAGCGTTTCGGCCGCATCGTGTCGATCACCTCGGTGGTCGGCCAGACCGGCAACCCCGGCCAGGCGAACTATGCCGCGTCGAAGGCCGGGCTTGTCGGCATGTCGAAGGCGGTGGCGCAGGAACTCGCCAGCCGCGGCGTCACGGTCAATTGTGTCGCGCCAGGCTTCATCCGCTCTGCCATGACCGATGTGCTGCCGGACGCGCAAAAGACTGCCCTGCTGACGAAGATTCCGGCTGGTGATCTTGGTACTGGCGAGGATATTGGCGCCGCTGTCGTCTACCTTGCATCGCGCGAGGCAGGTTATGTCACCGGGCAGACGTTGCACGTCAACGGCGGCATGGCGATGATTTAAAGCAGACTTGTATCGCAGCGAGGCCCGTTCTACCTGCGTTCAGGATTCTACAACCCCCCGATGAAACAAAGGGAATTATTATGAGCGAGACCGCCGACCGCGTGAAGAAGATCGTCGTCGAGCATCTCGGCGTCGAGGCCGACAAGGTGACCGAGGACGCGAGCTTCATCGACGATCTCGGCGCGGACAGCCTCGACATTGTCGAGCTGGTGATGGCGTTCGAGGAAGAGTTCGGGGTGGAAATTCCCGATGACGCTGCCGAGAAGATCACCACCGTGCGCGATGCGATTACCTATATCGACGAGCACAAGGGCTGATCGCCCGCGGGGTGGGGCGGCATGACGTTCGCTCCTGCTTCGCACCGGATTTGAGCGGCCCCCCGTCCCCGGCTAGAGGGCGGGGGGCCGTTTCGTTGTAATGTTCATGGAGTTGCGCAATGCGCCGCGTCGTTGTCACAGGTCTTGGTCTCGTCACCCCGCTTGGGGCAGACGTGGAAACAGCATGGGCCAATATCATCGCTGGCAAGTCGGGCGCAGGCCCGATCACGCGATTTGATGCCTCGGACCAGAAGTGCCGCATCGCCTGCGAGGTGAAGCCGGCCGATCACCCCTACGGCTTCGATGCCGGCAAGCGGGTCGATCACAAGATCCAGCGTCAGGTCGATCCGTTCATCGTCTACGGCATCGATGCGGCTGGCCAGGCGCTCGAGGACGCCGGCCTCACCGAGATGTCGGAGCAGGAGCGCTATCGCGCCGGCTGTTCGATCGGTGCCGGGATCGGCGGGCTGCCGGGGATCGAAAGCGAATCGATCGTTCGCCATGAAAAGGGCCCCAGCCGCGTCAGCCCGCACTTCGTCCACGGTCGTCTGATCAACCTGATCTCGGGTCAGGTCAGCATCAAATACGGCCTGATGGGCCCGAACCATGCGGTCGTGACCGCCTGCTCGACCGGTGCGCATTCGATCGGCGACGCCGCGCGGATGATCGCGATGGACGATGCGGACGTGATGCTCGCCGGTGGTTCGGAGGGCGCGATCTGCCCGCTCGGCATCGCCGGCTTCGCCCAGGCGCGCGCGCTCAGCACCAACTTCAACGACAATCCTGAAAAGGCCAGCCGCCCCTACGACAAGGACCGCGACGGCTTCGTGATGGGCGAGGGTGCCGGCGTCGTCGTGCTCGAGGAATATGAGCGCGCCAAGGCACGCGGCGCGAAGATCTATGCCGAAGTGATCGGCTATGGCCTTTCGGGTGACGCCTATCACGTCACGGCGCCGCATCCGGAAGGGTCGGGCGCGTTCCGCTCGATGGAGATGGCGATGCGCAAGTCGGGGCTCCGGCTTGAGGACATCGACTATATCAACGCTCACGGCACCTCGACCCCGCTGGGCGACGAGCTGGAGCTTGGCGCGGTTCGCCGGCTGTTCGGCGACCATATTGGCTCGCTGTCCATGTCCTCGACCAAGTCGGCGATCGGCCACCTGCTCGGCGGTGCCGGCGCGGTGGAGAGCATCTTCTGCATCCTCGCCATGCGCGACCAGATCGTGCCGCCGACGCTCAACCTTGATAACCCGAGCGACAATTGCGCGGGCGTGGACCTCGTGCCGCATGTCGCGAAGAAGCGTCAGGTGCGTGCCGTGCTCAACAACAGCTTCGGCTTTGGCGGCACCAACGCATCGCTGGTGATGAAGGCGATCTGAACTGCGACGCGCGATGCGGCGGGCGTCGGCCGGCTGACCGCCGGCTGGCCCCGCCGCGCGCCATCACCTGGGTAGAGGCATGCGCAAGACGGGGTGTTTCGGACTGCTGATCGGGCTGGCGTTGATCGCCGGCCTGTTCTGGATCGCGCGCGACTGGTCCGGCCCCGGCCCGGCGACCAAGCCGCTGGCGGTCGTCGTACCCGAGGGCGCCAGCCTCGCCCGCGCCGCCGCGCAGCTGGAGAAGGAGGGCGCACTCCGTTCCGCCTGGCGCTTCCGCGGCTATGCGCGTGTGTTCGGCACGGGCCGTCCGATCAAGGCCGGCGAATATGCGATCCCCAAGGGCGCCAGCGCAGCCGACATCCTGACCCTGCTTGAGGAAGGCAAGGTCCGCCAGCGCCTTGTGCCAGTACCCGAAGGCTATCCCTCGATCCTCGTTCATGAGGCGCTGATGCGTGCCGAAGGGCTGGAGGGAGAGGTGCCGGTCCCCGCCGAAGGGTCGATTCTGCCCGACAGCTACGCCTATCAGCTGAACGACACCCGTGCCGCGGTCGTCGCCCGCATGCAGAAGGCGATGGCCGATTACCTCGCCGCCGCCTGGAAGGAGCGCAAGCCCGGCATCGCGGTCTCCACCCCGGAGGAGGCGGTGATCCTCGCCTCGATCGTGGAAAAGGAAACCAGCAAGCCGTCCGAGCGGCGGATGGTCGCCGCGGTCTATACGAACCGGCTGAAGCGCGGCATGCCGCTGCAGGCCGACCCCACGGTCATCTACCCGATCACGAAGGGCAAGCCGCTTGGCCGCCGCATCCTGCGGTCGGAGCTTCAGGCGAAGAACGGCTACAACACCTATGCCAGCGCCGGCCTGCCGGTCGGGCCGATCGCCAACCCGGGCCGCGAATCGATCGATGCGGTGCTCGATCCGGAGACGAGCTCGGCGCTTTATTTCGTGGCGGACGGCACCGGCGGGCATGTGTTCGCCGACACGCTGCAGCAGCACAATGCCAATGTCGCCAAATGGTATGCCATCCGCCGCGCACGGGGTGAGATGTAAGCTGTTCACATTGGTCGTTCCGCGCGTAGAAAGAGGAACGACCGAACGGACACGCCGATTTCCTTGACCACTCCCATGCTGATCGTTGCGGGCCTGATCCTGCTGCTGCTGGTGGCCGGCGCTTCCGCAGCGCTCTACCATGGGCTTCGGCTGAGCGGTGCCGCCTCGCGTGAGCGTGAACAGTGGCTGGCCGCGCGGGCGCTGCTGGCCCATGCGCCGATGCAGCCGATCCTGGTGCGGTCGGACCTGCGGCTCGACATGCCGCCCCGCGTCGCCGACCTGTTCGGCCTGGTCCAGCCGGCAACCGACCTCGACGGGCTGAGCTCCGCCGGCGGCGGCCTTGATCCGCTGGATGTCGAACGGATCATGGCCGACCTGCTCGCCCTGCAACGCTCGGGACGCCCCTTCGTGCGTCAGGTTCGCCCGCGCGGCGCCGCCCGCACGCTCACCCTGCATGGCGAACGTTCGCCCACCCATGGCCAGGGCACGGACATGGTCCTCTGGGTCCATGACGCAAGCGAGGCGCAGGCGGAGGTAGAGCGGCTCGCCAATGAGCAGGCGCAGGTGCGTGAGGCGTTCGAGGCGCTGACCGGCCTGATCGAGGCCGCGCCCATGCCCATGTGGTATCGTGGGCCCGACCTGCGGCTGGCGATGGTCAACACCGCTTATGTCCAGGGTGTGGAGGGCAACGCGGCCGCCGACGTGGTCGCGCGCGGCGTGGAATTGATCGAAGGGTCTGGTCATGGCGGCCCGCTCGCCGGCGCGATCGCCGCGCGCGAGACCGGGCGGCCGGAGGTGCGGGTCCTGCCCGCCACGATCGGCGGCGCGCGCCGGTCGATGCTCCTCCACGACGTTCCCTTGCCCAATGGCGGCGTCGCAGGCTTTGCGATCGACATCGAGGATCTTGAGCAGGCCCGCGCACGCGAGCGGCGCTTCGCCGATGCGCAGCGCGCGATGCTCGATCGCCTGTCCGCCGGCGTGGCGCAGTTCGGCCGCGATCGTTCGCTCGTCTTCTGCAACCAGCCGTTCCGCCGCATGTTCGCGATGCGCAGCGAATGGCTGTCCGACCGGCCGGAGTTCGATCGCGTGATCGAGCGGATGCGCGAGGCGAACAGGCTGCCCGAGGTCCGTGACTTTCCGGGCTGGAAGGCTGAGCGTCGCGAATGGTTCACCCGCACCGACGCCGCCGTCGAGGAGACGTGGCACCTGCCCAACGGCGTCTACATCCGCGTCGTGGCGCAGCTGCTGCCCGACGGCGGGCTGTTGCTGATCTTCGAGGATCGGACCGAGGAGGTGCAGCTCGCCTCCGCGCGTGACACTTTGCTGCGCGTCCGCACCGCCACCTTCGACAATCTCTTCGAGGCGCTGGGTGTCTTCGCCGCGGATGGCCGGCTGCAATTGTGGAACAATCGTTTTCGCGCCCTGTGGGAGCTGGAAGAGGAATTCCTCAACGGCCATCCCCGCGTGGACGCGGTGGCGGAAAAGATCGCGCCGAAGCTGCGTACGCCCAACCGCGCCAAGCTCGTCACCGATCTGGTGCGGTCCGCGACCACCGATCGCCAGCAGCGTGGTGGCCGCGTTGCCCTTGCGGATGGCCGCCATTACGAATTTGCGGCGGTGCCGCTGCCGGATGGCAATGCACTGTTCACCATGCTCGACATCACCGACAGTCGCCGTGCGGAGCAGGCGCTGCGCGACCGCGCCGCCGCGCTGGAGGCGGCCGACAAGGTTAAAACAGCCTTTGTCGCGAACATGAGTTACGAGCTGCGCACCCCGCTTACGTCGATCAGCGGCTTCGCCGAGATGCTGCATGCGGGCTATGCGGGCGACCTGTCGGAACAGGGCACCCAATATGTCGGCGCAATCCTGGAGTCGGTCGAGCGGCTCGGCCTGCTGATCGATGATGTGCTGAACCTGACGCAGGCGGAGGGAGAGGCACCGCTGGTGCGCGAGGCGGTTGACCTTCCAGCGTTGCTGGCCGGCGCGGCGGAGGCGCGGCGCAGCGATGCGGATCTGCGCGCCATCGAACTCGTCACCGCGCTCGATGCCAGCGTCGGACAGGTGACCGGCGATCCCGGCCGCCTGCGCGAGGCGATGGATCACCTCCTGCGCCACGCGCTGAACGCCACCACCAGCGGCGGGCGCGTGCTGCTGCATGCGGAGGGCGACCCGAATACCGCCCGGATCATCGTATCCGACGATGGTGCCGGGCTCGATGCCGATGCGGTCAGCCGCGCCTTTGACCGTTTCGCGCAGGCCGCCAACACGGAAAACGGCCGCACCCCCGACCTCGGCCTTCCCTTGGCCAAGCAGTTCGTCGAGGCGCATGGCGGAACGATCACCCTGGTGAGCGAACCGGGCATGGGCTCGCTGGTAACGGTGGCGCTTCCACGATGACAAAGGGCGAACGCCGGCTGGCGACTGCCGCCGACAGCGAGGCGGTCGGCGCAGAGATCGCCAGCGCGCTTCGCCCCGGCGACGTGGTGCTGCTCGACGGGCCGCTCGGTGCGGGCAAGACCAGCATCGCGCGCGGGCTGCTTGCGGCGCTCGGCCTCGCTGGTGAGGCCCCCAGTCCCAGCTTCGCGATCGTTCAGCCCTATGACGTGCCCGAGGTGCGGCTGCCGGTGCTCCATGTCGACCTCTATCGGCTCGACGATGCGTCGGAACTGCCAGAATTGGGACTGGACGACGCCCTGTACGACAGTGCGCTGGTCGTCGAATGGCCCGATCGCGCTGGCCCGTCGGCATGGCCCGACGCGCTTCGCCTCGCGCTTTCCATCGAACCGGATGGCGCGCGGCGCTTGACTTGGGAAGCGCCGGCGGCATGGGAGCGGCGATGGCCCTCGATATGATTCCGCCCCCGCATGCCCGCCCGTTTCTGGCGGCCAATGGATGGGGAGACGCGGAAATTCTCCCGCTTGCCGGCGATGCATCCTTTCGCCGCTATTTCCGCGTGGTGGACGGCACGCGCCGCGCCGTGCTGATGGACGCGCCGCCGCCGCAGGAGGATCCGCGTCCGTTCCTGGCGGTGGCTAACTGGTTGACCGATCACGGCTTTGGCGCGCCTGCCATCTATGCCTCCGATGATGATCGCGGCCTCGTCCTGCTCGAGGATTTCGGTGATAATCGCATGCGCGAGGCGATTGATCGCGATCCCGCCGCGACCGAGGGCCTCTACCAGAATGCCGTTGACGTGCTCATCGCGCTGCGTGGTTGTCCGGCGGGTGACTGGCGGCCTTATGACCGTGCGGAACTGCATCGTGAGGCCGCGCTGCTGGTCGAATGGTATTGCCCGGCGCTCGGCCTCGACGTCGATCTGGCGGGCTATACCGCCGCCTGGGACGCGGTGTTCGATCATGCGATCTTCGACCGGCCGGTCACGGTGCTGCGCGACTATCATGTCGAAAACCTGATGCTGGTGGGCGATCCGCACCGGCTCGGCCTGCTCGACTTCCAGGACGCGCTGGCCGGTCACCCTGCCTATGATCTTGTATCGCTGTTGCAGGATGCCCGCCGCGACGTGGCGCCCGAACTCGAAAACGCGATGATCGAGCGCTATTGCAACGTGACCGGTGAGGGGGAGGCGTTCATGCGCGCCTATCACGTGCTCGGCGCGCAGCGGAATGCGAAGATCATCGGCATCTTTACCCGCCTGTGGAAGCGCGATGGGAAGCCCCGCTATCCGGGGCTCTGCCCGCGCGTCTGGACCTATCTGGAGCGTGATCTGGCGCAGCCTGCGCTTGCTCCGGTCGCTGCCTGGTTCGATGCCAACATCCCCGCGTCGCTCCGCGGCGATCCGCTGCAGCTGAGCGCACGATGACCAAGCCGCGCGCCATCCGTCCCCGTCTTCCCGGCAAGGTGCCGACCACCGCGATGGTCATGGCGGCCGGCCTCGGCAAGCGGATGCGCCCGCTCACGGCCACCCGGCCCAAGCCGCTGATCCACGTCGCGGGCAAGCCGCTGCTCGACCATGCGCTCGACCATCTACGCGCCGCCGGGGTCAAGCGCGCTGTCGTCAACGTCCATTATCTGGCCGACACGCTGGAGGCGCATCTCGAGACGATCGAGGGGCTGGACATCGAAGTGTCGGATGAGCGTGGCCAGCTGCTCGAAACTGGCGGCGGGCTGATGAAGGCACGCCCGCTGCTTGGCGACGATCCGATCTTCGTCGTCAACAGCGACAATTTCTGGCTCGATGGCCCGATCGACGCCTTGTCGCTGATGGCCGATCGCTGGGACCCGGCGATCATGGATGTCCTCCTGCTGCTGGTGCCACTCGCCCGTGCGCATTGCCATGGCGGGCAGGGCGATTTCCATATCGATGCCGCGGGCAAGATCATCTCGCGGCGCAAGCCCGGGCGGGTCGCGCCTTATGTCTTCATCGGCGTCCAGATCCTGAACCCGGCGATCCTCGTCGTCGCGCCTGAGGCGCCGTTCTCCACCATGGTGTTCTGGGAACGCGCGATGGCGGCGGGCCGCGCCTATGGCGTGGTGCACCAGGGGTTGTGGGTCGACGTGGGGACGCCAAGGGCCGTCGCCCGGGCGGAGGAATTGCTCGAGAATGGCTGAGCGGCGCCGGCCGCGGCTCTACACCATCCCCGCGCACCGGGCCTTCGCCGATGCGCTGGTCGCCGGGCTGGTCCGGCGCTTTGGCGATGATCCGCTTGGCCTTGCCCGCGGCCTGATCCTCCTGCCCAACAACCGCGCGAAGCTCGCGGTCAACAATGCCTTCGTGCGCGCCCGCGGGGGCGCGTTGATCCTGCCGCGGCTGGTCGCGATCGGGGCGGACGACATTGGCGAATCGATCGGCGCTGCGCTCGATCCCGCCGATGCCGATCCGCCGCCCCCGGCGATCACTCCGCTGGCGCGCCAGATGATCCTGGCGCGGCTGGTGCAAGAGGAGCGCCCGTCGCTGGAGGCCTCCGAAGCGGTCCGCCTCGCCGGAGAACTTGCCCGAACGCTCGACCAGTTGATCGTCGAGGAAGTCGATCCGGCCCGGCTCGCCATGCTCGATCTCGGCGAGCTCACCGACCATTGGCGCGCGGCACTCGACCTCTTCCGCATCGTGATCGAACGCTGGCCGCGCGAGTTGGAACGTCTCGGCCGCATCGACGCGAGTGCGCGCCGCGTGATCCTGTTGCGGCGCCTGGCCGATCGCTGGCGCACCACACCGCCCGACGGGTTCGTCTGCGCCGCCGGCATTACCGATGCGGCCCCCTCCGTTGCGGCGATGATGGGGCGCGTCGCGGTGATGGATCGCGGCCTCGTCGTGCTCGCTGGACTGGATCGGGCCATGCCCGACGACGAATGGGCCGCCTTGGGCCCGCATGAGGCCGATCCGATCACGAAACGGTCCGAACGCGCCATAGAGGTGCACCCCCAATTCCATCTGAAGCAGCTGCTCGCCCGCATGGGCATGGCGCGCGACGATGTTGCCCTGTGGGCCGATGGCAGCGATCACGACGCCTCGGCGGCACGCGGCCGGACCATCGCGACCGCTCTCGCGCCCGCCGAATATACCGCCCGCTGGACGGAGCTCAGGCCCCAGCAACGCCAACTCGCCGGCGTCCGTATCGCCGAACTCGCCACGCCGGCAGAGGAAGCGCAGGCGATCGCGCTCGCCCTGCGTCAGGCGCTTGAGGTTCCGGAACGCACCGCCGCGCTCGTCACCCCCGACCGCGCCCTCGCGCGCCGGGTGTCGGCGCATTGCGCCCGCTGGAATATCGCGGTCGACGACAGCGCCGGTCGCCCCCTGTCGATCCTCCCGCCCGGCACCTTGCTGATCGCCATCGTGGAGGCTGCCGCCGAAGGATTTGCGCCACTCGCCCTGCTGACCCTGCTGAAGCACCCGCTGGTCCGTGCGGGTGAGCAGCGTGGCCGTTGGCTGGAGAGCGTGCGCCGGCTCGACCGCCGCTTGCGCGGACCACGGCCAGCACCGGGGCTCGCCGGCATGGAGGGGCATCTCGGCGGCACTGCCGATGCATGGTGGCACGAGCTACGCGGCCTGCTCGGGCCACTCGCCGAGGCGTTCGATAACGAGCGGCATTCGCTTGGCACGCTGATCGCGGCGCTACGCGATGCGGCAACGGCACTCGCTGGTGACGAAGCATGGCGCGGCCCCGCGGGGCGCGCCGCCGCCGATCTTCTGGCGGAACTTGAGGCGGAAGCGGATCGCGGCCCATCCAACGTGGCGGCAACCGGTCTCGGCCCCTTGCTGCGCCTCCTCATGGACCAGGTCGCCGTGCGTCCGCAGGGGGGGCATGCCCGCGTTGCGATCTACGGCCTCATCGAGGCGCGACTGCAATCGGCCGACCTCATGATCCTGGGCGGCCTTAACGAGGGCGTTTGGCCGGGGGCAGCGGCACCCGATCCCTGGCTGGCGCCCCGCATTCGCGCGATGCTTGGGCTTCCCGGTCTGGAACGGGCGATCGGCGTCGCGGCGCACGATTTCGGCCAGGCGCTGGGCGCCCGCGAGGTGCTGATCACCCGCGCTCGTCGTGACGCGCGTTCTCCTGCGATCCCCTCGCGCTTGTGGCTTCGCCTCGCCGCAATGGCGGGCGACGAATTTGATCGAGCGCGCGATGTCGCGCTGGAACAATGGACACGGGCGATCGATGACGGCGGCACGCCGCAGCCGGCGGAGCGGCCTGCGCCTTGCCCGCCGCGGCGGCTCCGGCCCACCGCCATGTCCGTCACGCAAGTGGACCGTCTGAAGGCCGATCCTTTCGCCTTCTACGCGCAGCAGATCCTCCGCCTGCGTATGCTGGACCCGGTCGATGCCGATCCCACCGCCGCCTGGCGCGGGACTGCGGTTCACGCCATTCTGGAGGCGTGGGCGCGTGACGACGCCTGCCGCGTCGACCTTCTGGCGCCGCGCGCGATCGAGATGCTGGCCGATCCGACGACGCACCCGTTGCTACGCGCCTTGTGGCAGCCGCGCCTCCTCGCCGCGGTCGAATGGATCGCGCAGCGCATGGCGGCCGAGCAGGCCGGCGGTCGGACGGTGCTGGCCGCGGAGGGGAAGGGCGGGACCACCATCGCCGGGATCGAGCTTTCCGGCCGCTTCGATCGCATCGACCGCCTCGGTGACGGCACGCTCGCGATCGTCGACTACAAGACAGGCAAGGCGCCGTCGGCCTCCGCCGTTCGCGCGGGGTTTTCGATGCAACTCGGATTGCTCGGCGCGATCGCCGAGGACGGCGGCTTCGCGGGGATCAGCGGCACGGCGGGCGCCTTCGAATATTGGTCGCTGGCCCGCTACCGCGACAGCTTCGGCAGCGTGACGAGCCCGGTCGATCCCGTCGGAAAGGGCGATCGTGTCGTCACATCGGAATTCGTCGGCCGGGCACGGCACGAATTCATCGAGGCGGCGAAACTCTGGCTGTTGGGCGACGAGCCGTTCAAGGCAAAGCTCCACCCCGAATATGCGCCCTATACGGAATATGATCAGCTGATGCGTCGCGACGAATGGTACGGCCGTGACCAGTAGCGCCTCGGGCATCCGTCCGCTCCCGCCGTTGCGCGGTGAGCAGCGCCGGGCAAGCGCACCCGATGCGCACGTGTGGCTGTCGGCCTCCGCGGGCACGGGCAAGACGCAGGTGTTGTCCGCCCGCGTCTTCCGGCTGCTGCTCCGGGGCGTCGATCCTGCCGCCATCCTGTGCCTGACCTTTACCAAGGCCGGCGCGGCCGAGATGGCAGCGCGCGTCAGCCAGCGATTGGCCGCTTGGGTCCGGATGAAAGACCGTGACCTGTTCGCCGATCTCCAGGCGCTTGGCGAGGCAGCCGATCCGGCTCAGCGCGACCGCGCCCGCACGTTGTTCGCCAAGGTGCTCGATGCGCCGGGCGGTGGACTGCGTATCCAGACGATCCACGGTTTCTGCCAGAGCCTGCTTGCCGCCTTCCCGACCGAGGCGGGACTGGTGCCCGGCTTTCGCCCGATGGAGGCGCGCGAAGAAGGCGTGCTTGCCCGCGCCACCCTTGCCGAACTGCTGGTGCAGGCGGAGCGGGAAGGGCGCGCTGGCCCGGTAGAGGCGATCGGAAAGCTCAGCCTTCGGCTGGGCGAGGCGGGTGCCGAACAATTCCTGAATGATTGCGCGCGGGCGGCAAGCGCGCTGGAGCAGCTCCCCAGCGGCATTCAACCGTGGCTCCGCCGCGAGCTGGACCTGCCGGCTGGCGATATAGAAGAGCACATCCGCTCTGCCTGCGGGGATGATGCGATCGATCGCGCGGCGATCGAGGCGGTCGGTCGGCTGAACGCGGCCTGGGGAACGAAGAGTGGGCTGGCCCGCGCAGAGGCAATCGCTCTTTGGCTCGCCGCGGGCAGTGAACAACGGGCGCAAACGCTCGATCAGCTTCACCTCACATGGGCCAAGGCCGACGGGGACCCTCGATCGTTCGGCAAGGGGCAGGCGCCGCCTGATCCCGCCTATGCCGATCTCGCATCCCGCCTGCACGGGCAATGTTCGGAGCTGCTCAGCCTCAGGGTTCGCGCCGCTTATGCCGATCTGCTCGCCGAGGGGCTGACGGTCGGGCGGGACTATGCGCGCGCGTATACGGCGGCAAAGCGTCGCGGCGGGATCGTCGATTTTGATGATCTGATCGCTGCCACGATCGGCCTTCTTGATCAGCCCGGCATCGGCGAATGGGTCCGCTTCAAGCTCGATCAGACAACGGAGCATGTGCTGATCGACGAGGCTCAGGATACCAACGTCGCGCAATGGCGCATCGTGCGCGCGCTGGTCGACGAATATTTCGTCGGCCGCGGCGTCTATGCGCCCTCGGTCCGCACGCTGTTCACGGTGGGCGACCACAAGCAGGCGATCTTCGGCTTCCAGGGCACCGACCCGATCAACTTCCGCGCGGCCGAAATGCATTTTTCGCGCAAGGCTGCCGAGGTGCGCGGCGACGATCGCATGCCGGATGATGAGCGCGGCCTCCCGTTCGAGCGCCTGTCGCTCGTTTCCTCCTTCCGCTCGACCCGTCCCATCCTGCAGTTCGTCGACGCTGCCATCGCCGCGCTTGAACCTGATGCGCTCGGGCCAGGCGTCGAACTTCGCGAACATGCCAGTGAGGTGCCGGGGCCAGGCATCGTGGAGCTTTGGCCGCCGATCGTGTCGGGCGAGGTGGAAGATGATGGGCCGGAGGACTGGATCGACGATGCGGTCCGCCGCAACGCCGCCCGGATCGCGCGGCAGATCCGCGACTGGATCGACCGGGGCGTGATGCTGGAAAGCAAGGGGCGTCCGATCCGGCCAGAGGACATCATGGTGCTGGTCAAACGGCGCGGAGAGATCGCCCAGCTGATCGTGGCGCGCCTATATGCCGAAGGGGTGCCCGTCGCCGGTGTCGATCGGCTGCGATTGAACGCGCCGCTCGCGGTGCAGGACCTGCTTGCCGCCGTCCGTTTCGTTCTGCAGCCGGACGATGACCTCAGCCTCGCCAGCCTGCTCGTGTCACCGCTGATCGGATGGACGCAGGAGGAGCTGCTCGCGCGCGCGGTGCCGCGATCGGGCAGTCTGTGGCGCCACCTGTCGGAACATCATCGCGAATTGCTTGCGCCACTCGACGCGATGCTGGCCCGAGCCGACTTCACGACACCTTATCGTTTCTTGGAGGAACTGCTCTCCGGCCCGCTCGGCGGACGACAGCGGCTGCTTGCCCGCCTCGGCGAAGAAGCGCGCGACCCGATCGAGGAATTGCTGAGCGCGGCGCTGGAATTCGAAACAACCGCCACCCCATCGCTCCAGCGCTTTCTCGACTGGTTCGATCGCGGCGAGGTGGAAGTGAAGCGCGAGGCGGAAGGGGTCCTCAACGCAGTGCGGGTGATGACCGCGCATGGCGCCAAGGGGCTACAGGCGCCTGTCGTGATCCTGGCCGACGCCACTGCTGATCCCGATTCCACGCGCGGCGGCAACCTGATGTGGACCCCGGATGGCGCTGACGGCGCGATCCCCGTGCTCCCGCCACGCATGGCGGAGCGGGCGGGGCCGATCGCGGATCTCGCGGCGGCGGCGGCGCTGCGCGAACGGCAGGAGCATTGGCGCCTGTTCTATGTCGCCGCGACCCGCGCCGAGGAACGGCTGGTCATCACCGGCTCGCTCGGCCCCAAGTACCGCAACAGCGGCGCACCTGAGCAGAGCTGGCATCGCGCCGCCGCCCGCGCGCTCGACGCGCTGGGCGTGGCAGCCGACGACGCAGGCGAACGCGCGGCACGCATATTCCGTGGCGATCCGCCCGCGGCGCCCGTTGCGTCCAAGGCCAGCACCATAGGAAAAATGGCCGAACCGACTCCGCTACCAGGCTGGGCACGGGAGGTAGCACCGCCAGAGGCGAGGCCGCCGCGGCCGCTCGCCCCCTCCTCAATCGGTGAAGACGAGGTCGCGGATCCACCGCCCACGCCGGCAATGCGTGCCGCCGCCGAACGCGGCCGGCTGATCCATGGCCTGTTCGAACGCCTGCCCGGCGTAGCGGGGGCGGAGCGAGAAGACGCCGCCAATCGCTGGCTGCGGCAGGTGGGCGGGATAGAGGATCCCGCAGAGCGCCAGCACCTCACCCAGCTGGTCTGCGGTATCCTGTCAGATGATCGCTTCGCCGCGCTGTTTGGCCCGGGTTCACTCGGTGAGGCGCCGATCAGTGCGGTGATTCATGGCGGCCTGGTGATCGCGGGAACCGTCGACCGGCTGCTGATCACCCCTGATCGCGTGCAGGTCGTCGACTTCAAGACGGGGCGAGTGGCGCCCGAACGTATTGAAGATGTGCCGATCTATCACATCCGACAACAGGCGGCCTATGCCGCGGCACTCGCCGTCATCTTTCCCGGGCGCGCGATCGAGGCCGGGCTGCTCTATACCGCAGGGCCACGCATCATCACCTTGCCGCCAGAGCTGCTGGCCCGACACAAGCCGGGCTATTCGGGAGCGGAGCAAAGCTTCATCACGGGTCGTTGAGTGTCCGGCTGCGCACCCCTAAATGGAGCGCAAAGGAGATTTGAAGCATGGCCACGAAGAAGATCACGGACGACAGCTTCCACGCCGATGTCATCCAGTCGGACAAGCCGGTGCTGGTCGATTTCTGGGCGGAGTGGTGCGGCCCGTGCAAGATGATCGGCCCGAGCCTGGAGGAGATTTCCGAGGAGCTTGGTGAGCAGGTCACGATCGCGAAGATCAACATCGACGAAAACCCAGACGCACCGGGCCGCTACGGCGTGCGCGGTATTCCCACGATGATCCTGTTCAAGGGCGGCAACCCTGCGGCCACCAAGGTCGGTGCGGAGCCGAAGGGCCGGATCAAGGCCTGGCTCGAGGGTGAGCTCGCCTGATACTCAACTGGCGGCGACGATCCTTAGATGGGGCCGTCGCCGCCTTGATCTCCTAGCTGCGATAGTCAGCGTTGATGGAGATGTATCCGTGGGTCAGATCACACGTCCAGACGGTCGCGCGGCCCTCGCCCAGACCTAGTTCGACGCCGACAGTGACTTCACGGCCCTTCAGGTGAGCCGCCACTGGGGTTTCGTCGTAACCCTCGACCGCCAGACCGTCCTTTGCGACCTGCGTCGCGCCGAAGCGGATCGACAGACGGTCGCGTTCCGCTGGCTCGCCAGCCTTGCCAACGGCCATCACCACACGCCCCCAATTGGCGTCCTCCCCAGCGATGGCGGTCTTAACCAGCGGAGAGTTGGCGATCGACATGGCGATGCGGTAGGCTGAGCGGTCACTCTCCGCTCCCTCTACGGTTATCTCGATCAGCTTGGTTGCGCCCTCGCCATCGCGCACGACCAGATGCGCCAGTTGGTGGCACAGGTCCGCCAGCGCCGCGCGGAATGCGTCGGCGCCGGCACTCTCATCACCCGTCAAAGGCGCGTTCTTCGCGCGACCGGTCGCAAAAGCCAGCACGGTGTCGCTGGTGGACGTGTCGCCATCGACGGTGATGCAGGAAAAGGTGCGGGCATTTGCGTCGGAAAGCGCGGCCTGCAGGAACGCGGCATCGACCGCTGCGTCGGTAAAGATGAACCCCAGCATGGTCGCCATGTCGGGCGCGATCATCCCCGATCCCTTGATCACGCCGACCAGTGTTACCGTCTTGCCGTCGACGATCGCCGTCGTCGTCGCTCCCTTCGTGAAGGTGTCTGTCGTCCCGATCGCTTCCGCGACGTCACGCCAACTGCACGGCTGGCTTGCAAAGGCAGCGTCGAGCCCAGCCTCAGCCTTGTCGATTGGCAGGGGAACGCCGATGACGCCCGTCGAGGCGACGAAAACGTCGGACGGTTTGCAATTCAGATGCGCGGCCGTGCGCGCGGCAATTGCCTCGACAGCCGCGCGCCCGCGCCCGCCGGTGAAGGCGTTGGAATTGCCGGCGTTCACCACCAGCGCCCGCGCTTCACCGAGGACAAGGGCGCTGCGACACCATTCCACCTCCGGCGACGGACATCTCGACTGGGTCACTACCCCGGCGACCGCCGTTCCTGGCTCCAGCGCGACAAAGGTGAGGTCGCAGCGATCCCATGTCTTGTATTGGGCGCGCGCAACATGCGGGATGGCACCTGCGATCACGGGCAACTCAGGGAAGGGCAGGGCGAGCGGAGAGACGGCGTAAGACATTCCTGCGCCATGCCGCGATCGGGGAAAAGAGTCATCACGGATGTTCCCGATCTCGCGCGATCGGCGCTGCAGCGGCGGCAGTCGCGACCGCTAACGAACGCCGTGCACCGCCCGTGTTCGCCTGCCCTCTACGAAATCGCCGCCGGTCTCGGACGGCGCAGCGCGAATTTTGGGTTGGCCACATCGTTATGCCACCCTATGTCCCGGCGCGTGAACATCCTGCTGCTTCTCTCTGCGTTGCTGTCTGCGCTCACCGGCGTAAGCAACAGTGCGCGTGCGCAGGAGCAAGCACGTGCGGTGGCTGAGGGCTCGATTGCGGTTGCACGCACCGCCACCGCAACGCGCGTCGCCACTTGGCGTCCGCTCGCGGCATCGATCACGCTTGCCGAGGCGGCGAGGCTGACGGGCGGAGAGCCCCTTGTTCTTGCCCCGGGCGAGCCGGTCTTTGCGGGCCGCCGGCGCGAATAAGCCAGCGCGTCGTCCGGTCAGCCGGACCGCAATCGCTTTTCTCTGCGCGCGCCTTCGTGGCCGTCGCGCCGCTATGATATCAGGAACAGACCCATGTTCGGCAGCATCGCCAAATCGCTCTTCGGTTCGTCCAACGATCGCTACGTGCGCTCACTCAATCCCATTCTCGCCAAGATTGCGTCGTTCGAACCGACGCTGCAGGCGATGGATGATGCGACGCTCGCCAACCAGACGGCGCTCTTTCGCGAGCGCCTGGCGAACGGCGAAACGCTCGACAGTCTGCTGCCCGAGGCCTTTGCGACCGTCCGAGAAGCTGCGAAGCGCGTTCTTGGTCAGCGCCACTATGATGTGCAGATGATCGGCGGCATCGTGCTTCATCGCGGCGAGATCGCCGAAATGCGCACGGGTGAGGGCAAGACGCTGGTGGCGACGCTCGCGACCTATCTGAATGCGCTGCCAGGAAAGGGCGTTCACGTCATCACCGTCAACGACTATCTCGCCGCGCGTGACGCGGACTGGATGGGACGTGTCTATCGCTTCCTTGGCCTCACGGTGGGCGTGATCGTTCCGAACCTTTCGGATGATGAACGCCGTGCCGCCTATGCTGCCGATATCACCTACGGCACGAACAATGAGTTCGGCTTCGATTACCTGCGCGACAACATGAAATATGATCGCGCGTCGATGGTGCAGCGGCCGTTCGCCATGGCCATCGTCGACGAGGTCGACTCCGTGCTGATCGACGAAGCCCGCACGCCGCTGATCATCTCGGGCCCGACGGACGACAAAAGCGAACTGTACATCGCGGTTGATGCCGTGGTGAAGCAGATCACGCCGGACGATTACGAAAAGGACGAGAAGCAAAAGACGATCGTTCTGACGGAAGAAGGCACCGAGCGGGTCGAGCGATTGCTGGAGGCGGCCGGTCTTCTAGAGGGCGCGAACCTCTACGACTTCGAAAATACGCAGGTGGTGCACCACCTGAACCAGTCGCTTCGTGCGAACGTCATGTTCAAGCGGGACATCGACTATATCGTCAAGGACGGGAAGGTGATCATCATCGATGAATTCACCGGCCGCATGATGGACGGGCGCCGCTGGTCCGATGGCCTGCACCAAGCGGTCGAGGCGAAGGAGGGGGTCCAGATCGAGCCTGAGAACCAGACCATGGCCTCGATCACCTTCCAGAACTATTTCCGCATGTACCCGAAGCTTGCCGGCATGACCGGCACGGCGGCCACCGAAGCTGCCGAGTTCTTCGACATCTACAAGATGAACGTCGTCACCATCCCGACGAACAATCCCATTCGCCGCGTCGACGAAGAAGATGAGTTCTACAAGGACACGCACGACAAGTTCCGCGCCATCGCCAAGCGGATCCGCCAGCATGCAGAGAAGGGGCAGCCGGTTCTCGTCGGCACCGTGTCGATCGAGAAGTCGGAGATGCTCAGCGAGTTCCTGAAGCAGGAAGGCGTTGACCATTCCGTCCTGAATGCCCGGTACCACGAACAGGAAGCGCACATCGTCGCGCAGGCGGGCCGACTGGGCGCGGTGACGATCGCGACCAACATGGCCGGCCGCGGTACCGACATTCAGCTCGGCGGTAACCTCGAATTCCGCGTGGAGGACGAACTCGCTGGCATGCCGGAGGGGCCGGACCGTGACGCCGCAATAGAACAGATCCGGGCGGAAATCGCGGCTGAAAAGGCGAAGGTGCTGGAAGCGGGCGGCCTCTTCGTGCTAGGTACAGAGCGTCACGAAAGTCGGCGTATCGACAATCAGCTGCGCGGTCGTTCCGGCCGTCAGGGCGATCCGGGCCTCAGCCGCTTCTACCTCAGCCTTGACGACGATCTGCTGCGTATCTTCGGACCTGACACGCTATTCGCGCGCATGATGCGCAGCAATATCGAAGACGGCGAGGCGATCGGCAGCAAGTGGCTGACCAAGGCGATCGAGACGGCGCAGAAGAAGGTTGAAGCGCGCAACTACGACATCCGCAAGCAGGTCGTCGAATATGACGACGTGATGAACGACCAGCGCAAGGTCATCTACGAGCAGCGCGCTGACATCATGGATGCCGAGACCGTCGGTGACGTCGTAACCGACATGCGCGCGGAAACGGTCAATGCGATAGTGGGCGATGCGTGCCCGGTGGGCTCCTATCCTGAGCAGTGGGATGTCGAGGGGATGAAGGACCGGCTTGCCGAGATCCTGAACCTCACGCCGCGCATCGACGATTGGCTCGGCGAGGATGCGGTCGATCCGGAAATGATCACGGAGCGTGTGCAGGCTGAGGCGGACGCGATGGTGGCGGCCAAGGCGGCAGAGCTTGAGCCGGAAACCTGGACTCAGGTCGAGAAGTCGATCCTGCTCCAGAACCTCGATCATCATTGGAAGGAGCATCTCGCGACGCTGGACGCGTTGCGTCAGGTGGTTCACCTGCGTGCCTATGCGCAGAAGACGCCGATCAACGAGTACAAGCAGGAAGCCTTCGCGCTGTTCCAGCGGATGCTGGATGCCATTCGCGAGGACGTGACGAAGACGATCGCGCATGCCCAGTTCCAGCTGCAGGCGCCGCCGCCGCTGCCGGATCTTCCGGACTTCATTACGACCCACTTCGACCCGTTCTCCGGTGAGGACAATTCGGCGGACGTGGATGCGGGCACGCTGGGCCTAATTCAGACGCAGGTGCCGCCGATGCAGATCCCGCAGCCTACCGGCGTCGAGGTTGGCGAGGACCCGGAGAGCTGGAAGGGCGTGGTCAGCCGCAATTCGCCGTGCCCGTGCGGCTCCGGGCGCAAGTACAAGCACTGCCACGGCGCGGTTTGAGCCTGGCTCGCGGGCGGACCGTTCCAGATCTCGCCCGCACCTCGCTATTTCTGCCGGCAGGTACGAAAGGGGCTTCGTCACCTTAGTGACGAAGCCCCTTCTGTTTTGTGTGGATCTCAGGTCAGCGGCGGCGCTGCTCGGGCAAACGGATCGTTGGCCCCAGCCGTTCGACGACATCCCGTGCGTTGAAAGCTCGCACCTCGCCACTTGGCGGTGCGCCCTTGCCCATCACGATCTCGGCCGATGCCTCGTAGCGGTCAACTGTCCGTACATCGAAGTCATTGAAGCCGCCGCCCCACGGGCCCCAGCCGCCCCAGCCGCCCCAGGGACGACCGTAGAAGCGCCATGAGGGGCCCCAATAGCCACCCCAGCCGCCATAGCCCCAACCCGGGCCGAAGCCAGCGCCCGGCGTCGCATAGGTACGTGCCTGGCGATCGGTCTGGCGATCAACCGTGATGAAATAGTCATAGCCGTTCTGCAGCGTCAGCTCGGCAGCACGATAAAGGAGATAGCGCTCCACCGTGTCACGATCGGTGACCGTGTTCCCGGCAAAGGTAACGAGAAAGCGATTGGCCTCGATCCGCTGATCGCTGAAGCCGGTACGATTGAAACCCTGACCGGTGGCAGGGCGATACGGCGTCTCGGTCGCGCAACCTGCCACCAGCAACGCGCCGGAAGCGGCCGCCGCCAGGAAAAGGCTACGACCGGTACGGTTCATGCTCATTGTGTCATCTCCGATACCCGCCAGATCGGCGGAAGCTGACCTCAGCCTAAATGATAAACCCGGAACGAGCGATGAACGGATTGGCTCCGATAAGCCTCGTTTCGTCGCACGGCAGTCACATCTGTCCGTCTCAGGGGCGGCTTCGTTCTTCCAGCACCTGAAGGTAGGCCGACAGCACCGCTTCGTTGATCATTTCCCAACGATATCCGGCGGCCTTGGTGGTTCCGTTGCGTCCCATCCGCAACCGGGCATCGCGGGACGCGACAAGCTCGGCAATGGCGTCCGCATAGCCGGGTACGTCGCGCGGCTCGACTAACCGACCGGTCTCGCCTTCGTCCACCAGCCCAACCGCGCCTGATGCACGCGCCGCAACAACAGGAACCCCGGCAGCCATCGCCTCCAGCGTGACGTTGCCAAAGGTCTCGGTAACGCTTGGGTTGAAGAAGACGTCCATCGACGCAACTGCGCGGCCCAGATCATCGCCGGACTGAAAGCCGGCAAATGCCGCGTCCGGAACCTGCTCCGCAAACCAATCACGCGCCGGGCCTTCTCCGATCACCAGCACGCGATGGCGCACATTGCGTTGCCGTAACTCGCCGACGACATTGGCGAAGATGTCGAGACCCTTTTCCTTGACCAGTCGCCCGAGGAACCCGACCGCCACCTCGTCATCGCCGATGCCAAGGTGCCGGCGCCAGGCGAGATCACGGCGGGCAGGGGAGAAGCGATCGTGATTAACACCGCGCGACCAAACGGCAGTCGGCGTACGCACCCCCCAGGTTTGCAGGATTTCGCCCAGCAGAAGCCCCGGCACCAGCACGCGTTCCGCCCGATTGTAGAAGCGCGTGAGGAGCCGCTCGACCATCGGCTCAAGGAAGCCAAGACCATAGTAGCGCGGGTACGTTTCGAAACGAGTGTGGAGCGATGCCACGCGTGCTATTCCGTTCCGCCGCGCGTAGCTGATCGCGCGATGCCCCAGGATATCAGGCGCAGATACGTGGATCAGATTGGGCGCGAACGCCTTCAGGTCACGTCGCACCTGGGCCGGAAGGCCCCGTGCAAGCCGATACTCACCGCGTTCACCCGGCAGTGGCAATGCCGGCACATCGACGAGATCGCCGGTGGGAGGGAAGGCAGGTTGGTCCACGGTTGGCGAATAGACGCGCACCTGAGCGCCCCGCGAGAGCAGGTGGCCAACCAGAAGATTGAGCGCCTGGTTGGCGCCATCACGGGTGTAGTTGTAATTGCCGCTGAAGAGCGCGACACGAAGGTCCGACGGCTGCATGATGGCGCGCCGCTACCGCTCGATTGCGGCGATCACGGGGCAAAGGTTTATTATCCGCTGAGGCTCCGTAGATCCGACAAGCGGGGAAGGCGGCGAATGCGCGGCTCCCGGCTGAGCTCCGCCTGTTCTCGGATCGATTGCCGCAGCTCATCCCGCTTCTCATGGATCGATGCGATCACGGGTCCCATGGCGACACCAAGGTCGACGAGGACAGCCTCCGACAATTGGAGCGAGCTTTCGAGCGTCTCCGGCACCGCATCGGTTACGCCAGCACGATAGAGCTCGGCGGCATGCGCTGCGTCACGGGCCCGGGCGATGATGGGAAGGTCGGGTGCCAGCGCACGAATCCTGCGCGCCAGTCGAACAGATAAGGGCGGATCATCCATGGTTAGGATGAGCGCGCGTGCATTGGGCAGGTCCAGCCGGTCGACGAACTGCGAGCGAACAACGTCGCCGAATATTATGGGATGGCCGGCCGCGCGCCCGGCCTTCACCGCATCGATGTTGGCCTCTACGGCCAAGTACGGTTGATCGTGGACCGCCAGGAGCTCTGCGACGAGCTGCCCGACGCGACCAAAGCCGATGATTACCGCCCGTTTGCCATCCTGGGGCGGCTCGTCGAGCGTCTCTCCCCGGCCTTCGATACGACGTGAAATGACGCGTCCGGCAAAGGCGAGAAGGGGTGTGATGGTCAAGCCAATCGCCGTCACCGTTTGCCAGAACGCCGCCGTGGAAAGCTGGATAAGCTGGGCCTGCGCTGCCGTCGCAAGTACGATCAGCGTCGTTTCGGAAGGACTGCCCATCAGGAGCCCAGTCTCTGCAGCGACACCACGACCCACGTTGGCCACGCGAAGGAGCAAATAGGTGACGATCGCCTTGATCGTGACCACCGCTGCCACCGCAAGCAGAAGCTCATCCCAATTCTGGGTGATCAATCGCAGGTCTAGGCTCATGCCTACCGTGATCAGAAAAACGCCCAGAGCCAGCCCCTTGAACGGCGCCGTTATGACTTCGACTTCAGTATGATATTCGGTCTCGGCGATCAGCAAGCCGGCGAGAAGCGCCCCAACGATGGGCGAGAGGCCGGCCGCAGTGGTCGCGACACTGGCGACGATCACCACCAACAGGGATGCCGCGAGGAAGAGCTCAGGGCTTTTTGTTCGGGCGGCCTGACCGAACAATCGCGGCAGGATCAGGCGCCCGGCAACGTACATCGCCACCACGGTCAGCCCGCCCCTCAGGGCAACCATCCCGATGTTCACCCACCCGCCTTCACCCGCCGAGGGCGCCAGTGCACCGAGCGCGAAGATGATGGGAACGAGCGCCAGATCCTCGAACAAAAGCATGGCGAAGGCGCCCCGTCCGACCGCGCTGACAGATCCGACTAGTGGCAAGACGAGCGCGGTGGAGGAAAGCGCTAGTGCGAGACCCAGCCCGATTGCACCAGGCCAGCTTTGCCCGACATAATGAAGCGTAATGCCGACGATGAGCGCAGAGCCCAGCAATTCGGCCGGCCCGATTCCAAAGACAAGCCGCCGCATAGCCCATAAGCGCCGGAACGACAGCTCCAACCCGATCGAGAACAGCAGCAGAATAATTCCGAATTCAGCAAAGGGCCTGACGAACTCGGGGTCGGAAATCGTCACATAATAAAGCCAGGGTGCGCGATCAATCTGGGTCCCAAGACCGGCTGGTCCGACCAACAGCCCGACCAGGATGAAGCCGATAACCGGGCTGATCTTGAATCTGGCGAAGGCCGGGATCACCAATCCCGCCGCCCCTAGAACTACCAGCGCGTCAGAGAAGCCGGGATTGTCGAGACCTATTGCCATGACGCATTGTGCAGACTGCGTCCCGGCTTGTCAGCAGCCGTGTTTCACCGCCTTCTTTCGCGACTCACGCATGTTCGCCACGGCAAGCGTTATCGCCAATCCCCCCAGGACGGCGGCATAGTACAGGATAAGACCCCCGCCTAAGCGCTCCCACAACAGTCCCAGCACATAGGTGGCGAGCAGGCCTGCGGCAAAACAATCCAGGCTGTGGCGGCCGATCAGCGCCATTGATCGCAAAGGAGCCGACTGGAGAAAGCGGCGGGCAACCGAAAGCAGGCTGGCATATAGCAGCAGCATGAGGATCGTGTGGCTCAGGCGCAGGAGGTTGAGACCATAGCGGCCGGTGAACCACTCTGGCCGGGCCACATCGTCGGCCCTCGCGACCGCGCCGACCGCGAACACCCCCAACAGCAGCGCCAAGATCCGCCAGTTGCCATCGAGCCATCTGAACAAGGGCATGTGAACGCGCCACGCACCGAGCACCATCGCCCCGAAGAACAGGAGCTGCCAACTCATCAGCTTCAGGATGCCGTCATCATTATGGCTCGGATCGGCAGACACGTGCCGGATCGTCAGCACCTGCGCCACCAGGTAAATGGCGATCGAAGCCATCAGGAGCAGCCGCGGCGAGCGACGATGAAGCGCGATTGCGAACGGCGCGATGAGCATCAGCGTGACATATAGCAGCAGAATGTCGAGTAGCCGCGGCGCCTTCTGCAAGGTCATGAATTGCAGCGTCGCCTGCAGCGGATCAGCGAGGAACGGCCCCAGCCGCCAGAAGCGCAGTTCCGCTGGAGACATGAATAGGGCCAGCGGGAGAACGAGCCCGAGGAGTGCGAGGTTGTACAGCCACAGCGTTCCTGCGCGCCGGATGACTGCCCGCGCGGCACTGGCACGCGCGAGATAGACCAGGCCAACCATATAGCCGGACATCACCACGAACAGCTCGGCTGCGGTGGAATAGCCGTATCGGGTCGGTGTAGGGATCAACCACGCGGTGAGGCCGTCGGCTTCGACAACCTGGCTCAGGTGATTAATCAGTATGGTGATGAGCGCCCATCCACGAAGGATATCGATCCGCTCTTCACGGAGGATAGGCTGCAACGATGAAGGCCCCGGCAACGTGCCGGGGCCTTTCACTGTCGATGACTTATGCAGGCTTATGCCCAGGTCGCCATCTTGTTCTCGAGGTTGACGCGAACAGCTTCAAAGAACTGCTCGGTGGTCATCCACTTCTGATCCGGGCCGATCAGGATCGCGAGATCCTTGGTCATGTCGCCGTTCTCGACCGTCTCGATGCAGACCTGCTCGAGCGTCTCGGCAAAGCGGGTGACATCAGGCGTTCCGTCGAACTTGCCGCGGAACTTGAGACCGCCCGTCCAGGCGAAGATCGACGCGATGGGATTGGTCGACGTCGCCTTGCCCTGCTGGTGTTGGCGGTAGTGGCGCGTGACGGTGCCGTGCGCGGCCTCCGCCTCGATCGTCTTGCCATCGGGCGTCATCAGCACAGAGGTCATCAGGCCCAGCGAGCCAAAGCCCTGCGCGACTTGGTCGGACTGCACGTCGCCGTCGTAGTTCTTGCAGGCCCAGACGAACTCGCCGTTCCACTTCAGTGCCGACGCGACCATGTCGTCAATCAGGCGGTGCTCGTAGGTGATGCCCAGTTCCTTGAACTTCTCAACAAACTCGGCCTCATAGATCTCGGCAAAGATGTCCTTGAAGCGGCCGTCATAAGCCTTGAGGATGGTGTTCTTGGTCGACAGGTACACCGGCCAGTTGCGGTTGATGCCGTAGTTCAGCGACGCGCGAGCGAAATCACGGATCGACTCGTCAAGGTTGTACATGCCCATCGCGACGCCGGCGCCCGGGAAGTCGAACACTTCATGCTCGATCTCCTGGCCGTCCTCGCCAGTCCACTTCATCGTGAGCTTGCCCGCGCCCGGCACCTTGAAGTCGGTCGCGCGATACTGGTCGCCGAATGCGTGACGACCCACGACGATCGGGTGCGTCCAGCCCGGGATCAGGCGGGGAACGTTCTTGATCACGATCGGCTCACGGAAAACAACGCCGCCCAGAATGTTGCGGATCGTGCCGTTCGGCGACTTCCACATCTTCTTCAGGCCGAACTCCTCGACGCGCGCCTCGTCGGGGGTGATGGTGGCGCATTTAACGCCAACGCCGTACTTCTGGATTGCCTTGGCGCTGTCGACCGTCACCTTGTCGTCGGTGGCGTCCCGATGCTCCATCCCAAGGTCGTAATAATCGAGCTCGATGTCGAGGTACGGCTTGATCAGGCGTTCGCGGATCCATTCCCAGATAATCCGCGTCATTTCGTCGCCGTCGATCTCCACGACGGGCGTTTTTACCTTGATCTTCGCCATTGTCCGTATCCTTTGAAGGGGAGGGTTTGGCGCGGTCGATAAGGGTAAGGAGGCGGGGGATCAACCGCCAGGGTTGTCAACCGCGCGACCTGCCCGCCGCGTGCGTTGTGCCCTGCGGCCGCCAGGGCTACACGGATGATATGCCGTCCTTACCAAAGCCCGAAGAGCAGGGTCTGCCTGTCACCACCACCGTCAGATGGCGCTTCCCCGCCATCCATCCCGAAGGTCAGAAGTTCACCGCGATCGCGTTCGGCATCACGCTGTTGATGACGATCGTCCACAACATCTTCTTCTGGCCGCTGTTCGGCCTTACCGTGTGGGTAGCGGCCTTCTTTCGCGATCCCATCCGCACCACGCCGCGCGGGGAAGACCTGATCGTGTCACCGGCGGATGGCCTGGTGACGATGATTGCCGAGGTGCCGGTACCGCGTGAATTGATCGGTGAGTTGGGCGCTGAGCGCCTCACGCGCGTTTCGGTGTTCATGAGTGTATTCGACGTTCACATCAATCGCGCACCGATTGCGGGTACGATCCGGCAAGTGGTTTATATTTCGGGCAAGTTCCTGAACGCCGACTTGGACAAGGCTTCGGAAGACAATGAGCGCCAGCATTTCGTCGTAGAAGGGCATGATGGCCGCAAGGTCGCCTTCACCCAGATCGCCGGGCTGGTGGCGCGCCGGATCATGGGCTTCGTCAAAGTAGGCGACATGGTGGCAGCCGGTCAGCGCATTGGGCTGATCCGCTTCGGCAGCCGCGTCGACGTCTACCTGCCTGCGGGTTATTCACCCCAGGTCGCCCTTGGGCAGCGTGCGATTGCAGGCGAGACTGTGCTAGCGCGTGCGGGCGCAATTCCTGTTTCGGGTGTGACGCAATGAGGCGGCCGGTTCGCCCCCGTCGGGGAATTCCGCTTCGCGCGGTGGCGCCGAACGCGATCACTGCCCTGGCGCTGTGCTCCGGGCTCAGCGGGGTGCAGTTCGCGATCAAGGCGCGGATGATGGAGAATGATCTGCTGCTCCAGCGCGGCGCGGAATACGCCGCCCTGCACGATCGCATCGGCACTCACTGGCAGCTTGCGGTCATGTTCGTCCTGATCGCAGGTCTCCTCGATGGCATCGATGGGCGGATTGCGCGGCTTCTTCATGGACAGAGCCGCTTCGGAGCAGAACTGGATTCGCTGGCTGATGCCATCTCCTTTGGCGTCTCGCCCGCGCTGATCCTCTATCTCTGGTCGCTGTCGTCCCTGCCGCGCTTCGGCTGGATCGCCGCGCTGATGCTGGCGGTGTTTGCCGCATTGCGGCTCGCCCGGTTCAATGCGGCGATCGACTCTGACGAGCAGCCGCACAAATCCGCAGGCTTTCTGACAGGTGTTCCTGCGCCCGCTGGAGCTGGCCTTGCCCTATTGCCCATGTTCCTGTGGTTCTGGACCGATGAGCCGCTTCTACGCTCATCCTATGTTGTCGCACCCTGGACCGCATTCGCCGCGATCCTGATGGTGTCCAGCATCGCAACCTGGTCATGGGGATCGCTCCGGCTTCGTCGCAACATCCGGTTCGAGGCATTGGCGGTGGTGGTAATCATCGCCGCGGCGGCCGTTACGGCGCCTTGGCACACCGTCAGTGCGATCAGCATTGCCTATCTACTGGCGATCCCATTCAGCATCGCAGCTTATGGCAAGGTCAAGCGGCTGCGCGCGAAGACGAGGGTGACGAGCGTACAGGGGTTGCCGCCCATCGCCTGACGGCAATCCGCTGCTCCGCGCGCACCAGCGTAGCAAGTGGATGGCGATGGGCCGGCTGACCACGCAAGGCTCCAATGATACGGTCCATTCGCGGCGCAATCGTCACTACAAGCGCGTAGATCGACACTCCCAACGTTCCGGCAAAGACAGCGAAACTCAGTACCGTTACCATTGCTCGCCTCCAACTCGACTTGCGAACCGTGGGCCATAAACCGCTGGAAACACGCCTCGTTCCGATCCTAGTCCGCCACGGGACAACAATTGGACCAACGAAGCGCTCGTTTCATCTCGGGCCGCCGTTGCGTTCACTCTATGTTCAACACTCTTGTTCCACTCCTGTTCTACTTCGTCAAGTGGACATTGCCCTTGCATCTTCCGGCCTTTGGCGCTAACCGCGCGGCCTCAACTCCGCATGGGAAGCATCAAACCACCGGTGTGCCGGCCTTTCAGGCTCGCACCAGCCGCTTCCCAGAGGCCTAACCGGAAGGAAGAATGATCATGGCGGCACCTGTCGTCTCGATGCAGCAACTCATTGAAACCGGCGCGCACTTCGGCCACCAGACTCACCGCTGGAACCCGAAGATGAAGCCGTATCTGTTCGGCGATCGCAACGGCGTTCACATCATCGACCTGTCGCAGACGGTGCCGCTTTTCGCACGCGCGCTGGAGTTCATCAGCTCGACCGTCGCGTCGGGTGGCAAGGTTCTGTTCGTCGGCACCAAGCGTCAGGCGCAGGAGCCGGTCGCAGAAGCAGCGCGCCGCTCGGGTCAGCATTTCGTCAACCATCGCTGGCTGGGGGGCATGCTCACCAACTGGAAGACGATTTCTAACTCGATCAAGCGCTTGAAGGCGCTCGAAGAGCAGCTGTCGGGCGACACGCATGGCCTGACCAAGAAGGAAGTGCTGCAACTCACCCGTGAGCGCGACAAGCTCGAAATGAGCCTGGGTGGCATTCGCGACATGGGCGGCATTCCCGACATCATGTTCGTGATCGACGCGAACAAGGAAGAGCTGGCGATCAAGGAAGCCAACACGCTGGGTATCCCGGTGGTGGCGATCCTCGACTCGAACGTCTCGCCTGACGGCATTGCCTTCCCGGTTCCCGCCAATGACGACGCTGCGCGCGCCATCCGTCTGTATTGCGAGGCAGTGGCGATCGCCGCGACCCGCGGCAACGCGGAGCAGCAGCGCCGTGGTGGTGCGGACCTGGGCGCCATGGCTGAGCCGCCGGCCGAGGAATCGCTGGGCAGCGATCCGGTCGTGCCTGCCGCTGCCACCGAAGAGTCGCGCCAGATCGACGCATAAGCGTCAGCTTCGGCAAGCTTTTCACCGTTCGTGCCGGGCTTGTCGGGGCACCATCCTTCCTTCGCTGTGCGGCGCAGATAGATGGCACTTCGACAGGTCCGGACGAACGGGTTTTCATATGAGCTGATCCTGCCGACGGGATCGATAAAGAGGACTAGGACGATGGCCGATATCACGGCAGCAATGGTCAAGGAGCTGCGCGAAAAGAGCGGCGCCGGCATGATGGACTGCAAGAAGGCGCTCAACGAGACCGGCGGCGACATGGACGCGGCGATGGACTGGCTGCGCACCAAGGGCCTCGCCGCAGCGGCGAAGAAGTCCAGCCGGACGGCAGCCGAAGGTCTGGTCGGAATCGCGGTTCGTGGCACCAAGGGCGCTGCGGTCGAGGTGAACTCGGAGACGGACTTCGTCGCCAAGAACGACCAGTTCCAGCAGTTCGTCCGCGAAGTGACGGAAATCGCGCTAGCGACCGGCGGCGACGTCGAGGCGCTCAAGGGCGAGAAGATGCCGAGCGGCAAGACGGTCGACGAGGTTCTGACGAACAACGTCGCGACCATCGGCGAGAATCAGTCGCTTCGTCGCGCAAAGACGCTCGAAGTGTCGAAGGGCGCTGTCGTCGGCTACGTCCACAATCAGCAGGCACCTGGCCTGGGCAAGATCGGCGTGCTCGTCGCGCTGGAGAGCGAAGCGGCCGATGACGTCCTTCAGGCTCTCGGCAAGCAGCTGGCGATGCACGTCGCCGCCGCTTTCCCGAAGGCGCTGAACGAAGAGGATCTCGACGAGGCGGAAATCGAACGCGAGCGCGCCATCGCGGCCGAGAAGGCAGGCGAGAGCGGCAAGCCGGCCGACATCATCGCCAAGATGGTGGAAGGCTCGATCGCCAAGTACCGCAAGGAGCACGCGCTGGTCAGCCAGCTGTTCGTGATGGACGGCAAGACCAAGATCAGCGACGTCGTGGCAAAGGCTGGCAAGGACGCCGGCACCCCGATCGTGCTGAAGGACTATGTCCGCTTCCAGCTTGGTGAAGGCATCGAGAAGGAAGCATCTGACTTCGCTGCCGAAGTCGCTGCAGCCTCGGGTGTGCCGCAGAGCAAGCAGGCCGAACCGGCCGCCTGATAGCGCGATCTGACGGCCGTTCCGCTGAAAAGCGAGTGAACGGCCATCATTCGGGTTCGCCCGCCGCTGGCTTGCTCTCATGGAGCAGGCGGCGGCGGGCGGCCCGATTTTCGTTTCCGCCGTCACCACTCTCGCCAGCGACACAGTGGTTGCGAGCCTGCAATCGCATCCCTAAGGTCCGCTCCGCTCTTCCCAAGTCACATCGGAACCCATGACCAGTCCCACGTACAAGCGTATTCTCCTGAAACTCTCGGGTGAGGTGTTGATGGGGCCGGACGGGGTGTCCATCGATCCGACGGTGACGGCCCGGGTTGCCGAGGAAATCGCTGACGTGAAGGCGGAAGGGTATGAGCTGTGCGTCGTCGTTGGCGGCGGCAACATCTTCCGGGGGCTTGCCGCGGCAGCGCAAGGGTTCGAGCGCGCAACGGCTGATTATATGGGCATGCTTGCTACGGTCATGAATGCCCTCGCGGTGCAGAACGCCCTTGAGCAGATCGGTGTCGACACCCGCGTGCAATCGGCGATCCCGATGCAGTCAGTGTGCGAGCCCTTCATCCGGCGACGCGCCGTTCGCCACCTGGAGAAGAACCGGGTTGTGATCTTCGCCGCCGGTGTTGGGTCGCCCTTCTTCACCACCGACAGCGGTGCCGCCCTACGCGCTGCCGAGATGAACTGCGATGCGCTCTTCAAGGGTACCAGCGTCGACGGCATTTACGACGCGGATCCCAAGAAGGTGGCCGGTGCATCGCGGTACGAGACGATCTCGTACAACAATGTCTTGTCCAAGAACCTGAAGGTGATGGACGCTAGTGCGGTCGCCTTGTGCCGCGATTCCAACATTCCGATCGTCGTGTTCAATATCCGGGAGCATGGCAATTTCGCTGCCGTGCTGCGAGGTGAGGGCGTATCGACGATCGTCACCAACGAACAGGAGATGATCGATGCCCGCGTATAACAAGGCGGACCTCGAGCGCCGCATGGCCGGTGCCGTTGAAGCCCTGAAGAGCGATCTGGCAGGTCTTCGCACTGGGCGTGCGTCCACCGCTTTGCTCGACCCTGTGACGGTCGAGGTCTACGGTTCGCACATGCCGCTGAACCAGGTGGCCACCGTGTCGGTGCCCGAACCCCGGATGCTCAGCGTGCAGGTGTGGGACAAGAGCAACGTCGGTCCCGTTGAAAAGGCGATCCGTTCGGCTGGCCTTGGCCTCAACCCGATCAACGATGGCACCACGCTGCGCCTGCCGATCCCCGACCTTACCGAAGAACGCCGCAAGGAACTCGCCAAGCTGGCCGGCTCTTACTCGGAGAAGGCCAAGGTTGCCGTGCGCAACGTCCGCCGCGACGGCATGGACAACCTGAAGACGGACGAGAAGAAGGGCGTCTTCGGGGAGGACGAGCGCAAGCGACACGAGACTGAGGTGCAGAAGCTGACAGACGCGACGATCGCCGAGATCGATGTGGCGGCGAGCGCGAAGGAAAAGGAAATCCTCGGAAAGTGACGGGCCTGCAGCGTCTGCTGTTGGGGGCGTGCAGGGGGCATGCCTCTGCCGCCCGAGCGTCGGGGACGTCGCGGTGAGCGTCGCACCTGTCCTCGCGAGCGGAAGCACGGCTCCGTTGCCGCGCCACGTTGCCATCATCATGGATGGCAATGGCCGTTGGGCAAAGAAGCGGCTTCTGCCGCGTGCTGCTGGCCACAAGGCAGGGGTCGAGGCCGTGCGCCGTGTGACTCGCCATGCTCGCGCCATCGGCATCGAGGCGCTGACCATCTACGCCTTTTCGTCGGAGAACTGGCGACGGCCGGCTGAAGAGGTGGGCGACCTCATGGGTCTGCTCAGGCTGTTCATCCGCAGTGACCTCGCCGAGCTGATCCGCGAGAATGTGCGGCTGAAAATCCTGGGTGATTACCGCAAATTTCCAAACGACGTGGTTGCATTGATCGACGACGCCGTCGCGCGCTGCAAGGCGAACACTGGCCCCGTGCTAGCGATTGCGCTCAATTATGGTGCGCAGGCAGAACTGGTGCGCGCTGCGCGCCGCCTGGCGGAACACAAGGCTCCTGAAGAGATTGACGCAGCCGCGATCGAGGCGGAGTTGGAAACCCGCGACCTTCCACCGCTCGACCTGCTGATCCGGACATCGGGCGAGCATCGCCTGTCCAACTTTCTGCTCTGGCAGGCGGCCTATGCCGAGTTGCTGTTCGTGGACACGCTCTGGCCCGATTTCGGCCCGGCCGATCTGGACGCGGCCGTCGCCGCCTTCGGCAATCGGCAGCGGCGGTTTGGCGGGTTGTGACGCCCCCCGACGCGAAGCTGCGAACGCCGTCCAATCTGCGGATGCGGATGATCGCGAGCGTGGTCATGATTGCGGTGGCCAGCATGGCATTGCTGTTCGGCGACATTGCATTTTGGCTGCTGGCGGTGGTCATCTCGTTGTTCATGATGGCGGAGTGGTCGGATCTGCAGAAAGCGACCGCGCGCGAGAAGCGCCTGGCGCAATATAGCCTGTCTGTCCCACTGGCGGTAATGGCGCCTGCCACCCTGGTGTTGGAAGTGCACGACTTCTTCGCCTTGGGGCTTCTGGTCGGGGCGGCGTTCTTCGTCGCCATCGTGACCCGCCGACGGTCGCTGGCGCAGGGGGTGATCTACTGCGGGTTGCCGGTGCTGGCCCTCATCTTCCTGCGACGCCAGGATGAGGGGTTGCTATGGGCATTCTGGGCATTGTCGCTCGTCTGGGCGACGGATATCGGCGCGTTCTTCGCCGGTCGCTCGATCGGCGGACCGAAGCTTGCGCCGAAGCTCTCGCCGAACAAGACATGGGCCGGGCTGATCGGTGGCATTGTCGCGGCGAGCCTGCTGGCCATCGTGCTTCACGTCCAATATGGTCTGCCATGGCGGATGACGCTTGCTACGCCGTTCCTGGCGGTTCTTGCGCAGGGAGGCGATCTATATGAAAGTTGGCTCAAAAGGCGTGCGGGCGTGAAGGATTCCGGAAACATCCTGCCTGGCCACGGCGGGCTGCTGGATCGGCTCGATGGTGTCGTGCCGGTCGCGCCTGTCGCAGCTCTCCTGGTCGTGGCGCCGTACCTTTACCGATGAGGACCGTCACGATCCTGGGCGCCACCGGCTCGATCGGCACATCGACGCTCGACCTGCTCGAACGCTCTCCCGAGATGTTCGAAGTGGTCGCGCTCACCGCCAATTGCGATGTCGAACGGCTGGCCGCCGCGGCTATTCGGACCAATGCCAAGCGTGCGGTCGTCGCGGACGAAAGATGCCTGACGGCCCTCCGCGATGCCTTGTCAGGGACTGGCGTCGAGGCTGCGGGCGGCGCTGCTGCCGTTGAGGAAGCAGCGTCGATGGACGCGGACATCACCGTCGCGGCAATCGTGGGCTGCGCGGGTTTGAAACCTGTCATGGCGGCGGTGGAGCAGGGCCGGACGCTGGCCCTCGCCAACAAGGAAGCGCTGGTCTCGGCCGGTGACGTGATGAACCGCGCCGTTCGACAGAGCGGGGCAACGTTGCTGCCGGTCGACAGCGAGCATAGCGCAATTTTCCAGTGCCTTGATGCACGGATGGCGGAGCGGGTCAGCCGCATCATCCTGACCGCCAGCGGCGGTCCGTTTCGCGATCGCTCGCTCGCGGCGATGCAGGACATCTCACCCGCGCAGGCGGTTGCGCATCCGAACTGGTCGATGGGCGCTAAGATCTCGGTTGATTCCGCAACCATGATGAACAAGGGCCTCGAGCTGATCGAGGCGTTTCACCTGTTTCCGGTGACATCCGAACAGATCGAGATTGTCGTCCACCGGCAGTCGGTGATCCATTCCATGGTGGAATATGTCGATGGGTCGGTGCTGGCCCAACTCGGCACGCCGGACATGCGCACGCCGATCGCCTGTGCGTTGGCGTGGCCGGACCGGATGCCGACACCTGGTGAGCGGCTCGACCTTATCAAGGTCGGGCGGCTCGATTTCGAAGCACCTGACGAGGAACGCTTTCCCGCTCTGCGCCTAGCGCGCGCCGCGCTTAATGAGGGCGGCGGGTCACCGGCCATCCTCAACGCTGCCAATGAAATTGCCGTCGCAGCGTTTCTTGGCGGCCGGATCAGCTACCTCGAAATTGCCGCAATCGTTTCCGATACGCTTGATCGCTTCTCCCCGGCAGTGCCCGACACGCTTGAAGCGGTCCTTGAAGTCGACCGTGAGGCGAGGGTTATTGCGGAGAAGCGTGTGAAGGGACGCGCCGCTTGATCGAATCTCCTGGCCTGCTGCTTACGCTGCTTGCCTTCGTCCTGGTCATTGGCCCGCTCGTGTTTGTGCACGAGATGGGGCACTACCTTGCCGCGCGCTGGTTCGGTGTGAAAGCCGATGCATTCTCTATCGGTTTCGGCCGCGAAATCGCCGGCTGGACCGATCGACGCGGGACGCGATGGAAGCTCGGCTGGATGCCGCTCGGTGGGTACGTCCGCTTCGCCGGGGACATGAACGCGGTGAGCCAGCCTTCCGCCGAATGGCTCGCGCTCCCCGAAGAGGAGCGAAACCAGACGTTCCAGGCAAAGCCGGTATGGCAGCGCGCGATCATCGTAGCAGCTGGGCCAGTCGTGAATTTCCTCTTGGCCATGCTGATCCTTGGCGGTTTTGCCATGGCCTATGGCGACACGCGGACACCGCCGGTTGTCGGCACGGTGCTGGAAAACAGCGCAGCCGCGCGGGCAGGGTTGCAACCCGGTGATCGCATTGTTCGGCTCGGCGATCGTGACATCCACGTCTTCGAGGACATGCTGTCGTACACCCGCATTCATCCGGCAGAGAAGACGACGGTCGCCTTCGAACGGAATGGTCAGGTTCAGACGCTCCCAGTCACGATCGGGGTGGACCAGCAGACCGACCGGTTCGGCAACAACTACCGGATCGGCATGCTCGGGATCGCACGCGGCGACCGCGTCACCGTTCCCGTGAGCTTGTTCGAGGCACCGGTGGTGGCGGTTCGACGCACCGGGGAGATCGTGTCCATGATGGTGGAAACGATCGGCCAGATCATCACCGGTCGGCGATCGGTGAAGGAATTGGGTGGGCCGCTATCGATCGCCAAGGTCTCTGGCGAACAGATCACCCTGGGCGCGGACGCCTTCGTGTTCCTGATCGCCTTGGTGTCCATCAACCTTGGGTTCATCAACCTGCTGCCAGTTCCGATGCTGGATGGCGGACACCTGCTGTTCTATGCCATTGAGGCGGTCCGTCGTAAGCCGGTCGGGCCCGAGGTGCAGGAATGGGCATTTCGCGGAGGGCTGGCGGCAATTCTCGGCCTGATGTTGCTGGTGACCTTCAATGATCTGGGAAATTTCGGACTGTGGCAAAGTCTCGCAAGCTTGATCGGCTAACGATTCAAGGGCAGGGCGCGTGCAGGGGCTTGTTTGGGCTTACCGGGGTGGAATGGTGACTATTTTGAACACTTCGTTTGCTCGACCGCGCGCTGCGGCCATGCTGCTCGGCTGCACGATGCTGACCGGCATTCCGTCGATCGCGCTCGCGCAAGGTGCGCCCGCTACGGCCCAGCCGGGTGCGGCGGCTCAGCAGCAGGTCGCGCCGGCGCCCAGCGCTACGCCGGTGGAGCGGACGGTTCGCTCGCTCCGAGTCGAAGGCTCGCAGCGTATCGAGCCCGATACGGCGCTCAGCTACACGAAGCTGCGGATCGGACAGCCGTACACCAACGAGTCGCTCGATCAGGCGATCAAGGATCTGTACGCCAGCGACCTGTTCGCCGATGTGACCGTCGCAGGGGCGGAGTCCGGCGACATAGTGCTTCGGGTGCGTGAGAACCCGATCATCAACCGCGTGATCCTGGAGGGCAACAAGCGCCTCAAGGACGACAAGATCACGAAGGAAATCAAGCTTAAGCCGCGGCAGGTCTTCACCCGCAGTGCCGTGCGTCAGGACGTAGCGCGTATTGTCGAGCTTTATCGCCGCCAGGGCCGGTTCGGCGCTAGTGTCGAGCCGAAGATGGTGTCGCTTGATCAGAACCGCGTCGACGTGGTGTTCGAGATCAGCGAAGGGCCCAAGTCCAAGGTTCGTCAGATCAACATCATCGGCAACGAGGTGTTCGACGACGACAAGCTGCGCGAGCAGATGGCAACGAAACAGGCGCGCTTTTTCCGCCTGCTGTCGTCCAACACGACCTATGATCAGGACCGACTGGCCTATGACCAGCAGAAGCTGCGCCAGTTCTATCTGACCGAAGGCTATGCCGACTTCCGCGTCACGAGCGCAGTGGCCGAGCTGACGCCGGACAAGGAAGACTTCATCATCACCTATGTGGTGGAGGAGGGGCCCCGCTATAAATTCGGCGACATCACGGTCGACAGCGACATCCGCGACTTCGACGACAAGGCGCTGGCGAAGACGCTGCCGCTGAAGAAGGGTGATTGGTACAACGCCAAGCTGGTCGAGGACACGGTCGACAGCCTCAGCCAGACCACGGGTCTGTTCGGCTACGCCTTTACCGAGATCAGCCCTGAGTTCCAGCGCGATCGCGACTCGCTGACCATGTCGATCAACTTCCACATCGGCGAGGCGAAGCGCACCTACGTCGAGCGAATCGACATCACCGGCAATACGCAGACTCAGGACAAGGTGATCCGCCGCGAGATCCGTCTCGCGGAAGGTGACGCGTTCAACAGCTTCCAGGTGCGGCGTTCGCAGGACCGCATCAACAGCCTTGGATTCTTCCAGGACAAGTTCGAGATCAAGCAGACCCCGGGGTCTGCGCCGGATCGCGTCATCCTGGGCGCCAACGTCGAAGAGCGCGCCACGGGCGAACTGCAGCTCTCCGCGGGCTTCTCCAGCCTCGAGCGCTTCATCCTTCAGTTCAACCTGACGCAGCGCAACTTCCGCGGCAAGGGCCAGGAACTGCGCTTCGGCGTCAACTATTCTAGTTATTCGAAGTCGGTCGAGCTCGGCTTCACCGAGCCTTATCTGTTCGACAAGAACATCGCCGTCGGCGTCGATGTGTTCCGGCGCGACTTCAACGCGTTCAACTTCGTCAACAACCGCCGCGAAACCACTTATAGCCAGGTGTCCACCGGCTTCCAGGTTCGTGCCGGCGTGCCGCTGACCGAATATTGGTCGCTCTCGGCACGTTACGGGCTGTCGTATGATGAGGTGACGCTGGATCGTACCGCGTTCTTCCGCGATGGTCAGTGCGATCCACTGCTCGCGGGTCGCTATCTCTGCGACGCTCTGGGCAATCGTCTGACGTCGTCGGTCGGTTATTCGCTGATCTACGACAGCCTGAACAGCCGCCTGCGGCCGTCGGCGGGGCAGCGCTTTACCTTCAGCCAGGACTTCGCCGGGCTGGGTGGTGACGTGAAGTACCTGCGGACGCGCGCTGACGCGGCGAAATATTGGGGCATCGGCGGCGGGTTCATTCTCTCGGCGCTCGCTGAAGGCGGCTACATTCACGCGCTTGAAAGCAGCCCGCGTCCCGGCGTAGATCCGATCCGAATTACCGACCGCTTCTATCTGGGTGAGCCGCAGTTCCGCGGCTTCGACATCCGCGGCGTCGGCCCGCGCGTGCTGCGCCAGTATTTCACGACCGACGCCAACGGCGCGCAGGTCCTGATCACCGATCGCGACCAGATCATCGACGACGCGCTGGGCGGCAAAGCCTATTATCTTGGCCGCATCGAACTCGAGATCCCGTTGGGTTCGGGCGCGCGCGAGCTGGGCCTGCGTCCGTCCGTTTATGTGCAGGCCGGCAGTCTGTTCAATATCACACGACCGGAACCGACCGCGGTATTCCCGACCACCACGGATGCGAACGGCAACACCGTCGTCTTGCCGCTTCCGCTCAAGGACGCCGCGGGCAACCCGCTCTACTTCTACTCGACGCCGGCCGGTGCGAACGTCTCGACCACCTGCGCCGCCGGTATTCCGGATGGCAGCGGCGGTTGTAACGGCATCATCCCGAACTCGCCGCAGATCGCGTCTCAGCCCTTTGTCGAGACCTTCCTCGGCAATTCCGCAAAGCCGCGTCTGTCGATCGGTTTTGGTGTGAACTGGACGTCGCCGTTCGGTCCGCTTCGCATCGACGTCGCCCGCGCTCTCATCAAGCAGCGCGGCGATGACCCCAAGCTTATCACTTTCAACGTAGGGACTCAGTTCTGATGACCAAGTTCAAGCTCATGCTGATGGCTGCCGCGATCGCAGTCCCCGGTACGTTTGCTGCCGGCGGCGCCGCTGCGCAGGTGTCCGGCATCGCTGTCGCGAACCCGGAACAGGCCGTCGCCAATTCGAAGGCGTGGACTGCGGCTCGCGCACAGATCCAATCGACGTACAAGACTCAGCTGGATCAGGCGAACACGCGCCGCAACGCGATTCAGGCCGAATTGCAGCCGCTCGTGACCGCATATCAGACGGCAGCGCGCGCGCCCGGCGCGACCGAAGCATCGCTGCGTCCGCAGGCGCAGGCGATCCAGACCAAGCAGCAGGCAGCGCAGCAGGAACTCACCCGCCTGACGCAGCCGGCGCAGCGCGCAGAGGCCTATGCCATCGAGCAGATCAGCGCGAAGCTGAACGACGCCGTTCAGGCCGCCGTGCGCGCCCGCAACGTGTCGTTGCTGCTGCGTCCCGAAGCTGCGCTCTTCGCCCAGCCGGCCGCTGACATCACCTCGTCGATCACCGCTGAGCTCGACAAGGCAGTGCCGAGCGTCGGGATCACCCCACCGGCGAATTGGCAGCCGGGCGGCCAGGGCCAGCAGGGCGCCGCACCGGCTCCTGCTGCGCAGACGCAGGGCCGCTGAGCCAGCTCGGGATGACCGACGTGCAGACCAAGGCCGCCATCGGCCCGCTAGATGTGACGCGGGTAATGGCGGCGCTGCCGCATCGCTATCCGATGCTGCTCGTCGACCGGGTCGAAAAGCTCGTGCCTGATCAGTCGATCGTCGCGATCAAGGCGGTGACGATCAACGAAGGCTTCTTCCAGGGGCATTTCCCCGGTCGGCCGATCATGCCAGGCGTGTTGATCGTCGAGGCGCTCGCACAGGCGGCGGGCGTGCTTGCGGTCGAAAGCCTTGGCCTCGCCGGCACGGGTAAGCTGGTCTATTTCATGTCGATCGACGGCGTGAAGTTCCGGAAGCCGGTCGAACCCGGTGTCTTGCTTCGGCTGGAAGTCAGCTTCGTTCAAAAGCGTGCGCGGGTGTGCAAGTTCGCGGGACGTGCCTTGATCGAAGGCGAGCTGGCGGCCGAGTGTGAGTTCACCGCCATGATCGCGGATCCACCTGCGGCCTGATCGGCAGCGACCATAGCAATGATTGCGTGGGCCGCGCTCCTCTGTTAAGCGCGCCGCTTCCTTTCGGCTGGTCGGTAACCAGCCACGTCGGAGATTGAGTTGTGAAGAAAGATATCCACCCCGATTACCACATGATCAAGGTCCAGATGACGGACGGCACGGTGTACGAAACCCGCTCCACCTGGGGCAAGGAAGGCGACACCATGACGCTCGAAATCGATCCGCTGGCGCATCCGGCATGGACCGGTGGCAAGGGCCAGATGCTCGACACCGGCGGTCAGGTGGCGCGCTTCAACAAGCGCTTCGGTGGCGGACTTACGCTTCGCAAGTAACCTCCACCTGCTGATCGCAGGAGCCGCGACTTTTCGTCTCGGCTGACATATGGGCCGGCACCTTTGATGGGCCGGCCCTTTTATTTTGTGCACAATCGCTTGTCGGAGATGACAACGCAGTGGCGCTTGTCTTGATCGCAGGATAGGAGAGCCGTCCCCGGACGGGTGGCCGAGTGGTTTAAGGCAGCGGTCTTGAAAACCGCCGTAGGTTTACGCTTACCGTGGGTTCGAATCCCACCCCGTCCGCCATCACGTTGCGTCGCCGAGGTCGACGCGCCTGCAGCCCGCTACGACCAGCTTGTCGCGCGGCGGATCGCTTGGTCGACCGGCACGTCGTGCAGCCTGCGATAGCGCGCTTCGACAAGGGTGAATAACCCAAATGCGAGCAGGCCTGCGCTGATGATCACGTCAAAGGGGCTGCTGAGCCATGCGAGGACACGCGCCATGCCGCCGGCCTCGTCTGCCTGGCCTTCCATTCCGGCGCGAACAAGGAAGTAGCCGCTGATCAAGAACACCAAACCACGCGCGGCGTAGCCGGCACGACCGCACCATTGCACCCAGGGACGGCGGGCAATCGATGGGTCAATGTAGCGCAGGAATGATCCCTTCACCGCTTTCATGAGCTGTACTGCGGCGACCGCGAGCAGGATGATGCCGCCCACGATGACGAGTGCCCATCCACCCGGCATCTGCAGGGCAGTCTGTGTGCCTTCCTGCGTACCGTCACCCGAAAGCGCCACGCCGCGCATCAGACGGACCGATTGCCAGCTGAAGAAAAGGTGCACGACACCGCTGGCTCCGGCCCCCAGCCGCTCGAAAACGCCTCTACGGTCTGATCCGTGGCGTTCGAGGTCAAAGGCGGCATCGCTCAGCCTCCATATGCCGTAGGCGGCGAGTCCCGCCGCCATCACGCCCAGCAGGAATTGGCCGCCGCCTTCGCGAAGATATTCCAGCGCGCCGCTCTGGTCTTCTGCCCGCCCGGTACGCAGGACCAGCACCGCGATGACGATGTATAGCAGTCCCCGCGCCGCGAAGCCGATCCGGGTCAGGGTAGTCAGGCGCGCATTGGCGTTCATGTGAAGCTCCTCACGGTGCCAAACAGCAGTGAAGTGTGAACGTTCCTGCGTTGGATCATGGCCCTTCGAAAATGATGCTGGTGCCAAGTTACAGCGCCCTTGCGTCAAAGGTGTTGAGCTTCGTCTGGAGCAGGTGGCAAAGCCCGGGGACGCCTCTCCTTTGCCGCACCAGCAAAACGCCAAGTATTTGCGGTATCAAGGGAACTACTGTGATCCCGCGAGCGCTGTGGAGGCACGTTTTGCTGGAGCTTCCCCATGCCCGATACCGACCGTCGCACCTTTGTTGCCGGTGTTGCCGCACTGTCGGCCGCGTCCGCGACGTCGGCAGCAGCGCAGGAGAGCAATTCGCGGCCAGCTGCGATGACCCCGGCAGCCGCGGCCTATCCCAAGCCGCCGTTCCCGGTTCAGCGGCAACCTTGGCCCGGCCTGGCATCGAAGATGACGCCCCGGCCGGACCACGGCGAGCAGAGCTACAAGGGCTCGGGCAAATTGGCGGGCAAGAAGGCGCTGATCACCGGAGGCGACAGCGGCATCGGTCGTGCGGCCGCGATCGCCTACGCGCGCGAGGGCGCCGACGTGGCGATCAACTATCTGCCGGCCGAGGAGCCGGACGCTCGTGAAGTCGTAGCGCTGATCGCGGCGGAAGGTCGGAAAGCCGTTGCGATCCCTGGCGATTTGCGTGACGAACGGTTTTGCCGCCGCCTGGTCGAACAAGCGGCCGCGCAACTCGGCGGGCTCGATATCCTCGTCAACAATGCCGCCCGACAGCAAACGCGTCCTACGATCGCCGACATATCCAGCCAGGATTTCGACGATACGATGAAGACCAACGTCTACGCGCCATTCTGGCTGACCAAGGCAGCACTGGAGAAGATGGGTCCCGGCGCTGTCATCGTGAATACGTCATCTGAACAGGCGGGCGATCCGTCCAAAGATATTGTTGACTATGCGATGACCCGGGCGGCGGTCCTGAACTTCACCAAGGGAATGGCAAAGCAGCTGGCGTCACGCGGTATCCGCGTCAACGCGGTTGCCCCGGGGCCTTTCTGGACACCGCTCCAGGTGAGCGGCGGCGCCACTCCGGAGAAGCAACGCACCTTTGGCGCGAGCGCGCCGCTCGGCCGACCGGGGCAACCGGCGGAAATCGCGGCACTTTACGTAGCTGCCGCCGATCCAGCACTCAGTTTCTCCACCGGTCAGATATTCGGGGCGAGCGGCGGCAATGGACAGCCGGCCTGAGGCACAGTCATGATTGAGGTGGAGACACTACAGGCGGCTATCGCCCATCTTCAGCGATTTCGTGCCAACCTGTACGATGAGGACGAGGTGGATGTGGAGAGCGGCTTGCGTGCGGCCGATCTGGATATCGTGCTGGCCGCGGCCGAGCGTCAGCTGGAGTCAGATCGGCTCACTGCGGCGGGGTAGCGGCCAGCAGTTACTACCATCCAAGCGTTCTCTATAAGTAAGCCGCTGATGGTCGAGCACATCCTCTACAGCTTTCGACGTTGCCCCTATGCCATGCGTGCGCGGCTTGCGCTGTCGGCCAGCGGCATTCGCTACGAAGTGCGCGAGGTTCGGCTGTCCAAGAAGCCGGAAGAGCTGATCGCGGCTTCGTCCAAGGGAACGGTGCCCGTACTGCAGCGGTCCGATGGCGTGGTGATCGATGAAAGCCTCGCGATCATGCGCTGGGCGTTGGCCGAGAATGATCCGCAAGAGTGGCTTGAGCGGGATGGCCCTGCGCTGATCGACGCGAATGACACGGCCTTCAAACATGATCTCGATTGGTACAAATATCCCGATCGCCACGGGTCTGATCCGATCGCGCACCGCGACAATGGCCTGGGCTTTCTCCGTCAGCTTGAGGCGCGTCTCGCCAGGCACGAGCAGCTTTGCGGGAATGCGCCGGGGTTGGCGGATGCGGCGATCATGCCGTTCGTCCGACAGTTTGCGGCCGTCGACCCAAGTTGGTTCGCTACGCTCCCGCTGTCCAAGGTGAAGGCGTGGCTGGCGCAGCATCTCGCCTCCGAGACGTTCGAGCGGATCATGTTCCGTCTTCCGCCCTGGTCGCCCGGTGACGTGCCGGTCATCGTGAATGGCGCCGGATCGTAGCGATCCAGATGGCACAAGGGCACAGATCCGCGGCGAGGGAAGGGTGCGGTGACTTGTGCCGCAGCAACGACAATTGCCGGTTCCGCCGAACTGGTGGCTGTGCCACACAGAGGTGGTGCACGTTTCCAACTTCATCGTTCGTCTCTCGTCCCTGGCAGCTTGTGCAGGTGCACTTGCCGTGGCGACACCCGCCGTCGCCCAAGACGAGACAGGCTTTCAGGCCTATCTGCCGCAGCTTCGGGCGCAGGCGATCCGCGAGGGCGTTCGCCCGGCGACGGTGGACTCCGTCCTTCCCACGCTGACGTACAATGCGCGGGTCGTAGAGCTCGATCGTGGACAGCCGGGAAACCCGCAATCAACCCGCATCCCCCCGTTCGCGCCGTACAAGGCGCGGCATGTCGATGCCGCGCGCATCGGACGCGGGCAGAAGGCCTATGCGGCCAATCGGGCAAAGCTGTCGCGGGTCGAGGCCACGACCGGCGTCCCCGAATCGATCATGGTCGCGATCTGGGGCCATGAGACGAATTACGGTAGTTATACCGGCAACTTCGACCTGCTCCGCAGCCTCGCGACGCTCGCCTACGAAGGGCGTCGGCGGCAGTTGTTCGCGGGCGAGTTCGTCGCGACGCTCAAGATCATGGATCGCGGCATCCCGCGCGAGACGTTGAAGGGAAGCTGGGCAGGGGCCACCGGCAATCCGCAGTTCCTGCCCTCCATGTACCTGCGCCTCGCTGTCGACGGGGACGGCGACGGACGGGTCGACATATGGAACAGCCAGGCCGACACGCTGGCATCGATCGGCAATTACCTGCTGAACGCCGGCTGGCGGGCGGGGCAGCCCTGGGGCTTTGCCGTATCCGTCCCAGCGAGCTTCAATCGCGCGACGCTGACCAACCGCTTGGTGTCCCCGCGGTGTCCGCGCGTGTTCGAGCGTCACAGCAACTGGCGCACGATGGCGGAATGGCGCGCGGCCGGAATCATGCCGCAGGGCCGAAGCTGGCCAGCGGACGATGTGCTGGCAACCCTGATGGAGCCTGATGGCCCGGGACAGACGGCCTATTTGCTGACCAGCAACTATCGTGTCATCCTGGACTATAATTGTTCCAATTTCTACGCGCTGTCCGTGGGGCTGCTGGCCGATGCGGTCGAACGCTAGGCCCCTTGTCGGGTCGTTGATGCTCGGGCTGGCGTATCCTGCAACGGCGATGGGCCTGCAGGATGCGCCTAGCAATCGGGAAGCGGGGGCATCGCGTCCTCCTCTGCCGCCCGAAGCCGGACAGGCGGAAGGCCCGGTCGGCACCTCAGGCGCAGGTCCGGCACGCTACGATCGCGTCGGCTACGCCCGCATGGCCCAGGGGGTCGGCGCCACCGACACCGCGTTGACGGCGGGAGCGGGGACGGGGGTGACGACGCACGCGACATTGGCCCCGGGCAGCGCGGTGGAGATCACTTCGCTGGATACTGGCCGCACCATCGTCACCCGGGTCGCTGAGCGGTCCACCTTGCCGGCAGGTGTCGAGATCATCCTCTCCCCAGAAGCGGCCCGGATGCTCGCGCTGTCGCAAGAAGGGACGTCGGCGGTTCGGGTGCGCGGCGTCACGCCTCAGGGAAGCCTCGCCGGCGGCGGATCAGCAGCGCAGCTGGATGCGCCGCCAGCATTATTGGCGGCGCTTCGGCGGCAATTGCCCGCTGCTCAGGCGCGTCCTGCAACGGTTCCTCCGGTCAGCCGTTCCGAACCCATTGCGGCCCGAGCGCTGCCACTTGCGGCAGCTGCGCCGCCCCCCTCACCAAATGGTCGGTCCTACGCCGTGCAGGTGGCCGCGCTGAGCAACCAGGCGCGCGCCGAGGCGATCGCCAAGCAGTTGGGCGGTACTGCCCAGCGCGGCGGCGCGCTGTTCCGGATCCGTCTTGGCCCATTTTCGTCGCGCATCGACGCCGAACGGGCGCGTGACGCCGCCGTTCGCCGCGGCTATGGCGATGCTGCCATCATCGTTCAGCCCTGATTTCACCGAGTAGAGCGTCCATGACCAAGCTAATGTCCTACCTGGCCGTGCCCGCAATTGCGCTGTCGGTCGCCTATCCCTCCGTTGCCGCTGCGCCGCAGTTCCAGACCGTGGCGCCGGTTGCCTTCATGAAGGATCTGTCGTCGGGCGCCGTGCTATTCGCCAAGGACGCCGATCGCCGGATGCCACCCGCCTCGATGGCGAAGATGATGACGGCCTATGTCATCTTCGACATGATCAAGCGCGGCGACCTGAAGCTGGATCAGGAGTTCGAAGTTCGCCCGGAGACCTGGCGCAAGTGGCATGGCCCGTCGGCGGGCTCGACCATGTTCCTGTCGCCGGGCGAGAAGGTTTCGGTCGAGAACCTGCTGTACGGCGTGGTGGTCCTGTCGGGCAACGATGCGTGTGTCGTCCTGGCCGAGGGTGTTTCGGGCACCGAGGAAGCGTTCGTCCAGCGGATGAACGAGGCGGCGCAGAAGCTCGGCCTCAGCAACAGCCATTTTGGCAACTCGAACGGCTGGCCTGACAATGGCGTCACCTATGTCACGGCGCGCGACCTCGCGAAGCTGGCCGGTGCGACGATCGAGGAGCATCCCAAGCTCTACAAGCAATTCTATTCGCGGCGTGAATTCACTTGGGGCAAGACGCTGGGCTCGGGGAACGCGATCACCCAGGCCAATCGTGACCCGCTGCTGGGGCGCGTGGCCGGCGCCGATGGCCTGAAGACCGGTCATACCGAGGAAGCGGGCTATGGCTTCACCGGATCGGCGGAACAGAACGGTCGACGTCTGGTGATGGTCCTGGCCGGGCTCAATACCTTTAATCAGCGTGCGAGCGAGTCAGTCCGCTTCATGGATTGGGGCTTCCGCGCCTGGCAGGCAAAACCGGTCGTGAAGCAGGGGCGCAAGGTGGCAGACGCTGCCGTGCAACTGGGCGATTCCTCCACTGTAGGGCTGGTCGCCCCGCGTGACCTGAAGGTTGCGCTTCCGGCGGGTGCGGTGCCGGCGATGAATGCGAAGGTGGTGTATCAGGGCCCGATCAAGGCGCCGATCAAGGCGGGGACGCATGTCGCCGACCTGGTCGTGACCTCGCCCGGATTGCCCGAGCAGGTTCTGCCCTTGGTCGCCGAGACCGATGTCGAGGAAGCCGGCTTCTTCGGTCGCGCCTGGGCCGGGCTCACTGGACTGTTCAGTTGAGCGGGCGCTTCCTCTCGCTTGAGGGCGGAGAGGGGGCGGGGAAGTCGACGCAGGTACGGGCGCTCGCCTCCGCGCTGAAGGCGCGTGGTCTTTCGGTGCTTGTGACGAGGGAACCCGGCGGCAGCGAAGGTGCGGAGGCCATCCGCGCGCTGCTGATGCAGGGCGATGTGGCCCGCTGGAGCGCGCATGCCGAAACCCTGCTGTTCGCCGCTGCCCGCGCCGATCACGTCGAAAAGGTCATCCGCCCTGCTCTGGAAGCGGGGACGTGGGTGATCACCGATCGATTCATCGATTCGACGCGCGCCTATCAGGGCGTCGCCGGGGGCATTGATGACGCCGCGATCCTCGCGCTGCACGGCTTCGGGACGCGAGGGCTGTTGCCGGACCGGACCTTCGTGCTCGACGTGCCGGTTGCGGAGGGTGCGCGTCGCGCCGCCATGCGCGACGGCGAGATGGCGGACCGCTTCGCCATGCGCGGGGAGCACTTCCACGCCAATGTGGCACGCGCCTTCCGCAGCTTTGCGTCGCGGGAACCCGGACGGTTCCGCATCGTGGATGCCAACCGGGCGACGGGCGACGTGACCGCCATGCTGCTGGCGGAGCTGAGCGACCTGCTGCCGTGAGCCGGGTGCGCGGCAATGCGGCGGCGCAAGCGCTTTTCCGGTCCGCGATGGATGGCGGAACGCTGCACCACGCCTGGCTGCTCACCGGCCCGCAGGGAGTTGGCAAGTCGACCTTCGCGCGCGAGGCTGCGACCAGCCTGTTGAGCGAAGCCGCACGGGACCTGGGTGGCGCGCGAACCCGTGCCCTCATCGAGGCGGGGTCGCACCCTGATTTCCGCGTGCTGGAGCGGTTGCCAAAGGACGGCAAGCCCGACGCCGAATTAGCGCGCAGCATCACGATTTCTCAGGTGCGCAGCCTCAATCCCCTGTTCGCGACCACGCCATCGTTGAGCTCGCGGCGGGTCATCCTGATCGATGCGGTCGACGATCTCGAGCGGTCGGGCGCGAACGCATTGCTGAAAAATTTGGAGGAGCCGCCCGCCGGCACGATCTTCCTGCTGATCAGCCACGCGCCGGGGCGGCTTCTGCCGACGATTCGGTCGCGGTGCCGGCTGCTCCGGTTCGAGCCGCTGGATCGGAAAGACATGGCCGCAGCCCTCGACGCCCTTCTGCCAGAAGCGACATCGGACGAGCGTGACACCCTGATCCGTGTCGGGATGGGCTCACCGGGGCGGGCGCTTCGCTTCGCCGGGCTGGGGCTCGAGAAGATCGACGAGGCGCTGCAACGCATCGCGCGAGACGGGGATCGCGACAATGCAGAACGGGTTCGCTTGATGCGCGCGCTTTCGCTGAAGGCCGCGCAGCCGCGCTACGAAGCATTCCTTGATCGTGTTCCCACCTTCCTCGCGGAGCAGGCGCCGTATCGTAGCGGTCAGGCGCTGCGTACTGCACTGGACGCCTATGATGATGCCCGGCGGATCGCCTCGAGTGCGCGCGCCTTGTCGCTCGACGCGGGGGGGACGGTGTTTGAACTGGCAGGGGTGGTCGCGCGGCTCGCGCGGGGGTAGAGGCGGGGGTCTATGGGCGACCCGTTCTATATCACCACCGCAATCAGCTACCCTAATGGGCGGCCACATATCGGCCACGCATATGAGGCGATCGCCGCCGATGCGATTGCCCGCTTTCAACGGCAGGCAGGGCGCGACGTGCGTTTCCAGACCGGCACCGACGAACATGGGCTGAAGATGGTCCAGACAGCGCGCGATCGCGGCGTACCGGTTGCTGATCTAGCCACCGAGATGTCGTCACATTTCAAGGCAATGTGCGACAGCCTTAACATTTCCTATAACCGCTTCATCCGTACCACCGATGCGGATCATTATGCCGCCAGCCAGGCCATCTGGCGGGCGATGGAAGCGGCCGGCGACCTGTATCTCGATCGTTATGAAGGCTGGTATTCGGTCCGCGACGAGGCGTTCTACGACGAGAAGGAGCTGACCGAGGGGGAAGGGGGCGAGAAGTTGTCCCCGCAGGGCACGCCGGTGACTTGGACCGCGGAGGAGACATGGTTCTTCCGCCTCTCCAAATATCAGCAGCCGTTGCTAGATTTTTACGCCAGCAATCCGGACTTCATCCGTCCGGAATCGCGCCGCAATGAAGTGATGCGCTTCGTTGAGGGTGGCCTGTCGGATCTGTCGATCTCGCGCACCAGCTTTGACTGGGGGGTGCCGGTGCCGGACAGTCCGGGGCACGTCATGTATGTCTGGGTCGACGCGCTGACGAACTATCTGACGGGGGTCGGCTACCCCGATGGCGATATGAAGCACTGGCCGGCCGATCTTCACCTGATCGGCAAGGACATCGTTCGCTTTCATGCGGTCTATTGGCCCGCCTTCCTGATGTCGGCCGACATCGCCTTGCCCAAGACGGTGTTCGGCCACGGCTTCGTCCTCCATCGCGGCGAGAAGATGTCGAAGAGCCTCGGCAACGTCATTGATCCGGGCGACCTGGCGAAAGCATTCGGCGTCGATGCGCTGCGCTATTTCCTGCTGCGCGAGGTGAGCTTCGGACAGGACGGGAGCTATTCGGCCGAGGCGATTGTGGCGCGGGTCAATGCGGAACTGGCCAATTCGTTCGGCAATCTGGCGCAACGCACCTTGTCGTTCATCGCCAAGAACCTGGGCTCACTGCCTGCGGACGGACGCGCAGAAGAGGCCGACGGCATCCTGATCGAGGAAGTCATCGTGGCGGCCGCCGGGCTGAAGGCGGCGTTCGGCGACCTGATGCTGAGCCACGGGATTGAGGCATGGATGCGCGGCGTTTTTGCCTGCAACCAGTATATCGACGCTCAGGCCCCGTGGGCGCTGCGCAAGACCGACCCCGAGCGGATGAATGCCGTCCTGCGTACGCTGGTGCGGGCCATCCGCATCCTTGCCATCGCAATCATGCCGGTCATCCCCGCCGGTGCGAGCGCGATCCTCGACCAGCTCGGCGTCGCCGCTGATGATCGTGATCATGCCGCGATCGATGACGACGGCTGGTATGCGCGTCGTGTGGCCGAGGGCGCGCCGGTTGCCGCACCGTCGCCCGTGTTCCCGCGGCTCGAGATCCCGGCGGAGGCCGCCTGATGCTCGCCGACAGCCATTGTCATTTGAATTACAAGGGGCTGGTGGAGGAACAGCAAGCCATCCTCGAGCGCGCCCGCGCGCGCGGCGTGACGGCGATGCTCAACATCGCGACCCGCGAGAGCGAATGGGCGGATGTTCTCGCGACCGCCGAGCGCGAGCCGGATGTCTGGGCCACCGTTGGCATCCATCCGCATGAGGCGGACCAGCACCCGCACATCGACTCCCAGCGGCTGGCAGAACGCGCGCAGCATCCGCGGGTCGTCGGCATTGGCGAATGTGGCCTCGACTATCACTACGACCACTCGGATCGTCAGCAGCAGCAGCGCAGCTTCCGTGCCCATATCGCGGCCGCGCGAGAGGCTGGCGTGCCCATCGTCGTGCACACGCGCGATGCGGAGGATGATACCGCTGCGATTCTTCGTGACGAACTGGAGAAGGGGGCCTTCACCGGCGTCATTCATTGCTTCACGGGAACCGGTGATTTCGCGGACATCGCGGTGGATCTGGGATTTTACATTTCGATCTCCGGGATCGTCACCTTCAAGAGCGCTGCCGCGCTTCAGGAGATTGCCGCCCGGCTCCCCGCGGACCGCCTGCTGATCGAGACCGACGCGCCCTTCCTTGCTCCCGTTCCCCATCGTGGAAAGACCGGCGAACCGGCATTCGTTGCCGACACGGCTGCCTTCCTGGCGAAACTACGGGGAGACGATGTCGCCGAACTACAAGAGGTTACCGCGCGTAACTTCCACAAACTCTTCAATAAAACACTGGCATGAAGGTCCGCATTCTCGGTAGCGGCACCTCCACCGGGGTGCCGAGGATCGGGAACGACTGGGGCGAATGCGACCCCAACGAACCGCGCAACCGTCGCACCCGCGTTTCGTTGCTGGTGGAAGCCGAGGGGACGCGCGTTCTCGTTGATACGGGGCCGGACATGCGACAGCAGTTGCTGGCGGCCGATGTCGGGATCGTGGACGCAGTCATCTGGACGCACGAACATGCCGATCATGTATTCGGCATCGATGACCTGCGACAGATTTTCCACCAGCGTGGTGAACCAGTACCGGCTTACGCCCGTTCACCGACGCGCGAGCGCCTCGACGACATGTTCAGCTACGTCTTTCATGGACGTGGCGGTTATCCGCCGACCGTTTCCCTGAGCGCTCTGCCCGACCGGATCAACATTGGCCCGCTCACCATCAGTTCGGCGGATCAACCGCATGGAAGGATCGCCTCGGCGGGGCTGCGGTTCGAGCACGGTGGAAAGTCTGTCGGTTACGCGACAGACCTCAGCGGGATGACGCGAGAGATGCGCGCGCTTTACGGAAACCTCGATCTCTGGATCGTGGATGCGCTGCGTCGCAAACCACACCCGAGCCATCCGCATCTCGGCAAGGCGTTGCAATGGATCGGGGAGCTAGCGCCCGGCCACGCGGTTCTCACGCATATGGATCAGTCGATGGATTATGCGACGCTTCGAGCGGAACTGCCGCCGCACGTTGAGCCGGGATATGACGGCCTGGAGTTCGATTTGTGACCGGCGGCCCGCAGATGTGGCTGCTCGCATTGATGCTGATCCTGCCGATTTCGGCGCTCGTCGCGCGGCGGTTGCCCATGCGCCAGTCAATAAAGCTCGCGCTTATCTGGATTGTGCTGTTCGCGGTCGTGACGCTGGTATTCACGCAAATTGAGCAGTTTGCCCGATAACGCAGTGCGTGCGCCACGTAAGAGGGCCGCACCGTTCGACGCCTTTGATTTAACATAATATATATTATCGCATATTCAACTTAAGCTCTGGGCCTACATTTGCGGAAGTTGCGCGGCCGGTTTATCGCCCGCCTATGTCAGATGCATCCTCCGCTCTCGTGCGACTTCAGGCAATCATGGCCCGACTGCGGGATCCTGTTGCGGGCTGTGAATGGGACAAGGTGCAGACCTTTCAATCGATCGCGCCCTACACCATTGAGGAAGCCTATGAGGTTGCCGACGCGTGCGACCGCGGCGATATGCATGAGCTGAAGGATGAACTCGGCGACCTGTTGCTACAGGTCGTGTTCCACAGCCGAATGGCTGAGGAAGCGGGCCATTTCGACCTGAAGGACGTTGCTGCGGCGATCGCGGACAAGATGGAGCGGCGCCATCCCCACATCTTCGGGGACGCCCCCGATGGCGGGCATCACCTGTGGGAAACGATCAAGGCTGAAGAACGCGCCGCGAAGGACGACGGCAGTGCGCTTGCTGGGGTTGCGCTTGGTCTGCCGGCGCTGCTGCGGGCCGAGAAACTACAAAAGCGCGCCGGCCGCGTCGGCTTCGACTGGCCCGACGCGAACGGTCCGCTTCAAAAGATCCATGAGGAAATAGAGGAAGTTATCGAAGCGAGCGATGAGGATCGTAAGGAAGAGGTCGGCGATCTTTTATTCGCGGTAGTGAATTGGGCCAGGCATCTCGGCGTGGATACCGAGGCTGCGCTTCGATCCGCCAATGCCAAGTTCGAAACGCGTTTCCGGGCCATGGAAACAGCCGCCGGCGGTTCGATCGCGGCACTCGACCTCGACGACCAGGAATCGCACTGGTCCGAAGTGAAGCAGGCTGAAAAGGCGGCCGCGAAAGACTAGAGGGCGGAGCATCGTGCCCCGCCCTCCTTTCAGGTCTCTGCCTCTCCTGGGGAACGCTCGTTGAAGCGGGCGAAGTCACCGGGCGCCATGCGCACTTCATAGATGGCTGTATCACCCTCGATCACCTGATCGATGACCTCGCCATGTTGGTGCAGCCACGCCGCACCGGCGCCGTCGCTGGTGGCGAGACGGATCGAGTAACGCTGATGCCCCTGCGTCAACCGGTCGGATAACAGCCGGACAAGTTCATCGACCCCTTCCCCCTTGATCGCGGACAGGGGAACCACATCATCGCGACGCGCCGCCTCGGCGAGCAGATGATCCCGATCCGGTCCATCAAGCAGATCGATCTTGTTCCAAGCCTCGATCCGCGGCGTCGCCTCCGACACGCCGATCTCTGCCAGCACCGCCTCCACATCCGCCTTCTGCGCAGTCGTATCGGGATGTGCCACGTCGCGGACATGGACCAGCAAGTCAGCGGAGATCACCTCTTCCAGCGTTGCCTTGAACGCCGCGACAAGTTGGGTCGGCAGTTCCGACACAAAGCCGACGGTGTCCGACAGGATCGCCTTGTCGATGCCCGGAAGGCTGATCTGACGAAGCGTCGGATCGAGCGTCGCGAAGAGGAGATCTTCGGCCATTACATGCGCGCCGGTGAGACGGTTGAAGAGCGTCGATTTCCCCGCGTTGGTATATCCGACAAGCGCGATGACCGGCCAGGGCGCGCGTTGACGGCGTTCCCGGTGAAGGCCGCGCGTGCGCGTCACCTGATCGAGCTCGCGCCGCAACCGTGCCATGCGATCCCGGATCAGTCGCCGATCGGCCTCGATCTGCGTCTCACCCGGGCCACCGAGGAAGCCGAAGCCGCCGCGCTGACGTTCAAGGTGAGTCCAGCTGCGTACCAGCCGGCCCGCCTGATAATCGAGGTGTGCCAGCTCCACCTGCAGCCGACCTTCGGCAGTCGCAGCACGCTCGCCAAAGATCTCCAGGATGAGACCGGTCCGGTCGATGACCTTTGCTTCAAGCTGAGTCTCGAGGTTGCGCTGCTGGATTGGGGAGAGCGCCGCATCGAACACGAACAAGGTGGCCTCTTCCTGCCGCCCGAGTGTCGCCAGCTGCTCAACCTGCCCCGATCCGATCAGCGTCGCGGCACGCGGCGTGCGCACGCGAACGGCATGCCGTTCGACGACATCGACGCCGATGGCGGCAGCAAGGCCCGCGGTTTCTTCAAGCCGCGCATCGGCATCACGCGAGGAGCCACCAAGATCGGGGTACACGACGATGGCGCGCGCACCCCGGGCGAATTCCTCGCGATCGCGGTCAAAACCGGTGCTCAATCCTCGTCAGACCCGCTGTTCTCGTCCGCCAGGTTCAACGCACGAGCAGGCTGGATGGTGGACACCGCATGCTTGTAGACCAGCTGCGACGTGCCATCGCGCTGAAGCAGCATGCAGAACAGGTCGAATGCCGCGATCTGGCCCTGCAGCATCACGCCGTTGACCAGGAACATCGTTACCGAATCCTCGGAGCGACGCACCGCGTTGAGGAAAATCTCCTGTAGCAGCGGCTGCTTCTTCGTCGTTTCGCCCAGCTGATCGACGATCGCGGCCACATCGATCTGCGCGCCCGGCATGATCGTGGAAATCGCGTGCTTGTAGATGAGCTGGCTCTGTCCGTCGCGGCGCAGGAGGACCGAGAAATTGTCGAACCAGGTGACGATGCCCTGAAGCTTGACGCCCTTTACGAGGAAAAGCGTGACCGGGGTCTTCGACTTGCGCAGGGCGTTGAGGAAGAGATCTTGAAGAGAGCTTTGCTTATCGGCCATCGTTCGATGCCCTTTCGTGTTTTTGGCGAGGTTTTCCCCGCGATGCGCCGGTGCCCGGCGTCGGATGCGGCCCAAACGGCACGCTTTGCCCTATGTAGGGAGCCGCCCGATGCTGGTCCAGATCGATCAATCCTCGCGCGTGTCCGTAATCCCCAGCAGCTTCAGCTTGCGGTGCAATGCGGAGCGCTCCATTCCGATGAAGGTCGCCGTCCGCGAAATATTACCCGAGAACCGGCGGATCTGCACCTTCAGATATTCCCGCTCGAACGTCTCACGTGCTTCGCGCAACGGCGCGCCCATGATCGCGTTCGCACCGCCGCCCCCCTGATCGCCGAGCACCTCCCCAGGTAACAGGTCGACATCGATCCGCGCGATGCGATCGCCCGGGGCAAGGATGATGGTCCGCTCGACGACGTTGCGCAGCTGCCGCACGTTGCCGGGCCAATCGCAGGATTGCAGCGCCACCATCGCGTCGGTCGCGACTTCCGGCGTCGTGACCCGGCGCTGTGCCGCATAATGCGCAACGAAATGCTCCACCAGCGCGGGAATGTCCTCGCGCCGCTCCGCCAGCGAGGGAATGACGACGGGCACCACGTTCAGCCGGTAATATAGATCCTCGCGGAAGCGCCCGTCGGCGATCTCCTGCGTCAGATCCCGGCCGGTCGCCGACACCACCCGCACGTCGACCTTCACCACGCGCGTCCCGCCGACCCGCGTGAAGCTTTGATCGGTCAGCACGCGCAGTATCCGCCCCTGGGTGGTGATCGGCATGTCAGCGATCTCGTCCAGGAACAGCGTGCCGCCGTGGGCCTGCTCCAAGAGACCGGGTCGAACGAGGTCGCCCCCCTCCTCCACGCCGAACAATTCTTCCTCGACACGTTCGGGCGTCATGTTGGCGGCACTGACCACCACGAAGGGCGCGGCGGCTCGCTGGCTCCAGCCATGAAGGAGCCGCGCTGCCACTTCCTTGCCGACACCTGCCGGGCCGACGATCATCACCCGGCTCCCGGTCGCGGCGACGCGCTTCAACGTGGCACGAACGGCATTGATCGCGCTGGAGCTGCCCGTCAGGTCGGTATCGCTGCCAGCGGAGGCACGAAGATTTGCCACTTCGCGGCGCAGACGCTCGGTTTCGGTTGCCCGCTCCACCATCAGCAGCAGGCGTTCGGCCTGGAACGGCTTTTCGATGAAGTCGGCCGCACCCTGCCGGATCGCGGCGACGGCCGTGTCGAGATTGCCATGGCCCGAGATGACGAGGACCGGGATCGAGGAGTCCCGCCGCTTGATCTCGGCGAGTAGTTCCAGGCCGTCGAGACGCGAGCCTTGAAGCCACACGTCAAGCAGGACCAGGCTGGGGCGGCGCGCAGAGATCGCTTCCAGCGCGGCATCGCTGTCCGCCGCGGTGCGGGTGTCATACCCCTCGTCCTCGAGCACACCGGATACGAGTTCGCGGATATCGAGTTCATCGTCGACGACAAGGATGTCTAACGCCATGGCTTATGCGGTCCGATTGCGAGTCAGGGCGGCGAAACTGCCGCCTTCGGTCTCAGATTGATCGTCTTCTCGTCCGGCGACGCCGGCCAGCATGACCACGTCAAAGGTCATGGTCACCAGCGTGCCGCCCTCGGGACGGTCGGTGAAGGTGATGGTTCCGAAATGTTCCTCCACGATTTTCTTCACGATGGCGAGGCCGAGGCCAGTGCCGCGCGCGCGGGTGGTCATATACGGCTCGACGATACGATCGCGCTCAGGGGGCAGCCCAATGCCGTCGTCAGCGACGGTGATCACTGCACGGCCATCCTCTTGCGTCAGGGTCATCAGGATCGTGCCCTCCCCTCGCCCGGTCGCTTCGATCGCCTCTACCGCGTTCTTCACGATATTGGTCAGCGCCTGTCCGACCTGGCGGCGATCACAGACGAGGACCGGTCCCGGTTCGTCATGTCGCATCTCGAAGCGGATGCCCGCATGCGCGACCTCGTGCAGGAACATCGTTTGACGCGCGACGTCGACCAGCGACTCTTCACGGAACACCGGCTTGGGCATCCGCGCGAAGGACGAGAATTCGTCGACCATGCGGCGCAGATCGCCGACCTGCCGCACGATCGTCTCGGTCAGCCGGCTGAATGTCGTGTCCCCTTCCTCCACCTTGGCGCCATAACGGCGCTGCAGGCGCTCGGCAGCCAATTGGATCGGGGTCAGCGGGTTCTTGATCTCGTGCGCAATACGCCGCGCGACATCCGACCAAGCCGCGCGGCGCTGGTCCAGCAACTGCTGAGTGATGTCGTCGAAGGTCAGGATCGGGCCGGTTGGAACACGGGCGATCCGTACAGCCAGCGTGCGCGCCTCGCCGGCCGCTGCCAGCTGAATGATCGCCTCCCGCGCTGTCCCGTCGAGCAACGCTGCCAGTTCCGGCGCGACGACGGACAGCGGCATGCCGATCGGTGGATCGCTGAGACCCAGCAGCATCTGCGCCGAATTGTTGATCAGCCGGATCGTCCGATCAGGCGCGATCGAAATGACGCCAGCGGAGACCCCCGACATAACGGCCTCGATCAGCGAGCGACGGCTGTCGAGTTGGGCGTTCGCGGTAACCAGCGCCGTATTCTGCTCCTCGATGCGCTCTGTCATGCGGTTGAACGCGTTCGACAAAGTGCCAACCTCGTCCCGCTCCTGCGTTTCCGGCACACGGGCCGTCAGGTCGCCGCCTTCCACCCGCCGCGCTGCGTTGACCAGTTCCGCGACCGGCCGGACTAGCCGGTCCGCAACGGCCAGCGCGATCCATACCGCGACACCGACGATCAACAGCGACAGCAGGAGCAGCGCAGCGTTGAAGCGCAGTTGCAGCGTGCGAGCGCGCACCAGAAGCTGGCGATAATTGGCCAGTGCGGCCTCGGCTCGCTCGGTCTGGGTGGTCATTTCCTTCGGATTGGTCACACGTGCTGCGTAGAGATACACGCGGCTGGACCCCGGCAACCGCGTCACCGTCTGGATCCGGTCGCCCGTCACGGTCACCACACTGCGCTGACCGCGCGCCAGCTTTCGTACCGCCTCCGCCGACACCTGACGTGCCAGATCCAGGTCATAGGGGTTGACGAAAGCGAGCGTCTGCAACTCGCCATTCGGTGCCACCTGAAACAGCAACGCCTCGGACAGGCTGCGAAAATAGGTTTGCTGGAACAGGAACGCGCGGAACTGGGGGTCCTCGATCGGCCGCTCGTTCAGTTCGGTCGAGATATCGCTCGCCATCGTGACGGTGGCTTCTTCCCACCGCTGGAGGATCTGGTTGTAGGAGGTGCGCGTCAGCGTCGTCGCGTTCTCGAACACCGCACGCGCGCGGTCCGAGTACCAGAATTGCACGCCATATTGGAACAACAGGGAGGCGGCGATGGTGACGAGCACCATCGGCACGGCGGCAACGATCGAGAAGAGCGCGACGAGGCGGACGTGAAGCCGCCCCTCGCCGCCAACCGGGGAGCGCGCCGCGCGGCGGCGTGCGATCCGGCGCCCCAGCAGCATCATCAACGCCACGCCGGGGACAAGATTGGCGACCAGCAACAGTGCCACAACGGCAGGCGCGATCAGCCCCTCCGGACGGCCCGTGTGGGCCACGACGACATACGTTGCGAACGCTATGCCGATGGCAATCGCAAGAACGCCGATCTCGACCGCAGGCGTTACGCTCCAGCGGCGCGGCAGTGCGACCAGGTCGGTTGTTCGAGGTGCCGTGCCGGCAGTCATCTCGGTAACGCTACAACAAGAGTGTTGCAGAGAAAACACATAATACGTGCGTTCACCGCGCCTCTGGTGCGGGTGGGCGGACGGCGGGATCTATCCCAAGCGTATCCAGCCGTTTTCTCAAGGTGTTCCGGTTCAATCCGATCGCCCGGGCAGCGCGGAGTTGATTGCCACCGTGGCGAGCCAGCATCACCTCGATCAAGGGACGCTCCACCTCGGCCAGCAGCCGGTCATAGAGCGTCCCGTCGTCCAGCGACCTTGGATCACAGCGGGCCAGCCGTTCGATGAAGGCGCGGACCGCAGCCTCCAGCCCGAGATCGGCAGGCAGCGAGACTGCCTGCCCCCCGCCCTGCCCCAGCATGGCCGCGATTTCGCCGGCCGAAATACTTTCGTCCCGTGACAGCGCCGCCAGGCGTCGCATCAGGTTTTCGAGCTGGCGAACATTGCCCGGCCAGTCATGCTCAGCCAGCGATGTCACCGCGTCATCATCGAGGACCTTGCGCGGCAAGCCTGCGTCCGCTGCGCGCTCGAGAAAATGGCGGGCCAGGATCGCAATGTCCTCGCGCCGCTCGCGTAGCGCGGGAAGATCGATCGGAACGACGTTCAGGCGGTAATAGAGGTCTTCGCGAAACTGCCCGTTGGCAACGGCCTGCTGGAGCGCGCGATTGGTGGCCGCGACGATCCGGACGTCCGCGCGCATGATCCGCGCGCCGCCCACCGTCGTGAACTCGCCGGACTGAAGCACGCGCAGCAATCGCGTCTGCGCCTCGATCGGCATGTCGCCAATCTCATCAAGGAACAATGTGCCGCCCGCGGCCTGTTCGAACCGCCCCGCCGTGCGCTGCGCCGCGCCCGTGAACGCGCCGCGTTCATACCCGAACAGCTCCGCCTCGATCAGGTCCCGCGGAATTGCAGCCATGTTGATCGCCACGAAGGGCGCGGAACGGCGCGGTCCCAAGTCGTGGATGGCGCGCGCGACCAACTCCTTGCCCGTCCCCGACTCACCGGAAATGAGGACCGTCAGGTCATTCGACACGACTCGGGCAATGACGCGGTAAACCTCCTGCATCGCCGGCGAACGGCCGATCAGCGGCAGGCTGGCGTCCTCCCCGTCCTCGCTACGCGGTGCAAGCTCGCGACGACGGGCCAGAGCAGCCGCGACGGTGCGAGTCAGCGTTTCGAGATCGAAGGGCTTCGGCAGGTAATCATAGGCGCCAGCCTCGTTCGCGCGGACAGCGGTGGTCAGCGTGTTGCGGGCGGAGAGAACGATGACGGGGAGGTTCGGCAACTCGCGGGACAGGCGCTCGGTCACGTCGATGCCATCGCCGTCGGGCAGCACCACGTCGGTCAGCAGAACATCCGGCCGGCCCGCGGCGAGTTCGCGGTCCAGGTCCGCGATGCTCGACGCGGTGCGTACATTATGACCAGCACGTCGCAGCGCCTGGGCCACGACCACCCGGATCGCGTCATCATCATCAACCAGCAGGATCGCGCCGCCCGCCATCAGTCGGCGGCCCGCTGCAGCAGGATCCGGAACACCGTCTCGTTCGGCGTGCCTTCACGCGAATATTGCACGATACCGCCCATATCGCGGACCAGCTTGTCGACCAGCGCGAGGCCCAAGCCTTTCCCCTCCGGCCGGCTGGACACGAAGGGATCGAACAAATGCTCGGCGATATCCTCGGGCGCCCCGGGACCGCTATCGATTACGCATATCTCGATCGGCAAGGGCATCCGCGGTCGGCCGGGCGCAGGTGCGACCGACATGCCGAGTCGGAACGAGGTGGTGAGCGTAATCCGCCGCTCGCCGATCGGACCGAGGGCGCTGGCCGCATTCTTCATCAGGTTGAGCAGGACCTGCAACAAGGCATCGCGGTTCGCGAGCGCCGGGGGGAGCGACGGATCGAAGCGCTCCTCGATCGTGATCCCCCGGGCAAACCCGGCACTTGCCGCATCGCGCGCGTGCGCCAGCAACGGATAGATGTTGAGCGGCTCCACGGCGAGCGGACGCGTGTCGGTGAAATCCTCCATCCGGTCGATCAACGCCGTCACCCGATCGACCTCATCGATCACCAGGCGGGTCAGTTCAGCCGGCTCCGCACCGTCCGCGATCAGTTGCGCGGCCCCGCGAATACTCGACAACGGGTTCTTGATCTCGTGCGCCAGCATGGCCGCCGCCCCTACCGCTGAGCGCGCGGCCGCAGCGCGATCGGCGGATACGCCCAGGCGCCGGGATGTCGCGGCATTATGGAGCGTTATGACCCGCCAGCCGGGCTGGTCCAGCAATTCCGTCGCCGCCAGATCAACGCGCAGCCGCTGGCCGCGTGCCGTCGTCAACGCGAGGTCAAAGGCCGCGAATGCCCTTCCCTCCTGCCCGTCCACCTCATCCGGCAGTGGCAGTACGTCGCCGAGCGCCCGACCCCTCATCGCCCGTTCGGAAAGGTTGAGCAGCAGCTCGCACTCGGCATTGGCCTGTGCGATCCTCGTCTCCGGGTCCACGACCATCACGGCGACTGGCAAGGCTGCCAACAGATCGGCCGGATCGGGACCGCGCCGCGCCTGCATCAGGCAGCGGCGTTCAGGCGATATGGCGCGTAGAATTCTGCCAGCATGGCGAGCACGCGCTGGGCATCGGCCTGCTGGTTCACCGCGTTGCGGAACTCTGCAGAACCGTGGATCCCCTTGGTGTACCAACCGATATGCTTGCGCGCCATATTGACGCCTGTCACCGTGCCATAATGGCTCAGCATTGCCTCATAATGCTCTACGATCACGCGATATTGTTCGTCGAGCGAAGGGTCCGGACGCGCCGTTCTGCCCGCCAGCGCATCCATCACCTGCCCGAGCAGCCAGGGACGACCATAAGCACCACGCCCGATCATCACGCCATCGGCGCCTGACTGGTCCAGCGCTGCCTCTGCATCGGCGATTGAGCAGATGTCGCCATTGACGATCACGGGTAGCTCGATCGCGTCCTTCACCTGCCGGACGAAGCTCCAGTCGGCGGAGCCCTTGTACATCTGGTTCCGGGTACGGCCGTGAACCGTGATCATCTTCGCGCCGAGATCCTGCGCAATGCGGGCAAGCTCTGGCGCGTTCAGACTGTCGTGGCACCAACCCATGCGCATCTTCACCGTCACCGGCGCCGACACGGCCTTCACCACCGCGTCGATGATCGCGCCCGCGTTCTTCAGATCACGCATCAGCGCAGATCCCGCATCCCCGCTGGTGACCTTGCGCACGGGGCAGCCCATGTTGATGTCGATGATCGCGGCGCCCTTTTCCTCCGCGAGCTTGGCCGCCTCCGCCATTTCATAGGGCGTGCAACCGACCAGCTGCATCGAGACTGGCTCTTCGGACAGATGCCACGCCGTCTTCTGAATCGACTGCCGCGTCTCGCGGATCGCCGCCTGGCTGGCGATCATCTCGGTCACGTTCAGGCCCGACCCATAGCGCCGCACCAGCGTCCGGAACGGCTGATCAGTGACGCCAGTCATCGGCGCGAGCACGACCGGCTCGTCGATCCGCACGGGTCCGATCTGGATAGGGGCGAGCTTACGCATCAACAGTCTGCCTGAAAAACGGGCAGGTAGGCGATCAACGTGGCGCTGGCAAGGCGTCGCGCTTCTCGCTAGGCGCCCGCGCATGAAAACCGTCGCCCTGATTGTTGCCGCTGGCAAGGGAGAACGCACTGGTGGCACGCTGCCCAAGCAATTCGCGCACCTTGCCGGCCGCCCAATGCTCCTGTGGAGCCATGAAGCCTTAGCGGCCCATCCCGCTGTCGACGAGATCGTGCTGGTCATCGGCGCCGGTCAGGAACAATTGCTAGCCGACTGCCTGCCGAACGCACGCTTTGTACTTGGCGGAGCAACACGGCGCGAGTCGGTGGCGCGCGGACTCGCGGCAGTGTCGGACGCGGATCGCATCCTTGTGCACGATGCGGCGCGGCCGTTCCTTGCCGCGGGTGTCATCGACCGCCTGCTGCGGGCGCTTGAGACAGCAGATGGCGCCATCCCCACTCTTCCGGTCACCGACACGATCGTATCGATCGACGGTGCGACGCTGCCTCGGGAGCAATTGTCCCGCGTGCAGACGCCGCAAGCCTTTCGTGGCGCCATCCTCACCCGCGCTCACGCTCAATGGGAAGGAAGCGAACCAACCGATGATGCTCAGATGGTCCGGGCGCTTGGCGGATCCGTCGCCATGGTGCAGGGCGACGCCATGCTTGAGAAGGTAACCTGGCCCGGTGACCTGGCCTCCGCCGAGGCGCGGATCGGTTGGGAAACGCGGATGGCGACCGGCTTCGATGTCCATCGCCTGGTCGATGATGCCGACCTGTGGCTTGGCGGCGTCAAGATTCCGTATCATCAGGGGCTTAGCGGCCACAGTGACGCGGACGTCGCACTTCACGCGCTGACCGACGCTCTGTTGGGCACCATCGCTGCGGGCGATATCGGGCTTCATTTCCCGCCTAGCGATCCGCAGTGGCGCGGTGCCGAATCCGGGCAGTTCCTGCGTCATGCGGCCGATCTCATCGCGGCGCGCGGCGGGCAGATCATATTCGTCGATCTGACCATCATGTGCGAAGCGCCTAAAATCGGCCCGCATCGTTCGGCCATCCAGCATCGTGTCGCGGAACTTCTTGGCCTGCCAACCGATCGCGTGAGTGTGAAAGCGACAACGACCGAGCGGCTGGGCTTCACTGGTAGAGGCGAAGGCATTGCGGCACAGGCAGCGGCAACCATTCGGCTGCCGGGAGTCGCGCAATGAGGCGTTTCAGCTACCTGTGCGCCGCCACCCTTGCGGCGGTTGCCGTGCCGACCACCGCGCTGGCGCAGACGCGGTGCCTGAATGCAGCCGAAGCAGAGGCGGTTGCAGCGGTCACGTTTCCGGACATCATCCTGGAAACCGGGCGTGTCTGTACCGCGCTTCCTCCCACCAGCATCGTACGACGCACCTCCGGCCCGTTCCTTGCGCGCTATCAGGCTGAAGCGGATCGCGCCTGGCCGACGGCGCGCCAGGCGATTGCGAAGCTGAGCGATCCGCGTGTCTCCATGTTGCTCCTTCAGTCGGACTACGCGCGCCCGCTGATCACCTCCCTGATCGCACCGATGGTCGTCGGGCAGATCCAGCAGAGCGATTGCGGCACGATCGACCGGATCGTCACGCTGCTGGAGCCCCTCCCCGCGCGCAACACCGCTGGCATCGTTGTCGCAACGATTCAGCATCTGAAGGCGGAAAAGGCGCGGGGCACAGCCTCCGTGGCCAACGTTCCCGATCTGCCGGTCTGCACGGCGGCGAAACGATGAGCGACAGCCTGCTCCCCCAGAACCTCGTCGACGCTGCGCAGCGCGTGATCGAGGCCAATCGCGCAAAAGGCCGCCGTATCGCCGTGGCAGAGAGCTGCACCGGCGGGCTGGTCGCCGCGGCATTGACCGAAGTGCCGGGATCCTCCGACGTGCTCGAAGGCTCGATCGTCAGCTATTCCAATGAGGCGAAGCAGCGACTGCTTCACGTCTCGACGGATGTGCTGGAGACGTTCGGCGCTGTGTCGATCGCCACCGCCTGGAGCATGGCACAAGGCGCGCTTGAGGCGACCGGTGCCGATGTTGCGGTGGCAATCACCGGCATCGCCGGCCCCGGCGGCGGCTCAGAAAAGAAGCCCGTCGGCACCGTGGTGTTTGCGCGCGCCGAACGCGGCGGCGATCCCGCCGACGTGGTCGCCGACAAGCGCGCCTTTGGCGATCTCGGCCGCTCCGGCGTGCGCCTTCAGGCGGCGCTGTGCGCGCTCGACCTGTTGATGCCGCCGTCGGACGAGCCCTCACCGTAAAGCGCGCGGGCCCGATCCTCAAAGGCGCCGATCATCTTGCGCAGGGCCAGGCCGAATACCTGCCCTGCCAGCATCTCGAACATCCGGTTCTTGAACTGGAAGTCGACGCTGAAATCCACGAGGCAGCCATCGCCGTCCGGGCGGAACCGCCACTCGTTGTGCAGATACTTCATCGGGCCGTCGACGTAATCGACGTACACCCGATCGGGCCGATGCTTCTCGACCCGCGACGTGAACGTCTCGCGCAGGCCCTTGAATCCGACGATCATGTCGGCCAGCGTTTCCTCCGCGCTGTCCTGCCGAACGCGCATCGCGACGACCCACGGCAAGAAATCCTGATAGGCTTTCACGTCCGCGACCAGATCGAACATCTGCTCGGGCGTGTATGGCATGGCCCGCGTTTCGCTATGCTTTGGCAAGCTGGACCTCACGCGCCGCGCGCAGCTTCTCGAAGTCGTCGCCGGCGTGGTAGCTCGAACGGGTGAGCGGCGACGACGCTACCAGCAGGAACCCCTTCGCACGCGCGATGGCGGCGTAGGCGTCGAACGTCTTGGGCGTCACGAAATCGGCGACCTTGGCGTGCCGCGGCGTCGGCTGCAGATACTGCCCCATGGTCAAGAAATCGATGTCGGCGGAACGCATGTCGTCCATCACCTGGTGAACCTCCAACCGCTCTTCGCCGAGGCCCAGCATCACGCCCGACTTGGTGAAGATCGACGGATCGTGCCGCTTAACGCTCTCCAGCAACCGCAGAGAGGCATAATAGCGCGCGCCCGGGCGGATGGTCGGGTACAGCCGCGGCACCGTCTCCAGATTGTGGTTGTACACGTCCGGCCGGGCCGCAACGATCGATTCAACTGCCGCCTGCGTCTTGTTGCGGAAGTCCGGCGTCAGGATCTCGATCGTGGTGCTCGGCGTGTTACGGCGGAGCGCCTCAATCACCTTCACGAACTGCGCCGCGCCGCCATCAGGCAGGTCGTCACGATCAACCGACGTGATAACGATATGCTGCAGACCCATTTCGGCCGCCGCGACCGCCACATGCTCCGGCTCTAGCGGATCAACCGGGCGCGGCATGCCCGTCTTCACGTTGCAGAAGGCGCAGGCCCGGGTGCACGTGTCCCCCAAGATCATCACTGTCGCGTGCTTCTTGGTCCAGCATTCGCCGATGTTCGGACAGGCCGCCTCCTCGCACACGGTGGCAAGGTTCAGCCGACGCATCAGCTGCTTGGTTTCGGCGAAACCGACGGAGGTCGGCGCCTTGACCCTGATCCAGTCAGGCTTGCGGGCGCGCTCGGGCCGGGCGAGAGGCAGTGTTTCGGTCATGTCGGGCGCGAGATAGCGACTGACGCGGGACGAAACAACGCGGTAAGGAGGATGCATGACCGTCTTCACTGATCTGATCGCCGGATACCGCCGTTTTCGCCAGCAGGGCTGGGCAACCCAGCGGGATCGCTGGGCGACCCTTGCTGAGGGGCAGTCACCCCGGGTGATGGTGATCGCCTGCTCCGACAGCCGCACCGATCCGACCACCGTGTTCGATACGTCCCCGGGCGAGATCTTCGTCGTGCGCAACGTCGCCAATCTGGTCCCCCCGTTCGAGGTGGGCGGCGGCCGCCACGGCGTGTCCGCCGCACTGGAATTTGCGGTGACCCAGCTGAAGGTCCAGGAAATCGTCGTCATGGGCCACGGCATGTGCGGCGGCGTTCATGCGGCAATGACGAAGCGCTTTGCCGAGGCCACGCCTGGCGAGGGTGGCTTCATCGCCAATTGGATCGGCCTGCTGGATGAGGCACGCGACCGGATCACCACCGATCACGGCACTGGAGAGGACGCGATCCGCGCGCTGGAACTCGAAACGGTGAAGGTCAGCATCGCCAACCTGCGCACCTTCCCGTTCGTCCGGGCCGCAGAAGATGCCGGGCAGCTATCGCTCCACGGCGCCTGGTTCTCGATCAAGGAAGGCGTCTTGTGGGTGATGGGGGAGGACGGCGCCTTCGCGCCGGCGAGCTGACGCCTCTGCCTCAAATCACCGGTATGTGACCGCCGATCGTCCCCAGGAGACGCGCCAGCCGCATCTCTACCGCGCGGTCCTCGGCATGATTTGCGGTGAGCGCCGGCATCATCGCCGGCGCCTCGCTCGCCGCCAGCGCCATCGCGGTTTCGATCGAAACGATTTCCGCGGCCTTCGCCTTGCGCAAGGCGCCGATCAGCGCCGTGTCGAGCAAGGGCCCGCGCTGATGCGACTGCGCATCGCGATCCGCATCGTTCAGGATCCCGGTCATCCACAGGTTTTCCGGCGCGCCGTCCAGCGTCGCCATCTCATCAAATCGGGCGGCGTGGCGCTTCGCATTGAAGCGGTCCCGCTCAATCACTTCCTGTAGCGCCGGATCGCTGGCCGCATCCGCCAGCGGCTCCAGTCGCGTCACCAGCAATTGCTTGCCGGCACGCAGATCCTGAAGCGCGATATGGAGAAGTGCGGCTCGCGAGGCGGTAAGCGACATAGGCTTTCAGCGCTTACCACCGCGCGCGGTTCCCTTAGCCCGCGTCGGGCGCCACCAGCTTGCTTGTGTCCTTCGCCGTATCCGCGGTTACGCGGATGTTGAGTTCGCGCAATTGCCTGGCAGTGGCAAAGTTGGGCGCGCCCATCATGAGATCCTCCGCCTTCTGCGTCATCGGGAAGACGATCACTTCGCGGATGTTCGGCTCGTCAGCCAGCAGCATGACGATACGATCGATGCCGGGGGCCGAGCCGCCGTGCGGCGGCGCGCCATATTTGAACGCATTGATCATGCCGGCGAAGTTCGTGTCTACATCAGCCTGCGTGTACCCGGCGATTTCGAACGCCTTGTACATGATCTCCGGCCGGTGATTACGGATCGCACCGGAGGACAGCTCGATACCGTTGCAGACGATGTCATATTGGTAGGCGAGGATGTCGAGCGGATCCTTGGTCTCCAGCGCCTCCAGTTCGCCCTGCGGCATGCTGAAGGGATTGTGGCTGAAGTCGACCTTCTTCGCTTCCTCGTCATATTCGAACATCGGGAAGTCGACGATCCAGCAGAACTCGAAGCGGTTCTTGTCGATCAGGTCCAGCTGCTCGGCGATGCGGGTGCGCGCCAGGCCGGCGAGCTTCGCCGCCTGTGCTTCCTTGCCGGCGGCGAAGAACACGCCATCATCCGGCCCAAGGCCGAGCGCCTCGGCCAGTTCGCGCATACCGATGTCACCGTGGTTCTTGGCGATCGGCCCGCCCCATTCGCCACCCTTGCGGGTTGCGTAGCCAAGGCCGGCGAACCCTTCGGACTGCGCCCAGGCGTTCATGTCGTCGAAGAACTTGCGGCTCTTGTCCGCCGTCTTCGGCGCCGGGATCGCGCGCACGACATCGCCGGCCTCAACGATCGAGGCAAAGCGCCCGAATCCGGAACCCGAGAAAAATCCGCTGACGTCAGAGATGATCAGCGGGTTGCGCAGATCGGGCTTGTCGTTGCCGTACTTCAGCATCGATTCCCGGTACGGAATGCGCTTGAACGGCAGCGGGCTGACCGTGCGGCCCTTGCCCTGCCAATTGGCGAACTCCTCGAACACGCCGTGCAGCACCGGCTCGATCGCCGCGAACACATCGTCCTGCGTGACGTAGCTCATTTCGAAATCGAGCTGATAGAATTCGCCCGGCGAGCGATCGGCGCGCGCATCCTCATCGCGGAAGCACGGTGCGATCTGGAAATAGCGATCGAAGCCAGCGACCATCAGCAGCTGCTTGAACATCTGCGGCGCCTGCGGCAGCGCATAGAACTTGCCCGGATGCACGCGGCTGGGAACGAGATAATCTCGCGCGCCTTCCGGCGAGGAGGCCGTCAGGATCGGCGTCTGGAATTCAGTGAAGCCCTGGTCGACCATGCGGCGACGGATCGAGGAGATGACGCTCGACCGCAGCATGATGTTGGCGTGCAGCTTTTCGCGACGCAGGTCGAGGAAGCGGTAGCGCAGGCGAATATCCTCGGGATATTCCTGCTCACCGGCAACCGGCATCGGAAGTTCCTGCGCCTGGCTTTGCACCGTCACGCCGCGCGCAAACACCTCGATCGCGCCCGTTGCCAGGTTCGGATTGATGGTCGCGTCCGACCGCGCCTTCACCACGCCGTCGATGGTAATCACCGACTCGACGCGCAGCGATTCCAGCGTCGGCAGTGCCGGGGAGTCGCTGTCGGCGACGATCTGGGTGATGCCGTAATGGTCGCGAAGATCGACGAACAGCACGCCGCCGTGATCTCGCTTCCGGTGGATCCAACCGGACAGACGAACTTCAGCGCCAACGTCGTTGGCGTTGAGCTGGGCGCAAGTGTGCGAGCGATAGGCGTGCATGGCCGCAATCTCTGAAAAAGCTTGTTTGGAGGTCCGCGCCCCTCCCCTTCCAACCTCTCTTTGTCAACCCGGTCGCTCCCCGCTATGGGGCGGCACTTATGCATGTTCACCCGCTAATTACCGACAGCGCCACCCTCGCCAATCTGTGCGCGCGCCTCGCCGATGCTCCCTTCGTATGCGTCGACACAGAATTCATGCGAGAGAATACCTATTGGCCCGAACTCTGCCTGATCCAGATCGCCGACACGGAAGAGGCCGCGGCGATCGATCCCAAGGCGCCTGGGCTCGATATGCAGCCGCTGCTCGATCTGCTGGTCAATAACGAGGACGTGCTGAAGGTCTTCCACGCCGGCGGGCAGGACATAGAGATCATCTACAATCTCACCGGCAAGACCCCGCATCCGATGTTCGACACCCAGGTCGCGGCGATGGCGCTCGGCCAGGGGGAGCAGATTGGCTATTCCAACCTGGTCGACAGCTGGCTCGGTATTCAGATCGACAAGGGCGCGCGCTTTACCGACTGGTCGCGCCGCCCGCTCGATCAGCGACAGGTCGATTACGCGATCGGTGACGTCACCCATCTGTCAAAGATCTTTCCGCGCATGCTGGAGCGTCTGAAGAAGACCGGGCGCGGGGCGTGGCTCGATCAGGAAATGGAGCGCATTTCCGATCCCGCCAACTACGCCAACGATCCCGACCTCGCGTGGAAGCGCGTGCGCATTTCGGGCCGGCGCGCCGACGTTCTCGGTCGGCTGAAGGCGATCGCCCGCTGGCGAGAGGTGGAAGCGCGGGCAAAGGACCTGCCCCGCGGCCGCATCGTCAAGGACGAGACTCTGGCCGATCTCGCAGGCCATCCCCCCAAGCGGCAGAGCGACCTCGCCAAGGTGCGCGGCCTCTCGGCCACCTGGGCGAGCAACGATATCGGCCGGCGCCTGATGGGCGTTATCGAAGCGGCGGAGCCGCTGCCCGCCAGCGAAATGCCGCTTCGCGAGGATCGCAAGCCTGGACTTGGCAAGGATGGCTCGCTGGTCGCCGACCTGTTGAAGCTGCTGCTCAAGATCCGCGCGCGCGACATCGATGTTGCGCCGCGATTGCTCGCCCGCGGCGAGGAGCTGGAGGCGCTCGCCGCGGGCGTGCGTCACGACCTGGCGATCCTTGAGGGCTGGCGATTTGATCAGTTCGGGCGCGACGCGCTGGATCTTGTCGAGGGTCGGCTTGGTTTCGCTGTTCTGGGCGGCAAGCTCAAGATGACGCGAACGGAGAATGAGGCATGAGAGCGATCCTGGCAGCGGCCGTCCTGCTTTCCGGATGTGCCACCGGTACGTCTGGATCCTCTTCAGCCGAGGGTGCAATGTGCAACGCCAACGCGGCGGAGAAGTTCGTGGGCCGGCCGCTTGAAGGAAACCAGGAAGCTGCTCAACGTGCGGCGGGTGCTCGCGTCGTCCGGACCTACATCACGGGCTCGGCGCTCACGATGGATTTTCGGCAGGATCGTCTGAACATCGAGACCACTCCCGAGGGTATTATCACCCAGGTGTCCTGCGGCTAACGCAGGATCGACCTAGGCGCCTGCAGCCGCTAGTCGGCTCCCGACCGGCAACCCAAGCGCGGCACCAAGCCCTTTCAGCCGTTTCTCGACCGATTCGCCGCACAGCGCGCGGTCTGCGTCGTGCCAGACCAGTTCGACCGCGCCCTCCGCGCGGCGAATGCTGCTGCGGTTGAGCGGGCCCGCGACCCCGCCCGACAGTCGCTGTGCCAGCCGGATCGCAAGCCCCCAGCACGTTGCCCGCTGAAGATCGTCAGGGCTTGCGAGCGCGGGCAGTGGATCAGGATAAGGCGGCTGCGCACCCAGGCTCGCGGCCAGCGCGGCCGCCATCATGGCGCGCCCGCGCCCGTCGACCGCTACCCAATTGCCATGCAGGGCTGTCTCGATCCCCAACGCAACCCGGAACTCCGGGTTGGCCCGCCAGCTCGTATCCGCCAGCAGGCATGTCGCATGGCGCAAGCGCCCATCCGCTGGCGACTCATCCACAAACAGGGGTGAGATCCAGTTGTTCAGAAGATCGCCATGCTCGGGAAACCGTCCCCGGTGCCGGCCCTCGTCACGTGCGGCAACAATCAAGGGATCCAGTCGAGACTCGGCCGGGGACAATTGCCGATACAACAGGCCTTCGCGCAGCCCGAAAGCCGACACCACGGTCTCGCGTGATCCAATCACCGGCAGCAATACATCAAGCAGATCAGCGGCGGCGCCAAGCGTCGGGACGCGACCACCCGAGAGATGCGGCACGCTTCTGAACCAGCCTTTCTCCAGCGTGGGCAGCTTGCGCCGCAGCAACGAAATGCGCGCGGGAGGCATGGCATAGCCATGAAGGATCGGCAGCGGATAACCCCGATCCCGAATGTCTACCCTCGCCAGCGATCGCCACGACCCGCCGACCAAGTAGAATGGCTTGCCGGCACCCGCATTCGACCAACCCGCATCACGCAGGACGGCGCCCACGCGGCGATCAAAGCCTTCCTTTGCGCGCAGATCAGCAAGACGAAGAACCCCGAGCGGGAAAGAGGCATGCTCATCTACACGGCCCTTGCAGACCCTCACCAGTTCAAGGCTGCCGCCCCCCAGATCACCGACAATGCCGTCAGCATCGGGAATGGCCGAAAGTACCCCATAACCGGCCGATCGTGCCTCTTCTTCACCCGATAGCAGTTCGACGGGCAGGCCGTTTTTCGCCGCCAGTGCGATCAACTCCGCACCATTGGCGGCATCACGCACCGCTGCAGTCGCAACGGTCCGCACTTCATCGCACTCCATCTCACGCGCCAGCGCCGCAAATCGCGACAGCGCGGTGCCAGCAAGCGCCATCGCCTGCCCGTCGATAGCCCCTGTCTTCGCGAGGCTGCGCCCGAGACCCGCCAGCACCTTCTCGTTGAACAGCACGGTCGGCAGGCGCCGAGGCCCCTGATAAACGACCAGACGGATCGAGTTCGACCCGATGTCGATGATGGCGGTTCGCGCTTCCCTCACCATCAGCGCCGCAGCGAGAGCTTCGGTACCTCGCCCCCTTCGGCAAGGGCGGCCCCACGCCCTGACAAGGAGGGGTTCGTCATAAAATAACGATGAAGGTTGAACGGCTTATCGCCGATACTTGTGCGCTGATAGCTGCCATCGGCGTACAGGTCCCAGCTTTGTTCGGTATCGATGAGATTGGCAACCATCACCTGATCGAGAACCTGATCGTGAACGGTGCCACTCTCCAGCGGCAGCATATATTCGACCCGGCGGTCAAAGTTGCGCGGCATCCAGTCCGCTGACGAAATGAAGACATGCGCATCATCGTTTGGGAGGGTCTGCCCGTTCCCGAAAACCGCGATACGGCTGTGTTCAAGGAAACGGCCTATGATGGATTTTACCCGAATATTTTCGGAAAGCCCCGGTACGCGCGGGCGCAGGCAACAGATGCCCCGTACGACGAGGTCGATCTGGACCCCTGCCCCGCTCGCTTCATAGAGCTTCTCGATGATCGCTGGGTCCACCAGGCTGTTCATCTTCGCCCAGATGGTCGCCGGTCGTCCGGCGCGTGCATGGGCGATCTCGGCGTCGATCTCCTCGATCAAACGGGCGCGGAGTGAGCGCGGCGACAATACGATGCGCTCCATGTCCTCCGGCTCGACATAGCCAGTGATGTAGTTGAATAGGCGGGCCGCATCCCGTCCGACCGCAGGATTGGCTGTGAAGAAGCTGAGATCAGTATATATTTTTGCCGTGACCGGGTGATAATTGCCCGTCCCAAAGTGGCAGTAGGTCCGGAATTGCCCGGCCTCGCGACGAACTACCATGGAGACCTTCGCATGGGTCTTCCAGTCGATGAAGCCGTAAACCACCTGAACCCCGGCGCGCTCCAGCGCGGACGCCCAGAGCAGGTTCTGCTCCTCATCGAACCGCGCCTTCAACTCCACCACCGCGGTCACTGACTTGCCCGCCTCAGCCGCCTGGATCAGCGCGTTGATCACGGCGGACTGTTTGCCCGCACGGTACAGCGTCTGCTTGATGGCAACGACATCGGGGTCGTTCGCCGCCTGTTTCAGAAAGGCGAGCACGACGTCGAACGTCTCATATGGGTGCTGGACGATGATGTCCTTGGCGCTGATGGCCGCGAAGCAATCCCCGCCAAACTCCCGAATTCTTTCGGGAAACCGTGGCGTGAAGGGCACGAACTTCAGGTCCGGGCGGTCCTCGTCAACGATCTTGCCGAGATCAGCGATACCCAGGAACGACCCGGATTCGGTAACGAGCGCCTGCTCGCCGAGTTCTTCCTTCAGTACCCGGGCTAGCGATTCCGGCATGCCCGTTTCCAGCTCCAGACGGATGACCCGCCCGCGTCGCCGCCGCTTGATGGCATTGGCGAAATAGCGGACGAGATCTTCCGCTTCCTCCTCGATCTCGATGTCGCTGTCTCGCAACACCCGAAATTCCGCGGCGCCGTCCACCCGGTAACCGGGGAACAGCATGATCGAGAACCGCTTCAGCATCGATTCGACCGCAATATAGCGTGCCGACTCCCCAGGCAGCCTGACGAAGCGCGCCATCCCGTTGGGGACGATCACGAGTTCGCGGATCGGTTCGTCATCTGACAGGCGCACCAGATCGAACATCACTCCCAGGCCGGCATTGGGAATGAACGGGAACGGATGCGCGGGGTCGAGCGCCTGCGGTGTGATGACGGGGAAAATCTGCTCGCGGAAATGCGTCTCCAGCCATGCCATGTCCTCGGGCGAGAGCCGCGAATCCATGTGGCTGGAGGAAAGAACCTCAATGTCGCTCGCCGACAAAGCGTGACGAATGTCGCGCCATACGTTTTGCTGGCTGGCGAGCAGCGCGTCTGCCTCCGTCGTGATCGCGCTCAGCTGCTGCGAGGGCGTCAAGCCATCGGCTGACCTGGCCTCCACGTCGAGCAGTTGCTGCCCCTTCAGCCCGGCGACGCGCACCATGAAGAATTCGTCGAGGTTCGATCCAGAGATCGACAGGAACCGCAACCGCTCGAGAAGCGGATGCTCGGTGTTGCACGCCTCCTCCAGCACGCGGCGATTGAACGCCAGCCACGACAGTTCGCGATTGAAATAGCGCTCATTGTCGCGCTCCTCGAAGGGATCATCGTCCGAGTCGAGGCGGGCCTGGCGAAGGGAACGGGTCATCATGGCTCCGGTGTTGAGGGGATCAACGCTGCAGCCAGCAACGTCTCCCGGGCCAAGGGAATGGACAACCGCTTCCGGCGTTCCATCACCTCCTGATCAAGCGCATCGACCGTGCGCATGACAGCGACGTGACTGCGTTCAATCCGTATAACCAACCAGTCGAGCACGTCAGACCGCACGTCCACGCCGCGACGCGCGAATTCACGTTCCAGCAGCGCACGAAGCAGCGCATCGTCGGGCGGCCCGATCACCGCGAGCGGCGTTGCCGCTATCCGCGACCGCAGGTCGGGCAAGGCGATGTCCCACGCGGGTGGCGCGGCATCGCTTACCAGCAGCAGCGGGCGACGGGATGCCTGCGCGTCGTTCCAGGCATGGAAAAGCTCGTCCTCCGCGCGCAACGGCGCGTCGTCGATGATCATTCCCCCGCTCTTGGCCGCGAATATGCGGGCCAGGAGGCTGCGGCCGGACTTGCGCGGGCCGACCAGCAACGACGTCATGACCGGCCACGTCGCCCAGTGATCCAGCGCGCTGACGGCGCGGGCGTTCGATTCGGTGACCAGGAACTCATCGTCGCGCGGATCGGCCGGCCAGACGAGCGGCAAGGCGATTTGGCTCATCATGCGACCACCGCTGGTCGCCGATTCCTCATCCGGCGGTCGCATTGTCGGGCACCAGCTCCTGCGGCAACAGACGCGGCGCGCGGCGGATGCGGATGGTCATTCCCGACCCGAATACCTGCCAGCCACGCGCCTCCAGCGCCGCCTTGAGCGCCTCAGGCGGCCCGACATACCCGACCGTCATCACCGATACCCCGCCCAGCGCAAGGCTGCTGGTCGTCGCCGCGGAAACGCCCGGCACGCCGCGCAGCGCCGCCTCAGTCGCCGTAACAGCCGCCACATTGGGCGTATCGAACTGGACCGAGACATTGGCCGTGGGGACCACCGGCGTATCTGTGACGACGGTCTCGCCAGCTTCATCGTCGTCCTGCGGCACCTCTTCCGGTGGCACGTAGGAGAGGCCGGGATCGCTGCGGAGAAGCCCGGCGCGCAGTGCTTGCTGGTAGATCTCGTCGATCCGCTTCACACCCGCATCAAGCAAGGCGGGAACGCCGGCCACGCTGCCGACGCGCAGGCTGAATTGCGAAAGAAGCCGATTGTCGGGGCCCTGGCGGGCCTGGAACACCCCAACCACCGGCCCACCCGGCCACTGGCGGTACAGCTTCACCGTCGGGATCAGTACGTCCGACCCGCCATATTGATTGAGAACGGCACGCCACCATCCGCGGGCGGGTCGCTGGGTCTGGCCGAGGTTCAGCAGCAGCGGATCAGGCCCGCTACCGGTCGGGCGGATATAGTCGATCGCGCTCGCCCCAGTTCGATAGCGCGCCCACGCTTCCTGCCAGAGCGTGCGTTGTTCAAATCCCGTCGCCACGCCGCCCGACCACACAATCGGGATGACCACCATCGGCGGCGAACGCATCACGTAATTGGAGATGCCGAGAATCGCGCCGGCTCGATTGCGATCGAACAACACGCCCAGACGGGCAACATAGCGCGTCGGCCCGATCTGTTCATTCTCGACAACAATGCCGCTCACGATCGAATCGAGTGTCGAATCCGGGAGCGTGCGGCTGCCGCCGCCAAGCCGCTGGGATAATTGTGCCCAAGCCTTCCGCTGGGCCACCCGCCAGCCGCCAAGGCGCGCGGCATCCGCATCCTTCGCCGCGACATCAACGCGAATGCCGGAAATCTCATAGTCGCGTGAGCTGTCGACGGGCGCCACGCCTCTGCCGCCACCCTCGATCTGGGCGACACCGACCCCCGCACCAAGCGCGAGCGCCGCGGCAGCAGGAACGAGGAACAAGGGCTTCAAACGCATAATCACGCGTCTTTTGGCGAAGGAGGCGTGGAAATCCAAGCGCGTTGTGGCTAGGCGGCTCCACATGAGCGACAGCGGGTACACATACGAGCAAGCGGGCGTGTCGATCGCCGCCGGCAACGCACTGGTCCGGGCCATCGCGCCGCTGGCGCGCGCCACCCGGCGACCGGGCGCCGATGCCGACCTTGGTGGCTTCGGCGGGTTCTTTGACCTGAAGGCGGCGGGCTTCAGCGATCCGCTGCTGGTGGCGGCGAACGACGGCGTCGGCACCAAGCTGAAGCTGGCGATCGACTACAACCGGCATGCCGGCGTCGGCATCGATCTCGTTGCGATGTGCGTCAACGACCTCATCGTCCAGGGTGCCGAGCCGCTGTTCTTCCTGGATTATTACGCGTCGGGGAAACTGGATTCGAATGTTGCGGAGCAGGTCATCGCGTCGATCGCGGAGGGCTGCCAGATCGCGGGCTGCGCGCTGATCGGCGGCGAGACGGCCGAGATGCCCGGCATGTACGCCGATGGAGATTATGACCTCGCGGGGTTCTGCGTCGGGGCGGTGGAACGTGATCATGTGCTCACCGGCCGCGATATCGCGGAGGGTGACGTGATGCTGGGTCTCGCATCCTCCGGCGTCCATTCGAACGGCTTCTCCCTTGTGCGGCGTCTGGCGGCGGACAAGTCGTGGAAGCTGGATCGACCGGCATTGTTCGATCCCGAGGTGCTGCTGATCGATGCGCTGATGGCTCCGACTCGCATCTATGTCCGCAGTCTTCTTCCGCTGCTGCGCGCTGGGCGCGTGAAGGGCCTGGCGCATATCACCGGCGGCGGTTTGCTGGAGAATATCCCGCGCGTCCTCCCGAAAGGTGTTCGCGCCGAGGTGAATGCCGATGCATGGCCGCAATCCCGACTGATGGCCTTTCTCCAGGCACAAGGCGCGATCGAGCCGGAAGAAATGGCCCGCACCTTCAACTGCGGCATCGGCATGGTGGTCGTCGCCGCGCCAGAAGCCGCCGATGCCGTCGCGGCCGAACTGACCGCTGCCGGTGAGCAGGTGTTCCAGATCGGGCGCATCATCAATGGTGAGCGCGGCTGCACCGTGACGGGGTCGACCGAAACATGGAGCGCGCGCGCGCCGTGGCGGGCGAGCCACGACGCGTGACTGCCAACGTCGGCGTTCTGATCTCCGGCCGAGGATCGAACATGCGGTCGCTCGTCGCCAACGCGACGGAGGCATATAAGGTCGTCGTTGTCGCATCGAACCGCCCGTCTGCGGAAGGGCTGGTCTGGGCGCGTGAGCAGGGCATCCCCACATTCGCCCTGTCGCCCAAGGAAGTCGGCAAGCAAGCCTATGAGGCCGCGCTGGACGCCGCGTTGCGGGAGGCAGGCGCCGAATATCTCGCCCTCGCTGGCTATATGCGCCTGCTTTCCGACGACTTCGTTGCCCGTTGGCGCGACCGGATCATCAACATCCACCCGTCATTGCTGCCGAAGTATAAGGGGTTGGACACTCATGCCCGCGCCATTGCCGCAGGAGATGCGGAGGCGGGCTGTTCCGTGCATATCGTCACCGAAGAACTGGATGGCGGGGCGGTTCTGGGTCAGGCACGTGTACCGATCACATCCGGCGACACACCGGAGACATTGGCGGCGCGCGTCCTTGACGAGGAGCATCGGCTCTATCCGCGCGTTCTGGCGGAATGGCTGACACGCTGACCCCACCTGAAGAGGCTCTTGAGCGGGTGCGCGGCATCGCGCTCGCTCTGCCGGAGGCTGCCGAGCGCCCGTCGCACGGCTCCCCAGGCTTCTACATCGAGGGCGGCAAGTTCTTCGCCTATTTCTGGCACGATCATCATCAGGATGGTGAGACAGCCGTGGTCGTGAAGACCAGCGGCCTCGATGAACAGACGATGCTGATCGAAAACGATCCTGCCCTCTACTACAAACCCGCGTATCTTGGCCCGTCGGGCTGGGTCGCGTTGCGGGTCGGCGGTCCGGATACGGATTGGGAGCGCGTAGCGGACCGAGTCGCGCAGAGCTGGGAACTGGCGGCGCCACGACGCCTGCTGGAAATGGGCGGGCGTTGAGCGAAACCCCGGATCAGGCTGCAACTCGCCGGCGATGGATCTCGCTCGCGGAATTGGTCGCCGTCTCCGGCCTCATCATCGGCGCGCTGACGCTGTGGATGAACTGGAGCGACAAGCGACATTCTGCGTCAGAAAAGGCCGCCGAGCGTGTGGCGGCTACCGCAGCTGAAGCGCGCTTCTCCTTGCAAGGGTCGCTCAATCGCGATGGTAGCGAAGTGGAACTGGTCGACCCCCGGCACGACCTGCTCGAGACAACAATCACTTTTCCATCGCAACTGAAGGTCGCCCCGAAGAGCCCCGCCACGGCACGCATCGAGAAGGATTGGTTTGCCGACGCCGTGCTGCAGGCGATGGATGGCGGCGCCGACAGTCGTGAAGGGCGGCTGCCTGTGCTGGTGACGGCCAGCTATCGCTCAGGCAATGAAATGAGAAGCGGCAGCGCCATCGTGGAGATCGTCTGGCGTACCCGTGGCAACCTGCTGCGCGGGCGGAGCCTTTCGCTTGAGGCGGCGCGGGTTCGCGAACTCGGCGGAACGTCGAAAGCGGTTGATCGCTTGTGGGCAGACGAACTGAAACGTCAGAGCGAGCGCGCGTAGATCACGTCATCGCACCAGCCCGCACCTACGCTGAAGCGGCGGGTACCAACCGGGCTGAAACCCTCACGTTCGTAGAAGGTGCGTGCGCGATGGTTGCGGTCAAGCACGCCCAACAGGAGGCGTCGTCCGCCCAGAGCACGGGCATCAGCGATCACGGTAGCCATCAGATGATGTCCAAGCCCGGTTCCGCGCGTGATCGACAGGGCGTAGATCCGGCGCAACTCGATGTCGCCGGGCCTCGGCGCAACGGGAAGGTCCGGGGTGGTCAGGACCGTATAGCCGACCGGCGCGAACCCCTGGCGATGCTCTGCCAAGGTCAAGATGCTTGCGGGATCTTCGGCCCATCCTGAGAACTTCTCGGGCGAGCTGTTGCGCGCGCAATGCGCAACGATATCGGCGCCGGGCAGAATGCCGGCGAACGTTTCAAGGAAGCTGGCAGCCGCGATCATCGCCATGGCCTGTGCATCAGCCGCAGTGGCGCGACGAAGCCGCCAGTTCCCGGTCATCGGTTCAGCCGACGATCTCTTCGGGCTTGAAGAAATAGGCGATCTCGATCGCCGCATTCTCATCCGAGTCCGAACCATGAACCGAATTGGCTTCGATCGACTCGGCGAGTTCCTTGCGGATCGTGCCCGGCGCTGCGTTCTCCGGGTTGGTCGCGCCCATGATGTCACGGTTGCGCTGCACGGCGTTCTCACCCTCGAGAACCTGTACGACGACCGGACCCGAGATCATGAACGACACCAGGTCGTTGAAGAACGGGCGCTCCTTGTGCACCGCGTAGAAGCCCTCTGCCTGCTCCTTGGTCATCTGGATGCGCTTGGATGCGACGACGCGAAGCCCGGCCTCTTCCAGCATCTTGGTGACAGCGCCGGTCAGGTTGCGGCGGGTGGCGTCCGGCTTGATGATCGAAAACGTGCGATTGGCGGCCATGATGGTCGCTCCTGTAGTTGAAGATGTGCGGAAACAGCGGCGCCGTTACCCGTGAGCGGCGTTCAGCGCAACTGTCGGGATGATCGCCGACGCGCAGAGACGTCAGACCCGATCCAGCTGCGCGGTCATGCCGCCTGCTCCCAGCGCCCGGCGTCATTCTGCTTCCAGTAACGCCGCTCGACATTGTCACGTTCGCCCAGCGATCGCCAAGCAGCCCGTGCCTCGGCAATTCGCTCCTCATCGAAGAAGTGAAAGGCCCGGTCGAAATCGAGCGCATCGTCGCGCCAGTTTCCGTCTACGAGAGCGACATGCTGGGCATTGTTTGCGGCATTCACATCCCCCGCGATCAGGATGGGCTGGTCAGCATCTTCCTCCCCGCCTTCGCAGCCGTGCGGCAGGAAGCTGTCGCTGGAATATTCCCACAGCAACCGATCGAGCGCGGCACGCTGCGCATCGTCGCCGGCCACGATGAGCAGGCGCGCACCGCTTTCGAGCACGCGCTCCGCAATCCGCGGCAGCGCGCGCTCAAGCGGCATGCTGGTCAGATGATAGAAGTCGACCTGCACCGCGCTCAGACCATCACTTCTCGAAATTGTCGGCAACGAAGGCATCGAGCAGCCGGACACCAAAGCCGGTCGCTCCCTTGCCCCATGTCGGTCCATCCTTTTCAGACCATACCATGCCGGCGATATCCAGATGGGCCCAGCGAACATCGTCCTCGACGAACCGTTTGATGAACTGCGCAGCCGTGATCGAGCCACCGCCACGCGGCCCGACATTCTTCATGTCGGCGATCGCGCTGTCGATCAGCTTGTCGTAGGCAGGCCCCATCGGGAGTCGCCACAGGGCGTCCCCGCTGGCCTTGCTCGCCGACAGCAACTGATCCGCCAGCCCATCATCGTTGGCGAAGAGGCCGCCCTGTTCGTTGCCGAGGCTGATGATCATCGCGCCCGTCAGCGTTGCAAGGTCGACGATCGTCTTCACCTTGTGGGTGCGCTGTACCCAGGTCACGCAGTCGCACAGGACCAGCCGGCCTTCTGCGTCGGTATTGATGACCTCGATCGTCTGCCCCGACATCGACGTCACCACGTCACCGGGCCGTTGCGCATTCCCGTCGGGCATATTCTCGACCAGGCCCATGACGCCGATGACGTTCGCCTTTGCCTTGCGCAGGGCCAGCGTCTTCATTGCGCCCGCGACGGCGCCTGCACCGCCCATGTCCCACTTCATGTCCTCCATACCGGCCGCAGGCTTGATGGAGATGCCGCCGGTGTCGAACGTTACGCCCTTGCCGACCAGCGCAAGTGCCGGATCACCTTCGCCCGCGCCGTTCCAGCGCAAGGCGAGCAGCCGCGCCTCGCGGCGGGAGCCTTGCGACACGCCAAGGAGCGCCCCCATGCCGAGTTCCCGCATCGCCGCCTCGTCCAGCACGGTCACTTCAAGGCCGAGCCCGTCGACTTCCTTCGTCACCAGGTCGACGAAGCTTTCCGGGTAAAGAATGTTGGGCGGAAGGGTGACGAGGGTTTTCGTCAGCGCAAGACCTTGCGTCACCGCATCACGCGCCACCCACGCCTCCTTCGCATCCGCCGGTGCGCTGACGACGGTGACATTCGCAAGCGACGGCTTCGCATCCTCGGCAAGCTTCGTGCGATAAACGTCATACCGCCACGCCCGCTGAGCGGCACCCGCTGCAAACCGTGCTGCGGCAACGGCCGTGCTTCCGGAGAGGTCGGCGGTCACCTCCGTCACACCTGACGTCAGCAGGCGAGCGGTCAGCGCGCCTCCCGCCCGCTCATAGCCCGCGTCGTCGCCCTCACCCACGCCCAGCATTAATATCCGGCCGGAGCTTACATAGGCCTCGGCAACCGAACCCGCTTCACCCTTGAACCGCTGCCCCGCAGCGGCAGCAGCGATGATCGCGCTTGCTTCGGCATCCATGCCAGGCAGCGAGATCGTCCCGGCCGCATCCTTCTTCACGGGGAATGCAAGCACCGGCGATGCCGTGGGGCGGGAGTCGGCAAAGGTGACGTTCATGGCTCTTCCTCTTGTTTCGCGACGCAGATAGGGACTGACCCTGCCGGTGGCAAAGCGTTGCAGCGGCTCGCGCACGATGCGATAGGGCTTTCTACCGGTGCCCCGACGGGCTTCGGAAAGGGGTTTCCAGTTTTGCGAGTAATCGAGTGACGCGTCTCGAGCTTTTGGCCAGTTGCGCGTTTTCGCTAGCCCTGCTCGCCGGCACAGCCAGCGCACAGGATCTGCAGGATCGCACCGTGCCGCCCCCGCCTCCGCAAGCGGTGGCGAGCCCTTCAGCGCAGCCGGCTGACGAGGATCAGATCGACTTCAGCGCCGGCTCGCTCGAATATGACTATGAAGCCGATGTGGTTACCGCGCTGACCGATGTGCGGATGTTCCGCGCCGGCCAGCGGCTGCGTGCGGACAAGGTGGTCTGGAACCGAAAGACCGGCAGGGTCGTGGCGAGCGGCAACATCGCCGTGACCAGCCCCGAAGGCGACACTGCCTATGGCGACTCGATCGAACTGACCGACTCGCTGAAAGACGGCGTCATCGACAACATGCTCGTCGTGCTGGAGCGTGGTGGGCGGCTCGCGGCGGAGCGGGGGACACGGCAGGAAAACGGGACGATCTCGCTCGATCGTGCGGCTTACACGGCCTGTTCGGTCGTCAGCTCGGATGGCTGCCCGAAGGAGCCGACGTGGAAGGTCACGGCGGTCCGCGTAACCTACCGCCCCGATCGGGAGCGAGTCTATTACGTCGGCGCCCAGGTTCATCTGTTTGGGCTGCCGTCGATCCCGCTCCCCAAGTTCTCGCATCCAGTTGGAGAAGCGACCGCGAGCGGGCTGCTCTCGCCCACGATCCGCTATGACCGGGTCAACGGTCTGGAAGTGGCCACACCCTATCTGTTCAGCCTCGCACCCAACCGAAAGCTGACGGTGACGCCGCACGTCTATTCGGCGGTGTTGCCGATGATGCAGGCCAATTATGAGCAGTTGGACGAACTGGGCGCCTTCAGCGTGACCGGCTACGGGACGGTCAGCCGGCGGAGCGACGATCTGGCAAGCGGCTTCAATTCTTCGACCGAACAGGCATTCCGCGGCTATCTCGACGGTGTCGGACGTTTTCAGTTCAACGAGAATTGGAGCCTTTCCGGATCGCTGCGGCTGGCAACCGATCGCACGTTCTTGCGCCGATACGACATCTCGAACGCCGATCGTCTGCGGACGACCGCGGCGCTGGAGCGGATCGATCAGGATAGCTACTTCTCGCTTGCCGGATGGGCGACCCAGACACTTCGCGTCGGTGAACGCCAGGGTATGCAGCCGGTTGCCTTGCCGGAAATGGACTATCGCCGGCGCCTGCAGGAAAATGTGCTTGGCGGGACGGTGCAGCTGCACGTCAATACACTCGCGATCGGGCGCAAGGCCGGCCAGGATACCCAGCGTGCCTTCGCCAGCGCGCGATGGGATCTCAGGCGCCTGACCAACTGGGGCCAGGAAGTCACCTTTACGGCATTCGCACGGGGCGACGCCTATAACACCAGCGACACGGCGGCGACGCGGATCGCGAGCTATCGCGGGCTGGACGGTTTCCACACACGCGCCATCGGTGCCCTGGCGGTGGACGTGCGCTGGCCGTTTGTTGGAGCGGTCGGCAATGGCACGCAACGCATCTCGCCCCGCCTCCAGATCGTCGCCTCGCCGAGGATCAAGAATCTCGATATTCCCAACGAGGACGCACGATCGATCGACCTGGAGGATTCGAACCTCTTCGCGCTCAACCGCTTCAACGGCTATGATCGCTGGGAAGACTCGACCCGCGCGACCTATGGCTTTGAGTATGCTCTAGATCTTCCGGGCTTCAGCGCGACGGCCAACATCGGACAAAGCTATCGCCTGTCAGATCGCGTCGCGATCTTCCCGTCCGGTACAGGGCTGAGCGACCGGTTTTCCGACATCGTCGGCCGCACCACACTTCGCTTCCGCGATTTCGTGTCCTTCACGCATCGCTACCGCGTCGACAAGGACAGCCTGGCGGTCCGGCGCAATGAAATCGACGCCACGGTCGGATCTCGGTCCACCTACGTGGTCGTCGGGTACCTGAGGCTCAACCGTGACATCGACGAGTTGGAGGACCTTCAGGACCGCGAGGAAATCCGCGTTGGTGGCCGCGTGCAATTCGCGCGCTTCTGGTCGGCGTTCGCGTCGGGCCTGATCGATCTCACCGATCGCAGCGATGACGTATTCTCGGTCGCGGACGGGTTCGACCCGATCCGGCACAGGCTCGGCGTCCAGTACGAGGATGACTGCCTCACTTTGGGCCTGACCTGGCGCCGGGACTATCGGACCACGGGCGACGCACGCCGGGGCAGCAGCTATCTGTTGACGCTGGCATTCAAGAACCTCGGACGCTAAGCCGCGGTTCAGCTACGGATATGCATGTGCCGTGATGGGCACCATGGCGTGCAAGATGGGATTCCGGAACGAGTGACGACGATGGGCAACAAGGCGGCACGACTCGGCCGGCTCGCAGGCTTGGTTCTGGCTGTCGCTGCTGCAGGAGCAGCGACCGGCCAGACCGGAAGCACGACTGTTGAGGATCAAGCAGTTCCGGAAACGGGCCTGAACATCCCACAGAACCTGCAGATCTTCGGCAATGTCGATCCGAACGTCCGCAAGGCGACAGCGATCGTGAACGACAATGTGCTGACGCGTACCGATGTGGACCAGCGTGTGGCGTTGATCCGCGCAGCGAACAACGTGGACCTCAGCCCGGAGGATATGGACCGCCTGCGCCTTCAGGTCCTACGCCAACTCATCGACGAAGTGCTCCAGATCCAGCAGGCAAAGACCGCTGATATTACGATCACCGATGACGAGCTGAACCAGAGCTTCGCGCGCGTCGCGCAGAACTTCAACCGTACCCCGGATCAGTTCCGCGAATTCCTGCGTCAGCAGGGCTCCTCGGAACGGTCGATCAAGCGGCAGATCGAGGGCGAACTGGCATGGCAGCGGTATCTGCGCCGCCGCGTCGAGCCGTACGTCAACGTCGGTGAGGAAGAGGTGAAGGCGATCCTGGATCGTCTGGAAGCTGCCAAAGGCACCGACGAATATCACCTGAACGAGATTTACCTGTCGGCCACGCCTGACCGCACCGAGGAGGTGTATGGCGCGGCTCGTCAGTTGATCGGTGAGATCCAGAAGGGCCAGGCTCCGTTCGGCTATTTCGCCCGCAACTTTTCCGAAGCGTCGACGCGCGGCGTGAACGGCGACCTTGGCTGGGTACGCGCGGCGCAGCTGCCGGCTGAACTGGCCGAAGCCGCGGGCCAGATGCAGGTCGGTCAGGTGGTCGGCCCGGTGGCCGTCCCGGGTGGCTTCTCCATCCTGTATCTCGTCGACAAGCGTCAGGTTCTCATGGCGAACGCGCGCGATGCGCGGCTCAGCCTGAAGCAGATGACGATCAAGTTCCCGGCCGGCACGACGCAGGCGCAGGCAACCCAGCGCACGGCGAAATTCGCTGACACGATCCGCCAGCTTCAGGGCTGCGGCTCGGTTGAAAAGGTGGCCGCGACGATCAACGCCGAAGTCGTCCAGAACGACGCGATCCGGATCCGCGATCTTCCTGCGCCGCTGCAGGACATCATGGTCAACCTGCAGGTCGGCCAGGCGACCCCGCCCTTCGGCAACCCTGAGGAAGGCGTGCGCACGCTGGTCCTTTGCGGCCGGGACGACAGCGCCTCTGCCCAGCTTCCGGGCTCGGAGCAGATCCAGAGCCAGCTCGAACAGCAGCGCGTCAATCTGCGTGCGCAGCAGGCGCTGCGCGACCTGCGGCGTGACGCGATCGTGGAGTATCGTTGACATCGCGAGCCTAGCACCACTTGCCGTTTCGATGGGCGATCCGGCTGGCGTCGGGCCAGAGGTGATCGCCAAAGCCTGGGCTGCACGTTCGATTGCCGCCCTGCCCCGCTTCTTCGCCGTGGGCGATGCGCGCGCGATCGAGCGGGTGTGGAAAGGGCCGGTCGCCAAGATCAACGATTTGCGTGAGGTGGACGGGGCGTTCGATCAGGCGCTCCCGGTCCTGACCGTCGAGGACGCCGGAGAGATTACGCCGGGAGAGCCGGACGCGGACGGTGCGCGATGTGCGCTGCACTCGCTGGAGCTGGCGGTGGGGCTTGCACGATCGGGTGCTGCGCGTGCGCTTGTCACCGGACCGGTGTCGAAGGCGCAGCTTTATGATATTGGCTTCAACTATCCCGGCCAGACGGAGTTCGTGGCCGAGCGGTTCGGCGTCGCGCGCGAGAATGCCGTGATGATGCTCGCCGGCCCATCGCTGCGGGTCGTGCCGATGACCACCCATGTGGCATTGGCGGACGTACCCGGGCTGCTCTCGATCGACCTTATCGTTGCGAAGGCCCGCGCGACGGCCAGGGGCTTGCGCCGCAACTTCGGCATCGAAAAGCCGCGTCTCGCCTTCGCCGGCCTCAATCCTCACGCCGGAGAATCCGGCGCGTTGGGGCATGAGGAGATCGAGGTGATCGAGCCTGCCATCGCGATTTTGCGCGAGGAGGGTATCGCCGCGGTGGGCCCGTTTGCGGCCGACACGATGTTCCATGCGCGTGCGCGCAGCCATTATGACGCGGCCTTGTGCTGCTACCATGATCAGGCGTTGATCCCGCTAAAGGCGCTCCATTTCGATGATGGCGTCAACATCACATTGGGGCTGCCCGTGGTTCGCACCTCGCCCGATCATGGCACCGCCTTCCCGCTCGCTGGCCAGAACCAGGCGGAGCCGGGCGCCATGATTGCCGCGATCCTGATGGCCGCAGAGGCTGCTGCCCATCGGGCTGCCTGCCCAAATCTATGACGGAGCTGCCGCCGCTGCGCGACGTGATCGCGCGGCATGGATTGAGCGCGTCAAAGGCGCTTGGTCAGAACTTCCTGTTTGACGCGCAGCTGCTCGCGCGCATCGCGCGTATTCCGGGCGACCTTGCTGGCGCCGAAGTGCTGGAGGTCGGCCCCGGGCCGGGCGGGCTGACGCGTGCCTTGCTGCAAGCTGGCGCGAACGTGACCGCCATTGAGCGCGACCGTCGCTGCATCCCTGCGCTCGACGAACTGAGCGTCGCGTTCCCCGGCCAGTTGTCGGTCATCGAGGGCGATGCGCTGGCGATCGACCCTCGACCGCTGTTCAAGGGCAAGCCGCACATCGCCGCCAACCTTCCGTACAACGTCGGAACCGCGCTTCTCGTCGGCTGGCTGTCGGCAGAGTGGTTTCCGTGGTGGCAATCGCTTACCCTGATGTTCCAGCGCGAGGTTGCCGATCGCATCGTGGCTGCACCGGGCACCGACGCCTACGGGCGGCTGGCGGTGCTGGCGCAGTGGCGCAGCGTTCCGCGGATCGCGATGCCCGTTCATCGCTCGGCGTTCACGCCGCCGCCAAAGGTGATGTCTGCGGTCGTTCACATAGTGCCGAAAGAAGCGCCGGAGGGCGTAGACCTGCGCCGCTTGGAAGCGCTGACCGCCGCCGCATTCGGCCAGCGTCGAAAGATGCTGCGCCAGAGCCTCCGCAGCCTTCCCGGCGCGCTCGAGGCATTGGAGGCGGAGGGTATCGACGCAACCCGACGCGCCGAGACAGTCAGCGTGGCGGAGTTCGTCGCTGTGGCTCGCCGGCTCAGCTAAACGCCCTCCGGGGCTTGGCGATCAGTCCTTTGCGGTAGGTTTCACCGGCACCGTGCTGGCGGTCGCAACCGGCGGCCCCTTGGCGATCACACTCGCCAGCGCGTTGGCCTGCGGACAAGCGGTCTTGCAGAGGGTCTTTACCCGCGCCAGATTTGCCTTGGCCCGCTCGACCGCGCCCTTCGCCACCAAGGCTTCGCCCTGGCCCTGAAGGGCGTTCACGTCATTGGGCTCCAGCAACAACGCCTCGCGATAAAGCCGGATCGCCTTGCCCGGCAGGCCACGCGCCCGCGACAATTCGGCCAGCTCGATGAAGCCCTGCCGATTGCGCGGATCAACGACGACCGCCGTTTCAATGAGGTCGATCGCGCCCTCGACATTGCCTGCAGCCCGGGCTGCACGGCCCTGCTCCAGCAACGCCATCGACTTTGCATCAATCTGGTCGTCCGGCCGCGCGCCGTGCAGCGACGTCGAGATCGAAACCATCGCGAGAGCGGCTGCGACGGCGACGGACGTGTAACGCATCAAGGGCTCCAGCTTCGGCACGACGTCAACGAGTTAGCATGGCGCCAGCAGCCGCGCGACGAAAAAACCGTCCGTGCCGTCACGCGCCGGGGTCAGCCGATGGCCATTGCCGTGAGCAGCGCCAAGGGGAAGATCGATGGGAGCGGCGCTCCAGCCGGCATGACCGCGCAGGAACGCATCCACCTGGTTGCTCCCCTCCTCGTCAAGGAGCGAGCAGACCACATAGACTAGCGCCCCGCCCGGCCGCACCAGCGTTTCTGCCACCTCGAGCACGTGTGCCTGGGTCGCGGTCAGTCGAGCAAGCCGATCCGGCGTGAGGCGCCACCGTGCCTCGGGGTTACGCCGCCAGGTCCCCGTCCCCGAGCATGGCGCGTCGACGAATACCACGTCTGCGGTGCGCTGCAGGTCGGCAAGCGCCTCCAGCTCCCGGTTAGGGTTGAGGAGGCGAGTCTCCACGATCGAAAGCCCCGCCCGGGCGGCGCGCGGCGCCAGACGCGAGAGACGTGCGCGATCAACATCGCAGGCGACGATGCGACCTTCACCGCCCATCGCGTCGCCCAGTGCCAGCGTCTTGCCGCCAGCTCCCGCGCACAGATCCACTACCGTCATGCCTGCGGACGCCGCTGCGGCGAGCGACACCGCCTGGCTGCCAGCGTCCTGCACCTCCACCGCGCCCGCCATCGACGCGACATCGGTTCCCGAGGGCAATCGCAGCCCCTGCGGCAATCCCGGGATCACCTGCGCATCGGGCCAGCGTGCGAGCACCTCTGCATGGCCCACATCCTTGCGCAGACGTACGTCCAGCGGCGCCCGCTCAATCAGTGCGGGCCATTCGTCCGGACCGATCCCGGCGCGTTCGAGCGCCTCGCCGATCCAGCCCGGTACCGTTCCCGGAACCGCCACTGGCTCGTCGGTTGATAAAGGCGCAGGACCATGAGCTGAGCCGTCGAAGGTCGCGGCAAGCTGCTCATCCGTCCTTGCCAGCAGACACATGGCGGCACGGCCGGAGGCGGGAGCCTCACCGCAGGTGCGGATCGCGGCATATACCAGCTCTCGCACAGCACGCCGGTCCTTCGAGCCGGCATAGCGCCGCGCGGCAAAGTAGCGCGCGATCAGCGTATCTGCCGCCGCCCCGCCCTCGCGCGCCGCCGCAATGACCGCGTCAAGTAATTCGATCGCAGCCTGGGTGCGTGCAGCGGGCGTCACGGGAGATCAGCGCGTCGGGTAATTGGGGGCTTCGCGCGTGATCGTCACGTCATGAACGTGACTTTCCTTCAGTCCCGCGCCGGTGATGCGGACAAAGTTGGCGCGATCGCGCAGTTCGGTGATGGTTGCGGCACCGGTGTAGCCCATCGCTGCCTTGATCCCGCCGACCAGCTGGTGGATCACGTCACGCGCGGGCCCCTTGAACGGCACCTGTCCCTCGATGCCCTCCGGCACGAGCTTCAGCTGATCCTTGATGTCGCCCTGGAAGTAGCGGTCGGCAGAGCCGCGGCCCATCGCGCCAACGCTGCCCATGCCGCGGTACGACTTGTACGCACGGCCCTGGTACAGGAAGGTTTCGCCAGGCGCCTCTTCGGTACCGGCGAGCAACGATCCGACCATGCAGGTCGCGGCGCCAGCGGCGAGCGCCTTGGCGAGATCACCCGAGGTGCGCAGCCCACCGTCGGCGATCACTGGCACGCCGCTACCCCGTGCAGCCTCGGCGCAGTCCATGACGGCGGTCAGCTGCGGCACGCCCACGCCGGCGACGACACGGGTGGTGCAGATCGAACCCGGGCCGATGCCGACCTTGATCCCGTCCGCGCCCGCATCGATCAGCGATCGGGTCGCCTCGGCGGTGGCCACGTTGCCGGCCACCACCTGGACCGAGTTGGACAGCTTCTTCACCCGCTCGACCGCGCGGGCCACATCACGGTTGTGGCCGTGCGCCGTGTCGATCACCACCAGATCGCACTCGGCGTCGACCAGCGCCTCGGTGCGCTCGAACCCCTTGTCACCGACGGTCGTCGCCGCCGCCACGCGCAGCCGGCCTGCCGCATCCTTGGTGGCATCCGGATAGGTGACGGCTTTCTCGATATCCTTCACCGTGATCAGGCCGACGCAGCGATAATCCTCATCAACAACGATCAGCTTCTCGATCCGCCGCTGGTGAAGCAGGCGCCGCGCCTCTTCCTGCCCGACGCCGACGCGCACCGTCGCCAGGTTCTCGCGCGTCATCAGCTCTGACACAGGCTGCATCGGGTTTTCGGCAAAGCGGACGTCGCGGTTGGTCAGGATGCCGACCAGGCGGCCGTTCGCCTCCACGACCGGGATGCCACTGATCCGGTTCTGCGCCATCAGCGCCTGCGCTTCGGCCAATGTCGCCCAGGGGCTGATCGTGATCGGATTAACCACCATTCCGCTTTCGAAGCGCTTCACCTGACGCACCGCCGCAACCTGTTCTTCGATGGTCAGATTGCGGTGCAGCACCCCCATGCCGCCCAGCTGCGCCATGACGATCGCCATGTCCGCCTCTGTCACTGTATCCATCGCGGAGGAGAGGATCGGGATATTAAGAGCGATGTCCCGCGTTACCCGCGTGCGGGTATCCGCTCCGCTCGGCAACACCTCGGAAGCGCCGGGGACGAGCAGTACGTCGTCGAAGGTGAGGCCGAGCCGAATATCCATGAGATGCCGTTTCCGTTGCGCAGGGAAGTGGCGGGCCATGTAACCGCGCGGGCGCCAATCCGCTAGGCCCCCTCGCATCCGACTGCTAGGCTGTTGAACGAAAAGCGAGAGGATCGAGGCGAATGGCACTTCTCACCGCGGCGCTCGTTCTGGTGCTGGTCCTTCTGTACCTGATGATCAGCATCAAGATCGTGCGCCAGGGCTATCAATACACGATCGAGCATTTCGGCCGGTACACCACCACGGCGGCGCCGGGGTTCAATTTCTATCCGGCCTTCTTCTATCGCGTTGGCCGCCGGGTGAACATGATGGAACAGGTCATCGACATTCCGGGGCAGGAGATCATCACCAAGGATAATGCGATGATCTCCACCGACGGGGTCGTCTTTTTTCAGGTGCTGGACGCCGCCAAGGCCGCCTATGAAGTCTCCGACATGCATACGGCGCTGCTGCAGCTGACGACCACCAACCTGCGCACTGTCATGGGATCAATGGATCTCGACGAAACCCTGTCCAAACGTGACGAGATCAACGCGCGGCTTCTCGCGGTAGTCGACCATGCGACGACTCCGTGGGGCGTCAAGATCACCCGCGTCGAGATCAAGGACATCCGCCCGCCCGCCGATATCGTGAATGCCATGGGACGCCAGATGAAGGCGGAACGCGAAAAGCGTGCGAATATCCTTGAGGCGGAAGGCATGCGCGCTTCCGAAATCCTGCGCGCTGAAGGCCAGAAGCAGGCCCGAATCCTCGAAGCAGAAGGCCGCCGCGAAGCCGCATTCCGCGAAGCTGAAGCGCGCGAGCGCGGCGCTGAGGCCGAGGCGAAGGCGACACAAGTCGTATCGGACGCCATCGCGCAGGGCGGGACGCAGAGCCTCAATTACTTCATCGCGCAAAAGTACGTCGAGGCGGTCGGCAAATTCGCGACGAGTCCGAATGCCAAGACGATCCTCTTCCCGGTAGAGGCCACCCAGCTGGTTGGCACGCTGGGCGGGATTGGCGAACTGGCCAAGGCTGCACTTGCTGAAGCCGGCGTGGCGACCAACCCGCCACCTTCCGCCGCGCGCCAGACGGTGCCTCGTGTTCGCGAACGCGGACCTGAATGATGCTGGACGGCATCCTCTCCAACATGGCGCTGGTGTGGCTCATCGGCGCGGTGCTTCTGGCGATTGCGGAGCTGCTCGTTCCCGGCATCTTCCTGATCTTCGTTGCCATTGCGGCCGCGGTGCTGGCGGCGGTGACCTTCGCGTTTCCGGATTTGCCGATCGCGGTGCAGCTCGCCGTATTTGCAGCTTGGAGCGTGATGACCGTGATGATCGGCCAAAGCTGGTACCGCGACTATCCGGTGGATTCGAGCGATCCGCACCTGAATGATCGCGCGGCCCGGCTCGTCGGCCAGCATGTGACCGTCACCGCGCCGATCGTTTCCGGCCGGGGCCGTGTCCGGATCGGCGACGGCGAATGGCCTGCCACTGGACCTGACAGCCCGGCCGGGGCGACGGTGCGCATCGTCAAATTCGATGGCGTCACTGCCGTAGTGGAGAAGGTCTAGGCCCGGGCCGGGTGATCAGCGGCAAGCACATCATCCACCTGAACAAGGCGACGGCGCGGCAGCGCCTCGGGCATTTCGTCGCGAATGAAGGCGAGCATGGCTTCCCGAAGATCGCACCGCAGGTCGAAGGCGGTGGTCGCATTCTTGGCGGTCGCGAGGACACGCACCTCGATCGCGTCGGGCCTCGTATCGGTTACCTGAAGAACAAAGGCGCGACCGTCCCAGCGCGGGTTCGCACGGACGACCTGTTCGTAATGTGCGCGAAGCCTGGGAATGTCGGCGGTCGGATCCAGCCAGAAGAAGGCGCTGCCAAGCAACTGGCTCGTGTTGCGGGTCCAGTTCTGGAACGGCATCTCGAGAAAGCGGGATACCGGAACAACCAATCGGCGCTCATCCCAAAGAGCAACCACCACATAGGTGAGGCGGATCTCCTCCACCCTTCCCCACTCACCCTCGATAATCAGCACATCGTCGATCCTGATCGGCTCGGTAAAGGCAAGCTGGACGCCGGCGATCAGGTTCTTGAGCGCAGGCTGCGCTGCGGCACCCACTGCAAGACCGGCAAGGCCGGCGGATGCCATGAGCGTGATCCCGATGCTCCTGATGCTGGGGATAGACAACAGCATCAAGGCGATGGTGATCAGCGCGATGGCAATGACGCCGATCCGGCTGAGGATCGTGGTTCGTGTGCGCCGGCGGCGGGCACGAAGATTGTCTTCGACCGCGATGTCGTATCGGATCTCGACCGCCCGCGCATATACCCGAACGATCGTGATCAGCAGCCACCCGATCAGGCCGGGGACGATGAAACCCGCGGCGAGCCCCCAAAGCTCGTTGGCCCAGGATGGCAGATCGAGGAAGCGTCGGCTCGCCGCGAGCGCAATTGCGGCTGCGATCCAGCGCAGCGGTCGCTTCGCGAGCGCCAACGCGGCGTCGTCAATCGAATCTGGTGTGCGTGCGGCCAGACGCCGGCCTACCGCCATGAAGAGCGCGTGAACAACGAGCCCGACCAACACCGCCGCGGCCGCGATCGCGACATTGGCGATCAGCGACGGCACCTCCCAGCCAGTCCACTCGATCCTCATGCCAGCACAAGCGACCTTGAGGAGCCGCGGTTCCACTGCATTGCAGCATCACTCTTGTCACACGCCATTGAGACATCAGCCGCTTTGCAGTATCGCTCCGTTCCATGACGGCAACGATCGCGCTCGTCGACGACGACCGAAATATCCTCACCTCCGTGTCTATCGCGCTTCAGACCGAAGGGTTTCTGACGCGGGTGTATTCGGATGGTGAGACAGCGCTGAAGGCTCTGGTGGATAATCCGCCGGACCTCGCAATCTTCGACATCAAGATGCCGCGGATGGATGGGCTGGAACTCCTTCGGCGCTTTCGTGAGCGCAGCCAGGTTCCGGTCATCTTCCTGACGAGCAAGGATGATGAACTCGACGAGGCGCTTGGCCTCGCGATGGGCGCGGATGATTATATCGCCAAGCCCTTTAGCCAGCGGCTGCTGATCGCGCGTATCCGCGCCATCTTGCGCCGCACCGACCTCGCGCTGGCGAGCGAGCCTGGGGAGGCGGAGGTCGCGGCGGCGCTCGACCGCGGGCACCTCTCGATGGATCCCGCGCGGCATAAGGTGACGTGGAAGGGTGAACCGGTCACGCTGACGGTCACCGAATTCCTGATTCTGGAGACGCTGGCGCAGCGCCCTGGCATCGTGAAGACCCGCAATCAGTTGATGGACGCGGCGTACCAGGACGACATCTACGTCGATGATCGCACGATCGATTCCCACATCAAGCGCGTTCGTCGCAAGTTCCGACAGGTTGATCCGGCCTTTGACGCCATCGAGACTTTATATGGCGCCGGATACCGTTTCTCAGAAGAATGACTCCAGCGACCTGACGCTTCGCTGGTCCGGCCGGGTATCGCTTACTCGCCGGATCCTCGCGGTGAATGTGTTCGCCCTCCTGCTTCTGGCAGGCGGGTTCTTTTACCTCGATTCCTATCGCAGCAGGATCCTCGATAGCCGAACGGAGCAGGCGATCCGGGAGGCGCGCCTCATGGCGGAGGCTCTGGCCGTCGCCCCGCCGGCTTCGCGCGCGCCGCTCATTCGCCTGTTTGCGCGCGATACGGGCACACGCATCCGCCTTTTCGCTGCCAATGGCGACCTGCTCTACGACAGCCGGGCCTTGGGCGAGCGCAACTTCCTGCTGCGCGATCCAGACAAGGACGGCCTCGGCCAGCGAATTGCGCGCTTTCTCGACGCCGGCATCGACACCGTCGTCGGAGCCAAACGCCCGCCATTGTATCGTGAGCGTGACGATGGGCTGGACTGGACGGACGTGAAGAGCGCGCTGACCGGTTACCCATCGGGCACGGTGTGGCGGGCGCCCGATCGCACCCCGGTCATTACCGCAGCCGCGCGGCAGCCGAACGGTAACGCCGCCCTGATGACCACGATCAACGCGCGAGACATTACCCAGACCGTACGGGTCGAGCGTTTCCGGCTGAGCGTCGTCCTGGCCGTCGTGACGCTGGTGTCGATCCTCCTGTCGCTCTTCCTCGCGCGCACGATCGTCCGGCCGCTCCGCCGGCTCGCGCGGGCGGCGGTTCGCGTCCGCTTGGGACGTGCGCGCGAGGTGGTGGTGCCGCGCCTGCCGGATCGACGGGACGAAATCGGCATGCTGGCGCGCGCGCTGTCGGACATGAGCCTCGCGCTGCGGGCACGCATCGACGCGACCGAGGCATTCGCAGCCGACGTCACGCACGAATTGAAGAACCCCCTCGCCTCCCTCCGCTCCGCCGTTGACGGCCTCGCCAGCGTCAAGGATCCCGAACTTCAGGAGCGCCTGTTGGCGATCGTTCGGGACGATGTGCACCGCCTGGATCGTTTGATCAGCGACATCTCCGATGCCTCGCGACTGGACGCGCAGCTCAGCCGCGCAAAATTCGAACCCGTCGATATCGGCGCGATGCTGAAGGCGATCATTGCCCATCATCAGGAGCGCGGTATCGACCGTGACGTTCGCCTTCGGTTCGATGATGCGGGCGCAACGTCACTCGTCATCCTTGGGGAAGGCGCGCGCCTCGAGCGGGTGTTCGAAAATCTGATCGATAATGCGGTCTCGTTTTCCCCGCAGGGCGGTGTCGTGTCGATCGCGCCCTCGGTCCGTGCGGGCAAGCTGGAGCTGCGCTTCGAGGACGAAGGGCCAGGCGTGCCCGAAGACGCGCGCGAAGCCATCTTCCGTCGATTTCAGTCGATCCGTCCCGACGGCGAAGATTTCGGGCGGCATTCCGGCCTGGGATTGGCGATTGCCCGGACGATCGTAGAGGCGCATGGCGGGACAATTCACGTCGAGTCGCGGGAGGATCGATTAAGTGGCGCCCGCTTCGTCCTCCGACTACCCTTCCCCGGTTATCAATAACATGTCTGGCATTGAGACCATTCACGCCTCGACCGTTGCGATCGACGGGCGGGGCATAATGCTGATGGGTTCATCCGGCGTCGGCAAATCCGATCTCGCGCTTCGCCTGATCGACCGGGGAGCTTTGCTCGTGTCCGATGATTATACCCGGCTCACACCGACGCCCTCGGCATTGCTCGCCAGTGCGCCAATGACCATCGGCGGGCGCCTGGAAATCCGCGGCCTCGGGATTGTGCCGGTTCCCCACGTTGATGACGTGCCCGTCGTGCTGGCCGTCCGGCTTCTCCGGGACAACATGCCCGCGCCCGACCGTATGCCGGAACGATTGTTCGAGACGTTCGCTGGAATAGCGGTTCGGCTCGTGAACCTTGATCCACGACCGGCCTCCGCACCGCTCGTCATCGAATATGCCTTGAGACACGATTTCCCATGACGCCTCCTTCGCAAATCCTGCTGGTCACCGGGATGTCGGGAGCAGGCAAATCCACCGCCCTGAACACGCTGGAGGATCTGGGATGGGAGATCGTCGACAATCTCCCCCTGTTCCTGCTCGATCGCCTGCTTAGTGCCGAGGCGGCTTCGGGACGTGATGAGACGTCACGCCCTCTTGCGATCGGCATCGGCGCGAACACGCGGGACTTCGATGCAGAAGCGATCGTGCGACTGGTCGATCGGCTTCGGTCCGCCGGTCGGCACGACATCAGCGTCCTGTTCCTTGACTGCGCATCCGACGAGCTCGCCCGGCGCTATGATGAGACGCGCCGTCGCCACCCCCTCGCCGCCGACCGCCCCGCACGGGAAGGGATCGAGCGGGAGCGTGCCCTGGTCGATCCACTACGCCGCTGGGCGGCGGGCCTGATTGACACCAGCTACTACACCAGTGCCGATCTCGCACAGGCTATCCGGCGCCGGTTCTTCCACCCGGGTCTGGGAGAGCCCGCGATCACGGTCATGTCTTTCGGCTTCTCGCGGGGCTTGCCCCGCGACGCCGATCTCGTGTTCGACATGCGGTTTTTGCGCAACCCGCATTGGGATCCCGCCCTGCGTCCGGGCACGGGAATCGACGGGCCGGTCGCGGATTATGTTGCGCAAGATCCTGCCTATGAGCCTGCCGTATCGCGGATCGAGGACCTTCTGCTGCTCTTGCTACCCCGCTACCGCGCCGAAGGAAAATCCTATATCAATATCGCCTTCGGTTGTACCGGCGGAAGACACCGGTCGGTCCATGTGGCGGAGCGCGTGGCAGCGCGGTTGCGCAGCGCGGCATTTTCGCCCACGGTGGTCCATCGGGATCTTGCGGCACTGCAGCAGGGTACGTTCGAGGATCGGCCTGACGGGCAATGAACGGATTGACGACACAGATGATCGGGCTGGTGCTCGTTACGCACGGCCGGCTGGCCGATGAATTCGTGACGGCAATGGAACATGTGGTGGGGCCGCAGGAGCAGGTGCGCACGGTCGCGATCGGCCCTGACGACGACATGGAGGCGCGCCGCGCGGATATTCGCCAGGCGATCGCCGATGTTGACGGCGGGCGCGGCGTCATCGTCCTGACCGACCTGTTCGGCGGCACGCCCTCCAACCTCGCCATTTCGTTGATGGAGCGCGGCCACATCGAGGTGATCGCAGGCATCAACCTGCCCATGCTGATCCGGCTTGAGTCGGCGCGTCGCAAGATGGGGGTTGCCGCCGCGGTCGCAGCCGCGCGAGAGGCAGGGCGAAAGTACATTTCCGTCGCCTCCGAGGTTCTGGGCATGGGCGAAGCGGTCGCGTGACGGTCTCGCGCGAGGTTCTCATTTCCAACCGCCGTGGGCTCCACGCACGGGCCAGCGCGAAGTTCGTCACCCTCGCGACGCAGCAGCCGATCGCGGTGCAGGTCGCGAAGGGCAGTGCCACCGTGACGGGCACGTCGATCATGGGGCTGATGATGCTGGGTGCCGCGAAGGGCGACACGATCACGATCAGCGCGCAGGGCGACAATGCCGCTCAAGTGGTCGACACGATGTGCGCCCTTGTCGAAGAGAAGTTCGGCGAAGACTGACAACGGATCAGAGATGCCGCGTACCATCACCGCTTTTTCCAATCCGCTGGTCAAGCGGATCCAATCGCTGCGCGACAAGCGTCATCGCCGCGAAGAAGGCCTCTTCCTTGCCGAGGGGCTGCGCATCCTGACTGAGGCGCGCGAGACAGGCCGTGTTCCGCGCTATCTGTTCTTTGCCGCCCCCAGCGCCCGGCATCCGCTCGTATCCGCACTGGTGGATGCGGTCGAAGGCAGCGGCGGCGAAGCGATCGAGACCAGCGAAGCGATCCTCTCGAAGCTGTCGGGCAAGGATAATCCCCAGGCCGTGGTTGGTGCGTTCGACACGTTCGATTCGCGTCTGGAGGATCTTGATCGTACCACCAGCCCAATCTGGCTTGTCGCCGAACGGCTCCGAGATCCCGGCAATCTCGGCACGATCCTGCGCACGGGAGATGCGGTGGGTGCGGGCGGACTGATCCTCATCGGCGACAGCGTCGATCCATTCTCGACCGAAGCAGTGCGGGCCAGCATGGGGGCGCTGTTCACCGTGCCACTGGTGCGCGCATCGTGGGACCAGTTCCTGCCTTGGCTGCGAAGCGGGCCCGGCCAGTTGGTCGGCCTGAGCCTGCGCACCGACAACCATTACCGTCATGCAGATTATCAAACGCCCACCTTCCTTCTCACGGGCAACGAAGCGCAAGGCCTGCCGGCGGAGATCGAGGCGGAATGCGACCTCCTCGTCAAAATGCCGATGCTTGGTAAAGCGGACAGCCTGAACGCGGCTGTCGCGACTGCGGTGATGGCGTATGAGGTCCTCGCCCACGCGCAGAACAGAGGGTAGCTTTTCATGTCCACGGCCGATCTCCCGTACCGACCCTGCGTGGGCGTCATGCTGCTCAATGGCAGCGGCAAGGTATTCGTCGGCCAGCGGCTGGATACTACCCTGGAGGCTTGGCAGATGCCCCAAGGCGGCATCGACCCGGGCGAGCAACCCCTGGAAACGGCGCTGCGCGAACTGGGCGAGGAAACCGGTATCCGGCCAGAGCACGTCTCCCTGATCGCCGAGGCGCCGCAGGAGTTCCGCTACGACCTTCCGCCTGAGCTCATTGGGAAGGTATGGAAGGGCCGCTACCGCGGGCAAGTCCAGCGCTGGTTCCTCTTCCGCTTCCTCGGCTCGGACAATGACATCCGGATCGACACGCAGCATCCCGAATTCCGCGCCTGGAAATGGGCAGACCCCGCAGACTTGCCGACCATCATTGTTCCGTTCAAGCGCACGCTCTATCGGGAAGTGCTCGGCGCCTTTTCAACTCACCTCGGTTGACCCACTGCCCACCGGCCTTCCGTTCACCCGCTTCACGCTTTTAGGTATGACTGCATCGTGATCTACCCGCTCCTCCTGATCGCTGCGACAGCTGCTGCTGATGGAGGCGCCACGCAGGATGAGGAGCGGATCGTCATTCCGCCGCCGATCCGCGCGATGCTGGATGCCGCCATCGCCTCGGGTAACGAGAACGAGGTTTCGACCATCGTCAAATATGCCCGCGCCGCCGATCCGGCGAGCGGCGATGCTGTGCTGCGGATCGCGGACGAATGGCGCGAGGTGCGCGCCAAGGATCGCCAGACGCGGATCGTCCGGGCCGGCTGGACCGACCTGTGGGTCGGGCGCGCCGAGGTGGGAGGCTTCATCACGACCGGTAATTCCAACACGGCGGGCGCAACCGGCGTGCTGGACCTGACGCGCGAAGGGCTGGAGTGGCGGCACAAGCTACGCGGGCGGATCGATTACCAGCGCAGCCTCGGCATCACCACGCGCGAACATTATCTCGCCGCTTATGAGCCCAACTGGAAACTCGATTCCCGTCGCTATGTCTATGGCGCGCTTCAGTATGAAAGCGATCGCTTCCTGGGCTATTCCGATCGTTATTCGGCATCGGCCGGTGCGGGTTACAGCGCGATCCAGTCACCCAAGGTGACGCTGAACCTGGAACTGGGCCCTGCCTTCCGTCACACGGAATTCACCGATGCAACGGTGGAGAGCAGCATCGCAGCGCGCGGGAGCGTGGACTTTGACTGGAAACTGACCCCCGGCCTGACGCTGCGGCAGGACGCATCGGCCTATCTGCAGCAGTTCAACTCCACCGTCAGCAGCACGACCGCGATGGCCGCCAAGCTGCTGGGGCCGCTCTCCGCGCAGGTGAGCTACACAGTACAATATGAAAGCATGCCGCCCGAGGGCCGCGTGTCCACGGACACGATCAGCCGGGCGTCGCTGGTGTATACGTTCTGACAGCCATGCGCGCGCGCCTTGAACGGGCACGCGCAAACATTCCCGAGCAGCGTCAACTCAGCGGAGCGCACCAGCCAGCAGCTTGTGCAATTTGGAGTGCAGGCCGTCATTGGCGGCGAGGAACTCGTTGCGTTCCAGCGCGCGATCACCACCGCGGAAATCGGTCACGAAGCCGCCGGCTTCCTTGACCAGCAACATGCCGGCGGCGACGTCCCAGATGTGCAGCTTTGATTCCCAATAACCGTCGAACCGGCCGGCCGCGACCCAGGCAAGATCAAGCGCCGCCGAGCCCAACCGGCGGATACCCGCCACCTGCGGCGCAATGGAGCCGAAGATGCGGGTCCATTCGGCAAAGTCACCATGGCCCATGAACGGGATGCCGGTCGCGACGACCGCCTCGGTCAGCTCACGACGAGAAGATACGCGCAGGCGCTGGTCCTGCAACCACGCCCCGCGTCCCTTCTCCGCCCAGAAGCTTTCGTCGGTCAGCGGCTGGTAGATCAGCGCGGTCGTGATCTCACGCTTGCCGTTGGGCATCGGCTCTTCAACCGCGATCGACATCGCGAAATGCGGGATGCCGTGCAAGAAGTTGGTGGTGCCATCGAGCGGGTCGATGATGAAACGCGGCTTGTTGGGGTCGCCCGCCACTTCGCCGCGCTCTTCCATGATGAAGCCCCAGTCGGGTCGCGCCTTGGAAAGCTCCTCATACAGCGTCTGCTCGGCACGCTTGTCAGCCATGGACACGAAATCCGCCGGCCCCTTGCGGCTCACCTGAAGGTGCTGGACTTCGTTGAAGTCGCGCCGCAGCCGTGGCGCGGCCTTGCGAGCGGCGCGTTCGATGACGGTGAAGAGACCGGAATGAGCTGGCATGTCGTCTACTTTCTTGCTTCCCCGTGAGGAAGCGAGGGGAGGGCCTGAAACGAAAACGCGACGCCGGGAGACATGCCCTCCCCTGGCCCCTCCCGCCTGCGGGAAAGACTATTCGGCGCGGCGGACGTAGGTCTGCTCGTACACGTCGACCACGATGCGCGTGCCGCTTGCGATGTGCGGCGGCACCATCACGCGCACGCCATTGTCGAGCACGGCCGGCTTGTAGCTGGACGAGGCGGTCTGCCCCTTCACCACGGCGTCCGCCTCGACGATCGTCGCCTCGATCGTATCCGGCAGCTGCACGCTGATGGCTTCCTCTTCGTAGAGTTCCATCACCACGTCCATGCCATCCTGCAGGAACGCGGCGGCATCACCAAGCAGATCGCGCGGCAGCGTCACCTGGTCATAGGTTTCCTTGTCCATGAACACGAGGCTGTCGCCCTCAGCGAACAGGAACTGGAAATCCTTGGTATCAAGGCGAACGCGCTCCACCGTTTCCGCCGAGCGGAAACGCACGTTATTCTTGCGACCATCGCGCAGGTTCTTGAGTTCGACCTGCATATAGGCGCCGCCCTTGCCGGGCTGCGTATGCTGGATCTTCACGGCGCGCCAGATGCCGCCTTCATACTCGATAATGTTACCCGGACGGATATCGACGCCGCTGATCTTCATGGTCTATACCTGCTGGAAAGAGCGATGGGCGCGTCTAGCGGCGAAGTGCCGATCCGGCAAGCAGCGGGTACGGATTGACCGGCGTTCCCTGATGCCAGCGCTCACCCGGCGCCATCCGGTTGACCGCGAAATGCAGGTGCGTGTTGCCCGCCCCCGCGTTGCCCGTGTCGCCGACAAATCCCAGCAGCGTGCCGCGCTGAACCGGTGATCCTTCGCGGATTCCCGGGGCGTAGCCGGCGAGATGCGCATAATAATAGATCCATTCCCGGCCCGGCGAGCGGACGTAGAGCGTGGTGCCGCCGGCGGCGCTTTCGAAGAGCTTTTCCACCTGCCCCGGGGCGGCCGCGAGGACCGGGGTTCCACCCGGGGCGAGGATGTCGATCGCCTGGTGCGCGCGGGTGCCGTCGCCGCGGCTGTCGCCCCAACTGTCGGCGATCTGATCCGCCGAAACCCCTGCGACGGGCATACCGATCGTGGCCGCGACCGCGGGTTCAGCGGGGGGTATCGGCCTGTCTGCGGAGAAGTTTGGCCGCTTCTGAGGAGCGACTGGCCCGAAGGACAGCATGGAGGCGAAACCGATCACCGCCAGCAGGATGAGGGACAAGATCGTTCCGCCCAGCCGCGTCATTGCATCCTGGCTCCCCTGCCGGTTCCAACCAAGCGAAGGCAGGGGCCGGAGCCTCTACCTTCATCATCGGCAAACCGATCAGGCGGCGGTTGTTTCCCGCCGGGCGACGGCTGAGCGTCGTGCTCAGCCGAGCGCGGCGTTGAACGCGCGGACGGCCGCTGCCTCGTCACCGCTCCAGACCGCGCCCGACGCGGCGATGAAGTCCGCGCCCGCAGCAACGAGCGGCGGCGCGTTTTCTGGGGTGATCCCGCCGATCGCCACGCAGGGCAATTCGAACAGGGTCGACCACCAGGACAGGATCACGGGTTCGGGGCGATGCTTCACCTGCTTGGTGGTGGTGGGATAGAAGCTGCCGAAGGCGACATAGTCCGCACCCGCGTCCCCCGCCTCCATCGCGAGGTGGCGGCTGTCGTGGCACGTGACGCCGATCTGGACGCCGGGGCCGAGGATCTGCCGCGCCTCGCGCGGGTCACCATCCTCCTGGCCGAGATGGACACCGTCGGCGCCGAGCCGCTTGGCGAGCGAGATGCTGTCGTTGACGATGAACGCCACGTCGCGGTCGGCGCAGATGCGCTGCAGCGGCTCGGCGAGACGCGCGGCATCATGCTGGTTGATGTCCTTCACGCGATATTGAAACGCGGCCACGGGGCCAGCATCGAGCGCGCGGGCGAGACGGTCCGGGAAAGCGCCGGCAACGTCGAGCGGGGAGATCAGATACAGCTGGCACGGCGGGCGACGATCGTCGCGCTTGAACGCGGCAGCAAATTCGGGGTCGAGCGGGCCCAGGGGATCTTCGATCATTTCACTCGCCTAGCCGCACGGACACGCATACGGAAGCCCGTGGCCAACACCTGCCCCCCGCTCCGCGTGCAACGAACGCCGTGCCTGCCGCGTTTAACCGCGATGATGGCACATCGTTCGAGAGCCTTCGCCCTGCCGGCAGCGGCCGGCATCCTGGCGGTGCTGGCCGGGTGCAGCCAGCCCGCAAAGCAGGTGGCGCAGCTGCCGCCCGCGCCGCCCGCGGTCGCGCACCAGCCGCCGCCGGTTGCACCGCCGCTGACCCTCGCGGGGATGCGCGCCGCTGCCGCCGCCACTGCGATCAACCCCTATGTCGGCGGCGCCGCGATGCTGGGCAACCGGACCATCGCGGAGAATTGCGCCAGCGCCCCCAATCTGCGGATGCTGACCCGGGCGATCAGCCTGAGCACCGCGCGCCAGACCTTGTCCGCGGCCAGCCCGGTCACCGTCTTCGCGCCCACCGACAGCGCCTTCGGCCGCCTGAACCGCGGTGCGGTGAACCAGCTTCTTGCCCCCGCCAACCGGCCTGCGCTGGACCGGGTCATGAGCTATCACATGGTGCCCGGCACGATCACCCTCGCCGACCTGCGCGGGCGGATCGCCGCCGCGGGGGGATCGGTGCAGCTGCCCACGGTCGCGGGCGTGCCGCTGACCGCAACCAGCGACGGACAGGCGATCGCGCTGATCGATGCCAATGGCAGCAAGAGCTATGTCGAGACGCCTGATGTCCAGCAGGTCAACGGGATCGTTCATGTGGTGAACGGGGTGCTCGTTCCCCGCATGGGCTGACGGCGAGGGTCTAGCCCGCCTCAGCCGCGCCAACGCGCGGCGGCCGCATCATCGGTGCTGCGCGCGTCCACCCAGCGCGTTTCCGCGCCCAGCCGCTCCCGCTTCCAGAACGGCGCATCGGTCTTCAACCGGTCGATGAGAAAGGCGCAGGCGTCGAGCGCGGCGGCGCGGTGCGCCGAACAGGCGGCGACGAACACGATCCGGTCGCCGGGGTGCATCGGCCCGACCCGGTGCACGATCGTCACCCCCGCGAGCGGCCAGCGCGCGGACGCTTCCGCGGCAAGCGCCTCGAGCGCCCTCTCGGTGGCGCCGGGATAATGTTCCAGCGTCAGTTCGGTGACGCCATCGTCACCGCGCACCAGACCAGTGAAGGTCGCGACGGCGCCGCCCTGCGTGTCGCCCGCGCCCTCGGCCAGCGTCATTTCCGCGGCGATATCGATCGGCGCGTCGCTGACCACGACCCGGATCATCCGCCCGTCACCGGGGGAAAGATCGCGATCTCCGCCGCGCCGTCGATCGGCGTATCGAGGGGCACGAAGTTCTGGTCACGCGCCGCCCGTAGCCGATCGCGGCGGGCAAAGGCCGTGGCGTGCGCCTCGGACCGACCGGCGAGCCAATCCACCAGATCGGCGATCGTGACCACGGTGGCTGGTGGAGCGACATCCTCCTCGGGCACGCCGACCTGCTCACGCACCCACGCGAAATACACCATCCGCATGGCCGGTCAGTCCATATGCCGGAGGCCAGCGCGCAGATAATCCCACCCGGTGACCAGCGTCAGCGCGGCGGCACCCCAGAGCGAGACCAGCCCGACCAGCTTGATCCAGCCGAGCGCGGGCAACGCGCCGGCGAGGATCAGCGCGCCGAACGAGACCAGCTGCAACGCGGTCTTCCACTTGGCGAGGCGCGAAACGGGGAGCGACACCTGAAGCCCCGCGAGGAACTCGCGCAGGCCCGAGACCGCGATTTCCCGCAACAGGATGATCAGCGCGGCGATGATGTGAACGCCGGTGATGACGGCGATGTCATTGTGCCGTGTGCCGACCAGCATCAGGATCACCGCCGCGACCATGATCTTGTCAGCGATCGGATCAAGGAAGACGCCCAGTTTCGAGACGGTACCCTGCGCGCGCGCCAGATAGCCGTCGAAATAGTCGGTCAGGCCCATCAGGCAGTAGAGCGCGAACGCAAGGCCGAAGCCGGTGTGCCAGCTGGGCCACCAGAGCAGCGCCACCAGCGCCGGCACGGCGACGATTCGCGACAGGGTGAGAAGGTTGGGAAGCGATAACACGACAGCAGACTTAAACCGGCAGCGCCCCGGTGCAAGCCTGCTCACCGTGCCGATCGGGTCCATGGGGCGGCATCGATCGTACTATGCGCAGGGTTGGCATCACCGTCGACCAACGGCTATGCCCGCCTCCATTCTGCCACAACCGGGCCATTTTGCGCCATGATCAATGCCCTCGGGCTTCTTAAACGGCGGCGCTTCCTGCCGCTTTTCATCACCCAGTTCCTCGGCGCGTTTAACGACAATCTGTTCAAGACCTCGATGGTCCTGTTCGCGACCTATGAGATTTTCGCGAGCGAAACGCAGGAAAGCTTCTTCAACGCGCTGGCCGCCGCGCTCTTCATCCTTCCTTATTTCATCCTGTCGGCGCTGGCCGGGCAGCTGGCGGATACGACCGACAAGGCGCGCATCATCCGATTGGTGAAAATCGCCGAGTTCGTGATCATGGCGATCGGTTGCGCCGGGTTGCTGCTCGCGCGGACGGGGCAAGTGACGCTGCCGGTCGCGCTGATGCTGCTGGCGATCGTCGGGCTCGGCATTCATTCGACCTTCTTCAGCCCGATCAAATACGCCATCCTGCCGCAGCATCTGGAGGATGAGGACGTGCTGGGCGGCACGGGCCTGGTCGAAGCGGGCACGTACCTGTCGATCCTGCTCGGCACGATCGTGGCCGGGTTCATCTACGAATCGATCACCCTCATCGCGACGACCACCTTCCTCGTTGCGCTGCTGGGCTATATTTCCGCGCGGCTGGTGCCCCCTGCCCCGCGCCTCGGCCCGCCGCTGAAGCTCGATTTCCATCCGCTGCGCGCGTCGTGGCGGCTGGTGGCGGGCACGATGCACATCCCACGCCTGTTCCTCGCGATCTGCGCGATCAGCTTCTTCTGGACGATCGGATCGGTGCTGGTGGTGATCTTCCCGCCGCTGGTGAAGAACGTGCTGACCGCGGACGCCAGCGTCGCCAGCCTGGTGCTCGCCATCTTCTCGGTCGGCGTGGCGATCGGATCGGTGGTGATCAACCTGATGCTGCGCGGGCAGATCTCGGCGCGTTATTCGCCCGCGTCGGTCATCGCGATGGGCGCGGCGGTGCTTGCCTTCTGGTTCGTCGCGACCCGCTGGGATGCCGCGCCTGCGGGGACGCTGTACGACATTCCCGCGTTCGTAACGCATCCGGGCGCGCCGCTCGTCCTGCTGACGTTGCTGTTCGTGGCGACATTCGGCGGCATGTTCGTGGTGCCGCTCTACGCCTTTCTCACCACCACCGTCCCCAAGGACCAGACCGCGCGCACCGTGGCGGCGAACAATGTCGTCAACGCCGGCGCGATGACGATCGGATCGGCCGCGGTGGCGGGGATCACGGCGCTGGGGGCGACGGCGAGCCAGTTGCTGCTGGTGGTCGCTGGCATGTGCCTCGTCTCGGCATGGATCGCGCAACGGCTCCATCGCGCCTGCGACTGACCCGCGGGCGCGACCGTCAGCTCGGGCGACGGGCGATCACATCATCAAGGTGTAGAAGCAGATGAAGAAGGCGGTGAAGCTCAGCACGAACAGCTTCAGATCCTGATCGTCGTCGCGCCGATCGCGCACCTTGGTGGGCGGCGCCATCCTCTGGCGCATCGGGTGGCGGAAGGATGACGGAGGAGGCTGACGATCCATAGGCAATGGTTAACGCCGCATTTACCTTTTCGCACCCGCCATTCGTGACCGCGGTGCGCAACTGTCCAAGGATGATACAGGAGAGAAAAATGCCTCTTTACGAATTCCGCGGCCGGCGGCCCGTCTGTCACGAGACCGCCTGGGTTGCGCCCAGCGCCGATCTGGTCGGAGACGTGCGGCTGGCGGAGGATAGCAGCGTGTGGTTCCGCGCGGTGATCCGGGGCGACAATACGACCATCCCGATCGGCGCGCGCAGCAACATCCAGGAAGGCGCGATGCTCCATTCCGATCCGGGCGCGCCGCTGACCATCGGCGAGGATTGCACGATTGGCCACCATGCCATCCTTCATGGCTGCACGATCGGCGACCGCGTGCTGATCGGCATGGGTGCGACCGTCCTTAACCGCGCGGTCATCCCCGATGACTGCATCGTCGGCGCCAACGCGCTGGTCACCGAAGGCAAGACCTTCCCGCCCGGCAGCCTGATCGTGGGCAGCCCGGCGCGCGCGGTGAAGCAGCTGGACGAGGCGGCGATCGCATCGCTGAAGGTCTCGGCAGCGCATTATGTGCAGAATGCACGCGATGCCGGCGACAACCTGCGCCGGGTGGACTGAGCGTCCTTTACGATTGTTCAGGGAGCCGATGGTACATGCTGGACAGATAGTTTCGGGGAGGACATAACCAAAATTATGTCTGTCCCAGCGATCCTTTCTCGCCTGCGGTTGCCGGTCATCGGCTCCCCGCTTTTCATCATCTCCGGGCCCGATCTCGTGATCGCGCAATGCAAGGCGGGGATCGTCGGATCCTTCCCGGCGCTCAATGCGCGGCCGCAGGGGCTGCTTGACGAGTGGCTGCACCGCATCACCGAGGAGCTGGCGGCGCACAACCGCGACAATCCGGATCGCCCCGCCGCGCCCTTCGCGGTGAACCAGATCGTGCACAAGTCCAACGACCGGCTCGAGGCGGATCTGGCCACCTGCGAGAAGTGGCAGGTGCCGATCACCATCACCTCGCTCGGCGCACGCGAGGAATTGAACCAGGCGGTGCACAATTGGGGCGGTATCACCTTCCACGACGTGATCGACGACCGGTTTGCGCGCAAGGCGATCGAAAAGGGTGCCGACGGGCTGATCCCGGTGGCGAGCGGTGCGGGCGGCCATGCCGGTCGCCTGTCGCCCTTCGCGCTGGTCAGCGAGATCCGGCAATGGTTCGACGGCCCGGTCGCGCTGTCGGGCGCGATCGCGACGGGAGATGCGGTGCTCGCCGCGCAGGCAATGGGCGCTGATTTCGCCTATATCGGATCGCCCTTCATCGCGACGGTCGAAGCGAATGCCGATGAGGGCTACAAGAATGGCATCGTCGAGGGGAAGGCGGCCGATATCGTCTATTCCAACCTCTTTACCGGCGTGCACGGCAATTACCTGCGCGGCTCGATCGAGCGGGCTGGGCTGGACCCCGACAATCTGCCCCAGGGCGATTACAAGACGATGAACTTCGGCCAGAATTCGAACGGCGAGCCGGCGAAGGCAAAGGCGTGGCGCGACATCTGGGGATCGGGCCAGGGCATCGGCGCGGTGCAGAAGGTGGAAACCGTCGCCGAGCGGATCGACCGCATGGAGCGCGAATATAATGCCGCGCGCGCGCGGCTGCAGCTGTCGGCTGCCTGAGTATCGGGCGCTGCGCCGGAATGTCGCCGGCGCCGCGCCTGATGGTACGTGATGATTGACGCGGGAAGGCGATCCCTCCCGCGTTTGTCACCAGCCGGATTTAGGCCTGGGCGTCGTCGCCTTCGTCAGCGACAGTGTCGCCGCCGGTCTGGAAATAGGCCTCAACCGGGCCGCTCAGCTTGATCGTCAGCGGGCGGCCGTGGCGATCGACCTTCTTGCCCAGCGCGACGCGGATCCACCCCTCCGAGATCGAATATTCCTCGACATCGTTGCGCTCGACACCCTTGAACCGGATGCCGATGCCGCGTTCCAGCGTCGGCTGGTCGAAATACGGGCTCGAAGGATCGATCGAAAGATGGTCGGGGGGCGTATCGGTCATGGCCGCGCGCGTAGCCGATCCGATCGCGGTGCCCAACAAAAAAAGCGGCGCGGGAAGCGTTGCTCCCCGCGCCGGTCCCTGCGTGCTGGTGGGACCCCGGCCTAGCGGCAGATGCGCACCGGCACCCGGCCGCCGTAATAAGGATCGTAGCGCCACTGCTGGAAGCAGCGCGGGCGATAATTGTAGCGGTAGTTGTTGTAATACCGGCGCGGCGCCCAGCCACGACGGTCGTAGCGATCGTAATAGCCGTCATAACCATAGCCGCCCCAGCGACCACGATCGTTGGACGACGCGATCGCCGCGCCAAGGCCAAGCCCGATGACGCCGCCGATCAGCGCGCCGGCAGCAACATCGCCGCCGCGATCATAGCCACGGCGCCAGCGCTGCGCCTCTGCCGGCGCGGCGGCGGCAAGGGCGGTGGCGGCCATCGCGGTCCCCAGCCCCGCCTTCATCAGAAAACCGTTCATCTCGAACCTCCTCATACAGCTACGCTCGGTCCGCTCTCCCGGTGCAAACGCATGATGCGGCAAGCGCGTTCATGCTACTTGCGCGATTCGGGCTGAACCGGCTCGGAATGTCGCGTTCACAAGGGGTTTAGGGAAAAGACATGGCCTATTGGCTGCTCCGGTCGGAGCCGGACGTTTACGGTTGGGATGATCTGGTCCGCGAGGGCGAGACCGAGTGGGACGGCGTGCGCAACTATACGGCACGCAATTTCCTCAAGGAGATGGAGCCCGGCGACCAGGCGATCTTCTACCATAGCAACAAGGAAAAGGCCGCGGTCGGCGTGATGGAGATCATCCGCGCATGGCAACCCGATGGCGACAAGGAACAATGGGCCAAGGTGCGGGTCCGCCCGGTAGAACGGCTGGCCAACCCGGTACCGCTGGCGACGATGAAGAGCCACCCGCGGCTCGCCAGGCTGGAGGTGCTGCGGCAGAGCCGGTTGTCGGTGACGCCGGTTCGCGACGAGGAGTGGGACGTGTTGATGGAATTGGGCGGCGCAGTCGGCTGACGCGTGCAGCCGGCGGCGGGGAACAGCGTCAGAACTCGCGCACGACGCGCAGGCCCGCGGTGGGCCGCGCGCGGTGGGCGCGCAGCTTCTCCACGCCAAGCGACAGCTGGACGTTGGCGGCGTGGGAGACGCGCCGGTGGATCTGCGGGCTGAGCTTGACGCTGCGTTCGGCGCCGCCGGCGACGTTCAGCTCGGCGCCCAGGATCGTGCCGGGTCGCGCATCGTAGAACAGCGCATGGTTGAGCAGCAGGCCATTGCGTCCCGTCCGCCGACCCAGGCTGATATCGTCGAGCCCGATCATGTTCATCGTGCTCCAGCGCGCGTTGAAGCGGTGGCCGGCGAGGTACAGCAAGGTGTTGGTGTAGCGGCCGCTGTCGCGGTGATAGATGCCGAGATACTGCACGCCATGCGCGCTGCGCCCGTCCGCCGACGCGCCGAGCGAGGATTGCAGGCCAAGCTTGTAGGCGGCCAGCCGGCGGCCGTCGAACGGCAGCTCGAACTCGATCGCATGCCCCCGGGCAAAGGCATATTCGATCTCTGGCGCCCATTCGGTCTCGTTCGCGCCGAAGGGCGAGCCGGTCTGGGCAAGGACATTGACCTCCAGCTCGCCGCGCTCCGCGCCGAGCGGGCGGACCATGTCGAAGATCATCGGCTCGGGGATCGAGGGATAGGTGCTGGCATGAGCGGCGCCGGCCAGGAAGGCGAGCGGCACCAGGGCACAGGACAGGCGCATGAAGTCTCCCGTTTTCACGAACGGTGACGCCTATGGGCGCGGCGGCCTGCCTTCCAGTCGCCAGGGCGTTTCCGACGACATTGTAACGTTTGCCGGGAGCGCGGGCGTGACCGCGCGTCGCTCCGCCGAGGCGCGCAGGCCAGCCTCGATCAAGGACATGGTGGCAAGTGCCTCTTCTGGCGGAACGGGATTGGGCCCCTCCCCGCGGATCGCGGCCACGACGCCCCGGTAGAAACGGCGCTGATCGCCGCTGACCGTGGCAACCGCCCGGCTGCCGGCGCCGTCGTGGAGGATCGCGGAATCGGGATCTTCCCCCCAGCCCGGCACGCCCGGGATCATGCCGGCCAGCAATTGCGCCTCCTGCTGATCGGGCATCGCCTTGACCAAAGTACCGCCCGTTCCATGCACCACGAAGCGCGGGCTGCCGCCGGCCGACAGCATGGAAGCGTGCACGATTACCCGCTTGTCGGGATAGGCGAGCACGGCGTGCGCCCAGTCATCAGCCTGCCCGCCCGGGCGAAGCACCGCCAGATCGGCCTCGATCCGCTCGGGCATGCCGAACAGATGCACCGCCTGATCGATCAGATGCGGCGCCAGATCATACCAGATGCCCCCGCCCGGCACGCGCCGCTCGCGCCAGCGATCGCGCACCTGCGGGCGGAAACGGTCGAAGTGGCTTTCGAAATGGACAACCTGCCCCAGGTCGCCGCGCGCGATCGCTGCCGCGACGGTGAGGAAGTCACTGTCCCAGCGGCGGTTGTGAAAGACGCTGACGAGCCGCTTTGCCCGGCGAGCGGCGTCGACCACCGCGGCGGCATCGGCGAGCGTCAGCGCGAAGGGCTTGTCGACCACGACATGCTTGCCGGCGTCCAGCGCCGCCATCGCGAGCGGGGCGTGACGATCATTGGGCGTGGCGATCACCACCAGATCGATGTCGTCGCGCGCGATCGCCGCCTCGGGCGTCGCCTCGACCGCGACATCGCCGAGCGCGGCGCGCACCGTATCGGGACGCGAGGAAGCGACCGCAGCGATCCGCAGCCCCTGGGTGGCGCCAATCAGCGGCGCGTGAAACACCCGGCCGGCATAGCCGAAGCCGATCAGCGCAACGCGGCAATCATCCATGGCCTTTTCTCTCCGCTGTCACGCGCGGGAGTGCAAGTCGCGACCTGCTGGGATGGGCGCAGGAGAAAGCCAGACACACGAACGCCGCCTCAGCCGGGGTGCCAGCAGCGCTGGCGTCCCGCGGCGAAGCGGCGTCGAATTGTCCGGGCCGATCACGACCCGTCCGGCAACAAGGATCAGGCGGCTTCGGCCGACCGCTTGTGGCGCTTGCGCTCGTTCGAATCGAGGTAGCGCTTGCGCAGGCGGATCGTCTTGGGCGTCACTTCGACCATCTCGTCGTCGTCGATGTACGCAATCGCCTGTTCCAGCGTCATCTTCTTCGGCGGGGTCAGGCGGATCGCATCGTCCTTGCCGCCCGAGGCGCGGAAGTTCGTCAGCTGCTTCGCCTTCATCGGGTTGACCTCAAGGTCTTCCGTCTTGGCGTTCTCGCCGATGATCATGCCCTCGTAGAGCGCCTCGCCATGGCCGACGAACAGGATGCCGCGCGCCTCGAGCGGGCCGAGCGCGTAGGACTGTGCCTCGCCGGCGCCGTTGGAGATCAGCACGCCGTTCTTGCGGCCCTCGATCGGGCCCTTGTGCGGGCCATATTTCTCGAACAGCCGGTTCATGATGCCCGTGCCGCGCGTGTCGGACAGGAATTCACCATGATAGCCGATCATGCCGCGCGACGGCGCGGAGAAGGTGATGCGCGTCTTGCCACCGCCCGACGGACGCATGTCGGTCATCTCGGCCTTACGCAGGTTCATCTTCTCGACGACGGTGCCCGAATGCTCCTCGTCCACGTCGATGATGACGGTTTCATACGGCTCGAGCTTCTTGCCGTTCTCGTCCTCACGGAACAGCACGCGCGGGCGGCTGATGCCGAGCTCGAAGCCCTCGCGGCGCATCGTCTCGATCAGAACGCCGAGCTGAAGTTCGCCGCGGCCGGCGACTTCGAAGCTGTCGCGGTCGGCCGATTCGGTCACCTTGATCGCGACGTTCGATTCCGCCTCGCGGAACAGGCGGTCGCGGATCATGCGGCTCGTCACCTTGCTGCCCTCACGGCCCGCCATCGGCGAATCGTTCACGGCGAAACGCATCGACAGCGTCGGCGGATCGATCGGCTGCGCCTGGATCGCCTCGGTCACGGTGATGTCGGCGATGGTGTTCGACACGGTCGCAACGGCAAGGCCGGCGAGGCTGATGATGTCGCCGGCGCGCGCCTCGTCGGTCGGCACGCGCTCAAGGCCCTGGAAGGTCATGATCTTGGACGCGCGGCCCGTCTCGATCACCTTGCCGTCCATGTCGAGCGCGTGGATCGGCTGGTTGATCTTCACCGTGCCCGAATTGACGCGGCCGGTGAGCACGCGGCCAAGGAAGTTGTCACGATCGAGCAGCGTCACCAGGAAGGTGAACGGTGCGTCGACGTCGAGCGCCGGCGGCGGCACGTGATCGACGATCTTCTGGAACAGCGGGGTCAGCGTGCCCTCGCGGCGATCGGGATCCTCGCTGGCGTAGCCGTTGCGGCCCGAGGCGTAGAGAACCGGGAAATCGAGCTGCTCGTCGGTCGCATCGAGGCTGACGAAGAGGTCGAACACCTCGTCCAGCACTTCCTGGATCCGCTGGTCGGGACGGTCGACCTTGTTGACGACGACGATCGGGCGCAGGCCCAGCGCCAGCGCCTTGCCGGTCACGAACTTCGTCTGCGGCATCGCGCCTTCCGACGAATCGACCAGCAGGATCACGCCGTCGACCATCGAGAGAATACGCTCCACCTCGCCGCCGAAGTCGGCGTGGCCCGGGGTATCGACGATGTTGATACGGGTGCCTTCCCACTCAATCGAGGTCGGCTTGGCCAGAATGGTGATCCCGCGCTCTTTCTCGAGATCATTGGAGTCCATGGCGCGCTCTTCGATGCGCTGATTGTCTCGAAAGGTGCCCGACTGGCGAAAGAGCTGGTCGACAAGAGTAGTTTTGCCATGATCGACGTGCGCGATGATGGCGATGTTGCGCAACTGCATCGGAATTCCTGAATGGCCGCGGCCCTCGCGGCGTTGAGGCGCCGTTAGCCTATTTGCTGCGCTGCGGCTAGAGCCGGCAGAACAGCCGGGCAGAGATGTAGTTCCCTGCCCGGCCGATCATCTCATCAGAAACGGCCGTACAGCTCTATGCCGTAGAAGCGCGGTTCGCCGGCGATATAGGTCGGCGTGCCGAACGTGCCACCGGTGTTGCCCGCGTCGATCAGATAGCGTTCGTTGGTGAGGTTGCGGGCAAAACCGCCGATCCGGTAGCGGCCGTCAGCAAACTCCACCCCGGCACGCACGTTGACCAGCGTATAGCCGTCCTGGCTGATCTCCTCCCGGTTGGGCAGTTCGAAGAACACCTTGCTCTGATAGCTCGCCGAGGGCGTGGCGTAGAAGGTGACGCCGTCCGCCAGCGGCAGGCGAAGCGATGCGCCGCCCGCCGCGATCACCTCCGGCTGGAGGCGGAAGCGGTTGCCGGCGAAGGCGTTGGTGCCACCGCCGGGCAGCGGCTTGTCGCTGATCCCGCCGTCGATATAGCCGAAGCTGCCGAAGACGCTGAGGAAGCGGGTCGGGCGCCAGGTGCCCTCCAGCTCGACGCCAAGGTTGTTGGCGGTGCCGGCGCTTTGCGTGGTCACGCGGCCGTCGGGATCGGTGACGCTGACCTGGAAGTCGTCATAGGTCTGGTAGAAGACCGACAGCGTACCAGACAACGTGCGGCTGCCCGCCTTGATGCCGGCTTCGTAGTTCCAGACGGTTTCCTCCGGCACGATCTGCAGCGCGGGTATCGCACCGGCCGGGCCGGCGGCGGAGCCGAGCTGCACCACGGGCGAGCGGCGCCCCTTGCTGACGGTGGCGAAGACGTTGAGGTCGTCGGTCACACGGTACAGCGCGTTCACGCGCGGGAGGACCGCGGCGAAGCTGCGCTCCGCCACGAACTTCGCACCGCCGGTGCCGACCGTGCCGAGCAGGCTGGTGCGCACGCCGAGCGAGGCGAGCAGCACCGAATTGGGCTGGATCGCGCTGTAGCCCGACTGGCGATCCTCGATCAGCACGCGCGCGCCGGCGGTCACCTCAAGGGCGTCGGTCGGGATCCAGGTAGCGTCGGCGAACACCGAATAGGTGTCGTTGTTGCCATAATTGGTGAATTCGGAACTGTAGGGCACGACGGTCGCAGCGCCGCGCGACAGGATCTGCGTGGCCCGCGCGGCGAGGATGGCGCCGTTGGGCGCGATGCAGTTGGTGCCGGTCGGCAGGCCAGCGGCGTTCAGCGCGGCGCGCACCTGCGCATAAGGCGCGGCGATGGAGCAGGCGATGTACGTCCCCTCTTCGGTCGAGAAGGGCACGCGCTGATAGCCGTTCTCGAAGAAGGCGTTCCAGCCGAACGAGGCGCGGTAGCGCTCCCCAGTGAAGTTGAAGCGACCTTCGTGGCTCCACTGGTCACCCTTCGCATCCTCGGCGAATTCCAGATACCAGGCGGGGCCACCGTCGGCGTCGAACGTCTCCAGCGCGTTGAAGCGGCGATAGCCGTTGACGGTGGTGAAGGTGACGCCGGGCGCGACATCGACGTTGATCGTCAGGTTCGCGTCATAGACGTCGCGGTCGAGCCCGAGCTTGCGCTTGCCGAGCACCTCCTGGCTGAACGGCGATCCGGAAAGCTCTGCATAGCCGAAGTCGCCGGTCTGCCCGCCGGTGGGCGCGAACACACGGCTCTTGAAGGCGGTGCCGGGATTGCGTTGCCCGTCATAGGTGAGGACGAGATCGGCTGTGACGGCGTCCGACGGCGTCCAGCGCAGCGAGCCGCGGATGCCGCGCTGATCCTGGCCGTTCAGATCGTCCTGATCGACGCGACCTTGGCTCTGGTTCGGCACATCCGGATCGCCAGCGATGTTGCGGACATAGCCGTCGCGATATTTGTACGCGAAGGCGAGGCGCGCGGCGAGCGTATCGTTCCCGGCATTAAGGAAGCCGGAGACCTGCGCGCGATCGTAATTGCCATAGCTCGCCAGCAATTCACCCGAAAAGCCCGGCTGCGGCTTCGCCGAGACGATGCTGACCGCGCCGATCGCGGCGGCGGTGCCGAACAGCGTCGCCTGCGGGCCCTTCACCACCTCGAGCCGCTCGAGATCGAAGAGGTCCTGATACGCCCCGCGAGACCGGCTGATATCAACGCCGTTATAGTAGAGGGTGACGCGCGCGCCCTGCTGCGACGATCCCGAATCCGAGGTGATGCCGCGGATCACGAAGCCGGGGTTGTTCGCGCTCTGCTCCTGCACGCGCAGGCCCGGGACGAACAACGCCACCTCGGCAAGCGAATTGACGCCGATCTCGCGCATCCGTTCCTGCGTGACGGCGGTGACCGCGAGCGGCACGTCCTCGATCCTTTGCTCCACCTTCTGCGCGGTGACGACGATGTCGCCATCATCTCCCGGCACCTGAGCCTGGGCGAGTGCGGCCGTCGAAGAACAGGCGAGCAGCGTTGCGACGACGCCGCCCGAGAAGGCGCGGTTCATGATATTCCCCCGAATGTTCTGGCTGTGGTGAGCGGCCGCTAGGCCCCTGTCGTGGCAGCTTCGTTACTTTTCCGTGCCAATCGAAAGACAGCGCGTGAAATCAGGCACGTTTGCGCGAGTCCGACCAGCGTATTATATCACTGGTACACTTGAACGAAGCACCGTCAGCCGCCATCGTGGAGGCTGACGCTGGAGGATGTAGATGGCGACCACCCCTGAAACGATCACCGCGACGGACACGGCGCTGAAGCTGACGCCGCCCGACCCGGTGCCCACCGTGACGGCGGAGAAGGCCGCGGGACTTGTACCGGTCGAGGAAGGCGTGAAATCGAAGCTGGAGGAACGCGCCGATTACGCCGTTCAGCAGCTGATGGAGCGCGACGCCAACAGCCCGGAATTCGGCAAGGTGGTCGATGCGATCACCAACATGGGCGCCAAGGAAATCCGCGATGCGGCGGGCCAGTCCAACCGCTTCCTCGATCGTCCCGTGCGGGCGATGGATCAGGAAACCGGCGTTGGCAAGGATCTCGCCCAGCTGCGCCGCGTGGTCGAGGATCTCGACCCCGGCAAGAAGGGCAATCTGACCGCGCCGCAGAAGCTGTTCGGGATCATCCCGTTCGGCAACAAGATGCGCAATTATTTCGACAGCTACAAATCCAGCCAGACGCACATCGCCTCGATCCTGAAGAGCCTGGCGTCGGGCAAGGACGAGTTGTTGATGGACAATGCGTCGATCGACACCGAGCGCGCCAATTTGTGGAGCGCAATGGGCAAGCTGGAACAGATGATCCAGCTGTCGAAGATGCTGGACCAGAAGCTGGAGGACAAGGCGAACGAGCTGGACGCGACCGATCCGGCCAAGGCGAAGGCGATCCGCGAGACCGCCCTGTTCTACGCCCGGCAGCGGACACAGGACCTGCTGACCCAGATGGCGGTCACGGTGCAGGGCTATCTGGCGCTAGACCTGGTCAAGAAGAACAATGTGGAGCTGATCAAGGGCGTCGATCGCGCATCGACCACCACGGTCGCGGCGCTGCGCACCGCGGTGACGGTGGCGCAGGCGATGACCAACCAGAAATTGGTGCTGGAACAGATCACGCAGCTCAACACCACGACCGCCAACATCATCGATTCGACCGGCAAGCTGCTGCGGTCCAACACCGCGCGCATCCATGAGCAGGCGGCGAGCTCCGCCATCCCGCTTGAGACGCTGCAGCGCGCGTTCCAGAACATCTACGAGACGATGGACGCGATCGACACGTTCAAGCTGAAGGCGCTGGATTCGATGAAGACCACCGTCGACACGCTGTCGGGCGAGGTCGAGAAATCGCGCGGCTATATCGCCCGGGCGGAAGGCGCGGCGCAGAACCGGCTGGGCAATTCGCCCGAGACCTTCAAGCTGGAGTCGCTGTGACCTCGCACGAGACCGATCAGGCGCTGTCGAGCGCGCGCAACACGCTCGATCGCGTGCGGCTGCAATCGTTCGACACGCTGCCGGGCACGCGCGCGGTCAGCCGGCGGCCGCGGCAACGGCGCAGCGTGGCGAAGCGCGTCGCGGCGATCGGCGTGGCCAATGCCGCGATCCTGTTTGCCGCGGCGATCATCGGCATCGCGATAATGCCGATCGGGCTGTTCGGCGCGTTGGCGGTGCTGATGATGATGGCGGCAGTGACGCTCGCGATCGCCTTTGCCCCCGGCCCGCGCCCGGTGACTCATGAAAAGCTGGCGCGCAGCGACCTGAAGGCGCTGCCGATGCAGACGACGCGCTGGCTCGATGCGCAGCGACCGGCCCTGCCCGCGCCTGCCGTCCAGATCGCCGACCGAATCGGCCTCCGGCTCGACACGCTGGGCAAGCAGTTGCAGACGGTCGGCGACGAAACGCCCGCCGGTGCCGACATCCGCCGGCTGGTCGGTGAGCAGCTGCCCGATTTCGTCCGCGACTATCAACGCGTGCCGCCCGAGCTGCGCGCTACCGAGCGCAACGGCAAGACGCCCGACCGCCAGCTGATCGAGGGGCTGGAACTTATCGAGCGCGAGATCGGCCAGATGAGCGAGGAGCTTGCCCGCGGTGATCTCGATTCGCTCGAAACGCGCGGCCGCTTCCTCGAGATGAAGTACAAGGATGGCGACCCCGCGTGACGATCGGCGGGGAACACTGCCGCTCGTTCAGCTAAGCCATCTTCATTAAACGACGCGACATTGTCATCGAAATGGGGTAGCGCGGCGGGCATGAACGAACGCGTCCGTACCTTCGAAGGCATCCACAATTTCCGTGACTATGGCGGCTATGCGGCGCGCGATGGCCGGCTGAGGAGCGGGATCCTCTGGCGGTCCGGCCAGCATGGCGCCGCCACCCCCGACGACCTCGCCGGCGTGGCGCAGATCGGCCTGTCGACGGTGATCGACCTGCGTGGCGACAGCGAGCGGCAGTCGATGCCCTGCCTGCGGCCCGAGCCGTTCGATGCCGTCGTGCTGTTCGCGGCGGGCGAGACCGTCGGCTCCGAACTGGCGCCGCACGAAGAGGCCGGGCGCGGCATCGCGACGGCGGCGGAGGCGAAGGAGGCGATGACGCGGCTCTACGTCAACATGCCCTATCGCGAAGTGCTGGTCCGCTCGCTGAGCCTGTACTTCGACGCGCTGGCCACCCGCGAGGGACCGAGCCTTCTGCACTGCCTGGCGGGCAAGGACCGCACCGGGCTTGCGGCGGCGCTGCTCCACCGCCTGCTCGGCGTTCATGAGGATGACGTGATGGCGGATTACCTCCTCACCAACGTCGCGGGCAATCAGGCGCGCCGGATCGCGGCCGCGGGCGATTCGATCCGCGAGCGCTATGGCAGCCAGATCACCGGCGACGCGATCGTGACGTTGATGGGCGTCGATGCGGATTACCTGCACGCCGCGACGCGCTCAATCGAGGAGCGCCACGGATCGGTCGAGCAATATGCCGAGGCGGTGCTGGGCGTGGATGCAGCACGCCGCGAGGCGCTGCGCCAACGACTGATCGATTGAGCCGGAGCAGCGGCAGCACCGTGACAATTTGCGACACTTTTGCGGCGCGCTGACAAACACGCGCGACAATCGGTGTGCATATGGGTCCCATGACGGGAAGCAAGAGCTTCTCCTTTAGGAAGGACCCGTAAGTCAATGAAACGCTTTATCTTTGCAGCCGCCCTCGCTGGCACCGCGATCTCCGGTGCGGCCATCGCCCAGACCGCCGCCCCCACCGCTGCCACGCAGCGGGGCCCCGGCGCTGCCGACACCAACCGCGACGGTGTGGTGACCCGTGCCGAGGCGCTGGCCGCGGCTGATGCCCGCTTCGACCGGCTCGACGCGGACAAGAACGGCAAGCTGACCGCTGGCGAGCACCGCGGTCGCCGTGGCGGCGCTGAGGCGGAGGTAACCCGCGAGCAGTTCCGTGAACGTGCCGGCCAGCGCTTTGATCGCATGGACGCGAACAAGGATGGCCGCATCGACGCGGCCGAGCGCCAGGCGATGCGCGACAAGTGGAAGGGCAAGCGCGGCGGTCGTCATGGCGGCGGCATGGGCATGATGATGGGTGCCGATGCCAACCGCGACGGCGTGCTGACCAAGGCCGAAGCCGTTGCAGCGGCCGGCGCCATGTTCGACCGCGTCGACACCAACCGCGATGGCCGCATCGACGCGGCCGAGCGGCAGGCCGCCCGCGGCGCGATGAAGATGCGCGGTGCCCCCAACGGCGAGGCTCGACCGGCGCGCTGAGCCCACGCCGTGCGATCAACCGATGACCGGAGCCGGGCGACGATCATGTCGCCCGGCCCTTTCCGGCGGAGCATGACATGCTAGATGCCGACATCATGGTCGATACGCCCCACCTGCTGCTCGTCGACGACGAGCGGTCAATCCGCGAGCCGCTGGCGCAATATCTGGTCAAACAGGGGTTTCGGGTCACGCAGGTTGGCGATGCCGAGGCTGCGCGCATGCGGCTGGGCGCCTATGCGATCGATCTCGTCATCCTCGACATCATGATGCCGGGCGAGGACGGGCTGAGCCTCTGCCGCCATATCCGCGCGACCAGCGACATCCCCGTGATCCTGCTCACCGCCAAGAGCGAGGAAACCGACCGGATCGTCGGGCTGGAGATGGGCGCCGACGATTATATGGTGAAGCCCTTCTCCCCGCGTGAGCTTGCCGCCCGGATCAAGGTGGTCCTACGCCGTGTGCAGGCGGGCGGTGCGCGGCAACATGCGCCGGAGGCAGGCGCTTACGCCTTTGCCGACTGGATCCTGAAGACTGGGGAGCGAACGCTTGTCGACCGCGAGGGCGTGGCCGTGCCGCTGTCGACCGGCGAATATAACCTGCTTCACGCACTCGTGACCCGGCCACGTCAGGTGCTGACCCGTGACCAGCTGCTCGACCTGACGCAGGGCCGCGAGGCGGCGGCGTTCGATCGCGCGATCGACAATCAGGTCAGCCGCCTGCGCAAGAAGATCGAGGCCGATCCGCGCAATCCGCAGCTCATCAAGACGGTGTGGGGCGGCGGCTATACGCTCGCCGCGGAAGTAACCCGGCTGTGACCCGCCCGTGATCCTGCGCTTTCCCCGCAACCTGTCGGGGCAGCTTGCGCTGCTGCTGGCGATCGCGCTGTTTGCGGCGCAGGCGATCAACCTCGCGCTGATCCTGCGCGAGCGCGCGGCTTTCAAGATCGCTCAGGCCACCAGGCCGGCGGCGGTGCGGCTGGCGGACGCGCTCGACCATGCGGTCGACCGGCCCCTGGTGACCGACCGTGGCCGGGTGCGGCAACGCGCCAGCAATCCCATTCCCGCGGGGTTTGAGCGTCTTCCGAAGGTTGGCGAGGAACTGCGCCAGCAACTGGTCGAGCTCGGCGTCACGCCCGGACGGATCGATACCGGCATCCGGCCGGGCGACCATCGAAGCCCGCGTGCGGCGGCGCGCCATGGCGGGCGGCCCACCGACACGTTGATGTTCGCCGTCCAGCAAGCCGACGGCAGCTGGGTGACCACCAACGCGCCCTGGCCGCGCCACAACAACCGCATCTTCTGGGCGCTGCTGGGGCAGACGCTGATCATCTACATCCTGATCCTGCTGCCCGTGTTATGGATCGCGCGCCGCATCTCGCGGCCGATGCGCGCGCTTGCGGTGGCAGCCGGCGCTTTCACCCCGCGCGGGGAAATCTCCGCCGTCCCGGTCGAGGGGCCGAGCGACGTGCGCGATCTCATCGTCGCCTTCAACGGCCTGACCCGGCGCGTCACCGACATGCTGGACGAAAAGGACCGAATGCTCGGTGCAATCGGCCATGATCTGCGTACGCCATTGGCGGCGCTGCGTGTGCGGATCGAATCGGTCGAGGACGAACAGGATCGCGCGCGCATGGCGGCGACGATCGAGGAAATGAGCCGCACCCTCGACGACATTCTGTCGCTGGCGCGGCTCGGGCGGCCGAGCGAGGCGGTGACCGAGGTTGACCTCGCCGCGCTGGTCGATGCCGTGGTGGAGGATTTCCGTGATCTGGGCGCCGACGTCGCCTTTGAAGACGTCGAGCGGTTGCGCATGCGGCTGCGCCCGACGCTGTTCCGCCGCGCCGTCCGCAACCTCATCGAAAATGCCGTGAAATATGCCGGCGCCGCGGAAGTGGCGATCACCGCGGGCGAGCGGTCCGTCGCAGTGTCGGTCGCCGATCGCGGACCCGGCATCCCGGACGATCAACTGGCTGCCGTCTTCAATCCTTTCACCCGGCTGGAAGGATCGCGCAACCGCGACACCGGCGGGATCGGCCTCGGCCTCGCGCTGACCCGCGCGATCGTGCAGGACGCCGGCGGCGAGGTGACGCTCGCCAATCGTCCCGACGGCGGATTGGTCGCGACGATCACCCTCCCCCGCTGATCCCACCCACCAACCCGGCGATTGACACGCCGGGACTTGTCACCGCCAGCGCGGGAGGCGAAGAGCACGCGGAGGGAGCAGCCGCATGTCCATTCTGTCCGACCGTTGGATTCGCGAACAGGCACGCGAACACGGCATGATCGAACCGTTCGTCGAGGCGCAGCGGCGCGATGGCTGCATCAGCTATGGTCTTAGCTCCTACGGCTATGATGCTAGAGTTGCTGACGATTTCAAGATCTTCACCAATGTCGATTCGGCCACGGTCGATCCGAAGGATTTTGCCGCAAACAGCTTCGTCGATCGCAAGACCGACGTCTGCATCATCCCGCCCAACAGCTTCGCGCTGGCGCGGACGGTGGAATATTTCCGCGTGCCGCGCGACGTGCTCGTCATCTGTCTGGGAAAATCGACCTATGCCCGGTGCGGGATCATCGTGAACGTCACGCCGCTGGAACCCGGCTGGGAGGGGCATGTGACGCTGGAGTTTTCCAACACCACCCCGCTGCCGGCCAAGATCTACGCCAACGAAGGCGCCTGCCAGTTCCTGTTCCTGCAGGGGAACGAGCCGTGTGAGGTCAGCTACGCCGATCGCGCGGGCAAATATATGGGGCAGCGCGGGGTCACCCTGCCTCGGCTTTGATAACCGGAGGCGAGCCAGACTGCGTCCACTCGCCCCCGCACCTTTTCAGAAGCACGGCGTCGCAGCGCTGCCACGGATGCCTAGGCGGCCGCGCGTTCGCGCGCTTATCTGACCGCGAGTGTCGTCGGCGCTAGGCTGCGCAAGCCGCGCCGGGCGACATCATGCGAGGTGGCGATCGCGCCACCCGGCAACGCCATCTCCACCGCCTCGGCATCCAGCGCCGCGCGATACAAGCCCTCCGCCTCCGCGAGGCGGCCGGTGCGGGCATAGACGGTGCCGAGGTTGATCATCAGCTCGGGCCGGCTGGGAAAGATGCGCCGCTCGTTGAGCAACACTTTCTCCGCTGCCGCATAATCCCGTGCCTCGATCGCCTTAAAGCCCGTGCGATCGCGCGCGAGCGCGGGGCTGGCCAAGCAGCCGGCCAGAGCAAGGAGGTACACGACGCGCATCACACCTTCTCCCGTTCAGCGCGAAGCCACATGCTTCGTTACGCTTTTATGACAGGATGGTGTCACTTTTCTGACAACGGCGCAAGTGCGGGGAAGCGGCAGATAGAGGCGCAGCGCGGGGCCTCGTCGGCGTCCAGCTCGGGCGCCGCCAGACCAAGGCGCTGAAGCGCGCCCTGCGAACGAGGCACAAAAAAAGGGCGACCTCCAGGAGGCCGCCCCGTTGCGCTTCTGATGACCAGAGTGATCAGAATTCGCGGTAATATTGCTCGTTGCCGATGAAGCCGAGCTTCGTCACGTTCGACCGCTTGATCACTGCCAGCGTCTGATCGACCGTGTCGTAACGAACCGTCGGATCCGGCTGGAAGTGCAGCTCGGGCTCCGGGTTCATCGCTGCCGCCACGTCGAGGTACTGACGCAGGCGGACCGGGTCGACCGGCGAGCCGTTCCAGCTGACGGTGCCATCGGTCGCGATGGTGATCTTGTTCTTCTGCGGATCGACCGGCGGCCGAGTCGCATTCGGATCATTCACCGGCAGATCGACCTTCACCGCGTGGGTCTGGATCGGGATGGTGATGATGAACATGATGAGGAGAACGAGCATGACGTCGATCAACGGCGTCGTGTTCATCTCCATCATCGGCTCGCCATCGTCCTTGCCGCCACTCATTGCCATATCGATTACTCCTGGTGGCTTGCTTACAGACGCTCGGTGCCGGTGCCCGGCGGCGGCTCGGAAATGAAGCCGACGCGTGCGAAGCCCGCCATCTGCATGTTGTAGATCGCGCCTGCCACGCACTTCCACGGCACGTTCACGTCACCGCGCACATGCGCTTCGGGCAGTTCCAGGCCGGGGGCGTTCACGCCGCCCTGCCGTTCGATCTCGGCCTTCAGCTTGGCCACGGCGCGATCCAGCAGCTCCTCGTGAGTCACCGGGGTCATGCCCCAGTAAACGGCACAGGCACCATCAGGCTTGGTCGTGATCGAGAGGGAAACGTTCTCGGGCTTGGTGGTGGTCGGGTCGAAGCGTACGCTCGGCAGCTTCACCGGAACCGATTGGATCACGACCGGCACCGCGATCAGGAAGATGATGAGGAGCACCAGCATGACGTCCACGAGAGGCGTCGTGTTGATGTCCGACATCGGGGTTTCTGCGGCGGAGTCTCCACCAACGCTCATCGCCATAAGTCAGGCTATCCTATGTCTTCGTTCCCACCGGTTATCCGGTCGGGAAAGGTGGCGGGGTCGCCGGCTGGCAACCCCGCTTTCCCATTACGAGCGGGTCTGCACGCCACCGGCCTGGCCGGCCGTGGTGGTAGCAGCCGGCTTCGTTGCGACCGGCTTGGCCGCACCAGCAACCGCCGGGCGCACCGCGCCGTTCGAGGCGAGGTAGCCGAGCACGTCGTTCGAGAAAGCCGACAGGTCTTCCGCGATCGACTTGTTGCGACGCTGCAGCCAGTTGTAGCCGAGCACCGCCGGAACGGCGACGGCGAGACCGAGCGCGGTCATGATGAGCGCTTCACCGACCGGACCGGCGACCGCGTCGATCGACGCCTGGCCAGCCGCACCGATCTTGATGAGCGCGCGGTAGATGCCGATAACCGTACCGAACAGACCGATGAACGGTGCGGTCGCACCCACGGTCGCCAGGAACGCCAGGCCGGTGCCCAGACGCGAGTTGATCATCGCTTCCGAACGCGCGAGCGAGCCGTGCAGCCAGTCATGTGCCTCGACCGGGTCGGTCAGCTTCGAGTGCTGCTCCTGAGCCTGCAGGCCGTCGTCGACGATCTGCTTGTAGGCCGAGTTCTTCTCCAGCTTCGCCGAACCCTCGCGCAGCGAGGTCGTCTGCCAGAACGAGCCGCGGACGCGCTTCGCCTGGTTGATGATCTTCTGCTGCTCGAAGAGCTTGGTGAACATGATGTAGAACGAGACGACCGACATCAGCACGAGGATGCCGAAGGTGCTCTGGGCGATGATACCGCCCTGCTCAAGCGCGGCGGCGAGGCCGTACGGGTTCTCGCCGCCGTGGTCTGCCGCACCTGCGGCAGCAGCGAAGATGGTGGTGATCATTCGATTAGTTTCCCTCTGAAAAGCGCGATTCTATTAAGGCTGGATCAATCCCGTGGCAGCTTCCAGACCACGCGGCGCGTCTGCGTCGTCGCGATCGGGTTGCCCGCTGCGTCCGTGGCCGGCGTGTACCGGGCCCGACGGGTCAGCGCGCGGCATGCCGCCTGGTCTAGCGCATTCGAGCCGCTCGACTCGGTGGTGACGCAATTCTCCACGCGACCCTGGGCGTTGATCGTCCACTTAATCACGGTCGTGCCTTCTTCTTCGGCACGGATCGAGCTGGGCGGATAATCGTCCGTGGTGATCCAGTCCGCAGGGTTACCCTTTGCACCGGCAGCCTTGCTGACCACCGGCGGCGCGGGAGGCGCAGGCGGCGGGGGTGCAGGCGGCGCGACCGGCGTCGGTACATAGACCGGCGGCGGAGTCGGCACGGTAGCGATCGTCACCGGCGGTGCCGGAGTCGTCACGATGGGCGGCGGCGCCACAACGGGCGGCGGCGTCATCGGAACGTCAGGCGGCGGCGGTGGCGGTTCGTCCGGCGGCGGGGGCGGTGGTTCCTCAACGTCAAACGTATTCAGCTTCTCCGACACCTTTTTCACGTACTGGAACGCGAGGCCGGTGACGAAGGCGTAGCCGAGAGCAGCATGGATGAGCGCCACGATGACGATCGCGACGACCTTGCTCCCGCTCATCTTCTGGTCAGAGTAGGCCATTCAGCAAAAGCACTCCCTAATCCCTATGGCCCGAGGGGGCCGGGCGGCCTGCCGCGGCTTCCGCTAGGCGGAAAATGGGCGTGCCGGTCCGTCGGCAAGGGCTAAACGGTACCCTTGCACCGAGCGACTCCTAACTTGCGCCTTAACGACACGCAAACGCTTTGTCGGACGCAACAAACGTACAATCGCCCTGCGACAGATTTATTTCTGTATCATAGAGAGGGGATGGATTAACCGATGCGCATGGTCACCCGAACGATTAGTGCCTCCGCGCTTGGTTTCGCGCTCATTGCCGTCACCCCCTTCACCGCCGCCGCCCAGCAGCCAGGAGCCGGAGCTTACGCCGCGCCGGCGCTCTCCTATGCGGAGACAGCCGACCTGGTGATCGCCAGCCCGATCGTTCTCGACGCGACGATCGCTTCTGCCGTGCGCATCAAAGGCGCGGAGGCGGCGAATGTTCCGCCGGGTTTTATGCGCTTTTATATCGAGGCTGATGTCGGGGCGCTGATCCGCGGGCCGGGCGCGATCCCACCGAGGGTCGGGTATGTTCTGGATGCGCCGGTCGGCCCGGGGGGCCGTGCGCCGAAATATCGCAAGGCACGCGTCCTCCTGTTCGCACGCCCGGTGCCCGGCGATCCCACGCAGATTCAGCTGACCGGCCCCGATTCCCAGCGCGCCTTTGACCCCGAGCTCGATTCCCTCACCCGGCGAATCAGTCGCGAACTGGTGTCGCCCGACGCACCGCCGGTCGTGACCGGGGTCGGCAACGCCTTCCACGTCGCCGGGTCGCTCCCGGGCGAAGGCGAGACGCAGGTGTTCCTGACCACGCAGGACAACCGCCCGGTGTCGCTCAACATTTTGCGCCGCCCCGGCGAAGAGCCGCGCTGGGCCGTGGCGCTGTCGGAGATCGTCGACGACTCGGCCGGCCCGCCGCAGCGCGGTACCCTGTTATGGTATCGCCTGGCCTGCGCCCTGCCCCGCGCGTTGCCCGCACGCAGCACCCAGGCGCTGGAGCCGGCCGACGCGGCGATCGCGCAGCAGGACTATCGCTTCGTGCTGCAGCAACTGGGCCCGTGCCGGCGAGCGCCGACCAACGCCTATTGATCAGCGCGTCAGCGGCGGTGGCGGACGAGGGTGATCCCGATCGATTCGCCATCCTCGGCGATGGCGAGCTTGACGATCTTGATCTTCACCCGGCGGACGCGCGCATCCTGCAGGAACAGCGTCTCGGCGATATGATCCGCGACCCCTTCGATCAGGGTGAAGTGGACCCCGGGCGGCAGCGCGGTCGTCGCGGCATGTTTCAGATCGAGATAATTCTTCGAGGCGGTCAGCGGCGTATCGGGCGCGAATCGGGCGGGCGCGTCGAGCAGCACCGTCATCGAGATCCGCAGCGGCTGGGGCAGGTGCGTTTCCTCTGAATAGACGCCGGTCAGCACCGGCACCTCCAGATCGTGCACCTCAAGTTCGAGCATGTCTTCCACGCCGCGCGCTTAGCGCCACGCACGCGCCGACGCCATGCCCGCTTGCGTTCAGGCCGACTATCGATAGAGCGCCCGTCCCTTGACGTACGGGCAGGAGAAGCCGGTGATCGAGGTGATCGGGCTGGAGCAGATTGATGGGCAGTTGGTCGAGCAGTTGCTCGACCGCGCGTTTGGCACGGACCGGCACACGCGCACCGCCTATCGCCTGCGCGAGGGCGTCGCCGCCCTCGCCGGCCCCAGCCTGGCCGCAATCGAGGATGGCGAATTGATCGGGACGATCCAGTTGTGGCCGGCCATGTTCCGCGGCGAGGATGGACGGCGCGTGCCGCTGGTCCTCGTCGGCCCCGTCGCGGTCGTGCCCGAGCGGCAGGGGTCGGGGATCGGCCGCCGGCTGGTCGAGGAAGCGCTGGAGCGCGTCCCCGACGCGGCGCTGATGCTGATCGGCGATCCCGAATATTACGGCCGCTTCTTCGGCTTCACCGCCGACCGTACCGGCGGCTGGCGCCTGCCGGGTCCGGTCGAGCGCCACCGCCTGCTGGCGCGCGGCGAGGGGGTTCCCGATGGCGCGGGAGAGATCGGCCCCGGTGACCCGCCCGCGGGCTGAAGCTTGTCGGGAAGCTTGGGAGGCGATCTTTACCCCGCCGCCGCCCTCACCTACCTGTTGGCCATGCCCATGGCACCGCCTCCTGCGTTCGACACGCTCACCATTGCCGATATCGCCCGCCTTGCCGACGAGGATCGCCTGCCGCCGGTAGAGCGCTGGCATCCCGATCACTGCGGGCCGAGCGACATGCGCATCGCCCGCGACGGCACCTGGTATCATCAGGGATCGCCGATCGGCCGCCCGGCCATGGTACGCGCGTTCAGCCGCATCCTCCGCCGCGAGCCCGACGGCAGCTACGTCCTCGTCACCCCGGTCGAGAAGCTCGATATCGACGTGGAAGATGCGCCCTTCGTCGCCGTCGAGCTGAAGGCGGAAGGGACTGGGAAAGACAGCCAGCTCGCCTTCCGCCTGAACACGGGTGAAATCGTGACTGCCTCGGCGGAGCATCCGCTTCGCTTCGAGGAACATGCCGACGGCCCCCACCCCTATGTTCATGTCCGCGGCGGGCTGGAGGCGCTGATCGCCCGGCCGGTCTATTATGAACTGGCCGAGCGCGCGCTCGCCGGCGACCATGATCCCCCCGGCCTGTGGAGTGGGGGAAGCTTTTTCCCGATCGCGCCGTGACGTCGCTGGCGGAGCGCCTCAGCCGGGCGCTGACCGAAGGGATGGCGCAGCAGACCATCACGCTCGCTGGCGACCATGGCGACCTAGCCCGGATCGCGGAGGGCAGCATGAAGCCCGCAGCTGTGCTGGTGCCGGTAACCGATCGCGCGCGTCCGGGTGTGATCCTGACGCAGCGCACCGACACGCTGCGGCAGCACGCCGGGCAGGTTGCCTTTCCCGGCGGCCGGCTCGACCCCGGCGAGGATGCGGTTGCGGCCGCGCTGCGCGAAGCGGAGGAGGAAATCGCCCTCGCCCCGTCAGCGGTCAGGATCGTCGGCGAGGCCGATCGCTATCGCACCGTCACCGGCTATACCGTCACGCCGGTCGTCGGCGTGGTGCCGCCCGACATTGACCTCCATCCGTCGGAGGCGGAAGTGGCGCGAGTGTTCGAAGTGCCGCTCGACTTCCTGCTCGACACGGCCAATCACGTGGAGGCGCGATCGCACTGGCAGGGGCAGGAGCGACGCTATTACGAGATCATGTGGAACAATCATCGCATATGGGGCGCAACCGCGGCCATGATCGTGAACCTGGGGCGTCGGCTGCAATGGAGCCTGTGACGCTGCCCGCCGGCGGCTGGCGCGATCGGGCGGGACTGCACGAACTGGTGACGGCGCTGGATGCGGCAGGCGGCAACGCGCGGTTCGTGGGCGGCGCGGTGCGCGACACGTTGCTCGGCCTGCCGGTGTCCGACATTGACGTCGCGACGCGCTTCGCACCGCAGGAGGTGATCACCCGGCTCGAGCGTGCCGGGATCAAGGCGGTGCCGACCGGCCTCGCCCATGGCACGATCACTGCCGTGTCGTCGGGCACCGTGGTCGAGGTAACGACGCTGCGACGCGACCTCACCACCGACGGCCGCCATGCCACCGTCGCCTTCACCGGCGACTGGCAGGAGGATGCCTCACGGCGCGATTTCACCATGAACGCGCTGTTCGCCGATCCGGTCGACGGCATTGTGTTCGACTGGTTCGGCGGGCTGGAGGATCTGCGCGAGGGGCGGATCCGCTTCATCGGTGATCCCTATCGCCGGATCGCCGAGGACCATTTGCGCATCCTGCGCTTCTTCCGCTTCCACGCGCGGTTCGGGCGGGTGATCGACGAGGACGGGCTTGATGCCTGCACCGCGCGCGCCAACGACCTCATGACCTTGTCGCGTGAGCGGATCGCGGCGGAGCTGCTGAAGCTGCTCGTCGCGCCGCGCGCCGTTCCGGTCGTCGCCTTGATGGTCGAGCGGGGCATCTTCCGCCCGGTCCTGCCGGAGATCGAGGATACCGCCGCGCTCGCCGCACTGGCGGAGCGGGAGGCGGCGGCGGGCATCCCCCCTGATCCGATCCGGCGCCTCGCCGCGCTGATCGCGCCCGCCGCGGCTGAGGGGGTGGGCGCACGGCTGCGGCTGTCCAACGCGGACCGGAAGCGGCTGGAGATTGCTGTTGGTCCCATCGGCGACGAAGGGCCCCGCCCGCTGGCCTATCGCATCGGCTGCACCGGCGCGATCGATCGCCTGCTGCTCGCGGGCGCGCCGGTCGACGCGCTCACCGGGTGGACGCCCCCGCGCCTCCCAGTCTCCGGCGGGTCACTGGTCGGGCGCGGGATCGCCAAAGGCCCCGATGTCGCGCGCGCGCTCCGCCAGATCGAGGAACAGTGGATCGCAGAAGGGTTTCCCGACGCAGACCGCGCCGAGGCGATCGCGCAGGAAGTGCTCGATCAGCTGTTGCAGCGAAGCAGCAGCTGATAGGCGTCGTCCGCCGGCAGCGGCGGCGAAAAGGCATAGCCCTGCCCAAAGGTGCAGCCGAGCGCGGCGAGCGTCTGGCTGACGTCGCGGCTTTCGATCCCCTCGGCGATCGTGTCCATGCTGAGCGTCGCAGCGAGGCTCAGGATCGCGCGCACGATCGCGATCTTGTCGCGATCCGCCATCATGTCGGTGACGAAGCTGCGATCGATCTTCAGTATGTCGATCGGCAGGCGCTGAAGATAGGCGAGGTTCGAATAGCCGGTACCGAAATCGTCCATCGCGATCGAGGCACCGGTATCCTTCAGCGCGCGCAGCATGGCGGCGTTGCGATCGGGATCCGCAATCAGCGCGCTTTCGGTCAGTTCCAGCTTCAGGCGTCCACCGGCGAGGCCGTGACGCGCCAGCGCCGCCTCCACCACCGGCGGCAGGTGATCGCGCTGCAACTGGATCGGCGAGATATTGACCGCCATCTGCACGTCGCACGATCCACCCGCCAGCGCGTCCCATTCGGCCAGGGTGCGCAGCGCGCCATCGATCGCCCAGCGGCCGATCGGCACGATCAGCCCGGTTTCCTCCGCGACCGAGATGAAATCGGCCGGTGAGATGATTTTGCCATCCTCGGTCGTCCAGCGTGCCAGCGCCTCGAACGCGATGATCTTGCCGGTCGCAAGGTCACAGACCGGTTGATAGTGAAGCGTCAGCTGCTCGGCATCGATCGCCCGCCGGAGCGCGGTTTCCATCGCGAATTGTGCGCGGGCCCGGTCGAGCGCCCGGGTCTCGTATGCCTCGGCCTTGCCCGTCTCCTTCGACTTGCGCACGGCAAACTGGGCATGGCGGATCACATCCTCGGCATCCTGCGCGGGGTTGTCGGCGAATGCCATGCCGATCGCGCAGGTGATGCGGATCTCGAAATCGCTGAGCCTAAACGGCGTGGCGAGCACGTCGCGGATCCGACGAACCGCATGTTCGGCTTCATCGCGCCCCTCGTCCAGGGTCAGCAGGACGCCAAATTCATCGCCGCCGATCCGGCCGAGCACGTCCGTCGCGCGCAATGCGCCCTTGATCCGCCGCGCCGCCGTCATCAGCAATTCGTCGCCGGCCATGCTGCCGAGACAACTGTTGATCCGGCCGAAGCGATCGAGGTCGATGACCAGAACCGCACAATCCGTCGCACCTGCCGTCAGCCGCTCCTCCAGCCGATCGCCAAAGCCTTCGCGGTTCGGCAACCCCGTCAGGCTGTCGGTGGTCATTTCGCGCCGCAAACTCGTCTCGGTGCGCATCTCGGCCGTCTGGTCGAGCAACGTCAGCAGGCAGTGGGGCGCCCCTTCCCCGGCGATCCGCGCCAGCGTGACATCGAAACGGCGCTGTTCCACGCAACTGCCCAATGTCAGCGACAGGCGCTCGCGCACGTCCTCGCCCGACAGGAAATCAATGATCCGCCCGCTCAATTCGGTCAGCGGCTCGGCGAACTTGCGCGATTCCGCCGTGCCCAGTTCCAGGCGGCGAAACATCGCATTGGGCAGCTGGAAAGTGAGCCTGCGGCCCTCCAGCCGCACCACCACCGCCGCGATCGGCAGCAGCTCCAGCGCCCCCTCGGCCGCGGTTCGCCCTGGCGCGCTCTGTTGAGGCTCGCGAGGCGTGGTAAGGACGGCGGAGAAGGGCATTGTCCTCTCGCTACCCCCGCGCGCGTTAAGTTTCGCTAAATCGAAGAAGATTTCAGGTGAAGCGGTTGTCGCGCGGGAAGCCGGTGGGCGGCATCCGCCCCGCAGCACCACGTGCGGCACGCCACGGCGACACGTCGCTCTCCGTGCGTGTACGCCCGGTCTCGCCACCCATCGCCCAGCTGATCCCATCGGCATAGCGGAAGGTGATGGCATCGCTCAGCCCGCCATCGCGATAGCGTTGCAGCTGCGCGCCCTGCCCCCGCGTCATTTCCGGCAACTCGCTCAACGGGAACACCACCAGCTTGCGATTGTCACCGATCGCCGCGACATAATCGTCGTCCTTGCCGACCGGGCGCACCACCGACAGCCGCGCGCCCGGGCGCGGCGTCACCACCGTCTTGCCCTTGCGCGTTTCGGCGATCACGTCGTTGACCGGCACCACGAAGCCCCGCCCGTCGCTCGCCGCGACCAGCAGCTTGCCGTCGCGCTCCGCCTTCAGCAGCCGCACGATGCCGATCCCGCCATCGAGGTCGATCGTCGCGCGCACCGGCTCGCCAAAGCCACGCCCGCCGGGAAGCCTGTCCGCCGCCAGCGTGTAGAAGCGCCCGTTCTCCGCCGACAGCAGCAGCTTGTCCGTCGTCTGCGCGTGGAAGGCGAAGGCGGGGCCGTCGCCCTCCTTGAACTTCAGCGTCTCGGCCGAGGCCAGCTCGACATGCCCCTTCATCGCGCGGATCCAGCCGCGCTGCGACAGGATCACGGTGATCGGCTCGCGCTCGATCATCGCCTCCAGCGGGATCTCGCGCGCCGGCGCGGCTTCCTCCAGCGTGGTGCGCCGCTTGCCCAGCGCCGTCTCCGGACCATAGCGGTCACGGATCGTCGCCAGATCCTTCTTCATCCGCGTGCGCTGCCGCTGGTCGGAACCGAGCAGCAACTGCAGGCTCGCCTGCTCCTTTTCCAGCGCGGCCTGCTCGCGCTTCAGCTCCATCTCCTCCAGCTTGCGCAAGCTGCGCAGCCGCATGTTGAGGATCGCCTCGGCCTGCCGGTCAGTGAGGTCGAACTCGGCGATCATCACGGCCTTTGGCTCATCCTCGGTGCGGATGATCTCGATCACCCGGTCGAGGTTGAGGAAGGCGGTGATATAACCCTTCACCAGCTCCAGCCGATCGGCGATCTTGCCCAGCCGATGCTCGGTACGACGACGGAGCACGATGAACTGATGCTCCACCCAGGCGGCGAGCGCCTCGGCCAGGCTCATCACCCGCGGGGTGCGCCGCGCGTCGAGCACGTTGAGGTTCAGCGGCACGCGCGTTTCGAGATCGGACAGGCGGTAGAGCCCGTCCATCAGCACCTGCGGATCGACCGTGCGGCTGCGCGGTTCCAGCACCAGCCGGATCTCCGCGTCGGATTCGTCGCGCACATCGGCCAGGATCGGCAGCTTCTTGTCATTCACCAGGCCGGCGATCTGCTCGATCAGCTTGCCCTTTTGAACGCCATAGGGGATCTCGCTGACCACGATCTGCCAGCCGCCGCCCTTTTCCTTTTCCACGCTCCAGCGACACCGCACGCGGAATGCGCCGCGGCCCGTGGCATAGGCCTCGCGGATGATCGCCGGCGGATCGACCAGCAAGCCGCCGGTGGGGAAATCCGGCCCGTGGACGAACGCCAGCGGATCGGCCGCGGGATCGTCGATGAGCGCGATGGCGGCGTCGAGCAGCTCGGCAGCATTGTGCGGCGGGATCGACGTCGCCATGCCGACCGCAATGCCACTCGCCCCGTTCGCCAGCAGATTGGGGAACAGCCCGGGGAACAGCTCGGGCTCCTGCTCCTCGCCATTATAGGTCGGGCGGAAGGAAACGGCGTCCTCGTCCAGCCCGTCCATCAGGTCGATCGCGACCTGGGTCAGCCGCGCCTCGGTATAACGATAGGCCGCGGCATTATCGCCATCGATGTTGCCGAAATTACCCTGCCCGTCGACCAGCGGATATCGCAGCGCGAAATCCTGCGCGAGCCGCACCATCGCGTCATAGACCGACTGGTCACCATGCGGATGGTATTTACCGATCACGTCACCGACGACGCGCGCGCATTTCTTATACCCTTGCGTCGGATCGAGCCGCAGCAGCCGCATCGCCCACAGCAGACGCCGATGAACCGGCTTCAGCCCGTCGCGAACATCGGGCAGCGATCGCGCGGTGATCGTCGACAGCGCATAGACGAGATAGCGCTCGGACAGCGCGGAATCGAACGGCGCGTCGAACACGCCGACAGGCGGATTGTCGGGGGGCAGCACGGTCGCATCAGTCGGCATGGCGGGCGTGCTAGCAGGCGTCGGCCATGTTCCACAACCGTTCCGCACACCGATCTATGCGGCTCCTGCGTGCCGTGCCACAGATAGCGGCCATGCCCGCCTCCCCAATCGCGCCACGCCGTACCAACCGCCGCACATTCAGAGTGGCCTTGCCGCTTGCCTGCGCCCTGCTGGCTGCGCCATGGTCCGCCCCAGCCATGCCGCCCCAGACCGATCAGAAAACCGCCGCGCAGGAAGCCGCGTCCTTCAAGCCGCTCACCTGGGACGACCTGACCAGTCGCCCCCGCCCGGCGGCGGACGCCACGGTCGCTTATGGTGCGGACCACATGCAGAAGGTGGACGTGTGGGTGCCCGCCGGGCCCGGCCCGCATCCCGTCGTCCTGATGGTCCATGGCGGATGCTGGCAGACCTCGATCGCCGATCGCACGCTGATGGACCGGGTGGCCGGCGACCTGCGCGACTCGGGCATCGCCGTGTGGAACATCGATTACCGGGGGGTCGACCGGGCGGGCGGCGGCTATCCCGGCACCTTCGCCGACGCGGCGGCGGCGGCCGACCGTCTGTTGACGGAGGCGGCACGCTTCCGCCTCGACCCCTCGCGCGTCGTCGCCGTGGGCCATTCCGCCGGTGGCCACCTCGCATTGTGGCTCGCCGGCCGGTCGCGGCTGCCGCGATCCAGCCCGCTGCACACCGCCACACCGCTGCCGATCCACCATGTCATCAGCCTCGGCGGGCTGCCCGACCTGGAGGCGACCGCCGCCAGCCCCGACAATGGCTGCGGCATAAAGGTGGTGGAGCGGCTGGTCGGCAGCGATCGGGCGGATCCATATGCCGACACCTCCGTCCCCCGCCTCTTCCCGCTCGGCGTTGCGCAGACGCTGATCAACGGGCGCGAGGATCGCATCATCCCGTACCGGATGGCGACCGACTATGTCGCGCGCGCCACCGCTGCCGGCGATCGAGTCGCGCTCGTCACCGTGCCTGAAACGGGACATGTCGAGCTGGTCACGCCTGATACCGCAGCCTGGGCGGCAACCCGCACGGCAATCCGCACGGCGCTCGGGATGCGCGACTAAGCGCGCTACGCGGTAATCCGCATCCGATTGCGTGCGCACGCCCCTTCCCGTATAGGCCTCGCCATTCCCGCCCCGGCCGCGCCGCTTCCGTCGCGTCGCCGGGGCTGTCCATTTCAGGGGTGATGCGATGGCGCGGCGCCGGCAGATTTACGAAGGCAAGGCGAAGATCCTGTACGAGGGTCCCGAACCCGGCACCTTGATCCAATATTTCAAGGACGATGCCACTGCCTTCAATGCCCAGAAGAAGGGCACGATCAACGGCAAGGGTGTGCTGAACAACCGGATTTCGGAGCACATCTTCACCCTGCTCGGCAACATCGGCGTGCCGACCCACTTCATCCGCCGCCTCAACATGCGCGAGCAGCTGATCCGCCAGGTCGAGATCGTGCCGATCGAGGTGATCGTCCGCAATGTCGCCGCCGGCTCGCTCAGCAAGCGGCTCGGGATCGAGGAAGGCACCCAGCTGCCGCGCACGATCCTCGAATATTGCTACAAGGACGATGCGCTCGGCGATCCGATGATCTCCGACGAACATATCGCGGCGTTCGGCTGGGCCAGCCAGGAAGAGATGCACGACATCGCCGACCTGGCGATCCGCGTAAACGATTTCCTCTCGGGCCTGTTCGGCGCGGTCGGCATCCGCCTGGTCGACTTCAAGCTCGAGTTCGGCCGCGTGTGGGACAATGACTACAGCCGCATCATCCTTGCGGACGAGATCAGCCCCGACGGCTGCCGCCTGTGGGACATGACCACCAACGAGAAGCTGGACAAGGACCGGTTCCGCCGCGACCTCGGCGGTGAGGTGGAGGCCTATCAGGAGGTCGCCCGCCGGCTTGGCCTGCTGCCCGAAGGTGGCGAAACGGCGATCCTCGACATGGCCGAGCATCGCGAGCGCCGGGGCAAGTAAGCCCCGGCTGGACACCAGCAACGGTTGCGATCCGCGACCGCATCGAATAGCGGGCCACGGCATGAAGCTTCGCATCTACGTAACGCTCAAGCCCGGCGTGCTCGACCCGCAGGGCAAGGCCATCGAACACGCACTGTCGGGCCTCGGCTTCGCCGGTGTCGAGGGTGCCCGCGTGGGCAAGCTGATCGAGCTGGACGTCGCCGACACGGTCGATGACGCGCAGGTCGACGCGATGTGCCGCCAGCTGCTCGCCAATACGGTGATCGAGAATTACCGGGTGGAGCGCGCATGAAGACAGCGGTCGTCGTCTTTCCGGGGTCGAACTGCGATCGCGACATCGCCGTGGCGCTCGAAAGCGTCACCGGCACGCCGCCGATCATGGTCTGGCACCGCGAAACGGAGCTGCCGGAGGGCCTGTCCCTCCTGGCCGTGCCGGGCGGCTTCTCCTACGGCGACTATCTGCGCTCCGGCGCGATGGCCGCGCGGTCGCCGATCATGCGCGCCGTAGCGGACAAGGCCGCCGGCGGGCTTCCCGTCTTTGGCGTCTGCAACGGCTTCCAGGTGCTGACCGAGGCTGGCCTGCTGCCGGGCGCGCTGATGCGCAACGCCGGGCTGAACTTCGTCTGCCGCGATGTCGCGCTGACCGTCGACAACAGCCAGAGCGCATTCACCAGCCGCTATGCCGCGGGTGAGACGATCACCGTCCCCGTCGCGCACCACGACGGCAATTACGTCGCCGATCAGGAGACGCTCGACCGGCTCGAAGGCGAAGGGCGCGTCGCGTTCCGCTATGCCGAGGACGTCAACGGCTCCGCGCGGCGGATCGCCGGGATCCTCAATGATGCCGGCAACGTGCTGGGCATGATGCCGCACCCCGAGCGTCGCGTCGAAAGCGCGCATGGCGGGCTCGACGGCCGCCGCCTGTTCGAAGGTCTGCTCGAAAAGATCGGCTGAAGCCGGACGGGGCGGTGCGCTATGCCGCCGCCCCTCCAGCGCGCTGTCAGACGCTCGCGCCGAAGGGCGTGAAGTCCGTCCCGTCGTCATAGACGTCCACGCCCTCCGCGCGCTTCAACCAGCCCACGACCACATACGTCACCGGCGTCAGCAGCGCCTCCCACGACACTTTCAGCACCCATTGGGTGACGAGCACCGTCAGGACGAGCTGCGTCGTCCACCCCTCCGCGCCCCAGAAGGCCATGGGGTAGAAGATCAGGCTGTCGACCCCCTGCCCCGCCACCGTCGATCCGATCGTTCGCATCCACAGATGCTTGCCGCCGGTCGCCACCTTCATCCGCGCCAGCACGTAGGAATTGACGAACTCGCCCGCCCAGAAGGCGCACATGCTGGCGACCACGATCCGCGGCACCTGCCCGAACACCGCCTCATAAGCCGCCTGGTTGGTCCAGTCGGGCGCCGGCGGCAGCGCGACCACCACCCATGCCATCAACGCCATGAAAACCGTCGCGCCAAAGCCGGCCCAGATCACGCGCCGCGCGCGGGCATAGCCATAGACTTCGGTCAGCACGTCGCCGATCACATAGCTGACCGGAAAGAACAAAATGCCCGCGCCGAACGGCCAATAGCCGACGCCGGGCAGCCAGACCTGCGCAACCTTGCCCGCGCCAAGCACATTGGACAGCAACAGGATGGCGACGAACGCCGCCATGACAAAGTCATAATAGCGCAGGTTCTTGCCGTGCAGCGCAGATGCTGTCACGCGATGCGGCGTTGCCTCGTCCATGGAAAGATCATGGCAACGGTTTCCCGCGTCGGCAATCCACGCTAACGCACATCGCGTGCGCGCCCGTAGCTCAGTTGGATAGAGCACGAGCCTTCTAAGCTTGGGGCCGCAGGTTCGATTCCTGCCGGGCGCGCCATCTCTCAGTAACTTATGCGCTAGTGTGAGCCAGTGGCGATCGATCATGTAGCGGATAGGTAGCGCCACTGATTCGGGGAGTGCTCGATTGCAACCTTCCATAACTGATTGGGTAAGCGCCGCGAGTTCAGTCCTGACGATGGTGGCGGCGATAGCTGCGCTAGTAATAGCCTGGCGGGCGCCCAAAATGGCAGCTGAATTCGCGGAACGACTGAGGGCTCAAAACCAAGCAACGGAAGAGTTGCAGCGTTTTCAAATGAACGTCTTTGCGACACTCATGCGGTGCCGCGCGGAAATCCTAAACCCTGAGGCGCGGGCAGCTATCAACTCGGTGGACGTCGCGTTTGCGGCCCACGCTGAGGTGAGGGATGCCAGACGGCTGTTTTTTGAGGCTGTAAGTCAGCAGCCGGTCAATTCAGAACGTATTATCGAACGCTATCACGGCCTAATTGAAACCGTGGCGCGGGCTCTTGGTCTTGGCTCGATAATCACTGGCTTTGATGTTCGCGCGGGATATTACCCCACTGCCATCGGCCGCTTGGACGAAGCAGCGTTGGCTGAGGCAGAGGAGAAAATCGCGAGGCGAAACGCTTCAGAGGTTGCAAAGCAGCACAGGTAACGCTGCACACCAAGTGTGATGGTGAAATTGTGCCGCTGGTAAGCTTCCGTCTATGCGGCAACCGCTATTAATCGCATCACCGTTCTCCGTTAGGGGTCAGCTTGGGCACGTTTTCACAAGGCGAGCACCACGTCCGACTTTTCAAATAGGTAGTTGAGCGCCGCCGCGGATATTGCGCAACGATCCCGGACCACCCGGGACAAATAAGCTAATCTTTTCCGCCATTCCGGAACATTTCCGAATGCGCCTTGACAAGCCTTCTAAGCTTGGGGCCAGCAGCACGCGATCAACCGAGGTGCTAACGATTGAACTGCGCTGGACGACGCGATTCCACGCCGCCGTAGCCCGCGCGCGCATGAGTGCGTACCCGCAGCGCCGATAGCGCTTCAGATACGCTGAAACCAGAATCCGCCCGGCTTCGCATCTGGATGCTCCGCCGTCATCGGACACGCAGCAATGAATTCATCGAACCGTTGCTGCTTCAGCCAATGGTTGGCGCAGATGACCTTGAACTGCGAATTGTAGCAGAGGAACGATTCCATCAGATATTGCTCGTTCCACAGCCGGCGATCCTGGCGCAGCCATGTCTCCGGATAGTCATAGGGCGTGAAGATGTCGTGCACATGCACGATCACGCCGCTCTTCACGCTGGGCACGATCTGGTGGAATTCGCGCAGCACGTCGCCCCAGGGGCGGATGACGTGCGAGCTGTCGATGAACAGGATGTCGTTGGCGTCGAGCGCATCGAAGAAGGCGAGATCCAGGTCCTCCACCCGCTCCCGGACCACCGTGACGCCCGTTCGCTCCAGCCAGGGCATCTCATACGGCTCGATACAAATGTGGGCGCACGTATAGCCCTCGTCGTCCCGCCTGTTCGCCGCGATGGCGGCGCGGGCCACGAGCGTCGACTGGCCCGATCCGATCTCGATGATCCGCGCCGGCTTCTTCAGGCGGATCATGTTGTAGAGGATCTCCGCATCGCCATAGGAATACATGCGGTTGTCGTATCCGTATTCGTCCTCGCGCGGCTTTTCGTCCGGGAACGCACGCAGCTCCTCGGCAAAGCGGAACGACCGCAGCAGCGCGAGCTGTTCGCCCTCGTTCATGTCGAAGCCGGGCAGGAAACGAGCCTTCTGCGTGTCTGCGGGGAGATCATGCTCCGCATATGTCGGCTCGTAATAATGCGTGGTCCGCACCTGAAATCCGGCACGATCCTGCAACGCCTGGAACCGCGTCATCCGGTTATGATGCTTTCCCATGAAGCGTAATGCCGGGGCAGCAATGCCGCCGAGTGCGGTCGCGCCCACGTCGGCGATCTTGTGCAGCAATACGGCCACGGACAGTCCTCTTCTTCGGGTCTCCGCTGATTGTTCGTCCGGTCGATACGCCCGGTTGATCGAACACATGCGGCATTCCGGGCATGTCTAAACACGTTGGCCGCTCACGGTCGCACGATTGCAGCCATAATGGATGTCACGCGCCATCCTGCCGATTACGGCATGGTCGGCGCGTCGCGGCGCATGATCATCACGGGCGCGCTGATGATGCTGGCGGTGCGCGCAGGTCAGCCCGGGGACACCGCACGAAACCGCCGGCCAGATCCGGGTGTTCATGCCCCGGGCGCCTCGCTCAGAGGGCGCCAGCAGGGAGCAGATATGGCGACAGCCAGGCAGGATGACGCGGCTTTTCCGGACGGGCTTGATCCCAGCCATGCCGAACCGGTCAGCGGGCTGCGCGCCCACGCCAGCCCGCTCGCCTTCATCATCCTGGGTGCGATCGTCGCGACGGGGATGACCGGTGCGCTGGGCGGCGCGCCGGCGCCGGTCACCACGATCAATGCGCCGGCAGCGGTCATGGAGGTCAAGGTTGCCCGCCCGCTGCGCAGCGGCCTGTTCTTCGAAACGCATATCCGGGTGGTCGCGCGGCAGGACATCGCCAAGCCGGTGATCGGCATCGATGCCGCATTGTGGCGTGACCTGACGATCAACAGCCAGATTCCGGCGCCCAGCGATGAAAGCTTCGCCGACGGGCAATATCGCTTCGACTATCCCGCGCTGAAGGCTGGCGACACGCTGGAGATCAAGATCGACGGCCAGACCAATCCGCCGCTCGTCGGGCGGCTTGCCGGAACCATCACCCTGCTCGACGGCGACACCCGGCTGAGCGCGATCGCTCTCTCCATCCCGGTGCTGCCCTGATGGATATCGTTTTTCGGGCGAGCGTCACCTTCGCCGCGCTATACCTGCTGCTCCGCCTGCTGGGAAAACGTGAGATCGGCCAGCTTACCCCCTTCGAACTGGTCGTGATCGTGGTGATGGGAGATCTGGTGCAGCAGGGGGTGACGCACAACGATTTCAGCCTCACCGGCTCGATCCTCGCCATCGCGACCTTTGCCTTCTGGGCGCTGGTGATGAGCTGGGCGACCTATCTCTCGCCGCGGCTTGAGAAGCTGCTCGATGGTCAGCCGCAGGTGATCATCCGCGACGGCGAGCTGATCGAGGCGAACCTTCGCCGCGACCGCATCACGCGTGGCGAGGTGGAGGCGGAAATGCGCCTCGCCGGCATCGCGCGCATGAAGGATGTCGCATGGGCGATCCTGGAAACCCAGGGGAAGATCAGCTTCATTCGCAAGGATGACGGCGACGTGAACCAGAAGGAGGACGATGCCGCCGCGTGAATGACGGCCGCGCAGGAAACAGCTTCGCACCGTCCAATGGTAAACGAACAATCGACAAGGCTTTTCACCGCAGCATCGCGCGCCCTTCGTGCGGAGGGTGCGCATGAGAGTCCGCCAGCGATGGCTCAGCCGAAGTTACCCAAATGATCGCGCAAGTCGACGCTCATGATGTCGCAGAAAAAGCACGCTTCCGCTCGCTCACCGGCCGCAACATTCGCATCTTTCTCCCGCCAATAGCGCGCAAAAATGCCCGAACCGCGGGGTCACACCACCCGTTCATCTTTAGGGTGATTTACGTAGTGCATCGGGGACGACGCATCGCCTAGATGGCAATTGCCGCCTCGGCAAAGGAGGGCAGCCAGCCGAGGCGGCAACCGGAACGGTCAACCGACGGAGCAAGCGACCACGGGAAAGCGACAGCACGAGGATAGCAGCAAGGGCAGCCGGCGACGCACAGCGTGACGCCGCTCGCCCTTATTCAGCGCAGCCGATCAGCGCAGCTCGCGTGAAGGCCCCTCTCCGGGGCATTGCGCGAGATAGCGGCGCGCCAGTTCCAGATGCGCGGTGCGCGCCTCGGTGCTGCGTGCCCGACGCACCATCGTCAGTTCGGCACGGGCGCGGAAGATGGCATATTCGACGTCGCTGCGCATCGGATCCTCTGAACTAAAACCGAATCCGATCTTACGGCCGTACGGCGAAAAGGAATTACGTAGAGTCCCGATCGACCGACGATCGGGCGGGCCGTGAGCGCGTCGCCAGCACCGATCGCTCGGGCCGGAGCCCTTCGAACAGGCCGTATATCGCCTCTGGCGCCGCAACCTGCGTGCCACTGGTAAGGAGCGTGGCGGAGCCGGCGGCGACTCCGAAGCGGGCCGCCTCACCCAGCGAGCAACCCTGCGACAGCCCCCATGTCGTGCCGCCAACCATCGCATCGCCCGCGCCGACGGCGCTGCGCACCTTGACCGCCGGCGCCACGATCCGCTCGACGCCCTCCCGGCTCACCAGCAGCGCCCCGCGCGGCCCGAGCGATACCAGCACGACCTCGGCAAACCCCGTCTCGACCAGCGCCGCCGCTGCCGCCGCCTCCTCCGCCTCGCCCATCAGCTTGCGGCCGACCAGCAGTTCCAGCTCGCGCAGATTGGGCTTGATCAGAAACGGTCGGCGCGCGCCGCTGGTGCGCAGATGATCGCCCGGCAGGTCCAGGATCAGCCGCGCGGCCACCATGTTGCACCACTCGCCCAGCTGCTCGATCAGCTCCGGCCCTACCCCGGGCGGGGGGCTGCCGCTGATCACCACGAACTCCGGCGGCGGCCGCACCCCTTTCACCCGGTCGATGCAGCTTTGCTGTTCCGCGGCGCTGAGCACTGGGCCCGGCATGACGAAGCGGTATTCGTTGCCGCTCTGCCCCTCGGCGACGGTCAGGTTCGCGCGCGTGTCCCCGGCGATGGGAATGAAGGCGAAGGGCGTACCCGTGCGCAGCAGCAGGTCCTCGAAGCGCGCCCGAAACGGGCCCCCGGCGGTCACCACCGCCAGCACGTCGCCGCCCAGCGCGTGGATCAGGTTGGCGACGTTGATCCCGCCGCCGCCGGGGTAATAGGCTGGCTCCGCACAGCGCAGCTTGTCGGTCGGCCTGACCTCCCGAGTGGAGGTGCTGACGTCAAGCGAGGGGTTGAGCGTAAGCGTGACGACCTTTGCCATCATGCCCCGGCAAAGGTCGCTTCCGCCTTCGCGACATGCCCCAGGGTCCGCACGAACGAATCCGGATTGAGCGAGATGGAATCGATCTTCTCGCCGACCAGAAAGGCGGCGAATTCCGGATGGTCGCTCGGCGCCTGGCCGCAGATGCCGACCTTCCGGCCCGCGGCATGGGCGCGACGGATGAAGTCGCTGATCGTGCGAAGCACCGCGGGATCGCGTTCATCGAACAGGGTGGAGAGCAGATCGGAATCGCGATCCGCGCCAAGCACCAGCTGCGTCAAATCATTGCTCCCGATCGAGAAGCCATCGAACCGCTGGCTGAATTCCTCCGCCAGGACGACGTTCGACGGTATTTCGCACATCATGTAGATTTGCAGCTCGCCGTCGGACCGCTCCAGCCCGTGGCGGGACATTTCCGCCAGCACCGCCTCCGCTTCCATGATCGTGCGGCAGAACGGCACCATGACGATGATGTTGGTCATGCCCAGCTTCTCGCGCGCGCGCCGCAGCGCCCGGCATTCCAGCGCGAACCCGTCGCGGTAGCGCGGATGGGCGTAGCGCGATGCACCGCGGAACCCGAGCATCGGGTTGGCCTCGACCGGCTCGAACGCCGCCCCGCCCAGCAAGTGGCGATATTCGTTGGTCTTGAAGTCGCTGAGCCTGACGATCACTGGCTTGGGCATCTGCCCCGCCGCGATCTTGGCGATCCCGCTCGCCAGCGTTTCGACGAAGAAATCCGCCCCGCTGCTGTGCCCGGCGATCAGCCGGTCAATGGCGCGGCGATCGTTCTCGTCGGTCACCTGATCCGGGTGGATCAGCGCCACTGGATGCACCTTGATCAACGTGGAGACGATGAACTCCATCCGCGCAAGGCCGACGCCCTGGATCGGCAACCGCCACCAGCGGAATGCCTGCGCCGGGTCACCCGAGTTGATCATCAACTCGGTGTGCACCTGCGGCAAGTCGGCGACGGCAATCTCGTCGATCGTATAGGCAAGCTCGCCGGCATAGACCTTGCCGATGTCGCCTTCGCCGCACGACAGGGTGATCTCGGCGCCATCCGCGATCAGCGAGGTGGCGTCCCCGGTGCCCACCACCGCCGGCACGCCCAGTTCGCGGCTGACGATCGCCGCATGGCTTGTGGTCCCGCCATGATCGGTGATGATCCCCGCCGCCCGGCGCATGATCGGCACCCAGTCGGGATCGGTCGTTTCCGCCACCAGGATCGATCCGTCGCGGAACGATCCGATATCGGCAGGCGAGCGGATGATGCACGCCTCGCCCGAACAGATCATGTCGCCGACCGCAGCGCCGGTGGTCAGCACGGGGCCCTTTTCCTTCAAATGCCACGTCCGCACCACCTCGCCCCGCCGCGCGGATTGCACCGTTTCCGGGCGAGCCTGGACGATGAACAGTTCCTGGGTCTCGCCGTCCTTGGCCCATTCGATGTCCATCGGTCGGCCGTAATGCTGCTCGATCAGCACCGCCCAGCGGGTCAGCTGCAGCACCTCGGCATCGTTCAGGACGAAGCTCGCGCGCTCGATCCGCGAGGTATCCACCGTCTTGGTGCGCGCGCTGCCGCCCTGGTGGAAAATCATCTTCTGCGCCTTCGCGCCCAGCTTGTGCTCGACAATCGGGACGAAACGGGAATCGTTCGCCAGCGGCTTGAACACGGTGAAGATGTCGGGATCGACACTCCCCTGCACCACCGTTTCGCCAAGTCCCCAGGCAGCGCTGACCACCGCCACATTGGGAAAGCCGGTCTCGGGGTCGAGGGTGAACATCACGCCCGATCCTGCAAGGTCGGATCGCACCATCAACTGGACGCCGATCGACAAGGCGACGGACTGATGGTCGAAGCCTTTGGTCTCACGATAACTGATCGCGCGATTGGTGAACAACGAGGCGTAGCAGCGCCGGCACGCCTCCAGCAGCGCCCGCTCGCCGCGCACGTTCAGGAATGTCTCCTGCTGCCCGGCAAAGCTTGCATCCGGCAGGTCCTCGGCCGTCGCGCTTGAACGCACCGCCACCGATGGCCGCGCGATCCCGTGGCGGCGACCCAGGTCGCGATAGGCGCCGACGATCGCATCGGCGAGCGGCCCCGGCAGGTCCGCTTCCAGCAAATGCATCCGGATCGCTTCGCCCGTATCGGCCAGCGTGGCGCGCCCGCCGCGCATCGCCCCGATCGCCTCCGCAATCTGGCCGCCGAGGTCCGCCGCGGACAGGAGATAGCGATAGGCGTCGGCCGTCGTCGCAAAACCGTCGGGCACGCGGATGCCCTGGCTTTTCAGCTCGTGCAGCATCTCGCCCAGCGATGCATTTTTGCCGCCCACCAGCGGCACGTCGGTCGCGCGCAGTTCATCCAGCGCGACGACCAGCCTTGCAGGCTGGCTCGCCTGGTCGCGCGCTACACCATCGATCATGTCGGTCATTGTCGCATGCTGGCTCACCCTGCCGGCGACCGACATCCGCAATAGCACGTGGCCGGTCAGCGCATGCGGGCGAGCAGGTCCGCGACCTTCATCGTCGTCACCGTGGCATAAGTGTCCGCCACGCCATGCGGCAGGATCAGCCAGCCGTCGTGGACCAGCGCCCCGCAGCTGTAGATGACGTTCGGGACATAGCCGTCGCGCTCGCCCTCCATCGGCGTCAGGATCGGTTCCTCGGTTCGCGCCAGCACCTTGCTGGGATCGTCCTTGTCGAGCAGGCAGGCGCCCAGGCTGTAGCTGCGGATCGTGCCCACCCCATGGGTGATGACCAGCCATCCCTCATCGATCTCGATCGGTGGCCCGCACACGCCGATCTGGATGAACTCCCACGGCCAGCGCGGCTTGATGATCACCTCGCCGCGGTTCCATCGGTACAGGTCGTTGGAGGTCAACAGCCAGATATTCTCATGGTCCTGCCGGCCCAGCATGGCAAAATAGCCGCCTACCCGCCGGGGAAAGAGCGCCATGCCCTTGGTGTGCGCATAGCGGCCCTCCAGCGGCACAAGATCGAAGGTGCGAAAATCGACCGTGCGCATCAATTCCTGCCGGATCGCGTCCGGCGCCACGCCGGTATAGGTGCCATAATAAACGACGCTGCCATCGTCCTCGATGAAGCGCGTCAGTCGGAGATCCTCCAGCCCCCGGCGATGCCCGGGGGCGACGGGAAACAGGACGAAGCGCGAGAGGTCAGGGTCTGGCCCGCACTCGAACCGGATCGCCGGATCGTCGCGCCCACCCCCGGGGATCGGGCTCGACTTGGCCGACACCAGCTGCTCGGCCGGGGCCTCGAACCAGACCTTGCCGCCCGGGCCGACGGTGCCGACACGGAACACGATGGAGGATACATGCCCCTCGCCGACCGCGCGGAGCGTCAGCAGCACGCGGATCGACTTGGCCGGCAGGTCGGTCTGGTCGGGGTGGATGGTGATGCTGGGATTGAACAGCGCCGCCGCCTCGACGGCATATTCCTCCAGCAGGTACCCGCCGATCAGCTGCACCTGTTCATCGCTCAGCGTATGATCGCTACCCGACGGGGAAATCGCCGCATAGAACCGCCGCTCCAGCAGCATGTCCACCTGAGAATGCCGCTTCGCCAGCTGCGCCTTCAGCTTGTTCAGCTCAAGCTTGACCGTCGCGGGCGGCAGCGCGCTGACACGGTCGACCACCAATGCCGTGCGCTGCTGCGGAACGTCGCGACTGGGAAACGGATTGTCGGCCGGGGTGAACGGCCGCAACACGACGTGCGAGGGGTCGGCGCGGAACACGACCTGCGACATGATCCATTCCCTTCATCGTCCGGCGCGGAAGCCGGGCCCTGCCCCTGTCCCGCCGGCCTGGTTGGCGAAGGTCAGGGCGACTTGGGGCTGATCACCAGCGCGGTGCCGTTCGGATCCACCGTCACCAGATTATAGCTGCCGTCGGTGCATTTGGCGCGCCACTGCGGCCGGTTCGGATTGGTCCCGACCTGCTCCGCACTGACCACCCCCTGACACGGCACCCCTGCGTCCTGGATCGCCCGGAACAGGACGATGCGCAGATCGCCTTCGGGCAGCGCCAGCACTTCCTTGGCGTAATTGCCCACGTTGATCTGTTCGGCTTCCTGCGTGACCGTCGTGCCGTCACATCCCGCGACCAGCAGCAGCAAGGGGGCAAGAAACAAGCCTGGCTTCATGTTTGATCTTCCTTTGCCTGTCGTGTGATCCGGAACCGGATGGTCGCGATCGAACTGCCGTCCAGTTCACTTCAGATCGCTTGCTTCTTCAACCCTTCGCGTCCGACGATGGGCGATCTGGCCACAGCGGCGCGCCCATCGGCCGCGACCAGGCCGCCCATGCTGCCGGTGAGGCCAATTTGCGCCGCAGACAGGCCGCTTCCCACCCGGTCAATTGGCCGGCGCGCTGCCGGCGCTCTCCTGGTCCTTCGACACCTGCATCAACGCCTCCTGCAGCCGCTTTTCCTGATCGGGCGACAAGGAAGAGCGCAGCACGCGGCCGCGCACATCAGACAATTCGCTCAGCACCTTTTCCGCCTGAACCTTGCGCACCAGCACGAAGATCGCCGAGGTGTCCGGCTTCAGCGTATCGGAAAGCTCACGGATGAAATTGTCGTCGATGCCATAATCCATCAGCGATCCGGAAAGCGCGCCCGCACCGGCGCCGACCGCCGCCCCCACCGCCATCCCGGCCAGGGGGTTCAGGAACAGCAATCCCACCAATGTGCCCCACAAGGCGCCGGAAAGCCCGACGGAGGCAGCACCGGTGCCAACCATGTTGTAGCTCTGCTTCAGCCGCACCTTCCCGTCCGGCTGCCGAATGGCGACGACCGCATCCTCCAGATCGATCAGATATTCCCGCTGCATCCGCTGCAACTGGGTGAGGACGCGATCAGCCTCATGCGGATCGTCAAAGCCGACAACAATCAGATCAGCCACATGCACTCTCCTCTGCTTTGCCGGTGCCAGCGACGCCCGGCTTCTTCGGCCAGGCGCGGGCGTCGCAGCCTCATTTCTGCGACGAGATCGGGATGCGGCGCTTCTGCTCGCCGGCCTTTTCGTCCTTGGGCAAGGTGATGATCAGCACGCCTTTGTCGACATGCGCGCTCACCGCATTTGGATCGACGTCCTTGGGAAGATTGATCTTGCGGACGAACGATCCATAACGGCGCTCGCGCAGCATGCAGTCGCCGTCCTTGCGATCCTCCTCATCGCGCTTCTCTCCCGATATCGTCAGGATTCCGTCGGCGACGCTGACGTCAATCTGGTCCTCCGACATGCCGGGGATCTCGGCCGAGAGTCGATATTCCTTGTCCTTCTCCGTCATCTCCAACGCCGGCAGGCTGAACATGCCGTCGAGCGCAGCGAGGCTGCCAAGGCGTGATCCGAACGCACTGCGTGCGGGCGAGGAGAAATTCTCGAACAATCGGTCGATCTCGCTGCGCAGCCAACCCAGTGGCGCCTCGCCGCTCGACCGCGTCTTCGCTGGCAGATCCGCTTGCGTGCTCATCGTCCCGAACTCCGGCCGTGAAAATCGTGAAGGCGGCGTTCAGGACCACGTGGTCCGGGCGCCGGAAAAAATCACCTGCCCGTGCACCGGTGGCGATGCAGACGCTGCGCCGGCGGCCGGGGGGAGCCGCTTTCACGCACGGGCAGGTGGGCTGCAAGGCAACCGGGCCTCGAGAAGCGACGTGCACACGTGCAAGGAGGTGATCCGTATCCTGACATGCCGCGATACGCTCCGCAGACTTCAGTCTTTATTGCTGCCGATCAACAGCTAGGGACGCCGCGTTTTTCGGAATATTGGGAAGAGTACCTAAGCTCGCGAAAGCCCCAATCTGGGATGGGCGCGCGGGACGATGGCGCACGACCGTTGGTGCGCTTCAGGGGCCCGTGACGCCCAGCGGAACCGCGCCGGTATTAGGTCCGCGGGCTGCCCAGGCCGGCGGCAAATGCGATCCGCAGCGCGTCGGACAGGCTGCGCGCCTTCAGCTTGGTCATCACGTTCGCGCGATGCACCTCCACCGTGCGCACCGAGATTCCGAGGTCGTAAGCGATTGTCTTGTTGGGAAACCCCTCGGCAAGCTCCGCCAGCACTTCCCGCTCGCGCGGCGACAGGGCACCCAGTGCGAGGTCAGCGTTGGCCGCCCGGGTCAGCGCGTCTGCCGATTTCTCCAGCCGCTCGAACGCATGCTCCAGCGCGGCAAGCAGCACGTCGCCATCAAATGGCTTTTCGATGAAATCGACGGCGCCCGCCTTCATCGCTTTGACCGCGATGGTGATGTCCCCGTGACCGGTCAGCACGATCACCGGCATGGCGATGCCGCGTTCGATCAATTGCTGTTGCACCGCCAGCCCGTCGATGTCCGGCATGCGGACGTCGAGGAGGATGCAGCCGTTTTCCGCATGCCGCACCTCCTTCAGAAAGGCAGTCCCGCCCTCCCACGTTCGCGTGGCGAAGCCGAGCGTCTTGAGCATGAAGCTGGCCGATCGCCGGACCGCCGCCTCGTCATCGATGATGTGCACCAAGCGTTTGTCGTTCATTCTGCCAACTCCCGATCGGCCTGAACCATGGTAAAGTGAAACGCCGTACCCCCGCCCTCGCGCGGCTCGGCCCAGATCCTGCCGCCACTCGCCTCCACGATCGTCCGGCAAATCGACAGCCCCAGTCCCATGCCGCCGGCCTTCGTACTGTTGAACGCACGAAACAGCGTCGCCGCAACCTGCGGGGCAATGCCCGATCCGGTGTCGGCAACGGTGGCTTTCACGCATCCGTCGTCCTCGACCCGCGTCGACACCGACAGGTGGCGCTCTGGCGATTCCGCCATCGCCTCGATCGCGTTCCGGATCAGGTTGATCAGCACCTGCTGGATCTGAATGCGGTCCACCAGGACGGGCGATGCATTGGCGTCGATGTCGAAGGTGACCCAGATCCCGCGTTCACGCGCACCGATCAGCGCCAGTTGTGCCGCCTCTTCGATCAGTTGCGGCAGATCCTCCACCGTCAACTCCATCTCGCCGCGGCTTTCGAAGTCATGGAGGTGCCGCAGGATATCACCCGCCCGCAGACCTTCGCGCATCGCCTCCGCCAGTGCGTCGTCGATCATGTCACGATCCTCCTCATTTCCTTCCCGAAGAAGGTTTCGGATGCCGCGCATGTAATTGACGACCGCCGTGATCGGCTGGTTCAACTCATGCCGCAAGGTGGAGGCCATCGTGCCCATCGCGCTTCCCCGTGCGGCATGAACGAGGCTGGCGCGCAGTTCCTCCAGCCGCTCCTGCGTGCGACGGTGCTCGGTCAGATCGCGGATGAACGCGGTGAAGATCGGCTTCCCTTCGGTCACGGCCTGGCCGACCGCCAGCTGCAACGGAAAGGTCGACCCATCGCCCTTTCGCCCGAGCAAGGTTGAGCCCACTCCATCGCTGCTGTTGCGCGTTGCGGCGAGGTAATATTCGAGATCCCCCACTCTTCCCTGCGGGTCGGATGACGCGATCAGCCGCTGGAAGCTCGTGCCCACGACTTCGCTTTCGGACAGCCCGAAGAGGCGTTCTGCCGCCGCGCTGAAGGACAGGATGTTGCCAGCGCGATTTGTCACCACCATTGCGTCCGGCACGGTCGCCAGGATCGAGCGATAATGGTTCTCGCTGGCCGCAGCCCTGAACTGCTCGGCGCGCTGCTGCGTGATGTCGCGGATCAGCTTTCCATAGCCGCGCAGCGTTCCCGATTGATCATAGAACGCCTTGAGGTTGAACGATGCTAGGAACCGCGATCCATCCTTTCGGACATGCCAATCCTCGCCCCTGACCGCCCCCTTCACAGCCGCAGTACGAAGGTGATGATCCGGCACCCCCTCGGCCACTGCCATCTGCGTGTAGAAGATGGAGCAATGCTTGCCGATGACCTCGTCGGCGTTCCAGCCCATCAACCGGCGCGCTCCTTCGTTCCACACCGAAACACGACCGGCCGCATCATACATATAAATGGCGTAACCGGTCGCTCCCTCGATCAGCAGGTTCAGCTCATGCGCCGCCGTGCGTTCGCGCGTCGCGCGGGCGGAATGAAGGTAGGACAGGGCAACGACGCTACCGGACGACAGACCGAACAGCAGCAGAAGCCGCAGCTCATCCGTACTCGGCAACCATCCTATCCATGAGGTCACCGCGGCGGAGAGCGCAGCCGCCACACCGGCCCAGAACGGCCCCGCCAGCATGCCGGTGACGGAAATTGCGAAGAAGAACAGAAGAAATGGGGCCGCTGGGGGCGGCCCTTTATTGAGTGCATGTTGCACAAATGCAGCCAGCCCGACCGCCCCCACGGCGATGCCGCAGCCAGTAAGCCCCGCGCGCAATGAAGCCCCACGTATGGAGTGCATCGGCTCTCCTAGTGCCGCACCATTTCCCCAGCGCGCGGCAACTCTTTGCTTAACATAAATTTTGGTACATTCGAAGACAATCTCGATTGTTGGTTACCGGTAGCGCACCAGGATGGAGCGGATCCTCTTCCGCTCATTGCCCAGCATACCGCCGTCGTGACCGGGGCAGAGTGACGGGCAAGTTGTTTCCAACGATATAGGCAAAACCCCTGATTGGCGGATCAGGGCGGGTCGGTGACACCCGTCAGACGCGCACGCCGGTCGTGCCCGGCCATCGGGGATGCGCCCCGGGCGCCCAACCAAAGACGCAATGTCGCGCACGAGCGCGAGCGGCGCTGCGCCATCTCGAGCCAAGGGATCGCATCAGGTGCAACAGGAATGACGATCTGTGGCACGACCGCTCGGACGAAGACGCGGTCGCGGATCGTGCCGATCGCGCTCATCCTGTTCACTCTTGGCGGCTGCTCCTTTGCGCCGAAACATGTTCGCCCGGCCGCGCCAGTGCCGCCGCGCTTCCCGGGGACGAACCCCGGCGGTGCGACCATCGCGGCGATCGGCTGGCAAGCCTTCTTTCGCGATCCGGAACTGCAACGCCTGATCGCACTCGCCCTGGCCAACAATCGCGACATTCGCGTGGCGGCTGCCCGCGTTCTGGAGGCTCGGGGCGCATGGCGGATCCAGGGCGCAGCGCTCTACCCGCAGATCGATGGTGCTGTCGCCGCCACGCGGGGCCGGACGCTGTACAACCTGCCAGGCAGCGCAGCGACGCCGGTCGACGTTCGCTCCATCGGCGTTCAGGCGAATGCGGCGTGGGAGATCGATTTTTGGGGCCGGCTGCGCAATCTGCGCGATGCCGCGCGCTGGCAGTATCTCGCGACGGAAGAGGCGCGCCGCGGGGTTGCCACGCAACTGATCGCGCAGGTTGCAAACGGCTATCTGCTCGAACGGGAGTATCAGGAACGCGCCGATCTCGCCCGCCGTACGATCTCCACGCGCGAGGAGTCGCTGCGGATCGTCCGGCGACGCTACGAGGTGGGATCGGGAAGCAAGCTCGACATGACACAGGCGCAGGCGTTGCTGGGTCAGGCGCGCGCCGCGCTTCAGGCTCTCGAGCAGGATCAGGAGGTCAATCGCAACGCGCTCGCGCTTCTCGTTGGCCAGCCGGTGACATTGACCGCATCGGATCGGCGCTTCGCGCAGATCACCACCTATCTTCAGCTGCCGCCGGGGCTGCCGTCCGATCTGCTCACCAACCGGCCGGACATCGTAGCGGCGGAGCGTCAGCTGCTGGCCGCCAATGCGAACATCGGCGCTGCGCGCGCCGCGTTCTTCCCTAACATCACGCTTACCGCGGGAGGAGGGATCGCCAGCACCAGCCTTGGCGACCTGTTCAGTTCGCCGACGGGGGTCTGGAGCTTCGCGCCATCGCTGACGCTGCCGATCTTCAATGCCGGCCGATTGCGGGCCAACCTTGACGTGGCGGAGGCCAGAGAGGTCTTGGCCGTGGCCGAATATGAGCGCGCGATCCAGATCGCGTTCCGTGATGTTGCCGATGCGCTTGCGCGGCGGCGACAGCTGTCGTTGCAGATCGAGACGACGCGCGGTGTGCTGGACGCGCTGACCGAGCGTGCGCGGCTGGCGAACTTGCGCTTCGATAATGGCCGTTCAGCCTATCTTGAAGTGCTCGATGCACAGCGCGACCTGTTCGACACACAGCAATTGCTGGTGCAGCTACGTCGTGCCGAGGTGGCGAGTGGAGTTGCGCTCTACGCCGCGCTCGGCGGCGGTTTCGCCGCGCAGCCCGTGTTCGATTCAGACGCTGTCGCCACGGGGAGGACACCGGCACCATGAGCAAATTGCGGGACAACCGCTGGATTTCGCGCGGGCTGATCGCGCTGGCCATCGTCGGCGTCGGGGTGCTGCTGTGGCTAGCCATGCGTCCATCGGGCCTCTCCGCCGGCATCGTCAGCGGCAACGGCCGGATCGAAGCGGTCGAGATCGACATTGCCGCCAAGATGCCGGGTCGCTTGCGCGACATCACCGTCAGCGAGGGGCAGTTCGTGCGTCAGGGACAGATCGTCGCCACGATGGATACGGACGCCTTGCAGGCGCAACTGGCGCAGGCGCGAGCGCAACTTGCCGAGGCGACGAACGCCATCCAGATCACCGAAGCGCAGGTGCTGCAGCGGCAAAGCGACAAGGCCTTTGCCCAGGCGACCGTTCGCCAGCGGGAGGCGGAACTGAACGTTGCCCGCAAGCGACTGGGACGATCCTCCACGCTCGCGAAGGAAGGTGCGACGCCGGTGCAGGAGCGGGACAATGACCAGGCGGCGGTCGAGGGCGCGTCGGCAGCCGTAGCCGCCGCTCAGGCGCAGGTCGCCGCGGTGGATTCTGCGATCCGCGCGGCCCGCAGCCAGGTGGTTGGGGCCGGCACGAACGTCGAGGCGACGCGCGCCACGATCGACCGGATCATGGCTGACATCAACGACAGCGTGCTGCGCGCGCCCCGCGCGGGCCGGATCCAGTACCGCATTGCGCAGCCCGGCGAAGTGGTGGCCGCTGGCGGCCGCGTGCTGACGATGATCGATCCATCGGACGTGTCGATGGTGTTCTTCCTGCCCGAAACTGTCGCTGGTCGGGTCGCGCTGGGTGACGAGGCGCGCATCGTTCTAGACGCGCTGCCGGATCGCTACGTTCCGGCACGGATCAGCTTTGTCGCGGACGTCGCACAATTCACCCCCAAAACCGTGGAGACATCCAGCGAGCGCGAGAAGCTGATGTTCAGGGTGAAAGCGCGCATCGATCCCGATCTTCTGCGTCGCCACGTCAACCTGGTGAAAACGGGGGTCCCCGGCGTAGCCTATGTCAGGATCGATCCCGGCGTGCCGTGGCCGGCCAGCCTGTCCCGTGTCGTGAGGGATTAGCAATGCTGGCGCCGGGCGCCTCCCCCCAGGCGTCAACCACCGCCGACGATCATGTCGCGCGACTGTCAAACGTGACCTTGCGCTACGGCCGGACGGTCGCGCTCGACAATCTCGACCTCATTCTCCCGGCAAGGCAGATGGTCGGCCTCATCGGTCCGGACGGCGTCGGCAAGTCCAGCCTGTTCTCGCTGATAGCGGGCGCACGTGCCATTCAGGAGGGCAAGGTCGAGGTTCTTGGCGGCGACATGAGTGACAAGGCGCACCGCGACCTGGTCTGCCCGCGGATCGCCTATATGCCGCAGGGTCTCGGCAAGAACCTCTACCCTACCCTCTCGGTCGAGGAGAATCTGCAGTTCTTCGCGCGGCTGTTCGGGCAGCCCCCGGAAGAACGGCGCCAGCGCATCCATCAACTGACCCGAAGCACCGGGCTCGAGAACTTTCTCTCGCGTCCCGCAGGCAAGCTTTCCGGTGGAATGAAGCAAAAGCTGGGCCTGTGCTGTGCGCTGATCCACGAGCCGAGCCTGCTGATCCTCGACGAGCCGACCACCGGCGTCGACCCGCTGGCACGTGCGAACTTCTGGATTCTCATCGGCGAGATCCGCGAACAGAACCCGGGCATGAGCGTGGTCGTCGCGACCGCCTATATGGACGAGGCGGAACGGTTCGACTGGCTAATCGCCATGGGCGACGGCCGCGTACTGGCGACGGACACGCCGGGCGAGCTGATGGCGCAGACATCGTCGCCGGGACTGGACGAAGCCTTTATCGCGCTGCTGCCCGACGAGAAGAAGCGTGATCACACGCCGGTCACGAAGCCGCAGCAGCAGTTCAATGAGCAGAGCGTCGCGATCGAGGCGAACGATCTCACGATGCGCTTCGGCGATTTCGTCGCGGTGGACCACGTCAGCTTTCGCATCGGTCGCGGCGAGATCTTCGGGTTCCTGGGATCGAACGGCTGCGGCAAATCGACGACCATGAAGATGCTAACCGGCCTGCTCGAGCCGAGCGAAGGCGAGGCGAAGCTGTTCGGCAAGCCGATCGATCCCAAGGACATCAACGTCCGGCGCCGGGTCGGCTATATGAGCCAGGCCTTCTCGCTCTACAGCGAGCTGACGGTGCGCCAGAACCTAGAACTTCATGCGCATCTGTTTGCCGTGCCGCCCGCGGAGATCGCGGAACGCGTCGCCGAGATGATCCGGCGTTTCGGCCTCGACAATGCGGCGGAGGACTTGCCGCCGGCCCTGCCCCTTGGCGCGCGGCAGCGCCTTTCGCTCGCCGTCGCGATGGTCCATCGCCCCGAAATCCTGATCCTGGACGAACCCACGTCGGGGGTGGACCCGATCGCGCGGGACACATTCTGGCGGCTGCTGATCGACCTGTCCCGCCGCGACCAGGTGACGATCTTCATCTCGACGCACTTCATGAACGAGGCCGAGCGCTGCGACCGCATTTCGATGATGGATGCCGGCAAGGTGCTCGACAGCGACACGCCGGAACGACTGATCGAGAAGCGCAGCGCCGCGACGCTGGAAGAAGCGTTCATCTCCTATCTGGAGGAGGCCAGCGATGAGGCGACGGCAGACGCCCCGATCCAGATGCCCACAGCAACGGCGCCGGAAGCCGCATCGTCGATGCGCCGCTTCAGCCCGCGGCGGATGTACAGCTACCTTTGGCGCGAGACGCTGGAGCTTCAGCGTGATCCGGTGCGGGGGGCGCTCGCGCTCGCCGGTTCGGTGATCCTCCTTCTGGTGATCGGGTTCGGGATCAGCCTGGACGTCGACAACATCCGCTTTGCCGTTCTGGACCGGGACCAGACCACCACCAGCCGCCAATATGAGCAGGAGATCGCAAGCTCGACTTATTTCATCCCGCGCCCGCCGATCACCAGCTACGACGACATGGACCGACGGATGCGCAGTGGCGACATTTCGCTGGCCATCGAGATCCCGCCGGGATTCGGACGTGATTTGCGGCGGGGAACGCCGCAACCCGTCGCCGCATGGTTCGACGGTTCGATGCCGCTGCGCGCAGAGACGATCCGCGGCTACATCCAGGGCCTGCATCAACGCTGGCTGGCGACAGAAATGCGCGACGCGGGCCTGACCGGTGCGGCGCGCGCGGGCGCGGACGGATCGGTCACGGTGCAGAACCGCTACCGCTACAACCCCGACGTGCGCAGCCTGCCGGCGATGGTGCCAAGCGTCATTCCCCTTCTGCTGCTGATGCTGCCCGCCATGCTGGCGGCGATGGCCGTCGTCCGGGAAAAGGAAACCGGATCGATCATCAATTTCTACGTGACGCCGGTGACGCCGAGCGAATTCCTGCTCGGCAAACAGCTTCCCTATGTCGCGCTGGCGATGATCAACTTCGCGATCATGGTGATCATGGGCCGCTGGGTGTTCGGCGTTCCGATCACCGGCAACTTACTGGCCCTCACGGTTGGCGCATTGCTTTTCTCCTTCGTCTCCACCGGCATCGGTCTCCTCGCCTCCTCCGTCACCCGCAGCCAGATCGCCGCGCTGTTCCTTGCCATGATCGGCACGCTGATCCCGACGCTGACCTATGGCGGCATGATCGATCCCGTGACCTCGTTGCAGGGCGGCGCGCGGATCTTTGGCGAAATCTACCCCTCGTCGCACATGATCACGATCACCCGCGGCGTGTTCAACAAAGGGCTGGGCTTCGAGGACCTGTGGTCGTCGCTATGGCCATTGCTCCTTGCGTGGCCGATCATCACCGGAGCATCGATCCTGTTGCTCCACAAGCAGGAGCGCTGAGGCGATGCGCACGCTCTCCAACATATACCGGCTCGGCATGAAGGAGCTGTGGAGCCTGTGGCGCGATCCCGTGATGCTTCTGCTGATTGCCTTCACCTTCACCGGGGTGATCTACACCTCGGCCAAGGCGATGCCGGAAACGCTCCACATGGCGTCGATCGCGATTGTCGATGAGGATCGCTCCCCGCTGTCGCGGCGGATCATCGATGCCTTCTATCCCCCGCAGTTCGCCCCGCCGATGCTCATCAATAGCGCCCAGATCGATCCCGGTCTGGACACGGGACGCTATACGTTCGTGCTGCGCATTCCCACCAACTTCCAGCGTGACGTGCTGCGCGGCCGCGCGGCGGAACTGCAACTGAACACCGACGCCACGCGGATGACTCAGGCCTTCACCGGCAGCAGCTATATCCAGCAGATCGCGCTGGGTGAGGTGAACAGCTTCGTCGCCCGCCAACAGGGCAAAAGCGCGCTGCCGGTCGATCTGGAGGTGCGTGCGCGCTACAATCCTACGCTCAGCGCCATCTGGTTCGGCGCCCTCGTCCAGGTGATCGACCAGATCACCTTGCTGGCCATCATCCTGACCGGCGCGGCGCTGATCCGCGAGCGCGAGCACGGCACGATCGAGCACCTCCTCGTCATGCCCGTGACCCCGTTCGAGATCATGGCGAGCAAGGTGTGGTCGATGAGCCTGGTCGTCCTGGTGGCATCCTTCCTGTCGACGCAGCTGGTCGTGCGCGGATTGCTGCATGTCCCCATCGCGGGATCGCTGCCGTTGTTCTTCGCCGGCGCAACGCTCGCGATGTTCGCCACCACGTCGATCGGGATCTTCATGGCGACGGTTGCGCGCAACATGCCCCAGTTCGGGATGCTTGCGGTACTTGTCCTCCTGCCGCTGCAAATGCTCTCGGGCGGGATCACGCCGCGGGAAAGCATGCCGGAAATTGTTCAGAACGTGATGCTCGCGGCGCCGACCACGCACTTCATCAGCCTGGGTCAGGCGATCCTGTTTCGCGGCGCTGGCATTCATGTCGTCTGGCCGCAAATGATCGCGCTTGTTGCAATTGGCGCGGTATTCTTCGTCTTTGCCCTGCGCCGGTTCCGTGCCGTCATCACCAGAATGGCGTGACGTTCAGCTCTAAAGACTTCGATTAGATCGTCCTTACGCACCGTTACGTATACCGTTCAGGTGCAGAAAGGCCCAGTTTCTTCATCCAGGCACCCACAAAGGCGCGGGGAAGAGGATGCGGTCGATTCTGCTTTATGCGAATGAGGATAGCGGCACGATCGATCGGGTCGAAGCTGCGCTCAATCTCGCCGGCGCCTTCAACGCCCATCTTCATTGCTTGCAGATGATCACGCCGGATACGTTCGTGGCGATGGACCCCTTTGGTGGGGTCTATCCGATGTTCGATCTGCTCGAGGACATGCGGGAGCGGGAGGCGAAGAACAAGCAGGAGATCGACGCCAAGCTGCAACGCGCGGACGCGCCGCGCACGTGGATCACCGGCACCCGCTATCCACGCAGTAGCGCGCTCGATCGCATGGCGCTGGTCGACCTGACCATCGTGAGCATTCCGCAGAAGGACGAGCTTGGCGATCGGCCGCCCCCGCCAGCGCGGCTCGCCACGCAAAGCAACACGCCGGTCCTCGCGATCGCTCCTGGCGGCACGCGTTTCGACGCTTACGGCAATGCCATGGTGGCGTGGAATGGTTCTGCGGAAGCGGCGCGCGCGCTGTGCGCGGCCGTCCCGCTCCTGTCGCGGGCTGAAAACGTGACGATCGTGCATATCGAGGAAGCGAAGCCCCATGCACTTTCGCCCACCGATGCCGCCGAATACCTCGGCTATTACGAGATCAGGTCGGATATCCGCGAAGTGGCCCGATCCGACCGGATCACCAGCGAGGTGCTCGCCGAGGCCGCGGCACTGGCCGACGCATCATACATCGTCATGGGCGCCTACGGCCACGCGCGGCTGCAGGAGCGGATTTTCGGTGGTGTGACCCAGGCCCTCTCCACCAACAGCAATGTCAGTCTGTTCATGGCCCATTGAGGAGCACGTTCATGACCTCACCGTAGCGCCAACCGCGATCTGTGTTCCGAAAACATAAGAAAGGAGACGTGTCCGTGCCCACGACCTTCAGAAAAACCACCATCGCAGCCGCTCTGGCGATCTCCGTTGGGGGACTCGCAGGATGCGCGACCACGCCAACGCCGTATCAACCGATGGGCTCCGGTAAGGTCAGCGGCGGCTATTCCGACACGCAACTTGCGCCTGATCGTTACCGCGTCACGTTCGTCGGCAATGATTACACCTCGCGCAAGACGGTGGACGATTACCTACTCTATCGGGCGGCGCAGCTGACCGCGCAGAATGGCTATCAGAGCTTCAAGATCCTCACCAACGTCAATGAAAGCGACGTCGAGACGCAATTGACGCCTGATCCGCTGTTCACCGGGCCCTATGGCTGGTGGCGCCCGGCATGGCGGTATTACGGACCGGCCGGATGGCGCAGCTGGAATCCGTGGACGGGCGATCCGTTCTGGGCAGATACCGTCGATGTCAGCACCGTCACCAAATACGAGGCGCAGGCCGATATCCTGATGCAGCGTGGGCCAGCGACGGGCAAGGGAAGCTTCAACGCCAACCAGGTGCTCACGGCCTTGGGACCGACGATCCAGCTTCCGAAGTCATAACGGTTCAATCGTAACAAGGCGGTCGCGCTGTCGGTGTTTCCCTGGCGGAAACTCCGGCGCCGCGGCCGCCCTTTTTTTTTCACCGCCGCTCGGTACGGATGCTGCCGGACGCTCAGAAGCCTTGATCACTGCCGCAGTGAATGATCCGGGTGCGTTTCTGCCGAAGTAGATTGTAGCCGCTCATCTCCCGATCAGCGCCAGCGCCGTTCAGCGGGCGTTCCGAAAGCCACCCCCAATCGCGATGCGCTTCAAGGTTGGGAGTGACGGATGACCCATTTCACGCGGCGCGCATTGCTGATCGGCGCGGGGATCGCGCTACCGGGGCTGATGGTGGCAGGCTGTGCCACGACAGCCATGTCGGGCGACATGACGGAGGCGTTGCGACGGCTGCTGACAATTTCGAGCGAGCGTGCGCTGACCCGTCTTGTATCGGACACTGGCTTTCTCAACGATCCTGCGGCCCGGCTAACGCTTCCGGGCGTGGAAGGCGATCGATCCGGCGCTGTGTTGGGCGCCCTGCTACGCTCGGCACCGGTGCAGCGTGAACTCACACTCGCGATCAATCGCATTGCCGCGGATGCGGCCGACCGTGCGGCCCCGATGATCTTGGACTCGATCCGGTCCCTCACCTTCAGTGACGCGCTCGGCATTGTTCGCGGCGGGCCAACCGCAGCAACGGGTTATCTTCAACAAGCCATCGGCGATCGGATCCTCGATGCCATGCTGCCAGAGGTAGGCCGCGGATTTCGTCAGTTCGACAGCCAGTCTGTTCTCGGTCCCGTCATCCGCGCTGCGACCGGAATCAGCGTCAGCGCTATTCAGAGGACGATCACGACCCAGGTAGCACAGACGATCTGGCGGGCGATCGGCAATGAGGAAGCCGCCATTCGCAACGATCCTGCACGCGCGGGCGACCGGCTCGTTGCCGCGATGCTGACGAGCGGGCGTCTGATGGGCGCAAGCCAAGCGCAGCGGATCGCTGATAGCGGCTGATCGAGCTCACTGGCGAACGTCCCTGCCTCACGAGGCTGAACGGCGGCTGGCACTCATCTTGCTTTTGGGAGAAATCTGGTGAATAGTCGCATATCGGCTCTACGGCTCTAATCAGAGCGCGCCGCTAGTGAGCGCCGCATCCACCCGAACTCCCTCGCAGATGCGGCGCTCATGTAGATGCAGGTGTGAAATGATCCGCTTGCGTCATGCTCCATCCTCAGCGACATGCGCGAGACGGACCGGCAATCGCTGGGTCCCAGGCTTCCAGCCGGGCGCCTCGTCCCGTCAATCCTTTTGTCCGTCAGGGGCGAGGCGCTTGGGATTGTGACTGTTACGCTAATCCTGCCGTGCCGGTCTGCCGAAGCCTGACGTCCGACTTGTACCCGATCAGCCAAATTGATCGGGTTACGACATACGTGCTTGCGTAATTAGCAAGGTCAGGGCAACTTCCCCGCATAATAATTGCCGGCTCGCCGGAATATGAGGGGATGGTTGATGGAATATGCGAACGTCATTCTACTTGGCGCCGCTGGCGTTGGTGCCGTTACGGTGATGAGCGGCATGTTGCTGTTGGCGCGTCGCCCCCGATAATCCGGAATGCGGCCCGCGCCTGATGCCGAGTGTGGACGTACCTGGTCGCACTTGCATCCACCGCGGGCTGACCTAAACTGACCTAGTTCCTTCAGGTGGCGGCTTACTGACTGCGTCGCATGTCTTGTCGATTTGCGTACGAACTCAACCAGTGGCTCCGCTTTCCGCGACGGTTGAAGGGACGGCGGCGTACACGCCTGTGATGCCTGACTTCGCAAGTGCAGCCGCGTGCTCCGCCGTGATCGGCACGGCAAACAGATAGCCCTGGAGGTGGCTGGCCCCCGCGGCGCGCAGCATCGCCACTTGCCCATCGGTCTCGACGCCTTCCGCAATGACGCCAAGCCCTAGCGCCTGCCCGAGATGGATGATCGAGTGGACGATGGCGACCGACTCTCGCTCGCGCATCATCCCATCGATGAAGCTGCGATCGATCTTCAGGCTGTCGAGCGCGAACTTGCGGATGTTGTACAGGCTGGAATAGCCGGTGCCGAAATCATCGAGCGCGATGCGAAACCCCATCTGACGCAGCCGGTACATGGTGTCGGCGGCACGCTCCGCATCGTCGAAGATGGCGGTTTCGGTGATCTCGATCTGAAGGCGCGACGGCGCGACATTGGCTCGCTGCACCTGCTCCATGACATAGCCGACGAAATTGTGCCGCCGAAACTGACGTGGCGAGAAATTGACCGAGACATATTGCCCCGGCCAGTCCTTCAGCACAGCGAGCGACCTGGCGAGCACCCAGTCCCCCAATTCGTGAATCAGGTTCGATTCCTCGGCGATCGGAATGAAGGCGGCCGGGCTGATCGGCCCAACCGCAACCGCATGCCAGCGCAACAAGGCTTCGAACCCGACGACCTCGAACGTGTCGGTCGCCACGATCGGCTGGAACAACATGCTCAATTCGTCGCGCGCGATCGCCTGACTGAGGTTGCTCTCGATCTGGCGGCGCAGCCGGATCCCTTCATCAAGGCTTTCGTCAAACAGCCGCGCCGCATTGCGCCCGCTTCGTTTCGCCTCGTTGAGCGCAAGATCCGCCCTGCGCATCAGGTCAACAGGGTCGCGCACACCCGTTTCATGCGACACCATGACGCCGGCCGAAACGGAGCCGTGCACCGGATCGCCCATCACCCTCAATGAAACATCGCACGCCGCGACGATCCGCTCGCAAGCCATCAGCGCGGCTTCCGGGGCGACAGTGTCGAACAGCAGGCCGAATTCATCCCCGCCCAGCCGCGCAACCAGTGCGTTCTGCGGAACGGCCTGCTGAAGAATGGCGCACACGGCTCGGATCATCTCGTCGCCCGCCAGGTGCCCCAGCGTGTCGTTGACCAGCTTGAAACGATCCAGGTCGACCATGGCGACCGCGAACGGGCCGGGTCGGCGCACCCGCTCGTTCAGGGCATGTTGAAACGCCAGCCGGTTGGGCGCGTCGGTCAGCGCATCATGGCTGGCGACATGGATCGCGCGCTGCTCATTGGCCGCCAGCGCGGCTGCCTGCTGCTCAAGAAGCGCAATGTGCCGCGCGAGATCGGCCCGCACGTCGGCAAGCTCGCGATCGACGTCCCAGCGCTTGCCGAGCGCGATCGCGGTCTGCACCACCTCCGCAGCTTCAAAGGGCTTCGCCAGATAGAACAGCTTGTCGGGAGGCCCCGCCACTTCGATGATTTCCGCCGGGGATACGTCCGAATAGCCGGTGACAATGACCAGATGGATGTCGGGATCGATCGTCCGTATGCGGCGGGCCGTCTCCTTCCCGTCAATGCCTGGTGGCATCCGAACGTCGATGAAGGCGACCGGATAGGGCCGGCCTTCGCCCAGGGCTGCCTCGACGGCCTGAACGGCATCAAGCCCCCGATCGTGGAACGTGCAATCAAACGCCGGGATGGGCCATTTTCCCGTGCGCGATCCGCGGAAGGCCTCAGCGGGCGCGCCGGTCGTGCCGCCATCAGTTTCGAAGCTGCGGCGATAGATCTCCTGCACGGAGGGATCATCATCGACGATCAGCAGGCGCATCGATGTTGAACCGGTCATCACGCGACTGACCTCCCGCCCCTAACAACACATTGCATTAATGAGTTAATGAGCAGCGAACACAGCGTCTCTTAAGGGATAATCCGTTTTGGTGGCGCCAGTCGTATCTCTCTCCGTCAGATCACAGCCGATGCATTCGGACAGACCACGATCACAATGCGGAAAGATACGATGTAACTAGGTCCGGGCGAGGGCCTGCTCGCCCAGCACGATGGCGCCCAGCGGACCCGCATTGTTGCCGAGCGACGGCGGGACGACAAAGGTGTCGACATCCTCCACTTCCGGGAGGGCGACGTAGCCACCGAGTGAATGGCACAACGCCGCGCGGATCTGCGGAAAGAGGAACTGATTGCCGATCATGACCCCGCCGCCCAGCACGATCCTGCGCGGGACGCCCGTGAGCGTGATGGTGTGCAGCAATTGCGCCAATGCATGCGTCACAGTGGCCCAGACCGGATGATCCGGCGGCACATCCGCCCCCACCGTCCCCGTCCGCGCGGCAATCGCCGGGCCTGACACCAGCCCCTCCACACAGGCGCCGTGATACGGGCAGCTCCCCGTCCATTCGTCCCCTGCCATGCGCACCGGACGAACATGGCCGAGTTCCCCATGCGTCAGCCCATCCACCGGGCGACCATGCGCCACGAGCCCGACGCCAACGCCGGTGCCGACCGTGATATAGGCCAGGTCGCTCAGCCCCGCGGCGGCGCCCCAGCGCGCCTCGCCGAGCGCCGCACCGACGACATCCGTGTCGAAGCCGGTGGGAACGCCGTACCGACTGCCAAGGCGCCGCGCGACGTCCGTGCCGCGCCAGCCCGGTTTCGGCGTCGATGTGATGTGACCGTAATCGGCAGCACGGCGATCGATGGAGATTGGTCCGAAGCTGGCGATTCCCAAGGCCTGGAAGCCGCGCCAACTGTCGATCACCCCCTCGATCGCGGCGAGTGTCTCCTCCGGCTTTCTCGTCGGCAGTTCGACACGCTCCAGGATTGCATCGGGGCCCTTCGCGAGGATCAGCACGCATTTCGTGCCGCCCAGCTCAACGCCGGCAATCAGGGGCGCGTCATCCACCTCAGGTCTCCAGCGCTGCCGTATCGATCCGCCGCAGCATGGCCACGAACCGGTCCAACTCGGCACGCGTAAACCGAGCGAATATCTTGCTCTCGAGTTCCAGCGCCTTGGGCGCGACGCTGGCGTAAAGATCGCGCCCTTCATCCGTCAGCGACAGGTGATGCGACCTCTTGTCTCCCGGATTGGGCGCGCGCGCGAGAAGTCCGCGCTCGACCAGCGCGATCGCCGCGCGGCTGACCGTCACCTTGTCCATTCGGGTGCGCTCGCCAATTTCCGCCTGGGTGATCGCTTCCACCTCGGCGATCACGGCCACCAGCCGCCATTCGGGAATGGTGAGGCCGAACAGCGATTCATAGGCCTTGGCGATGCGGTCACTCACCAGGTTGGAGGTGATCGACAGCCGATAGGGGAGGAACCGGTCAAGCACGAGCTGGTTGGTCATGAAGCAACCGGTAGCATTTGACACGGATCGCTCAAGCCGCGATCATAGTCACAAATGTTACCAATTGAGGATGCGCCAATGTCTGCCGGCAACCCACTCGGCCTCAACGGCTTTGAATTCGTGGAATTTACCTCGCCCGATCCCGAAGCGATGGCGAAGCAGTTCGAGCAGCTGGGCTTCGTGCCGACGCACCGTCACCCGACGAAAAACATCACGCGTTACAAGCAGGGCCGCATCAACCTGATGCTGAACCGCGACGAGGCGGGCCGGGTGAAGCAGTTCCGCAACGAACATGGCGCCTCTGCCAGCGCGATGGCGTTCCGCGTTGCCGATCCGAAGAAGGCGCTGGAATGGGCGCTCGCCAACGGCGGCAAGCCGACCGAGGAAGACGATACCGTCATCATGGGGATCGGCGGATCGTACCTCTATTTCATTCAGGACGGCATCGACCTGTATGAAAATTGGGCCGAGTTCGACGGCTGGCGCGAGGCGGAGGCGAAGAACAACGTCGGGCTCGACCTGCTCGATCACCTCACCCACAATGTCCGCCGCGGCCAGATGCAGGTGTGGAGCCAGTTCTACCGCACGCTCTTCAACTTCGAGGAGCAGAAGTATTTCGACATCAAGGGCAAGGCGACCGGCCTGTTCAGCCAGGCGATGATCGCGCCCGACAAGGCGATCCGCATCCCGCTGAACGAAAGTCAGGACGACAATTCGCAGATCGAGGAGTTCATCCGCGAATATCAGGGGGAAGGCATCCAGCACCTCGCACTGACCACCGACGACATTTACGACACCGTCGAGCGGCTGCGCGCCCGCGGCGTCAAGCTGCAGGACACGATCGAGACCTATTACGAGCTGGTCGACAAGCGCGTGCCCGGCCACGGCGAGGATCTCGAGCGGCTCCGCAAGAACCGCATCCTGATCGACGGGTCGGTCGAGAATGACGAGGGCATCCTGCTCCAGATCTTCACCGAGAACATGTTCGGCCCCATCTTCTTCGAGATCATCCAGCGCAAGGGCAACGAAGGCTTCGGCAACGGCAACTTCCAGGCGCTGTTCGAAAGCATTGAGCTGGACCAGATCCGTCGGGGCGTCATTAAGGTCGATGCCTGACCGATGATCGAGGCGTCTGCCTCGATCGAGGTGCGGCGCTCCGGCGCCGCCATCGACCGGTCAGCGCAGCAAAGCCGGCGCACAAGGCGCGGCTTTGCCGCGTCTGACGCGCCGGCGAGCCACTCGCGCCACTCCTGACTACCCAAAACAAAACCCGCCCGAGGTGAGGATGCCCAACGACACTGCCACCCCCGCGGACAGCACGGCCTACACCCCCGGCTTCGGCAATCATGTCGCGACCGAAGCGGTGCCCGGCGCCCTCCCCATCGGCCGCAACTCGCCGCAGAAGCCGCCCTTCGGCCTCTATGCCGAGCAGCTCTCCGGCACCGCCTTCACCGCGCCGCGCCACGAGAACCGCCGCTCGTGGCTCTATCGCCTGCGCCCCTCGGCCGAGCACCCGCCGTTCACCCGCTACGAAAGCGCCGTGCGGTTCGCGCCGGGCACGGTCAAGGAACCGCTCGCCCCCAATCGCCTTCGCTGGGATCCCGTAGGCGGTGACACTGGCGTCGATCTGATCGACGGCATGACGACGATGCTCGCCAATCGTGATCCCGCCGACCTCGAAGGCGTCGCGATCCACCTCTACGCCGCCGATCGCGACATGGAGAACCGCGTCTTCGTCGACGCGGACGGCGAATTGCTGTTCGTGCCGCAGGAAGGCCGGCTGGCGCTGCTGACGGAGCTTGGCCGGATCGACATCGCGCCTGGGCAGATCGCGCTGGTTCCCCGCGGCGTCCGCTTCCGCGCGCTGCTGCCGGACGGCTCAGCCCGCGGTTATGCGCTGGAAAATCACGGCGCGATGTTCCGCCTGCCCGATCTCGGGCCGATCGGCGCCAATGGCCTCGCCAACCCGCGCGATTTCGAGACGCCGAACGCCTGGTTCGAGGATCGCGACGAGCGTTTCGAGGTGATCCAGAAGTATCTCGGCAACCTGTGGCATACCGAGCTTCATCACTCCCCGCTCGATGTGGTCGCCTGGCATGGCAATCTCGCGCCGTGGCGCTACGATCTGGCGCATTTCAACACCATCAACACCGTCAGCTTCGACCATCCCGATCCGTCGATCTTCACCGTGCTGACCTCGCCCAGCGACGTGCCCGGCCGCGCCAATGCCGATTTCGTGATCTTCCCGCCGCGCTGGATGGTGGCGGAGGACACGTTCCGCCCACCCTGGTTCCACCGCAACATCATGTCCGAGGCCATGGGCCTCATCACCGGCGCCTATGACGCCAAGGCGGAGGGCTTTCGCCCCGGCGGCCTCTCGCTCCACAATCTGCTGAGCGGCCATGGGCCGGACAAGGCGACGTGGGATGCCGCATCCAACGCCGATCTGAAGCCGCACAAGATCGGCGGCACCATGGCCTTCATGCTGGAAAGCTGCTGGCCCTATCGCCCAACCGCCTTCGCGCTCGAGCACGCCCAGCCTGATTACGACGCCTGCTGGGCCGATTTCCCCAAGGCGAAGCTCCCCTGACCGAGCGTCTTACCGCCACGCCGGCCGGCATCGCGCTCGGCCCGCTCGATCAGATCGCGGACGGCGCCGCGCGCAGCTTCGTCATCGAAATGCGCGCCGGCCGCTTCCACGGTTTCGCCGTCCGCCGCGGCGACCAGGTGTTCGGCTATGTCGATCGCTGTCCGCACATGGGCCTGCCGCTCGCACAGAAGCTCGACGATTATGTCGCTGCGGATCGCATCGCATGCAGCTGGCACGGCGCGCTGTTCGATATCGAGAGCGGCGCGTGCGCCGGTGGCCCCTGCCCCGGCACCACCTTGACGCGGTGGCCCCTTACGGTGGAGGCTGGCACGATAATTACAGGGTGAGGGAGAGGCCATGAAGGCGCGCGCGAACGGCATGGAGCTGGAATATGAATCGTTCGGCAACCCCGCCGATCCCACTATCCTCCTCATCATGGGCCTGGGCGCACAGCTGACGCTCTGGCCGCTCCCGTTCGTTGAGGCGCTGGTCGAACGCGGCTTTCACGTCGTCCGCTATGACAATCGCGACGTCGGCCTGTCGACCAAGCTCGATCACGCCCGCCCGCCCCGCATCGGCATGTTGGTACTCCAGCGCCTGCTACGCCTGCGCCCGCGTGTACCGTATACGATCGGCGACATGGCAGCCGACGCCGCCGGCCTGCTGGACGCGCTGGGGATCGAAAAGGCGCATATTGTCGGCGCCTCGATGGGCGGGATGATCGCGCAGGTCTTCGCTGCCACCTATCCCGATCGCACGCAGTCGCTCACCTCGATCATGTCCACCACCGGCAATCCCCGGCTGTCGCGCGCCTCGCGCGAAGCGATGGATGTGCTCGTCAACCGCCCCAAAACGGACGATTTCGAGGCGCTCGTCGCCCATGGCGTCCGCGCGTCCAAGGTGCTTGCCGGCCCCGCCTTTCCGGTGGAGCCCGAGGTGCTGGAAGCGCGCGTACGCGAAACGATCCAGCGTTCGAACTATCCCGATGGCTTCGCGCGGCAAGTGGCCGCGATCGTCGCCGACGGCGATCGGCGCGAGCGGCTGAAGACGATCAAGGCGCCCGCGGTCGTCATCCACGGCACCGACGACACGCTGGTGCCGATCGACGGCGGCCGCGATACCGCCGCCAGCATCCCGGGCGCGCGGCTGGTGGAGGTTCGCGGCATGGGCCACAACGTGCCCGTTGAGGTCATCCCCGAGATCGTCGACGCGATCGAAAGCGTCGCGCCGTGAGCGGCCGCACGCTCCGCATCGATTTCGTCTCCGACGTCGTCTGTCCCTGGTGCCTGATCGGCCTCGCCAACCTCGAACGCGCGCTCGCCAACCTTGGCGACGAGGTGCCGGTCGACCTCGTCTTCCATCCGCTCCAGCTCAACCCCGGCCTGCCGCCAGAGGGCGAGCTCGCCGCCGACAATATCGCCCGCAAATATGGCATCACGCCCGATCAGGCGCGCAGCCGCGGCGGCGGCATGCGGGCGGCGGCAGACGCTGCGGGCGTATCGATCGCCGCCCGCCCGGACCGGCTCTACGACACGTTCGACGCCCATCGCCTGCTTCATTGGGCGGGGCGCGAGGGCCGGCAATTGGCGCTCAAACATGCGCTCCTGCGTGCATATTTCGACCAGGGACGTGCAATTTCCGACCATCAGGTGCTGGCCGATGCCGCTGCTGGTGCAGGATTGGACAGGGAAGCGGCGCTCCAGATCCTCGCCCGCGGCGATTTCGCCGCCGCAGTGAACGACGACGAGATCGAGTGGCGGTCCGAAGGGATCGCTTCCGTCCCCACCATGGTGATCGACCGCGAGTTCGTCATCAACGGCGCTCAGGAACCGGATCGCCTCGAACGCGCGCTGCGCAAACTCGCGGCTCGCTAGCCCAGTGTTCGGTCGATCATCGCAGGGACGCGGGCGTCAGAACGGCGCCGCCCCGGCCTTCTGCGCCTCTTTCGCTCGCGCGAATCCATCCCGCGCCTTCAGCCGCTCCCAATAAGCGGCGACTTGCGGCGGAAAGCCATTGTCGATCTTCAGGCTCTTGGCGAGGAGCAGTGCGTAACCCACGGAAATGTCGGCCGCCGTGAAGCGTCCGCCGACCAGGAACTCACGATCGCCCAGCACCCGCTCCACATGCCGCAGCCGCGAGTGGAACCACTGCGCATAATCGTCCGCCGCCTGCGGCAGGCGCCGCTCCGGCGGCTCCAGCATGCGATACCGCAGCACCAACGTCTGCGGGAAGGTCAGCGTCGCCTCACCGAAATGCAGCCAGTTGAGCCACGCGCCATAATCGGGCGAGTCAGGCGCTATCACCAGGTCGTTAGGCCCTGCGCGCGTCGCGATATACTGAACGATCGCCGCCGATTCCGTCATCCACGTCTCGCCATCCACCAGCAGCGGGATGGTGCCGAGCGGATTGACGTCGAGGTACGAGGGCTCGCGCACCCGCGGTGGAAACGGCAGCAGGTGGAGCTTATAGTCGAGCCCCAGTTCCTCCAGCGCCCACAGCGCCCGAAAGGATCGCGCATCCGCGCAGTGATACAGTTCGATCATCGTGTCCCCCAAATCACCAGGTATCGATATAGCGGCCAGACCGGCGCGCCGGCGTCGAGGCGAGCCCGCGCAGCAGCCAGGCCCGCGTGTCCGCCGGGTCGATCACCGCGTCGATCTCAAGGAACTGAGCCACTGACACAGCTTTGCCGCGCTCGTATGAATGCGCGACAAGTTCTTGATATCGCGCCTCTCGTGCCTCGGCATCCTGGATTGCCTCAAGCTCCTTCCGGTAGCCGAGTCGAACCGCCCCTTCGAGCCCCATGCCCCCGAACTCACCGGTCGGCCACGCGACGGTGAACGGCCCGGCATGGAGCGATCCGCCCGCCATCCCCTGCGCGCCAAGCCCGTATGCCTTGCGCACCACGACCGTGAAGATCGGGACAGACAGCGCCGCCCCGACCACGAACATGCGCGAGGCACGGCGGATCGGCGCGGTCTTCTCCGCGTCCGGCCCGACCATGAAGCCAGGCGTGTCGCACAGCGAGACGATCGGCACGCCGAACGCGTCGCACAGCTGAAAGAAGCGCGCCGCCTTGTCCGCACCTTCCGCGTCAATTGCGCCCGACAAGTAGCGGCAATTATTGGCAATCACGCCCACGGCACGGCCGTCCAGCCGCGCCAGCCCGGTGATCATCCCCTTCGCCCAGCCACCGCGCAGCTCGATGAAGGAACCAGTGTCGAACAGCCCGTCGATCGCGCGGCGGATGTCGAACACGCGCAGCCGATTCTCTGGCACCACGTGCCGCAACAGCCGCTGGTCCGGCGCATCTCCGCCCGCCACCCGCCCCTGGAAAAACGACAGCAGCCGCCGCGCGAGATCGGTCGCCTCCGCCTCATCCTCTGCCAGCACGTCGATCGCACCGCTGTTCCAATGCACCTCGACCGGCCCGACTTCCTTGGGCGAATAGACGCCGAGCCCACCGCCCTCGATCATTGCCGGGCCACCGACGCCGATATGCGCGTCGCGCGTGGCGATCGTGATGTCGCAGGTGCCGAACAGCACGGCATTGCCCGCAAAGGAATAGCCCGACGTGATGCCGATCCTCGGCGCAACACCGGACAGCGCGGCAAAGCGGCTGAACGTCGGCACGTCGAGCCCCGTCGCGCCGACCGAATCGACGTCCCCCGGCCGTCCCCCGCCGCCCTCGGTATAGAAGACGATCGGCAGCTTCAGCTCGCCCGCAATACCGAGCAGCCGATCGGTCTTGCGGTGGTTCATATGGCCCTGCGTGCCCGCCAGCACGGAATAGTCATAGGCGAGGCCAAGGCATTTGGCGGCTTCCTCCCCATGATCCGCGGCGTTCACCGTGCCGATTCCGCCGATCAGGCCGTCACCGGGCGTGTTGCGCATCAGATCATCGAGGCTCCGCCGCCGCCGCTGCGCGGCGATGGTCAGCGCGCCATATTCGATGAAGCTGCCGGCATCAAACAGGTCGTCGATATTCTCGCGCGCCGTGCGCTGGTTGGTCCGCCGCCGCCGCTCCACGGCCGCCGGACGATTGACGTCGAGCCCCAGCGCATGGCGTGCGCGCACCTCGGCAAGATCGCCGCGGATCAGGTCCAGGTCGAGCGCCGCGGCTTCGGCCGCCACATCCTCGTCACCGCCGGCTGGTTCGATCGAAACGAACACCGCGCCCTCGTCGATCACCCGCCCGGGCTCGGCCACGACCGCGCGCACGACGCCCCCGTGCGTCGCGATCACGGCATGCTGCATCTTCAGCGCCTCGATCGTCCCCACTTCGGCACCGCGCATCACCCGGTCCCCCGGCTGCACCCCGACCGCCACCACCACGCCAGCCAGCGGCGCGACGACCGCCTGCGCGTCGAGCAGCGCGGCGGGTGCCGCAGCCACGGCAAAATCGCCGACGTTGCGATCGAACCAGCCGGTGTCGACCTCGCCCGCCGCCACCTCGGCGCGCGCGAGCAGCGCCGCATGGAGCGGCAAGTTCGTCGCGACACCCTCGATCTCGAACTCCGCCACCGCGCGCCGTGCCCGCGCCAGCGCCGATTCCCAGTCCGGCGCATGGACGATCAGCTTGGCGAGCAGCGAATCGAACCGTGGGTTGGCCGCCATGCCCGCCTTCAACGCGCCGTCGATGCGGATGCCCGGCCCGCCCGGTGCCTCGACGTTGCTGATCGTGCCGCCGGACGCGCGCGGCATGCCGTCGCCGCCGATCGTCTCGGCATTGACGCGCAGCTGGATCGCAACGCCGCGCGTGTCCGGCCGCTCGGCCGGAACGCTGCTCCCTTCTGCGAGGCGCAGCTGCAGCGCCACCAGATCCAGCCCGGTCACCTCCTCGGTCACCGTATGCTCCACCTGCAGCCGCGGGTTCACCTCAAGGAAGGCGAACGCCTCCGTATCGTCGGGGATGCGCTCCTTGTCGACCAGGAACTCCGCCGTGGCCAGCCCGATATAGCCAGTGTCTTCCAGCAGGCGTTCCGCGGCCCGCTCGATCCGCGCGGCAAGCGCCGGGTCGAGCGTTTGCGCCGGCGCAATCTCGATCAGCTTCTGGTGCCGCCGCTGCACCGTGCAATCCCGGGTACCGAGCGCGATCACCCGGCCGGCAGCATCGGCCGCAAGCTGCACCTCGATATGTCGCGCCGCAGGGATATAGCGTTCGACCATCACCTCGGCCGATCCGAACGCCGCCAGCGCCTCCGCGCCCGCCGCCTCGATCTGCGCCGCCAGCGTCGCCGGGTCGTGCACGACGCGGATGCCGCGGCCACCGCCGCCGGCCAGTGCCTTCACCACCACCGGTCCCCTTGCCTCGGCCCCCTCGGCCAGCACCGGCACGCCCACCGCCTGCGCATGGCGCTTGGCGACCGCCTTGTCGCCGAACAGCGCCAGCAGCCTCGCCTCCGGGCCGACGAACAACAGCCCGGCCTTGGCACAAGCCTCGGCAAAAGCCGCATTCTCGCTGAGGAAGCCGTAGCCGGGATGAACCGCATCGCAGCCTGCCTCGCGCGCCGCGGCGATCATCGCATCAAGGGAAAGATAGGCCGCCGGACCTTCGCCGCTCAGTCCGATTGCGCGGTCAGCGGCGCGCACATGCGGCGCGCTCGCGTCATCGGCGGAATGAACCGCGACCGTCTCGATACCCAAAGCGGCGGCGGTCCGCGCAATACGGATCGCGATCTCGCCGCGGTTAGCGATCAACAGGCTTTTTATCTTGCCTCTCCCTTTCAGCCTTCTTTCACGTCGTCATGCCGAAGCATCAACCTCTTTTCGCCTCCGCTGTCCTGACGTGTAAGGGGCAGCAGAAGGTCGAATCCCGCGTTCGTTGTCAGGACAGGTTGAAGGCATGAACCCCAGGCTGAAATCAATCATCGGCGGATCGACGGGCAATCTCGTCGAATGGTATGATTGGTATGCCTATGCGGCCTTCTCCCTCTATTTTGCGCCTCATTTCTTTCCGGCGGAGGATCAGACCGCGCAATTGCTGAGTGCGGCGGCGGTATTTGCGGTCGGCTTTGTCATGCGACCGATCGGGGCGTGGATCATGGGGGTCTATGCCGATCGTCGCGGCCGCAAGGCGGGGCTGACGCTGTCGGTCACCTTGATGTGCGCCGGATCGCTGCTGATCGCCATCACGCCCGGCTATGAGACGATCGGCGTCTTGGCGCCCGGCCTGCTGGTGCTCGCGCGGTTGATGCAGGGGCTGTCGGTTGGCGGCGAATATGGCGCCAGCGCGACCTATTTGTCGGAGATGGCAGGGCGTGACCGGCGCGGTTTTTACTCCAGTTTTCAATATGTCACACTGATCGCCGGGCAGCTCACGGCACTCATGGTGCTGCTGGTCCTGCAGGTCACAATGGATGAAAGCACCCTGGATTCCTGGGGCTGGCGGATCCCCTTTGCGATTGGCGGGGTGCTCGCGATCGTCGTGTTCCGCATCCGTCGCGGGCTCGTCGAAACGGAAAGCTTCAAGAACAGCAGCGGCCCCAAGTCGGGGTTCTGGACGCTGGTGACTCACCACCCGCGGGAGACCGCGACGGTGATGCTGCTGACGGCGGGGGGCACGCTCGCCTTCTACGCATATTCGGTCTACATGCAGAAATTCCTGGTCAATACCAGTGGCTTCGACAGGGAAGTTGCGAGCCGGATCAATGCCGCAACCCTGTTCTTCTTCATGTGTTTGCAGCCGGTTGCTGGCGGCTTGAGCGACCGGATCGGGCGAAAGCCGCTGATGATCGCGTTCGGCATTGCGGGGTGCCTGTTCACGTATCCGATCTTCGTCGCGCTGGAGAGCGTGCGCAGCCCGTTCGCCGCTGCTGGGCTCGTGATGGCGGCGCTGGTGATCGTGACCGGTTATACGTCGATCAATGCGGTGGTGAAGGCGGAGCTTTTCCCCGCGAACATTCGCGCGCTGGGCGTGGCGCTGCCCTATGCGCTGGCCAATACGCTGTTCGGTGGCACGGCGGAATATGTCGCGCTGAAGTTCAAGGACCTCGGATGGGAGCGCGGGTTCTATTGGTATGTGACGGGAATGATTGGTGTTTCCCTGATCATCTACCTCAGGATGCGCGACACCCGTGTGACCAGCCGGATCAACGAGGACTGAGCGCAGGGACGGCGCGGGCGGCCTCCGCCGGGTCGATCCCCGGGCGGGTGCCGGCATCGATCGTTTCGTCGCCCCGCGCCACGCGCGCCGCCTTTTGGATGGCCTCCACGAGACGCGGGTAGATGCCGCAGCGGCACAGATTGGTGATGGCCCGGCGAATATCGGCCTCGGACGGATCACGCCTGGCCTTGATCAACGCCGATGCTGCCATGACCATGCCAGGGATGCAGAAGCCGCATTGCACGACATTGCCGTCGAGCATGGCGAGTTGCACCGGATCGGCGCGATCGCGCGACAGGCCCTCGATCGTGGTGACGAAGCTGCCCTCGACCTCAGCGATCGTCACCTGGCACGACCGCACGGCGCGGCCGTCGACATCGACCGTGCATGCCCCGCACGCGCCCGTGCCGCAGCCATATTTGGCGCCGGTCAGGTTGGACGCGTCGCGCAGCGCCCACAACAGCGGGGTCGCCGGATCGAGCAGATACTCGACGGCTTCATTGTTGACGGTCAGTTTCGTCATGGGCGCGTCTTAGCGCGAAAACGCTGCGCGAAAAGCGCCATCCCGTGCCGGAGCGCGGCGTGGCGCCTTTCCCTCAATAGCCGAGCGCCGCAATCTCGTCCGCCGAGAAGCCGAGGTCACGCAGCACGGCCGCGTCCTGCCGATCGCCGCCAAGCGCGGGCGCCACGGTGCTGCTCTTGGAATAGCGTGGTGCAGGGGCAGGCTGCTTGATGCCGCCTGCTTCGACAAAGGTGCCGCGCGCCTTGTTGTGCGCATCGTCATACGCCTCGTCGAACCCGAGCACGGGGGCGAAGCAGACATCGTGGCCCTTGAACGCTGCGACCCATTCGTCGCGCGTTTTCGTCTTGAACAGGGCGGTCAGTTCATCCTTGAGCGCCGGCCATTGCCGCTGGTCCATCTGCGCGGACCATTTGTTGTCGCTGAGCCCCATTACCTTGCGGAACTCGGCGTAGAATTGCGGCTCGATCGCGCCGAGCGAGATGAACTTGCCGTCGCTCGTCTCATAAGTGTCGTAGAAATGGGCGGCGGTATCGAGCAGGTTGGTGCCGCGCTCGTCGCTCCACCGGCCCATGCCGCGGAAGCCCCACATCATGGTCATCAGCACCGCCGACCCGTCGGTCATCGCGGCATCGACCACCTGCCCCTCGCCGGTGCGCGCCGCATGAAGCAGCGCGGCGAGCATGCCGTAAGCGAGGAACATGCCGCCGCCGCCGAAATCGCCCGCGAGGTTGATCGGTGGCGTCGGCTTCTCCCCCTTGCGGCCGAAGGCGTGGAGCGCGCCGGAAATGGCGATATAATTGATGTCATGGCCGGGTTCGGGCGCCATCGGGCCGTACTGGCCCCAGCCGGTCATGCGGCCGTAGACGAGCTTCGGATTATCGGCGAGCAGCACGTCGGGGCCGAGGCCGAGCCGCTCCATCACGCCGGGGCGATACCCCTCGATGATGGCGTCCGCCCCCTTCACGATCTTGCGCACGGCCGCGATCGACTTGGGATCCTTCAGGTCCATGCCGATCGACTTGCGGCTACGCAGCAGCGGATCCTTTTCCGCCACGCCATTGCCCTGCGTCTTGCCCGGCCGATCGATGCGAATCACCTCCGCGCCGTGATCGGCGAGCATCATGCCGGCAAACGGGCCCGGGCCGATCCCGGCGAATTCAACGATACGGATACCGGCAAGGGGTGGCGTGCTCACGGATGCTCTCTCCTGTCTGATTTGCAGGGAGAGGTATCGCGGCGCGGACGCGAGCACAACAAAAGTTATGCTGGTGTAGCGGCGCCCATCAGGAGCGGAGCGTTGGCGCCCCCTTTTCGAGCGCAAGCGCGGCGTCCGAGAACTGAATCGGCGTGCGCAGGCCGGCGATCGGCCGCGTCTCGTTTGCGGGCAGCACCATGCCGCGTGCCTGGACCTGCGGGTCGTTCAGCGCCTGCTCGACGGTATTGATCGGCCCCGCGGGCACCCCCGCCGCCTCCAGCTTCGCGAGCAGATCGTCGCGTTCGAAAGCGCGGCAGCGTTCCTCGATCAGCGCGAACAAGGGCGCGCGATGTTCGATCCGGCCGGCGTTGGTGTCCCATCGCGGGTCCGGCCCGATCCCGACGATCGCGGCGAAGCGGTGATATTGCGCGTCATTGCCCACCGCCAGGATGAACCAGCCGTCGCTGGTCGGGAACACGGCATAGGGGCTGACATTGGCATGAGCGTTGCCGATACGCGCCGGATTCTCCCCGCTGGCGAAATAGTTTGCCGCCTGATTGGCGAGCACGCCGACCATCGTGTCGAGAAGCGAGCAATCGACCTGCTGGCCACGCCCGGTGCGCGCGCGCATCATCAACGCGGCCTGGATGCCGATCGTGGCATAAAGCCCGGTCATGATGTCGGCAAAGGCGACGCCGATCTTCTGCGGCGCGCCGTCCGGCTCCCCGGTCAGCGACATGATCCCGCCCATGCCCTGGATGATGAAATCATAGCCGGCACGGTGGGCATAGGGCCCGGTCTGGCCGAAGCCGGTGATCGAGCAATAGACGAGCCGCGGATGATCGGGCGCGAGGCTGGCGTAATCGAGGCCGTATTTGGCTAGGCCGCCGACCTTGAAATTCTCGATCACCACATCGGCGTCGGCGATCAGCGCCCTCACCCGCGCCACGTCCTCCGGCTTCGTGAAGTCGGCGACGATGCTGGTCTTGCCGCGGTTGCACGCGTGGTAATAGGCCGCGGCGCGGTCGCCATCATGCTCCACGAACGGCGGACCCCAGGTGCGGGTGTCGTCCCCCGCCGGGCTTTGCACCTTGATCACCTCGGCGCCGAGATCGGCCAGGATCTGCCCCGCCCAAGGGCCGGCGAGGATTCGGGCAAGCTCGACGACCTTGATGCCCTTGAGCGGGGTTTCCTTCATGGGCCGGCGCTCAGAAGGCGGCGATGCCGGTGATCGCGCGACCGAGGATCAGCGCGTGCACGTCATGCGCCCCCTCGTAGGTGTTCACCGTTTCGAGGTTCATCACGTGGCGCATCACCTGATATTCGCCGGAGATGCCGTTGCCGCCGTGCATGTCACGCGAGACGCGGGCAATATCGAGCGCCTTGCCGACATTGTTGCGCTTCACGATGGAGACCATTTCCGGTGCGAACCGTCCCTCGTCCATCAGGCGACCGACGCGCAGGGAGGCCTGCAGCCCGAGCGCGATCTCCGTCTCCATGTCCGCCAGCTTCTTTTGATAGAGCTGAGTCGCGGCGAGCGGACGACCGAACTGATGCCGGTCGAGGCCATATTGCCGCGCGGCGTGCATGCAGAATTCCGCCGCGCCCATCGCGCCCCAGCTAATGCCGTAGCGCGCGCGGTTGAGGCAGCCGAACGGCCCCTTCAGCCCCTGAACGTCGGGGAGCAGCGAGTCTTCGCCCACCTCGACATCGTCCATCATCACCATGCCGGTGATCGAGGCGCGGAGCGACAGCTTCCCCTCGATCTTCGGCGCGGTGAGGCCCTTCATGCCCTTTTCCAGCACGAAGCCGCGGATCGCGCCGCCATGCGCGTCGCTCTTCGCCCAGATGACGAACACATCGGCGATCGGCGCGTTGGAGATCCAGGTCTTGCTGCCGGAAATACGATAGCCGCCATCGGTCTTGACCGCGCGGGTCTTCATGCCGCCGGGGTCGGAGCCGGCGTCCGGCTCGGTCAGGCCAAAGCAGCCGATCCACTCACCACTGGCCAGCCTGGGCAGATACTTCCGCTTCTGCTCCTCGGAGCCATAGGCATGGATCGGGTACATCACGAGGCTGGACTGCACGCTCATCATCGAGCGGTAGCCCGAGTCGATCCGCTCCACCTCGCGCGCGACCAGGCCGTAAGCGACATAGGACGCGCCGACGCCGCCATATTCCTCCGGCACCGTCGGGCCGAGCAGGCCGAGCGCCCCCATTTCGCGGAAGATTTCCGGATCGGTATGTTCGTTGGCGAAAGCGTCGATGATGCGCGGCGCGAGCTTTTCCTCGGCATAGGCACGCGCGGTATCGCGCACCATCCGCTCATCCTCGGTCAGTTGTTCGTCGAGGAGAAAAGGATCCGCCCAATCGAACGCGCCCATGCCGGCCATAATCTGCTCCACCTAAAAGCTGGTCCGCCCCGATCGCGGTCGCCGGCCGCGCGCTTCATGCCAATACTGGATTGACGAGAAGCGCGCGCCGGCAGCCCGCAGTGAGCGGTGTCAGGAGCGGCTATAGCGGCTGGAGCGAGTCAGCCAAGCGTATGGGCGTATTTGGGCTGATCGATCGCGATCGTATCGAGCGCCGTCGCCTTCAGATGCGCGACCAACGCGGGATCATCGGGGGCGATCGTGCCGCTGCGGATCGCGGCGACCAAGGCGGCGTCGAGCTCGTCGCGGGTGCCGTCGCGGTGCAGCAGCGCACGCATCCGCTCCACCGCCCGGGCGTCCGCCGCCGGGCTGAGCGCCATGTCGCGCGCGGCGATCTCCAGCGCGTTGCGCGCCACCCGCAGCCCGAAGACGCTCGCGCTGCCATCGACCGGCAGCCATTGCGCGACGCCCGCCACCAGTTCCTGCGCGGTCGGGTGCGTGATCATGCCGCGTTCCTTTCGATGATCGCCACGATGTCCGCCTCGGTCTCCGACAGGCGCCGGCCGATCACGCCGCGCTCCGGCCCGGCGCTGGGGTCCGAGGCGAAGCTTGCGTACATGCCCATCGTCATGACGCCCCATTTGAGGCTGCCGAGCATCGACCAGAAATCGACTCGCGCCGCGCTGATCGGCTCGCCGCCCGCCTCGGCATAGCCGTCGAGCAGGTCCTGCACATCGCCGAAGCCGCCAACGTAGCGGTCGGGCCGGCCGAACTTCCAGCTGTTGGTGCACAGCCAGCCCAGGTCCTCGGCCGGGTCGCCGACATGCACCAGCTCCCAGTCGAGCACCGCGACGAGGCCGTCATTCGGATCGACCATGATGTTGCCGTTGCGGAAATCGCCGTGGACAAAGCGCGACGTCACCTTCTCTTTCGGCAGGCGCTTTTCCAGCCAGCGGAATGCCGCCTCGATCGTCGGGCGTACCGCGCCGGCGGCGCGCCATGTTGCCTCGTAATTGGCGAGCGTAGTCTCCGCGTCGGTCTGGTCGAGGCCATCAAGCGGCGCGACCGAGTGGATGCGGGCGAGCGCCGCGCCACATTGCCGCGCAAGCTTGCCGCGCGCAGGCTCGAAGGCGGGATCGCTGGTGATCTTCTTGCCCAGCGTCTCGCCGGCGACGCGGTGCATGACATAGGCCTCGTCCAGCCCGTCGGCCTCCTCGTCGCAGACATAGGTGACGATCGGGGCGGGAACCCCCGCCTCAACGGCAAGCGCGATCGCCTCCGCCTCGCGGCGCAGCGGCGGTTTGGAGACGGCGGAGTTCATCACCATCCGCGTGCGGCGGCGAAGGATCAGCGGAGTCTTCGCCTCCCCCTCACCCACCGCATCGAACGCCCATGTCTCCATGCTCGCGCCGCCGGTCAGCCGTACCAGATTCTCGACCCGCTCAGCCCCGGGGGCCATGCGCGGTGCAAGCGCGGACAGTCGCCGCGCCAACTCGTCTTTCGAAAGCCTCTCCGCCATCGCCCCTCGGCTTGTTTGAATTAGGGGCTTTAAAATCCGTGAGAGGCCGCTACGCAAGTTAAAAGAGTCGACTTAATTCGGGAGAGGGCCATGGATTTCGGATTGCCGCAGGATCTGCTCGACTATCTCAAGGAGCTGGATGCGTTCATCGAGGCGGAGATCAAGCCGCTGGAGGATGCCGACGATAACGTCCGCTTCTTCGACCACCGCCGCGAATATGCGCGGACCGATTTCGAGGCCGGCGGCCTGCCGCGGCACGAATGGGAAGAGCTGATGCGCGAGGCGAAGCGCCGCGCCGACAAGGCGGGGCATTTGCGCTTCGCGATGGATCCCAAGTTCGGCGGCAAGGGCGGGTCGAACCTGTGGATGTGCGTCATCCGCGAATATCTCGCTGCCAAGGGCCTCGGCCTCCACAACGATCTGCAGACCGAACACAGCATCGTGGCGAACAACCCGTTCGCCAAGATGTTCGACGATTTCGGCACCGAGGAGCAGAAGGAGGAATTCATCACCGGTACGCTGAACGGCACCCGCCGGGTGACCTTCGGTTTGACCGAGCCGTATCACGGCTCCGACGCGACCCATATGGAAACGCGCGCGGTGCCGGAATCTCGCAACGGCGTGCCGGGCTATGTCATCAACGGCGAGAAGATGTGGACGACGGGGATGCACGTCGCGACGCATTGCGCGCTGTTCGCCCGCACCAGCGGCGATGACGGCGCGGCGAAGGGCATCACCTGTTTCCTGGTGCCGACCGATGACGAGGGCGTCCAGATCGAGGAATATCTCTGGACCTTCAACATGCCGACCGATCACCCGCGCGTCAGCTTCAAGGACGTATGGGTGCCGGAGACGACGATCTTCGGCGATCCGGAAAACGGCCTCCCCGTCGCCCAGGCGTTCGTGCACGAGAATCGCATCCGCCAGGCCGCGTCATCGCTGGGCGCAGCGACTTACTGCATCGAGGAATCGATCCGCTACGCCCGGCAGCGCAAGCCGTTCGGCGAGGATCTCGCCCGCAACCAGGCGATCCAGTTCCCACTGGTGGAGCTCGCCACCCAGGCCGAGATGCTTCGCCTGCTGATCCGCAAGACGGCGTGGGAAATGGACCAGATGCCGCACCATGAGGTGGAAAAGCGCCTCTCGGACAAGGTGTCGATGTGCAATTACTGGGGCAATCGCCTCTGCTGCGAGGCGGCTGATCGCGCGATGCAGGTCCATGGCGGCATCGGCTATTCGCGCCACAAGGCGTTCGAGCACATCTACCGCCACCATCGCCGCTATCGCATCACCGAAGGCGCGGAGGAAATCCAGATGCGCAAGGTGGCGGCCTTCCTGTTCGGCTACCTCGGGCCGCGCCGGCAGGAGTTCAAGGAACTCGACTGGAGCGATGTCGACTATCGCAACAGCCAGATCCGGCCGCGTTCGGGCAAGCAGGCGCTGGGCAGCGTGTTCTGATCGACGGACCGCCCCCGCCGCTGCCGCCGCGCGTTGGTGCGCATGGCAGCTGGCGGGGCGGGCCAACCGCGCGCCGAGCGGACTTGCGGCCCCGCCGCGATCGGCATAACATCTGTTACGTTAGCGCGCCCGACGAGGCGCCCATGGGAGAGGGAAATGCTCAAGACGCGGTTCACCGAGGCGTTCGGGGTCGACTATCCGATCGCGCAGGGCGGCATGCAGTGGGTCGGCAAGGCGCATCTCGTCGCCGCCGTCGCGAATGCCGGTGCGCTCGGTTTCGTCACGGCGCTGACTCAGCCCACGCCGGAGGATCTGGCGAAGGAAATCCAGCGGACCAAGGATCTGACCGACAAACCGTTCGGCGTGAACCTGACGATCCTGCCGACGATCACGCCGCCGCCCTATGCCGAATATCGCCGCGCGATCATCGAAGGCGGGATCAAGGTGGTCGAGACTGCCGGCTACAAGCCGCAGGAGCATATCGACGATTTCAAGGCGCACGGGATCAAGGTGATCCACAAGTGCACCGCGGTCCGCCACGCACTGTCGGCCGAGCGGATGGGCGCGGACGCGATCTCGATCGACGGTTTCGAATGCGCCGGCCACCCGGGCGAGGACGATATTCCCGGCCTGATCCTGATCCCGGCAGCCGCCGACAAGATCAAGGTGCCGATGCTCGCCTCGGGCGGCTTCGGCGATGGACGCGGCCTCGTCGCCGCGCTGGCGCTGGGTGCCGACGGCATCAACATGGGCACGCGTTTCTGCGTCACGCAGGAGGCGCAGATCCCCGACAGCTTCAAGCAGCAGATGGTCGAAAATGATGAGCGGGCGACCGACCTCATCTTCCGCACGCTGCACAACACGGCGCGGGTGATGAAGAACAAGGTCAGCCAGGAAGTCGTGGCGATCGAGCGCAAGGGTGGCGCCGAGTTCAAGGATATCCAGCATCTGGTGGCGGGCGCGCGCGGCCGTGCAGCGATGGAAAATGGCGACACGCAGGACGGCATCTGGTCGGCCGGCATGGTGCAGGGCCTGATCCACGACGTGCCGACGGTGAAGGAACTGGTCGACCGTATCGTGGCAGAGGCGGAGCAGATCATCGAGGGCCGGCTGCAGTCGATGATCAGCCGCTATGCGGAAGCTGCGGAGTAACAAAGGTTATTGATTTCGATCAGTTGCGCGGTTCGTTCGGAACAGGCATTTGACCTTCCTTTACGGGTTCAAGGGAAGGTCATGGCGAGCTTAAGCGAGCGGGCCGCGCCCGAATTGACGGAATGTGATCGCGAGCCGATCCACATTCCCGGAGCCATCCAGCCGCATGGCCTGCTGCTCATCGCTGATCCCGAAACGCTGCGCGTCCTGGCGGGGGCCGGCGCGCTGGAAGAGGTATTCGGCACCGACTGGCTGGACGCACCGCTCCAGCAATTGCTGGCGCAGGACGTCGCCGCGCGGCTGGACAATCCGATCGCCGGGCCGGGAGGCACGATCCGCGGCACGCCGCTGATCATCGACGATCGCGCCTATGACGTAGCGATCCATCGCGGCGCCGACCAGGTGATCGTCGAACTGGAGCCGACCGGCACCGAGCCGCTGCTGGCCGGAGACATCCTGTCGTGGATGGACGTGATCGCTGCGGGGTTTGAGCGCGCGAGCAATCTCCAGATGCTGTGTGCACGTGCCGCCACCGCTTTTCGCGCGCTGACCGGTTTCGACCGGGTGATGGTGTACCGCTTTCTTGATGACGAGGCGGGCCGTGTCGTTGGCGAGGATCGGGACCCCGCGCTCGGCACCTTCATGCACCATCACTTTCCGGCAGCGGACATTCCGCGTCAGGCGCGTGCGCTCTACGTGCGCAACCGCGCGCGCGTGATCCCCGATGTCGGCTATTCGCCCGCGCCGATCCGACCGGCGCAATATAGCGGCACCGATCTCAGCGACGTATCGGTGCGCAGCGTGTCGCCAATCCATGTCGATTACCTGCGCAACATGGATGTGGGCGCGTCCGCGTCGATCTCGATCGTCAAGGATGGGGTGCTGTGGGGCCTGATCGCCTGTCATCACCGCACCGCCAAGCTGATGCCGATCGATATCCGGATGGCGGCGACGACGCTGTCGGGTGGCCTCGCACGGCAGATCCGCGCCAAGGAAGAAGCCGAAAGCTATCGCGAGCGGCTGGCACTGCGCGCGGCGGAGGATTCGCTGGTGCCCGCGCTGAAGCCGCCGCTCACGCGCGCGGTGAGCGACCGGCACGATGATCTGCAGCGGATGCTGGACGCCGACGGCGTGGCGCTGGTCCATCCCAAAGGTGTCGACTGCTACGGCCGGTGCCCGTCGAAGAGCGAGATCGAGGCGATTGCCGAATGGCTGGGCGAGCGCAACACGACCGAAGCCTATGTCACCCACATGCTGCCGAGCCAGTATCCGCCCGCCCAGGACTATGCGGACAAGGCCAGCGGACTGCTCGCGGTGTCGGTGCCGGAAGAGAATGCGACCATCCTGTGGTTCCGCGCCGAGCAGGTCGAGGAGATTGAATGGGCCGGCAACCCGCACAAGGGCGTCGGCCATGACCCACAGGCGACGCTGACCCCGCGCGCGTCGTTTGAATCGTGGCGTGAGACGGTGCGCGGACGCTCGCGCCGCTGGACGCTGGAGCAGGTGGAGGCAACGCATCGCCTGCGGCGTGCTTTCCGCGACGCGCGCGATTCGCGCGAGCGGCAGCGGCTGTTCCAGGAACTGGAGCGTGCCGTCGCCGACAAGGACAACGCGCTGGCGCAGAAGGACGTGCTGATGAAGGAGGTGGACCACCGCGTCCAGAACAGCCTTCAGCTCGTCTCCGCCTTTCTCTCGCTCCAGGCGCGTGATGCGGGGCCGGGCCAGGTCGCCGACCAGTTGATCGAGGCGCGCTCGCGCCTGTCGGCGGTGGCACTGGTGCACCGGCGGCTATATCGTGACGACCAGATCGAGACCGTCGATCTTGCCCGCTATCTCGATGAACTGGTGCAGGATCTGCGCGGCTCACTGGGCCAGGAATGGGCTTCGCAGATGACGATCGACCTGACGCCGTTGCTGATCCCCACCGATCGCGCGATCAGCGTCGGGCTGGTGGCGTCGGAACTGGTCATCAACGCGACCAAATACGCCTATGAGGGCGGCACCGGGCCGATCGACATTTCACTGGAGCAATATCGCAACCGCTTCCGCCTGATCGTCGCGGATCATGGCGTCGGGGTGACGGGCGACCGCGTCGGCTTCGGCAGCCGGATGATGCAGGCGGTGATCGGGCGGCTGAACGGAACGCTCGATCATGCCGACAACAGCCCGGGCCTGCGCGCGATCCTGACCGCGCCGATCGAGGACGACACAGACTGACGGGGGACGGTCGCGCCGCGCCGGGTGGTGCGATCGTGTCAGATGGCGGGGACGCGGGCGGCCGCCTCGTACAAGGCAAAGGTATCGAGCGCGCCGGCGATCATGGCGGCGTGCCAGGCCTCGTCCTGCGGCGCCGCGGCCGCATCAATCGCAGTGCGGATCGTGCGCCACTCGCCTGGCTGATGCACCGCCGACAGATAGGCGTGCGGGAGGCCGGCGCCGACGCGCTTCGCCAGGATACCGCCGCCGAGCCGCGATCCCTCCACCACATATAGGGCGCCCCATGCCGCCGCCTCGCCGCCGGAGGCGGTCTCAATCCGCAGATCGACGCTGGCGCCCAGCGCCGCAAGGTCAGCGGCGAGCAACGGCGTGCGACGACGAAGCGCGCGCCATATCTGCGCCGCGCGCGCCTCTGCCGTCGGCAGCGCGCGGGCATGCGCCAGCAGCATCGCGCGATATTCGGACGGATCGGCAAAGTCGTAGCCCGCAAAGGCCGAATCGACCGAGTCATGCGCGGCGGCGGTGGCGGTACGAAGCAGGGAAATGGCAGACATTGCCGGCGCGATGCCTGATCGGGAGGCCGGCGTCGAGCCAGTCTATGGTACGGGTGGTCGGACTCGAACCGACAATCTGTTGCCAGAGGCGGATTTTGAGTCCGCTGCGTCTACCAATTCCGCCACACCCGCGTGTCCGGAGGGCGCCTTTGGCATGAACTGGGCGTGCCCGTCCAGCCCGCGATCAGGCTCGTTCCCACTTTATCGTCAGGCTTGGCCACTGGCGCTACGCAACGGTGGTCGCCGCGGGAATGAACGGGGCTATCAGCCCGGGAAGCGCATGGTCCGCGGCTCGGCCTGGTCCGACGTGCGGGCGCCAACCGGCTTTCGCGCGCGCTGCGGATCGATCGGCCGGTCGAAGGCGATCCCTGCTCGCCCCTCGGTCTGCCACGCCACCCGGCCGGAGACGAGGCCGATCCCGCGCAACTCGATCTGCACCGCGGACTCGGGCGACACAGGTTCGGGCAACTCCGCCATCAGGCCGCCGGCAGAAAGATTGCGGACCCGGACCGACAGGTCGTTCGGCATCCCTTCCACCTTCAGACGCGCCAGCAGCAACAGGCTGTCCCGACCACGATCGCCAGTGGCAGGCGTTTGGGAATCGTCGAGGAAGATGCTCGCGGAAGGGGAGTCCATGGGCGAGGATTATTCCAGCATGTGTTTACGAATTGCAAACAAACAGCCGTCAGACTGTCCCATTTAGGACCAATCCATCGCCTTTCGCCAACGGCCGGGCGGGGTGGATGATCCCGCCGGGAGCGTAGGCGGCTCAATCCTCGCGAGAAACCTTTTCGTTGCGCTCGTGCCGTTCCTGCGCTTCGACCGTCATGGTCGCGATCGGCCGCGCCTCAAGCCGGCCCAGGCTGATCGGCTCCCCGGTCACTTCGCAATAGCCATATTCGCCATCATCGATCCGGCGCAGCGCCGCCTCGATCTTGCCGATCAGTTTGCGCTGGCGATCGCGCGTGCGCAGCTCGATCGACCAGTCGGTCTCGCTCGACGCGCGGTCGTTTAGATCCGCCTCCCGCAGCGAGTCGACCTGAAGCTGTGACAGCGTGCCCTGCGATTCCCGGAGGATCGCGTCCTTCCAGGCCAGAAGCTTGGCCCGGAAATATTCCTGCTGTCGAGGGTTCATGAACGGTTCGTCCGGGCTTGGACGGTAACCGTCGTCGTTTGCAGCCCCTAGGTCTGCTGGGTCTATCTGATCCACGCGATTGTACGCCGTCGCCATCGACCTATCTCCCCGCCCGCGTCAGGGTGTCGTAGCACCACCGCGCCCCGGAAGGGGCCTATAGACGCGGAGCAGACAACCGACAAGCACTCGCAAGCGTATAAAAGTGCTTATTTGATATCCGGTTGCGACGACATGAACGAATTAACCGATCGCTGGATGTCCCGGAGTGACACGTCGGTCCCAAATTGTGCGCTGCACCTCATGTTTTTCGCGGTTATTGGATACAGGGACGAACCATTGCTGTTGTGTTTAAGGCTTTGTTCGGCACCTTGAGCCCACAAGGGCAGCAACGCTTTTGAAGAACAGGTGGCCCCTGGCCTCCAGCAGAATGAGAAAGTGACATCATGTCGGTGCGGATGGCTTTGGCGAAACTCTGCGCGTGCACCGTTGGCGGTGCAATCGTCGGCGGAGGCGCAGTGCATGTCGCCCAGACACAGAAAGCTCGCAGTTCCTATACCAAGTTCGTGAAGCAGGCGCCCAAGAAGGTCGTCCGGCGCCCACGGCCGACAACCCCCGTACGCCGAGTCGTTCAGGCTGCCACGCCGCCGACCTGCGCGCCGGCCGTGGTGACGGTCGCGTCGCAGGCAGCGCCCGTTCCGGTGCCGCTGCCCCCGGCCCCTTCCGTCGTGTCCGGCGGCGGTGAGGTCGCGCCGATCGTCGGTGGTGGCTGGGGCGGTGGCTTTGGCGGCGGCGGCTTCTTTGCCGGCGGGTTCTTCGGCGGATCGGGCGGATCGGGCTCCAGCGGAATCGTGATTTCCTCGACGTCCAGTTCGAGCGGCGGGTCGACCTCCACGTCGTCGGGTGGCTCGTCCACCTCGACCGGCGGCTCCTCGACGTCGACCTCCACGGGCGGCTCGTCGACGTCCACCTCGACTGGCGGTTCGTCCACCTCGTCATCGACCTCTACCGGGTCGTCCACCTCCTCCTCGACATCGTCCTCCACCTCGGGCTCGACGTCGAGCTCCTCCTACGGTTCGTCCTCCAAGGGCTGGGGCTCATCGTCCAAGGGCTGGGGCTCGTCCTCCAAGGGGTGGTCTTCGAACGGCGGGCATCCCGGCACCAGCAGCGGCAACCCGTCGCCGGTTCCTGCTCCGCCGATGATGATCCTGTTCGGCGCAGCGGCGGCAGCGCTGATCGCCCGTCGACGGTTCGCGAAGAGAGCGCAGCCGGCGGACTGACGGGGCAATCCCGCCGCGCCTGCCCTGACACAATGAAGGCGGCGTATCCCGTGGTGGGTACGCCGCCTTTCCTTACTTCTCTTCCGGGCCCTGGCCTCAGGCGTCGAGCAATGCCTTTTCGATGTCGGCGATCGGGTGGCCGGTCAGATCCTTGGCCAGTTCGCCCGACAGGCGATCGGTCACTTCCTTGTGGTAGTGTTTGCGCAGTTCGCCGAGCGTCTTGGGCGGCGCGATGACGATCAGCGAATCATATTCATTGGAGAACGCCAGCTTCTTCAGCAGTTCAGCCGCGTCCGCGGCAAAGCGATCCTCCTCGAGCTGATGGTAGTCGGTTTCACCCAGCGAGCCGCGCGAGGGGGCGAATTGTGCGCCCGCACCTTGCGCGTGGTTGGAACCGTTGCGCGCGATGGAGGGCGCACCGGGGCCCGACTGCGTGGAGGACGCCCGGCCTGCCTTGTCGGTCTTCTGATCGAGATCCGACGGGTTGGGCCGCTCCTCGGCATGTTCGACGGTCAGATTGGGGTGCACTTCATCGCCTTCGTTGCGCAGGAAGAGCAGCTTGCGGCCATCCGCGACCAGAACGACGGAATTATACGGCACGTGCATGAGCAAGGTCTCCTGTTTTGCTTGTCACGAGAAACAACGCGCCGCCGCGGGGCCGGGTTGCCTCGCTGATCGCTGCCCGGCATAGCCCCGCGCCATGCTCGACATTCGCCTGATCCGTGACGATCCCGCCGCCTTCGACGCCGCCATGGCGCGCCGTGGCAAGCCGGCGGATGCCGCCACCATCCTCGATCTCGATCGCCGCCGCCGCGAGGTGGTGACGGAGCTTCAGGTCGGCCAGGCGCGCCGCAACGAGGCGTCAAAGGCGATCGGCGCGGCCAAGGCGAAGAAGGACGAGGAAACCGCCGCGGCGCTGATGGCGGAAGTCGCCACACTGAAGCAGCGGCTGCCCGAGCTGGAGGCAGAGGAAGCCCGCCTTGGCGGCGCGCTCGCCAGCCTGCTCGCTGGCCTGCCCAACCTGCCGCTCGCCGACGTGCCCGATGGCGCGGACGAGAATGACAATCAGCTGATCCACGAACGCGGTCAGCGCCCGATGTTCGACTTTGCGATCAGCGAGCATGACGCGATCGGCCCCGCACTCGGCCTCGATTTCGAGACCGGCGCTTTGCTGTCCGGCGCGCGCTTCACGCTGGTGCGCGGCCATGTCGCGAAGCTCGCCCGCGCGCTCGGTCAGTTCGGCCTTGACGTGCTGACGCGCGACTATGGCTATGAGGAAGTGATCCCGCCGCTCCTCGTGCGTGATGAGGCGATGTTCGGCACCGGCCAGTTGCCCAAGTTCGCCGAGGATCTGTTCCGCACCACCGACGGTCGCTGGCTGATCCCGACCAGTGAGGTCAGCCTCACCAACATCGTGCGCGAGAAAATCCTCGCCGCCACCGATCTGCCGTTGCGCTTCACCGCGCTCACCCCGTGCTTCCGCTCCGAGGCCGGCGCGGCGGGGCGCGACACGCGCGGCTTCATCCGCCAGCATCAGTTCGACAAGGCCGAGATGGTCTCGATCGTCGAGCCCGATCAGTCGGAGGCGGAACATGAGCGGATGACGGCGATTGCCGAGGACGTGCTGACCCGGCTGGAGCTGCCGTTCCGCCGCATGAAGCTGTGCACTGGCGACATGGGCTTCTCGGCCGCCCGCACCTACGACATCGAGGTCTGGCTGCCGGGGCAGGATCGCTATCGCGAAATCTCGTCCTGCTCCACCTGCACCGATTTCCAGGCCCGCCGCATGAACGCGCGCTTCCGCCCGGAAGGCGAGAAGAACACGCGCTTCGTCCACACGCTCAATGGCTCCGGGCTGGTGATCGGCCGAACGATCGTCGCCATCCTGGAGAATTACCAGCAGGCCGACGGCTCGGTCGCGGTGCCCACCGTGCTTCAGCCCTATCTTGGCGGGCTGAACCGGCTGGAGCCGCGGCCCGTCCAGGGTTAATGCAGCGGTAATGACGAACCGTATCCCGCTTGCGCTGCCGCTCGCGATCGCGTTGGCGGGATGCATCCCTTCGGTCGACCGCCCGATCCGGCCAGCGCCCGCTGAGCCCGGCAGCAGCCCCACGCCGCACCGGGGCGGCGCGGCGCGTTCGCAGGATGAGGTGGAGCAGCTCCCCGCCCCGCCCCCGGCCTGGGAGCAGCGCGGCGTGGCCGGTGACGCGCGGCAGGTCGCCGAGCAGAGCTATGTCGTGCGGTCTGGCGACTCGCTGCGCGCCATCGCCGAGCGGACCGGCGCCGGATCGGAAGCGATCGCCCGCGCCAACGGCCTGTCCGCGCCGTTCGTCATCTACGCCGGCCAGCGGCTGCGCATCCCCGGCGGCCGCTATCACTTGGTGCGCTCCGGCCAGACCGGCATCGCCATCGCGCGCGCCTATGGCGTCGAATGGTCGCACATCGTCGCCGCCAACGACCTCAGCGAGCCCTATATCCTGCGGACCGGGCAGCGGATCCTAATCCCGGGCGACGCACGCCCGCGCAGCGCCGCCGAGCGTGCCGCCGCCTTCCGCCTCGACATCGATGACATCATCACCGGTGGCGAGCCGGCGATCGCCGAGAACCAGGCACCCGCACGGCCGGTCGCGACGCCGCGCCGTGTCCTCCCCGCCACCGCGGCGGTCGCGCCGCCCACCAGCAGCCCGGGCCGCTTCATGTGGCCGGTTGACGGCCGCATCGTCGGCCGCTTCGGTGCTGGTGCCAGCGGCCAGCGCAACAACGGCATCAAGATCGCGGTGCCCACCGAAACGCCGGTCCGCGCCGCCGCCGACGGCACCGTCGCTTATGTCGGCGACGGCATCGCCGCGCTCGGCGGGCTGGTGATCATCCGCCACGGCGAGAATTGGACCAGCGTCTACGGCCACGCCTCCAAGCTGCTCGTCCAACGCGGCCAGGCGGTGAAGAAGGGCCAGACGATCGCGCTGTCTGGCGACACTGGCTTTGCCGATCAGCCCGAACTCCATTTCGAGCTGCGCAAGGGCCGCAACCCGGTCGATCCGGCGACTCAGCTCCCCCGGAAATAGCCGGTACGCGCCTCCTGCTTGCGGGCGGGGCCGGGTGAGGGCATGTGCCGCTTCACTATGACCGACCATCAGTCCGATCTGCTCCGCGTCCTCACCGACCGCGGCTACATCCACCAGATGACCGACGCGGCCGCGCTCGACGCGCTCGCGACGAAGCAGGTGGTGCCGGGCTATATCGGCTTCGATCCGACCGCGCCGTCGCTCCACGTCGGCAGCCTCGTCCAGATCATGCTGCTGCGCCGTCTGCAGCAGACCGGGCACAAGCCGATCGTCCTGATGGGTGGCGGCACCGGCAAGATCGGCGATCCGTCGTTCAAGGAAGAATCGCGCCAGCTGCTGACCGAGGATCGCATCGGCGCCAACGTCGCCTCGATCCGCCGCATCTTCGAACGCTTCCTGACGTTCGGTGACGGGCCCACCGATGCAGTGATGGTCGACAATGCCGACTGGCTCGACAAGCTCGAATACATTCCCTTCCTGCGCGAGGTGGGCCAGCATTTCTCGGTCAACCGGATGCTGTCATTCGATTCGGTGAAGCTGCGCCTCGATCGCGAGCAGTCGCTCAGCTTCCTCGAATTCAACTACATGATCCTGCAGGCCTATGACTTCCGCGAGTTGTCGCAGCGCCACCGCGTGCGGCTGCAGATGGGCGGCAGCGATCAATGGGGCAATATCGTCAACGGCATCGAGCTGGCGCGCCGCATGGACGGGACCGAAGTGTTCGGCGTCACCACGCCCCTGCTCACCACCGCCGACGGGCAGAAGATGGGCAAGACCGTCTCGGGCGCCGTCTGGCTGCACGAGGATCAGCTGCCGCACTTCGATTACTGGCAGTTCTGGCGCAACACTGACGATCGCGACGTCGGCCGCTTCCTGCGCCTGTTCACCGACCTGCCGGAGGACGAGATCGCCCGCCTCGAAAAGCTTGAGGGTGCGGAGATCAACGAGGCGAAGAAGATCCTCGCCAACGAAGCGACCGCCATGTGCCGCGGCCGCGACGCAGCGGAACAGGCCGCCGAAACCGCCCGCAAGACCTTCGAGGAAGGCGCCAGCGGCGACGCCCTCCCCACCTTCGCCGCCAGCGGTGAGGTGGCGCTGGTCGACGTCCTCGTCGGCCTCGGCTTCTGCGCGTCGAAGGGCGAGGCCCGCCGCCTGATCAAGCAGGGCGGCGCACGCGTCGCCGGCGAGAAGGTCTCCGACGAAGCCGCCACTGTCACCGCGGGGGGCGAGCCGGTCCGCATCTCCGCCGGCAAGAAGCACCACGGCCTGCTCGTCGCGGGCTGACGCGGGGCCCTACTGATCCACGATCCTCCATCCGCCGCCTGCCACAATCACCGGCAGGCGGCAGGACGCTCGTGCCCTTGTCCTTGCATTAGCACACACTACATTAGCTACTTCTAACGGAGTAGCGACGATGCTGAAGCCGCCAATGGATCTGGCGACGTTCGAACAGAAAGCGGTGCAGGTCGCCGACACGCTGAAGGCGATCAGCAACGCACGCCGGCTGATGCTGCTGTGCAAGCTGGTGGAGCATGGCGAAGTGACGGTCACTGGCCTCGCCCGCGACGTCGGCCTCTCGCAATCCGCCTGTTCGCAGCACCTCGCGAAGATGCGCGACGAAGGCCTGGTTACCTTCCGGCGCGAGAGCCAGACCCTCTGGTACGCCATCGCCGATCCGCGCGTCGAAACGCTGCTCGCAACCCTCTACCAGCTTTACTGCAAGGACGTTGATTGATGCTTCCCACCCTGTCGTCGCACGATGTGCGCCTGGCCCTCGACGGCGGCGCCCGGCTGGTCGACATCCGTGGCGCCGACGAACATGCGCGCGAGCGCATTCCCGGCGCGATCAACCTGCCGCTCGATCGCATCGCCGCCTTGCCGCGCGATGAGCGCCCGGTGATCTTCCACTGCAAATCGGGCATGCGCACGGCCGCCAACGCGGGCGCCCTTGCCGCCGCCGCGGCAGGGGCCCCGGCCTATATCCTGGAAGGCGGCATCGATGCGTGGCGCTCGGCCGGTCAGCCGACCGTGATCGACCGCGCCCAGCCGCTGGAGATCATGCGGCAGGTACAGATTGCTGCTGGCATGCTGGTGCTGGCCGGCGTCCTGCTTGGCGTGTTCGTCGCGCCCGCCTTCCTCGGCCTGTCTGCCTTCGTCGGTGCTGGCCTGCTGGTTGCCGGGGTCACCGGCTGGTGCGGCATGGCGAACCTGCTGCGCATCATGCCCTGGAACCGGCGCTGCGCGCATTGAGCCGATGATGACCGCCGCACTTCGCAGCGACTAGGGCGTCCCGCCGAACTGGAACGGCCGGGCCGGCCTGAAGTCCTTGTTGGCCATGCCGGAGAAGATGTTCCTCTCATTCGGCCCAAGGTCGAGCTTCATCACCTTGCCACGGCCGGGCGAGAAATCGATCTTGTCGAGATCAACCCAGAAGATGTTGGGCGTCATCGCCGACTCGAAGAAATACGGCCTGCGCTTCTGGTCGGAAACGGTACGCCAGCGTGTCGACGATATGTTGGGCTGGTTCGGCGTCTTGACGCCAATTGGCACCGAGACATTGCGGATCACGCTGAAGGCAGTGGCGATCGTCTCCAGCGAGTCCGATGTCGGCGGGATGGACCTCACGTAGAAGGAAGCGCGGGCGAAGCGGTCTGCGGCGCGGCTCGTCCCCGGCAGGAACACCGTGCCGCCGACCTCTCGCCAATATTCCTCCATCGCCAACTGCCGCTCGAACGTCGGCGAGTTGGTCATGACCTGATAGTCCCGGCTGTGATGGATGACCTGTCGGCCGCCGACATATTCGATGATCGCGCTGTCGCCGCTCGGGTCCGACAGCGACAGGTGGAGGGTCGCGGTTTCCTTGGTGCCGGGCACTGGCGCGGCGGCGATGACGAAGGGTTCCTTGGCGAGCGCGTCGACTGCTCCTTGCACCGTCGTGAAATTGTCGAGCACATATTGCGCCCAGGCCGCGATGCTGAGGCCCGGTTTGGCGCCGCTGTTGGCCGGATAACGCGACTCCGCCAGCCACAGGATGTTCGCGACCAACCCTGCCTCGTTCATCCCGTCTGACGTGAATTGGTCATAGGCAGCGGCGATGACGCTGCCATAGCGAGAGGCCCACCGGATCGAATTGGGGCCCGCCCCGCCCGTACGCGCCATCCCGCGGGGAAATACCCAGAGGTTGGTCGGGATGTCGCTTTCCCAGTCCATCGACCGAGCGGTGACCACCTGGTCGTCACCGCCCAGGTTGACGACCCGCGTGCATGCCTGCACCGGTGGCGGCAGAGACATTCCGGCAATCAGCAACACGCCCAGGCAAAGCCTCAACGAGGCGATCGTCGTTCCGGACATGGCCACCTCCAGCGGCCGCTTGATAAGACCCGGGAGAGTCGACGTTCCATACGTAGATGACCGGTGGACCGTCGCCACGCCGTCTGCCCGGAGAGCAAGCCAGTCGCGCGACATGACCGGGGGATGCGCGGTCGCGCGCCCGGGCTGCCCGGTGCTACTGCGGTTATCAGCCCGATCGCAGCAGCGCGACGCCGGCATCCCGCTCGAACAGATACAGCGCCACCCGCGCCGCCTGCCCGCGCGGGCCGGAAAGCCCGCCGTCGCGATCGATCAGCAGCCGCGCATCATCATAAGCGATCGGCAGCAGCTCGTTGAGCAGTTCCGGTGTCGCCAGCCGGAACGCCGCCTCGCCCGATTGCCGCGTGCCGAGCAATTCGCCCCCGCCGCGCAGCCGCAGGTCCTCCTCCGCGATCATGAAGCCGTCGTTGGTGTCGCGCATCAGCGCCAGCCGCGCGCGCGACGTCTCGCTCAGCGCATTGCCGCGCAGCAGCAGGCAGCGTGATTGCCCCCCGCCACGCCCCACGCGCCCGCGCAACTGATGCAGCTGCGCCAGTCCGAAGCGATCGGCATGTTCGATCACGATCAGCGTCGCCTTCGGCACGTTCACGCCCACTTCGATCACCGTCGTCGCCACCAGCACGCCAAGCTCGCCGCCGGCGAAGCGCGCCATCACCGCATCCTTCTCGGCCGGTCGCATCTTGCCATGCACCAGCCCGACGCGATCCCCGAAGCGGCCCGCCAGCGCCGCCGCGCGGGCTTCTGCGGCGGCAAGATCGCTCTTCTCGCTCTCCTCCACCAGCGGGCAGACCCAATAGGCCTGCTTGCCCTCCGCGAGGTGCCGGCCGAGCGCATTGACCACCTCGTCCAGCCGCTCCTCGCTGATGACGCGGGTCTCCACCGGCTCGCGCCCGGGCGGCATCTCGTCCAGCCGGCTCTGGTCCATCTCGCCATGCTGCGCGAGGACCAGCGTTCGCGGGATCGGCGTCGCAGTCATCGCCAGCAGATGCGGCGTCGTCCTGCCCTTGGCCGACAGCGCCAGCCGCTCCGCCACGCCGAAGCGATGCTGCTCGTCCACCACGACAAGGCCGAGGTCACGGTAATTCACCGCATCCTGAAAGATCGCGTGGGTGCCGATCAGGATGTCGATCGATCCATCCGCCAGCCCCATCAGCACGCCCTCGCGCGCCCGGCCCTTGTCGCGCCCGGTCAGCACCGCGATGTTCACCGGCAGGCCGGCCAGCGTCTCGCGCAGCGTGTCGTAATGCTGGCGCGCCAGTATCTCGGTCGGCGCCAGCAGCGCGCCCTGCGCGCCCGCCTCCACCGCGATCAGCAGCGCGAGCGCCGCGACCAGCGTCTTGCCCGATCCCACGTCGCCCTGCAGCAACCGAAGCATCGGCGCGTCCTGCGCCAGGTCGCCCTCGATCTCGCGCGCCGTCCGCGCCTGTGCGCCGGTCAGCGCATAGGGCAGCCGAAGCATGTCGCGCAGCCGCCCGTCGCCCTTCAGCGCCCGCCCGCGCCGACGCCGCGTATCCTGCCGCACCAGCGACAGCGCCAGCTGGTTGGCGAAGATCTCGTCATAGGCGATCCGCGCCCGCGCCACCGCATCGGCCGGATCGGCATGGACGCGCGCCAGCGCCTCCTTCCACCCCGGCCAGTCGCGCTGCGCCAACAGCCCCGGCTCGATCCATTCGCCAAGCTCGGGCGAGCGGGCGATCGCCTGCTCGACCAGCCCGCCCACCCGGCGCGACGTAATCCCCTCAGACAGCGGATAGATCGCCTCGCGCTCGCGAAAGCTGTCCTCGCCATCCACGATCTCCGGGTGGATGATCTGCAATTCCTGGCCGTATGTCTCCAGCTTGCCGGAGACGCGAACCGGCTCGCCGACGGTATAGAGCTTGCGCACCAGCCCGCTCGATCGCCCGAAATAGACGAGGCTGACGATATTGCCGTAGCCGTCGGCGGCCTGCACCCGCGTCGGCCCGCGCGGGCTTGAAGACGCGCGGATGTCGCGCACCGTCAGCGTGATCGCGATCGTGCGCCCCGCGTCCCGCGCCATCAGCTCGTCGCGCGGCAGGCGATCGATCCAGCCGCTCGGCAAATGGAACAGCACGTCCACCACCCTCGCAAGGCCAAGCCGATCCAGCGGCTTGGCCAGCCCTGCCCCGACGCCCTTCAGCGCGGTGACTTCGGCGAACAGTGGATTGAGGATATTGGGTCGCATGACTATCTCTTGCGCCACGCCTAGCCGTTCGCATCGATCCTGTCAGGCGAGCGGATGAATTATCGTCGCCGACCGTGCGAAACCACGGCCGGCCAAGTGTCGTTGGAGCCCCTGATGGATCAAGAAACTCGTTTGCGGCGCACCCGCTTCCGCGCCTGGCACCGGGGCACGCGCGAGGCCGATTTCATGATCGGCGGCTTCTTCGATGCGCATCACGCCAGCTGGTCCGAAGAACAGCTGCAATGGTTCGAACGCCTGCTGGAGGAGCAGGACGTGGACATCATGGGCTGGGCGATCGGCTCCATCCCCTGCCCGCCCGAATGGGAAGGCGAGATGATGCAGACGATGCGCCGCGTCGATTTCGCGCTCGCCACCCCGGGCAGCCAGCCCGGCGCCTGACCAAGCCCCTACCTGCCGCCGCCCGATACGAACGGACCCGCCTTTGCCCGATCTGAAGACGATTCTCTCCGCCAAGACGCCGCTCACCCTCTCGGGCGTGCCGACCGGCTTCCTGCCCAGCCTGCTCGCCGATCTCGCCCGCGCGGCGACGACGCGGGCGGTGTTCATCGCGCCGGACGAAGCGGCGATGCGCGCGATCGCCGGCACCGCGCGCTTCTTCGCGCCGGAGATCGAGATCGTCGAATATCCCGCGTGGGACTGCCTTCCCTATGACCGGGCCTCGCCCTCCCTGCGCGTCATGGCGGAGCGGATCGGCGCGCTGCACAAGCTGCAGGCGACCCCCAAGACGCCGCAGCTCGTCCTCACCACCGTCAACGCCGCCACGCAGCGCACGCTCACCCCGTTCCGCATCCGCCAGCTGGTCGCGAACCTGAAACCGGGTGAGCGGATCGCACGCGACAAGCTCGCCGCGCTGCTCTCCGCCAACGGCTATGTGCGCACCGATACCGTCCACGACGCCGGCGAATATGCCGTACGCGGCGGCCTGGTCGATCTCTTCCCCTCGGGCGAGACGCAGGCGCTTCGGCTCGACTTCTTCGGCGACGAGATCGAGAGCGTCCGCACCTTCGACCCTGCCGATCAGCGTACCACCGGCAAGATCCCCGGCTTCACCCTCCTCCCCGCCTCCGAGGCGCTGCTGGACGAGGAAAGCATCAAGCGCTTCCGCAGCCGCTATCGCGAAACCTTTGGCGCCACCGCGACGGGTGACCCGCTCTACCAGGCGGTCAGCGAAGGCCGCCGCCTGGCCGGCATGGAACATTGGCTGCCGCTGTTCGAGGAGCGGCTCGAGACGCTGTTCGACCATATCGGCGAGGATGCGCTGGTCGTGCGCGACGGCGGCGTGAAGGCCGCGGGCGAGGCGCGGTTCGAGGCGGTCGCCGATTATTACGAGAACCGCAAGCGCGCCGAGGCAGCGCAGCCCGGCAGCTACCGCGCGCTTCCCGCCAAGACGCTCTACATGCCGCCCAAGGAATGGGAGGACGCGCTCGCCGCCGCGACGGCGCATGTCACCACGCCGTTCCACGAGCCCGAATCCGCCACCGTGGTCGACTTCGACGTCGACGGCCCGCGCGATTTCGCGCCCGAGCGCGCCGCCCATGCCAATGTCTATGAGGCGGTGGTCGATCACCTGAAGGCGCTACGCAAGGAAGGCCGCACGCCCGTCCTCGCGAGCTACTCGACCGGCGCACGCGATCGGCTCGGCAATCTTCTCAAGGACCATGGCCTCACCGGTGCGAAGGCGGTTGAAACATGGCAGGAGGCGCAGGGCGTCGGCGAGACGCAGACCGCGCTCATCGTCCTGCCGCTCGACCACGGCTTCACCGCACCCAACGTAGCCGTCCTCACCGAACAGGACATGCTCGGCGACCGGCTCGTGCGCCGTGCCAAGCGCCGCAAGTCCGCCGACGCCTTCCTCGCCGAACTCGCCACGCTCTCGCCCGGCGATCTCGTCGTCCACACCGATCACGGCATCGGCCGCTACGTCGGGCTGACTCAGGTCCCGGTCGCCAAGGCGCCGCACGACTGCGTGCAGCTGGAATATGCCGGCGGCGACAAGCTCTACGTCCCGGTCGAGAACCTCGAGGTGCTCAGCCGCTACGGCTCCGGCGAGGAAGGCGCCAGCCTCGACCGGCTCGGCGGCGAGGCGTGGCAGCGCCGCAAGTCGAAGATGAAGGAGCGCATCCGCGAGATCGCGGGTGAGCTGATCGCCACAGCGGCCCTGCGCGCGCTTCGCCAGGGCGAGGTCGCCGAGCCCGACAGCAGCGGCTACCCCAGCTTCGTCGATCGTTTCCCTTATCAGGAAACCGACGATCAGGACCGCGCGATCGAGGAAACGCTGGCCGATCTCTCCGCCGGCAAGCCGATGGACCGGTTGATTGTCGGCGACGTCGGCTTCGGCAAGACGGAGGTCGCGCTGCGCGCCGCCTTCGTCGCCGCCATGGCCGGCATGCAGGTCGCGGTCGTCTGCCCCACCACGCTCCTCGCGCGCCAGCATTACAACAATTTCATGGCCCGCTTCGAGGGCTTTCCGATCCGCATCGGCCGCCTCTCGCGCCTCGTCACCGCGGCGGAGACCAAGCGCGTCAAGGAAGGGCTTGCCGACGGCACGATCGACGTGGTCATCGGCACCCACGCGCTGCTCGCCAAGAACGTCGACTTCAAGCGCCTCGGCCTTGTCATCGTCGACGAGGAACAGCGGTTCGGCGTCACGCACAAGGAACGCCTCAAGACACTGCGCGCCGACGTCCATATCCTCACCCTCACCGCGACGCCGATCCCGCGCACGCTGCAGATGGCGATGTCGGGCCTGCGCGAACTGTCCGTGATCCAGACGCCGCCGGTCGATCGCCTGGCGGTGCGCACCTATGTCATGCCGTGGGACCCCGTCGTCCTGCGCGAGGCATTGCTGCGCGAACATTATCGCGGCGGGCAGAGCTTCCTCGTCACGCCGCGCGTCGCCGACCTCCCCGACATTGAGGAGTTCCTGCGCAAGGAAGTGCCCGAAATCCGCTACGTCATCGCCCACGGCCAGATGGCGGCAAGCGAGGTCGAGGAACGGATGAGCGCCTTCTACGACAAGAAGTTTGAGGTGCTCGTCTCCACCACCATCATCGAAAGCGGCATCGATATCCCGTCCGCCAACACGATGATCGTCAACCGCGCCGACCGTTTCGGGCTGGCGCAGCTCTACCAGCTGCGCGGCCGCGTCGGCCGATCGAAGACGCGCGCCTATGCCTATATGGTCACCCCGCCCGAACGGATGATGACCGACTCCGCGGAGAAACGCCTCAAGGTGCTCAGCGATCTCGACAGCCTGGGTGCCGGCTTCCAGCTCGCCAGCCACGATCTCGACATTCGCGGCGCGGGCAATCTGCTCGGGGACGAGCAGTCCGGCCACATCAAGGAGGTCGGCTACGAACTCTACCAGTCGATGCTGGAAGAGGCGATCATGGACGCCAAGGCGGGCGGCCTCGCCAGCCGCCCGCGCGATTTCTCGCCGCAGATCACCGTCGACACGCCGATTCTGATCCCGGACGACTATGTCCCCGATCTCGACCTGCGGATGGCGCTCTATCGCCGCCTCAACGAGCTGGACGAGAAGCGCGAGCTGGAGGCGTTCGCCGCCGAGATGATCGACCGTTTCGGGCCGCTGCCTGAGGCGACCGACAATCTCATCAAGGTCATCGAGATCAAGATGAACGCCAAGAAGGCGTGCGTGTCGAAGATGGACGTCGGGCCGAAGGGCGCGCTCGTCAGCTTCCACGACGATACACCGCCCAACGTCCCCGGCCTGCTCGCCTATGTCGACAAGCTCGGCGGCATTGCGAAGCTGCGTCCGGATTCGAAGCTGGCGCTCACCCGCAACTGGGCCGATCCGGCCGCGCGGCTGCACGGCGCACTGCAACTGTCGAAGGGGCTGGCGAAGGCGGCGGGGTAATCCCGCCGCTATTTGCGCCCGAACAGCTTCTCGACGTCGGACAGCGCCAGCTTCACCCAGGTGGGGCGGCCATGGTTGCACTGCCCCGAATGCGGCGTCGCCTCCATCTCGCGCAGCAGCGCGTTCATCTCGGCGACCGACAGCACCCGGCCGGCGCGCACCGATCCGTGGCAGGCCATGGTGCCCGCCACCGCATCGAGCCGCTCGCGTAGCGACAGCGCCTCGTCGAACGCGGCGAGTTCATCGGCCAGGTCGCGCACCAGCCCGGCAGGATCACCGCGGCCGAGCAGCGCCGGGGTTGCCCGCACCAGCATCGCACGGGGGCCGAAACGCTCCACATCGAGGCCAAGTTCGCTCAATTCCGGCGCGCGCGATTCCATCCGGTCGCATGCCGGCTCGTCCAGTTCGACCACCTCGGGGATCAGCAGCGCCTGCGCCGCCACGCGCCCCCCAGCCAGCGCGGCGCGCATCCGTTCCAGCACCAGCCGCTCGTGCGCGGCGTGCTGATCGACGATCACCAGCCCGTCCGCCGCCTCCGCCACGATATAGGTTTTCGCGACCTGCCCCCGCGCCACGCCCAGCGGGTGATCCCCGGTATCCGGCAGCGGCGCCGTCGCCGGCTCGGCACGCGCTTGCGGCGGCGGCGCGAAGAAGGTCGGCCGCTGGTCACGCACCACATTGCCGCCCGCGAAAGGCGCGCCGCCAGGAGTGACAGCCGCCTGCCCCTGCCCGCCAAAGAGGGCCGATGGTTCCGCCCCGCCGCCACTCGGCTCCGGACGAAACATCGCCATCGCGTCGGCTGGCGCGCGATGCGCCACGCGATGTCCGGCCATGTCGAGCGCGCGGCGTAGGCCGGACACGATAAGGCCGCGCACCATCGCCGGATCGCGGAAGCGAACCTCCGTCTTGGCCGGATGCACGTTGACGTCGACTTCGCTGGGCGGAACGTCGAGGAACAAGGCGACCACGGCGTGCCGGTCACGCGGCATCATCTCGGCATAAGCGCCGCGGATCGCGCCGGTGAGCAACCGATCCTTCACCGGGCGCCCGTTGACGAACAGATATTGGTGATCGGCAACGCCGCGATGGAAGGTCGGCAGGCCAGCGATCCCGCCGAGCACCAGCCCCTCGCGCTCCATGTCGATCGCAACGCTGTTCTCCTTCAGCGCGCGGTCGGTGAGCGCCGCGACGCGGGCGGGGCGATCCTCCGGCTGGAGCGCCGCAAGGACGCGGCGGCCATCATGTTCGAGAAGAAAGGCGACGTCCGGCCGTGCCATCGCAAGACGCCGCACCACGTCGAGGCAGGCGGCATATTCGCTGCGGCCCGAGCGCAGGAACTTGCGGCGGGCGGGCACGCGCGCAAACAATTCCTCCACCATGCCCCGTGTGCCCGGCGGCAACGCGGCGGGGCCGTCCCCCACCACTGCGCCATTGTCGATGACGCGCGACCAGCCATCGGCGCCGCGCACCCGGCTTTCGAGCGTCAGCCGCGCAACGCTGGCGATCGAGGGCAGCGCCTCGCCGCGGAACCCCATCGTGGCGACCTGATCGATCTCATCGGTGGGAAGCTTGGACGTGGCATGGCGTTCCAGCGCGAGCGCCATATCGGCCGCGGTCATGCCGCAGCCGTCGTCGACCACCTCGATCCGCGACAGGCCACCCTCTGCCAATCGCACGGTGACTCGGGTGGCGCCCGCGTCAAGCGCGTTCTCCACCAGTTCCTTCAACGCACTAGCCGGTCTTTCCACCACTTCACCGGCGGCGATGCGATTGATCAGATGTTCAGGGAGGCGACGTATTGACACCATCAGCCCCCTAGCCCAATCGGCGCCATCCCGCGACCCCGTGACAGCACGATCAAAGCCCTAGAAGCGACTTGCGGCCGCGGCGGCGGGATGATTGATGTACCTCGCTCCGGCGACTCGGGGACGGAATTAAGCTGAACATGGCCTTCTCGCGTTTCTTCAAGTTCATGTCCCATGACATGGCGATCGATCTCGGGACTGCGAACACCGTGGTCTATCTTCGCGGCCGCGGTATCGTGCTCAATGAACCGTCCGTTGTGGCGGTGGAGACGATCAATGGCATCAAGAAGGTCAAGGCCGTCGGTGAAGACGCCAAGTTGATGATGGGCAAGACGCCCGGCAACATCGAGGCGATCCGTCCGCTGCGCGATGGCGTTATTGCCGACATCGATGTCGCCGAGCAGATGATCAAGAGTTTCATTTATAAGGTCCATGGGCAGCGCAAGTTCATGCGCTGGCCGGAGATCGTGATCTGCGTGCCGTCGGGCTCGACCAAGGTCGAACGCCGCGCGATCCGCGACGCGGCGTCGAACGCCGGCGCGAGCCAGGTGTGGCTGATCGAGGAGCCGATGGCGGCCGCGATCGGCGCGGACATGCCGGTGACCGAACCGATCGGCAGCATGGTCGTCGATATCGGCGGCGGCACGACCGAAGTCGCCGTCCTGTCGCTGCGCGGCCTCGCCTACACCACGTCGGTGCGCGTCGGCGGCGACAAGATGGACGAGGCGATTGTCAGCTACGTACGCCGCAACCACAATCTGCTGATCGGCGAAGCCACCGCCGAGCGGATCAAGCAGGAAGTCGGCATCGCCAAGCCGCCGGTCGATGGCATCGGCATGACGATCCACATCAAGGGTCGCGACCTGGTGAACGGCGTGCCCAAGGAAATCCAGATCAACCAGGGCCAGATCGCCGAGGCGTTGTCCGAGCCGGTCGCCACGATCGTCGAGGGTGTTCGCGTGGCGCTTGAGAATACCGCGCCCGAACTCGCCGCGGACATCGTCGATCAGGGCATCGTGCTCACCGGCGGTGGCGCGCTGCTGCAGGGTCTGGACGAGGTGCTTCGCGACGAGACCGGCCTGCCGGTGACGGTGGCGGAAGATCCGCTGACCTGCGTCGCGCTGGGCACGGGTCGCGCGCTCGAGGATCCGATCTATCGCGGCGTGCTGCAAAGCGGCTGATCTGAAGGAATAGCGAATGGCGCCGCCGCGGGACCGGCGCCCGGGTTTCTCGCGACGGGCGCAATATACGCTCTTTATGAGCTACATCCTGGCCGTCGCGGGAGCGCTGGTCGGTGCGGTGTTGCTCATCCTGTCGCAATTCAATCCGCCCGCCTTTGCCGCGCTGCGGTCGGCCGCGACCGAGGTCACCGCGCCGGCTTCCACCGCGGGGGCCGCGGTCGTGCGCGGCATTGCCTTCGTGCCGGAGACGATCGCCACCTATTTCCGCGTCCATAACGAAAATGCCGCTTTGCGCGCCGAAGTCGCCCGCACCAGGGAGGCGCTGACCCAGGCGCGGATCATCGTGCGCGACAATCGCCGCCTGCGCGGGCTGCTCCAACTGCGCGAGGCGACGCCCGATACCGTGGCGACGGCGCGGATCGTCAGCTCCAGTGCATCGAGCACGCGGCGCTTCGGGATCCTGAACGCCGGGCGCTGGCAGGGCGTGCGGCCCGGCATGCCGGTGCGCGGCCCCGACGGGCTCATCGGCCGCATTGTCGAGGCCGGCCCCAATTCAGCGCGCGTGCTGCTCACCATCGACGCGGAAAGCGTCATCCCCGTGCAGCGCATCGGCGACGGGCTGCCCGCCCTCGCCGCCGGGCGCGGCGATGGCCTGCTCGATATCCGTTCGGTCGGCACCACCAATGCGCGGCTGAAGCCAGGCGACCGCTTCATCACGTCCGGCATCGGCGGCCTCTACACCCCCGGCGTGCTGGTCGCCCATGTGCTGAAGCCGGGCGCCGACAGCGCCCCCGCCAAGCCGTTTGCCGAGGCCAATACGTTCGATTTCGCCATCGTCAGCGCGCCGTTCCTGCCGCCCCCGCCCCCGGCGCGGCCCGACCCTGCCGACCCCCAGGCAACCGGCAGCCAGCCCGTCGGGAGCGCGGCGGCGCAGTGAGCACTGCGCCCAAACCCTTCCAGGCGCCGATGCAGCAGTCGCCGGCGCGTGCGCTGCCATGGCTGACCGTCATGGGCGGCTCCCTGGTGACGATCATCCCGGTGGTGGCAACGCTGCCACTGCTGCCGCCGTTCGGCCTCCTCATGCTCCTCTCGTGGCGCCTGCTCGCGCCGCTTGCGCTGCGCCGCTGGGCACCGGCGCTGCTCGGCCTGTTCGACGATTGCCTCAGCGGCCAGCCGCTCGGCAGCGCGATGCTGCTGTGGACGCTGACCTTTTTCCTGGTCGATTTGTTTGATCAGCGCACCATCTTCCGCGCCTTCGCACAGGATTGGCTGATCGCAGCGGTGGGTATCGCCTTCTGCCTGATTGCCGGTCGTTTTCTGGCCACCCCCCTCGGCGCGCAGGTCGATAGCGTGCTAGTGGTCCAGATCATCGTGTCGATTCTTCTTTTCCCCCTAGCCGCGCGCGCCGTCGCCTGGGTTGATCGCCGTCGCGTTGCCGAATGAACCGGACACCGCGGATCGCCACGGAGGCGCAGCAGGGCTACACGTTTTCGCGCCGGGCTTGGCTGCTCGGCGCGATGCAGATCGGCGTGGGCAGCGTGCTGGCCGGTCGAATGGGCTGGCTGTCGATTGCCGAGAACGAACGCTACAACCTGCTGAGCGAGAACAACCGGGTCAACATGACCCTCATCCCGCCGCGTCGCGGCTGGCTGGTTGATCGCCATGGTCACGCCATTGCGGACAACCGCACCGACTTTCGCGTCGACCTGATCCCCGATCGGATCGTTGACGAGGAACGGACGCTGGCGGCGCTTCGTGATCTCCTGGCGCTGACCGACGACGACCTGCTGCGTGTCCGCGCCGACCTGAAGCGGGCGGCGGGCTTTCAGCCGGTCAAGGTGGCCGAGAATGTGAGCTGGGAGCGGTTCGCGGCGGTGCAGGTCCGCCAGCCCGAGCTGCCCGGCGTCGCGCCCACGCGCGGGTTCGCGCGCAACTATCCCGCTGGCGCCGCCGTCGCACACCTGACCGGCTATGTCGGGGTCGCCACGGCGGAGCAGTACAAGCAGACGCGCGACCCGCTGCTGCTGACACCGGGATTCAAGGTCGGCAAGGACGGCCTTGAAAAGACGATGGAAAATGAGCTCCGCGGCAAGCCCGGGGCAAAACGGATCGAGGTGACGGCGCGCGGCAAGCTGGTCGCGGAGCTTGCCACCCGCCCCGACGTGCCCGGCAAGACGCAGAAGCTGACGATCGATTCCGGCTTGCAGGAATATGCCGCGCGCCGGCTGGGCACGAACTCCGGCTCCGCGGTGGTGTTCGACTGTCACACGGGCGAGATGCTCGCGATGGTCTCCATGCCGGCCTATGATCCCAACAGCTTCTCCGACGGGATCAGCCACATGGAGTGGAAGATGCTGTCGGCGGACGATCACGTCCCGCTGATGAACAAGGTGACGCAGGGGCTGTATCCGCCGGGTTCGACGGTGAAACCGATGAACGGCCTTGCGCTGCTGGAAGCAGGGATCAGCCCCGACGAGCGGGTGTATTGCAGCGGAGCGATGCGGGTCGGCAGCGGCGTGTTCCACTGCCACAAGCGGCGTGGGCATGGCCCGATGGACCTGCGCGGCGCCGTCGCGCAGAGCTGCGATATCTATTTCTATGAGATGATCCGCCGCCTTGGTTACGACAAGGTGGCGCCGGTCGCCCGCTCGCTGGGCATGGGCGAGAAATTCGACCTGCCCTTCGCGACGCAGCGCTACGGCACCGTGCCCGACAGCGTGTGGAAGGAGCGCAAGTACAAGACGAAGTGGACCGTCGCCGATTCGCTCAACGCATCGATCGGCCAGGGCTATGTCCTGTCCAATCCGCTCCAGCTTGCGGTGATGGCGATGCGTATCGCGTCGGGGCGGCAGGTCCAGCCCAGCCTGTTGATGGATCGCGTGCACGGCAACGCCCCTTTGCTGCCGTACAAGGAAGAGCATCTGCAGATTGTTCGCGAGTCGATGTGGAAGGTGGTCAATGGCGGCGGCACGGGCGGCGCCTCCCGCTTGTACCTGCCTGGCATCGATCTGGCGGCGAAAACCGGCACCGCCCAGGTACGCCGTATCACCATGGCCGAACGTCGTACCGGCGTGCTGCGCAATTCGCAGCTTCCCTTCAAGCTGCGCGACCACGCCTTGTTCATCTGCTTCGCGCCGTCGGACAAGCCGCGCTACGCCGCGGCCATCGTGCTCGAGCATAACGGCCACGTCATCCGCAACCTCGACACGCCAATGATCGGCAAGGACATCATGACCTATCTGTTCGACAAGGAGCGTGCGCTGAAGGCGCTCGCCGAGGTCGAACCGACATGGGGCGGCGACATCCGGACGCGCATGGCCGCGCAGGAAGCGGCCTACCGCGCCGCCGCCAATGCGCCGTCCCCGGCGCAGGGCGCCGCCACCGAAACCGACGCCCCCGCCCCGACGCGCGCGCCGGCCGTTCGCCAGGCGACCGACGCCTCGAACGCGGCGCAGGAGGCGACCGTCAGCGACATCGCCAATGGCGCCGGTCCCGCGAGCGTCGGCACCACCGAACCATCGGATCCGCAATGAGCCGACCGTCGATCGTGCCTGCGCCGCTGGCGCGGCTGCCGTGGCGGATGCTGCTGCTGGTGATCGCGCTTGGCGGGTTCGGCCTCGTCATCCTCTACTCCGCCGCCAGCGGCAACATGCGTCCCTGGGCACTCTCTCAGGGAATTCGCTTCGTCATCTTCCTGTGCGGGTCGATCGTGATCTCCCGCGTGCCGGAGGACGTGTGGCGACGTGGCGCGCTGCCCGGCTATGTCCTGATCGTCATTCTGTTGTTTGCGGTTGAACTGCTCGGTGCGGTGCGCGGCGGCAGTCAGCGCTGGCTGGATTTCGGCTTCATCAGGTTGCAGCCGTCGGAGCTGATGAAGCCGGCGATCGTGCTCGCCTGCGCGCGCTTCTACGAGCTGTTGCCGCCCAACGAGACGCGGCGCTTCGGCGCGATCTGGCCGGCGGCGATCCTCATCGGGCTGCCGGCCGGCCTGGTCATGCTTCAGCCCGATCTCGGGACGGCGCTCATGATCACTGGCGGCGGCCTAACGGTGATGTTCCTCGCCGGCGTCCCGTTGCGCCTGTTCGTCGGCGGCGCGCTCGGCCTCGCCGTCGCCGCGCCGCTTGCGGTGACCTATCTGCTCCACGACTATCAGCGTAATCGCGTGCTCATCTTCCTTGATCCCGAGAGCGATCCGCTCGGCACCGGCTATCACATCAGCCAGTCGAAGATCGCGATCGGCTCTGGCGGCATCACCGGCAAGGGCTTCCTCAACGGCACGCAGAGCCACCTCGATTACCTGCCGGAGGGGCACACCGACTTTGTCTTCGCGACCATGGCGGAGGAATGGGGCCTGCTCGGCGGCCTGTTCATCATCGTCGCTTATCTGATGGTGATCCGCTGGGGCATCAACGTCGGCCTGCGCGCCCGCACCCGCTTTGCCAAGCTCACCGCGGCGGGTCTCGCGACGACGATCTTCTTCTACGTCGCGATCAACCTGGCGATGGTGATGGGCCTCGCCCCCGTGGTCGGCATCCCCCTGCCGCTCGTCAGCTTCGGCGGATCGGCGCAGATGACCGTGTTCCTGTGCCTTGGCATCCTCATGTCGATCGACCGCAGCAATCGCGGCGAACAAAATTGGTGAAACCCGAAAAAAGTGGTTGCGTCCCGCCGGAGCAATGCTAATGACGCGCCTCCCGGCGGCGAGGCACCAGCCTACACCGGAACGGACGCATAGCTCAGTTGGTAGAGCAGCTGACTCTTAATCAGCGGGTCCTTGGTTCGAGCCCAAGTGCGTCCACCACCCTCCTCCGAATAGTTTCAATGCCTTAGGGCGCAACGCTTCGGTGGAGTGGCATGTCCGGCTGAGATGGCAGCCCCCCCGATCGGGCGCGGACCGGCCGGATAATTGGTTCACCAATCCCCAACACCACCACTCCCCGCCCCGCTACGGGCAATTGCGCAATGCATGTTGCTGCGGGAGGGGTGATGACTCCTGCGCCGCATCCGTGACGGCGACGAAGGAAGGGCCAGCCATGTCGAAAATCACCGGCACTGACGCTCTGATTTTCCTGGCGGCCATCGGCCTCTGTCTGGTGGTCCTGCTTTACTTCGTTCTCTGACGCGGTCGCCCCCGCCCTAAGGCACGATCGCAATCGTATCGACAGCCGCCCGGACCCGATCGTCGTTTTGCGTGCCCGGCCCATTGACTTGCCCGCCGCGCCGCTCGTACCTGTCAGGCGATTAGGTCGATCGACTTAATCCATACCGATCGCGCTGCCCACGATGGCCGCCGACGGCAGGAGAGCGTGCATGACATACGACCTCATCATCGTCGGGGGCGGCATCGGCGGGTCGGCGCTGGCGGCGACCATGGCGCGCGCCGGCCGGTCCGTGCTGCTGCTGGAAAAAACGACGGTCTATGAGGACAAGGTGCGCGGCGAATGGATCGCGCCCTGGGGCGTGACCGAAACCAAACGGCTCGGCCTGTACGACACATTGGTCGCCGCGGGTGGCCATCACCTGACCAGCCACGTCACTTATGACGAGACGCGCGATCCCGCTGCGGCGGAGGCGGCGGCGATGCCGCTCGGGATGTTCGCGCCCGATGTGCCGGGGCCTTTGTGCCTGCGCCACCCGGTCCACTGCCAGACGCTGTTCGACACCGCCGTCGCATCGGGCGCGACGGCGCATCGCGGCGTTACCATCACATCCATCACGCTGGGCGCATCGCCCGCGGTCAGCTACCTCCTCGACGGCGTCGAGCATGCGGCGCGTGCCCCGCTGATCGTCGGGGCCGAGGGGCGGCAATCGGGGGTACGCCGCGCCGCCGGGCTGACGTTGCATCAGGACAAGCCGCACCATTGGTTCGCCGGGCTGCTGGTCGATGGTGTCGCCGGCTGGGACGATACGCGCCAGGCGATCGGCACGGAGGATGATTTCGGCTTTCTCGCCTTCCCGCAGGGCCAGGAGCGGATGCGCGTCTATGGCGGCTGGTCGCTCGCCGATACCAAGCGGTTTGCCGGAAAGGACGGGCCAACCCGCTTCCTCGAGGCGTTCCGGATGAAATCGGCGCCGCATAATGAGGCGATCGCCGGCGGCACCCCCGCTAGCCCGCTGTTCGCCTATTACAATAACAGCAGCGCCGCGCAGCGCCCCTATGCGCCCGGCGCCGTGCTGGTCGGCGACGCGGCCGGGTGGAACGATCCGATCCTGGGCCTCGGCCTGTCGATCACCTACCGCGACGTTCGCCTCGTCAGCGACATCCTCAAGGAAGCGGCGCCGGAAGAAGCGCCCGATTTTCGACCCTATGCAGAGGAACGCGCGGAGCGGATGCGCCGGCTGCGCATCGCGGCGGAGATGCAGGCGACGCTCGACATGGAGTTTGGCGAGGCCGCGCGTGCGCGGCGGCATCGTTACTATGAGGCAAGCGCCGCCGATCCAATGCTCGGCCTCCACGGGGTCGCGACGCTCGCCGGGCCCGAAGCCGTACCGGCAGAGATTTTCGAGCCGGCGCATGTCGCCCGCGTGGTGGGGGCCTGATCGATGGACATTGCACGCTACAATGCCGACTGGCTCGCCGCCTGGACCGCCAAGGACGTCGAGGCGCTGCTCGGCTTCTACGCCGAGGATTGCCGCTATTTCGATCCGCAGACAGCGGGCGGGATCACCGGCCACGAGGCGCTGCGGGCGTATCTGACCGGGCTGTTCGCCGCGACCCCGGCGATGACCTACACCCCGGACGAGACCTGGCCCATTCCGGGCGGCTTCTGCGGCCGTTGGTATTGCGATGTTGAAGGGGCGGGTCGGATGCGCGGGTTCGACATGGTCCTGCTCGATGGCGACAGGATCACCCACAACGAAGTCTATGTGCACCAGCTGCCACAGGAATAAGAGGGAGGGGATCGATGCAGTTCGATTTCAACGAACAACAGAATGAATTTCGTCAGGAAGCACGGCGCTTCCTGACCGCGGAATGCCCGCCGGACCGCGTGCGCAAGGCGCTGGAGGGTGGCGGCTTCGATCGCGACCTGTGGCGCGGCGTGGCCGAGATGGGGTTCCTCGGCATCGCCATCCCGGAGGAGCATGGCGGCCTTGGCCTTGGCTATCTTGAGCTGTGCGCCGTGGCGGAGGAATTCGGCCGGGCGCTGGCGCCGCTCCCGATCCTCTCTTCGGTCTATCTGGTGGCAGAGGCGATCAAGTCGTTCGGCACGGCCGAGCAGCAGGCGTCATGGCTCCCCCGCATCGCGGCCGGCGCAGCGATCGGCTGCGTCGCCGCCGCAGAGTGTGAGCGATTGAGCGAGACTTCGGTTCGCACGACCTTCGCGGGCGGCACCGTCTCGGGCAAGAAGGCCCCGGTACTCGACGGCGAGATTGCCGACGTGGCGCTGGTGCTGGCCAAGGAGGGCGATCGGCTGAGCCTGGTGCTCGTCGATCTCGCGCAGAAGGCGGTCGAACGGCGCGCGCTCGACACGATCGATCCCACGCGTGCCCAAGCCGAACTGACCTTCAACAGCGCAACGGCCGAGCGGCTGGGCGAGCCGGGCGAGGGCTGGTCGCAATATCAGACGCTGCTCGACCGAGCGGCGGTGCTCGTCGCTTTCGAGCAGATCGGCGGGGCCGATCGCGCGCTGGAGATGGGCCGCGATTATGCCCTGGAGCGGATGGCCTTCGGGCGCCAGATCGGCAGCTTCCAGGCCATCAAGCACATGCTGGCCGACATGTACGTCTCCGCAACGCTCGCCCGGTCGAACGCTTATTACGGTGCCTGGGCGCTTTCTACTGGGGCGGCCGAACTGCCGCGCGCAGCAGCGACGGCGCGCGTTTCGGCTACCAACGCCTTCCGCCATTGCGCGAAGAACAACATCCAGGTGCACGGCGGCATGGGCTTTACGTGGCAGATGGATTGCCACCTCTACTACCGGCGCGCGAACCACCTCGCGCTCGCGCTCGGCAGCCAGCCCGACTGGGAAGAGAAGCTCGTCAGCCGCCTGGCTGCCGCCAACCAGCCGATCGCCGCCTGAGCCACGTAACGGACAAGACCGGAGGCCCCGTGCCATGAACTTCGACGACACTCCCGAAGAAGCCGCCTTCCGCGCCGAGGCTCGCGCGTGGATTGATGCCAATGCCCCCAAGCACCTGTACCCGATCCTTTCGGGGTCGGGGCACGGCACCGCCGGCGACATCGCCGATTTCGACATGCTGGCCGAGAGCAAGGCGTGGCAGAAGAAGAAATATGACGCCGGCTGGGCGTGCCTTCACTGGCCAAAGGAATATGGCGGGCGCGGCGCGACGCCGATGCAGCGGGTGATCTGGAACCAGGAGGAAGGCGTCTATGCCACCCTCTCCTTCACCTTCATCATCGGTCAGGGCATGTGCGGCCCGACGGTGATGGCGTGGGGGCGTGAGGAGGACAAGCAGGCTCTGCTGCCGCCGCTCGCCGCGGGTGAGGACATCTGGTGCCAGATGTTCTCCGAACCGTCGGCCGGCTCGGACCTCGCGGGCCTTCGCACCCGCGCGGTCAAGGATGGTGACGAATGGGTCATCAACGGGTCCAAGATCTGGACCTCCGGCGCGCATATCTCGCAATATGGCATCCTGCTGACCCGCACCGATCCCAGCGTCGCCAAGCACAAGGGGCTGACGATGTTCTGGATCGACATGCGCTCGCCCGGCATCGAAGTCCGCCCGATCCTTCAGGCCCACGGCCAGTCCGGCTTCAACGAGGTGTTCTTCACCGACCTGCGCGTCCCCGACAGCCAGCGTCTGGGCGGCGTTGGCCAGGGCTGGACGGTGTCGCTGACCACCTTGATGAACGAGCGGCTGTCGATCGGCTCGGGCATGTCGACCGGCTTCGAGACGCTGCTCGATTATGCCGTCCGCGCGCCGGGTCGCGACGGCGGCCGGCTGGTCGATGATCCGTCGATCCGCTCGCGCCTCGCCGATTGGGCCACCAAGGCCAGCGGCCTGAAATACACCTCGATGCGCGCGCTGACCGCCTTGTCGAAGGGACAGGAGCCAGGCCCGGAGAATTCGATCGGCAAGCTGGTCGCCGGCGCGACGAGCCAGGATATTGCGACCTTCGCCATCGACCTTCAGGGCGAGGCCGGCGTGCTGACGGATCCCGCACAGGCGGCGCATGCGGCACGCTTCCAGGCGACGCTGATGCGCAGCCCGGCAACCCGAATCGAGGGCGGGACGGACGAGATCCTGCGCAACATCATCGCCGAGCGCGTCCTTGGCCTGCCCGGCGACGTGCGCGTCGACAAGGACGTCCCGTTCGAGAAGATCCCGACCCGCGCCTGACCGGGCGCGCGGGTCAGCGACCGTCCCCTGCCCCCGGCAGGGGACGGGCCGCGCTCTTGGCATTGCAAATGGTCCGTGTCCTTGCTCCCATCTGTCGCCTTGAACGTTGAAGGGCGATACGAATGAGCAAGAAAGGAACCTTGCGTGATCCGTGCTACCGTTGCCGGCCTCCTGCTGGCCGCCTCCCCCGCCGTTGCGCAGGAGGCTCCTGACGATCCTTCCTGCGCGAATGTCCGGGTCGCGATCCCGGCAGAGCTTGCCGCCTGGTCGAAGCAGACGCCCGTCGCGGCAGGGATCAAGGCCGGCGGCGGCGCATCGGTGACGCCCGGCCAGGCGCTGCTGGTCGCGCTTCATCCGGCGAATCTCGTCACACTGGCGCCCGTGCCGAAGGAAAACGGCGGCCATGCCGGAACGCTGACGCTGACCGTGCAGGAAGCAGGCAATTACCGCGTGGCACTGGGTGGACGCGCATGGGTCGATCTGGTCGACAAGGGGCGTGCGCTCTCCTCCAGCGCGCATGGTCATGGCCCCAAATGCACGGGAATTCGCAAGATGGTGGACTATACGTTGAAGCCCGGTCGCTACACGATCCAATTGTCCGGCAGTCAGGCGGACAACATGCCGCTGCTGGTGGCGAAGGTCGGCTGATGCGGATGATCGCCCTCGCCGCCGCGCTCCTCCTTCCCACCGGCGTCGCCGCGCAGGATGTTCCTGCGGCTGCACCGGCCACCACCAGCGCTACGCCCCCTGCTCCGGCAAAGGCAGCGACCACGATCGTCACCCTGTCGACCGCGGCTGGCCCGATCGTGCTGGAAATCGAAACGGAGAAGGCGCCGGTCACTGCCGCCAACTTCCTCAAATATGTCGATGGAAAGCGGCTGGACGTGACGGCTTTCTACCGCACCGTGAAGGTGCAGGCGGAACCGCGCTACGGCTTCATCCAGTTCGGCACCCAAAACGATCCCAAGCGCACGCTGCCGCCGATCGCGCATGAGCCGACCAGCAAGACCGGGCTCAGCCATGTCGATGGCGCGATCTCCATGGCGATGGCCGAACCCGGCACCGCGCGCGGCGATTTCTTCATCATCGTCGGCAACACGCCGGCGATGGACGCCGACGGAACGAACCCCGGCTATGCGGTCTTCGGCCGCGTCGTGCAGGGCATGGATGTCGTCCACCGCATCATGGACATGCCGACATCGCCAACCAAGGGAGAGGGAATCATGAAGGGGCAAATGCTCGAACCGACCGTTCCGGTCACCGCCGCGCGGCGCACGCCGGCCCAGGCGAGCAACCCGCAATGAGGGCGATGACACTGTCGGCGCCCGGCGGCCTCGATCGCCTGAACCTCGCCGATGCATCGGATCCGGGCCAGCCCGGCCCCGGAGAGGTTCGCGTCGCGCTTCATGCCAGCTCGCTGAACTTCCACGATTATCTGGTGTGTTCGGGCAAGTCTCCGGCTGCCGATGGCCGTATCCCCCTGGCGGACGGCGCCGGGGTGGTGGAGGCGGTCGGCGAAGGCGTGACCGAGTTCAGCCCCGGCGATCACGTCGTCTCGGTCTTCTTCCCGGACTGGCAGGCCGGACCTGCGCAGGTGAGCGATTTCCGCCGCGTACCCGGCGACGGCATCGACGGCTTTGCCCGCGATGCCGTCGTACTGCCGTCCACCGCCTTTACCCGGGCACCGCGCGGCTGGAGCCATAAGGAAGCGGCGACGATCACCACCGCTGGCCTCACCGCATGGCGCGCGTTGATCGTCGACGCCGGACTGCGCGCTGGCGACACGGTGCTGCTGCTCGGCACCGGCGGTGTGTCGATCTACGCGCTGCAGATCGCCCATGCGATGGGCGCTCAGGTCATCGTAACCTCATCCTCCGACGAGAAACTCGCCCGCGCCCGCGAACTCGGCGCGGATCACGTGATCAACTATCGCAACGAGCCGCAATGGGGGAGAAAGGTCCTCGAACTCACCGGCGGGCGCGGTGCGGATATCGTGGTGGAGGTGGGTGGCCCCGGCACGCTGGGGCAATCGATCGAGGCGGTTCGCATCGGCGGCCATATCGCGCTCATCGGCGTTCTTACCGGAATGGGTGGAGAGGTGCCGACAGCCTTTCTGATGGCCAAACAGGCCAGATTGCAGGGGCTGATCGTCGGCAACCGTCAGGAACAGCAGGATTTCGTCCGCGCGTTGGAGATCACCGGCATCCGGCCGATCATCGACCGGACGTTCTCGCTCGACGATCTGCCCAACGCCTTCCGTCACCTCGAATCGGCAAGTCACTTCGGGAAGATCGCCGTCGCCTGGTGACGCCCGCTTCCTGATGGCCGACCCCGCCGGCGCAATGGCCGACTTGCGCCGGCGGCGATCCGTTCTAGGTACGAACCAAGGAAAGGATCGCCCATGAACGCTCCCCTCACCCGCAACGATTGGCAGGCCGCCGGCGTGACGCAGCTCGACGACACGATCGCGCTGCGCCGCGCGATCCATGCCGAACCGGAAATCGGCCTTCACTGTCCGCGCACCACATCGAAGCTGAAGGCGGCGCTCGCCGGCCTGCCGCTCGAAATCCACGACAGCACCTCCACCACGGGCTTCGTCGCCATTCTGCGCGGTGGCCGCAGCGGGGCGGGTGACAATGCACGCACCGTGCTGTTGCGCGGCGACATGGATGCGCTGCCCTTGACCGAGGACACCGGCCTTCCCTTCGCCTCCACCATCCCGGGCGCGATGCACGCCTGCGGCCACGACGCCCATTCCGCCATGCTCGCCGGCGCCGCGCGCGCCTTATGCGCGCGCAGGGACGAACTGCCCGGAACGGTGGTCTTCATGTTCCAGCCCGGCGAGGAGGGCCACCATGGCGCCCGCTGGATGATCGATGACGGGTTGCTCAACCTCGCGCGCCCCGACGCCGCCTTCGCGCTCCACATCTTCCCCAACGCGCCCGCCGGTGTGTTCGTCGGACGCGAAGGACCCCTTCTCGCCTCCACCGACACGCTGATCGCGACGATCCGTGGCAAGGGCGGTCACGCCGCCATGCCGCACGATTGCATCGATCCGATCCCGGTCGCTTGCGAGATCGTCACCGCGCTGCAGAGCTTTGTCGCGCGCCGTATCCCGGTGTCTGATCCCGCCGTCCTGACCATCACGCAGATTCACGCCGGCAGCAGCCACAACATCATTCCCGATGAAGTGAAGCTCATGGGAACGCTGCGCACCCTGTCGGATGCGACCCGGGAGAAGGCACGTGCCGCCTTCCATCAGATCGCCGGGAACATCGCTGCGGCGCATGGCTGCGAGGCGGATACCAGGGTCGAGGAAGGCTATCCGGTCACCTTCTGCGACCCGCGCGCGACGGCGATGATCCGTGAACTGTCACAGGACATCTCCGGGGAACGCGGCTGGACGACGATGCCGGCACCGATGATGGGCGGAGAGGATTTCTCCTACGTCCTGCGCGAGATACCGGGGGCCATGGCGTTCATGGGGGTCGCGCCGGAGGGCAGCGATCCGCGCACCAACCCGCCGCTGCACAATGTGAAGATGACGATCGAGGAGCAGGTCATGGCCAGGGGCGTTGCGATGCACTGCGCCCTGGCCGACCGCTTCCTCAGTCGTGGTTTCGATTAAGGCTGCGCCGTATTGCCCCTCCCGCCGTTTCTGGCGGCGGGAGGGGCTACGATCATTCCACGGTCACCGATTTGGCAAGGTTACGCGGCTGGTCCACGTCAGTGCCCTTGGCGACTGCGACGTGATACGCCAGCAACTGGACCGGTACCGCATAGACCAATGGTGCGATCAGCGGATGCACCTTGGGCATTTCGATCGTCGCGATCGTGTTCTCGCCCGCCTGTGCGATACCATCGGCATCAGAGATCAGCACAACCTGAGCGCCGCGTGCCTGCGCCTCCTGCATGTTGCTGACGGTCTTGTCGAACAACGGACCGGACGGCGCGATGACGACCAGCGGCACCGCCTCGTCGATCAAGGCGATCGGCCCGTGCTTCATCTCACCCGATGCGTAACCTTCCGCATGGATGTAGCTGATTTCCTTTAGCTTTAGCGCGCCCTCCAGTGCCAGCGGATATTCCGGTCCGCGGCCCAGGTACAACACGTCGCGCGCAGCTGCGATCTTCGGCGCCATCGCCTCGATCTCGGCATCGTGCGCGAGCGCCATGCTCATGGCCTCGGGCACGTGCTGCAGCTGCTTGACGATCTCCGCCTCGTTCGCCAGCAGGCCACGGGCGCGCGCGAGGTTCGTGGCAAGTGCGGCCATGACCGCGAGCTGACAGGTGAATGCCTTGGTGGAGGCGACACCGATCTCCGGCCCCGCATGCGTCGGCAGCAACAGATCGACCTCACGCGCCATCGAACTGGTCGGCACGTTGATAATACCGCCGGTCGTGACGCCGCCTGCCTTCATGTGGCGCAGAGCAGCAAGCGTGTCCGCGGTCTCGCCCGACTGCGAAATCACCAGACCGAGCGTGTTGGGCAGCAGGACGGGATCACGGTAGCGATATTCGCTCGCCACATCGACCTCGACCGGGATGCGGGCCAGCCCCTCGATCCAATATTTGCCGATCATGCCGACATAGCTGGCCGTGCCGCACGCAACGATGACGACGCGCTCGACCGTCGAAAGGTCGAACTCGATGTCCGGCAGCGAGACCTGCGATTCCAACGGGCGGAGATATGAGCGGAGCGTCTGCGCCACGACGACCGGCTGCTCGTAAATCTCCTTCTGCATGAAGTGGCGATGGTTGCCCTTATCCATTAGCTGGCCGGAAGCGCCGGAGTTGACGATCGGGCGTGACACGCGCTGGTTGGCGCTGTCGTACACCTCGACCTCCTCATGGGTGATGGCGACCCAGTCACCCTCTTCCAGATAGGCGATCCGCTGCGTCAGCGGCGCAAGGGCAAGCGCGTCCGAGCCCAGGAAGTTCTCGCCATCCCCATAGCCGACCGTGAGCGGTGCGCCGAGGCGGGCACCGAGCAGCAGATCCGGGTGTGTGCGGACCATGACGCCCAGCGCAAAGGCGCCATGGAGCCGCGGCAGGACAGCCGCCAGCGCGGCACGCGGCTCTGCGCCATTCTCGACCTCACGGGCGATGAGATGCGCGACGACCTCGCTGTCAGTCTGGCTGAGGAAGGTGCGTCCCTCCGCGATAAGTTCGTCGCGTAAGGGCTTGAAGTTCTCGATGATTCCGTTGTGCACGACAACCACATCGCCAACGATATGGGGGTGTGCGTTGTCCTCGGTCGGTGCGCCGTGCGTCGCCCAGCGGGTGTGCGCAACGCCGCTCTCGCCGCCCAACGGCTCCTCGGCCAGCCGCTGCGCCAGGTTGCGCAGCTTGCCCGGCGCGCGGCGGCGATCGAACGAACCATCAGTCACGGTGCAGATGCCGGCGGAGTCATAGCCACGATATTCCAGCCGCTTCAAACCATCCAGGAGACGATCAGCGGCCGGCTCCTTTCCGATTATTCCAACAATCCCACACATTTATCGAGATTCCTTCCGAGCACGCATCACGTTCCTGAACTTCGCTGCCCAACCGGGCTTTTCGGTCTGCGGCGGTCGCACGAGCGCCAGCGCATCGGCCTCCACATCGCTTGTAACGGTAGATCCCGCTGCCACGATCGCGCCATCGCCGATTGTCACCGGTGCTACCAGTGCCGAGTTCGAACCGATGAAGGCGCCTGCGCCGATCCGGGTCTTGTACTTGAAGAAGCCATCGTAATTGCACGTGATCGTGCCCGCGCCGATGTTCGCGCCCGCGCCGACCTCCGCGTCGCCGAGGTAGGTCAAATGGTTCGCCTTGGCGCCCTCACCCAGCACCGCCTTCTTCATCTCCACGAAGTTGCCGACGCGTGCGCCCTTTTCCATCACCGCGCCTGGCCGCAGCCGTGCATAGGGGCCGACCGATGCGCCCTCGCCGATCGTCGCGCCTTCGACATGGCTGAAGGCGTGGATCACGACCTTGTCGGCGACGGACACGCCAGGGCCGAACACCACATTGGGCTCTACAATGACGTCTCGGCCAAGAACCGTGTCGTAGCTGAACCAGACGGTCTCAGGCGCGATGAGGGTGACGCCATCGTCCATCGCCTGCTTGCGCCGGCGTTGCTGCCAGACCAGTTCGAGTGCGGCGAGCTCCGCACGGCTGTTCACGCCGGTCACTTCCTCGGCATCGGTTTCGATGACCGCAGAGGAGCGGCCGTCGGTGCCCGCCAACATCACGATATCCGGCAGATAATATTCGCCAGCAGCATTGGCATTGTCCACGCGCCGCAGCAGATCGAACAGGTCCTCGGATCGAACCGCCATCAAGCCTGAGTTGCAGAGCGTCTCGGCGCGTTCCTCCGCTGAGGCGTCCTTGAACTCCACCATGCGCGTGATACGACCCTCGACGTCGGCGATCACGCGCCCATAGGCACCAGGATCGGACGGGCGGAAGCCCAGGACGACGACAGCCGGCGCTTCCTCGGCGTGCAGGCGATCGATCATCCGGCGCATCGTCGCTTCCGTCACAAGCGGGACGTCGCCGTAGAGGATCAGCACGTCACCGGCGAACCCCGCCAAGGCCTCCTCGGCCTGCTGCACCGCATGGCCAGTGCCAAGCTGCTCCTGCTGCTGCGCGACGGCCACGCCCAGCGGCGCCACCGCGGCCTCCACCTGTTCGCGCCCTGCACCGACGACCACGACGGTTTTCGCCGCGCCCAGCCCCTCCGCCGCAGCCAGCAGATGATGCAGCATCGGCCGCCCCGCGAGAGGATGGAGCACTTTGTGCGTATCAGATTTCATCCGCGTACCCTTGCCAGCGGCAAGCACGATTACGGCGAGAGGTCGGCTCGTCATGGCGCGCCTGTGCCATCGTCGGCTTGCCAATTCCATAGCGAGCCGTCACCGCGCATGACGATGGAACGATTTCACTTCGACACGGTCGGTTTCGACCTCGACGGCACGTTGATCGACACGAGCGGTGACCTCGCTGCGGCGGTCAATCACGCGCTGGCGCAGGACGGCCGGCCGCCGCTCAGCGTCGACGCGATCAAGCCCATGATCGGGGGTGGCGCACGCCATATGCTCGCCCAGGGGCTGGCCGCGACCGGCGGGGGTGCCGACCCCCTTCTTGATCAGCTGCACCGTGTCTTGCTCGAGTATTACGAGGCCAACATCTACGTTCACAGCGTACCGTTTCCCGGCGCTTTGCGGGCGCTGGACGAACTTGCACGAAGGGGCGTGCAGGTCGCGGTCGTCACCAACAAACTCGAGCGTTTCGCGCTTGAGGTACTCCGCGACGCCGGCCTGCTTGATCGGCTGACCTGCGTGATCGGCGGGGATACGCTGGGGCCAGGCAAGTCAAAGCCGGCGGCCGATCCGATTCTCGAGATGATCCGGCGATCAGGCGGCGGAACGGCAGCATTCGTCGGGGATTCGATCTACGATGTCGCCGCGGCCCATGCGGCGGGCATTCCGGCGGTCGCCTGCCGATTCGGCTTTCTGATGCAACCGGTGGAAGAACTGGGCGCCAACGCGATCATCGATCATTTCGACGAGCTCGTCCCCGCGTTGAACGGGCTGCGGTAATGGTAACATCCCGATTGATCTGGCGGCTGATCCTTCTGGCCGCCCTCGTCTTTGCGGTGACCATGGCGCTGCTGCCGCACCCGCCGAAAGTGCCGATCGATAGCGACAAATATCAGCACATGCTCGCGTTCGGCACGCTGACGATCCTGTCGGTCCTCGCATTTCCACAGACGCCGTTGCTGCGGATCGGCGAGCGGCTGTCCTTTCTCGGCGCGATGATCGAAGTGGTTCAGTCGATCCCCGTGCTTCACCGCGACTGCGACATCATGGACTGGGTGGCCGACACCGCGGTCATCATTGGCATGCTTGTCGTGGTCGCGATCAGCCGACGGCTCCGTTCTTCCGCCACTTGATCCACAAGTGCCGCGCCAGCATCAGCGGCGGCATCCGCAGCGCGTGGGAGCGGACGTAAAACGTCAGCCGGGTGGCAGGGTGGATGGCGCGACCCCAGCCATCGCGACCGAGCAATCGTCGCAGGTACAGCCGGTCGGTCACTTCCGTCCGGCGAAATGCAAGCGGCACGGGCGTGTCGAACAGGCGATGCGTCAGGCGAAGTGCGCGCGCCAGGACCGGGGAGACGCCGTGGTCCCGCGCCCGGGCCGTAAGCCGATCCCAATAGCCGGGATCGTCATCGGCGAACTCACGCAACAGACGATCGATGTCCCACAGGTTGCGCAGTCCACCGGCGAGATCGCCATCCGCCAACAGGTGAATGGCGGCGTGCAGCACGACATCCTCGTTCGACAGCATTGCCAGACCATTGCCCAGCGGCCGCGCTCCTTCCAGCAATCGCGCGGCATCCGGTCGCAGCCGCGCCGTCAACGGCAGGATCGTGTGGTGCACGTCGATCATCCGGTCGCGCTCGCGATGGATCATGGGGGGCAGTTCATGCATCCACCGCCGGTAGTAGCTGTCGTCATAGGGATCGGGCTTCACCCACGCCCATCCATGCGCCAGCAGCGCCGCCTCCACGTCTGCAAGCGCGGCAGCGGGAACGAGTATGTCGAGATCTCCGATCGCTCGCCCGCTTCCCGCCGCAAGGCCCGCGGCAGCGAAGGCCGTGCCCTTCAGCAGGATCAGCGGCGCCACAACACCTTCCAGCGCCCGGCGCGCCATTTCCGCTTCCCATAACGCCTGCCGACGCCCCTCCAGCGAGGTCGCCCTGGCATCGGCCAGGATGGCCGCCACGCGCGGCGGCGCCAGATCGCCGACGCGGCAGGCCAGCGCTCCCATCATCTGCTCGGCCAGCGCCACGGCCAATAGCGCCGTCCACCTTCGGTCATCGAGGCCGGGCGCTCGTGATGGATCCACGAGGACGGCGATCAGGTCGCGCGCCGCGCTCACCAGAGATCCTCGATCATCGACGCTGCGGTCTCAATATCGGGATAGTCGATCGCCGCGCGAGTAACGCCCCTCACCAGTCCGGTTAGCGCGCGATAGCCGCGCTCGCCCAGGCCCACATAATTGGTCGAAGCCTGCGTCAGCCTGACGAACGCTTCCCCTGCCCCGACGGGCCGCTGATCAGCCACGTGGCCAAAGCGGGGAAACAGCAACAGCGCCGGCGTCGCGGGAACGTTCGCCATCGCCAGTGCCGCGCCCTCGGGAACGAGATGCTGGATCGTGCCCTTGGGCGTGTCCGTCATCGCCGGTCCCCAGCGGCCATCCGGTAGCGCCGCCTTCACGACCGGGATTGCAGCATTCTTCACGCTCACCGGCCGCGGGAATGGCCATATCGCCCCGGTATCCGGATCGACGAGGACGAACTCATCGGCCATCAGCCGCCATCCGCGCGCCTGCAGCAGCGCCGCGAGGGTCGACTTGCCGGCTCCTGACTCGCCGGTGATGACCACTGCCCGTCCGTCGCGCTCCACCGCAGCGGCGTGGAGCAGGAGGAAGCGGCGCAGCCCCAGCGCCAATTGCAGGTTCATCGCCATCTCCGCCGCCAGCAACCCCTGCGGCAAGGGGAGCGGGGCGGCATCCGGAATGACGAAGTCGCCGGCGATGCGCACGGCGGGGCGAAGGAACCGGCGCCAGGGCCGCGATGGCTCAAGACGAACGGTAAAATCAGGCACCGACACGTCGGTCGGATAGTCGCGGTACAGCGTACGCATCTGATCAAGCGGCCGCCGCCATGCCGATCCAATCCGAAAGCTGACCGGTCCAACCTGAACGCGGAATTCGCTGGTCATGCGCGCTCGATCAAGCCGGTGACCGCAAGCTCATCAAGGAGCGCGATCAGTTCCGCGCGACCGCCTTCCACGATGTCGAACGCGGCCTCAATCTCGGCAATCGCCATCCAGCGCCCGGCAAGTACCTCCAGCACCTCAGGCACTGGCGATGCCACCAGGTGCGTCATGCCGGATGTACGGTGAAACAGCGCTACGATGTCGTCCAGCGGCGTGACGATCAGGTCGGCCGCCGGCGGCGCGCGATAGCGCGTCGCGTCCACTGGCTACCGCCGCGGCATCTGCAACGAGGCAAAACAGGTGAACCCCGTCGTTCCGCTCCGCAGGCTCTGGACATATTTCAGATAGGCGCGGCTGCGTTCGTAATCGACACCCGGCAGGTTGCCGCCAGACGCCAGCGCGCGCCGAATGTCCTCGCCCCTGAGCGGTCGGCCGGGCGGCGCATAGGCGCCCGGGGTGCCCGGCGGCACCACCTTGCCATTCTTATCGATGAAGCTGCCCGCGCGGCCCGGATCGGGAACGGGAATATCGCACGTCATCACCGAGCCGTAGGCTTGCGCCATTGCCGGGCGGATCGACACGATCGCCACCGCGCCAACGGCACCCAGGCGCAGGGCGCGTCGCCGCCCGGGCTGCTCGGGTTGATCCTGATCGCTCATGACGGGCACCTATCCACGACCGAGCCCTTCCATAATCCTAATGCCGGCACAAGCATCGCCGCGGCAGCGTGTCGTAGCGGGACACTGCCGGCGCGCCCCGCCAGCACCCTCGTACGTCGCGCGGCGCTCACCAGCGTGCTGGACAATCGTTCTTTCGCGTCCATAACTGACCGCAACTGCGTCATTCGCCGCCAAGGGACCTATGGACGAGATCATCTCTCCACGCGGCTGGACCGCGCTTGCCATCGTCGTTGTCACCGCCGTCATTCTAGGCGTCATCGGTGCGGGACTGGATGCTGTGGCGGTCAGCATCGTCGGCGGCATTGTCGCGGTGCTGACGATGACGGGCGGCGGCCAGCATGCGGGCGAACATCCTGCCGGATCGACCACGCCCGCGCCGTTTGGCGAAATCGAGCCGGTGCTGGATGCGCTGGCCGAGCCGATCCTCATCCTGGAGGGGCCACGGGTCGCCCACGCCAACAAGGCGGCCCGCGCATTGCTGGGCGCGCATATTATCGGCGAGGACGCGCGCACCGGCATCCGCCATCCGGCCGCCGCACGGCTGCTTGGCGAGGATGCCGCCGATGCCGTCGCGTCGCTCGCGGGCCTCGGCGCGCCGGATCAGCGCTGGGAAATGCGCCTTGCCCCGTTCAGCGACGGTCGCCGCCTCGTCCATCTTTCCGACCGCAGCGGCAGCCATGCCGCAGAGCGGATGCGGGTGGATTTCGTCGCCAATGCCAGCCATGAGCTGCGCACTCCCCTCGCCTCGATCCTCGGCTATGTCGAAACGCTCGCCGACACCGCGGGCGAGGATCCGGTAACGCGCGCCCGCTTCCTCAAGATCGTTTTCGACGAGGCGCAGCGAATGGATAGGCTGGTCGACGATCTGATGAGCCTGTCTCGGATCGAGGCCGACAAGTACCGTGCACCCGCCAGTTCGATCGACCTCGCGGCCCTGGTCGACAGGACGCAGCAGGAGCTTGCCGATGCGCATGACGGCCGCGGCAAGGACATCATCCTTGAACACGATCCGGGCGAGATCATGGTGCAGGGCGATGCCGCGCAGCTTTCCCAACTGCTGCACAATCTGATCGGCAATGCGATGAAATATGGTCGGCCCGGCACGCCGATCCGCGTCTCGATCACCCGGGCCGACGACATGGTTCGGCTGGTCGTCGCCGACCAAGGGGAGGGCATCCCGCCCCAGCACCTGCCGCGGCTTACCGAACGCTTCTACCGTGTCGATCCGGGCCGTAGCCGCTCGATCGGCGGGACGGGTCTGGGCCTGGCAATCGTCAAGCATATCGTGGAGCGCCATCGCGGCCGGCTCGATATCGCCAGCCAGGTCGGCGAGGGTACCCGCGTCACGGTCATGCTGCGTGCGGCAGGTTCCGTTACTCTACCGATTGATGCGCCGGGAGCCGCTGTCATCAAGCAGTAATGCTCGTGTCACACAGGCGCGAACGCCGCGTCGTGCGGCGCTCTCGGGATGTTGAATGATTCGCGCCGCTGTGATCGTCGCGCTGCTTGCGCTCTCTTCCGCCTGCCATGACCAGGCCAGCGGTGGTGCTGGCGCGCGCGCGCAGATCAAGGCGGTGGGATCGTCCACCGTCTATCCGTTCACGACCATCGCGGCCGAGCAATATCTGGCCAACAATCCGGATGCGCGCCCGCCGGTAATCGAATCCACCGGCACTGGCGCTGGCATGCGCCTGTTCTGCGCCGGGATCGGCGCCGCTTACCCCGACATCGTCAACGCCTCTCGCCGGATGAAGCGCAGCGAGTTCGAGGACTGCCTGCGCCACGGCGCAAAGGAGATCCTGGAGGTGCAGATCGGCATCGATGGCGTCGCCTTTGCCGAAGCGAAGAACGGGCCCAAGATGGCGCTTACCTCGGCGGACCTTTACCGGGCGCTCGCCGCTACGCCGGGGGGCAAGCCCAACCGCTATCGCACCTGGCGGGACGTCAATCCGGCGTTGCCGGCCATTCCGATCCAGATTTACGGTCCGCCATCGACCAGCGGCACACGCGATGCGTTGGCGGAGCTCATCATGGCGCAGGGCTGCCTCGACACCGATCCCGAAGCGCGGCGGCTGAAGGAGACGGATGAGGATGGGTTCAAGGCACGCTGCCAGCGCGTGCGCGAGGACGGCGCCTATATCGACGCCGGCGAGAACGATAATCTCATCGTGCAGAAACTGACCGCCAATCCCAATGCGATCGGCGTGTTCGGCTATTCCTATCTGGAAGAGAATGGAGGATCGGTCGTGGGTGTGCCGATCGGCGGCGTTGCGCCGACCACCGAGACCATCGTCGACGGCCGCTATCCCGGCGCCCGGCCGCTCTACATCTACGTCAAGAAGCAGCACATGGACGCCGTGCCCGGGCTCCGCGCCTTTGTGCAGCAATATACCGGCCTTTGGGGTGCCGGCGGGCCGCTCGCGCGTCGCGGCCTGATCGCTGCGCCTGCCGAGGTCCAGCAGCAGTCGGCCGACCTGGTTCGCACCGAAACCCCGCTGGCGTTGGACGCACTGAAATGAGCGCTGGCGCATTGCTGTTCGTCATTGTCGCGTTGGGCCTGATCGCCTGGTTTGTCGCGCGCGCCCGCGCCGCGGCCTTCCGCGTGGGCGGCACGCAGCGCTTCAGTGCGCTGCCCGGCCACCACGCGTCCTATGTGGCGCTCTGGACCCTGGTGCCGGCGCTCGTCTTCCTCGGCATCTGGTGGTTCGTGTCGCCGGCACTGGTCACCGATGCGGTGCTGGCGACGCCCGCCGCGGCCGCTCTGCCGGCGGCAGGCTTCGAGCGTGCGGCGATCCTCTCGGAAGCGCGCAACCTGTCGCGCGGTGAGGCATTCGGCGCGTTCCACGATCTGGCGGAGGTGCTCGCCCCAGCCTACGCCAGCGCGCAAAGCCGCTACAATTGGATCGGCACGATCCTCGCGGCGGTGCTCGCCTTTGCCGGCTTCGCCTATGCCTTTGCGCGGGTACGGCCGGGCTTTGCCGCCCGGACGCAGGTGGAGCGCATCGTCATGCTGCTGCTCCTGCTGGCGTCGCTGATCGCCATCCTGACCACCGTCGGCATCGTCGGCAGCCTGTTGTTCGAAAGCGCGCGCTTCTTCTCGATCGTCCCGATCACCGACTTCCTGTTCGGCACCCACTGGTCGCCGCAGGTTATCGACCCGCGCGACCCCGGCGCGAGCCTGGGCGCCGTGCCGTTGTTCTGGGGCACCTTCTTCATCGGCGCGGTGATCGCGATGCTGGTCGCGATCCCGTTCGGCCTGATGAGCGCCATCTACCTGACGCAATATGCCCGCCCGGCGACCCGGCGGTGGATGAAGCCGGTCCTCGAGGTGCTCGCCGGTGTGCCCACCGTCGTGTACGGCTATTTCGCCGCGCTGACCGTCGCGCCCGCGGTGCGCGATTTTGCCGTGTCGATCGGCATCACCTGGGCGAGCAGCGAAAGCGCGCTCGCCGCAGGGCTCGTCATGGGCGTCATGATCATCCCGTTCGTGTCGTCCATGGCCGACGATTCGCTGGCCGCGGTGCCCGGTTCGATGCGCGACGGCAGTCTGGCGCTGGGTGCAACCCCCTCCGAAACGATCAGCCGCGTGCTGGTGCCGGCCGCGCTGCCGGGAATCGTGGGCGGCGTGCTTCTGGCGGTGAGCCGGGCGATCGGCGAGACCATGATCGTCGTCATGGCCGCCTCTGGCGTCGCGCAACTCACGCTCAACCCGTTCGCCAGCACCACCACCGTGACCAAGCAGATCGTCGACCTGCTGACCGGCGAAGCGGAATTCGACAGCGCAAAGACGCTGGCAGCCTTCGCGCTGGGCCTGACGCTGTTTGTCGTCACGCTGCTGCTCAACATTTTCGCCCTCATGATCGTGCGGAGGTACCGCGAGGCTTATGACTGATCGCGCGCCCACCGACTGGCGGACCGACGCCATGCGGCGCCGGATTGCCCGCCGCTACCGCTCCGAACGTCGCTTTCGCGCGCTTGGCCTTGGCGCCATCATCATGTCGGCTGGATTCCTGGCCTTCCTGATCGTGACCATGCTGGCGCAGGGGCTGGGCGGGTTTACCGAGACGCGTCTCGCGTTGCCGATCAATTTCGCCGCCGCTGACCTGCAGGTGCAGCCGGATCAGCTGCGCGGCAATCGCGCCGATCTGGCCCTTGCCGGCGCCGGGCTGGAAAGTGTCGTCGATGCGGCCGCGACCGCGGCGTTCCCGCGCGAGGGCGGCGCTGCGCTGCTGTCCGACGGCGCCTGGTTGCGGGTGCGCGATGCGGTGAAGGCGAATCCTGCCCTGCTGCGCGGCACCGCCGTGGTCGAAGTGCCCGTCGCCAGCGATATCGACATGGCGTTCAAGGGCGATGGCACCCCCGCCGCCCGAAAGACCGTCACTGCGCTCGGCGATCATTTGTCGCGCGGGATCAACTGGGACTTCTTCGTCAATGCCGACGCGACCGATCCGACCCGCGTGGGGATCTGGGGCGCGCTCAAGGGCTCCCTATTGACAATGCTGGTCACGCTGTCGCTCGCGTTTCCCATTGGTGTTCTTTCCGCGCTGTACCTTGAGGAATATGCGCCCAAGAACCGTTGGACCGACCTTATCGAGGTATCGATCAACAATCTGGCCGCCGTCCCCTCGATCATCTTCGGGTTGCTTGGACTGGCGGTGTTTCTGGGCACCTTCGGACTGCCGCGATCGGCGCCGATCGTCGGTGGGCTTACCCTCGCGCTGATGACCATGCCGGTGATCGTCATCGCGGGCCGGAACGCGATCAAGGGGGTGCCGCCGTCGATCCGCGACGCCGCGCTCGGCATCGGCGCCAGCCCGGTACAGGTGGTCTTTCACCACGTCCTCCCGCTCGCGCTGCCCGGCATCCTGACCGGCACCATCATCGGCATGGCGCGTGCGCTCGGCGAAACGGCACCGCTGCTGATGATCGGGATGCGCGCATTCATCGCCGCCCCGCCGCAGGGCCTGACCGATCCCGCCACCGTGCTTCCGGTTCAGATCTTCCTCTGGTCCGACGAAGTCGCACGCGGCTTCGTGGAAAAGACATCTGCCGCTATCATCGTCCTGTTGGTCGTGCTGCTCTCGATGAACGGCCTGGCCATCTATCTTCGCAACCGCTTCGAGACCCGCTGGTGACCCACAAGATCACGGCCCGTGACGTCAACGTCTTCTACGGTGACAAACAGGCAATCCGTCACGTATCACTCGATATCGATCAGGAGGATGTGACTGCCTTCATCGGCCCCTCGGGGTGCGGCAAGTCGACCTTCCTGCGGACGCTCAATCGCATGAACGACACGGTTCCGAACGCACGGGTCGAAGGCGACATCCGGCTGGACGGGGAGGACATTTATTCCAAGGACATGGACGTCGTTCAGCTGCGCGCCCGTGTCGGCATGGTGTTCCAGAAGCCCAATCCGTTCCCGAAGTCGATCTACGAGAATGTCGCTTATGGCCCGCGCATTCACGGGCTAGCGAGCGGCAAGGCCGATCTCGACCGGATCGTCGAACAGTCGCTGACCCGCACCGGCCTGTGGAACGAGGTCAAGGATCGCCTGCAGGACAGTGGCACCGCTTTATCCGGCGGGCAGCAGCAGCGGCTGTGCATCGCCCGCGCCATTGCCGTCGATCCTGAGGTGATCCTGATGGACGAGCCGTGCAGCGCGCTCGATCCGATCGCCACCGCCCGGATCGAGGAACTGATCCACGATCTGCGCGGCCGGTACGCGATCGTGATCGTCACGCACAACATGCAGCAGGCGGCGCGCGTCAGCCAGAAAACCGCCTTCTTCCACCTTGGTGAACTGGTGGAATATGGCGATACCAACAACATCTTCACCAACCCGCGCGAACAGCGCACCACCGATTATATCACTGGCCGCTACGGCTAAGGGACGGGGCTATGCCAGAGCATACGGTAAAGGCGTTCGACGAGGATATCGGCCGGCTGCGCGGGCTGATCAGCCAGATGGGCGGTCTTGCCGAACAGGCGATCGATCGCGCGATGCGCGCGCTCCAGCGCGGCGATCTCGAACTCGCCAAGCGCGTCCGCAAGGACGACAAGCAGATCGACGCGATCGAGGCGGAGGTTGAGCGGCTGGCAGTGCGCATCATCGCGCTGCGCGCGCCGATGGCCAACGACCTTCGCGAAGTGGTCGCCGCACTGAAGATCGCGGCCGTGGTCGAGCGGATCGGCGACTATGCCAAGAACATCGCCAAGCGCGTGCCGATGATCGAGGGCGAGCATCGGATCGAGCCCATTTCCGTCATTCAGGCGATGGCGCGCATGGCAGCGGAAATGGTGCACGACGTGCTCGACGCCTTCGCCGCGCGCGATGCCGCCGCGGCGGTCGAGATCTGCGAGCGCGACAAGGCGCTGGACGATTTCTACGATGCGATCTTCCGCACCCTTGTCACTCACATGGTCGAGAACCCCAAGACCATCAGCGAGGTCGCGCACCTCCTGTTCGTCGCCAAGAACCTGGAACGGGTCGGCGACCATGCCACCAACGTCGCAGAAATGGTGTATTTCGCCGCCACTGGCACCCAGATGGCGGATCGCGAAAAGGGGGAATGATGCCACGCGCACGCATGCTCTTGGTTGAGGACGACGCCGCGCTCGCGGAATTGCTGGTTTGGCATTTCAAGCGCGAGGATTTTGACGTCGTCCACACCATCGACGGAGAAGAAGCGCTGCTCCTGGCACGCGAGAAGGTGCCAGACATCGTTCTCCTCGACTGGATGGTGGAGGGTCTATCCGGCATCGAGGTGTGCCGCCGGCTGCGCCGCAATGCCGAAACCGCCAACGTTCCGATCATCATGCTCACCGCACGCGGCGAGGAGGAGGATCGCATTCGCGGGCTCGAAACCGGCGCGGACGATTATGTCACCAAACCGTTCAGCCCGCGCGAGCTGGTGGCGCGCGTTTCGGCCGTGCTCCGTCGCGTCCGCCCTGCACTTGCAGGCGAGGCCCTTACCTATGCGGACCTCGAGATGGACACCGTCGGCCACAAGGTACGCCGCAGCGGGGAGGTTATTCCCCTTGGTCCCACCGAATTCCGGCTGCTGAAGCACTTCCTGGAACATCCCGGCCACGTCTTCTCGCGTGAACGGCTGCTCGACAGCGTCTGGGGGCATGACAGCGATATCGAGAGCCGCACCGTCGATGTTCACATTCGGAGGCTGCGCAAGGCAATCAACGAAGGTGGCCGACCTGATATCATCCGAACCGTGCGGTCGGCCGGTTATGCGCTGGATGCAGGCCATTAGTCGGCGAAAACAGGCCGATTAGAGCCGCCGACTAGGGACTTTCCTTAGGGCTGGAGCGTCGAATCGCCACCGAAACAAGGATACATCCGTCACCCAGCGCGTTGGATGGGCTCGTTTGCGCGCAATCGAGCGTTTTCACAGGAGATTTCCTCATGAAGTCCTTCCTTTTCGTCGCTGCCGCCATTCTCGCCGCTCCTGCGATTGCACAGGATCAGTCGGCGATGGCGGATCAGGCACCGACCACCCAGTCCGGCGGCCAGGTTCAAACCAGCACCGATCCCGACGGCATGCGCATCGTCGAGACTCCGGGCGGCTATGAGCCCGCCGGCTCTCCGCTGAAGGGCACGCCGGAGCCGGGCTCAAAGGTCGTGTTCCAGCCTGCGCCGCCACCGTCGGTCGCCTTCCCGCCGCCCCCGCCGCTGCCGAGCTATCCGCCATGCAAGAAGGGACAGTTCAACAATTGCATGCAGCGCGGCGGCAAGTGATCGTCTGAGCGGAAGGTCTACCCGACGGGCAGTTGCACCCGTTTGAATGTCGAGTATGGGAGGGCGCTTCTATCCAAGTGAGGGAGCGCCTTTTCCATGTCCATTCGTTTCGATGACAAGGTAGCCATCGTCACCGGCGCCGGCGGCGGTCTTGGCCGTGAATATGCGCTCGAGCTCGCGCGGCGCGGCGCAAAGGTCGTGGTCAACGATCTCGGCGGCGATCGCACCGGCTCTGGCGCGTCCGACGCCGCCCACAAGGTGGTCGAGGAGATCAAGGCCGCTGGCGGCGAGGCGATGGCGAACGGTGCCAGCGTCACCGAATATGATCAGATGGTCGAGATGGTGGCCAAGGCCAAGGAAGCCTGGGGCGGTGTCCACGTCCTGATCAACAACGCCGGCGTACTGCGCGACAAGTCGTTCGCGAAGATGGAGCCGGCCGACTTCGCCTTCGTCGTCCAGGTTCACCTGCTCGGTTCGGCTTATGCCACCAAGGCAGTGTGGGAGACGATGCGCGAGCAGAATTATGGCCGCATCCTGATGACCGCCTCGTCGACCGGCCTCTACGGCAACTTCGGCCAGACCAACTACGGCGCGGCGAAGCTTGGTCTCGCCGGCTTCACCAAGTCGCTCTACCTCGAAGGCGCGAAGAACAACATCAAGGTCAACACGCTGGCTCCCGTGGCAGGCACCCGTATGACCGAGGATCTGTTTCCCGAGCAGCTGTTCCAGGCCTTCTCGCCCGACAAGGTCGTCCCCGCCGCGCTGTATCTCGTCAGCGAGGATGCACCGACCAACCAGATCGTCGGCGCCGGCGCTGGCGTGTTCCAGGCTGCCTATGTCACGCTGACGCCCGGCGTTGCGCTGAGCGGCGACGAGCTGTCACCGGAAGGCATCGCCAAGCATTGGGCGGAAATCACCGATCGTACCGGTGAGATCGTGCCTGATTCGGGCGCCGGCCAGTCGATGATGATCGGCAAGAAGCTGCAGGGCGGCTGATCCTCAACCACCGGCGCGTGTCACCAGCGCGCGCCGGTGTTTGACTTGCTTGTCACCGGCAATTGGAAGCGGTGGCGGTCACCGCAGCGTAGCCGCTCAGCCGTCGACCAGCTTCATCAGACGTCGCTCGACAGGTGCCAGCACCGGGCCCAGTTCGTGCCCGCGCTTCACGATCTGGCCTGCCTCGCCGTACAGCGCCCACATGCCCTGCCGGTTGCGCAACGAGGGCCGCTTTTCGATCCGGAACTCCGGCCGCTCGGCCGTCCGCCGGAACGCCGCGAACTCGGCAGCGTCGCGTCCCAGGCTGATCGCATAATCGCGCCAATGCCCGGCCGCCACCATGCGCCCGTACAGATCGAGAATACGGTTCAGCTCGCCCCGGTCGAAGCCGATCTGACTCGGTTTGCCCTTCAGCGGAAAGGGTGTGACGACCCCCATCAGGCGCGGTTACGCTCCCGCCCCTCGCCCTGCTCATCCACCAGGGCGTCGAGCCGCTTCTTCATCGCCTCCAGTTCGCAACGCAGGATTTCCACCTTCTGCGTCGCCGGATCGAACATCTCGCTGCACGGCGTGCCATAGGCCATGAACTTGCGCTCAGGCGCCTGACCACCCTCCACCACCGTCGGCCGCGCGGGAATACCGACCATCACCGCGCCCTCGGGAACGTCGCGCGTGACCACCGCATTGGCGCCCACCCGCGCCCGGCGCCCGACGGTAATCGGGCCCAGCACCTGCGCGCCCGATCCGATGATCGCCCCGTCACTGATCGTTGGGTGCCGCTTGCCCGCTATGCCGTTGTCCGGGCTGGTCCCGCCCAGCGTCACGCACTGATAGATGGTGACGTCGTCGCCGATCTCCGCGGTCTCGCCGATCACCACGAACCCGTGGTCGATGAAGAAGTTGCGCCCGATCTTTGCACCCGGATGGATGTCGATCGCCGTCAGGAAGCGGGAGAGATGATTGACCGCGCGCGCCAGGAAGAACAGCCGCGCACGATACAGGCGGTGCGCAAGCCGGTGCCAGCCGAGCGCCCACACGCCAGGATAGGTCAGGATCTCCAGCCGCGAATGCGGTGCTGGATCACGCGCGCGGATCGAATCGAGATAAACCGCCAAACGCCCCATCACGCGTCCCCTTTCGAACGCGCGATCTAGGATGTCGTGCGCACGATTTCCAGCACCGCAAAGAATGAACATGGCCGGCGAAAGCATAGCAATCTTGTGGGATTTGCTCTCGTGCGGCATGGCATTCGCGTCAGTCACTAGGGGATGAGTGTGGATTTTTCGTCGCTGACCTTGGAAGCGCTGCTGCCGTTCATCCTCGTCGGCTTTGGCGCCCAGATCGTCGACGGCGCGCTCGGCATGGCGTTCGGGCTGATTTGCAACACGTTGCTGGTCGCGGTGATCGGCCTGTCGCCCGCACGCGCTTCAGCCAACATCCACATCGTCGAAACCTTCACCACTGCCATTTCCGGCATCAGCCATGTGCTGCACGGCAACGTGGACAAGCGGCTGTTCTTCCGGCTGCTCGTGCCCGGCATCATTGGCGGGGTAAGCGGCGCGTATCTACTGACCAATCTGGACGGTGAAACGGTGAAGCCCTTTGTGCTGGGCTATCTGATCTTTGTCGGCATCTACCTGCTCGTCCGCGGGCTGCTGTTCTCTGCGCCGCGCGGCAAGCCAAAGGTCGTTGAGCCGCTTGGCCTCGTCGGCGGCTTCCTTGATGCTGCCGGCGGCGGCGGCTGGGGCCCAATCGTCACGTCCAACCTGCTGGTGCAGGGGCTTGAACCGCGCCGCGTCGTCGGCACGGTCAATGCAGTCGAGTTCTTCCTGACCGCCACCGTCTCCGCAACGTTCATCTGGCACCTCGGCCTCGAAGATTTCGCCACCGCCACGATCGGGCTCTTGATCGGCGGCGTCATTGCCGCGCCGCTCGGCGCCGTGATGGCAAAGCGGATTCCCACGACGGTGATGCTCGTGCTTGTCGGAGCGGTGCTGACGATCACCAGCACATATGGCTTCATCCGCGCCGTCTTGTAATCGCGCCTTTTCGGCTCGCATGATCGACTGAATGCACTATATCGCCAGCATTGATCGAGAAGACCGATTATATGGCGAACATCTACCTACCGACACTGAAGCAGCTGCAATATCTCGTGGCCTTGAAGGATCAGGGCCACTTCGGCCGTGCTGCGGAGACCTGCTACGTCACCCAGTCCACGCTGTCGGCCGGCATCCGCGAACTCGAAACCCTGATCGGCGTGACGCTGGTCGAGCGAACCCGCCGCGTCGTCCGGTTCACGCCGCTCGGGGATCAGATCGTGGCCAAGGCGCGGCGCGTGCTGCGCGAGGCGGAGGAACTGGGCGACATGGCGCGCGCTGCCGGCCGGCCGCTGTCCGGCGAGATGCGGATGAGCGTCATTCCCACGATCGCCCCCTTCCTGCTGCCCCGCGTCCTGCCCCGCCTGCGCGCTGATTACCCTGACCTGAAATTGTACTTGCGCGAAGAGCCCAGCGCTCAGGCATGCGAAGCCTTGCACAATGGCCGTGCCGACTGTGTCCTGCTCGCCCTCCCCTATGCCTGCGGCGACGTCACCACCGTGCCGCTGTTCGACGACCGCCTGTTCCTCGCTTTCCCGGAGGGCGAGCTGCCCGACAGCGTCCAGCCCGTCTCGCCCAAGGATATCGACGAAACGCGCCTCCTCATGCTGGAGGACGGGCATTGCCTGAAGGATCATGTGCTCGCCGCGTGTAACCGCCCGGAATTGCGTGCCGAGGCGACGATGATGGGCACCTCGCTGCACACCATCGTGCAGATGGTCGACAATGGCTTGGGCCTCACCATGCTGCCGGAAATCGCGCTCAGCGCCGGGATCCTCGATCACACCCATATCGCGGCGCGGCCGCTCGGCGGGGAAAACCCGATCCGCACGATCGCGCTTGCCTGGCGACGCGCGTCGCCGCGTGAAAAGGACTTCCGCCTGCTCGCCGAAATCCTCTCGTCTGTAAGATAATCGGGCGATTGGCGCTTCAAACGCGCTCCGCTTTCGCGTTAGGTGTCGTGAAACGACGCAGAACCTGCGCGAGGGAGAGGATGATGCGGCAGCTTTTCGTACCTGCAACGCTGGCGATACGTGCATGACGGGTGCGCGGCTGACGGAGGTGTCACCACGCCACCGGTTCGATGAAGACAGGCTCGAAACGTGGCTCAGCCGGCATGTGGAAGGCTTCGGCAACGGAATGCAGGTCCGGCAATTCGTCGGCGGGGCATCGAACCCGACGTTCATGCTTTCCACCGATGCCGGCGATTTCGTGCTGCGCAAGAAGCCGCCTGGCCAGCTGCTGGCGAGCGCGCACCAGGTGGATCGCGAATATCGCGCGATGGCTGCGCTGCGCGACACGGGCGTGCCCGTCCCCAATATGCGCGCGCTGTGCGAGGATCCCGATGTGATCGGCACCGCCTTCTACGTCATGGATTATCTGGAAGGACGCATCTTCCGCGACGCCACCCTGCCCGACCTGACGCCGGACGAACGAAGCGCAGTCTATGATCAGCTCAATCAGACGCTCGCCGCGCTCCACTCGATCGACCATCGGGCGGTGGGCCTTGAGGACTATGGCCGCCCGACCGGCTATTTCGATCGCCAGATCGCGCGATGGATCAAACAGTATCGCGGGGCAGAAACGCAGCCGATCCCCGCGATGGAGGCGCTGATCGCAGAACTGCCCGCGCGCGTTCCGAAGGATGAGGCGGTCAGCATCGCGCATGGCGACTACCGGCTCGAAAACGTCATGTTCCATCCAACCGAACCGCGGCTGATCGCGGTGCTCGATTGGGAATTGTCGACCATCGGGCACCCGCTCGCCGACCTCGGCTACAATTGCTTCATGTGGCATTCGACCTCGCCTAGCTGGGGCACGCTGGAGGGCGTCGATTTTGCGACCAGCGGTATCCCCACCGAGGAGGTTTATGTCGCCGCCTACAGCCGCCGAACGGGCCGCGGCGACGCAATCGAGGACTGGAACTTCTACCTCGCCTTTGCGGTGTTCCGCCTCGCCTCCATCAGCCAGGGCGTCTACGCCCGTGCGCTCGCCGGCGTGACCCCCAACGCCGGGGAGGCCGTGAACGGCACGCCGATGCTCGCCGAACAGGCGCTCTCCCTCCTGCGCCGCGGATGACCTCGATGGACGATACGATCACCCCCTTCACGCTCGCCATCCCGCAGGCGCAACTGGACGACCTGAAGGACCGGCTGGCGCGCACCCGCTGGCCGGAACGCGAAACCGTGGACGATTGGCAACAGGGTGTGCCGCTCGCCGCCGCGCGCGCGCTGGTCGATCATTGGCAGCACCGCTACGATTGGCGCCGCTGCGAGGCGGCGCTCAACGCCGTCGGACAATTTACCACCGCGATCGACGGGCTGAACGTGCATTTCCTGCATCGCCCCTCCCCCAATTCGGGCGCCTTACCGCTCATCCTCACTCATGGTTGGCCCGGCTCCGTCGTCGAGTTCCTGAAGGTCGTCGGGCCGCTCGCCGACCCCGCGGCGCATGGCGGCGATCCGCGCGACGCCTTTCACGTCGTCTGTCCCTCTTTGCCCGGCTATGGCTTTTCCGATCGGCCTGCCGAAAAGGGCTGGGGCGTGCCGCGCATTGCCGCCGCTTGGATCACGCTCATGAAGCGGCTGGGCTATGCCCGGTTCGGCGCCCAGGGCGGCGATTGGGGTGCGGCCGTCACTACCGCACTTGGGGCGAGCGGCGACCCGGCTGTCGCGGGCATCCACCTCAACATGGTCACCGTCCGCCCGTCAGAGGAGGACATGGCCGATGCCACTGACGCGGAAAAGGCGGCGCTGGCCGACCTGAAGCGTCACGCCGATCAGGGCACCGGCTATTCGAAACAGCAGTCCACCCGGCCGCAAACGCTGGGCTATGGGCTGGTCGACTCCCCGGTCGGCCAGGCCATGTGGATCTACGAGAAGTTCCACGAATGGACCGATTGCAACGGGGTGCCAGAGAATGCGCTGACCCGGGACGAGATGCTCGACGACATCATGATCTACTGGCTGACCGGCACCGGCGCCTCGTCAGCGCGACTCTATTGGGAAAGCTTCGGCGCGTTCGGCGGGCAAAAGGTCACGGTGCCGACCGGGTGCAGACCGGGTGCAGCATCTTCCCCAAGGAAATCCTGCGACCGTCGCGCCGCTGGGCGGAAAAAAGCTACACCAACATCATCCACTGGAACGAGCTGGATCGCGGCGGGCATTTCGCCGCCTTCGAACAACCGGACCTGTTCGTGGAAGAGGTACGCGCCACCTTCCGCTCGCTGCGCTGATACCACACCAGCACGACGCTGGCGGTCACCCCGGCATCCGCCGCCGGGGTGACGCGCCGATCAGCCCAGCGCCTTCTTCAGCAGTTCATTGACGACGCCCGGGTTGGCCTTGCCGCCCATCGCCTTCATCGTCTGTCCGACGAAGAAGCCGAACAGCGCTACCTTGCCACCACGATACTGTTCCAGCTGGTTGGGGTTCTTCGCCAGCACCTCGGCGATCACCGCCTCGATTGCGCCGGTATCGCTTGTCTGCTTCAGCCCGCGCTCCTCAACGATCTTGCCCGGCGCATCGCCGGTTTCCAGCATCACCTCGAACACCTGCTTCGCCAAGCTGCCCGACAACGTACCGTCCGCCACCAGCGCCAGCAATTCCGCCGCCTGCCCCGGCGTCACGGGCGATCCGGTGATGTCCTTGCCGATCCGGTTCAGCGCACCGAACAGCTCACCCGTCACCCAATTGGATGCCGCGACCGGCGCCGTGCCTTCTTCCAGCAACGCGTCGAACCAGCGCGCCGTCTCGACCTCGGCGGTCAGCACGCCCGCATTGTAGGGCGTAATTCCCGCCGCCTCATACCGCTTGCGCTTGGCATCCGGCAGTTCGGGAAGCGAGGCACGGCATTCCTCGAGGAATGCGTCATCCAGTTCCAGCGGCAGCAGGTCGGGATCGGGGAAGTAACGATAATCGTGCGCGTCTTCCTTCGACCGCATCGACCGCGTCGTGCCCGTGTCGGCGTTGAACAGCCGCGTTTCCTGAACGATCTTCCCGCCGCTCTCCAGCACGTCGACCTGACGGTTCGCCTCATGTTCGATCGCCGCCATCACGAAGCGGACGGAATTGACGTTCTTCGTCTCCGTACGCGTGCCGAATTCCTCGCCCGGCCGCCGCACGCTGACGTTGACGTCCGCACGCATGGAGCCTTCCTCCATGTTGCCGTCACAGCTGCCGACATAGCGCAGGATCGCGCGCAGCTTGCGCAGATAGGCGCCAGCCTCTGCCGGCGAGCGCATGTCCGGCCGGCTGACGATCTCCATCAGCGCCACGCCCGACCGGTTCAGGTCGACATAGGATCGCGTCGGATGCTGGTCGTGCATCAGCTTGCCGGCGTCCTGCTCGACGTGGATGCGCTCCACCCCGATCGTCTTGACCGTCTCGCCATCCTCAATCTCGATCGAGCCTTCACCGACAAGCGGATGATAAAGCTGCGAAATCTGGTAACCCTGCGGCAGGTCGGCGTAGAAATAGTTTTTGCGGTCGAACCGCGACCATTTGTTGATCTGCGCGTCGATCGCCATGCCCGTGCGAACCGCTTGGCGGATGCACTCGCGGTTCGGCACCGGCAGCATGCCGGGCATCGCCGCGTCGATCAGGCTGACCTGCGAATTGGGCTCCGCGCCGAACGCGGTGGCCGCGCCGGAGAACAGCTTGGCGTTGGAGGTCACCTGTGCGTGCACCTCAAGGCCGATCACGACTTCCCAGTCGCCGGTGGCACCCTTGATGCGATATGGTGCGGTTGCGTCAGCCATTGGCCAGATTCCCGAATTCGAACGTCATTACCACCACGCCTGCGGCCGGGCCACGAAGCCCGCGCGCTCCTCGATCGCGAGCGCCGCGTTCAGCACGCCCTGCTCATCCAGCGCCCTGCCGATCACCTGCAGCCCCAGCGGCAGCCCCTTGCGATCCAGCCCGCCCGGCACGCTCATCGCCGGCAGCCCGGCAAGGCTCGACGGCACGGTGAACACGTCGTTGAGGTACATCGCTAGCGGATCGGCGCTCTTCTCGCCCAGTGCGAACGCCGCCGACGGTGCGGTCGGCGTCAGCAGCACGTCGCAGCTTTCCCAGGCCTTTTCGAAATCCTGCGCGATCAGCGTGCGGACCTTCGACGCCTGCGTGAAATAGGCATCGTAGAAGCCAGCCGACAGCACATAGGTACCGATCAGGATACGCCGCTTCACCTCGTCGCCGAAGCCGGCGGCGCGCGTCGCTGCGTACATTTCCTGCAGGTTCGCGCCGTCCGGCAGGTCGCGCAGACCATAACGCACGCCATCATAGCGCGCGAGGTTCGACGACGCCTCGGCCGGCGCGATGATGTAATAGGCCGGCAGCGCGTATTTGGTGTGCGGCAGCGACACCTCGACGATCTCGGCGCCCGCATCCTTCATCCAGGCGATACCCTGCTGCCAGAGCGCCTCGATCTCCTCGGGCATATTTTCGACGCGATATTCGCGCGGAATGCCGACGCGCTTGCCTGCCATGCTGGCGTTCAGCGACTGCTCCCACTGCGGCACCGGCAGGTCGAGCGAGGTGGCGTCCTTCGCGTCGAAGCCGCTCATCGCCTCCAGCATGATCGCGCAATCGCGCACGTCGCGCGCCATCGGCCCCGCCTGGTCCAGGGACGAGGCAAAAGCGATCGTGCCCCAGCGCGAGCAGCGGCCATAGGTCGGCTTGATGCCCGAAATGCCGGTGAAGGCCGCCGGCTGACGGATCGAGCCGCCCGTATCGGTGCCGGTCGCACCCGGGCACAGCCGCGCCGCCACGGCGGAGGAAGAACCACCCGACGAGCCACCCGGCGCCAGCGGCGTTGTGCTGCCGTCGTTGCTGCGCCAGGGCGAGATGACATTGCCGAATGCGCTGGTCTCGTTGGACGAGCCCATGGCGAACTGGTCCATGTTCAGCTTGCCGAGCATCCCGGCGCCCGCGTTCCACAGGTTCTGCGACACCGTCGATTCGTACTGCGGCGTGAAGCCTTCCAGGATGTGGCTGGCAGCGGTGGTCGGCACGCCCTTGGTGCAGAACAGGTCCTTCATGCCGATCGGCACGCCGGCCAGCGGCTTCAGCTCATCGCCCGCCGCGCGCGCGGCATCGGCGGCATCGGCGGCGGCCAGTGCATGGTCCGGCGTTTCGACCAGAAAGGCGTTCAGCGGCTTGGCGCGGCTGACCGCGTCGTTGAAAGCGGTGGCAACGTCGCGCGCGGAAAAGGTGCCGGCACGCACCCCGTCGCGAATATCGCGAATGCCAAGATCGGTGAGGTCAGTCATCAAAACACCGTCACGCCGGCGATCGCCGGCTGTTCAAGGAATAGGAGCGCCTTCGGGCGCCGTGCGGCCACGATCGCCATCATTCGATCACCTTGGGCACGGTGAAGAAGCCATGCTCCGCCTGCGGCGCATTGGCGAGCACCGCGTCGCGGATGCCGCCACCGGTCAGCGGATCGGCGTTCACCACATCGTCGCGCAGGCGCAGCTTGTTGGGGATCACCGCGGTCATCGGTGCGACGCCGCTGGTATCCACCTCGCCCAGTTGCTCGATCCAGCCGAGGATGTTGTTCAACTCGGGCACGAGCCGCTCGGCGGCGGCATCGTCGATCGCGATGCGCGCAAGGCTCGCGACCTTCTTCACGGTGACGGTATCTACGGACATGGCGCCCGCTACCATCGGCGCGGGGCGAAGCGCAATGGGCGGGAAAGCGGATCGCGCACGCCCCTGCGCGCCCATCTGCGATGGCGTTCACCATGCCCGAAGTTGCGCGGCCGCCGCGACTGGGGCAGGCGGCGCCCATGGCTCGCAAGTTTCTTTACGTCATGGCGGTGCTGATCGCGCTGATTATCGCGTTTCAGATCACCTGGAACTTCTACGGCAGCGATCTGGTCCGCTGGTATTACAAGCCGAAGGTCGCGTTCGAGCAGCAGCCGGCCTTGCAGGAAAACGAATATGACCGCGCCGACATGTGGCTCGCGCGGCCGGATCGGACCGGGAACCCGGCACTATGGACCCCGGCGGGGTATCAGCCGCGCACGACGCCCGGCGGGCCCGCGGTCTTCTTCATCCATCCGACCTCCTATCTCAGCGCCGACCACTGGAACGCGCCGCTCGACGATGAGGAGGCGAATGCCCGTGCAGCGCTGTTCCTCCGTGGACAGGCAAGCGTGTTCAACGAGGTGGGCGAGATCTGGGCGCCGCGTTATCGTCAGGCGACCTTTGGGTCGTTCCTCACCAATGCGGCGCATGCGCAGCGCGCGCTCGAGCTCGCCTATGGCGACATCCAGGCCGCTTTCGCTGCATTCCTCAGAGAGATCGGGCCCGAACGACCGATGATCCTTGCCGGCCACAGCCAGGGCGCCCTGCACTTGACTCATCTGCTGAAGGATCAGGTTGCGGGCACGCCGCTCGCCCGCCGCGTGGTGGCAGCCTATGTCGTGGGCTGGCCGGTCAGCCGCAGCAACGATCTGCCTGCGCTGGGTCTCCCCGAATGTACCCGCGCCGATCAGCATGGCTGCCTGTTGTCGTGGGAAAGCTTTGCCGAGCCGGCAGACCCTGCGCTGGTGATCGACACTTATGACAGCAGCACCGCCTTCGATGGCAAGCCGCGCCGGGGCAGCACGCTTGTCTGCACCAATCCGCTGACCGGCACCGCCAACGCCGCTGCACCCGCCACCGCCAACGCGGGCACGCTGTTCCCGTCAGAGGATCTTGCCAGCGCCTCGATCGAGGCGGGCAAGGTGCCCGCACGCTGTGGCGATCGCGGGCTGCTGCTCATCGGCGAAGGACCGGACGTCGGGCCCTATGTGCTCCCCGGCAACAATTACCACGTCTATGATTATTCCCTGTTCTGGGCGAACGTCCGCCAGGACGCAGCCCGGCGGGTGGCGGCACGATGATTACGGCAAGCGCTTCCGAGTTTCGCGAGACCCTGCCCGCCGGGGGCCGCCTGCTTGGTCTTGACCTTGGCACCAAGACGATCGGTACCGCGCTGTGCGACGCCGGCTGGACCTTCGCCAGCCCCGCCGCACTGATCCGGCGGCGGAAGTTCACGCAGGACTCGGCCGCGCTGGCGGAGCTGATCACCGCGCAGAAGGTCGCCGGCATCGTACTCGGCCTCCCGCTCAATCTCGATGGCAGCGAAAGTCCGCGCAGCCAGTCGACCCGCGCCTTTGCCCGCAACATCACCGATCTTGGTCCCATCCTGCTGTGGGACGAACGTTGGTCCACCGTGGCGGTCGAACGGGTGATGATCGAACAGGACATGAGCCGCGCGAAACGTGCCGAGCGAATCGATTCGCTGGCGGCGGCGCACATCCTTCAGGCGGCGATCGACGCCCTCACGACCGGCTGATCATCGGCGCGCCGCTACGGGATACAGCGGCTTGCCCTGCCTGCGCGCCATGATTATCCGGCGCCTTCGATGCCAATGTCGGACCACCGCCCCGCTTCCCTCATTTCCGGAGGCGATGTTTTTCCGCACCGTCACCTCACCGGGATCGAGGGTCTTCAGCCACACGAGATCAGCTTCCTCCTCGACGAGGCGGAAGGCTGGATCGCCGCGAACCGTGATCGCGCGGCGCCCGACAAGAGGCTGGCGGGCCTCACCCAGATCAACGCCTTCTTCGAAAACTCGACGCGCACGCTGCTCAGCTTCGAAATTGCGGGCAAGCGGCTCGGCGCGGACGTCGTGAACATGCACGCCGCGCAGTCCAGCGTAAAAAAGGGTGAGACGCTGATCGACACAGCCATGACGCTGAACGCGATGCGGGCGGACGTGCTGGTCATCCGGCACATGTCGTCCGGCGCGGTCCGGCTGATCGCGGACAAGGTCGACTGCCCCGTCCTAAACGCCGGCGACGGGCGGCACGAACACCCGACGCAGGCACTGCTCGACGCGCTGACCATCCGCCGGCGCCGCGGCACGATCCACAATCAGCGCGTCGTCATCTGCGGCGACGTGCTGCACAGCCGCGTTGCCCGGTCCAACATCCTGGCCCTGACGGCCCTCGCCGCGGAGGTGCGCGTTTGTGCCCCTTCGACGCTGATGCCGCCCGCGATCGACCGCATGGGCGTCACCCCCTTCACCGATTTCGACGTCGCGCTTGAGGGTGCCGACGTGGTCATGATGCTGCGGCTTCAAACCGAGCGCATGTCGGGCGGCTACGTCCCCTCCAGCCGCGAATACCGGTTGCGTTATGGCCTCACACCGGAGCGGCTGGCGCGCGCCAAGCCCGACGCATTGGTCATGCACCCGGGCCCGATGAACCGCGGCGTGGAGATCGACTCCAGCGTTGCCGACCATCCCGAACGTTCCGCCATCACCGAACAGGTCGAGATGGGCGTGGCCGTACGCATGGCCTGCCTCGACGTGCTGACCCGACGAGCACGCGGCGTGGAGGGCTGGGCATGAGCAACGCGCTTCATTTCCGCAACGCCCGCATCCTGTGCGCGCGTGATGGCGAGCGCCGCGGCGACCTGTATGTTGCCGATGGCCGCATCGTCGACGAGGCTCGCGACGGCGCCACCGTCATTGACTGCGCCGGCAAGCTGCTCGCGCCTGCGATCGTCGACTTGGGCGTCGCGACGATCGATCGCGCCGCCTTCCGCGCCGGTGGCATCGTCCGCGTCGGCCTGTTGCCCGATCAAAATCCCGTACTGGACGAGCCCGGCATCGTGCAGCGGTCGGCGTTGATCGGCCGGCCAGACCTGTGGATCCACCCGATCGCCGCCGCCACCCGCGGGCTTGAGGGCACCGATCTTGCCGAGATGGCGATCTGCGCCTCTGCCGGCGCGCGCGCGGTTGGTACCGGCCCGCGCTGGATCGCTGATTCGGGCGTTATGGCACGCGTCCTCGCTTATGCCCGCGACCTTGACCTCGCCGTCATCACCCATGCCGAAGACGGCGGGCTGGTCGGCGATGCCGTGGCCACGATCGGTGAGACGGCGACTCGCCTCGGCCTGCCCGCCGCCCCGGCGCTGGCCGAACCGCTGGCGATCGCGCGCGACCTGATGCTGGCGGAGGCCGCCGACGCGCGCATCCACATTCGCCAGGTCACGACCGCCGCCGGCTTCGATCTCGTCCGCGCGGCCAAGCGTCGCGGCGTGCGCGTCACCTGCGGCATCACGCCCGCTCACTTGCTGCTGTCGGACATCGCCATGAGCGATTTTCGCACCTTCGCGCGCCTGTCCCCCCCGCTGCGCTCGGAGGAGGATCGCCGCGCCGCGCTCGCCGCGCTGGCGGATGGCACGATCGACGTACTGTGTTCAGGCCACGATCCGCGCGGGCCGGAGGAAAAGCGTCTGCCCTTCGCTGATGCCGTTCCCGGCGCCGCCGGCGCCGCGACGCTCCTTGCGCTGGCGCTCGGCCTCGCGCTGGACGGCACCGTCACACTGGATCGCCTGCCGGCGCTGCTCGCCCGCAATCCGGCGTCGGTGCTTGGGCTGGATAGCGGCGTCCTTGCGCCGGGACAGGAGGCTGACCTGATGCTCGTCGATCCTGACAAGCCGTGGCAGATCAATGCGGATACGCTGCCAGGTATAGCCGGCAACACGCCGTTCGACGGACTGCCCGTACAGGGCCGCGTGCTTCGCCTGTTCAAGGGCGGCCGAGAGATAACGACGGGCTGATCAGCCGATCAGCACCGCCGGATCCGGGCGAGGCGGTTCAGCGGCCGGCGAGTTGGACCTTGCCGGCCTTGACCCACACCGCCGTCTGATCGCCGGCTCCTGTCCGCACGAAGCAACGCCCGCCAGTCGCACGATAGCCACGGCACAGCGTCTCGGCATCGCTGCGACCAAACCCGCCCACCGACAGGCGGTAGAACGTCTTGAACGCCATGCCGGTCGGCGTCTGCTCGGCCAGCACGGGATAGCGGCGCTGCGCCCGATGCCAGGCATCCTTCGCCACGTCCGCCGAATCAAACGCGCCGAGCTGCACGTACCACTTGCCCTTCGCCATCTCGCGTGAGGCAGGGGTCGGCGTCGCAGTGGCCAGTCGCGTCGCCGCCTCGACGCGCTTGGGAGCAGTGGGCGCACGGCCAAGGGGGAGAGATTGCACCACCTCCTGCCGCTCGGCGAACACGATCTTGCTGCCCGACGGCGACGTCATCGTGGCGGCCGGCTCCACCTGCGCAACCTCAACCGCCTCGTTGGCCGCGGCCTGGGGCGAAGCTGCGTCGGCAGGCACCTGGCTCGGGGCGGCCGCCGCAAGCTGGGTCACCGGAACGCTCGCATTCAGCGCCAGCGCAACCGGCAGACCGGGATCCTTCACCGGAATGACGCCGAGCAGTGCCGAGACCTGATCGGCCGCCCCCGTCGGCTTGGCGAACGCGGTCCATTCCAGCATCCGGGCATCAGCCGCCTGCGGTGCCATGTCGATCCCGGCAACCTGCCGCGCCTCGGCCCAGCGCCCCGCGAGCGCCAGCACCAGAGCAAAATTCTGCCGCGTCGTCGCGGTAGCATCCGGCGAGCGCGCGGCCGTCATCAGCAATTCGGCGCCCGTCGCCGGATCCCCGGCCAGGGCCATCGCCAGCCCGCGATCGGCGGCCGGCACGATGGCGGCATGTTCGTCCAACAGGGTGCGCGCCTCATCCCACTGCCCCTCGGCGATCATCGCCAGGGCGAGGTTGAGTGCGGCCTTGCCATTGGTCGGCGACAGCTGAAGCACGTCGGCATAGGCAGTATGCGCTGAGGTAAAGCGGCCAGCCTTCAGGTAGGACGCGCCCAGCAGCGCACGAAGCTCTGCGTCACGCGGCATCGCCGCCACGGCCGCCTCGGCATAGCTGATCGCCTTGATCGCATCGCCCTTCGCCAGCGCCTGCTGCGCCTTGGCCGCCTTGTTCTCGGCCAGCTTGGCGAGCTTCTCGTCGCTGCGGCTGCTGGCGGTCGAGATGCCGCCTTGCGCACACCCGACCATCGTCCCGCCCAGCATCAACGCGGATAGGCTCAGGCCAGCAATCGCGCGCTTCTTCATGTCTCAGTCCCCGAACGATCTTCGTTGGCGGCGCCGGCGTGGCTCGTCAGCCGCTCCCCCCACACACACAGACGTGCGGGTCGCCATGCTGCCGCCCGAGGGCGGTCGTGCCTCGATGGTATTGCCACCTTGCCAGCGTAGATGTGCCCCTTTGGGTCTAAGGAATGGTAAATGGCGGCCCACTTTCGCTGACAAGAGGTTATGGAAGCGGTAATCTTATGCGATCAGATCGCTGCTCCGGCCGCGCGACACCGCTGGTCGCCGGAGCCGCTGGATGGGGGTTTGACCAGATGCGAAATGCCTGCCTGTTGCTGCCCGTGGCTGCACTTCTCGCCGCTGCGCCGGCCGCGGCCGACGTGAAGCAGGGTGTCGATGCGTGGACGCGGGGTGACTATAAGGCGGCGGTTCAGACCTGGCGCCCGCTTGCGGTGGCCGGCAATGCCGATGCCCAGTTCAACATGGGTCAGGCCTACAAACTGGGCCGCGGCGTCCAGGCCGATCTGCCCGCCGCGAACGAGTGGTTCCGCAAGGCCGCTGTGCAGGGACATGCGCAGGCGATCGACAATTACGGCCTCGCCCTGTTCCAGGAAGGCAAGAAGGCCGAGGCATTGCCCTGGCTGGAGAAATCCGTGGCGCGGGGCGAGCGGCGCACCCAGCTCGTCCTTGGCACCATGTTGTTCAACGCGGACGGAGTCGCCCGCGACTGGACCCGCGCCTATGCACTCGTCACCCGCTCCTCGCAGCAAGGCCTGCCACAGGCGTCGCAGACGCTCGCGCAGATGGATCGATATATCCCGGAGGTGCAGCGGCAGCAGGGGCTCACCCTCGCCCGTAAATATGAGGCTGACGCGCGGGCGCTCGCTGCATCCCTCCCGGCACCGCGTGCCCCCGGCGCGACGGTCAATTCCGCGCCGCCGCGCGCCGCGACGCCAACCGGCCCATCGCCCGCCCCGGCAGTGGCGACGCGCGCGCCGCTGACGACGTCCGGAAGCACGCCTCCATCCGCGGCTAGCCCCGCCGCGACGCCGCGCCCGGCGCCGGCCGTCGCCGCGCCCCGGCCTACACCCGCGCCCGCACCCGCTCCAGCCGCGAGCGGCGGGAATTGGCGTATCCAGCTCGGCGCGTTCCGCGACGAGTCCAACGCGCGCAACCTCTGGGCACAGGTCGGCAGCCGCACCGGCGGCAGCCCCAGCTACGTGAAGGCAGGCGCCGTCACGCGCTTGCAGGCGACGGGATTTGCCTCACGCAGCGCGGCGCAGGCGGCGTGCGCCAAGGCCCGCGTCAGCTGCGTCGTGGTCGCTCCCTGATGATCGCTGACGCGGCGGGGTTCAGATGATCCCGCCGCCCAGCATCAGGCGCAGCGCGAAGATCACGACCAGCACGATGTTCAGGTTGCGCCCGCCATTGGTGGACGACAAAGCGCCCACCGCGATGCCCACGATCCCGATCGGGATCACGAACCAGTTCAACCAGCCGAGCAGCGGCATGAACGCCACGATTCCCAGCAAGAGGGTGACGAGGCCGATCAGAATCGAAGCAATATTCAGCATCCGCAAGACATGGTGCCAGACGGGGTGTGTTGCAAGCATGGGACACATCATGGGCATCCTTCCTTAAGGATGCGGCGATAATCATGAGGCCGTTTTCGAGGGAGCGATGATGAAAACCAACGTCATGCTTGGGGTGGCAACAGCGTTGCTCGCACTCGCCTCCTGCGGATCTCCGCCCGCGGATCAAGCCGCGGTGGCTGATCTCGACAACAGCCTCGCGACGATGAACGACGCGGCAAGCGCAAATGACCCGGCGCTGCAAGGTGCGCTTCGCGATCCGATCATGGTCGATCCGAAGCTGGTGCAACAGGCGAACGCCAATACGGTGCGACCGCCGCTTCAGCCAGGTTCCGGCGCGCTACCGCCGGAAGGCATTGGCCAACGCGCTGACGCTCAGGTAGCCGGCGCGCTCCGCGCCGCGCCCGCACCGACCGGAACCTGCACGCAATGTGCCGCCGCCCGGCGCGCGCTGACGCTTGGGGCCTTGGCGCAGAGCCAGGGCGCCTCGGCGCAATGCGTGAACAACGTCGCCTATTCCGCGGATTGGGCCAACCGCCTTCCGCAAGGCGTGCCGCTTTATCCCGACGCCCAGATCAGCGAGGCGGCCGGCGCCGATCGCGACGGCTGCGCGCTGCGAGTCGTCAGCTTCATCAGCGCAGCGCCCGTCCAGCGCCTGCTCGACTGGTATTACACCCGCACCTCAGAGGCCGGTTTCCGATCCGAGCATCAGGCCGACAGCGGGGAGCATATCCTGGCAGGCACGAAGAAGAACGCCGCCTTCTTCCTGATCGTCAAGCCGCGCCAGAATGGGGGATCGCAGGTTGACCTGATGGCCGACGGCGGCGGCTGAGCAAGCCGACCGAACGGCACAGGGCACGCGTTCGGCGTTCCCCTTTGGGCGTTTTGGCTCTAGGGGCGCGGTAATGAACGGATTACTTCTGGTGATGGCCGGTGGGGCCGCCGGGGCGGGCCTGCGCCACCTCGTCGGGCGCGCCGCCCTGACCACCCTTGGCACAGGCTGGCCCTGGGGCACATTGATCGTCAACATCGCGGGCGGCTGCGCCATGGGGATGCTGGCGGGAACGCTGGCGCGGCTCAGCAGCGGCGGCGAGGCTTGGCGCCTGCTGATCGGGGTGGGCGTACTCGGCGGGTTCACTACCTTCTCCGCCTTTTCACTCGAAACATTGCTGATGATCGAACGCGGCGCCTGGCTTCAGGCGTTTGGCTATATTCTCCTATCGACGATCGGTTCGATCGCGGCGCTGGCGGCCGGACTCGCCTTCACCCGGGTGGCAGCATGAACGACAGCGTCCGCCAGTTCACCGTCGCCGCCGATGACGACGGCATCCGCGTGGATCGCTGGTGCAAGCGGCATTTGCCCGACACCAGCTTCACCACTGTCGCAAAATGGGCGCGGACCGGCCAGTTACGCCTTGATGGCGCGCGCGTCGGCCCGGGCGACCGCGTGACGGCCGGCCAGGTCCTCCGCCTCCCGCCGGCGGAACCGGTGCGCACCGATGCCAAGCCAAAGCGCGAGCGTCCGCCACTCAGCGAGGATGAGGTCGCCTTCGCGCGCGAAATGGTGATCCACCAGGATCCCGCCGCATTCGTCCTGAACAAGCCGCCGGGCCTCGCCACGCAGGGCGGAACGAAGACGACCGCCCATGTCGATGGCCTGCTCGACGCGCTTCAGTTCGATGCCGAGGGTCGGCCGAAACTGGTCCATCGCCTCGACAAGGATACGTCGGGCGCGCTGCTCGTCGCCCGCACCTCCCGCGCTGCCGCTTTCTTCTCCAAGGCGTTCTCCGGGCGGTCGGCGAAGAAGGTTTATTGGGCGCTCGTCGTCGGCGTGCCCTCGATTGACGACGGCACGATCGACCTGCCAATCGCCAAGCAGCCCGGCACCGGCGGTGAGAAGATGCACGTCGACGAGGAGAACGGCCAGCCCGCGCGCAGCCGCTATCGCGTCATCGAACGCGCCGGCAACCGCGCCTGCTGGGTCGAGCTACAGCCGTTCACCGGGCGCACGCATCAGCTGCGCGTCCACATGGCGGCGATTGGTCATCCGATTGTCGGGGACGGCAAATACGGTGGCCCGGCCGCGTTCCTGACCGGGGGCATCAGCCGCAAGATGCATCTGCACGCGCGCCGCATCCGGGTGGATCATCCCGATGGCGGGGCGATCGACGTCACCGCCGAACTGCCCACGCATTTTGCGGAAAGTCTGGCCGGCCTTGGCTTTGACGAGGCCGCTGGTGACGCGCTTCCGGCCGATACGCGGCCGCCGGTGACCCGCGAGGACCGCAAGGCGAAGGCACGCGCGCATGCCAAGCAGGTCCGCAAGGCGCGCCGGGGCGAACGCCGCGGTCGCGGCGCGCGGGGCGAGTGAATGGCACGCCGGGAGCCTGGCTCCCGGCGGCGCTCAGATGGTGAGGTTGAGCAGCGGCGCGCCCAGCGACAGGCTAACCACATGCGCTGACAGGATCAGCGATGCGCCTGCGGTGATGCCGCACATGACATAGCCGACATAGGTGAGGACCGGCGGATTGGGGCGGCGCAGCTTGGCGTTGCGCGATGCGCCCGAAAAAATGAAGCTGACCAACAAACCGTAGATAAAGACTGCCGCGCCGACCATCGTCGTTCCGTTTCCATAGGCTCAGAAAATGTGAGGCCTGCCCCCCCGGGCCCGCTCTCGCTATTGCTTCCATAGACCATAAAGCTGATGCGTAACCAAGAGGTTGACTGCCAGTTGATCCCGTTGCGGAACCAACTGGTCGCGACTGGCGCCTCCACGAAGCATAGGCCATAGCGGCGACATGGCACGCGACCCCGCCCGAACACGCTGGCTGATTATTTCGCTGACCCGCATCGTCACGGCGATGGCTGCGGTGCTCGGCGTCATCCTGCTCGCAGAGGGGCCGGACACTGGCAGCAAGATACTGGGCGGCGCGATTGTGCTTGCCGCATTGTGGGCCATGGCGGTCGTACCGCGCGCGCTGGCGCGGCAATGGCGGAGCCCGAGTGAATGAAGCGTTTCTGGACTGACGTCACGATTGACGAGGAGCGGGTGGTGCGGCTGGACGGCCGCCCTGTTCGCACGCCGGGTCGAGCACCGCTCGCATTGCCAAGCACCGCCCTTGCAGAGGCAGTCGCGGACGAATGGCGCGCGATCGGCGAGACGCTCGATCCACGGTCAATGCCGCTCACCGGGCTCACCAACGCTGCGATCGACCGTGTCGCCCCCTCCCCCCGCGCCTTCGCCGCAGGCCTGGCGGCTTATGCCGAGACCGATCTGCTCTGCTATCGCGCCGAATCGCCGGTCGAACTGGTGCAGCGTGAGGCCGGAGCATGGGATCCGCTGCTGGAATGGGCGCGCGGCCGCTACGACGCGCATTTCGAGATCGTCAGTGGCCTCATGCACCAGCCACAGCCACCAGCGACTGTGACCCGGCTGGCAGAGGCTGTCGCGAGTCGCGACCCTTTCTCCCTCGTCGCGCTTCAGCCGATCGTCACGATCACGGGCACACTCGTCGGTGCTCTTGCGCTGGCCGAGGGGCAGATCGACGCCGACACCCTGTGGGCCGCCGCCACGGTCGATGAAACGTGGCAGGCCGAACAATGGGGCGTGGATGAGCAGGCGGCCGAAACCAATGCCGCGCGCCGCCGCGATCTCGACGCGGCTGTACGCTTTCTCGCGCTACTCGAGTGAACCGCTTTTCTTGAGCAGACTGCGGATGAAGCCGATGATGCCGGTCTGGCGTGATCGCTTCAGCCGCTCGGCCGCCAGGATCATCCGGACACATTCGAAGCAATGTTCGAGGTCATCGTTGACCAGGACGTAGTCATAACCGTCCCAGTGGCTCACCTCGTTCGCGGCACGCGACATGCGCGCGTCGATCACCTCCTGGCTGTCGGTCGCGCGCTTCTGTAGCCGATCCTGAAGGATAGCCATCGACGGGGGCAGGATGAACACACGGACTACGTCGCCGCCGGCCAGCTGGTGCAGCTGCTGGGCGCCCTGCCAGTCGATGTCGAACAATATGTCCTTGCCCTCGCTCAACGTGTGAAACACGTCGGCCTTGGGCGTGCCGTAGCGATTGTCGAAGACATGCGCCCACTCGAGGAATTCATGGTTGTTCGCCATCTCGCGAAAGCGATCCAGCGTGACGAAGTGATAATCCTTGCCGTCGATCTCGCCGGGGCGCGGCGCACGCGTCGTATAGGATACGGACATCGACAGCTCCGGCTCAGCCGCCAGGAGCTTCTTGGCTATCGTCGACTTTCCTGCGCCCGAGGGTGATGACAGGACGAACAGGACGCCGCGACGGCGAAAGCCATGCGGATCGGTCGGGGAAGATGCGGCCATGCGCGCTCCTGCCGCGCGGAGGACATGAGCGTCAAGGTTCCGTCCGCGTCATTCCCGCAAAAGCCGCGCGGCTGAGCAGCTCGGCCGGTGCTCAGCCGCTCGTCACTGTGCCGGCAGATCCCATCATGGGCATCTGCCTGGCAGGATCAACGCACGGGGCGCCCGGACATGCCTTTGCCCGCCTTGCGCCGGTCGTACATCTTCTTCGCTACGTAGCCGCCACCGAGCAGCAGCCCAAGCGGGCCCGTTCGGGTCGCCATGCGTGCCGCCAGGGCGCCCACGGCCGCGCCCTTCAATCCACCGCGCCCATCCCGACGATCGATTTCCTTGCCGACGAGTGCGCCAACGATGGTGCGAAGCATGGATGTTCCTTTCTCTACTTGGCTCGCTAAGCGCTTCGGCGCGGTTCAGGTTCCCAGCATCCCCTCGGGGCGAACCACGCGGTCGAACGTTTCACCATCAACCAGCCCAAGCGCCAGACCTGCCTCACGCAGCGTCAGCCCTTCGGCATGGGCATGTTTGGCGATCTTCGCCGCATTGTCATAGCCGATCTCGGGAGCGAGCGCGGTGACCAGCATCAGCGATCGGCCGACCAGATCAGCAATCTGCCGCTCATTGGCGACCATCCCATCGACACAGCGCTCGGCAAAGCTGGTCATCCCCACTGCAAGCAGGTGGATCGATCGGAGCACGTTGGCCCCGATCAGGGGCATGAACACGTTGAGCTCGAAATGCCCCTGCATGCCCCCGACGGTCACCGCCTGATGATTACCGATCACCTGCGCTGCAACCATGGTCAGCGATTCGCACTGCGTGGGATTGACCTTGCCCGGCATGATCGAACTACCCGGCTCGTTCGCCGGCAGCGAAAGCTCGCCCAGGCCGGAGCGCGGACCGGAACCCAGCAGCCGGATGTCATTGGCGATCTTGTTGAGCGCCACCGCCAGCGTGTTGAGCGCGCCGGAAAAGAAGACCAGGCCATCCTTGGCGGCCAGCTGCTCGAACTTGTTCGGCGCCGGTTCGAACGGAAGGCCCGTGATGTCGCTGATCGCCGCGGTCATGTCGGATGCCCAGCCCTCGGGCGCGTTCAATCCCGTGCCAACCGCGGTACCGCCGATCGCGAGCTTGCGAATATCGCGGTGCAGCGCCTCCTCGATCCGCCCGCGGCAACTTGCGAGCTGCGCGGCATAGCCGGAAAATTCCTGCCCCAGTGTCAGCGGCGTCGCGTCCTGCGTATGCGTCCGCCCGATCTTGACGATGTCGCGCCATTGTTTCGCCTTGGCATCCAGGGCAGCGTGAAGCCTGTCCAGCGCCGGGAGCAGCGCATCACGCGTCGCGAGCGCCGTCGCGACGTGCAGCGCCGTGGGAAAGCTGTCGTTGGAAGATTGGCTCATGTTGACGTGATCGTTGGGGTGCACCGGCGCCTTGCCGCCGCGCTTGCCGGTCAGCACCTCGTTCGCGCGTCCGGCGATCACCTCGTTCACGTTCATGTTGGTCTGCGTACCGGAGCCGGTCTGCCAGATGACCAGCGGGAATTGCTCATCCAGGTTGCCTGACACGATCTCCTGCGCGGCATCCTCGATCGCCTTGACGACCGCTCCGTCCAGCCCATGGCGGGCGTTCACCCGAGCGGCGGCTTGTTTGACGATCGCCTGCGCGCGGACGATGCCGATTGGCATCCGCTCCATCGCCCCAAAGGGGAAGTTCTCGATCGAGCGCTGCGTCTGCGCGCCCCAGTAAGCGTCCGTTGGCACCTCGATGCTGCCAATCGAGTCGGTCTCGGTGCGCGTGTCGTTCATGCCTCAGCCTATCTGTCGTGACAGGCGGTATTTGGAGGCGAAGCAGTAAGGCGCAAGGGGACACGGCGGTCGGCCGCCGTGTCCCCTTGCGCCCATGTTCATGGTGCCGGCACGCTACCGGCCCGAAGCGAGGCTATTTCTTGCGCTTGAAGTCCACGGAGACGACGTTCGACCCGTCCTCGCTCGACGTGGGTGGCGGGCCATCGTTTTCCGCCGGATCGTGCGGCTCGGGACCGTCACCGGGCCCTTCCTGCGCCTGGAAGCGCAGCTCGAAATTGACCGCCGGATCGTGGAACCCGGTGATCGCCGAATAGGGAATCATCAGCTTCGAGGGCACCTGGTTGAAACTCAGGCCGACAGAGAAGCGCTCCGCGTCGACGGTCAGGTCCCAGAAGCGGTTCTGCAGCACGATCGTCATTTCATCGGGGAAACGCTCGATCAGCCGCTGCGGGATATCGACCCCCGCCGCCTGCGTCTTGAAGGTGATGTAGAAATGATGGTCGCCCGGCAGCCCCCCGCCGGTCGCGACCGAGCCCAGCACGCGACCGACGACGGCGCGCAGGGCCTCCTGCACGATCTCGTCGTAGGGAATCAGGCTGTCAGGTGCTTGGTCGTCCATTTGCATCATCGGTAACGGCACGAACCGTTCGGTCAAGATTGCATGGCGCGTCGGCTCCGCTATGTGCGCGCTCATGCGCAGCGCGACGATCCGCCGTGACACCAGCGAAACCAAGATCGCGGTGACCGTTAACCTTGATGGCACGGGCGCGTACCGTGTGTCGACCGGAGTTGGCTTCTTCGACCATATGCTGGAGCAGCTCTCCCGCCACTCGCTGATCGACCTGGATGTCGAGACGAAGGGCGATCTGCATATCGACCAGCACCACACCGTCGAGGATACCGGGATCGCCATCGGCGAGGCGCTGGCCAAGGCGCTCGGCGATAAGCGCGGCATTCGTCGCTATGGCGATGCGCTGTCCCCGATGGACGAGACGCTGACCCGCGTCGCGCTCGACATTTCCGGGCGCCCCTGGCTCGTGTGGAAGACCGAGTTCAGCCAGAAGCGGCTTGGCGAAATGGACACCGAGATGTTCAAACACTGGTTCCACAGCTTCGCGCAGGCCGCGGGCATAACGCTGCACGTCGAGACGCTGCACGGCGAGAACAACCACCACATCGCCGAAAGCGCGTTCAAGGGCCTCGCCCGGGCGCTGCGTCAGGCGATTGAGATCGATCCGCGCAAGGCCGATTCGATCCCGTCGACCAAGGGCGTTCTGTGACGCTCGCATTGGTCGACATACAGTCGGGGAACCTGCTGTCGGTCGAAAACGCCCTGCGCGCCGCCGGCGCATCAGACGTGATCGTCACCGCCGATCCGGACGCGATTGCCCGCGCCGATCGCATCGTCCTTCCCGGCGTCGGCGCCTTCGGGGCCTGCGCGGCAAACCTGCGTGCGGTCGACGGGCTTGAGGCGGCGCTGCGCTCCCGCGTTCTCGACCAGGGCGCGCCGTTCCTTGGCATTTGCGTCGGCATGCAGCTGCTCGCAGAACAGGGCGAGGAACTCGGCCAGCATCGCGGGCTCGGCTGGCTGCCCGGCAATGTCCGGCGACTCGATCCCGCCGGTACCGATGCAAAGGTGCCGCACATGGGCTGGAACGATGTGGTGCCCACCGGCGATCACCCGCTCCTGCGGCCGGGCGAAGCCTATTTCCTGCACAGCTTCGCTTATGATGGCGACGGCGTGCTCGCACAGACCGACCATGCTGGCCCCGTCACTGCCGCGATCGGCCGCGACACGATCGTCGGCGTTCAATTTCACCCGGAGAAGAGCCAGCGCTACGGCCTCGATCTTCTTGCTCGCTTTCTGGAGTGGCGTCCTTGAGCCTCATCGTGTTTCCCGCCATCGATCTAAAGGCGGGCCAGGTCGTTCGCCTCGCCGAGGGCGATATGGATCGTGCGACCGTTTATGGTGATGATCCCGCAGCCCAGGCGATGTTGTTCGCCGATGCGGGCGCAGGCCACCTCCATGTCGTCGATCTCGACGGGGCCTTTGCCGGTGAAAGCCGCAACGGGGAGGCCGTGCGCGCGATCGTCAGCCGCTTTCCCGGCCATGTGCAGCTCGGCGGCGGCATTCGCACGCCGGAGAGCGTGGAGGCCTGGTTCGACGCCGGCGTCGCCCGCGTCGTGATCGGTACCGCCGCGCTCGAAAATCCGCAGTTCGTTCGTGACATGGCCGCCGCCTTCCCCGGCGGCATCGTCGTCGCGGTCGACGCGCGCGACGGCATGGTCGCGACCAAGGGTTGGGCCGACGTATCCACCACCACCGCCACCGACCTCGCGCGCCAATTCGAGGATGCCGGCGTTGCGGCGCTCCTGTTCACCGACGTCGGCCGCGATGGCCTGTTGAAGGGCTGCAATGTCGAGGCGACGGTCGATCTGGCGCGGGCCGTGTCGATCCCGGTGATCGCCAGCGGCGGCGTTGCCGGCATCTCGGACATTCACGTGCTGGCGCTTCACGCCCGCGACGGGGTCGTAGGCGTCATTACCGGGCGCGCCCTGTACGACGGCAGGCTTGATCTTGCCGCCGCGCTTACCGTTGCTGCGGCGGCCTGAACGATGACGGTTCGTGCCCGCGTCATTCCTTGCCTCGACGTCGCCAACGGCCGTGTCGTGAAAGGGGTCAACTTCGTCGATCTGATCGATGCCGGCGATCCGGTGGAACAGGCCCGCGCCTATGATGCGGCGGGGGCCGACGAATTGTGCTTCCTCGACATCACCGCCAGCCATGAGGGACGCGACACGATCCTTGACGTGGTGCGCCGCACGGCAGCGGTCTGCTTCATGCCGCTGACGGTGGGCGGCGGCGTGCGCAGCGCCGATGATGCGCGCGCGCTGCTGCTGGCCGGGGCAGACAAGGTGGCGGTCAATTCCGCCGCGGTGGCGAGGCCCGAAGTGGTCGCTGACATTGCCGAGCGATTTGGCAGCCAGTGCTGCGTCGCCAGCGTCGATGCGCGTCGAGTCGATGGCGGGTGGGAGGTATTCACCCACGGCGGCCGACGCGGAACGGGTATTGATGCCGTCGCTCATGCCTTGCGCCTGGCGGAGCTTGGCGCAGGCGAAATCCTGCTGACGTCGATGGACCGGGATGGAACCCGCGACGGCTATGACCTCGACCTGGTCCGCGCCGTTGCGGACAGGACGAGCGTGCCGGTGGTCGCCTCTGGGGGTGTCGGCACTCTCGACGATCTCGTCCGCGGGGTGACGGAGGGTCATGCCTCGGCGGTGCTTGCAGCCTCGATCTTCCACTTCGGTCAGGCGACCATCGCCGACGCTCATGCTGCCCTCGCCGCGGCGGGCGTGCCGGTACGGCGGCATTGACGCTTCGCTGCATGTCGGTGGCATAAGGGACGCCTCGTCCCTTCCGGAGCCGCTTGCGTCATGCCGCCTTCGCTGTTCACGCTGACCGGCGCCGCTCCGCCCGTCGGGGCTGCGGCGGTGTCCACGCCGCGTACCGGTCCCGAACTGTCCGATGCGGCGCTGTTCGTTGCCGCCGCCATCGCCGTCTGGCTGACCCGGCGTGCGCTGCGCAACCGTGGTCGGAAAGGTTGACCTGGATCGCCGCGCGCGGCACCTCGCGCGGCATGGCTGACGACACTCTCGACCGTCTCGAAGCAACGATCCGCGCGCGCAAGGATGCACCCGCGGTACGCTCCTATACCGCGAGCCTGTTCTTCCAGGGACGACATAAGATCGCGCAAAAGTTGGGCGAGGAAGCGGTCGAAACGGTCATCGCCGCCTGCTCCGGCGAGGATGCGGATATCGTTCCTGAGGCGGCCGACCTGATTTTCCATCTGCTGGTGCTGCTCGCCGACGCCGGCCTCTCGCTCGACGACGTCCGACGCGAGCTCGACCGGCGTGAGGGCCAGTCGGGCCATGACGAAAAGGCTGGCCGCCCCCTCTCCTTCCGCCCTGAATAAGGCTTCGCTTATGCCCGTCGATGCAACGCTGCCCTATGACGATCAGAACATCTTCGCGCGGATCCTTCGCGGCGAGATACCGGCCCGCAAGGTGTACGAGGACGAATACGCGCTCGCGTTCCACGACATCGCGCCTTGGTCTCCGACGCACATTCTGGTGATCCCGAAGGGCGCCTACGTCAGCTGGGATGATTTCTCCGCCAGGGCCAGCGATGCGGAGATTGCCGGATTCGTCCGGGCGGTTGGCCACATCGCGCGGGAGGCTGGTTTGGTCACACCGGGCTACCGCCTCTTGGCCAATGCCGGTCCGCACAGCCATCAGGAAGTGCCCCATCTGCACGTCCATATCCTTGCTGGCCGGCCGCTAGGCCCTATGCTGGTTCAAAATGACAGCCATAAGTAGCAGAAAAGACGCAATCTTGCTTCCGAACGCCGTGAGGGATTGCGCGATGACGATCTCCCGCTAGTTTCGCGCGCTTTAATGCACATGCGGCCGCCAGTGCCGCGCTCCTGGGGGAAAAGGCCGCATGATCTTTGGCCGAGTAAAACCGCTCGACGCCATCTTGGCGACTGCCGAGAAAAAAGCGCTTCATCGCACCTTGGGCTGGTTCCAGCTCACCTTGTTCGGCATCGGTTGTGTGATCGGTACCGGTATTTTCGTTCTCACCTCCGCCGGCGCACAAAAGGCCGGCCCGGGCCTGATGCTCGCATTCGCGATCGCCGGCCTGATCTGCATTGTCGCCGCGCTTTGCTACGCGGAGATTGCAGCCATGATCCCCGTCGCGGGATCAGCATATACCTACAGCTACGCCACGATGGGCGAACTCGTCGGCTGGACCGTTGGCTGGGCCCTGATCCTCGAATATGCCGTGGCGGCCAGCGCCGTGTCCGTCGGGTGGTCGGGCTATTTCACCGGCACGATCCTCAATGAATTTCTCGGGATACACCTGCCGGCGTGGCTGTCGGGCGCACCGCTCGCACTAGGCGGTGTCGAAGGCGGCTTCATCAATCTGCCCGCCGTCGTCATCTCGCTCTTGATCACTTGGCTGCTGATGGTCGGCACCACTGAAAGCGCCCGCGTGAATGCGGTGCTGGTGGCGATCAAGGTGACGGCGCTGACCGCCTTCATCGCACTCACCATTCCTTCCGACGCGTTCGACTCCGATCGCTTCAACCCCTTCCTCCCGGCCGGCATCTTTGGTGGCTTCGGCACCGGCGTCGGTGCAGTCGGCGCCGCGGCGACGATCTTCTTTGCCTATGTGGGCTTCGACGCCGTGTCGACCGCGGCTGAGGAAACTAAGAATCCGCAGCGCAACGTCCCGATCGGTCTGGTCGGATCGCTGCTGTTCTGCACCGTCTTCTACATCCTGGTGGCTGCGGGTGCGATCGGCACCGTCGGTGGTCAGCCGATCATGGGGCCGAACGGCGTGCCGTTCCCGGCCGGCTCGGAAGAGCTTGCCCGCCAGTGCGCCACTTTCGCCGCCAACGACCTCCCGCTCGTCTGCTCGAACGAGGCGCTCGCCCATGTGCTGCGTCAGATCGGCTGGTCGGGCGTCGGCAACATGCTGGGCATCGCGGCATTCCTCGCGCTGCCGTCGGTCATCCTGATCCTGATGTTCGGCCAGACCCGCATCTTCTTCGTGATGAGCCGTGACGGCCTGCTGCCGGAGCGCCTGTCGGCAGTGCACCCGAAGTGGAAGACCCCGTATATCGTCACCGCGATCACCGGCGCAGCCGTGGCCTTTGCCGCTGCCTTCCTGCCGGTCGGCAAGCTCGCGGATATCGCCAATGCGGGTACGCTCTACGCGTTCATGATGGTGGCCATCGCGGTCATGATCCTGCGCCGTACCGAGGCGAATCGTCAGCGCAGCTTCCGCACCCCGGCGCTCTGGATCGTCGGCCCGCTGACGATCGCAGGCTGCATCTTCCTGTTCTTCAACCTGCCGCTAGACGCGATGCTGGTGCTGCCGCTCTGGGGCATCCTGGGCCTCGTGATCTACTATGGCTACGGCTACCGCGCGTCGCACCTTGGCCGCGGCCTGGTCGAAGTGCACGAGAGCGAAGCGGTGCATGAGGTCGATCCGTCGGTGCCGGGCACGCGCTAGGCACGGCGACGCACCTTAGTTACAGCAAGAGGGCCGGGGCATTGCTCCGGCCCTTTTCGCATCGGGCGCAATGGCTTGGCGGCGCGTCCCGGCTCGCCTAACCAGCCGGCATGACCGCGCTTCCCACCACCGAAACCGCCGCTGCTGCCGAGCTCGAGTATCTCGCCGGCGAGATCGCGCGCCACAACCGCCTCTACCACACCGACGATTCTCCGGAGATACCCGACGCGGACTATGATGCGCTCGTCCGCCGCAACAATGCGCTGGAGGCCGCCTTCCCGCACCTCGTCCGCGCCGATTCCCCCTCGCGGCAGATCGGTGCAGCGCCCGCGGGCCATCTCGCGAAGGTGACGCACGCACGCCCGATGACCAGCCTCGACAATGCGTTCAGCGACGAGGAGGTGGAGGAATTCGTCGCCCGGGTCCGCCGCTTCCTGCGCCTCGGTGATGACGAGGAGGTGGCGCTCACCGCAGAACCGAAGATCGACGGCCTGTCCTGCTCGCTCCGCTACGAACAGCGCCGGCTGGTCCAGGCGCTGACCCGCGGTGACGGTACCACGGGCGAGGACGTGACCGCCAATGTACGCACCATCGCGGACATTCCCGCCAACCTCCCAGACGATGCGCCCGATATCTTCGAGGTCCGCGGCGAGGTTTATATGGCGAAGGCCGATTTCGCCGCCTTGAACCAGCGGCTGGCCGAGGAAGCGGCTGAGACGGGCAAGGAAGCACGCCAGTTCGCCAATCCGCGCAACGCCGCCGCCGGTTCGCTGCGGCAGAAGGACGCCGGTGTGACGGCGCGGCGCCCCTTGCGCTTTCTCGCGCATGGCTGGGGAGAGGCGACCGCCCTCCCCGGCACCACCCAATCGGCCGTGATCGCCGCCATTCGGCAATGGGGCTTTCCCGTCGCCGACGGCTTCACCACCGTTGCCACTACCAGCGACGCCCTCGCCCAATATAACCGCATCGAACGCGAGCGCGCCGACCTGCCCTTCGACATCGACGGCGTCGTGTACAAGGTCGATCGCCTTGACTGGCAGGAGCGTCTGGGCTTCGTCGCCCGCGCCCCTCGCTGGGCAATCGCACACAAGTTTCCGGCCGAACGCGCGCAGACGACCCTCAACGATATTGACATCCAGGTCGGCCGCACCGGCAAGCTGACGCCGGTGGCAAAGCTGGAGCCGGTGACGGTCGGCGGCGTCGTTGTCCGCAACGCCACCCTCCACAATGCGGATGAGGTCGCGCGGCTCGGCGTCCGCCCCGGCGACCGTATCGTGGTGCAACGCGCCGGAGACGTCATTCCGCAGATCGTCGAAAACCTCACCACCGATGAGGAGCGCCCCGCCTGGCACTTCCCCACCCACTGCCCCGAATGCGGCTCCGAAGCGGTGCGCGAGCCGGGCGAGGTCGACTGGCGCTGCTCGGGTGGGCTCGTCTGCCCCGCGCAACAGGTGGAGCGCCTGCGCCATTTCGCCTCACGCTACGCCCTGGATATCGAGGGGCTTGGCATCACCAACATCGAAAGCTTCTTCGCGGACGGGCTGATCGCAACCCCCGCCGATATCTTCCGCCTGACCGAGGAACAGCTCCTCGCGCGGGAACGCTGGGCTTCTGTCTCCGCCCGCAATCTGATCGCGGCGATCGACGCCAAGCGCCGCCCCCCGCTCGACCGCTTCCTCTTCGCACTCGGCATTCGCCACATCGGCGAGGTCACCGCGCGAGATCTCGCGCGGCGATGGCGGAGCTGGGACGCGTTCCGCGAGATGGTGCAACGCGGCATCGAAAAGCGCGACGGCATGCTCCAGGCGATTGGCGAGAGCGACGACAAGCTGCTCGCCCGCACCGCCAAGGAACTGGCCGCAATCGTCGACACCAAGCAGGTCGGACCGGAAGTGGCGCTCGCGCTGATCGATTTCTTTGCCGAGGAACGCAACGACTCGGCGGTTGCAGACCTGCTCGGCCAACTGACGCCCGCAAATGTCGTGCATGAGACTCGTGCCTCGGAGGTGTCGGGCAAGACCGTCGTCTTCACCGGCACGCTCGAAACAATGAGCCGCGACGAAGCGAAGGCGCAGGCAGAGGCCTTGGGGGCGAAGGTATCAGGCTCCGTATCGTCCCGGACCGACCTGGTGGTGGCCGGCCCAGGCGCTGGATCCAAAGGGAAAAAGGCCGCTGACCTGGGCATTAGGGTCGTCGATGAGGCAGGCTGGCAAGCCATCGTCGCTGCTGCCGGATAGCACGAATACACCTGTCGCTTTTTTGCAACGCAGCAAAATCAAAAATGGTTCCCTTTGGATTCTTCTCGCCCGCGTAACCGAACGGAAATATTGCGCGGGCACGGGCGCGGCAGCGGTTCAGGCACCGTTTGTCAGAGCACCTGCTCCAAGGGGAATTTGATTAAATGCGACATAACCTGTTTCTGGGCGTAGCTGCGGTTGCGCTCATCGCACCGGCCGGCGCGATGGCTCAGGAAACCACTTCCGCCATCCGTGGTACGGTGACGGCAGCAGGTGCGCCCGTCGCGGGCGCAACGGTTACCGCGCGGGAGACCGCGTCGGGCACGACGTCTTCGACCACCACCGATGCGAACGGCGGCTTCTCGCTGAGCGGTCTGCGTCCGGGTGGCACGTTCACCGTTGATGTCCAGTCGCCCCAGGGCGCCAAGCAGGTCACCGACATCTACACCGTCGTGGGCCAGACCTATTCGCTGCCGATCGACGTTGCGGCCGCTGACGAAGGCGACGGCGACATCGTCGTGACCGCCTCGTCGATCGCCGGCGCCGGCGTCACCTCGGACGGCCCGCAGACCGTTCTTAATGCGCGCGACATCTCGAAGGTCGCCTCGGTCAACCGCAACGTCCGCGATCTCGCCCGCCGCGACCCGTTCGCCGCGCTTGATCTCACCAACGGTCAGGGCGCCGTCAGCTTTGCCGGCGTCAACCCGCGCTTCAACCGCTTCACCATCGACGGTGTGCAGGTCGGCGACACCTTCGGCCTGAACTCGGATGCGAACCCGACCAACCGTGGCCCGGTCCCCTTCGACGCCATCGGTCAGTTCTCGGTCTCGATCGCACCCTATGACATCCGTCAGGGCAACTTCCTCGGCGGCGTCATCGACACCACGCTGAAGTCGGGCACCAACACCTTCACGGGCACCGGCTTCTATTCGCAGTCGACCGATGGCCTGCAGGGCGACCGCATCGGTTCGAACCGCATCACGCTGCCGAAGTACAAGTCGGAGACCTATGGCGCGACGATCGCCGGCCCGCTGATCAAGGACAAGCTGTTCTTCATGGTCTCGGCGGAGCGCAACACCGATCCGCGCCCGCTGTCGATCGCCACGCTGAACCAGATTCCTGGCTACAACCAGGGCGTGCTGGACGAGGTGATCAACATCGCCAACACGCAGCGCTACGGCGGCTATGCGACCGGCGATTTCGTGACGATCAACAATCAGAAGGACGAGAAGATCGTCGGTAAGATTGATTGGAACATCACCGACAATCACCGCCTCTCGCTGTCGTACATCAACGCATACGAGGAAAGCACGGTCGCCAACGGCACCAGCGCCAACAACAACACCCCGGTCATCGGCCTGGCGTCCAACTATTATCAGTCCTCGAACCTGCTGCGCGCCGGCATCGTGAAGCTGAACTCGGACTGGACCGATCAGCTGTCGACCGAAGCCCGCTTCCTCTACCGCAGCACGCGCCGCGGCCAGGATCCGCTGCTCGGCACCGGCTACCCGCAGATCCGGGTCTGCACCGACCCGACGAGCATCGTGAACGGCACCAACACCGCTTCGAGCTGCGGCGTGGGCACGCCGATCGTGGCCTTCGGCCCGGACAACAGCCGTCAGGCGAACGAACTGTTCTTCGACACCTGGGGCGGTTCGTTCCTGACCCGCTACTCGGCCGGTTCGCATGAGCTGAAGTTCCTCGTTGAATATAACGAGAACCGCAGCCGTAACCTATTCGTTCAGAACGCCACCGGCAGCCTGTACTTCGACTCGATCACGGACTTCCGCAACGGTCGCGCCAGCGCCTACAACCTGCAGGTCGCGCTCGATGGTGACATCAACAGCGCCGCAGCCGACTTCAAGTACGGCCAGTACACCTTCGGCTTCCAGGACGATTGGGCGATCACGGACCGCCTGACGCTGACCTACGGCGCTCGCTACGACCTGTACGGCATGCGCACCCAGGTGCCGCTGAACAGCTTCTACCTGGCGCGCTACGGCTTCCCGAACACCAAGACGTTCAAGGGAATGGACAATTTCCAACCGCGCATCAGCGCGAACTGGCAGACCAACGACTGGCTCAGCCTGCGCGGCGGCGTGGGTGTGTTCGGTGGCGGTTCGCCGGACGTGTACCTGTCGAACAGCTTCTCGACCACCGGCGTCCTGACCAACGCGCTGAACTCGTCGACCTCGGGCTTCGGCGTGATCCGTTCGAACACCGATCCGGCAGGCTGCAGCACCGGCGCAGCTTTGTGCGGCATTCTCGACAACGTCGTTGCACCGGGCATCCCGCAGGCGGCCGTCGATTACCTGCGCAACAACACGCAGTCGCTGTCGCTCGCCCCGACCTCGTCGCTGGCGCAGGACCTGCGTCTGCCGGCGGTGCTGAAGGCGACCTTCTCGGCTGACGCCAAGGTTCGCGGCGTGAACCTGGGCGCCGACTTCCTGTACACCGACGTGCTGAGCGCCCCGTCGTTCACCGACCTGCGCGTCCGCCGCGTCGGCACGCTGCCGGATGGCCGCCCGCGCTACGCGCCGCGCACCACGCTGACCGATGGCAACAGCGACTTCCTGTTCTACAACGAGGATCGCGGTCGCAGCTTCATCTTCGTGGTTCGTGGTGACAAGCGGTTCGACTTCGGCCTGTCGGTCCACGGCAGCTACACCTGGCAGGACGTGAAGGACGTCAGCCCGGCCACCTCGTCGACCGCCAGCTCGCTGTACGGCAACGCCGCGATGATCGACCCGAACGTGCCGGCCTATGGCATCTCAAACGATCAGATTAAGTGGGCGTTCAAGTACGGTGTCGGCTTCGATCGTGCGCTGTTCGGTGACTATCGCACCGCGATCCAGCTGTTCGGCGAAACCCGCGCGGGACGTCCGTTCAGCTTCACGATGCAGGACAACAACAACGGCCGCTCGCCGGTGTTCGGGACGATCGGCAACAACGATCGCTACCTGATGTACGTGCCGACCAGCACCACCGATCCGCTCGTCAGCTACGACAGCGAAGCGACGCGTGCCGGTCTGGAAGGGCTGATCAACCGCACCAACCTGAAGGACTATCGCGGCCGCATCGCTGGCAAAAACATCGCCCGCAACCGCGCCTTCACCCGCATCGACCTCCACGTCGAGCAGGAAATCCCGACCTTCGTCGGCGGTTCGCGGATCACGCTGTTCGGCGACATCGAGAACCTGCCGAACCTGCTGAACAGCAACTGGGGCGGCCTGCGTCAGCTCGGCTTCCCGTACACCGCAGCTACGGTTCAGGTGCAGTGCCTGAACGCCACCGGTGGGGCGCTGACCGGCGCGATCGGATCGCCGTCCAACGGGGCGAACGCCTGCGCGCAGTACCGTTATTCGAACTTCCGTGAGCCGAACACGGCCAACCCGAGCATCAACAACTCGCTCTACCTGATCCGTCTCGGCGCGCGCTTCACCTTCTGATCGCGCCGACCTGAATGGGTCTTCGGGGCCGCCGCATCTTCGGGTGCGGTGGCCCTTCCTTTTTGCGCGACGGCGAATGGCGGTGTAAGGGGCGCGCAATGGCGACCTCGCTTCCTGCACCGTCCACTCCGCAAGCGCCGATCCGACCCAGCAATCTGGCGGTCCGGCCCTTCTTCGAGGACAAGGCCCGCGCCTTCTGGATCCTGCAGGCGGCCGGCTGGACCGGCTATCTCGTCCTGCGGACCGTTTCGGCCATATCCGGCGGCTTCACGATGCAGGGTGTGGTCAGCATCCTTGTGGAAACGATCGTCGGCTATTGCATCACGCTGCTGCTGTCGGTGCTGTACGGCGTCTATCGCGGCCTGCCGCGTATCACCGCGATCCTGCTGACGGTCTTCACGCTCGGCGCTGCGACCTTCATCTACGCGCTGCTCGACACTTTCTCCTTCAGCCTCATCAAGCTCTCGGCCCCCGGCGTCGACGTGAAGCTGCTGATCGGCTCGCTCTTCCTCAATTTCACCGTGCTCGCCGGTTGGTCGGCGCTCTATTTCGGGATCAATTTCTACCTGATCGTCGAGGAGCAGATCGATCAGCTCCAGCATCTGGAGACGCAGGCGTCCTCGGCGCAGCTGGCGATGCTGCGCTATCAGCTGAACCCACACTTCCTGTTCAACACGCTCAATTCGATCTCGACGCTCGTGCTGCTGAAACAGACCGAGCGGGCGAATGCGATGCTCAGCCGCCTCTCCAGCTTCCTGCGCTACACGCTCGCCAACGAGCCGACCGCGCATGTGACGCTCGCGCAGGAGATCGAGACGCTGAAGCTTTACCTCGAGATCGAGAAGATGCGCTTCGAGGATCGGCTCCGCCCGAAGTTCGAGATCGATCCCGCGGCCGAACGCGCCCGCCTGCCCTCACTCCTGCTGCAGCCGCTGGTCGAAAACGCGATCAAATATGCCGTCACGCCGAAGGAGGAAGGCGCCGAAATTCACGTCAGCGCGCGGTTGATCGGCGATCGCGTTCGGATCAGCGTATCTGACACCGGACCGGGCTTGCAGCCGACGCGGAACAAGCCAAGCCTTTCAACCGGCGTCGGGATCGCCAATATCAGGGAGCGACTGGCACAATCTTTCGGAACGGATCACCGGTTCGAGGTCCGCGCAATGCCGACGGGGGGGTTCGGCGTGGAGATCGAGATACCGTTCCAGCTTGAATAACGGGGAAGAGTTAAGGGGGCAGTGACGTACGATGACCGCCGGCGCCGATCGTCAGGGCTGGTGGCATCCGCTTGGAGAATGACTGTACCATGACCATCCGCACCATTCTCGTCGACGACGAGCCGCTCGCGATCCAGGGCCTAGAGCTCCGGCTGCAGGCGCACGCCGACGTCGAGATCGTCGCCAAGTGCCAGAACGGGCGCGAAGCGATCAGCGCGATCAAGACCCACAAGCCCGACCTCGTCTTTCTCGATATCCAGATGCCCGGCTTTGACGGCTTCTCCGTCGTCCAGGGCCTGATGGAGGTTGAACCTCCGCTCTTCGTGTTCGTCACCGCTTATTCGGATCACGCCCTGCGCGCGTTCGAGGCGCAGGCCGTCGACTATCTGATGAAGCCGGTGGAGGAATCGCGGCTCGCCGACACGCTCGATCGCGTGCGGCAGCGCCTGGCGGAAAAATCGAGCATCAACGAGGCGGAAAAGCTGAAGGAGGCGCTCGCCGAGCACGCGCCCGAGGCCGCGGCCGAGATCGTGGACGGCGGCGAAGGTCCCAATGCAAGCCGCTTCGAAAAGCTCATCAACGTCAAGGACCGCGGCCAGATCTTCCGCGTCGATGTCGACACGATCGAAATCGTCGAGGCCGCGGGCGACTATATGTGCATCAAGACGGCGGACAACACGCTTATCCTGCGCGAAACCATGAAGGACCTGGAAAAGCGCCTGGATCCGCGCCGCTTCCAGCGGGTCCACCGCTCGACGATCGTCAACCTCGATCAGGTGCGCCAGGTGAAGCCGCACACCAATGGCGAATGCTTCCTCGTGCTCGATTCGGGCGCGCAGGTGAAGGTGAGCCGCAGCTACCGCGACGTCGTCGCCCGCTTCGTCCACTGAGACGTTCGCACCGATGACCTGCCGGCTGGCGCATGCGCGCCGGCCGGTACCGACGTGCATTACGCAAGCGCAGCAAATCTGCTACGGCGCGCCAATGCTTACGATCAATGGTATCACGGTGCGCCTCGGTGGGCGCGCAATCCTCGACGGCGCCTCCGCCTCGCTGCCGCCCGGCAGCCGCGTTGGCCTGATCGGGCGCAACGGTGCCGGCAAGTCGACGATGGTGAAGGTGATCGCCGGCCAGATCGAGCCCGACGGCGGCTCGATCGACAAGCCGCGGGGCGCCCGCATCGGCTATATCGCGCAGGAAGCACCCGCCGGGGACGCCACGCCGTTCGAGACGGTGCTCGCCGCTGATACGGAGCGCGCGACGCTCATGGAGCAGAGCGAAACCGAAACCGATCCCGAAAAGCTCGGCGACATCTATGAGCGGCTGATCGCGATCGACGCGTACACCGCACCCGCCCGCGCCTCGCAGATCCTCCTCGGCCTCGGCTTCGACGAGGAAGCGCAGAACCAGCCGCTCGACAGCTTCTCCGGTGGGTGGAAGATGCGCGTCGCGCTCGCCGCCCTGCTGTTCTCGCAGCCCGACCTGCTGCTGCTCGACGAACCGTCGAACCACCTTGATCTCGAAGCAGTGATGTGGCTGGAGGATTTCCTACGCTCCTACAAGGCGACGATCGTCGTCGTCAGCCACGAGCGTGATTTCCTCAACAATGTCGTCGATCACATCCTGCACCTGCAGGGTGGAAAGACGACCCTGTACGCCGGCGGCTATGATTCGTTCGAGCGCCAGCGGGCCGAGCGTATGGCGCAGATCGCGGCGGCAAAGGCGAACCAGGATGTACAGCGCGCCAAGCTGCAGGATTATATCGCCCGCAATTCCGCACGCGCCTCGACCGCGAAGCAGGCGCAGAGCCGCGCCAAGATGCTGGCCAAGATGCAGCCGATCGCCGAACTCGCCAACGATCCGACGCTCTCGTTCGGCTTCCCCGATCCCGAACCGCTGCGCCCGCCGCTGGTTACCCTCGATTATGCCAGCGTCGGCTATGGCGACACGCCGATCCTTCGCCGGCTGAACCTGCGCATGGATCCGGACGATCGCATCGCGCTGCTCGGCCGCAACGGCAACGGCAAGACCACGTTCGCCCGTCTGATCGCGGCGCAGCTCGCCCCGATGGAGGGCAGCATGACGGCGAGCAACCGGATGCGGGTCGGCTATTTCACCCAATATCAGGTGGAGGAGCTCGACTCCGACGACACCCCCCTCGCCCATATGACGCGGGTGATGAAGGGCGCGACGCCGGCCGCGGTGCGCGCGCAGCTTGGTCGCTTCGGCTTCTCGGGCGATCGCGCGACGGCAACCGTCGGCAAGATGTCAGGCGGCGAGAAGGCGCGGCTGGCGCTCGCACTAATCACGCGTGAGGCGCCGCACCTGCTGATCCTCGACGAACCGACCAACCACCTCGATGTCGACGCACGCGAGGCGCTGGTACAGGCGCTCAATGACTATAAGGGCGCCGTGCTGATCGTCAGTCACGATCGTCACATGGTGGAGCTTACCGCCGATCGGCTGGTGCTGGTCGACGGCGGCACTGCGCGCGAATTCGACGGCAGCCTCGACGATTACACCGCCTTCATCCTCGCCAAGGAGCCAAAGTCCGAAGGGAAGGCAAAGGGCAAGGATGATCGCAAGGCGTTTGCGGAGAAGCGCGAAAACGACAAGGCGTGGCGCAAGTCCGCAAAGGAGGCCGAAGCCGAGATCGCCAGGCTGGCGTCCGAACGTGACGCGATCGACCATGCCATGGCCAATCCGGCATCGGCACCGAAGGAATTGTACGGCTTCAACACCGGCCAGTTGCTGAAGCGCCGCGCGCAGGTGGTGGAGCGGCTTGAGGCGGCCGAGGCGCGTTGGCTGGAAGCGACCGAGGCGCTCGAAGCCGCCTGACGCACCACGCATGGAAGTCCCGCGCGGTGACGCGCGAGGACCGGGGACGCGTGCGCAGCCTGGTGGCTAGCGGCGTTTGACCAAGGTGATCTGGACCACGTCGATGCCACCGCCTCGAAAGCCACCCTCGCAATACATCAGGTAATAGCGCCACAGATTGACGAAGCGCCCGTCGAACCGCGGCGGCAGCCGTCCGTCAGCGACGGCCTTGTCGAAGTTCAGGCGCCATTGCAGCAGCGTCTCGGCATAATCCAGACCAAAGGCATGGCGATCCTGCCACGTCAGCCCCTCTGCCTCTGCGAGGGCGCGAAACTGTGGTTCGTGGATCAACATCCCGCCCGGGAACACATAGGCCTGGATGAAATCGACATTGGCGCGATAGCCGGACCAGATATCATCGGCAATCTTGATGAACTGGATCGCGGCGCGTCCGCCCGGCTTCAGGGCGCGGGCGATCGCCTTGACGTACTCCGCCCAATACCGCTCGCCCACCGCCTCCACCATCTCGATCGACGCGACGGCATCGTACATCCCACGCACGTCGCGATAATCGGTCAGCGACACCGCCACCGGCAGGCCTGAGGTGCGGGCAACCACATGGCGTTGCTGCTCCGACGCCAGCGTGATCGCGCGAACGCCGATCCCGCGCTTCCCCGCCGCTTCTGCCAGCGCGCCCCAGCCGCACCCGATTTCCAGCAACGTGCCGTCCGGCGGCACGTTTACGCGATCCAGGACCGCATCAATTTTGCGCTGCTGTGCCGCCTCCAGCGTGTCGCCTTGTGCGAAGATCGCGCTCGAATAGGTCAGGGTCGGATCAAGCCATGCCTCGTAGAAATCATTGCCGAGGTCGTAATGCGCGGCCACGTTGCGCCGCGCATTGCGCCGTCCGTTGTGGCGCATGGCATGGATGAGGCGCGCCCCCAGCCGCGCGCCGGGCTTTGCGCGACCAAGCTCCCCCAGCGTCGCACGGTTGCGCATGAACAGGTCAAAGATCGGGACGGGATCCGGGCTGGTCCAGTCGCCATCGACCCAGGCTTCATACCAGCCGATTGACCCGCCGATGATCAGGCGCCGAAGCGCGCGCCAGCGAACGATCGTGACATGCGCCACCGGGCCGTCGCGCCGCCCCCCGAGCAGCCGGCGCACGCCATCGGGCAACACGCCTTCGATTGCCCCCTCTTCCAGCCCCTCGTCAATCCGGTCGAGGACACGGTGGAATACCGGCGCAATGCTGCGCGCCCACCGATTGTCCGCCGCCGGCTCTGTCACCTGTCTCAGCATCGTCGCTGCTCATGCACCGGCGCGTGCAGCGACGAAAGCAGGAATTACCGCACCTGCCGTCCCGCCGCGAGCGCACGTTCGCGCGCTTCGCGATGCCCGATGATCTTGCGCGGATAGTTCGCCGGCAAGCAGCCGCTCTCCTCCGGATCGTGGATCGCGGCATCGGGCACATCGCGCAACTCGGGCACCCATTCGCGGATATAGTCGGCTGCGTCGAACTTGGCCGATTGCGACAGCGGCGCCATGATCCGGCCGAACATATTGGCATCGATCCCGGTGCCAGCGACCCATTGCCAGTTCACGCTGTTGTTGCCGTAATCCGCATCGACCAGCGTGTCCCAGAACCACCGCTCCCCCTCGCGCCAGTCGATCAGCAGATGCTTCACCAGGAAGCTCGCCGTGATCATCCGCACACGATTGTGCATCCAACCCGTGGCCCACAATTGCCGCATCCCGGCATCGACGATCGGATATCCGGTGCGCCCCTCCTGCCACGCCTTGAGCTCGCTGGGCGCATGCCGCCATTTCAAACGGTCGAAACGCGATCGCCCGTTCTTCTCTGCATAATCCGGCAGCGCGAGGATCAGCCCCGCGGTGAAATCACGCCACGCCAGCTCACGCCGGAAGGATTCAACCCCCTTCCCCCGTCCCTTCAGGGCCTGCCAGACCTGCCGCGGCGAGATCTCGCCATGATGAAGATGCGGCGACAGTCGCGACGTTCCTTCAACGGACGGCAGGTTACGGGCGTCGTCATAATCCGCCGCCGCGTCAGCGAAGTCGTCGAGCGCCGCGGCGGCCCCCGCCTCGCCCGGGGTCCAATCCTCGAACCCGGTCGCCCAATTGGGCTTGATGGGCAGCAGGTTCCAATCATCTAGGGTATCGCTTTTCGGCCAACGGCCCGGCGCGCTCATGTGCTTCGGCGCGGCAGTTGGCGCTTCCGGCGGCAACATGGCCAACAGCGCCCGGTAGAAGGCCGAAAACATCCGGAACTGGCCGCCGCTGCCCGTGCGTACACTCTCCGGCGGCCGAAGATGATTCCCCTCATGAAGGCACAATCGGTCGCCCAGAGCCTCCTCGGCTTGGCGCCACCATGGCTCATAATGCCGGATGGCGTGGATCGTCTCGGCGCCGCAATCGTCCGCAATGTCCGTCAGAATCGCAGCGGCAGGTCCGCGCCGCAGGATCAACCGGCTGCCAAGATCGCGCAGCGAGCGATCCAGCGCTTGCAGGCTGTAGTGCAGCCACCACCGCTGCGCGCCACCGAGCCGCCAGTCGCCCGGCGTTTTGTCATCAAGGACATAGACCGGAATGACGTCCCCTTCCGCCACTGCGGCGACAAGCGCGGGTTGATCGTGAAGGCGAAGGTCCTGGCGAAACCAGACGAGGGCAGGCATCGCGCGACTACGCAGATCGCGTGCAGGCGGTTCCCCCGCGCCAGCCCCGCTCAAAGGCTTGGCCCAAGCGTAGGATCACATCCACATGCCGCCGCGCGATCGCCATAACGTCGTCGCCATATCCGCCCCCCACTGTGCTCGCGAGCGGCAAGCCGTGTTCCAGTGCCATTTCCGCCACCAGCATATCGCGTGCCGCCAGCCCTCCGTCCGTCAACGCGAGCCGGCCGAGCCGATCACCCGCGTAAGGATCGACACCACCTTGATAGAGGATGAGGTCAGGTTCAAACCGCGCGATCAGCGAGGGCAATGTGCTTCGGATCGCATCGAGGTACGCGTCATCGCTTGTCCCATCAGGCAGCGGGACATCCATGGTCGAGCAGGCCTTGCGCGCCGGAAAGTTCTTCTCGGCATGAACCGAGTAAGTCGCGACACCGGGAAAACCTGCCGTCAGCGCCGCCGTCCCGTCTCCCTGATGAACGTCCAGATCCACCATCAGAACCCGGTGGCCTTCCGCGGCCAGCTGCACAGCTGCGATCGCAAGGTCATTCAAGACGCAAAAGCCTGCCCCGGTCTCCGCAAGAGCATGATGACTGCCCCCCGCGGTATTGGCGGCAAAACCATGCTTCAAAGCAATCTGCGCGGCGAGGTAGGTCCCGCCCGACACAAGCTGCGAGCGGCGCGCGACGTTCGCTGTCACGGGGAAGCCAATCCGCCGCTCCTTCTCGCGAGGAACCGCGGCGGCGATTACCTCAGCCACATACGCCGCGTCGTGCACCGCCTCCAGCCAGCGGCGCGGCGCCGCGTTCGGACTATGCCAGACGATCGAGTTCCCAGCCGCAAGCAGAAGATCGCGGATCGCGCCGTTCTTGCCCCACCGGTACGTACTCCTGACGGGCGCCTCGGTGACATAATCGGAGTGATGGACGACGGCGATCATCTGCGCCAAGATAGGTAGCAAAAGCGAACTTTAGGAGAGAGATCGTATGACCGACACGCTTATTCGCGCGGACGATACCGACGCTGCCGCCAATGCCGGCAAACCTTACGTGCGCCCCGACGTGCGCGGATTTCTCGATTATCTCAACAGCGTCGAAGGCCCCAAGACCCATGAGGGAACCGCAGAGGCGGCGCGCGCCATGTACCTCGGCATGAAAGATGTCGCCGATTTGCCCGTCGGGGAGTTGGCGACGATCAAGGACCTGACCATCCCTGGCCCCGCGGGCGACATCCCCGCGCGCCTGTTCGACGTTCGGGAGTCTCGCGAGCCGGGCCCGGTGGTAGTCTTCTTTCACGGCGGTGGCTTCGTCATCGGCAATATCGATACGCACGCTAGCTTTACCGCTGAAATGTCGCGTCAGCTCGATCTCCCGGTGGTGTCGATCGACTATCGTCTAGCCCCGGAGCATCGTTTCCCGGCCGCGCCAGCGGATTGTGAAGCCGCCGCGCGCTGGGTCGCCAGCAATCCGCCCGAACTGGGGCGGACCGCGACGAGCCTAGTCCTCTCGGGCGACAGCGCAGGGGGAACGCTGACCATCACCACTGCCATGGGTCTGCGCGACGAGCCTGCGCCCGTCCCCGTGATTGTCCAGGCGCCGATGTATCCGGCGGCCGACATGAACAAGGTGTACCCCTCGTTCGATGATTATGCCGAGGGCTTCTTGCTCACGCGCGATACGATGATCTGGTTCGCCGAACATTATCAGGCAGATTTCACCCATTTCCAGGGTTCGCCGATGGTGGGCAGCCTCACGGGCCTACCCCCCGCCGTCATCATCACCGCCAGCCTCGATCCGATCCGCGACCAAGGGCGCGCCTATGCCGCAGCATTGGTACTGGCCGGCGTTCCCGTCACCTTCCGAGAGGCGGTGGGCAACGTTCACGGCTTCATCACGTTGCGCCAGGCGATTCCGTCCAGCAGCGGCGACGTTGCGGGCTACCTCGCCGCGGTCAAGGACGCGGTTGTCGAGGCGGAGGGCCAAAGGGTGATGGCTCAGGCTGCGGGCTGAGGCCCCCAGCGCAAAAAAGGGGCAGGCTTTGGCGGCCTGCCCCCTTCGAGATCATTGCTGATCGGCTTGATCAGTAACGATAGTGATCCGGCTTGAACGGACCGTCGACCGACACGCCGATGTAGCTCGCCTGCTTCTCGCTCAGCTTGGACAGCTTCACGCCCAGCTTCTCCAGGTGAAGCGCCGCGACCTTTTCGTCGAGGTGCTTGGGCAGGACATACACTTCGTTCTTGTAGTTCTCGCCCTTCGTCCACAGCTCGATCTGCGCCAGTGTCTGGTTGGTGAACGACGCGCTCATCACGAACGAAGGGTGGCCGGTGGCGCAGCCCAGGTTCACGAGGCGACCCTTCGCCAGGATGATGATCTGCTTGCCATCCGGGAACTTCACCAGGTCCGTGCCCGGCTTCACTTCGGTCCACTCGTAATTGTCGAGCGCAGCGATCTGAATCTCGCTGTCGAAGTGGCCGATGTTGCACACGATCGACATCGGCTTCATCGCCTTCATGTGATCGGCAGTGATCACGTCGGCATTGCCGGTCGCGGTGACGAAGATGTCGGCGCGCTTCACCGCCTCGTCCATCGTCACGACCTCAAAGCCCTCCATCGCCGCCTGAAGCGCGCAGATCGGATCGATCTCGGTCACGAGCACACGGGCGCCGCCGTTGCGCAGCGACTGAGCCGAGCCCTTGCCGACGTCACCGAAGCCGGCGACGCAAGCGACCTTGCCGGCGAGCATCACGTCGGTGGCGCGGCGGATCGCGTCGACCAGCGATTCCTTGCAGCCATAAAGGTTGTCGAACTTCGACTTCGTGACCGAGTCGTTGACGTTGATCGCCGGGAACGGCAGCTCACCCTTCTTGGCGATCTCGTACAGGCGGTGGACGCCAGTGGTGGTCTCTTCCGAAACGCCCTTCAGGTTCTTGACGGTCTCGGTCAGGTAGCCCGGCTTCTTGGCGATGAACGCCTTCAGCGCGCGCTGGAACTCGACTTCCTCGGCATTCTCGGGCTCGCCGAAGCTTTCGCCGCGCTCGAGCTTCGCACCCCACAGCGCGAACATGGTGGCGTCGCCGCCGTCGTCGAGGATGATGTTGGCGGTCTGGCCGTTGCCGTCATCCCAGTCGAAGATCGAGCCGACATAGTCCCAGTAATCGGCCAAGCTCTCGCCCTTCACCGCGAACACCGGGATGCCGGCAGCGGCGATCGCAGCGGCGGCGTGGTCCTGGGTCGAGAAGATGTTGCACGTCGCCCAGCGCACGTCAGCGCCGAGCGCCGTCAGCGTCTCGATCAACACGGCGGTCTGGATCGTCATGTGCAGCGAACCGGTGATGCGCGCGCCCTTCAGCGGCTGCGACGCGCCATATTCCTCGCGCAGCGCCATCAGGCCGGGCATCTCGGTTTCTGCGATGTTGATCTCCGCACGTCCGAAATCAGCAAGGCTGATGTCCTTGATGACGTAATCGGTAGCGGTGGGGCGATCGAGAACGGTGGCCACTACGGGTCTCCAGAAATTGTGACGCCGGCCAAGGTACGATTCACCGGCCGGCATGTACCCGCACATAATCGTGAGCGCGTAGCAATACAAATATAAAGATATCTTTATATGTGAATTGCGCTCTCGAACCTTCATTACGGGTGCGCATCGGGCGGTTCGCTATGCGCTTCCATGCCGTGCATCCTCCGGGCAAGAAGCATCGTTGTACGCCCACGATCCGCTGAATGAGGTTGATGATGGACAGTTTGCTCTCGCTGTTTACCGACCCTGCCGCCTGGGCAGCACTAATCGCGCTGGTGGTGATGGAGGTCGTGCTCGGCATCGACAATCTCATCTTCATCTCGATCCTTTCCAACAAGTTGCCAGAGGAACAGCGCACGCGCGCACGCCGGCTGGGTATCGGCCTCGCGCTTGCCATGCGGCTGGTCCTGCTCTCGATGATTGCATGGCTGGTGGGGCTGACGGCGGTCGTCTTCGACCTCGGCATTCGCGGGCCACTGAATGACTATGGTCAACCAAGTTTCGAAACGGCGTTCTCTTGGCGCGATATCATTCTTGTCGTCGGGGGCCTGTTCCTGATCTGGAAGGCCACCAAGGAGATCCACCACAATGTCGATCCGAGCCCCAGCGACGACCTGCTCGACAAGAAGCAGGCAGCAACGATGAATTTTGGCGCGGCGATCATTCAGATCATCCTGCTCGACATGGTCTTCTCGATCGACTCGATCCTGACGGCAGTCGGGATGACGGACAACCTGGCCGTGATGGTGATCGCGGTCTTGGTAGCAGTCGGCGCGATGGTTCTGGCGGCGGATCCGCTCGCCAATTTCATCGACCGCAATCCCACCGTTGTGATGCTGGCGCTCGGCTTTCTGCTGATGATCGGTGCCGTCCTGATTGCGGACGGCTTTGGCGTTCATGTCCCCAAGGGGTACATTTATGCCGCGATGGGCTTCTCCGTACTCGTCGAGGCGCTCAACATCCTCTCGCGCCGCGCGCAGAAGCGCAAGGCAGCGGCGGCAGGGAACGAGGCATAAACCAACGCGCCTGAGGGCCGGTCAAAATACCTTCAGGCGTGGCCGCTTTCCGTGCCAAGCAGTCGCGGATCGATGCCGGCAGCGTTGAATCCCCGGGTCCAGCGCTGCGCGGTTTCCGTCTCGAACAGCATTCCCGCGTCGTCGGAGACGTTCAGCCAACCGTGCCGCGTCATCTCGGCATCAAGTTGACCGGCAGACCATCCGGCATAGCCCAGAGCCACGAGCCACTGGGTCGGCCCTTTCCCCTCCGCAATGGCGCGTAGAGCATCTAGCGTTCCGGACAGGGCCCATTTGCCGGCGACATCAATCGTGTCCTGCCCGCTCCAGTCGCGCGAGTGCAGCACAAAGCCGCGCCGCGTCTCGACAGGGCCGCCGAAATGGATCGGCGCATTGGGCGTATCGCCTGGCGCGATGTTCACCTGTTCCAGAACATCATGCAGCCCCAGTCCAGCAATCTGCGCGCCGACGCCAATCCCGATCGCACCCTTTTCATCATGCGCGCACACCGCGATCACTGCTTGATCAAAGCGGGGGTCGCCAATTCCGGGCATGGCGAGCAGGAACTGCCCAGTGAGAAAGGTCGTGGTCTCCATGGCTTACTTCTACGCCGAGCGGCGGCAAATCGTCACGCTTGAAAAGCCATTCCACCCCTGCGACGTAGTCACGCACACCTTCAGCGCTGCACGGAGCAACAGAAAATGACAATCAACGTCGGCGACAAGCTGCCCAAGACCACCCTCGTCAAGGCGACGGATGCTGGCCCTGAGGCGGTCGATTCGCAGAATTACTTTGCCGGCCGCCGCGTGGCGCTGTTTGCCGTTCCGGGTGCATTTACTCCGACCTGCTCGGCGAAGCACCTTCCGGGCTTCGTGGAGAAGGCGGAGGACCTGAAGGCCAAGGGTATTGATGAAATCGTCTGCACGTCCGTGAACGACCCGTTCGTTCTTGGCGCATGGTCGAAGTCAGCGGATGCAACCGACGTCACCATGCTGGCGGATGGCAATGGCGACTTCGCCGAAGCGCTGGGTCTCACCATGGACGGCTCGAAATTCGGTATGGGCAAGCGCAGCCAGCGTTATTCCATGATCGTTAACGACGGGGTCGTGGAGCAGCTCAACGTAGAGGCGCCCGGCGAGTTCAAGGTGAGTTCGGCGGAGCACCTGCTGGGCAACCTCTGAGATTACAATGCGTTGGTTGTGGAGTTGATGAGGAGTATCGCACCATGACCAACGCAACCCAGAACAAGGCTACGTCGGCTCACGAAGCGAGCCTGGCAGAGCGCGCGCGCCAGGCCGCGTCCGGTGCGCAAGCCAAGGTGAGCGCAGCCACGTCCGCAACCACGGGGGCCGTCAAGGATCACCCCTATGCCACGGCGGGGATCGTGGCCGGTGTCGCAGCAGCGATCGGGGGCGCAGCCTACGCTGCCAGCCGTCGCAACGCCGAGCAGGGTCACGGCAGCACGAAACACTGATGCGCAGGGTCGCTCCGGGTAAACACCCGGGGCCACCCATCGCGCTGGCAGACTACCCAGTCTTGCCAGTGTCACCATCGCGGCGTAACGATCCGCGATGACTGCTCAAGACATCGTTGCCGAACTCGATCGGCTCTATACCCGCGCTGTCGCACGCTTGCAGGCAGCGCTGGATCTCTACCTTACCGAAGGAACACCGCCGCCGCCCGAGGCACGCCGCGACGGCTCGTTCGCTTATCCCGAGATCCGCCTCACCTTTGCCGGCGGTGGTGACCATCGGCCGGCGCCGTTGCGCTCCTTCGGTCGGCTTGTCACGCCGGGCGAGTACCGGATTTCAGTCACGAAGCCCGCGCTGTTCGCGGATTATCTCGTCGAGCAACTGACCCTGTTGATGGAAGATTATGAAGTCTCCGTCCAAGCAGTGGCGGGCGCCACGGAAATCCCGTTCCCCTATGTTCTCGACGCCGGCCACGCGCTGAGCCTGGACGAGGTTTCGGCCGCCGAACTCGCACGCCATTTCCCCGCGACTGAGCTCGCCCATATTGGCGACGAGATCGCGGACGGTCTGTGGGCCTCTATCGATGGCACCCGTCCCCTCGCGCTGTTTGACGGGCTCCGCACCGACTTCAGTCTCGCGCGGCTGCGCCACTATACCGGCACGTCGCCGGAGCATGTGCAGCGCTACGTGCTGTTCACCAACTATCACCGGTACGTCGACGAATTCGTTCGCTGGGGCGCGAGCCAGGTGACCGGCGACAGCCGCTTTACGGCACTCGCTGGTCCAGGTGGCGTCATGTTCCACCCCGGCGATGATCCGGCGGTACTCGACGACAGCGCATGGCGGCGGCTGCAGATGCCAGCCTATCATCTGATGGCGCCGGATCGATCGGGCATCACATTGGTCAACATCGGCGTTGGACCTTCCAATGCGAAGACGATCACGGATCACCTGGCCGTCACCCGTCCTGATGCCTGGATGATGATTGGCCATTGCGGCGGGCTGCGCCCATCGCAGCGGATCGGCGATTACGTGCTGGCACACGCCTACCTGCGTGACGATCACGTGTTGGATGACATGTTGCCGCCTGAAATCCCGGTACCAGCGATTGCGGAAGTTCAGCAGGCATTGGCGCGCGCGGCCGAGACCGTGTCTGGCCAGTCCGGTGAGGAACTGAAGCGGCGGCTGCGGACCGGTACGATCGTCACCACCGATGATCGCAACTGGGAGCTGCGATACAGTCGCTCTGCGCTCCGCTTTTCGCTAAGCCGCGCAGTGGGGATCGACATGGAATCCGCCACGATCGCCGCTCAGGGCTTCCGCTTCCGCGTGCCCTACGGCACGTTACTATGCGTATCCGACAAGCCGCTTCATGGCGAGTTGAAGCTGCCGGGCCAAGCCAACCGGTTCTACGAGCGCGCGATCTCCGAACATATGCGGATCGGGATCGAAACCTGCGAGGAGCTGTGGCGTGAAGGCCAGAAGCTCCACAGCCGTAAGCTGCGGGCGTTCAACGAGCCGCCGTTCCGCTGACAAACCGTGCGAGCGGTGCGGCACCAGTGCTGCACTGCTCGCAACGAAACGATTTATCTCCCCGCTGCGTTACCGGCCTGACTGCATGCGAAAAGGGGAGCAGACCATGGCCGACAACGAAGACACCCCAACACCAAGCGCACCCAAGCCGCCTGCGCGGCGCGCGCCGCGCAAGAGAACCGCAGCCAAACCGGCTGACGCAACCCCGGCGAGCAAGCCGGCAGCCAAGCCGAAGCGGAAGCCGGCGAGCTCAGCGGCTCAGGCGAGCGGATCAACCAGCTCCGTGAAGAAGCCGGCCGCACCGCCGAAGCCGCGATCATCAAAGCGCGCGACGCCGCCCCCGAAACGCCCGGCCAAGCCAAAAAGCGCGAGCGCATCGTCGACTGCCAAGACGCCGATGTGGAAAAACAAGGCAGCCATCGCCGGTGGCCTGGCCGCGGTTGGCGCCGCTGCGACGGCGGCATTGCTTTCCTTGCGCGGATCGACGCCCCGGACGGACGATGGCAACGCCGATCCGGCGTCAAGCAAGGGCAAGAAGAACAGCAAGGCTTCCGAGCAAGCCCAGAAGCCGGCCGAGCCGTCAGGTCACGCGCACATGCCTGATGGCGCCGACGCGTCGGCATCGTTCAAGGCGGGGATCGCCGACGAGAACGTCATTCCCGATTGAACTGGACGCGCGCGGGGGCCTCTTCCCCGGTACCTGAAGCTGCCGGACGGGTCAGAAACTGACCCGTCCGGCCGCGCGTTTAGCAGCGCTTACCAGCCGCTGGGCTTGCCCTTGTTCTGCTCATCGAGCCACTTCTTGAGCGGCGCGAAATAGGCCATCATCGACTTGCCCGACATTTCCCTCGTGCCGGTGAAGGCCTGAAGCGCGTCGGGCCACGGCTTCGACTGTCCCATCTTCATCATGGCGTCGAGGCGCGATCCGACTTGCTTGTCGCCGTAGAACGAGCAGCGATGCAGCGGCCCCTTCCACCCCGCCTGCTTGCAGGCCGCCTCGTAGAACTGGAACTGCAGGATACGGGCGAGGAAGTAGCGGGTGTAGGGCACGCCCGCCGCGACGTGATATTTCGCCCCGGCGTCGAATTTGCTTTCGTCGCGTGGGACTGGGGGAACAATGCCTTGATATTGTAGGCGAAGCTTGTCCCATCCTGCCTGGAGCTGCCCCGGCGCGATTTCGCCTGAGAACACCTGCCAGCGCCATTTGTCGATCAGCAGGCCGAACGGGAGAAAGGCGATCTTGTCCATCGCCTGCCGAAGCAGCAGGCCAATGTCCTTGTCCGCGGCCGGCACGCGTGCCGGATCGAGGAGGTTGATCTTTACCAGATAGTCCGGGGTGATCGACAATGCGACGAAATCACCGATCGCCTCGTGAAAACCGTCGTTCGCACCGTTCTTGTAGAGGAACGGCTGCTTGTTATACGCCCGCTGATAGTAATTGTGGCCAAGCTCATGATGGATCGTGATGAAATCATCCGAATTCACCTTGGTGCACATCTTGATACGCAGATCATCGACGTTGTCGACATCCCAGGCGCTCGCGTGACAGATCACCTCGCGGTCGAGCGGTTTGACGATCTGCGAGCGGGTCCAAAACGTTTCCGGCAATGGCGCAAAGCCGAGCGAGGAGTAAAAGCCCTCGCCCGTCCTGACCATCTTCACCGGATCATATTGCTTGGCTTTCAGCAGATCGCCGATGTCATAGCCAAGGTCGCCGGTTCCCGGAGGTGCAACGACATCATAGATATTGCCCCACTCCTGCGCCCACATATTGCCGAGAAGATCCGCGCGGATCGGACCCGTCTTTGACTGGACCGCGTCCCCGTACTTCTCGTTCAGTTTCCACCGCACATAGGTGTGCAGCGCCTTGTACAGCGGCTCCACCTCGGCCCAGAGCTTGTCGGTCATCGCCGCAAACTGGTCCGGCGGCATATCATAGCCGGACCGCCACAATGCGCCGGCATCCTTGAAGCCAAGGCCGGTCGCGCCCTCGTTGGTCAGCTTCGTCGCGGCGAGATAATCTGCGCGCATGGGCGCGCCGACATTGTCATGCCAGCTGACCCACATCTCCTTCAGCTTGGCGGGATCGCGTTCCTCGCCCATCGTCGCTTCAATGTCCGACCCGTTGATCGGCTTTCCGTTCAGCGTGCCGCGTCCCTTGCCGTAGCTGGACCCCATGCGCGTGAAGAGCGTGGAGAGTTCCTCGGCCGCTCCCGGGCGAGTGGGCGCCGGCAGGGTGATGCCGCCGATGATGAGGTCCAGCTTGCGGCGCGTGTCGGCGGACAAGCCGGGGAGCGAGCGGTAGCGCGCGGCCTCGTTCGCCACCTGTACGGCACGCTCGGTGTAGCGGCCGCCGGCGGCCGCCGCGAGCGCATCCGTATCCTCCGTGATGTAGGTCGCATTGACCCAGGAAATGCGGGCTACATCGACGCTGAGCTTGGCAAACTCTTCCTCCACGGCCGCGACAAAGGCGTCGGCCTGCGCCACGGTAGGCGCGGCGGCTGGGGCAGAGGCGGGCGCTGCCTGCTCGGCGACGGCGGGAAGCGCGGCAAGCGCCACTGCCAGCGCCATCAGCGAAGAAAATCGACGGATCATAGATTCCTCAGATATTTAGGCTATGCGGCAACACTGAAAGCTGGCCTCCGAAGGGTCAAGGCTGGAGAAATTCGGCCATTGCCTGACCAAGCTCGGCCTTGGTGACGCAGCTCATATGATTGCCGGGGATCTCCACCAGCCGGGCGTTCGGCAACAGTGCTGCGAGCGCTGCGGCAGAGCCATTGTCGTCGTCATCCACGCCGTTGACGACCAGCGTCGGCTGAGAAAACTGCGCCACGCTTTCACGCGGAGTGGAGACGAAGGTGTCGATCACCCGAAGCAGGGCGACGGGATCGCCGCCGGTCGTTTTCAGGAACGCCTCCGCGAGCCACGCCGGGCTTCCCCGTTCGTGCTGCCCAAGGTTGGAGAGGATGTGGCGGAAATGATCGGCACGCCGTTCAGCATTGGTCAGCCCCTCCAGCCCCATGCCGGAGAAGATCACGCGACCGGGCGTGGCACCGGTCGCCAGCATCCGTGCCGTGGTGCGCGCACCCAGTGAATAGCCGCCCAGGTCATAGTCGGTGAGCCCCAGGTGAGCGATCAGCGCGTGGCCGTCGCGCGCCAGCGCATCAGGCGGATAGTTGACGGGATCGTGCGGCTTGTCGCTGTCACCGTGCGCCCGCAGGTCCGGCATGATGACCTGAAAGCCCTTCGCTGCGACCGCCTCTGCATGGCCGTAGCGGATCCAATTGGTGTTCGCATCGGAGAAATAGCCGTGGATCAGGACGATCGGACGCCCCTCCCCCATGGTGTGCCATGCCAGCCGCGTTCCGTCGAAGCTGTTGAAATACTGCGTCTCAGTCGGGAGTTTTGCCACAAGCGTCCATCCAGCGTTTGATCACGCCCTCATTCTGCTCACTGCGCATGCGTGGCAAGTCGCGCGTGTCGATCCATGCCTCGTGCATGCTTTCGACGGCATAATGGTGCACCGGGCGGAAGCGCGCCGGATCGTCGAAGCTGCCCACAGTGACATCGACGTTCTCGACATTGCGCAGAAAGGCGAAGCCGAGCGGCGTGCCGCAGGCGGCGCAAAAGGGGCGACGTGCGATGGGGGAGGATTGGTACCAGTCGGGTTCGGTGAGCCATTGCAGCGATGATGCGGGGATGTTCTTGAAGGCAATCGAGACGCCGCCGGTGGCGCGCTGGCACATGCGGCAATGGCAAAGATAGGCGTCATCATCCTCGATCACAGCAACGTAGCGGACACGGCCGCATTGGCATCCGCCCTCCATCCTCGACCCCGCGCTGCCCACCGCCATGATCCCTTGCCCATGATGCTTTCGCCTCTCCCAACGCAAGCGCGGGATTTTGGTGGCACGCCGCTTGGAATGTTGATGGCTTCCAATTCATAAGCCTGCTTATTATGTGCAGGGGTATGACCGAGACATTCGGATTCCTGTTGAGCGATACGTCCCGCCTCCTGCGAAAGCGGTTCGACGAGCGCGCCCGCCAGCACGGAGCCACCCGCGCGCAGTGGAAGGCGTTGCTCGGCATTAGCCGGCACGAGGGGATCAATCAGGGCGGGCTCGCCGAACTACTTGAGGTGGAGCCGATTACCCTTTGCCGCCTGGTGGATCGGATGGAAGAGGCCGGATTGGTCGAGCGCCGGCGGGATCCGAAGGATCGGCGCGCCTGGCGCTTGTACCTGACTCCGAGAGCGCGCCCCGTTCTCGAGGAGCTTCACGCCACCGCCGACGAGCTGATGGCGCAGGCGCTACGCGGCATATCCGGGGAGCAGACGGACATGATGATCGACCTTCTCCACCGCATTCGCGACAATCTGGACCCGGCCGACACGCGGGAGGCGAGCAATGGCTGATGCGGATCCAAGCCGCGGCCCGGCTGCGGGTGAACCGGCAGCAGATCAGATGACGATCGAGCCCGCCGGGTCTGCGCCATCGTCCAGTCCACGTCATCGCGGCTGGCTGCGTCCGGTGCTGATGTTCGGCGTGCCGCTGCTGATCGCAGCCGTGGGCGCATTTTTCTATTTCACCTCCGGCCGCTATATCGCGACCGACAACGCTTATGTCCGGCAGGACATGATCTCGGTCAGCCCGGACGTGTCGGGCCGGATCGTTGCCGTCAATGTGCGCGAGAACCAACGCGTCAAGGCCGGCGACGTCCTGTTCCGTATCGATCCCGAGCCCTATCGCATTGCCTTGGCGCAGGCCGACGCCGACCTTGCCACGGCGCGGGTTTCCGTCGCGACCATGGCCACCGATACCGGGAGCGCCGCCGCCGACATCCAGAGCGCGCGCGCCGAGCTGACGCTGGCCGAGGCGACCTATCGCCGTCAGGCAGAATTGATGAAGCGCGGCTTTACCACGACGGCCAGCCTCGACGCGGCGACCCAGGCGGTCGAGGCCGCCAGGGCGAAGATTGCCACAGGAGAGGCCGCGGCCGCGCGCGCCCGCCAGCAGATCGGATCAGGAGGCGGCGCAGGTCAGCCGGCGGCGATCCAGGTGGCCCTCGCCAAGCGCGCGCAGGCTGCCATGAATTTGGAGCGTACCGTCGTCCGTGCGCGCACCGATGGCGTGGTCAGCCAGACGAACCGGCTGCAGGTCGGCAACATCACGCCGTCCGGCGTGCCGGCGCTAAGCCTGGTGGTCAGCGACCGCCCCTGGGTGGAGGCAAACTTCAAGGAAACCGACCTCAATCACATGAGGGTGGGACAGGCGGCCGAGATGGAGTTCGATGCCTATCCGGGGATCAAGGTTCACGGCCGCGTGGAATCGATCGGCGCTGGCACGGGCAGTGAATTCTCCGTCCTCCCGGCGCAGAATGCCAACGGCAATTGGGTCAAGGTGACGCAACGAGTGCCCGTGCGCATCGCCATTGATGGAGCCCCGCCGCGGGCGATGATCGCCGGCCTGTCGACCGAGGTCACGATCGACACCGGGTCACGCTGACGTGGCCTCCAGCGCCGCTGCGCCCCGTTCGGCAGCGTCGGGCGGGCATGGTGCCCAGCCGCAGGCTGAGGGCAAGCCGCTGCTGGAGACCCGAAACCGCGGACTGCTGACCATCGGCATCATGGGGGCGATGATCATGCAGATCCTCGACACCACGATCGCCAATGTCGCCCTTCCGCACATGATGACGAGCCTGGGGGCGACGGTGGACACCGTCACCTGGGTGCTGACGAGCTATATCGTCGCCACCGCGATCGCCCTGCCCGCCACCGGCTGGCTGTCCGACCGGTTGGGCAGCCGCAACCTTTTCCTCATCGCCACCGGCGGCTTTATCATTGCGTCCATGCTGTGCGGCATCGCCACCAGCCTGGAGGAGATGGTGATCTTCCGTGTCTTTCAGGGCATCTTCGCGGCCTTCATCAATCCGCTGTCGCAAACGTCGATGCTGGACATCAACGCACCCGAGAACGCTGCCAAGGCGATGAGCGTGTGGGGCATGGGCGTGATGGTCGGCCCGATCATGGGGCCGGTGCTCGGCGGCTGGCTGACTGAAAGCTACAATTGGCGCTGGGTCTTCTACGTCAACGTGCCAGTGGGCGCCGCCACCTTCGCAATCCTGTGGTTCCTGCTGCCGAGCAGGCCCAAGGCGAGGCGATCCTTCGACTATGCGGGCTTCGTCTATCTGGGCGTTGCGGTCGCCGCGTTCCAGCTGATGCTCGACCGGGGGCAGAGCGAGGACTGGTTCGACAGCTGGGAAGTCATCATCGAAGGATTGGCAGCGCTGGCGTTCACCTGGCTTGCCGTCTTCCACTTTGCGACGGCGAAGAAGCCGCTGTTCGATCGCGCGCTGTTCCGAAATCGCAATCTCGTCACCGGGCTGTTGTTCATGCTGGTCGTCGGCATATCGACCATGGCGCCGATGGCGCTGTTGCCACCGATGCTGCAGAACCTGTTCGGCTATCCGGTGATCGACACCGGCATGATGATGGCGCCGCGTGGGGTTGGCGTGCTTTTCACCATGTGGCTGGCCGGGCGGCTGATGGGCAAGGTCGATACTCGTATCGTCATCATGGTGGGGCTGATCATCTTCGGCATCTCGCTACGGCAGATGGCGGGTTACTCGCTGGAGCAGGATTACTGGCCGGTGATCACCGCCGGGTTCGTCCAGGGGCTGGGCATGGGACTGGTGTTCATGCCGCTCAACGCCATGGCCTTCGCCACGCTGGACGGCCGGTATCGCACCGACGGGTCAAGCCTGCTCAACCTGTTCCGCTCGATCGGCCAGTCGGCCGGCATTTCGATGGTGACCGTGCTGCTGGCGCGGAACACGCAGACCAGCCATGCCGATCTGGCGCAGCATGTGACCGGCACGGTGGTGTCCGGCTTCGACCTCAACATGCTGCGTGGGTTGGGGACCGTTTCTGACGCCGCCATGTCGATGCTGGATGGCATGGTGAACAAGCAGGCGGCGATGATCGCCTATATCGACGATTTTTATATGATGAGCTGGATTTCGTTCGCCGCCGTTCCGCTGGTCCTGCTGCTACAGAAGCCCCGCGGCAAAATGGAAGTCGTGCATAGCGAATGATGCAGATGGGTTGAATCGCGAGCGGCGGTTCTTCGGAAACTGAAACCTTTCCTTTCGCCCGCTGCGCTTGATCGACCGCGGTCGGCGGGCCACATGGATGGCATGCTGATCGAAACCGAACCCACGCCCAATCCGGCAACGCTGAAGTTCCTGCCGGGCCGCACCGTCATGGACGCCGGTACACGGGATTTCGCCACGCCCGAGGAAGCAGAGGCATCTCCGCTGGCCAAGGCGCTGTTCGACCTTGGCGATGTGACCGGCGTGTTCTTCGGACGCGATTTCATCTCGGTCACGATTGCGCCGGGCGCCGCATGGCATGAGGTGAAGCCGGACGTCCTGTCGATCCTGATGGATCACTTCACCGCGCAGATGCCATTATTCCGCACCGGCGGTACCGCCGGGTTCAGCGTGCCGGCGGAGGAGGAAAGCTTCTCGGATGACCCCGCCGATGCCGAGATCGTCGCGCAGATCAAGGAGCTGATCGAGACCCGCGTGCGCCCAGCGGTGGCCAATGACGGCGGTGACATCGTGTATCGCGGGTTCGACCAGGGCAAGGTATACCTGCGCATGCAGGGCGCCTGCTCAGGTTGCCCCTCTTCGACCGCGACGCTGAAGAACGGCATCGAACAGCTGCTGCGTTACTACGTGCCCGAAGTGACCGAGGTTCGCGCAATCTGATCGCGAGGGGCGCTGTGATAGCCGGCATCGCCCCGCCTTGTCACGCCCGACCTTGCCCGCGCCGCACGTGGTATCGGGCGTCGGTCTGCCCCTTTTTCTGATGGAGAATCCGTTTGGCCACCCCGCTCGATGACGTCGCGCTCGATCAGTTGTTCCGCACCGCCCGGACCTACAACGGCTATACCGATGAGCCGGTACGCGAGGGGGAGCTGCGTGCGATCTGGGACCTGATGAAGATGGGACCGACCAGCGCCAATCAGCTGCCTGCTCGCCTAATCTGGTGCACAACGCCGGAGTCGAAGGAGAAGCTAGCGTCCTTCGCGAGCAGCACCAACGCCGACAAGATCCGCCAGGCGCCCGTGACGGTCATCATCGGCATGGACGTGAATTTTCACGAACACCTGCCCGACCTCTTCCCGCATACCGATGCCAAGAGCTGGTTCGACGGCAACACTGAGCTGCGCGAGGCTTCCGCGTTCCGCAATTCGTCGCTCCAGGGCGGCTATTTCATCCTCGCCGCTCGGGCGCTTGGTCTCGACACTGGTCCGATGAGTGGCTTTGACGCTGCGGAAGTCGACAAGGCATTCTTTGCCGATCAGCCGGGCGTTCGGACCAACTTCATCTCGACCCTCGGCCACGGCGACCCGGCCAGCATCTTCGAACGCAGCCCGCGCCCGGACTTCGAGAGGTTCAACCGCATCGCCTGATAAGCGTGTCGGCAGAGGCGCGACCTGATTTGGGGGTTGAGCCCCGGCGCGGCTTTGGCAAAGGGATGTGATGCAGCGTACCCTTGTCATCGATACCGCCACCGCCGCCTGCTCTGTTGCCCTGCTGGAGGGCGATCAGGTGATCGCCGCAGGCCATGATGTGGTCGGGCGCGGTCACGCCGAACGGCTGGTGCCAATGATTGCGGCTCTCCCGGACGGCGGCCGCGCTGACGAGATCCTGGTCGATGTGGGGCCGGGCAGCTTCACCGGCATCCGGGTGGGCATCGCCGCCGCGCGCGGCCTGGCGCTGGGCTGGGGCGTGCCGGTTCGCGGCTATTCTTCCACCGCGCTGCTGGCGACGGCGGCGATTGCCGATGGCGTGAAAGCCCCGCTTGCGGTCGTGCTTGAAGGGGGGCACGGTGAGGTGTTCATGCAAGGCTTCACCGCCCTTCCGCTGGAACCCAGTGATCCGCTCGTGTCCCTGCGGCCCGACGCTGCCATCCTCGCGCTGGGAGACCGGCCGGCAGTCGGCAGCGGGGTTCGCTGGCTGTTGCCGATCGATCCCGGCTTGCAGGCCCACGATGCCCTGCCGGACGCCTCGCGCGCGCATCTGCTGCCCGCGTCGCTCGCCGACTTGCCGCCACGCCCGCTGTACGGCCGCGCGCCCGACGCGAAGCTGCCGGCGTGAGCACCCGTCTGCACATGATCGAGCTGACCCGCGGCTCGCCCGGTGACATCGCAGCGGTCGAGCAGGTGATGGCCGACGCGTTCGATGCAAGGTTCGGTGAGGCATGGACCCGAGCCCAATGCCTGGGCATCCTCGGCATGCCGGGAGTCTGGCTCACCCTCGCCAAGATCGACGGCGAGATCGCCGGCTTTGCCTTGACGCGCGCGATTGTCGACGAGGCCGAGCTGCTGCTGATCGCCACCTCGCCCCGCTTTCGTCGCAAGGGTGTGGGGGCAGCGCTGTTGCGCAGCGTGATCGCCGATGCACGCGCGCGAGGTGCGGTTCGCCTGCATCTCGAAGTGCGCGCCGGCAATCCGGCCACTCACCTTTATAGCAGCCACGGCTTCGCCAAGGTGGGGGAACGCCGCGCCTATTACCGTGGCCGCGCCGGCGAATCCTTTGACGCGCACAGCTATGCGGTCGCGCTAACCTAGGCTTGTTGCGAGTCGATAACGCTTTCGACCTGCGCCCTCAGCGACTACATGGATGCCATGCCACGCAAGATTGATCTCGAAGCCCTCTGTCAGGAAAAAGGCCTGCGCATCACCGAGCAGCGTCGGGTTATCGCCCGCGTCTTGTCAGAAGCCGACGATCACCCCGACGTGGAAAAGGTATATGAACGCGCCTCGGCGATCGATCCGGGCATCTCCATCGCGACGGTGTACCGCACGGTGCGCCTGTTCGAGGAAGCGGGCATCCTTGATCGCCATGATTTCGGCGACGGACGTGCCCGCTACGAGCCCTCGCCCGAAGCTCATCACGACCATCTGATCGACGTCGAGACGGGCAAGGTGATCGAGTTCGTCGATCCCGAGCTGGAATTGCTGCAGAAGCAGATTGCGGAGCGACTGGGCTTTCGCCTCGTCGATCATCGCATGGAGCTGTACGGCGTCAGCCTGAACCGCAAGGACTGACCTTCAACGGCCTTCTGCAGGCCGCTACCCCTATTCGGCCATGAAGAACGAGCTCGCGCTGAGCGTGAGCCCGGGCGGGTATGCCCAGGCTCACGCTCAGCACGCCGCGCATCAGGATGGCTGGAACACGCCGCAGGCGATGCGGGCGCCGCTATTGCCTGACGGGTCGGTCTTCAGATCGTCCGCATCGGCATGGACCACGAAGGCAGCGCCATCGGTGTCGAGCAGCCCGGCCATCGTCGCGCCGGGGATCGTCGCGGCCACCGTGCCGCGGCCGGCCGAATCGATAATCAGATTGGGAACGTCGCCCTGATGGGGGCCCTGCGGGTTCATCGTCCCGTGCTTCGCGCCCGTCGGGTTCCAGTGGCCGCCAGCCGTTTCGAAGCCGGGAGCATCACAACGACCGGTCGTGTGGACATGGGCGCCGTGTGTTCCCGCCGGCATGCCCTTTGCGTCGACCGTGAAGCGCAGGCCGCCCGTGACTTCGCTGGCGGTGACGCGACCGACATCGGCGCCGGCCGCAGTGCGCAGCATCGCAACCGCCGTCGCGCCGCCCGCGGTCGGCATGCCGGTTTCCAGCTTACCCTCATCACATGCAGCCAGTGCCAGGACGCATGCGCCCAGTCCGGCGATCGTGAAGCTCTTCATCATGTTCTCCCGTTTCGAGGACGAAACGAGGACTGGAACAGCCGGTTCCATGACGCAATCACGATCAAGGCTGCTGCGCTCCCTCGCGACCGGGGTGGCGATCAGCTCCGGCCCCGGGCGATCAGTGTGACGAGGCGACGGCATTGCACGCGCTGCCGCAGGATGGCCGCGACGAGGACGACGTTCAGGATGGTCAGTTCCACGAGGAAGAACCACATCGGACTCCCGGCGATCATGCTGAGGCCAAGGATGATCGTCCGCGGGTTGGCGCCGAGCACCCCCGGCAGGAACAGGAAAGATGGCCCAACCTCGCGCGCCAGCCTCGCGATCCGCTGCCGCTCGGCCGGATCGACTTCAGCGCCGGCGACAATCGCGTTCACCTTGGCCGTGGCGCCGGTCAACACGTGCGAAACCCCTAGATACGCCTTGCCGAGCGCGCCGCCGACGCCGGTCGGCGCGCTGCGATTGTGCTGGAGCCATGGCACGCCATAGGCCCACCATTGGTAGCTGCGCCGCGAACTCTCCGCGAAGACCGACTGGATGATGCGCGATCCGCCCGCCCCGACCGCAAGTACCCATGCGAATGCCCCGAGCGTATCATCGAGCAGCGCGCCGAGCAGAAGGTAAAGGACGACGTGGCCGCCGTAATCGCACAATCCGTCGACCACCTCGCCGCTCGGGCTCGCACGTCCGGTCAGCCGCGCGAGATCACCGTCGGCACCGTCCACGACATGCCACAACAGGTGGAGAGCGAACCCAGCCGCGATCGCTGCCGGCGTGCCGATCCGCGCGTAGAGGATGCCCGTTGCGACCACCATCATCGCCCCGAACACCGAAACCATGTTGGGCGTGATCGGAGTCGCGGCCAACGCTCGCGCCAGCCGCCGCGCCGCGGGATGATAAAGCGTCCTGTTGAGAAACCCTTGCAACTCGCGTGGCTTTCCGGTCACGCTTGGCTGCAGTTCGATCGTTGCCACTTTTCGTGTCCCCTTGCCGGCCCTCTACCACCGGCATGGTTTGCTTGACAGGCGTCGCGTATCTGTCACCACGCTGCCATTCATTTGTCACGTCGGGAACTGTTTCCCGGCGCTTCGGGGTTCAAGAGAATGGCGACGATCAAGGTGGCGGTTATCGGTGTCGGCAACTGCGCATCCAGCCTGGTTCAGGGCAAGTATCATTATGCTGCCAGCAACACGGCCCATGGCCTGATCCACGAGGAAATTGGCGGCTACCGCGTTTCCGACCTGGAATTCGTGGCGGCGTTCGACGTTGATTCCCGCAAGGTGGGGCTCGATCTCGGCCAAGCCATCTTTGCCAAGCCGAACTGCACCAAGGTGTTCCATGCCGATGTGCCGGCCACCGGCACGATCGTGAAGATGGGCGCGAAGCTGGACGGCGTCGCGCCGCACATGCTGACCGCGGCAAACGATCGAGGCTTCGAGGTGGATGAAACCCGCGACGCCACCAAGGCCGAGATCGTTCAGACGATCAAGGATTCCGGCGCCGAGATCCTCGTCAACTTCCTGCCCGTCGGCAGCCAGGACGCGACCGAATTCTACATGGAATGCGCGCTTGAGGCAGGCGTGGGCGTGGTGAACTGCATGCCCGTGTTCATCGCGAGCCGCCCAGAGTGGGAAAAGAAGTTCGCCGACGCCGGCCTGCCGATCATCGGGGACGACGTGAAGGCGCAGGTGGGTGCGACCATCGTCCACCGCGTTCTGTCCAACCTGTTCAAGCAGCGCGGCGTGACGATCGATCACACCTATCAGCTGAACACGGGCGGCAACACCGACTTCATGAACATGCTCGATCGCAATCGCCTGTCGAGCAAGAAGGAGTCGAAGACCGAGGCGGTTCAGGCCGTGCTGAGCGAGCGCCTCGCGGATGAGAACATCCACGTCGGCCCGTCGGACTACATCCCCTGGCTGCACGACAACAAGCTGTGCTTCCTGCGCCTCGAGGGCAACCTGTTCGGCGACGTGCCGATGAACCTGGAGCTTCGTCTCTCGGTCGAAGACAGCCCGAATTCGGCTGCTGTGGTGGTGGACGCGATCCGCTGCGTGAAGGTTGGCCTCGATCGCGGCATTGCCGGCGCGCTCACCGGTCCCTCGGCGTTCTTCTGCAAGCACCCGCCAGAGCAGTTCACCGACGACGTCGCAGCGCAGATGACCGACGATTTCATCCAGGCCGAATCGCCGCTCGCTGCCGAGTAAGTGAAAGCGCTGATCGTCGCAGCCGGCTTTGGCAGCCGGCTGCGCGCCGTTTCTCCCTCCAAGCCGCTGACCGAAGTCGCGGGCGTTCCGATGATCGCTCGCGTCATCGACGCAGCACGTGCTGGCGGCGCGACGGAGTTCGTGGTGGTCACTGGCCATGAAGGCGAACGCCTGAGCGGGTTCCTCGCCCGCCTTGACCCGGCCATCACCTGCGTCGCGACGCCGGATTGGGCACAGCCCAACGGCCATTCCGTCCTGACCGGCGCCACGGTAATTGGGCCGGAGCGCCATCTGCTGATGATGGCGGATCATCTGTTCGACCCGGAGATCGTACGATCCGCCATCGCGGCCGTGCCAGCAGCGCTGACTCTTGCGGTTGATCGCAACCTCGACAATCCGCTTGTCGACCTGGACGATGTTACGCGCGTGCGGACGCAAGGCGACCGGATCGTCGCGATTGGCAAGCATTTGGACGGTTACGACGCGTTCGATTGCGGCATCTTCTGTGTCGACGGCCGGTTCCACGACGCGCTCCGGGCCGCAATTGCCGAGGGCCGCGCCGGCTCGATCTCCGATGGCGTAACGGCACTGGCGCAGACCGGCGATGCACGGGTCGTTGATGTCAGCAATCGCTGGTGGCTCGACGTGGATGATCCGCGCGCGCTGGCACAGGCAGAGGCTCATTGGGCGAGCGCGCTGAGCGCCTGATAACATCTCGCAAGAGAAACCAGCCGGCGCATGGCTGGTTGTCGCCACTCCACGGGAGAAGCGGCAATGACACAGGCGCAAATCTATCGCGAGCTGAAGGCGGATCACGACAAGCAGCGCGAGATGCTGAAGCAGCTCGGCGAGCTTCAGGGTGCCTCCGGAGAGCGCCAATCGCTGTTCGAGAGCTTCCGGCTGGAATTGCAGAGCCACGCCGCGGCGGAGGAGGAAGCGCTATATTCGGTCATGCTTGCCGACCCTGAGCTGCGTGACGATGCGCGCCATTCGGTCGCCGAGCACAAGGAAGTTGATGATCTGCTCGGCGAGATGATGGCGATCGAGTTCGGCTCCGAGGAATGGGAGCAGAAGTTTGACCATATGCGCCACCGCTACGAGCATCATATCGACGAGGAAGAGGAGGACATGTTCCCCGCCGCTGAAGCCGAGCTGGACGATGAGGTGGAGGCGAAGATCGCGGCGACCTATGAGGAGCGCAAGCCCAAGGAACTGGAGATTGCGCGTGAGAACCCGCCGGGCGGGGATGAGCGCGACTGAGGCGCTGCCGCACCATGCGGATCGTCACTCTGTCGGCACCCGACGACTTTGATGGATGGCGCGAGGCGGCACGTGGCTTGATGAGCCAAAGCGTGCCGCCGGATGATGTCGTGTGGCAGGTCGGCGGTGAGACGACCGATCTGTTCGCCGCAGCGAGGGCGCCCACGCCCGCTGCGGTCGCGCCGGACGCACCAGCGGCGAGCGCCTTCAAGGTACCCCGCTCGTTCATCGATCTTGGCCGAAGTGCCATCCTTCACCGCGATCCCGAGCGGTTCGCCATGCTCTACACCTTGCTCGACCGGCTGCGGCGAAGGCCCGGGGTGATGGAAGATCATGCCGACCCGCTGCTGCGCCGGTTGGAAGGTCTGGCGAAACAGGTTCGGCGAGACATCCACAAGATGCGCGCCTTCCTGCGGTTCCGCGAAGTGGCAGATGCAGATGGTGGGGATGCCGAGGAGGGGCGCTATGTGGGCTGGTTCGAGCCGGAGCACCATATCGTTCGCGCCAACGCCGCCTTCTTCGTCAACCGCTTCGGCAGCATGCGCTGGTCGATCCTGACGCCGGAGGTGTCGCTGCACTGGGACGGAAGCGCACTGCAGGAGGGGCCGGGCGCGACAAAAGCGGATGCACCGCAGGGCGATCCGGTCGAGGAGGTCTGGAAGACCTATTATGCCTCCATCTTCAACCCCGCGCGGGTGAAGGTGGGCGCGATGCTCAAGGAGATGCCGCGCAAATACTGGAAGAACATGCCGGAGACCGCTCTGGTGCCCGACCTGCTCGCCACGGCGCAGAAACGGGAGAGTGGCATGATCGAAAAGGCGAGGACGATGCCGGGCAACAACAGCGAGGCGGCGTGGCAGGCGCTTCGGGAGGAAGCGCTCAGTTGCACCCGCTGCCACCTGTACAAGCACGCGACACAAACGGTGTTCGGCGAGGGCCCTCTCGACGCCAGCATCATGTTCGTCGGCGAACAACCTGGCGATCAGGAGGATTTGGCGGGTCACCCGTTCGTCGGCCCCGCCGGTCAGTTGTTCGATCGTGCGCTGGCCGAGGCCGGGATCGATCGCGCGCAAACTTATGTCACCAATGCGGTGAAGCATTTTAAGTTCGAACCCCGTGGCAAGCGGCGGATCCACGCAAAGCCCAACGCGGGGGAAATCGAGGCATGTCGATGGTGGATCGAACAGGAACAGGCGCTGCTGCGTCCCAAGGTGACGGTTGCGCTGGGTGCGACGGCCGCACGCTCGCTGTTCGGGAAGGTGATGACGATCAGCCGCGAACGGGGACGGCAGCTTCGCCTGCCGGGTGATGGCGGTGACGCCTGGATCACGGTCCATCCCAGTTACCTGCTGCGGCTGCCCGACGAGGCCGCGCGCTCCAGCGAATACGCGCGGTTCGTGGAAGATCTGCGCCGGATCGGCGAAACCGCGGCCTGAAGCGCGCGGCAACAGCCGACTGTCGTGCCGTCGCCTCGGCACCACGCGCATCTCGATTGACCGGCCTGTCGCCTTCCCCCACAGGCGCCGCATGTTCGAGAAGATACTTGCTGCCCTCGCCATCTTCACGGTCGGCGTGATCCGTGCCGGTGGCTATTGGGGAATCGTGCTGCTGATGGCGATCGAAAGCGCCTGTATTCCGCTCCCCTCAGAGATCATCATGCCCTTTGCCGGCTATCTGGTCTCGACGGGCGAGATGAACATCTATCTGGCGGCAACCGCGGGCGCTTTCGGCTGTAATGTCGGGTCAGTGGTCGCTTATGAGATCGGGCGGCGCGGCGGGCGGCCCTTGGCAGAAAAGTGGGGCAAATATGTTCTGGTCGGCCCGGGCGAGCTCGACATGGCGGACCGGTTCTTCAACCGCTGGGGCGCAGCGGCGATCCTGATTGGCCGGATGCTGCCGATCATCCGGACCTTCATCGCCTTCCCCGCCGGGGTAGCACGCATGAAGCTGATCCCCTTCCACGTCTACACGTTCATCGGCTCCTGGCCGTTCTGCTACCTGCTGGCGTGGATCGGCGCGCAGCTGGGCCAGTCATGGAACAACGATCCGCGCCTCAAGGCCTTTTTCCATCAGGCGGATCTGGCGATCGGGCTGACGCTCGTCGCGGCCGGCGGGTTCTACCTCTGGCACAAGCTGCACGGCCTTAAGAAGAAGCACTGAAGGCAAGGGCATGACGCAGCGCCGGATGCGCCACCGTCCTTCCGGGACCAGCCTAGCGCAAGCCCAACAATTTGTGGGTTTGCAGCGACAATCGCCACCGCGGACGTTCCATGACCTTCGCCATCGCAGCAGCCTGGTTGGCGACGGCATTGGGATCATCGAGCGGCTGCAGGAGGAAGTGGCAAAATCCCCACTCTTCCATCGCCTCCAGGTTCGTGCCGGGCTGCGGCCACACGACCTTCAGTTCGTCACCACTACGCTGGACCGTCTCGCTGCCGGCCTTGGGGCTGATGCAGACCCAATCGATCCCTGGATGAACGGGGAGCGTGCCGTTACTCTCGATTGCCAGGAAGAAGCCGGCGGCGTGCAGCGCGTCGACCAGCGCATCGTCCACCTGCAGCATCGGCTCGCCGCCGGTCAGGACCGCGAAGCGGTCCTGCTCGCCGCCGTCCCACATGGCCACCACCGCAGCGACCAGCGCATCGGCATCAGCGAAACGGCCACCGCCCAGCCCGTCCATGCCGACGAAATCGGTGTCACAAAATTTGCAGATTGCGGTAGCGCGATCCTCTTCCCGGCCGCTCCACAGGTTGCAGCCGGCGAACCGGACGAATACCGCCCGGCGACCAGCCTGAACGCCCTCGCCCTGGAGCGTCAGGAACATTTCCTTGACGGCATAACTCATCGTCAGGGCGCCGACGGTGTCATCGCGTAAGCAGTCGGATCAACGATCCCTGCGTCCTGGAACCCCTTGTGCCGCAGGCGGCAGCTGTCGCACAGCCCGCAATGCAGACCGCCGGGCGCCGGATCGTAGCAGGACCAGCTCAGCCCCAGGTCCAGACCCAGCCTATCGCCTTCACGCACGATATCCGCCTTCGTCATATGCTGCAGCGGCGCCTGAATCCGGAAGGCATGGCCCTCCACCCCCGCCTTGGTGGCGAGTTCTGCAAGGTTCTCGAAACCGGCGATGAACTCGGGGCGGCAGTCGGGATAGCCGGAATAATCGAGCGCGTTCACACCAATGTAGAGCGCGCGGGCGCCCACCGTCTCCGCCCACGCCAAAGCGAGGCTGAGGAAAACGGTATTGCGGGCCGGCACGTAGGTGATCGGTATCCCCTCCCCGACCCCATCCTTCGGTACGTCGATATCGGCAGTCAGCGCCGAGCCACCGAATGCGGAAAGATCGATCGGGAGCACCACGTGCCGAACCGCGCCAAGCTGACGTGCGATTTGCCGCGCCGCGGCGAGCTCCACCTGGTGGCGCTGGTTGTAATCGATCGACAGCGCATAGAGGCGATATCCGGCCTCCCGCGCCAAGGCAGCAGAAATCATCGAGTCCAAGCCGCCCGATACAAGGACGACGGCAGATGGTTGATCGTTGGTCATGATCGCGCGGCGGCTAGGCTCATCGGTGGCATGATGCAAGGAATGAGGCCGAAGAAAACGGCCGTCCGCACACGCGAACGGCCAGGAAGTCCCGGCTAGAGGACTGAACTAGGGAGAGAAGTGCTCGGCTAGAAGCACGTCGCCAGCTTAAGGATCGATCGTTAAGATCGTGCTAACGAATGCCCCGCACCTGCCCGTCGGATCAGCCGGCAAGCTCCTCAACGGGAACGGGAAACACAGTCGAGCAAAAGGCGCAATCGACCCCGATCACCCCGTTCTCATCCGCCATGGCGAGACGTTCGTCGTGGGGGAACTTCGCCAACACGCCGCGGATGTGCTCCAGGGTGCAGCGGCAGCCGCGCGAGAGGGCGGTATCCGCAAGGACTCGAACCTCATCCTCCTCGTTGAACAGGCGCCACAGCAGCGTTTCGAGCGGTAGCGACGTATCAGCCAGCTCATCCGCGCCCATGGTGGCACCCAGCGCCGCCACATGCTCCCATTCAGGATGATCGAGCTTGGTATGGAGACGCGCGCGACCTTCTTCGCCTTCGGGAAGATGCTGAAGCAGCAGGCCGCCGGCGATGCAACGCCCGTCGTGCTTGGCAAAGCCGACGCGGACCTGGGTCGGGATCTGCTCGGACTGGGCGAAATAACTCTGCACGGCATCGGCGAGGCGATCGCCATCGAGCGGAACGATGCCCTGGTAGCGCTCCCTGGTGGTCGCCAGATCAAAGGTGATCGCGAGATAGGCCTGGCCGAACAAATCCACGAGCGCCGGATCTTGCGGGGCGGCCGCCAACAGGTTGGCATCGAACTGCACGTAACCGCGAATTTCGCCGCCGCGATAATCGCAGACGAGCAAGCGAACGACGCCTGTCTCGCTCTGGGTCTGGAGCGTCAGCTGACCGTTGGCGTCCTTCAATGTCGCGCCGACCAAGGCGGTGACGGTCAGCGCCTCCGCGAGGAGCGACTCGATGACCGGCGGATAGGCGTGGGCGGCGAGGATTTCGTCGAGCACCGGGCCGAGGCGCACCATCCGGCCGCGGGCATTCTGGCCCGGGATGGTGAAGCCAATCGCGCGGTCAAAATCAGGTTTGACGGTCTGCATGCTGTTCATTCAAGCCTTGCCCGCTGCAACTCCGCCCACGCAAGCGTGAGCGCCCTAGCCAGTCCGGGGAGAACGGGGATGGGCAGCCTAGATGGTGCGGGAGAAGATCGGGATCAACCGATCTGGCCCAAGCACCAGCGCAGAATGGATTTTTGCGCGTGCAGCCGATTTTCCGCCTCTGCCCAGATCAGCGATTGCGGACCATCGATGACGTCGGGCGTCACCTCTTCCCCGCGGTGCGCGGGGAGGCAGTGGAGGAACTTCGCGTCGGGCTTGGCGGCCGCCATCAGCGCGGCATCGACCTGGAACGGCATCATGGCCGCGAGCTTGGTGTCGGCATGCGCCTGGCCCATCGAGATCCAGGTGTCGGTGACGACGATATCGGCGCCTTCGACGGCCTCGCGCGCATTACCGACGACCTTTGCGCGGCCCTTGCCGAGCGCAAGGTCTTCTTCCGACGGCTGATAGCCCTGTGGGCAGGCAGCGACGACATCGAACTGCATCAGCCCAGCCGCCTCGACGATGGATGCCAGGACGTTGTTGCCGTCGCCGAGCCACGCGACTTTCAGGCCTGGGAGCGACTTGCCCTGTTCGATGATGGTGAGGAGGTCGGCCGCGATCTGACACGGATGCGACGCGTCGGTGAGGCCGTTGATGACCGGGACGCTGGCGTAATGCGCCATTTCCTCGACCTTGGCGTGATCGTCGGTGCGGATCATGATCGCGTCGACATAGCCGGAGAGGACCCGTGCGGTGTCGGCCACCGTCTCGCCCCGGCCGAGCTGCATCTGGCCCGCTTCCATCACGATCGACTGGCCGCCGAGCTGGCGCACCGCCATGTCGAAGGAGACACGGGTGCGGGTGGAATTCTTCTCGAAGATCATCGCCAGGACGTGACCGGCGAGCGGGGCGTCGGCGTCCACGCGGCCCTTGGTCCAGCCGGCGCGGGCCTTCTTGCGATCGAGCGCGTCCGCGAGAATGGCGGCGAGGCCATCGGCACCGGCGTCCGACAGGTTCAAGAAATGGCGGGTCACTTCAACTCCTCCAATGGCCTCAGGCGCATTATGGGTGGCCGCTATCCGGCGAAAATCGGCCTCGATCCAAACAGGCGCGGCCAGATCCGTCCGAACGGCTCCGGCGCATGGCACCGGAGCCTTTTCCGTCAATCGTCGCTGGCGGGAACGTAGACGCGCGCCGCTTCGCTCAGCTTCTCGATACACTCGGCAATGTGGCTTTCGTCGATCACCAGCGGCGGCAGAACGCGCACGACATTCTCGCCGGCCGAGACCAGCAGCAGGCCATGGTTGTCGCGGGCGAATTCAACGAAGCGGCGGCTGTCGCTCTTGAGCTTCAGGCCGAGCATCAGGCCGTGGCCGCGCACGCTGTCGAACAGGTGATCGTGGTTGGGGATCATCTGTTCGAGGCCCGAGCGCAGCCGCTCACCCATCTGGGTCACGCGATCGAGGAAGCCGTCCTCCAGGATCACGTCGAGCACCGCCTCACCCGCGGCCATCGCCAGCGGGTTGCCGCCATAGGTAGAGCCGTGCGTGCCGATCACCATGCCCTTGGCCGCTTCCTCGGTAGCGAGGCAGGCGCCGAGCGGGAAACCGCCACCGATGCCCTTGGCCGATGCCATGATGTCGGGCGTGATGCCGTAGAGTTCGTGCGCGAACAGCTTGCCGGTGCGGCCATAGCCCGCCTGCACTTCATCGAGCACCAGCAGCAGGCCGTGTTCGTCGCACGCCTTGCGCAGGCCCTTGAGGAACTCGGGCGTCGCCGCGCGGATGCCGCCTTCGCCCTGGATCGGTTCGACCAGGAAGCCGGCGGTGTTTTCATCGATCAGCGCCAGCGCGCCTTCGAGATCGTTGAACTCGGCATATTTGAAGCCCGGCAGCAGCGGCTCGAACCCGTCGCGCATCTTGGCCTGGTTGGTGGCCGAGATGGTGCCCATGGTGCGACCGTGGAATGCCATCGAGAAGGTGATGAGATCGTGGCGCTGCGGGTTGCCGTTGGCGAAGTGATAGCGGCGCGCGGTCTTGATCGCACATTCCACCGCCTCGGCGCCCGAATTGGTGAAGAACACCGTGTCGGCGAAGGTGCTGTCGACCAGACGCTGCGCGAACTGCTCACCCTGCGGGCTGCCGTAGAGGTTGCTGACGTGCATCAGCGTGGCGGCCTGATCGGCGATCGCCTTCACCAGTTTCGGATGGCCATGGCCGAGCGCGTTCACCGCGATGCCGCTGGCGAAATCCAGGAAACGGCGGCCATCCTCGCTGATCAGATGGCACCCCTCGCCTCGCACTGGCCGCACCCCGCAGCGGGGATAAACGGGCATCAGGGCGGTGATCGACACGGGGCGTCTCCTTGAAAGAGCAAGGGCGGCCCAACAGGGACCGCCCTGACGCCCTGATACGGATTCGGTGCCGGGGGCGTCAACACCGTGAAAGGCGTGACGCCATAACCGGCGGATCAGCCCTTCGCCGCGTCCAGCGCCTGCGCCAGATCGGCGAGGATATCGTCGATATGTTCGAGCCCGATCGAGAGGCGGACGTAGCCAGCGGACACGCCGGTCGCGAACTGTTCCTCCTCCGACAATTGCGAATGGGTGGTGGAGGCGGGATGGATCGCGAGGCTGCGTGCGTCGCCGATGTTGGCGACATGGTAGAACAATTGCAGCGCATCGATGAAGCGGCGGCCGCCATCGCGACCGCTGGCAAGCTCGATGCCGATCAGCCCGCCCAGACCCCCGGTGAGGTAGCGATCGGCACGGGCGCGCTGCTTCCCCTCCTGAACCGAGGGGTGGATGATGCGGGTGACGTCCGGGCGGCCCTTCAGGAAATCGACCACCTTCAGCGCATTGTCGCAATGGCGCGGCATGCGCAGCGGCAGCGTTTCCAGCCCCTGAAGGATCTGGAAGGCGTTGAACGGTGAGAGCGCGGCTCCGAGATCACGCAACAGCACGGTGCGGGCGCGTAGCGCATAAGCGATCGGGCCGAGCGGCTTCGCCGCCTCCGCCCAGACGGCACCGTGATAGCTGGGATCGGGCGTGTTGAGCAGCGGCTGACGATCAGGATAGGCCGACCAGTCGAAATTGCCGCCGTCGACGATCATGCCGCCGATCGAGGTGCCATGGCCGCCGATGTACTTGGTGGTCGAATAGACGACGATCGCCGCGCCATGATCGAGCGGGCGGGCAAGCAGCGGGGCGGCGGTATTGTCTACGATGAGCGGGATGCCGAGCTCACGCCCCGCGGCGGCAATCTCCGCCAGCGGTGAGACAACCAGCTTCGGATTGGGCAAAGTCTCGACATACCAGGCGCGGGTGCGATCGTCGGAGGCAGCGGCGAAGGCGCCCGGGTCGCTCGGATCGACGAAACGGGTGTCGATCCCCATGTCGCGCAGCGTGTTGGCGAAGAGATTGTAGGTACCGCCGTAGAGGTCGGTCGCGCTGACGATATTGTCGCCGGCGCGGGCAAGGTTCTGCACCGCATAGGCCGACGCTGCCTGTCCGGAGGCGACCGCGACCGCCGCCGCGCCGCCCTCGATCGCGGCGATCCGCTGTTCGAGGATGTCGGTCGTCGGGTTGCCGATGCGGGTGTAGATGTTGCCGAGTTCCTGCAGTGCGAACAGCCCGGCGGCATGATCGGCATCGCGGAACTGGTAGGAGGTCGTCTGGAAGATCGGCGGTGCCACCGACCCGGTGGCGGGGTCCGCGCGCCAACCGGCATGCAGCGCCAGCGTTTCCGGACGGTAATGGGCCTTGCTCACGAACACTCTCCCTTGGCTTGGTTGCAGGCAGGCTATCGCCTCGCGCCGCGATCGCGAACCTAGAAAGGGTTTCGATCCCCCAAGATGGTATCGCCGTGACGCCAGACCGAGTGGCGTGTGCGACGATCCCCCCTTCCCCGGCGATGCCCGGCCGGAGTATCCATGTGTGTTAAGTGATCAACACAGACGAATGGAGCATGTCACATGGCCGGTCCCTGGTCCCATCACGCCCGCACCGGGCTGTCGGACGATATCGATTTTGAGATCAAGGGACAGGAATTGCAGTTCGTCGAGATCGAACTGGACCCCGGCGAAAGCGCGGTCGCCGAGGCGGGGGCCTTCGTGTGGAAGGATGCCTCGATCGAGATGACCACCGTCTTCGGTGATGGGTCCGGCGGCAGTGATGGCGGGTTCATGGGCAAGCTGCTGGGGGCGGGCAAGCGCCTCGTCACTGGCGAAAGCCTGTTCACCACCGTCTTCACCCATCGCGGATCGGGCAAGGCGCGGGTCGCCTTCGCCAGCCCGACGCCGGGAACGATCCTGCCGATCCGCCTCGCTGACCTGGGCGGCACGCTGATCTGCCAGAAGGACAGCTTCCTTGCGGCGGCGAAGGGCGTGTCGATCGGCGTCGCGTTCCAGCGGCGGATGATGACCGGGCTGTTCGGCGGCGAAGGCTTCATCATGCAGAAGCTGGAGGGCGATGGCTGGGTGTTCGTTCAGATGGGCGGCACGCTGGTGGAGCGCGAGCTTGCCCCCGGCGAGCAATTGCACGTCGACACCGGCTGCCTTGCCGCGTTCACGCCCTCGGTCGATTTCGACCTGGAGATGGTGCGCGGCGTCAAGAGCATGATCTTCGGCGGCGAGGGCATGTTCTATGCGCGGCTGACCGGGCCGGGGAAAGTGTGGGTCCAGTCGCTGCCCTTCGCACGGCTTGCGGGCCGGATGATGGCCGCAGCGCAAGGCGGCGGCGGAAACCGTGGCGAAGGTTCGGCGCTGGGCGGGTTCGGCGATTTCATCGGCGGCAATCGCTAGCCGCGCAACCGGGGCGGCGGGCGGCGTCGCGCCGCGATTTCGGGAGGTAGCCATGCTGGATCATGTGAGCATTGCGGTGGGCGACATGCGGCGCTCGCTTGCCTTCTATGACAAGGCGCTGGCGCCGCTCGGCATCACGCGGGTCATGGTGCAGGGCGGCAGCGAAGAGCTGCCCGACCAGGTGGGCTATGGCGTCGGACCCAAGCCGTTCCTGTGGATCGCCAAGGGACGGGCGATCAGCGGCGCCATCCATATCGCGGTTGCGGCCCCCGACCGGGCCAGCGTTGACGCCTTTCACGCGGCGGCGCTGGCGGCCGGCGGGCAGGACAATGGCGCGCCCGGCCTGCGGCCCCATTACCATCCGGGCTATTACGCTGCCTTCGTGCTCGATCCCGACGGGTGCAATCTGGAGGCCGTCCACCACAGTTTCTGAGGCGTGGCGGGCGGCCCCCGATGCTCAGCCGGCGGCGGCGTCGATCACCGCGGCGGTCATGCGCGAGAGGCAGATGAGCTTGCCCGCATCATCCTCAATCCGGATCGTCCAGACCTGAGTCGTGCGGCCGAGCTGCTCCGCCTTCGCGGTGGCGTGGACATAGCCGTCGCGCGCGGCGCGCACGTGATTGGCGTTGATGTCGAGCCCGACCGTCACCTTGCCGTCGGGCACGGCCATCGCGCCGGCGACCGATGCGACCGTTTCGGCCAGCACCACCGAGGCGCCGCCGTGGAGGCGGCCGAAGGGCTGATGCACCTTCTTGCCGACCGGCATTCGCGCGCGCAGCCAGTCATCGCCGTGATCGGTGAACTCGATCTCCAGCAGCCCGGGGAGGACGCCCTCCCCCAATGTGTTGAGCTGCGCGAGGTCGATCGGGCGGGTCCAGATCGCCATCAGTAGGACCGTCCGATCAGCACGCGCTCGACCGCCGGGCCGCCGGTGAAGATGCAGGGTGCGCCGGGGTGGCCGGTCTGTCCCATCGGTGCGTTGCGGATGGTGAGCTTCAGCGCCTTCAGCCGCTCGACCACCTTGTCGAGTTCGGCGCCGGTCGGGCGCGACCAGGCGACGTCGGCCCAGCCGGGCTTCGCCGCGCTGTCGGCGAACATCGCCTCGACGCCGGCCCAGTCATCGACCGGGCTGATGCTGGCCTTCAGCCGCTCGGACGCCTCCTTGTGGAGCGCGACCTGGATATCCTCGAGCATTGCGCCGGCCTGTTCGACGAACGTGTCCTGCGTGACGATCGCGCTGTCGAGCTTGCCATCCTCGCGATAGAGGCGATCGCGACGGACGACCGAGACGTTGCCGCCGGCCATGTCGCGTGGGCCGACCTCGACAATGATCGGGGCGCCCTTCTTCACCCAGCCCCAACGCTTCGTCGCGGCCTTGGCGGGCTTCAGATCGAGCAGCGCGCGGACCGGCTCGCCGAGCGCGGTCTGCTTCGCGAGCGACGCCTGCAGCGCCTTGCAATAATCGACCAGCTCCGCGTCCTCAGGCTTGTCGCGCAGCATGGGGACGATCACGATCTGCCACGGGGCGATGCGCGGCGGCACGCGCAGGCCGTCGTCGTCGCCATGCACCATGATGACGCCGCCGATCATTCGGGTCGAGACGCCCCAGCTGGTGGTGTTGGCGAACTCAAGCTCGCCATTCGCATTCTGGAAGCGGATGTTCTGCGCATGGGCGAAATTGGTGCCGAGGAAGTGGCTGGTGCCCGCCTGGAGCGCCTTGCCGTCCTGCATCATCGCCTCGATCGAATAGGTCGCGACGGCGCCGGGGAAACGCTCATTCTCCGGCTTCTCGCCAGCCACCACCGGCAGCGCGAGGCAGTTTTCGGCGAAGTCGCGATAGACCTCGAGCATCTTGAGCGTCTCTTCGCGCGCCTCATCGGCGGTGGCGTGGGCGGTATGCCCTTCCTGCCAGAGGAATTCGCTGGTGCGCAGGAACATGCGGGTGCGCATTTCCCAGCGGACGACATTGGCCCATTGATTGATGAGCACGGGGAGATCGCGCCACGATTGCACCCAGCGCGAGAAGGCAGTGCCGATCACCGTCTCGCTGGTGGGGCGGACGACCAGCGGCTCCTCCAGCTTTGCCTCGGGATCGGGGGTCAGGCCGCCCTTGCCGTCGGCGACGAGGCGATGGTGAGTGACGACCGCCATCTCCTTCGCAAAGCCTTCGACATGCTCGGCCTCCTTCTCGAAATAGGAGAGCGGGATGAAGAGCGGGAAGTAGCAGTTTTCATGGCCGGTCGCCTTGATGCGATCGTCGAGCAGGCGCTGGATGCGTTCCCAGATGCCATAGCCCCATGGCCGGATGACCATGCAGCCGCGCACGCCCGATTCCTCGGCGAGGTCGGCTTCCGAAATGACGGCCTGGTACCAGGCGGCGAAATCCGCCTCGCGCGTGACGGGGAGTGCATGCTTGATCATCAGGCGCGGATAGCTTCTCGCGCGGTCGCTCGCTAGGGCCTGTTCCAATGGGTCAGGATAACGTTGTTCGCGCCATCGGCCTGCGCCTTACGTCCGTCGCGCTGTTTGCGACGATGAACGCGGTGATCAAGGTGGCGGAGGCTGAGGGTGCGGGGCTGGGCGAGATCCTGTTCTGGCGGCAATTCGGCGCGGCGTTGCTGGTGGTGTCGATCGTCGGGACGGGGCCGGGATTTGCCTCGCTCAAGACGCAGCGGTTCGGGGCGCATGTGCTTCGCTGCGTGATCGGGCTGACGGCGATGACGCTGACCTTCTGGACGTTGCTGCTGCTTCCCTTGGCGGAGGCGACGACGCTGGGGTTCTCGATGCCGATCTTTGCCACGGTGCTGGGCGCGTTGTTGCTGCACGAAGCGACCGGGTGGCGGCGCTGGGCGGCGGTGCTGGCGGGGTTCGTCGGGGTGCTGATCGTGACTCAGCCGGGGGACGGCCATATCCCGCCGCTGGGCATCGCGACGGGCCTTGGCGCGGCGTTCGGCACCGCGTGCATCTCCATCCTGCTGCGGACGCTGGGCAAGTCGGAGGCGGGGCTGACCACCGTGTTCTGGTTTTCCACGCTGTCGCTGGTGCCGCTGTCGGTGGTGTACGCCGTGTCGGTGAAGGCGCATCCGCCGCTGGTGTGGGTGCTGCTGCTTGCGATCGGCCTGCTGGGCGGGGTGGCGCAGATCGCGATGACGCGGTCGCTGCAACTGGGTGACGTCAGCCTGGTGGTGCCGATGGATTATACCGCGCTGCTGTGGGCGACGCTGTTCGGCTGGCTGGTGTTCGGGATGCTGCCGGTGCCGAGCACCTGGCTGGGCGCGCCGATCATCATCGCATCGGGCCTTTACATCGTGTGGCGCGAGCATGTGCGGCGGCAGAAGGAGACGAAGGGCGCGATTTCGATGGAGTGACGGCTTGCGGGGATGGTGATGATCGGACACCTAGCCTGACATGCCCTTCGTCACCTCGCTGGCGCTTGTCGCCGCCGCCGTCGCCCCTGCCCCTGCCGCCACCGCCGCGGATGCCGCCTTTGACGCGATCTGGCGCGCGGAATGGGCGTGGCGACAAAGCGAGGGACTGGCGGATGCTGGTCCGGGCGTGGTGGATGACCGCCTGCCCGACGTGTCCGCCGAGGCGCACGCCAGGCGGCTCGCTTATTGGAAGGGGACGCTGGCGAAGCTCGACGCGGTCGATACCAAGCGGCTGTCGCCCGACACGCTGATCGACTGGCAGGTCTATCGCGCGCAGATCGCCGCGCTGATCGACGAGGAGCAGTTCCGCGAGTGGGAGAAGCCGCTGAACGGCGACAGCGCGTTCTGGAGCGACCTGCATTATACCGCGCGCGGCAGCTTCGCCGGGGGCGAGAAGGATTATCGGCGCTATCTTAGCTGGCTGCGCACCGTGCCGCGCTACCTGGGCCAGCAGACCGACAATATGCGGCTGGGCCTGAAGCGCGGCTTCACCCCGCCCGCCGTCATCATGCAGGGCCGCGACAAGGCGGTGGAGACGATCGCCACGGCGACCGACCCGACGACGGTGGTCTATTACCAGCCGTTCGCCAAGCTGCCCGCCTCCATCCCGGCCGATCGCCGGGCGGCGTTGCAGGCCGAGGCGCGCGCGATCATCGCCGGGGAGATCGTGCCGGCGCACAAGACGCTGCTGACGTTCCTGCGCGGCGAATATTTCCCGGGCATGACCGACGAGCTGGCGGCGACGCGCTATGACAATGGCCAGGCCTATTACCGCAGCCGGATCCGCGCCTTTACCACGCTGGACATGACGCCCGACGCGATCCACGCGCTGGGCCTGGCCGAGATCGCCAAGATCCGCGCCGAGATGGAGCAGGTGAAGAAGGACGCGAAGTTCGACGGCGACCTGCCCGCGTTCCTGAAGTTCCTGCGCACCGACCCGCAATTCTACCCCAAGACCGCCGACGAGCTGATGAAGGAGGCGGCGTGGCACGCGAAGCGTTTCGACGCGATGGCGGGCAAGTGGTTCGGCCGGCTGCCGCGGCAGCGGTTCGCGATCATCGAGGTGCCGCCCGATATCGCGCCCTTCTACACCGCCGGGCGTGGTGGACCGGGAACGTATCTGGTCAACACCTATGACCTGCCGTCACGGCCGCTGTTCCAGCTGCCCGCGCTGACGCTGCATGAAAGTGCGCCCGGCCATGCGTTCCAGATGCCGCTGTCGATCGAGAACACCACGCTGAAGCCGTTCCGACGCAACAGCTATATCTCCGCCTTCGGTGAAGGATGGGCGCTGTACACCGAGCGGCTGGGCGACGAGATGGGTTTCTATCGCACGCCCTATGAGCGGTTCGGGATGCTGTCGTATCAGGCGTGGCGCGCGGCGCGGCTGGTGATCGATACGGGTATCCACGCCAAGGGCTGGACCCGCGACCAGGCGCTGCAATATTTCCGCGAGAATACCGCGCTGAGCGAGCATGAGATCACGACCGAGGTCGATCGCTACATCGGCTGGCCGGGACAGGCGCTGAGCTATTACCTGGGCCAGCTGGCGGTGCAGCGATCGCGCGCCAAGGCGGAGAAGGCGCTGGGCGACCGGTTCGACATCCGCAACTTCCACGATCTGGTGCTGAGCCTTGGCAGCGTGCCGATCCCGGTGCTGGAGGCGCGGGTCGATCGCTTCATCGCGGAAGGGGGACCATCGCCCTACCCCAAGGAACCCGCCGCCTGACGCCGAGCGTTTAGCCCGGCATGGATGACAATCTGGCGCTGGGCCTAAAACGGTCGGCCGAAATGGCCGCGGTGTTCATGATCGGCGACGGCCTGCTCGGGCTGCTGCAGCCCAAGCGGCATGTCGCGCTGTGGCGATCGGAGGTCGACGCGGTCGACGCGCTGGTCCGCCCGTTCGGCGGCCATCCGGGACGGCGGCGGCTGTACGGGATGGCGCAGATCGGCGCGGGGATCGTGCTGGCGGCGTCGCTCAGGCCGAAGCGAAGCAGCGACTGACGGTTGTCCGATCGGCCGGCGTGATCAGGAGATGATCGCGATCAGGCCGGCGAGCGTGACGGCAAGCGCGAGGCCGAACAGGATCAGCCACGGCCGCAAGGACTGCCCCTGCCGGGCGCGGCGAACCATCCCCAAGGTGCCAAGCAGCGCACCGAGCGCCATCGAGATCGGCACCACGCCGCCGAGCATCGCAATGCCGGGCTTGGGATCATCGTTGAGCGGCGGCAGGCGCAGCACATTATGCCACAAATGGACGAAGAGCAGCGAGGCGAGCAGCCCCAGCGCCGCGCCGCCGACAAGGCCGGCGGTGCCCGCCAGCACCGCCCTGCCCGTCATTTACTCGGCCGCCTCGCTGCTGACGACCGGCGCCTTCCACACCAGCTTCGGCTTGCGCGCGGCCAGCGTCTCGTCGAGGCGGCTGCGCGGCGCGAAGTGCGGCGCGGTCTTGAGGCTCTGGTCACCGGCCTTGGCGCGTTCCGCCACCGAGCGCAGCGCGCCGATGAACTGATCGAGCGCGGCCTTTGACTCCGTTTCCGTCGGCTCGACCAGCATCGCGCCATGGACGACCAGCGGGAAATACATGGTCATCGGGTGGAAGCCCTCGTCGATCAGCGCCTTGGCGACGTCGATCGTCGAGAAGCCTTCGGGGAAGCCTTCGTCCGAGAAGATCGCCTCGTGCATGCACGGGCCGGAGAAGGCGAACGGCGCGTCGAGCGTGTCCTCGAGGCTGCGCAGGACGTAATTGGCGTTGAGCACCGCATCCTCGGCGACCTGACGCAGGCCGTCGGCGCCGTGGCTGAGGATATAGGTCAGCGCGCGGGTGAACATGCCCATCTGGCCGTGGAAGGCGGTCATGCGGCCGAACGTGTCGGGGTGATCGTCGCCCGCCGTCTCTTCCTCGATCAGCGCGATATGGCCGTCCTTCATCCGCGCGGTGAAGGGCAGCGGGCCGAACGGCGCCAGCGCCTCCGACAATACGGTCGGGCCGGAGCCGGGGCCGCCGCCGCCATGCGGGGTGGAGAAGGTCTTGTGCAGGTTGATGTGCATCGCATCGACGCCAAGGTCGCCCGGACGCACGCGGCCGACGATCGCGTTGAAGTTCGCGCCGTCGCAATAGACGTAGGCGCCGGCGGCATGGACCGCATCGGAGATCGCCTTCAGATCACGCTCGAACAGGCCGCAAGTGTTGGGGTTGGTGATCATCACCGCCGCGACATCCGGGCCGAGCCGCGCCTTCAGCGCCTCGGTATCGACGCGGCCTTCCGGCGTTGCGGGGATGTCCTCCACGCTGAAGCCGGCGAAGGCGGCCGTCGCGGGGTTGGTGCCGTGGGCGCTTTCGGGGACCAGCACGACCTTGCGATGGCCCTCGCCACGCTTCTCCAGCGCCGCCTTGATGCACAGGATGCCGCACAGCTCGCCATGCGCGCCGGCCTTGGGGCTCATCGCGACGCCGTGCATGCCGGTCAGCTCGATCAGCCACACCGCCAGTTCGTTGATGACGCCGAGCGCGCCCTGCACCGTATCGACCGGCTGGAGCGGGTGGACGTCCGCAAAGCCCGGCAGGCGCGCCATCTTCTCATTGAGGCGCGGGTTGTGCTTCATCGTGCACGAGCCGAGCGGGAAGAGGCCGAGGTCGATGGCGTAATTCTGCCGGCTGAGGCGCGTATAATGGCGCACCGTCTCCGGCTCGCTGAGGCCCGGCAGGCCGATCGGCGCGGTGCGCGCGAGATTGCCGAGGCGCGCGGTGGAAACGTCGCCGCCAGCGAAGTCGACGCCGGTGGTCTGATCATCGCCGATCTCGAAGATCAGCGCCTCTTCGAGCATCAGCGCCTTGTTGCCGGTGAAGGTGGCGGGGGCGCCGCCTTCATTTGCCTGGGGGGACGTGGGCTTCCAGCCGCTCTGGTTGATGGTCATGCCAGCACCTCCTGAAGCGCGGTCGCCAGCGCCTCGATATCCTCGTCGGTCACGGTTTCGGTCACCGCCACGACCAGGCCATTCTCCAATGCGCCTTCGCCCGGATAGAGCCGGCCGAGCGATACGCCGGCGAGCACGCCGCGATCGGCGAGCGTGCGCACCAGCGGGCGCGCCTCCTGGCCGAGATCGAGCGTGAATTCGTTGAAGAAGCTGTCGTTGACGAGCCGCACGCCCGGCACCTTGGCGAGGCGATCGGCGGCGCGGCAGGCCTGGGCGTGGTTGATCCCGGCCAGCCGTCGAAGGCCAGCCTCACCCAGCAGCGTCATGTGGATCGAGAAGGCCAGCGCGCAGAGGCCGGAATTGGTGCAGATATTGCTGGTCGCCTTCTCGCGGCGAATGTGCTGCTCACGCGTGGAAAGCGTCAGCACGAAGCCGCGGCGGCCGTCGGCGTCCACCGTCTCGCCGCACAGTCGGCCGGGCATCTGGCGGACATATTTGTCCTTGCAGCCGAACAGGCCCACGTAGGGCCCGCCGAACTGGAGCCCGACGCCAATCGACTGGCCCTCGCCGACCACGATATCGGCGTCCATCTCACCCGGCGACTTGATCGCGCCGAGTGCCACCGGCTCGGTGACGACGGCGATCAGCAGCGCCTTCTTCGCGTGGCACGCGTCCGCCAGCGGCTGAAGATCGGTGATGCGGCCGAGGATGTCGGGATATTGGACGACGACGCAGCTGGTGTCGTCATCGATGCTGGCGATCAGCGAGTCGACGTCAGTCTCTGCGGTCAGCGCCGGCAGCGAGGTTTCGAGCGAGTCGCCGGTGTATTTCGCCATCGTCTTGGCGACGGAGACGTAATGCGGGTGGAGGCCGCCCGAGAGGATCGCCTTGGCGCGTTTGGTGATGCGGCGCGCCATGCCGATCGCTTCCCAGCAGGCGGTGGAGCCGTCGTACATCGATGCGTTTGCCACATCGGTCCCCAGCATTCGCGCGACCTGCGTCTGGAACTCGAACAGCATCTGCAGCGTGCCCTGCGCGATCTCCGGCTGGTAGGGCGTGTAGGCGGTCAGGAACTCGCCGCGCTGGATCAGGTGATCGACGCTGGCGGGGACATGGTGGCGGTATGCGCCGCAGCCCAGGAAGAACGGCGCCTCGCCCGCGGACAGATTCTGCCGAGCGAGCTTCGTCATGTGGCGTTCGACCGCCAGCTCGCTCGCGTGCGCGGGGAGGTTCGCGATCGGGCCGGACAGGCGCGCGGATTCGGGCACGTCGACGAACAGGTCGTCGATCGAGCCGGCACCGATGACGGCGAGCATCTCGCGGCGGTTATGGTCGGTAAGCGGTAGGTAGCGCATTCGATACACTCCTCCCCTCCCACCAGCGGGAGGGGCTGACAGGGTGTGTCACCCTCACGCGGCACAGCGCCGGCGGAGAGACCCCACCCCAACCCCTCCCCTGAAGGAGAGGGGCTAGTTGCCAATCACAGCTTCGCGACGAAGGCCTGGTAGGCGGCTTCGTCCATCAGGCCGTCGAGCTGCGACGCGTCGGACAGGGTCAGCTTGAAGAACCAGCCCTCGCCTTCCGGATCGGTGTTCACCAGGCCCGGCTCGTCAGCGAGCGCGGCGTTGCCTTCGATCACGGAGCCCGAGACCGGCGAATAGACGTCGCTGGCGGCCTTCACGCTTTCGACCACGGCTGCCTCGTCACCCTTGACGAGCGACTTGCCGGCTTCCGGCACGTCGACGAACACGATGTCGCCAAGCTGGCCCTGCGCATAATCCGAGATGCCGACCGTGCCGACATCACCGTCGACGTCGATCCACTCATGATCCTCGGTGAAATAACGGCTCATCTTACTTCGCTCCTCGGACATAGCGGTGGGGGACGAATGGCATGGGAGTAACGGTGGCGGCGTGGACCTTGCCACGCTGCGAAAGCTGGATGCGGGTGCCCGGCGTCGCCATCGCGAGCGGAACGTACGCCATGGCGATCGGTGCCCCGACGCTGGGAGCGAAGCCGCCGGACGTGACGTTGCCGACGGTGCTGCCGTCTTCATCGAGCACGGTGGCGCCCTCGCGCACCGGCTGGCGCCCTTCCACCAGCAGGCCGACCCGCTTGGTGACGGGGCCGTTCTCGCGCTCGGCCAGGATGCGCTCGGCACCGGGGAAGCCGCCTTCCTCGCGACGGCGCTTGAACAGCGCGAAACCGAGGTCCGCCATCACCGGGGTGATCTCCGGCGAGAGGTCATGACCGTAGAGCGGGAGCCCAGCCTCGAGGCGCAGCGAATCGCGTGCGCCAAGGCCGATCGGCTTCACTTCGGGCTGTTCGAGCAGCGCATCGGCGAACGCCCCGACGCCCTCCGCCGGGATCGAGATCTCGAAGCCATCCTCGCCGGTATAACCCGAGCGGCTGATCCACAGATCATGCCCCTCCCAGGTGAAAAGCGCCGCCTGCATGAACACCAAAGCATCGACGCCCGGCACCAGCCGCACCAGCGCATCCACTGCCTTGGGGCCCTGCAGCGCCAAGAGCGCATGGTCCTCCATCAGGTTCAGCGTGATGTCGTCGGGCAGATGATCGAGCATGTGCGCGATGTCGTCGTACTTGGTCGCGCCGTTGACGACCATGTAGATGCGCTCGCCATCCTCGTCTGCGGGCAGGCGCGTCAGCATCAGATCGTCGAGGATGCCGCCGTTTTCGTCGAGCAGCAGCGAATAGCGCGCGCGGTTGAGCGCGAGGCCGGCGATGTCGGCGGGCATCATCGCCTCGAGCGCGGGCACCAGCCCCTCGCCGCGGAAGGTGATCTGGCCCATGTGGCTGACATCGAACAGGCCGGCGCTTTCGCGTGTCCACAGATGTTCGGCCATGATGCCTTCGAACTGCACCGGCATCCAATAGCCCGCGAATTCGACCATCCGGCCGCCATGGGCACGATGCCACGCGTCGAGCGGCAGCGTCATGGTTTCGATGATTACGTCTTCGTCGTCGTGATCGCTCATCGCGGATCGTCCGTCTTCAAGGGCGATCGTCCCGCCGTGGTGGCGAAACGAACCGGACCCCCTCTGTCACGGAACCTGAGAGCTTTCGCACGGATAACCCGTGCTTACACCTTCGGTGGGCCACGCGTGTCAGCGGGGCCGCTTTCCAGAGCGTCGATGGGTATGCGCGGTCCCTGCTGCCTGAGAGATTCCGGGGTGGTTGCTCCTTCGGCGGCGGATCATGCCTGAAAGGCCATCCGCGCTCTCCCGCGCGCCCACGCCGGTTGCCCGGCATCGACAATTGCGCCTGTGGCGGCGCACGCGGGGCGAGTCAATCGCCCATCAGTGCTGGCGCGGCCTGCGCGCCGGCAGGGCTTAGCGCTGGGCGTTGTAGCGCAGCTGGTCCTGGGTGAGCTGGAAGCCGACCAGCGCCTCGAAGCTGGCAGCGAGCACGGCCTGACGCACCTCCGGAGTCGCCAGCGGGTCGATCGCGGCATCCTGATCGCCGGCCTTGCGCTTCCGCGTCAGTTGCTCACGAACCGAATCGGGCAAGGTCGCGGCGGCGCGGTTCACGTTTGCGCTCGCCTGGCCTGACGTGCTCGCCAGTGCCTGACCCGGCTCGAAATGGACCGAGACCGCGCCCACGCGCTTCGCCACGACCTGAGTCCCGCCGCGCACGATGGAGATGAAATAGGGCAGCGTCACGTCGCGCGGGCCGTCCGTGCGCGTGCGGCGGGCGCGCACGTCGAAGGTCACGTTGCTGACCACCTCCGCCCCGGTATCGTCGCACGTGCCGCGCACGTTGGTGAGCACCGCCGTCACGTCAATCGCGCTGGCATCGCGGCTGGTCGCCGGATCGAACAGCGTGATGTCCCCCGTGCCGACCGGCACGCCCACGACCGGACAGGCCGAGCGAACCGCCGTGATCCCGACGCCGCCGTCGAGCGAGATGTCGCCGCTCTTGGCACAGCCGCCCGCAAGCAGGAGCAGGGCGAGCGGGGCAACGCCGGCGAACCGAACGGCGGGGCGGCGAGCGTGGGTGCGAAAGGACACGTGCGGAGAAACCTCATGCAATCGGGTACGAAGTGCCCGCGCGCTCATAACCGCCTTCCGTGCGGGCAGGCAATCGCGTAAGCGGCAGGGATGACCGACAAGCCATCGCTCGAACTGCTGATCGCCGCCCCGCGCGGCTTCTGCGCCGGCGTGGATCGCGCGATCCGCATCGTCGAACTGGCGATCGAGAAACATGGCGCCCCCGTCTATGTCCGCCACGAGATCGTCCACAACAAGTTCGTCGTCGACACGCTGAAGGCGAAGGGCGCGGTGTTCGTCGAGGAACTGGACGAGGTGCCCGACGACGCGCCGGTGGTCTTTTCCGCGCATGGCGTGCCCAAGTCGGTGCCGGCCAATGCGGAGGCGCGCGGGCTGGAATATCTCGACGCCACCTGCCCGCTGGTATCCAAGGTGCACCGCCAGGCCGAACGGCTGGTCGCCGCCGGGCGCCACATCCTGTTCATCGGCCATGCCGGCCACCCCGAAGTGATCGGGACGTTCGGCCAGGTGCCCGAGGGCGCGATGACGCTGATCGAGGATGCGGCGGATGCCCAGGCGCTGCAGCCGGCCGATCCCGAGAACCTCGCCTTCCTGACGCAGACGACGCTGTCGGTGGACGATACGGCGGAGGTGGTGCGGATCCTGCAAACCCGTTTCCCGACCATGCAGGCGCCGCGCGGCGAGGACATTTGCTATGCCACGTCGAACCGCCAGGCGGCGGTAAAGGCGATCGCCAGCCAGTGCGATGCCATGCTGGTGATCGGCGCGCCCAATTCGTCCAACTCGCTGCGGCTGGTCGAGGTGGCCGAGCGCGAGGGCATCCGCGCGATGCTGGTGCAGCGCGCCGCGGACCTCGACTGGTCGTTCCTCGAAGGCGTCGGCACCCTGGGGCTGACCGCAGGCGCATCCGCCCCCGAGCTGCTGGTGCGCGAGTTGGTCGACCTGCTGTCGACCCGCTATGCCGTGACCGAGCGGGAAGAGGAAACCACCCGCGAGACGATCGCCTTCAAGCTGCCGCGGTCGCTGGAACAGGCAGCGTAGCATTATCGGACGGACGGCCGTAGCCACGGCCGGGAAGGACGCCCTGTCGATCCGCCGGGGCGAAAAGCGGGGTGTGTGTGGCGGTCTATACTCACGTGTCGGCGGAGGCGCTTGCGACGTTCCTCCTCCAGTACGATGTCGGGGAACTGGTGTCGGCCAAGGGCATCGCCGAGGGTGTCGAGAACTCGAACTACCTTGTCGATACCGCGAAGGGCCGTTTCATCCTGACGCTGTACGAGAAGCGGGTGGCGGCGGACGACCTGCCGTTCTTCATGGCGCTGCTCGACCATCTCGATGCCAAGGGGCTGCCGGTGCCGCCCGCGATCAAGGACCGCGACGGGCGCGAGATCAAGGAGCTGGAAGGGCGCCCCGCCTGCCTGATCAAGTTCCTCCCGGGCGTGTCGCTGTCGCACCCCACGCCGGCGCAGGCGCTGGCCGCCGGCGACGCAATGGGGGCGATGCACCGCGCCGTTGCCGATTTTCCGCTGACGCGCGTCAATTCGATGGGCGTGGAGAGCTGGCGCCCGCTGTTCGAGCGGTGCGGCCGCAGCCTCGATGATATCGCGCCGGGATTGTACGACGACCTCGCCTTCGCGCTGGACCACGTCGAGGCGCGCTGGTTCGCGGGGGAGCTGGACCAGAGCGCGATCCACGCAGACCTGTTCCCGGACAATGTGCTGATGCTGGGCGACAAGGTCACCGGGCTGATCGACTTCTATTTCGCGTGCACCGACATCCGCGTCTACGACCTGGCGGTGATGCACACGGCCTGGTCGTTCGACGCGCAGGGTCGTGGCTTTGACGCGCAGGTCGGCGATGCGCTGATTGCCGGCTACGAGCGGCATTTTCCGCTGTCGTCGGTGGAGCGCGCGCAGTTCACGACGCTCGCCAGCGGATCGTGCATCCGCTTCGCTTTGTCCCGCGCCTGGGACTGGCTCAACACCCCGCCCGACGCCCTGGTCGTGCGCAAGGACCCCCTCGCCTATGTCCGTCGCTTGCAACATTACGACCCCTCGCTGGTGACGCGCCTCGCATGAGTGAGATCACCAAGGTCGAGGCGTTCACCGACGGTGCGTGCAAGGGCAATCCCGGTCCCGGCGGCTGGGGCGCGGTGCTGCGCATGGGCCAGCATGAGAAGGAATTGTCGGGCGGCGAGCCGCTGACAACCAACAACCGCATGGAGCTGACCGCGGCGATCGAGGCGCTGAACGCCTTCACCCGGCCGTGCCATGTCACGGTCTATACCGACAGCCGCTATGTCATGGACGGGCTGACCAAGTGGATCCATGGCTGGAAGCGGAACGGCTGGAAGACGGCGGACAAGAAGCCGGTGAAGAATGCGGAATTGTGGCAGGCGCTGCTGGAGGCGGCGGGCCGCCACAAGGTCGAGTGGCAATGGGTGAAGGGCCACGCCGGGCACCCGGAGAATGAGCGCGCCGACCGGCTGGCCAGCGATGCGGCGGTCGAGGCCGGCAAGCGCGGCTGACCGGCGGCTGCGACGAGGCTAGTCCTTGCGGAAGCGCGCGGGGGCGTAGCGGTCCACATCGATGCCGAGCGTCGGGCGCGCTCCCAGCAGGAGCGATGCGCCGATCGATGCCGCGGCGGGGGCGGTCTGGATGCCGAACCCGCCCTGCCCGCCGAACCAGAAGAAGCCGGGCATGACGGGATCGAAGCCATAGACCGGGAGACGGTCCGGCGCGAAGCTGCGCAGGCCCGCCCATTTGCGCTCCACCTGGACGACGCGCCAGTCGACCGCCTGTTCGAACCGGTCGATCGCGATGGCGACGTCGAGCTCCTCCGGCTGCGCGTCGCCGGGCGTCGCCGGCGTCTCGTCATGCGGGCTGAGCCACAGGCGGCCACCAGCCTCCGGCTTGAAATAGAAATCACCGCCAACATGGACGATGTGGGGGATGCCGGCGGGCGGCGCAGGCTGGGTCGCCAGTTGCACCATGGTGCGGCGATAAGGCTGGATGCCGAGCGGCGCCGCGCCTGCCGTTGCAGCGACCGCATCGGCCCAGGCGCCGGCGGCGTTCACCAGCAGCGCCGCCTGATACCGGCCGCCGGGGGTTTCCAACTGCCACCCCCGGGCCGTCCACGTCGCACCGGTGAGCGGCGCGCGTAGCACCAGGCTTGCTCCGGCCCGCCGGGCGCGAGCGAGCATGGCGGCATGCAGGGCAGCCACGTCGATATAGGCGCAGCTCGGCTCCATGATGCCGATCGTCCAGCCGTCCCGCAGACCCGCGACGTGATCGCGCGGGTCGACCGGCGTCAGCGCCACCCCGCTGTTGGCAAATTCGGTCAGGAACGCATCGGCCGCGGGCGCATCGGTTGCGCGCCCGATGTGCAGCGAGCCGAGCGGCTCAAGGAAGCCTCCGCTGCGCAGCGCGTCGCCAGACGCCGTCGTCAGCGGCTGGATGCCGGCGCCGCCATAGGTTTCGGACCAGAAGGCGGCGGAGCGGCCGGTTGCGTGGTAGCCGGGCACCTCCTCCGCCTCGAGCAGCAGCACGCGCGCGCGGTCGCCGATCTCGGCCGCGAGCGAGGCGCCGGCCATGCCGGCACCGACGATCGCGATGTCGTACGTCATCCGCGCTGCCCGTCGAGGAAGGCATCAATCGCTGCCAGCGCGCGGTTACGCACGGGATCGGCCTCGCGAAGGATTTCGTGCGCCGATTCGGCGCCGAAGCGCTGCACCGTCACGTTGGGCAATCTGTCGGCCACACGCAGCGCGGCGCGCGGGTCAACCAGCCGGTCCTGCTCGGCGACCAGCATCAGGATCGGCAGGGTCAGCGTCTTCAGCCGCGGATCATTCTGCTGCGCCAGGGTGGAGGCAAAGGCGCGGGCCAGCCAGCGCCAGCTTGGCGGGCCGAGCTGAAGCTCCGGCACCTGCTGGTACCACCATTGCTCATCGGCATAGCGATCCGCGTCGGCGGTGAGCAATTGCTGTCGGCCGAAGCGGCTGCCGGGCCGTTCATTGGCCTTCCATGCCGCGCGCGCGGGGTTGCCGATCCTGCACATCGCGCGCGCCACCCAGGCCGCGACATGTGCCGGGAACGGCGAGCGAAGGCCGAGCATCGGGGCGATCAACACCGCCGCCGCCGGATCGATCACCCCGTCGAGGAGGGCGCCGAGCACCAGGTGGCCGCCCATCGAATGGCCCATGACGATGCGCGGGCCGGGCGCGTCCCAGCTGCGCCAGAAGGCGGCGAGATCGTCCACCAGCGGCGCGAAATCCTCGACATGCCCGACATGGGGGTTGGGCGACAGGCGCCCCGACCCGCCCTGCCCGCGCCAGTCGAGCGCGGTGACCGACCAGCCGGCACGATGCCAGTGATCGAACGATTCCAGATATTTCTCGAACACGTCGCCGCGACCGGTCTGGAACAGGATGGCGCCGCGCCCGCTGCCGGGCCAGTCGAAGCGCCGCAGCGGCCAGCCGTCGGGCGCGCGCCAGTAAGACACCGTCGCGTCGTCCGGTATCGCCCGGCGGATCGGGGGATGCGTGTTCATGATGAAGCGGCTTGGTTACGGTTTCGCAAGCCATTCCGTCTAGTGGCCCTTTTCCATGGGGTGGGAATTTCTTTCCTGGGCGCTGCCGCTGGGACTCGCGCTGCTGCTGGTTTCGGCCGGCATCGAAGACGCGCGTGTGCGCGAGATCGCCAATTGGAAGAACGCGGCGATCGCCTTGCTCGCGCCGCTGTGGTGGGTGTCGATCGGCATGGCGCCGTGGCCCGACATGGCGATCCAGGTCGGCGTTGCGCTGATCGTGCTCGCCGCCTTCTGCGTCGCCTTTCACTTCGGGTGGATGGGCGGCGGCGACGTGAAGATGATCGCTGCGCTGGCGCTCTGGGTACCGGTACCGGCGCTGATCCAGATCCTGCTGGTCATGTCGATCGTCGGCGGCCTCATCACAGTCGTGATGCTGATCGACCACAGAATTCGTAAGGCCGCGGGCAATCCCGAAGTCCCTTACGGAGTGGCGATCGCAATAGCCGGACTGATGATCCTGCGCGAACCGCTTCTTAACCACTTTACCTTATGATGCCACAGCATGGACAGAACTGGCCAGCGCTGATGCGAAAGGCACGATGATCAATGGATAGTCGCAAGCTCATATTGCTGGTGGGGGCACTCATCGTTGCGGCGGTGACGGCTTTCATGGCGCGCACGCTGATCATGGGCTCGAGCGCGCCGCAGGCCTCCGCCGTTCCCGGCGATCCGGCGATGGTGCCGCAGGGCCCCAAGGTGCTGGTCGCCACCCGCGCGCTGCCGGTGGGCACGATCATCGATCCGGGCGCGGTCAAGTTCCAGCCGTGGCCGGCCGAACTGGTCGAGGGCGCCTATTTCCAGGAAGGCGCCGAGTTCGACATGAAGGCGGTGATCGGCACCGTGGTGCGCAACCCGATCACGGCAGGCCAGCCGGTGACCCAGGGCGCGCTGGTGAAGCCGGGAGATCGCGGCTTCCTGGCGGCGGCGCTCGGGCCTGGCATGCGCGCCGTCACCGTGCCGGTATCGACGCAATCCTCCGTCGCTGGCTTCGTCTTTCCGGGCGACCGGATCGACCTCTTGCTGACACAGGAGGTCGAGGGTGGTGGCGACGGTCCGCCGCTGAAGGCGGCCGAGACGATCATGCGCAACCTGCGCGTGCTGGCCACCGACCAGCGCACGAGCCAGGAAAAGGACGAGGCCGGCAATACCGTCGTGCAGACCTTCTCCACCGTGACGATCGAGGCGACGCCCAAGATCGCGGAGGAAATCGCCGTGGCGCAGACGCTCGGCTCGCTGTCGCTGTCGCTGCGATCGATCGCCGACAATGCCGCCGAGCTGGAACAGGCAATCGCCTCGGGCGACGTGAAGGTGCCGGATGGTTCCGACGCCAAGGCCGAGCGCGCGATGATGCTGCAACTCGCCAGCGCGCCGCAGACGGGCAATCCCACCTATGCGGTCGGCGCCGACGTGTCGCGCTTCCAGCGCCGCACGGTGCCGGGCCGGACCGAACAGCCGGCGGCGATAGTAAGCACCGCAGGGCCGATAGCGGGGTCACCGCCCGCCACCTATCCGGGAGCGCCAGCGCGCGTGTCGGGCCCGGTGGTCCGCATCGCCCGCGGCAACAATGTGACCGAAGTGCCGGTCGGGGGGAAGAACTGAGATGCGTTTCCGCTCATCAGCCATGAAATGGCCGGCCGCCGCCGCGCTCGGCGTGGTCGCCATCGGGGGAACGCCTGCCGCGGCCCCGGCGCAGAATGCCGCCGCACGGGGGCCGTCCTCCGTCCTGCAGATCGCCACCAATCGCGGCCAGCTGATCACCCTGTCGCGACCGATGAGCGACCTATTCGTCGCCAATCCGGAGATTGCCGACGTCCAGGTCCGCTCGCCCACGCAGCTCTATGTGTTCGCCAAGAAGCCGGGTGAGACGACGATCTCCGCCACGGCGAAGGGCGGCGCGGTGGTGTATGCAAGCACGGTTCGCGTCGGCAACAATTTCGACTCGCTCAGCCAGATGCTGTCGCTCGCGATGCCGGAAGCGGCCGTCACGGCCACGACGATGAACGGCATCATCCTGCTGACCGGCACCGTCGCCAATCCCGAGGATGGCGCCGAGGCAGAGCGTCTGGTCCAGGCATTCGTCGGCGAGGAAGTGCGGGTCGTCAGCCGCCTGCGCACCGCGACGCCGCTGCAGGTCAACCTGCAGGTGCGCTTCGCCGAAGTGAGCCGCAGCTTCGTCAAGAACATCGGCAGCAACCTGTCGACGATCGACGGCTCCGGCGGGTTCAAGTTCGGCATCGGCAGCGGCCGTCCGCCGGCAAGCTACGTGACGACCGATCCCAACCTGCCACTCGGCGTCGGCCAGAGTGTTCAGGGCTATACGATCGACCCGATCACCCGCCAGATTGTGCAGCGCCCCGGGACGACGATCACGCCGGGCCGGGAGCGCACCACCATCGGCTATCTGACTAGGCTTCTTGGTCTCGACCTGGTCGGCGCGCTCGATCTGGGCGAACGGATCGGCCAGGTGACGAGCCTCGCCAACCCCAATCTGACCGCGCTTTCCGGTGAGACGGGCACCTTCCTTGCCGGTGGTGAGATCCCGATCCCGATCGCGCAGGGACTGGGCGGCGTCGGCGTCGAATATAAGCAATATGGCGTCAGCCAGGCGTACACGCCGACGGTGCTGTCGGACGGCCGCATCTCTCTGCGGGTTCGGCCGGAGGTTTCGCAGCTCGATTATTCCAACGCCGTGACCGTGGGTGGCGCCCAGGTGCCCGGCCTGACGACGCGGCGTACCGAAACGACGGTCGAACTCGGGTCCGGCCAGAGCTTCATGATCGCGGGGCTGCTGCAGAACAACCACAACAATTCGATCGAAAAGACCCCGGGCGTCGGTGACATTCCGATCCTTGGCGCGCTGTTCCGTTCCAACGGTTTCCAGCGCAACGAGACCGAGCTGGTGATCGTCATCACGCCGTATCTGGTGCAGCCGGTCAACGGCAACGACATCAAGCTGCCGACCGACGGGTACAAATCCCCCACCGATGTGGAGCGCGTGCTGCTGGGGCAATTGTCGGCCGGTACGACGGGCGGCGAGCGGCCCAAGCCGTCGCTGGAAGCCGGCCCGCCGGTCGCACCCGCAATCGGCGCGGTGACGCCGATCACGCCCGCAGCACCGCCGATGCTGCCCGGCGCCGGACCCGAGCCCAAGGCGGTCGCCGGCGACAAGGGCAAGAAGGACCGCAAGAGCAAGGGCGCCGCCCCTGCCCCCGGCTTCTCGTTCAATTGATGATCATGGTCAGGAACAGCATCATGCTCTCGCGCACTATTCTCCCCTGCCTTGCCCCCGCGCTGCTGCTCAGCGCGTGCGGCGGCACGGCCAACCGCGGCCTGGAATCGGTTCACCAGCCGGTCGTCTCGCGCGCCGACTATGCCTTTGACGTCGGGGCGGGCCCCGAGGGGCTGGCGCCCGGCGAGGCGCAACGGCTTGGCGCCTGGATGGGCTCGCTCAAGGTCGGCTACGGCGATCGGATATCGGTCGATGATCCGGCACGCGATCCGGCGACCCGCGCGGATGTGGCCGCGGCCGCAGCCCGATTTGGCCTGCTCATCGCGGACGAGGCGCCGGTCACCGCTGCGCCGATCGCGGCCGGGACGGCGCGCGTCGTCGTCAGCCGCGCGCGCGCCTCTGTGCCGGGCTGTCCGGACCACAGCCGGATGTACCAGCCCGATTTCGAGGGGCACACCGGGTCCAACCACGGCTGCGCAGTGAATTCCAATCTGGCCGCGATGGTCGCGAACCCGACTGATCTGGTGCGCGGAGAAACCACGCGCGGCCTGTCCGATCCGGCGGTCGCGACCAAGGCGATCGACCGCTTCCGCAAGGCCGAGCCGACCGGCGGCGGTGGCACCGCGGTTCGCAGCGAAAGCACGGGAGGCCAAGCGAAATGAACGCGCCATGGAAGCCGGCGGGCGCCGCCGCTCGCGAGGATTTCGTCGCCTATGTCTGCGACGAGGGGACGGCCAATACGCTGCGACCGATCGTCAGCGAACTCGGCTGGTCGGCGGAGAAGGTGCACAAGGGCGGCCTGCGCAATGCGGTGCAATCCCTGTCGGTCACCGCGTCGCCGCACATCCTGTTCGTCGACCTGGCGGAATCGGGCGATCCGCTGAACGACATCAATTCGCTTGCCGAGGTCTGCGAGCCGGGGACGATCGTGATCGCGGCGGGGCAGGTCAATGACGTCCGCCTGTACCGCGATCTCGTCGCGAGCGGCATCCAGGACTATCTGCTGAAGCCGCTGAGCGGCGACGTGCTGCGCGAGGCATTTTCCCAGGCGCAGGCGCTGCTGAACGCGCCCAAGGTGACCGACACGGCGGCGGAGCACCCGCATTGCTCGGTCGCGGTCATTGGCACGCGTGGCGGCGCCGGCGCGTCGACCATCGCGACGTCGCTGGCCTGGTTGATGAGCCAGAAGGAGCGCCGCTCCACCGCGCTGCTCGATCTCGACGTGCATTTCGGCACCGGTGCCCTCGCGCTCGATCTGGAACCCGGCCGCGGGCTGACCGACGCCATCGAGAATCCGAGCCGCATCGACGGGCTGTTCATCGAACGCGCGATGGTGCGCGCGTCGGACAAGCTGGCCGTGCTGTCGGCCGAGGCGCCGATTAATTCCCCGATCATGACCGATGGCGGCGCATTCCATCAATTGCAGGATGAGATGCGCGCCGCGTTCGAATGCACGGTCGTCGACCTGCCGCGATCGATGCTGGTGAACTACCCGCATCTGGTGAAGGATGCGCAGACGATCGTCATGGTGACCGAGTTGACGCTGGCTGCGGCGCGCGACAGCATTCGCCTGCTATCGTGGCTGAAATCCAATGCGCCGGACGCCCAGGTGCTGGTGCTGGCCAACAAGGTGCATCCCGGCCAGCAGCTGGAGATCAGCCGCAAGGATTTCGAAACCTCGATCGAGCGCAAGATCGACTTCGTGGTGCCGTTCGACCAGAAGCTGGCCGCGCAGGCCGCGAAGCTGGGCAAGCCGCTGTACGAGGTGGGCAAGGCCTCCAAGACGGTGGCGCCGATCGTCGATCTGGTGACGCGCCTGTGCTTCATTTCCGACGATAGTGCGCCGGCCAAGGCCAAGGCGCCACGTCGCGCGGGGACGTCGCTGATGGGCAAGTTTGCCGACCTCAAGGGTCTGGTGCCCAAGCGAGCCGCCAAGAAATGATCCTGCGCGGGCACCCTGAAGAGGGGCCTGCCCTGCTGTTGCCAGGAGAACGGACCAAGACATGCCCCTGTTACCGGTGATCCTTCTCGCGATCGGCGCGCTCACCACATTGGGCCTGTTGTTCTTCGCCTTGAGCGGACCGTCGACGCAGCGCGCCGGCGACCGGCGGCTGTCCGCGGTCCGCGACCGCCACTCGCCCAACGCGAACACCGCGGTCGAAGTGCAGATGCGGCGGATCACCGGGCGAACCGCGACCAGAACCGACCAGGCAGCGATGCGCTTCCTGCCCCGGCCCGAGGAGTTGCAGAAGCGCCTGGCGATGACCGGCAAGCCATGGACCGTCGGCCAATATGGCGCGACGACGCTGGGCATCTTCGTGGGAACGCTGCTGCTCCTGCTGCTGCTGGGCTTTCCGCTGCTGCTGGCGCTCTTTCTGGGCCTCGGCATGGGCGCTGGCATCCCGCACTTCGCGGTCGGCTATGTCATCAATAAGCGTGTGAAGGCGTTCAACGCCAAGTTCCCGGATGCGATCGAGCTTCTGGTGCGCGGCCTGCGCTCAGGATTGCCGATCACCGAGACGATGGCGGTCGTGGGTAGCGAGGTGGAGGGCCCCGTCGGGGAGGAGTTCCGCGCCGTCGCCGACAAGATGAAGATCGGCCGTTCGATGGACGTCGCGCTGCAGGAAACGGCAGACCGGCTGGGCACCAAGGAATTCCAGTTCTTCGTCATCACCATCGCGATCCAGCGGGAGACCGGCGGCAACCTCGCCGAAACGCTGCAGAATCTGGCGACCGTGCTGCGTCAGCGCGCGCAGATGAAGCTGAAGATCAAGGCCATGTCGTCGGAATCGAAGGCATCGGCGATGATCATCGGCGCCCTTCCGTTCATCGTGTTCATCCTGATCTGGTTCGTGAACAGCGCGTACATGCAGAACTTCTTCGTCGACCAGCGACTGATCGTCGCCGGTGTCGGGGGGATGATCTGGATGTCGATCGGCGCCTTCATCATGGCCAAGATGGTCAGCTTCGAGATCTGATATGGAACCCACGCAGACCCCAACGCTGCTCGGTGTCGACGTCCTGTGGGTCGCGACCATCCTGGCGGCGATCGCAGCCGGTGCCGTCCTCGTCGCAATCTATGCCGCGCTCAGCGTCCGCGATCCGATGGCGAAGCGCGTCAAGGCGCTGAACGACCGGCGCGAGCAGTTGAAGGCCGGCATCACCGCCTCGACCAGCAAGCGCCGGGCGAAGCTGGTCCAGAAAAGCGAGAGCGCCGACAAGATCCGCGACATCCTGGAATCGCTGAAGGTCCTGCAGGACAGCCAGGTCAAGGAAGCGCAGACCAAGCTGCTGCAGGCGGGCATCCGCAAGAAGGAATGGGCAGTCGGCGTCATCTTTGGCCGCCTTGTCCTGCCGATCGTCCTGGGCGGCTTCATGGTCTTCGTCGTCTATGGCACCGACACGTTCGGCGACTGGAGCCCGCTGAAGCGCTACGGCCTTGTCGCCTGCACCTTCATCCTCAGCTACAAGGCGCCTGACCTTTACCTGAAGAACAAGATCACCAAGCGGTCGGACGCGATCCGCAAGGGCTTGCCCGACGCGCTCGACCTGCTGGTGATCTGCGCCGAAGCGGGCCTGACGGTGGACGCGGCCTTTCACCGCGTGGCGAAGGAACTGGGCAAGGCCTATCCGGAGCTCGGCGACGAATTTGCCCTGACCGCGATCGAGCTCGGCTTCCTCACCGACCGGCGTGCGGCGTTCGAGAACTTCGCCCATCGCGTGGCGCTGGACGAGGTGAAGGGCATCGTCACCACGATGGTCCAGACCGAGAAGTACGGCACGCCGCTGGCCAGCGCGCTGCGCGTCCTCTCCGCCGAATTCCGCAACGAGCGCATGATGCGCGCGGAGGAAAAGGCGGCGCGGCTGCCGGCGATCATGACGGTGCCGTTGATCCTCTTCATCCTGCCGGTGCTGTTCATCGTCATCCTGGGGCCGGCCGCCTGCTCGATCAGCGACTCCTTCGTCAACGGCAACATATAACAGGCGGGAACGCACGATCCGCGGCATCGTTGAACCTGCGTAACAGGAGGTTCGTCATGCTCTTCAGCACCCCCACGCAGTGGCTGGCGCTTGCCGTCGCGTTGATCGCTGGCTGGCTGTTCGGTCTCGCCAGTCATCCCGGCGGGCGCAAGTGGAAGCAGCGTTATGCCGATGAGCGCGACGTCCACAGCCGCAACCGCAAGGATTTCGACAGCCGCCTGGCGGAGCGGGACGCGCGAATCAAGGAACTGGAGCGCGAGAATGCGCGCCTCGCGGCGGCAACGCCGGGCGCACCGGTTGCGCCCAGCGCACCCGTGGTCACCGAGACGCACGTCCGCGAGCCTGTCGCGCCGAACCGCACGGTGGCGCAATCGGCGGCGCGCCCCGCCGGCACGACGCGGGCGCGCTGGTTCGACTGGAACAATCGCCCCACGACGAGCAGCTGAGCGCGGCGTGATCTGCCGCTGCTGAGCTGGACGTAAAAGAGGCCTCGCCGCGAGGGTTTGCGGCAAGGCCTCTTTTTATGTGGACAGCGGAGCGCATCGGACCGGTTCATCCGGCCCGATCGCTCCGTTGGCACCTTACGCCTTGCGGCCGCTCTTCAGCGCCGCCTGCGCCGCGGCGAGGCGGGCGATCGGCACGCGATAGGGCGAGGCCGACACGTAATCGAGCCCGACGCTTTCGCAGAAGGCGATCGATGCCGGATCACCACCATGCTCACCGCAAATGCCGAGCTTCAGGTTCGGCTTGGTCGCGCGGCCACGCTCCGCTGCCAGGCTGATCAATTCGCCGACACCCTCGACGTCGATGCTGACGAACGGGTCCTTCGGGTAGATGCCCTGTTCGACGTAGGAGCCGAGGAAGCGGCCGGCGTCGTCGCGGCTGACGCCGAGCGTGGTCTGCGTCAGATCGTTGGTGCCGAAGGAGAAGAACTCGCCCGCCTCGGCGATCTCACCCGCACGCAGCGCAGCGCGCGGCAGCTCGATCATCGTGCCGACCAGATATTCGACGGTCTTGCCGTGCTCCTCGAACACCGCCTTGGCAGTGCGATCGACGACGGCCTTCATCAGCTCCAGCTCGCGCTTGGTGGCGACCAGCGGGATCATGATCTCCGGGATCGGCGCCTCGCCCGACTTGTCCGCGACGTCGAGCGCCGCCTCGAAGATCGCGCGGGCCTGCATCTCGTAGATTTCGGGATAGGTCACGCCGAGGCGGCAGCCGCGGTGGCCGAGCATCGGGTTGAATTCGTGCAGCTCTGCAGCGCGACGCTTGAGCACGTCGACGTCAACCCCGGCCGCCTTGGCGACCTCGCTGAACTCCGCCTCTTCGTGCGGCAGGAATTCGTGCAGCGGGGGATCGAGCAGGCGCACCGTGACGGGGAGCCCGGCCATGACCTCGAAGATCTCGGCAAAGTCGCTGCGCTGTTCGGGCAGGAGCTTTTCGAGCGCGGCACGGCGGCCGGCCTCGTCCTCGGCGAGGATCATCTGGCGCACCGCGGTGACGCGATCCGCCTCGAAGAACATATGCTCGGTGCGGCACAGGCCGACGCCCTCGGCGCCGAAATCGCGCGCGGTGCGGCAGTCGAGCGGCGTTTCGGCGTTGGCGCGCACCTTCAGGCGGCGGACCGCGTCGGCCCATTCCATCAGCGTGCCGAAATCGCCCGCCAGTTCCGGCTGGATGGTGGCGACTTCACCCGCCATCACTTCGCCCGTCGCGCCGTCGATGGTGAGGAGGTCGCCCTCCTTCACCTCACGGCCGCCGACGCGCGCGATCTTCGCCTTGGCGTCGATCGAGAGCGCACCGGCGCCGGAAACGCAGGGGCGGCCCATGCCGCGCGCCACCACGGCCGCGTGGCTGGTCATGCCACCACGCGCGGTGAGGATGCCCTTTGCCGCGTGCATGCCGTGAATGTCCTCGGGGGAGGTTTCGGTGCGCACGAGGATCACGGCCTTGCCATCCGCGGCCCACTTCTCGGCCGCGTCGGCGGTGAACACCGCCGCACCGCTCGCCGCGCCCGGCGAGGCCGGCAGCCCCTTGGTCAGCACGTCGCGTGCCGCCTCAGGATCAAGCGTCGGGTGTAGCAGCTGATCGAGCGCCTGCGGATCGACGCGCGCGATCGCTTCCTCGCGGGTGATGAGGCCTTCGGCGGCCATGTCGACCGCGATCTTCAGCGCCGCCTTCGCGGTGCGCTTGCCCGAGCGGGTCTGGAGCATCCAGAGCTTGCCCTGCTGCACCGTGAATTCGATGTCCTGCATGTCGCGGTAATGCCGCTCCAGCTGGTCGAACACGGCGGCAAGCTCGGTATAGGCGGCGGGAAGCGCCTCCTCCATGCTGAGCGGCTTGGCGCCGGCCTCTTCACGCGCGGCCTTGGTCAGATATTGCGGGGTGCGGATGCCGGCGACGACGTCCTCGCCCTGCGCATTGATCAGGAATTCGCCGTAATAGGCATTGTGGCCGGTCGAGGGGTCACGCGTGAAGGCGACGCCGGTCGCCGACGTGTCGCCCATGTTGCCGAACACCATCGCCTGCACGTTGACGGCGGTGCCCCAGCTGCCGGGAATGTCGTTGAGGCGGCGATAGACCTTGGCGCGGTCCGACTGCCACGAGCCGAACACGGCGCCGATCGCGCCCCACAGCTGGTCATGCACGTCCTGCGGGAACGGCTTGCCCTGCTGCTGCTCGACCAGGCCCTTGAACTCGGCGACGAGCGCCTTGAGGTCGGCCGCCGACAGCTCGGTATCGAGAGTGAAGCCCTTGTCTTCCTTGGCGATTTCCAGCGCCTCTTCGAACGCGCCGTGATCGAGGCCGAGCACCACGTCCGAATACATCTGGATGAAGCGGCGATAGCTGTCCCAGGCGAAACGCTCATCGCCGCTGGCGCTGGCGAGCCCCTCGACGGTCTGGTCGTTGAGGCCGAGGTTGAGGACGGTGTCCATCATGCCCGGCATCGAGACGCGGGCGCCGGAGCGGACCGAGACCAGCAGCGGGTCGGTGGCGTCGCCGAACGTCTTGCCGGTGATCGCCTCGATATGGGCGATGCCCTGGGCCACTTCGGCGCGCACGCTGTCGGGAAAGGTTTCGCCTTCCTCATAATAGCGGGTGCACATGGCGGTGCTGATGGTGAAGCCAGGAGGGACCGGGAGGCCGATGGAGGCCATTTCGGCGAGGTTCGCGCCCTTGCCGCCCAAGAGGTTCTTGTCCCCGCTACCACCGTCGGAAACGCCGCCACCGAAGCGGTAGACGTACCGTTCATCCGCCTGGGTCTTGACCGCGGTCGCCATGGGTTATCGCCTCCTGAAACTCGTTATGTGCGTCGCAACACACGCCCGGACGCCGGATTGCAAGTACAAAGCGGCACCCAAACAGATGTAACCGTTTACCCCCTCACCCTTCGATGCGGGAGAAGTCAGCGACCGCGTGAACCGCCGCGCGGACCCGCGCCAACAACGCCAGACGGCCGGCACGTTTTCCGGAATCGGCATCGTTTACGGTCACTTGGTCGAAGAATGCGTCGATCGGCGCGCGCAGAGTCGCGAGCGCAGCCATCCCCGCCTCGAAATCCTCGTTGGCGATCGCATCGGCTGAGGCAGGTTCGGCCGCATCCAGCGCGGCGATCAGCGCCGCTTCGGCCGGTTCCCGGTCATAATCGGCCGCGGATGGCGCGGCGTCGGCCAGATAATCTTCCTTCTTCAGGATATTGGCCGCGCGCTTGTAGCCGGCGAGGAGATTGGCGCCATCCTCGGTCCCGACGAACGACTGCAACGCCTTCACCCGCGCGAGCAGGCGGACGAGATCGTCCTCCCCGCCGAGCGCGAACACCGCGTCGATCAGATCGTGGCGAACGCCGGCTTCGCGCTGCTGAACCTTGAGGCGGTCGGCGAAGAAATCGAGCACGTCGCCGCTGACGATGCGTGACAGCGGGAAGCGGAGGCCGTTGTCGAGGATCAGCGCGAGGATGCCCAAGGCGGAGCGGCGAAGCGCGAACGGATCCTTGGAGCCGCTGGGCTTCAGGTCGGCGCCGAAGAACTGGGTGATGCTGTCGAGCTTGTCCGCCAGTGACACGGCAACCGTTACCGGCGCGGTGGGGACGTCGTCGCCCTGCCCGACCGGCTTATAGTGATCGCGGATCGCTTCGGCGACTTCGGCGGGTTCGCCCTGCGCGGCGGCGTAATAGCCGCCCATCAGGCCCTGAAGCTCGGGGAATTCGCCGACCATGCCGGTGACGAGGTCGGCCTTCGCGAGGCGCGCGGCGCGCTCGGCGAGGTCGGGGTTCGCGCCCTTGACGATGCCTTCCTCGGACAGCCAGCGGGCGAGCTTCGCGACGCGGTCGACCTTGTCGGCGACGGTGCCGAGCTTTTCGTGGAAGACGATCTTTTCCAGCTTCTTCGCCTGATCGGCGAGCGGCACCTTGAGATCGGTCTCGTAGAAGAAGCGCGCGTCGGAGAGGCGCGCGGCGAGCACCTTGCGGTTGCCCTCCACGATCCGCTCGCCGCCGTCCGCGGCATCGATGTTCGCGGTGCAGACGAAGGCGTTGGCGAGCGCGCCGCCGGCGTCGCGGCAGACGAAATACTTCTGGTTCACGCGCGCGGTGAGCTGAATCACCTCGGGCGGCACGTCGAGGAACGCCGCGTCGAAGCGGCCGAGCAGCGGCACCGGCCATTCGGTGAGGCCGGCGTTTTCGCTGACCAGCCCCTCATCCTCGACCAGCGTGAGGCCGGCCATGTTGGCGGCGAGCTTCGCACCGAGCGCGATGGTGGCGCGGCGTTCGTTCTGGTCGACGATGACGTGGCAGGCGCGCAGCTTCTCGACATAGTCGGCGGCGCTGCCGATGGTGATGACGCCGGGGTGATGGAAGCGGTGGCCGACGGTGGCCGCGCCGCTTTCGACGCCGGCGATCGCGCAGGGCACCACATCGTCGCCGAACAGCGCGATGATGCCTTGCAGCGGGCGGACCCAGCGCGGGCTTTCGGTGGAGATCGACGCCTCGCCCCAGCGCATCGACTTGGGCCAGGGGAAGGCGCGGATGATCGTCGGGATTGCGTCGGCCAGCACATCGGCGGTGGCGCGGCCCGGCTTGTCGATCACCGCAAACAAGGTGGCGCGGCCCTTCACCTCGCGGGTCTGGAGCGCGTCGCGGGTCAGGCCGGCCTTGCGCAGGAAGCCCTCGACGGCAGCGTCGGGCGCGTCGGCGGGCGGGCCCTTCAGCTCCTCGCTCACCGCCGCAGTCTCAGCCGGCAGGTCGCGCGCGATCAGCGCGAGGCGGCGCGGCGTCGCGTAGGTGACGAGTTCGGCCGCTTTCAGCCCCGCCTTGGCGAGTTCGGCGGTGAAGAGGCGGGCGAGATCCTCGCGCGCCTTGTCCTGCATCCGCGCCGGGATTTCCTCCGAGCGCAGTTCGAGCAGAAAATCGGTCATGCCGCGCTCCAGTTCGGGAAGCGGGCTTTCCAGCCCTCGGCATTCTTTTCCATATACGCCGTGCAGGCACCCTTCGCGAGATCGCGGACGCGGCCGATATAGGCCTGACGCTCGGCGACGGAGATGACGCCGCGCGCGTTCAGCAGGTTGAAGATGTGGCTCGCCTCGATCGCCTGCTCATAGGCCGGGATCGGCAGCTTCGCGGCGAGGCAATTCTCGCACTCGGCCGCCGCCTTGCGGAACAGGTCGAACAAAGTGTCGGTATCGGCGACCTCGAAATTCCAGGTCGACATCTGCCGCTCGTTCTCGAGGAACACGTCGCCGTAGGAGACGCCGGCGTCGTTGAAGCGCAGGTCGTACACATTGTCGACGTTCTGGATGTACATCGCCAGCCGTTCGAGCCCGTAGGTGAGCTCGCCCGCGACGGGCTTGCAGTCAAAGCCGCCCATCTGCTGGAAATAGGTGAACTGGGTCACCTCCATCCCGTCGCACCACACTTCCCAGCCGAGGCCCCAGGCGCCCAAGGTCGGGCTTTCCCAGTCATCCTCGACGAAGCGGATGTCGTGGCGGGTGAAATCGATGCCGATCGCCGCGAGGCTGCCGAGATACAGCTCCTGCAGATCGGGGGGGCTTGGCTTCAGGATCACCTGATATTGGTAATAATGCTGCAGCCGGTTCGGGTTCTCGCCATAGCGGCCGTCGGTGGGGCGGCGGCTGGGCTGGACGAAGGCGGCGTTCCACGGCTCCGGGCCGAGCGCGCGCAGCGTCGTGGCCGGGTGAAAGGTGCCCGCGCCCATGCGCATGTCATAGGGTTGCAGAATGGCGCAGCCCCGCGCTCCCCAATAGGAATGGAGGCGCAGGATCATGTCCTGGAAGCTTAACGGCGCGTCTGTTGAGGTGGCGTTCATCGCGCGCCGGGCAATGGCGGATGGCTCGCCAACAGGCAAGGCCCCCGCTAGGCTGGCTGCGCCCCGACCAAGGAAGGTTGCCAAGACCCGTGTTACGACCCTTCACCTCTTTGTTCGCCGCCCTCGGCCTTGCCTTCACCCTGCCCGCCTGCGCGCAGCCGGCGCCGGTGGTGCAGCAGGACGCCGACCCCGCGCTGTGGGTGGTGCGCGACAAGGATACGACGATCTACCTCTTCGGGACGATCCACGTCCTGAAGCCGGGCCTGTCTTGGTTCGACGAGGCGGTGAAGAAGGCGTTCGACCGGTCCGGCACGCTGGTGCTGGAGATGGTCGAGCCGGACAAGGAGACGCAGGAGCGTGTCGTCGTGTCCAAGGCGTTCGACCCGTCCGGCCAGTCGCTGATCGAGAAGCTGCCCGAGGACAAGCGCCAGCCGTTCCTGAAGGCATTGGAAGACAACAAGCTGCCGCGCGCGACGTTCGAGCGGATGCAGCCGTGGTTCGCCGCGATCAGCCTGTCGGCGCTGCCGGTGCAGAAGCTGGGCTATGACGCCAGCAACGGGCCCGAAGGCGTGCTGACCAAGGCGGCCAAGGCGCAGAAGAAGCAGGTCATCGGGCTGGAGACGTTCGAGGGCCAGATGTCGATTTTTGATTCGCTGTCGCAGAAGGCGCAGCTCGAGCTGCTGACGTCGACGGTGGAGGAGCTGCCCAAGGCCGGCGAGACGATGGACCGGATGGTGTCCGATTGGGCCAAGGGCAATCCCGACGGCCTGGCCAAGACGATGAACGACAGCCTGAAGGATTCGCCGGAGGTGAACAAGGCGCTGCTGGTCGATCGCAACGCCAAATGGGCGGCGTGGATCGCGGAGCGGATGCGCACGCCCGGCCGCGTCTTCATCGCGGTGGGCGCGGGGCACCTCGCCGGGCCCGACAGCGTTCAGGCGCAGCTGGGCAAGTACAGACTGAAGGCGGTGCGGGTTAAGTATTGAGGCCGGGGCGGCGGCGGGTCCGCGCCAGCGGCGGGGAGTGCCGCGAGGATTGCCTTTCGCGCCCCTCCCCGCTATGCGCGCCCGCTTCCGGCCATGGTCATCCCTGGAGGCGTGGCGCGGAAGGACATACATGAGTTTCGGAGAATATTGATGAGCGACCAGCTGACGCTCGCAGCCGAGACGCGTGACCGGGTTGGCAAGGGAGCCTCCCGGGCGCTGCGTCGTGACGGCCGCGTACCCGCCGTGATCTACGGCCAGAACAAGGAACCGACCTCGATCCATCTCGAGGAAAAGGCGCTTGTGAAGGCACTGGGCACCGGCCACTTCATGAACACCGTCGTGATGATCAACGGTGAGCGCACCCTGCCCAAGGACGTGCACTTCCACCCGGTCACCGACCGTCCGGTTCACGTCGACTTCCTGCGCATCAGCGCGCACACGACCGTCACCGTTGCGGTGCCGGTGGTGTTCGTCGACGAGGAAGAAGCCCCGGGCCTCAAGAAGGGCGGCGTGCTGAACGTCGTTCGTCACGAGCTGGAGCTGGTGTGCGACGCGAGCGACATCCCGTCGGAAGTCACGATCTCGCTGAAGGGCCTGGAAGTGGGCGATTCGCTCCACATTTCGGCCGTGACGCTGCCCAAGGGCACGACGTCGGCGATCGACGACCGCGACTTCACCATCGCGACGGTGGTTGCACCGTCGGCGCTGAAGTCGTCCGAGGGCGACACGTCGACCGAGGCGACCGAGGAAGCTGCGGGCGAGTAATATCGTCCTGTGCCGCCCGGGGCGGCACGGATTCGCGGGCGGGTGGCGGCGACGCCCCCCGCCCGTTTTCGTTTGGGCCAAGCGGCACGCCCGTGACAGGGCGCTGACACGCCAGTGAGACGATGGGATCGGTGATGCAGCTATGGGTCGGCCTGGGCAATCCGGGCCCGCAATATGCGATGCAGCGGCACAATGTCGGCTTCATGGCGGTCGATGCGATCGCCGAGGTGCATGATTTCGGCGCGACGGCGAAGAAGTTCCAGGGCTGGGTGCGCGAAGGCCGGCTAGGCAACGAGAAGGTGCTGCTGCTGAAGCCCGCGACCTTCATGAACGAGAGCGGCCGCAGCGTTGCCGAGGCGCTGCGTTTCTACAAGCTGGGCGTCGAGGCGCTGACGGTGTTTCACGACGAGCTGGACCTGGCGCCGATGAAGGTGAAGGTGCGGATGGGCGGCGGGCTGGCGGGGCACAATGGCCTGCGCTCGATCGACCAGCATCTGGGGCCGGAGTTCCGCCGCGTGCGGATCGGCATCGGTCATCCGGGGCACAAGGACCGGGTGACTGGCCATGTGCTGGGCAATTACGCGAAGAGCGAGCTTGATCCGCTGACCGACCTGCTCGGCGCACTGGCCTCGGAGGCGCCCACGCTCGCGGCGGGCGACGACGTGCGCTTCATGAACGATGTTGCGCTGCGGCTTCAGGGCTGACGGGCGCCCTTCCCCATTGCCGTGGCGCGCAGTATCGCGTGGCCGCCATGCTGTTCCCGCCCGACACCTGCCGCCGCCTCGTCGTCAAGATCGGCTCGGCGCTGCTCGTCGACCCGTCGGGCGCGGTGCGGCGCGACTGGCTGGCGGGGATTGCCGCCGATGTCGCGGCGCGCGCCGACGCGGGGCAGCAGGTGGCCATCGTCTCCTCGGGCGCGATCGCGCTGGGGGCGCGCCGGCTGGGGCTGCCGCGTGGCGGGCGGGCGAGCCTGGAGGATGCGCAGGCGGCGGCGGCCACAGGGCAGATCGCGCTCAGCCAGACCTGGGCCGAGGTGCTCGCCGCCAACGGGCTGACCGCGGCGCAGATGCTGGTAACGCTGGACGATCTGGAGGATCGCCGCCGCTACCTGAATGCCGCAGCGACGCTGGGGCGGCTGCTGCAGCTGGGCACGGTGCCGGTCATCAACGAGAATGACAGCGTGGCGACGGCCGAGATCCGCTTTGGCGACAATGACCGGCTGGCGGCGCGGGTGGCGCAGGCGGCGGGGGCGGACGGCGTGGTGCTGCTGTCCGATATCGACGGCCTGTATGATCGCAACCCGGCGCAGCCCGGCGCGGTGCATATTGCGGAAGTGGCGCAGATCGACGCGCGGATCGCGGGGATGGCGGACGATGGCTCGGCATCCGGCATGGGATCGGGCGGGATGGTGTCGAAGATCGCCGCGGCGCGGATCGCGACCGGCGCGGGAGTCGCGCTGGCGATCGCATCGGGGCGGATCGAACGGCCGCTGTCGACCAACGCGCGGCACACGATCTTCCTTCCCGAGAAACGCGCGCGGGCGCGCAAGGCGTGGCTGGCGGGGCGGCTGACGGCGAAGGGCGTGGTGACCGTGGATGCCGGCGCGGCGCAGGCGCTTGCCGGTGGGCGCAGCCTGCTGGCGGCGGGGGCGATCGCAGTGTCGGGCGATTTCGCGCGGGGCGACGTGGTGACGATCGCGGGGCCCGACGGGCCGATCGCGCGCGGGCTGGCGGAATATGATGCCGGCGAGATGCAGCGCCTGCTGGGGCGGCGCAGCGAGGAGCAGGAGGCGCTGCTCGGCTATGCGCCGCGTGCCGCGCTGATCCACCGCAACCATATGGCGCTGCTGTGATCCTGGCGCTGACCGGCGGGACCGGCTTTGTTGGCCGGGCGACGATCGATGCGGCGCTGGCGGCGGGGCATCAAGTTCGTGCGCTGACGCGACGGCCGCAGGCGGCGCGCGACGGCGTCACCTGGGTGGCGGGGGCGCTCGACGATGCCGCGAGCCTCGCCGCGCTGGTCGAGGGCGCCGATGCGGTCATCCATATCGCCGGGGTGGTCAATGCACCTGACAAGGCGGGCTTCGTCGCCGGCAATATCGAGGGCACGCGCGCGGTCGTCAGCGCAACGGGCACGCGGCGGCTGGTGCATGTGTCGTCGCTGTCGGCGCGCGAACCGCAGCTGTCGATGTACGGCTGGTCGAAGCGCGAGGCGGAGACGATCGTCGCCGAGAGCGCCAGCGACTGGACGATCGTTCGCCCGACCGGCGTCTATGGCCCCGGCGATACCGAGATGCGCGACATGTTCCGGCTGGCGCGGCTTGGCCTTGCCTTCCTGCCGCCGCCGGGGCGCGTGTCGCTGATCCATGTCGAGGACCTTGCGCGTTTGCTGGTGCTGCTCGCCGAGCGGCCGGGGGCGCATGAATTGTACGAAGTCGACGATGGCGAGACGCTGACCCATGCCGATCTGGCGGCGGCGATCGGGCGCGCGGTCGGGCGGCGGGTGATGCCGATGCATTTGCCCAAGCCGCTGATGCGGGTCGCGGCGCGGATCGACCGCAAGTTACGCGGTGGTGGGGCGAAGCTGACGCTCGACCGGGTGGAGTATCTCAGCCACCCCGACTGGACCGCGCGCGCCGATCATCGTCCGCCCGCGAGCCTGTGGGCGCCGCAGATCCCGCTGGATCAGGGCATGGCGCAGACCGCGCGGGCGTACGCCATCGCAGGATGACCACGCTTCCGCCGCATTCGATTGGCACCTCGCCCGCTTGCAGCTAAGGACCCGGCATGAGCGAGCGCGACAGCATCTTCGACACCGTCAAGGCCCAGATCGAACCCTTCAACAAGAAGGGCGTGACGGTGACCGAGGCAACAACGTTCCAGGGCGATCTCGAATGGGATTCGCTGACCGTGATGGATTTCGTCGCCGCGATCGAGGACGAATTCGACATCATCATCACGATGAACATGCAGGCGGAAATCGAAACGGTGGGGCAGCTTGCCGATGCCGTCGCCAAGCTGAAGAACTGAACGACGCGTTCCTCGCGACGCTTGTTCTTCGCGACGGATGACCAGGAACGTGGCCGGGTGCGGTGCGCCCGGTGAATGGACACGACCCGATGTGAACGGTTGGGAATTGAACACATGACCGAAACCGGCCTCCAGGCTGAAGCCCTGCCCGTCGAGCCTGCCACCGTGGCTCCGGAACGCGACCTGTTCGACAAGTTCGCGCCGCTGATCGCCGAGCGCCAGGCGCTGCTCGACAGCGGCGTGCGCGATCCGTTCGGCATCGTCATGGAGGAGGTGAAGAGCCCCACGGTCGCGGTCATCAAGGGCCGCGAGACGATCCTGCTGGGCACGTACAATTACATGGGCATGACGTTCGATCCTGACGTCATCGCCGCGGGCAAGGACGCGTTCGACAAGTTCGGCAGCGGCACCAATGGCAGCCGTGCGCTGAACGGCACGTTCCACGACCATATGGAAGTCGAACAGGCGCTGCGCGACTTCTACGGGATGTCGGGCGCGATCGTCTTTTCAACGGGTTATCAGGCGAACCTCGGCGTTATCTCTGCCATTGCGGCGAAGGGCGAGTACATCATCCTGGACGCCGACAGCCATGCGTCGATCTATGACGGATGCGCGATGGGCAATGCGGAGGTCGTGCGTTTCCGCCACAATTCGGTCGAGGATCTCGACAAGCGGCTGGGTCGCCTGCCCAAGGAGCCGGGCAAACTCGTCGTCCTTGAAGGCGTCTATTCGATGCTGGGCGACATCGCACCGCTGAAGGAGATGGTCGCCGTCGCCAAGAAGCATGGCGCGATGGTGCTGGTCGACGAGGCGCATTCGATGGGTTTCTTCGGCCCCAACGGCCGCGGCGTCTATGAAGACCAGGGGCTGCAGGACGAGGTCGATTTCGTGATCGGCACCTTTTCCAAGTCGGTCGGCACGGTCGGCGGCTTCTGCGTGTCGAACCATCCGAAGTTCGAGATCCTGCGCTTCGTCTGTCGCCCCTATATCTTCACCGCCAGCCTGCCGCCCGCGGTGGTCGCGTCCGCAACCGCGTCGATCCGCAAGCTGATGCACGCCAAGGACAAGCGCGAGCGGCTGTGGGCCAATACGCGCCAGCTGCATGGCGGGCTGAAGCAGCTCGGTTTCCGCCTGCCCACCGACGAGCCGGAATCGGCGATCGTCGCGGTGATCCTGGACGACCAGGAGCAGGCCGTCCGGATGTGGCACGGGCTGCTGGAGGCCGGCCTCTACGTCAATGTCGCGCGTCCGCCCGCGACACCGGCCGGCATGTTCCTGCTGCGCTGCTCGGTCTGCGCAGAACATACGCCCGAGCAGATGGCCAAGGTGGTCGCGATGTTCGAGGCCGCTGGGCGGGCGACCGGCGTGATCGCCTGATCGCCATCGCATCGCTTCCGCCAGACGTGCAGCTTTGATAGACCGTGAGGCCGTGGCTGCCGCGGGCATAGGATCGGCTTTCAAAAGCGTGGCTTCGGCCTGGCGCCTCATCACCTTTGTCGTGATGGGGGTGGCCGGGGTTGGCGTGCTGGTCGCGCTGATCCTGACGCTGGGCGAGGCCAACAACCAGCGCAACCGCGCTTCCTCGCTCCAATCGCACAGCTATGACGTGATGATCCTGGCGCGGACGCTATCGGGCACGATCGCACGGTCCGAGGCGGCGCTGGGGCGATACGTCATCTCCGGCGACAAGCAGCTGGGGCGGCTGTACTTCGAGGATTGGCGCCGCGCGGGCGACCAGTTGCAGCGGCTGTCGTCACTGACGCGCGACAATGTGGCGCAACGCCCGTTGATCGGCCGGTTGCAGGCAGCGTTCAATGAGCGCGGCGAGCAATTGTCGATGACCGCGCTGGCGACCAATTACGGCAAGAACCAACAGGCGCTGTCGCGCTATTACGAAGCGCGGCAGGCCTCGGCACTGACCGAGATCAACCGGCTGCTGGACGAAGTGATCGCCAGCGAGCGCACGCTGCTGATCACCCGCACCGAAGCGACGATGGCGCTGGTCGAACGATCGACCCGCGCGGCGTTCGTGCTGTCGGCATTTGGCGTGCTGCTGCTGATCGGGGCGATCATCCTCGGCTGGTTGACGATGCGGGCGTCGACCGATCGCGCACTGGCCCGTGCCGAGGCCGATGCCGCGCGCGCTCGCGCCGACGAACTGGCGGTGGCGGTGGCGGAGGCAACCGAGGAATTGCGTGCGCAGGAAGCGCGGTTGCGGCAGGCGCAGAAGATGGATGCGATCGGCCAGCTGACCGGCGGTATCGCACACGATTTCAACAACATGCTGGCAGTTGTGATCGGCGGGCTCGAACTGGCGCAGCGCGCGATTGCCAATGGCGGGGCGGACGCCGCGCGCCATGTCGAAAGCGCGCGTGAGGGGGCGGTCCGGGCGGCGGAGCTGACCCGCCGGCTGCTCGCCTTTGCCCGCGAGGGGGCGATCGCGCCGGAGCGCATCCATGTCGGCGCCTTGCTCAACGGGATGCGCGACCTGCTCGACCGGACGCTCGGCGATGCGATCCAGGTCGAGATCGCCTGCCATGGCGAGGATGCCTATGTCCGCGCCGATCGGGTGCAGTTCGAGAATTGCATCCTGAACCTCGCGGTCAATGCGCGCGATGCGATGGACGGGCGCGGGCGGGTCAGCATCACCTCGGGCGTGGAGCGGTCAACCAACGGCACCTTCGTCACCATCACGGTGCGCGACGACGGATGCGGCATGACGCCGGACATCGTCGAGCGCGTGTTCGAGCCGTTCTTCACCACCAAGCCGGTCGGCAAGGGCACAGGCCTGGGGCTTAGCCAGATCTTCTCCTTTGCGCGCCAGCTGGACGGCGAAGTGGCGATCGATTCCACGCCTGGCGTCGGGACGAGCGTGATCATGCGGCTGCCGCACGACAGCGAGGCGGAAACGCCGGAACGCGCCGACGAGGAAGCCGCCATCGCCACCGCGGCGCCGGAAGAGCTGACCATCCTGGTGGTGGAGGATGACCAGCGCGTGCTGCGCGCCACCGTCGGCGCGCTGGAGGAACTGGGCCATCGCGTGATCGCATGCGACGATCCGCTGCGCGCCCCCGCCCTGCTCGACGAGCACGCGCCCGTCGACCTCATCATGAGCGATGTGCTGATGCCGGTGCAGACCGGCCCGGAAATGATCGAGGCGCTGCCCGAACGCCACGCGCGTACCGCCGTGCTCTTCGTCACCGGCTTTGCCGGCGAGGCGAGCGACGCGGCGATGTTCAACGGCCATCATGTGCTGCGCAAGCCCTTCACCCTCGCCGCGCTGGCGCGCGCACTGGCCGATGCCTTTGCGCGCAGCCCGGCCGCCGCACCTGACCGGATGGCGGCGGAATAAGGCGAAGCGAGAGGAAAGCGTCGCGGCGCTGGACCGAAAAGGGCTGGCGCTCGTTACCTTCTCGCCTATACCGGCGCACCCATCCGCAAGATCGAGCCCCTTAGCCGCGCCTCATGAAATCGATCGACCGCTACATGGCCCGGCTGATCGCGCTGCCGCTGTTCTCGACGCTCGTCATTGCGGCGATGCTGCTGCTCCTCGATCGCATGCTGCGCCTGTTCGACTTTGTCGCCACCGAAGGCGGGCCCGTCAGCGTGGTGTGGCAATTGCTGGCCAACCTGCTGCCGGAATATCTCGGCCTTGGCATTCCGATCGGCCTGATGCTCGGCGTCCTGCTCGCCTTCCGGCGCCTCGCCACCTCGTCCGAGCTGGACGTTATGCGCGGCGTTGGAATGAGTTACGGGCGATTGCTGCGGGTCCCTTACATGTATGCGGTGGGGCTGGCGCTGGTCAATCTGGCCATCGTTGGTTTCATCCAGCCGCGCGCGCGTTATGCCTACGAAGGCCTGCGGTTCGAGCTGCGCACCGGAGCGCTGGGGGCGTCGATCAAGGTCGGCGAATTCACCCATCTGGGCGATCGCATGACGATGCGGATCGAGCGCAGCCGGGACAAGGGCCGCGAGCTGTCCGGCATCTTCGTCCATGCGCAGACACCCAAGGGTGACTGGATCGGCGTGACCGCGGAGCGCGGCCAGTTCTTCGCCACCGACGATCCCAACACGATCATCTTCCGCCTGACCAACGGCACGCTGATCCACAACCGGCCCGATTTTCCGAGCCCGCGCGTGCTGACCTTCAGCGCGCATGACCTACCGATCGACCTGCCCAAGTTCGAGCAGTTCCGCGCGCGCGGCGGCCGTAACCTGGAATATACGCTGCCTGAGCTGGTGAAGATCGGCACGACGAGCGGGAGCGAGGAAGCGCGCGATTCCAGCCAGGCGGAATTGTATTTCCGGCTGGCGGAGGTGCTGATGATGTTCCTGCTGCCGCTGCTGGCGGTGGCGCTGGGCGTGCCACCGAAGCGATCGACATCGGCGCTGGGCGTGTTCCTGTCGATCGTGATGGTCGTCGCCTATCACAAGGTGAACCAATATGCCGCGTCGATCGGCGAGCTTGGCCGCGTCGACCCGTTCATCGCGCTGTGGACGCCGTTCGCGATCTTCGCGGCGCTGATCATCTGGATGTATTACACGCTGGCCTATGTTCCGGGCGGACAGCCGATCGGCGCGCTGGAACGGGTGGCCAGCAAGACCCTGAAAGCGATCACGCGTCGCCTGCCCGGCCGCCGTGCGCGAGAGGCACGGGCATGACGTCTTTCTTCCCGTCCAAGACGGTGGCGCTGTACATGGGCCGGATGTTCCTGGTCCGCACGTTCGGCATTCTTGCCGGGCTGGTGCTGGTGCTCCAGGCGCTCGACCTCTTGGGGGAATCCGGCAAGATCCTGGCCGTTCCGGGCAATACCGACGCGCAGGTGTGGCAGTATATGTCGCTGCGCGTGCCGCAGATAATCGCGCGCTTCCTGCCCTTCTCCGTCCTTCTCGGCACCATCCTGACGCTGATCACGATGAACCAGAACAGCGAGATCGTGGCGCTGAAATCGTCGGGCATGTCGGCGCACCAGGTGCTGGCGCCGCTGATCACCGCAAGCCTGGCGATCGCCGCGATCAGCTTCGTGTTCAACGACCGGGTGGTGTCGCGCGCGACGGCGACGCTGAGCCAGTGGCAGAAGGTGAATTACGGCACGCTGCCGATCGACCGGGGTGACCGGTCCAACGTCTGGGTCAGGACCGGCGACGACCTGATCGAGGTGGACCAGATCCGCGGCCGGGGCGATGCCGCGCGGCTGGGCGGCGTGACGCTGTACGAACGTGACGGCGGCAAGCTGCGCACGATCATCACCGCGCCCGCCGGACGGCGCAGCGGCGATGGCTGGGCGATCGGACCGGCCAAACGCTTTGACGTCGCGACCGGCCAGCAGCGCGATGTCGGCACGATCGTGATCGCGCGCGGCGTGACGCCGGACCAGTTCACCCTGTCGTCGGTGAATGCCGATGGACTGTCGTTCCGCGCGCTGAACGAGGCGATCGACGACCTGGCCGCGGCCGGGCGGCCGACCGCGGCGCTCGAGGGATCGCTGTGGCACAAACTCTCCGGGCCGCTGTCGTCGGTGCTGATGCCGCTGCTGGGCGCGGTGGCCGCGTTCGGCATCGCACGGTCGGGCAAATTGTTCGTCCGCGCCGTGATCGGCATGGCGCTGGGCTTCGCCTATTTCGTGGCGGACAATTTCGCGCTGGCGATGGGCAATCTGGGCGCCTACCCGCCCTTCCTCGCCGCCTGGGCGCCGTTCCTGCTGTTCCTGCTGATCGGCGAAGCGGTGCTGCTGCGCACCGAGGAATAAGCCGGCGGCGGCCGGGATGCTCCCGGCTGTAGCGGGAGCCAGATGCGAACTTATGGATCGATGGCCGGGGCGGCGGTGACCGCCCCCGGCCGATATCAGCGCGGCAGCATCGTGCTGCGCGCGATCTTGGCGATGAGGCCCGGCATGCCGACGTAATTGGCCTTGTAATAGGGCGATTCGCGATCGAGCACGGCGCTCAGCCGGCGATGAGCCTCGCCCAGCGCGTGATAGGGGACACCCGGCAGCAGATGGTGCAGCGCGTGGTAGCGCAGGCCAACCGGCGCCCAGAGCGCCGGCAGCGTGGCCGGCGGCGGCACATTGACCGAGTCGAGATACTGGGCGGTGACGGTCATCACCTCGCCCTCATTCTCCCACAGGTGGGCGACCAGGGTCCGCAGCTGATTGATGACCGCAACGCCCGACGCGACCGCCATCATGATGGCAAAGGCGCGCAGCGGCAGCGTGCCGGTGGCAACCAGGGCGATCAGCGACATCGCCCAGACGGCGCATGCGGTCTCGATCGCGATCCACTGGCGACGGAAATCCCCCTCCGGCAGGCGGCGGCGGAATTGCGGGTTGATCGCCAGCGCCGAGAAACGCTCCACCACGATGCGGCGCAGCGACGGCGACAGCAGCGACAGCGGCGACAGCACGCCGTAGCGGAAAATCAGCGCGAACGGCGCGAGCGCGGCGACCAGCACGAACACCGGCAGCGACCACGGCTTCATCAGCGCGAGCGGCAGGTATTCGGGATCGTCGCTGGTACCGTAGCGGGTGCGCGCGTGGTGAAGATTGTGGACGCCCTCATACATGAACGAGGGCACCAGCATCGGCACGCCGATGAAGATGTTATAGCCCAGCCGGAAATGCGGCAGCGACGCATGCTTCACATGGGTGAGTTCATGGATGAAGCTCATCCCGCGATAGAGCGCGAACATCGCCACCACGCCGGCGACGATCGTCAGCCACAGCGGGGTCGCGGCGATCGCCACGGCAAGACCGGCATAGCCGATCGCCACCGAGCCGAGGAAGTCAGCCCAATAGACGGCGGGCCGCGGCGCGTTCAGATCCCGCGTCAGTTCAGCCGCCGCCTTCAGCATCGCACGGTCATCGGCGATGCGCACACGCGCGGTCGGGGTGGCTGCTGCTCGTGACAGAGTCGTGGTCGTCATGGGGGTGTCCATTGGCCCAAGATAGTGGCGATACGGTGGCTGGAACAGGTGCGCGCCGCGCGGAAAGGCCGCTCGCCATGATCGCTTCGGGCGATTACACGCAGCGTCATGACCGGCTCTCTCACCATCCGCCCCGTGACGGGCAAGCGCGACCGCAAAACGTTCATCGACCTGCCGTTCCGCCTGTACAAGGATGATCCGAACTGGGTTCCGCCGCTGAAGCGCGAGGCGCTGGGGCTGCTCGATCCCGAGAAGAACGGATGGTACAGCCACGCCAAGGCGCAGCTGTTCCTGGCCGAGCGCGACGGGCGCGTGGTGGGGCGTATCTCCGCGCATATCGACCTTCTGGCGCTGGACATGCCGGCCGCGCAGGGCTTTGGCCCCGGCACCGGGCAATGGGGGCTGATGGAGGCGGAGGACGACGGCGTGTTCCGCGCGCTGATCGAACGCGCCGAGCAGTGGCTGCGCGAACAGGGCATGACCCGCGTGCTGGGGCCGATCTCGCAATCGATCTGGGAAGAACCGGGGCTGCTGATTACCGGCTACGACCATCCGCCGTCCGTGATGATGGGCCATGCCAAGCCGGAATATCGCGGGTGGATCGAGGCGGCCGGCTATGCCCCGGTCAAGCAAATGATGACCTATGAGCTGGATATCACGCAGGAATTCCCGCCGATCGTCCAGCGGATCATCAAATCGGGCGAGAAGAACCCGCGCATCAACGTGCGCCCGGTCGACAAGTCGCGGTTCGACGAGGAAGCGGCGATCATCCTGGGCATCCTGAACGATGCGTGGAGCGACAATTGGGGGTTCGTTCCCCTCACTCCGCCCGAAATCCGCGACGTTGGCGTGAAGCTGAAGCCGATCGTCTTCAATGACCTGATCCGCATCGCCGAGGTGGATGGCGTGCCGGTCGCCTTCATGATCACCCTCCCCGACCTGAACGAACCGCTGAAGGGCCTGAGCGGGTCGCTGCTGCCGTTCGGCTGGGCGAAACTGCTGCTGTGGCTGCGCAAGCCGAAGGTGCGTACGATGCGCGTGCCGCTGATGGGGGTGGTGAAGAGCCTGCAATCGTCACGCATGGCGAGCCAATTGGCGTTCATGATGATCGAATATATCCGTCGCGCGGCGGTGCAGGATTATGGTGCCTCGCGCGGCGAGATCGGCTGGATCCTCGACGACAACCAGGGGATGCGGTCGATCGCCGAGACGATCGAGAGCCACGTCAACAAGGTCTATCAGGTGTACGAAAAGGCGCTGTGAGCGCCGGTAAACCGCGGGGTCTCGCGCAGCGGCCAGACCGGCCGTGCGCGAGCCCGGTAAGCGGCACTTAACGGCGCGCGAGCGGGTCAGTGCCCTGTGCGACCCAGGTCGCGCGCGTCTGGCAGTAGCGACGGGCGATGCCCGGACCACTGAGCGTGTCGATCACGCAGACGCGGCGCTGGTCGGTTTCGGGGTCGAACGAGCGCGCGCCATATTGATCGGCGGGGATGGTCGGCGCAGGTGCCGGCGCAGGTGCCGGGCGCGGCGCGGGTTCGGGGGCGGCGCCCAGCATGAGGGCGGCGGTGGCGATGGCGGTGATGGTCATGGCGTATCCTCTCAGGTTCCGAACAGCGCCCCTTTCGCGCTGTCACCTGAGACTTTGCATTGACCGTGCCAATTGTCTCACGGACGCCATTTCAATGACTTAGCAGAAGCATCAATGTGCATGTTGCCGATGATGAGCGCCGTGCACCAAGTGGCGGCGCGTTTTACCATCCAAGCGATGTGCGCTGACGGACGCACGGGCGCCCCCTGTCCGACAGTGAACGATTGAGAAGCCAGCGGACCGCCGTGGCCGCCGCCCGCCGCCCCGGGGCTCAGTCGCGCAGGCGAACCCAGGTGGGCGCGTGATCGCTGGCCTTGTCCCGGCCACGATAGTCCTTGTCGACACCGGCCTCGACCAGCCGATCGGCAACGGCGGGTGACAGCAGCAGGTGATCGATGCGGAAGCCCGCGTCGCGGCGCCACGCGCCCGCCTGATAATCCCAGAAGGTCCAAACGCCACCGGCGGGATGACGCACGCGCAGCGAATCGGTCCACCCTTGCGCCAGCAGCGCGCGATAGGCGGCGCGGCTTTCCGGCTGCATCAGCGCATCATCGGCCATGGCGCGGGTGGAGAAGGTATCATCGTCATTGGGGATGACGTTGTAATCGCCCGCCAGCACGGTCGGAATTTCAGCGGCAAGCAAGGCGCGCGCACGGGCGGCGAGCCGGTCCATCCAGCGCAGCTTATAGTCGAACTTCGGCCCCGGCTGCGGATTGCCATTGGGCAGATAGATGGACGCGACGGTCAGGCCGTCCACATCGCATTCCAGATAGCGGCTGTGATCATCGTCGGGCTCACCATCCAGGCCCCGCTGGCGCTCGACCGGGTCAGTGCCGCGAGCGAGCACGGCGACGCCGTTGAACCCCTTCTGCCCATGCCACACCGCGCCATAACCGGCGGCGCGGATGTCATCGATCGGGAAGGTATCGTCAGCGGTCTTGAGCTCCTGCAGGCAGACGATGTCCGGCTGCTGCTCGGCGAGATATTCCAGCAGGCGCGGCAGGCGCGCCTTGATGCCGTTGACGTTGTAGCTGACGATTTTCACGAGGACGGCTTACACCGAGAAGCTGGTGCCGCAACCGCATCCTGATGCTGCAATCGGATTGTCGACCTTGAACGCCGCGCCGCCGAGCGATTCGACGAAGTCGACCGAGGCACCGCGCACGAGATCGAGGCTAATTTCGTCCACGACGAGCTTGACGCCATCCGTCTCGGCGACCTGATCACCCGGCTCCGGCGCGTCGGCCAGACCGAAACGATATTGGAACCCGGAACAGCCGCCCCCCTCCACCGAGAGGCGCAGGATGGCAGGCTTTTGCTGCTTTTCCGCAATCGCCGCCACACGGGCGGCAGCGGAGGGCGTCAAGGCGATATCGGGTGCGAGCGTTGCCATGAGAGCGAAATAGGATCGCCGCGGCGCGCCCGCAACCGGATCAGTGACCCAGGCCGTCCTGTGCCGCCGGGCCGCTGGTCGACACCGGAATCTGGCCGACCGAGCGATCCTGCGCCGCGAGCAGATAATCCGCCGTGGTCAGGAAGGGGATCGGGTTCACGGCGCGGCCGTCAATACGCACTTCATAATGGAGGTGCGGGCCGGTCGAACGGCCGGTGGAGCCCATCAGGCCGATCATCTGACCGCGGCGCACGCGCGCATTGTTGCTGATCAGGATCTTCGACAGGTGGCCGTAGCGGGTGGTAATGCCCTTGCCGTGATTCAGCTCGATCATGTTGCCATAGCCGCCCTGACGCGCGGCATGGTTCACGACGCCATCGGCGGTCGCATAGATCGGCGTGCCGGTCGGACCGGGGATATCGACACCAGCATGCATCGCGGCGGTGCCGCGGAACGGATCGCTGCGCACGCCGAAATTGCTGGTGAAGGTGAGGTGCTGGACCGGCTGGACCGACGGGATCGAGATAACCCCCTGCTCCAGCGTGTCGAGCTTCTTCCAGGTCATGAACAGCGAGCGGAATTGCGCATCGGCGTTCAGATCAGCCGTCGCCTCGGCGCTGGCGGCCGGGATCAGCGGGCCGCCCATGCCGGTGTTCTTGCCGCCCTTGGCGACACGCTCCGGCCGCAAGCCGCGCTCACGCAGCGCCTCCGCTGCCGACTGATAACGGTCGTTGAGGTGATCGAGCGCGAGTTCGGCCAGGATCTCCTGGCGACGCTCGATCTTGGCGAAGGGAGCGACCGCATAGGCGGCCAGGCGGTCACCCGCCGGATCGATCTTCAGCGTGGCAAGCGCCAGCTTCTTTTCGTCACCCACGCCAGTCAGCGCGGCAGCGAGCAGTGCCTGGCGGTTTTCGAGCTGAGCAGCACGCGCCTCCGCAGCCTTGCGGACATTCGCCACGCGCTGGTGCATGTGGACGAGCTTGCGCTCCATCGTCTCGATCCGCTCGGCCTGCGGCGCAGCGGCGCCGGCCTGACCGGCGGCAGCGGCGGCGCCGTAGCCCGCGAAGGCGACCACGACCGCGGCGGTCCCGGCCAGCGCGCCCTGCGAGAGGCGGCCCAGGCGGATCCGGCGCACAGCGCGGCCATCATGGAAGATCACGTTGCGTGGGGAGAAGAGCAGGCGGGCGCCAGCAGCGATGCGGTTGGCCGGCGCGGAAGAAATCTTGGACATCGAACCCCGAGCAAGATTGTTGAAGCGCGCGCGACCAGGACGAGCCCACGCACGACGCATGTTCAAAAAACTGGTCTGGATTGCGGCCCCCCGCTCACCGGACACCGTCAACTGCCCTTCTTTTGAGCAGTTAAGCAATAGCGCCGTAGTAATCCCGCGTCAGGCCGGCAGACTCGCGCGCTGAGTCGTTGAACGGACCTTTCACGACGCCCCGAAAACGGCCTCCAATGAGGGATTTCCAGTGGGTCGCGGGGTGCAAACCGGCCGCCGCGCACCGCTCCTCGAACCACCGCGTACCGACCGAAACGTGCCGGATTTCATCGGTGTAGATGCGGTGGAGGATGCGCGCGCTGGCCGCATCGCCGGCGGCGTGGAAGCGGTCGACGGTGGCCGGCGTCACGTCGAGCCCCCGCGCCTCCAACGCCATCGGGACGACGGCGAGCCGGGCGAGAACGTCGTCGGCAGTCGCATCCGCCGCCTCCCACAGCCCGGCATGGGCCGGGAGCGCGCCATAATGGCTGCCCATCGCGCGCAGCCGGCGATCGAGCAGTGCGAAGTGCATCGCCTCGTCCGCGCCGACGCCGATCCAGTCGTCCACGAATTCCCGCGGGAAGGCCGCGCCAAAACGCCCGGCCATGTCGAACGCCAGGTCGATCGCGACAAATTCGATATGCGCCAGTGCATGAAGCAGCGCGATGCGGCCCCGTTCCGACCCGCCCTTCCCCCGTTTCGGCATTCGGCCCGGGGGCAGCAATTCGGGCTGCTCGGGCCGTGCCGGTGCATCGGGCATGACGACGTCGAAGCTGTGGGTGAGCCGCCCCGCCCGCCACGCGCGGGCAGCCTGACGCGCGGCCTTCACCTTGGTGGCGGGATCCGCCGCGTTGAGCACGTCGCGCGCAACGGCGGCGATGGTTGTCACAGAGCGCGCGCCGCGGCCAGCACCTCCGCCGCATGTCCGGGGACCTTAACCTTGCGCCAGGCGCGGGCGAGCTGGCCGTCGCGGCCGAACAGGAACGTTGCGCGCTCGATGCCCATGTAGCGGCGGCCGTACATGGATTTTTCCACCCAGGTGCCGAACGCCTCGCAGGCGGAGCCATCCTCATCGCTGGCGAGCGCCACGGCGAGATCGTATTTCGCGGCGAACTTCTCATGCTTGGCCGGCGGATCCTTGGACACGCCGATCACGACGACGCCTGCGGACGCAAACTCCCCGGCCAGGGCGGAGAAATCCTGCGCCTCGCGCGTGCAGCCGGCAGTATCGTCCTTGGGATAGAAATAGACGACCAGCGGCAGCGGCTGATCCTTCAGGCGGAGCGGCTGACCATCAATCGCGGTCAGCGTCACGTCCGGCAGTGTGTCCATCGGTCAATCCTTTCCACGCCGCCGTAACCTGCTGCCGGGCGGTGTCAAAGCCGGCGAGCACCGCGTCCCAATCATCGAGATGGAGCACCCGCGCGACCAAGGCGCGCGTTGCTTCCGAGGGTGGCTCGGCCGCATCCGGCGCGACCAGGCGAAGCGTGACGATAAGGCGGGTCAGCAGGTCGTGTGCGTGGTGGAGGTCCACACCGAGCCCGAGCAGATCGATCGCGCGGCCGAGATTGGTGTCGAAGCCCTCCCGCCGGGTCAGTTGCGCGACATGGACGGTGAATTCCAGATCGACCAGCCCGCCGGGCAGCAGCTTGGCGTCGAGCGGCCCGGCGGGCGGCTTGTGCGCCGCCATCTCGGCCCGCATCGTTATGGCATCGGCCACGACGTCGCGCTGCGGCCTGTCGCCGTTGAGCACGCCGTCGATGATCGCCTGCAATTCGGCGCGCGCCTTTGCCGAGCCGAACACCGGCCGGGCGCGGGTGAGCGCCATATGCTCCCACGTCCAGGCGCTCTCGCGCTGGTAGCGGGCGAAGGAATCGACATTCACCACCAGCGGCCCCTGTGTCCCCGACGGGCGCAGGCGCGTGTCGATTTCGTAGAGCGGGCCCGCGGCGGTAGGAACGGAGAGCGCGGCGGAAACGCGCTGCGCAAGGCGATTATAATAAAGCGTCGCGCCCAACGGCTTGGGGCCGTCGGACTCCGCCGCGAAATCACCAGTGAACAGGTAGATCAGGTCGAGGTCGGAGGCATGGGTCAGCGCCCCTCCCCCGAGCCGCCCGAGCGCGAGGATGACGAATTCGCTGTCCGGTACCCGGCCATGCGCCTGCGCGAATTCCGCCACCGTCTCGCTCGCCAGCACCTCGATCGCGGCCTCTGCCACGCGCGAATAGCCCGCCGCGACGTCGAGCGGATCGGCCACCGCGGAGATGATCTGCGCGCCCAGGGCGAAGCGGTGTTCGTTGACGATGCGGCGGACGTGATCGAGCTTGGCCTGGAAATCCGCGCGCCGTTCATTGCTGCGCATCATCGCGGCGATGGCGGGCACGTCTGGCACGGGATCGAAGGCGGAGGCGTCGATCAGCCCGTCGAGCAGGTCAGGCCGACGCGCGAGTTCCTCGGCCAGGGTCGGCGTGTGGCTGAGCAACCGAACAAGGAGGGCGATGAGCGCGGGCCGCGCCTCCAGCAAGCGGAAGATGTTCACCGCGCTGGGCAAGCGTTCGAACAGCCGGTCGAGGCGGTTGAGCGCGGCCTCCGGCGCGGGTGCCTCCCCCAGCGCCGCGACGAGGCCGGGCAATACGGCCTCAAGCGCGGCTTGGGCGGCGGCACTGCGCAGCGCGGGATAGCGCGCGGCACGCCATGCCGCGATCCGCGTTGCCGCAACGTCGGGATCTGCGAACCCCGCCGCGACAAGCTGGGCGGAAAGGGCATCGCTGTTGGCGGACAAATTGTCCCCGGTGGTAGGCGCGAGCTGCCCGAAGATGGCGCCGACGCGCGTGACGTGCGGTTCGAGATGGGCGAGCAAAGCCGCGCCGTCGGGGCGCCCGTCCAGCCGTGCCACGCGCTCCAACGCGTCGCCGGTCGGAAGCGCATGCGTCTGGCGATCATCGATCATCTGGACGCGGTGCTCCGCCGTGCGCAGCGCGACATAGGCGTCACAGAGCGCCTGTGCGTCATCCCGGGCGATCCGGCCAGCGGCGGCCAGTGCGGCGAGCGCCCCGCGGGTATCGCCGGTGCGCAGCGCGGGATCACGCCCGCCGTGGATAAGCTGATGGATCTGCGCGAAGAATTCGATCTCACGGATCCCGCCCCGCCCCCGCTTCAGATCATAGCCCCGGCCGAAAGTCTGCCCCTGCGAGTGATGATCCCGGATCCGGCGGGTGATCTCCAATATCTCCCCGACCGCGCCGAAATCGAGGCTGCGGCGCCAGATGAAGGGGCGGATCGCGTCGAGGAACTGCTCGCCCAAGGCGATATCGCCGGCAGCCGGGCGTGCGCGGATGAAGGCTGCCCGCTCCCACGGCAGTGCCTGCGATTCATAGTAAGTGATCGCGGGGTCGATCGGCAGCGCGATGGGCGTGACCTCGGGCGTCGGACGGAGCCGCATGTCGACGCGCAGGACATAGCCGTCAGCGTCGCGGGCCTGGAGCAGCTCGATCACGCGCCGGCCGATGCGCACCGCTGCGTCGACCGGCTCCTCGTTGCGGCGCGTGGGCAGCGTCCGGGGATCGAACAGGAAGATGGGGTCGATGTCGGAGGAATAATTCAGCTCGCGGCTGCCCTGCTTGCCAAGCGCCAACGCAACAAAGCCCTCTGGCCCCGCCCCTGGGCTGCGCTCCGCGATCGCAGTGCGGATCGCCTGGTCGAGTGCGAAATCGGCAAAATCGGTCAGTCGGTGCGTGACCGCGGTCAGATCGAAGATGCCGGACAAGTCGCCGATCGCGACCTGAAGCGCCAACTGACGACGGGCAAGACGCAGCGCCCGGCCTATCGGCACATCGGGGTCGAGCGTGACCGGCCGGTCGAGCGATGCCGCGGAAAAATGGTCGCCGCGGTCGAGCAAGTTCGCGAGAAATGGCGAGAATCCGTGCGCCCGGCCGACCGCATCCGCGACCAGCAGCTCGACATTTTTTTCGCTTGACAAGGGGAAATCCGTAGCCTGGACCATGAAACCAACGCGTCTCCTGATCCGTTCTATCGCGCATGACGACCCATGAACATCATCATCGCGAAGGAGGCAGTGACGGTTACTATGTCCGGTATCCGCGGGCTACCGACGCTATCGGCGAATCGCTGCGTTTCGCATTCAATGATGCGCGCAGCACCCCTGACGACCTCAAGACACTGGTAGAGGCGCTTTATGGCGTTCCAAGAAACTAGGTCCGAAAGGCAGGTTTAGCAGCCGCGCCCTGACAGGGTCGGTGGCAAGCCCGCTCACGATCAGCGATCGCGGCTGAGCTCGTCCACCTCGTCCATGATCTCGTCGAGCGTCGGTTTCAGGCTGGGGATCATGTGATCGGTCCGCGACGTCATGTCGCTACCGCTCATGAGCGCCTCCAGCGCGACACGGCCGCGCGCCACGCGGCTCTTGATCGTGCCGACCGCCACGCCGCAGATCTCCGCCGCCTCTTCATAGGCGAAGCCGCCCGCACCGACGAGGATCAGCGCCTCGCGCTGTGGCTGCGGCAGATGAAGCAGCGCGCGCTGCATGTCGGCAAGCTCGACATGCTTGTCCTGGCTGGCGGGTGCCGCCAGCAGGCGATCAGCCACGAGATCGTCCCACTCACCCTTGAAGCGCGCGCGCCGCATCTGCGAGAGATACAGGTTGCGCAGGATGATGAAGGTCCAGGCGCGCATGTTGGTGCCAGCCTGGAACCGCTTGCGCGCGGCCCAGGCCTTCAACAGCGTTTCCTGCACCAGATCGTCGGCGAGATCGCGGTTACCCGACAGCGAGCGTCCGAAGGCGCGCAAATGCGGGATTACCTGAGCAAGCTGCTTCTTGAATTCCGGATCGGATAGCGAAACGTGCTCGACCGATGCTCCATCGGCCGCGGCATCATCACGCGGTTCAGCTTCGGTCATAATATGTCGTTCGGTCCCCGCACCGGAATGAACCGGCATCCTCTCCGTAAGATAGATAGTACCGGCGTCGTTTGCCACCCGTCCGGTCAACATGGTGATCGCGTCTACAACCGCGTGAACAGCAGAAACGCGAATATCGCGATCACCAGCACCAGCGAAACGGGCAGGATATATCGGGTCATGTGCGGCGTAGTGCCAGCGCGAGCCTCGTCAGTGCTCAGCTCGACCTTGTGATTTTCGTCAGCCATACAGCTTTAACGATCCTGCACCGTTTTGGGTCCGTATCGTTTTTACGAAACCGGCGCGGTTGATTGATCGAAGAACAGCGCCTGGCTGATCGCCGCCTTCACCGTCGACCGCTGGAACGGCTTGGTGATGAGGAAGGTCGGCTCGGGACGCTCACCGGTCAGCAATCGTTCCGGAAAGGCGGTGATGAAGATCACCGGCACCTGGAATTCACCCAGGATGTCCTTCACCGCATCGATGCCCGATGAATCGTCGGCGAGCTGGATGTCGGCGAGCACGAGGCCGGGACGATCGTCCATCGCCAGCGCAACCGCTTCGTCACGGGTCACGGCGACACCGGTCACTTCATGGCCGAGATCGCGCACGATCGTCTCGATATCCATGGCGATGATCGGTTCGTCCTCGATGATGAGGACGCGGGCGCGGGTCTGATTCTCGATCTCCGACAGCGCGTCGGCGACGAGCGATTCGACCTCGCTGGGCGAGACGTTGATGAGATAGGCCGTGTCCTCGACCGTGAACCCCTCCATCGCGGTGAGGAGCAGCGCCTGGCGCGACAGCGGCGTCATCCGTGCGAGGCGCGCGCGGGCCACCGCCTCCTGATCGTCCACATCCCCCGGATCAGCCTGCTGATCGTCGTTGGTCGATCCCCAGATCGCCTGGAACGTACGGTACAGGCCAAGGCGCGGATCGACGTCGCGCGGAAATTCCTCGGGAGCGGCGACGATCGCTTCGAGCGTGGCGCGGACATATTTGTCGCCGTGCGACTGGCTGCCGGTGAGCGCCCGCCCATAACGACGCAGGAAGGGCAGATGTGGGGCGAGCTGTTGTCCAAGCGACATGAGGCGGAACGACTCCCAATAGATTAGGGTTTCGGCTTTGCGCGCCAAACCCGGATTGATCAACTTCGACAAACCCCCGCAGGCGCGCGGCGCCCAACGACGCAATTCGTCGTCGAGCGGTGGAACCAACGAACCGGTATTTTGTTTCCATGACGCGAGCCTTGATGAACAGGCTGGTGCCAAGGCCCGTAAGCGGCCAAGGAATCGTCACAGCATGCCAGACAGGTGTTTCGGGGGGTAAGCGTTGGTTTCGGACAAGGAAGCGCCAAAAAAGCCGGTCAAGAAGAAGGGCAGTACTGCGGTGCAGTCCAAGGACCGGGACATGGGTGCGGCGCTGCGATCAATCTATCAGAAGACGATCGACGAGCCGGTCCCGGACGAGTTCGTTTCCCTCCTGGGCAAGCTAGACTAAGCACAGACATGGCAACGACGGCGGACGATTCGCGCGTTGGCGCGACGACGCCGACGTTCATGATGCGCTGGCCCACGGGCGCGAAGCTTCTGGTGATCCTGTCGATCGCTCTGCTGCCGCTCGCGATCATCGCCGTGTTTGCGACGCTTCGCATCACCCAGATTGCCGATACCGAGGCACGCGCGGGCCTGCGCGTCGCGGCGGCCGAGAGCAGCCGCGCGATCGCGATCGAGCTGATCGGCGACATGACCGCGCTGCGGGCGGCGGTGGATGCGCTGGAGGCGGACCCCGGCGACACGCCCAGCTGCGCGCGCGTTCAGGGCGTTTTCGCGCAACAGGCATTCAACGGCGCGCGATTCGCGGTGTTCGGCCCCAAGGGTCGGCTGCTGTGTGGCAGCAGCTTCCCCGGGGCGCTGGAGGTGGCGCGAACCGCCCGCGACGCGGCCGTGGCAGCGCAAATCCTGCCCCAGCGCGGCCTGCTGCTCGGAGTGGTCGGTCGTTCGGGGCAGGTCACCGCAGCGGCATACTTCCCGACCGACTTCCTGGCGGAGCTGAGCCGCCCGAGCGGATTCACGCCGGCCTATGCCGCGACCCTGATCCACGGCGCGAACGAGCTGGTGCTGCAGTCGCTGGCGCGCGAGAACGCATTTGAGCGGCGCGAGAACAACCTCACCGACCTTGGCATCGGCGACCTGAAGCTGGCGATGGAGGTGCGCACCGCGCCGATCACCTCGCCGCTGGTCATCGCGCTGCTGCTGCCGCTGGTCATGTGGGCGGCCGCCGCCGGCATCGCCTGGTTCGTCGTCGATCGCCTGCTGATAAGGCCGATGCGCCAGCTGCGCGCGCGCGTCGCGGCCTTCACGCCGGGCGAAGAAACCGATTCGCAAGTAATCCGCGCGCTGCCGGCGCAGGAATTGCGCGAATTGGGCGATACGTTTCGCGCGCTGACCAAGACGGTGGCAATCCACGAGGCGGGACTTGCCGAAGGGCTGGTGCGCCAGACGAAGCTGACGCGCGAAGTGCATCACCGGGTGAAGAACAACCTCCAGGTGATTTCCTCCCTCATCAACTTTCACGCGCGTGGCGCGAAGTCGCCCGAGGCGTCGCAGGCCTATGCGTCGATTCAACGCCGGGTCGATGCGCTCGCGGTGGTGCATCGCAACCATTACGCCGAGATGGAGGAAAATCGCGGGCTCTCGCTGCGGCCGATGCTGGGCGAGCTGGCGTCCAACATTCGCGCGACGGCGGCCGAGGGCACACAGCTGCGCATTCAGCTCGACATCGATCCCTATCTGGTGACGCAGGACGTCGCAGTCGCGGTGGCCTTCCTCGCCACCGAGTTGATCGAACTGGCCGTCACCTGCGATCCCGCGGCGCAATTGCGCGTGTCGGTCAAGGAAGCGGCGACGCCGGATCGCGCGACGCTGCGCGTCTCGTCGCGGGCGCTGATCGAAAGCCCGGAACTTCGCGACGGCCTCGCCACCCGCTTCGGGCGCGTGATCGAAGGCCTGTCGCGCCAGCTGCGCGCGCCGCTTCACCACGATCCACTGGCTGGCGCGTACGAAATTTCGATCGCGGTGCTCGGCCGGGATTGAGGCTGGGCCGGCGGCAGCGCCGCGGCTCAACTTTTTTCCACGATTGGCGCGAAAGCCTAGGAACCCCCGCCGCCGATCGACGTTCTACACTTCGGATAGCGACCTTATGCCCCCCCGCTCTCGCTATCCGCGACATAGGCCCGGAAGCGTCAACCCTCCCCCCCCGGTGACGCTTTCGGGCCTTATTTCATTTCCTTGAGATCGATGGCGCGAAGGAACGAAGTTCCTCACCACGCATTTTCCCGAATGCGAAATGACTGCGCGCAGGAGGGCTTGATGAAAAAGTTGTTCGGAATGGTTGTGGTGGCTGGCGCCCTGATGGTTTCGGCGTGCAACACGGTCGAAGGTGTCGGGCGCGACGTATCGTCGGCGGGCAACACCGTCGCCAAGACGGCGGACGACGCCAAGTAACCACGGCTTCATTGTCAGGAGACGGGCGGCGTCGAGGAGACACTCGACGCCGCCCTTCTTTTATTCGCTGGCGGCGGCGGCCGTTTTCTCTCGCGCGCGGCGGCGCTCGGTAAACCAGATGCCGATCAGCGCGAGTTCGTAGAGGATGCACAGCGGGATTGCGAGGAGCAGCTGCGACCCGACGTCGGGTGGGGTCAGCACCGCGGCAATCGCAAAGGCGGCGACAATCGCGTAGCGGCGTGCCGACACAAGCTGCTGGCGAGTCACCACGCCACCGCGTTCGAGCAGCATCAGCAGCACCGGCAGCAGGAACGACAGGCCGAAGCCGAACAGGAACTGCATGATGAAGGACAGGTAATTGCCGATCGACGGCAATGCGTCCTGGCTTACCCCGCCGATCTCCCCTTGGAAGCCGAGCAGGAAGTGCAGCGCCACGGGAACGGCGATATAATAGGCCATCGCGGCACCGGCGAGGAACAGGATCGGCGTCGCGAGCAGGAAGGGCAGCAGCGCACGCCGCTCATTGCGGTAGAGGCCCGGGGCAACGAACTGCCACAATTGGTTGGCGATCACCGGGAACGACACCATCATCGCGGCGAAGAAGGCCACCTTGATCTGGACGAAGAAGGCCTCGAAAATCTGGGTGTAGATCAGCCGCTTCTGGCCGGCCGCGAGGAGCGGCTGCACCAGGAAGGCGAAGATCGCCTCCGCGAAATAATAGCAGACAGCAAAGGCCAGCAGCAGCGCGCCGATGCAATATAAAAGACGGCGGCGCAGCTCGATCAGATGGTCGAGCAGCGGGGCGCGCGTGTCATCGAGTTCGTCGGCCGGGTTCATGACGGGGCCTTGCCATTGGCGTCAGGAAGGGCCGTCTCGTTCGCCGGGCGCAGCACAGGCTGTTCGACCATCACTGGTTCATCGGGCTGGGACGCGTCCTGCGGGGCGACATCACCACTTGGTGCGGTCGCCTTCGGCTCCTGGGCAGCAGGCAGCTGCTCGGCGGCGGGCTCTTCCGGCGCAAGCATCGGATGCTCGCGCATGATCCGCTCATTTTCCGCCTTCCACTTCTTTTCCATCTCGGCGAGCTCGGCCTCGCGCACCATCTCGTCAAAGCCGGCGCGGAACTGGCGGGCAACGCCACGCGCCTTGCCGACCCAATAGCCGAGCACCCGAAGCGCCTTGGGCAGGTCCTTCGGGCCGATGACGAGCAACGCCACCACGGCCACGACGGCCATTTCGGAAATGTTGAAGTCGAGCATGGCGGACGATGGCGACGCGGATCAGATCAGCGCGCGACCTTGTCTTCCTCGACGATCGTCTCCGAGGCGGGACGCGCCGTCTGCTGCGCCTCGATCCGCTGCGCGGGCTTCGCAGACGCTTCCTCGTCTTCTTCCGACATGCCCTTCTTGAAGTTCTTAACGCCCTTGGCGACGTCACCCATCATGCTCGAGAAGCGGCCGCCACCCAGCAGAAGGATGGCAACGATCGCGAGAATAAGGATGTGCGGGAGGCTGAAGCTACCCATGGGGATTCTCCTGAAGTCCCGACCATCTAGTGCTCATCGTCGTTCTTTTCCACCGCGAGTTGTTCGACTGCCAGATCGACCGGATCGAGCAGGCCGGCGGCGCGCAGATCCTCGATCCCGGGCAAGTCGCGGCGCGATTTCAGGCCGAAATGCGAGAGGAACGCCGGTGTCGTGACGAACGTGAGCGGCCGGCCCGGCACCTCGCGCCGGCCAGCCGGGCGAACCCAGCCCGCCTCCATCAACACGTCGAGCGTGCCCTTGGAGATCTGGACGCCGCGAATCGCCTCGATCTCGGCGCGGGTCACCGGTTCGTGATAGGCGATGATGGCCAGCGTCTCGATCCCGGCGCGGCTGAGGCGGCGAACCTCCTCCCGGTCACGGCGCAGCACATGCGCCATGTCGGCCGCGGTCTGGAAATGCCAGGCGTCGCCGCGCTGCACAAGATTGATGCCGCGCCCGGCATAGTCGCGGGCGAGTTGCTCCACCGCGGCGCGCACGTCGCCGCCCCCGACATAGGCGCGGATCGAATCGATCGTCATCGGATCAGCTGCCGCGAACAGAACCGCCTCCACTGCCCGCACCACGTCATTGGGCGGGGTCACGCGGGCAGCCTCAGGTACAATGGCGCAAAGGTGCCGTCCTGCCGCAGTTCCACCCTGCCCTGCCGCGCCAGTTCAAGCGCGGCGAGAAAACTGGAGGCGAGCGCGGAGCGGCGAAAGGCACCGTCCGCGCCGTCGGGCAGGAAGCGGTGCAACATCGACCAGTCGATCGCCGTGCCGAGCAGGGCGGAAATGCGCGCGATCGCCGCCTCCAGCGTCATCACCTGTCGATCCTGCACGACATGCATGACCGGGCGGGTGCGCGCGCTGATCCGGCCATAGGCCGAGATGAGATCATAGATTTCCGCCGACCAGCGCGCCTTGCGGATGGTGCGTAGCCCGTCGGGCGCGGGGCGGCGGAACACGTCGCGGCCCAGCCGATCACGCGCCATCAGCCGCGCCCCCGCCTCTCGCATGGCGGCGAGCCGCTCGAGCCGCAATTGCAGCCGCAGCGCCAGTTCCTCCGGATCAGGCTCCACCTCAGGGTCGCGCGGCAAGAGGAGCGCCGATTTGAGATAGGCCAGCCACGCCGCCATGACGAGATAGTCGGCGGCCAGTTCCAGCTGCAGCGTGCGGGCGCGTTCGACATAGGCCAGATACTGTTCGACCAGCGAGAGAATCGAAATCTGCTTCAGGTCGACTTTCTGCGAGCGGGCGAGATTGAGCAGCAGGTCGAGCGGGCCTTCCCACCCGTCGAGATCAAGCGTCAGCTGCTCCCCACTCACGCGCCGATCGCGAGGAATTCGTCGCGCTTGGCGACCAAATCCGCGAACACGCCCTCGGCTGGCCGCAGCGTCGCCATCGCTCGGTCGAGCCGGTCGCGTGATGGCTGGGCGATATCGTCCAACCGATCGGCAATCGCGACCATTTCATCGAGCCGCGCCCAGCAGTCGAGCACGATGTCGCAGCCAGCGGCGATCGCCCCCGATGCCTTGTCCGCCGGCGTGCCGGACAGTGCCTTCATGTCGATATCATCGGTCATGAGCAGGCCATCAAAGCCGATCTTGCCGCGGATCACATCGTTGATGATGGTCGGAGACATGGTGGCGGCTCGCTCAGCATCCCACGCCTCAAACACGATGTGGCTGGTCATGCCCATCGGCGCATGGGCCAGCGCGCGGAACGGCGCGAGATCATCCTCCAGCTCCGCCGCGGTCGCCGTGACGGTGGGGAGCAGATGGTGCGAATCTACCTTGGCCCGGCCGTGGCCCGGCATGTGCTTGACCACGCCGACGACGCCGCCGGCCGCCAGCCCTTCGAGCGTCGCGCGGCCGAGCGCGGCGACACGCTTTGGCTCGCTGCCGAAAGCGCGGATCGAGATCGCCTCAGTGGTGCCGGGGCCGATCACGTCGAGGATCGGGTGGCAATCGACGGTAATCCCGACCTCCGCCATCATCAGCCCGAGCGCCTGCGCATTGGCGCGCGCTGCCTCGATCGCGGACATAGGCGCGATGTCATACAGGCGGTCGAAATCGGGGCCGGCGGGAAAGGCGGGCCATTCCGGGGGTCCCAGCCGGGCGACGCGACCGCCTTCCTGATCGACCAGGATCGCGACGTCCGAGCGACCCTCCAGCGTACGCAGCTCGTCGGTCAGCGCGCGAAGCTGCTGACGATCGAGGCAATTGCGCTTGAACAGGATGTACCCCGCCGGACGCGCCTCGGCGAAGAATGCGCGTTCGTCGGAGGTAAGCGTCGGCCCGGACAGGCCAAAGATCACTGGCTTCATGGCCCGGTATTAGCGGGTCCGCCGGGGGTTTCCACCCCGGCGCGCGGGCGTCCCGCCGCGGTCAGCTGGTGACGAAGCACTTCTCGCCGGCGACGGTCAGGCGGCCACACAGATCACTCGCGGCGTCCGCGCTGCCGGCATTCACCTTCAGGCGATAGACCTTGCGGCCGTTGACCTCGGCGGGCTGGACGGTTTTGCCCAGGGTCGCGACATAGGAGAAGCGCTTGGCCACCGCGCTCCACGCGGTGTTCGCCGCCGCCTCGCTCGGGAAGGCGCCGAGCTGGACCAGCGACCCGCCCGAGTTGGCACCCGGGATCTGCTTCTTCGGTGCGGCCATCGGTGCGGCGGCGACCAGCCGTCCGCCCGAGCCGGGAACCTCGGCAACGGTGCGTGCGCTGCCGTCGGTGGCCGGTGCCGGCGCGTCGGCGCGGCGGCCGGCGATCGGCGCCTCTGGCACGGCCTTCAGATCGATCGCGGCGGTGGCGCTTGCCCCCGCGCTGGCGGCGATCGCCGAATCCCCTTCCCCGTCGACCTTCAGCCCGCCGGGATCATCCGGCTTTACCTTATAGTCGCCCGGCTGCGCGGCGATCAGTTCACCCTGGCCGTCCGGCGCGCGGGTCTGGAAGCTGAATACGGCAAAGACGATGGCGGCGAGAAGCACGAGGCCGACGGCGACCAACAGCAGGACGCGCAGCACGCCCGGCCCTTCCGGCTCGTCCGGCTCCACCGTCTCAAGCCACGGAAGCCGGTCTTCATCCCTGAGATCGAATTCCTCGGTCGCCATGAATCACATCTCCGAGACTGCCTCCACGCCCATGATGGAGAGACCGTTGCGGATAATTTGTCCGACGCCTTCCGCCAAGAACAGACGCGCCGCCGTCATCGCCGGGTCGTCGGGCAGCAGGAAGCGGCGGTCGGGCCGATCGTTGCCGACATTCCATAGCGCGTGAAATGCCGCTGCCAAGTCATACAGGTAAAACGCAATTCGATGCGGCTCACGTGCCGCAGCGGCCGTTTCCACCACGCGCGGGAATTGCGCCGCCAGCTGCACCAGCGCCAGCTCCTCCGTATCAAGCCGGGACACGTCGGGATGGGACAGGTCCAGCCCCGCTTCGGTTGCACGACGCCGCAGCGAGGCGACGCGCGCATGGGCGTATTGGACGTAGAAGACGGGATTATCCTTCGACGCCTCCACCACCTTGGCAAAGTCAAAGTCCATCTGCGCGTCGGAGCGGCGAGTCAGCATGGTGAAGCGGACGACGTCCTTGCCGACTTCGCGCACCACGTCCGCCAGCGTGACGAAGTTGCCGGCGCGCTTGGACATCTTCACCGGCTCGCCGCCGCGCAGCAGGCGCACCATCTGCACCAGCTTCACGTCGAAGCGGGTGCGCCCCTCGGTCAGCGCCGCGACCGCTGCCTGGATGCGCTTCACGGTACCGGCGTGGTCCGCGCCCCAGATGTCGATCAGCGCATCCGCCGTCTGCGCCTTTTGGAAGTGATAGGCGAGGTCGGCGCCGAAATAGGTCCACTGGCCGTTCGACTTCTTGATCGGGCGGTCCTGATCGTCGCCGAACAGCGTGGAGCGGAACAGCGGCAGCTCGACCGGCTCCCAATCCTCAGGTGTCTCTCCCTTGGGCGCTTCCAGCGTGCCGTCGTAGACGAGGTCGCGGGCGCGCAGCCACGCCTCGGCCGCCTCGGGCTTGCCCTCGGCCTGAAGCTCCGCCTCCGACGAGAAGACGTCGTGGTGGATGCCGAGCAGCGCCAGATCGGCCTTGATCAGCACCAGCATGGCATCGACCGCGCGCGTGCGGAACAGGGGCAGCCAGTCAGCCTCGGGCGCAGTCGCATAGCGATCACCGAATTCCTGGGCGAGCTGCTGGCCCACCGGGACCAGATAGTCGCCGGGGTAAAGGCCTTCGGGAATCGCGCCAACATCCTCGCCCAGCGCCTCACGGTAACGCAGGTGTGCGGAACGCGCGAGCACGTCGACCTGACCGCCCGCATCGTTGACATAGTATTCGCGGATCACGCGGTTGCCGGCAAACTCCAGCAGCGACGCCAGGGCATCCCCTACCACCGCGCCGCGGCAATGGCCCATGTGCATCGGGCCGGTCGGGTTGGCCGAGACATATTCGATGTTGACGGTGGTACCCTGCCCTACGGTGGAGCGACCATAGTCAGCGCCACGATCATGGATCGCGGCAAGTTCCGCCCGCCAGCTGTCATCGACCAGCCGGAGGTTGATGAAGCCAGGACCGGCGATCTCGACCGCGGCAACCTCATCCAGCTGCTGCAATGCAGCGCCGATCTTCTCGGCCAGCGCGCGCGGGTTCGTCTTTGCAGCCTTGGCCAGCACCATCGCCGCATTGGTGGCGAGATCACCATGGGCGGGGTCACGCGGCGGCTCCACGGTCACGGCGCGGCGCTCGATCCCCGACGGCAGGTCGCCAGCTGCCTCGAGCGCATCGAGGGCAGCGTCAACGTAAGCGGCGAAACGGGAATAGAGCGTCATGGCAACCAATCGTGTTCGTGAAGACGCGCGCGATAGACCAATGCGACGAGCGCGACAAATCCGCTCGCGATTGCGTCCGCTGCAACTGTATTTTCGACTTTTGCGCTTTGGTTGGTGCGGCGCAGCATCTATTGTGCACTTGCGAAAAGATTTGGTTTCAAACCGAGGAATCCTACCATGCGCAAGCTCATCATGACCGCCGCTTTCCTCACTGCAATGGCGCCGTTTGCTGCGCAGGCGCAGGACGAGAAGAGCTTCCAGCACGAAAATCAGACCTACGTCTACAAGACCAGCGAAGGCCGCGAAGGCGCGACCGTGATCACCGGCCGTCGCGTCGGCGGTGACCGTTTCCGCCTGGTCGTCGAGGGCGAGAAGGTCCGTGGCAACGTCGGCGGCACGCCGGTCGCTTTCCGCGCGCCGCAGGGCGGTGCGGTGTCGGTGCTGACCGCGAACTGATCCACTCGGGGGGGGGGGCCAAGCCCCTCCGCAGATGATCAATGGGCCGCTGGCGCTGAGATGGCGCCGGCGGCCTTTTTCATGGCCGCTGCCCGGCGGCGTGGGCTGCCCTCTAGCGCAGGGCGCCACTTTGGGCGGTGACGCTGATCGGATGCTTGGGTTCTGGCGAGAGGGTCCGGGCCAGGGTTTCGAACCGGCCATCGGCGATCCTGATCTCGTTGAACGCCGGCGGTGACGAGCGCAGCCGTTTTGACAATGTTCCCGCGCCGATCATCCGCACCGTCCAGTCGCCAAATGTCACTGGCTTGTCGAAGGGATCATGCACATGGCCCGACAGGACAGCATGGGTGCCGGCCTCCGCCAGCGCCTTCAGTGCCTCGTCACCATTGCGTGTCTTGGCGGTGCCGCGCGTCCCGCCTTCGATCAGCGGATGGTGACCAGCGACGAAGATGAGGTTGCCTCGCGGCGCCGCGGCGATCAGATCCAGCGTATTCTTGAGCGCGTCGCGGCCGACATGCCCCTTTGACCAGTTGAGTCGCAATTGCGCGCGGGCCGTCGTCTTGAGCGGGACGATCGTGATGCCGGGCAGGTCGAGGGTCTTTTCGATCATGCGTTCCGCCGCACCATAGCGCTTGTACGGACTGAACAGCCGGCGCAACGGATCCCAATAATAGGGTAGATCGTGGTTGCCGACCTCGATCGTCACCGGGACGCCGAGCGACATCAGCCACTTTCCACCGGCGTCGAATTCGCGGGTGCGGGCGCGCATGGTCAGGTCGCCCGTCATGATCACCGCATCGGGCGACTCGTCGGCGACGCATTGCGCGAACCAGTCGAGCGCAGCGGGATCCTCAGCACCGAAGTGCACATCGCTTACGTGGAAAAGCTTCATCGACATGCCAACGCGCTGCCCGCGATTCGGTTCGCGGGCAAGCGCCTAGCGTGTCGCAGGTCAGCTGCGTCGGTGCTTCCCGCCGTAATGCGGGCCGATATAGCTGGCGATCTTCGCCATCTCCTGCGCGGCGCTGCGCGCGGCCTCGGCGCAACAGGGGATCGGATCGCGCTCTGCCTGGCTCGCGCGCATCGCCACCCGATCGGTCAGCGTTTCGATATCCGCGCGGGTCAGCACGTTTTTCTCCCGGAGCAAGCAAAGCAGGCTTTGCAGGATCACCAGGGATTCTTCGCCGGCGCGCTCTTGTGGCGTCATTGGCTCTCTCCTCTTCCTAAGTACGGGAGAGTAACAAAAACGTTCCGAGAGGCAAGGCGGTTAGTTTAATCCACCACCCAGCGACCGGTAGAGTTCCACAAGATTGCTTCCACGCGCCAGACGCGTCGTCACCAATTGCTGTTGTGCAGCATAAGCGGTGCGCTGTGCGTCGAGCGCCACGAGGAAGGAATCCACGCCTGCCCGGTAGCGCGCGTCGGACAGGCGGGCCGCCACCGAGGCTGCCTCCGCCCGCGCCGTCTGCGCGGCGACCTGCTCCTCGATCGTGCCGCGCTGCGCGAGCGCATCGGACACTTCGCGGAACGCGGTCTGGATTGCGCGTTCGTAGGTGGCGACCGCCACCTGCTGCGACGCCTTGGCATAGTCGAGATTGGCGGCGTTGCGACCGCCGTCGAACAGCGGCAGTGCGACCGACGGCGCGGCATTGTAGGTGAAGCTGCCGCCGCCGAACAAACCCGACAGCGCGGTAGAGATCGTCCCGATCGTCGCGGTGAGCGAGATACGCGGGAAGAATGCCGCGCGCGCCGCGCCAATGTTGGCGTTCTCGGCAATCAGCTGATGCTCCGCCTGGAGCACGTCAGGACGGCGCAGCAGCACTTCCGAGGACAGATTGCCGGGCAGCGCATCGCGGGTCACCGGTGCGTTGCCGAGTTCGGTCGGCAGCTGGTCCGCGGGCACGGTGGCGCCGACGAGGAGGTTCAGCGCATTCTGATCGCGGGCAACCTGAGTCTGCAGCGCCGCAATGTCATTGCGCGCGGCCTGGTAATTGGTCTCCGCCTGCCGCGCCTCCAGCTCGGACGCGACGCCGATACGGAACTGCGCGCGGGTGAGCTCCAGCGATTGTTCGAACGCCTTCAGCGTCTCGCGGCTGATGCGCAGCTGTTCCTGGTCCGCCGCCATGGTCAGCCAGGCATTGGCGATTTCGGCGATGAGGCTGATCCGCGCGGTGCGCTGCGCCTCTTCGGAAGCGAAATATTGCTCCAGCGCGGCGCGCGAGAGGTTGCGGACGCGACCGAAGAGATCGAGCTCGAACTGCGAGAAGCCGGCGTTGACCGAGTAGAACTCAAGGTTCGACGAGGCCGAGCCGATCCCGCCGCCAACCGCGCCAGCCCCTGCCCCGGCGCCAACACCCGTGCCGCCGCCAACACCGCCCGTGCCGGTGCCAGACCCGGTGCCGGTGCCAGTGCCAGTGCCAGTGCCGCCGCCGGCCATTCCGCCAGCGCCGAGCCCGCCGCCGGCCGCGCCGAAGACGTTGTTGGTGTAGGTGCCCGAACCGGAAATGGTGGTGTTTGGCACCTGGCTGGCGCGCTGGACGCGATATTGTGCCCGCGCCTGCAGCACGTTGCCGGCGGCAATCCGCAGGTCACGATTGTTGGCAAGGCCGGTCTCGATCACTTGCCGAAGGCGGGGATCGAGGAAGAAATCGCGCCAGCCCACCTGGGTGATGTCCGGCGCATCGGTCGCCGCGCGTGGATAGATCCCACCTTGCGGCAGGGTTTCCGGGGCGGCGCCCACCGGGCGGACATATTTGGGCGCGAGGTTGCAGCCCGACAGGGTGGTGGCGACGGCGAGCGCCGCCAGGAGGGAACGGGACTTCATCTGGATCATGCTCCCTGCGGCGTCGGGCCACGATCGCGCCCTGCGTCGCCATCGTCCCCGTCGTCACGCAACGGTTCGTAGTTGTTGACGTTCTGATCCCCCTCATCGTCCTTGCCGTGGCCGAACAGCCGCGAGACGACCACGAAGAAGGTCGGAACCAGGAAGATCGCCAGCACCGTCGCGGAGAACATGCCGCCCACCACCGACCGGCCAATTGCATTCTGACCACCGGCACCTGCGCCGGTCGAGATCGCCAGCGGCAGCACGCCGAAGATGAAGGCAAGGCTGGTCATCAGGATCGGACGCAGGCGTAGTCGCGCAGCCTCCACCGCCGCGTCGAACGGCTTCATCCCTTCCGCGATACGTTCCTCCGCGAACTCCACGATCAGGATCGCGTTTTTCGCCGCCACACCAATCGTGGTGATGAGGCCGACCTGAAGGTAGATGTCGTTGTTCAGCCCGGTCAGCGTCGCCGCCAGGAGCGCACCGATCACGCCCAAGGGGACCACCAGCATCACCGCGATCGGCACCGACCAGCTTTCGTACAATGCCGCGAGGCACAGGAAGACGATCAGCAGCGACAAGGCATAGAGTGCCGGTGCCTGGCCACCAGACAGCCGTTCCTCGAACGACAGCCCGGTCCACTCCAGCGCGGTGCCGGGTGGGAGCTTGGCCTGAATTTCCTCCATTGCCGCCATCGCGGCACCGGTGCTGACGCCCGGCGCCGGTGAACCCTGCAACTGCATCGCGGGCTGGCCATTGTAGCGAGTCAGCGACACCGGCGCGTTGGTCCAGCTCACCGTCGAGAAGGAGGTGAACGGCACCATTTGGCCCTGGTCGTTGCGGACGTAGAAGTCGGCAATATCCTCCGGCCGGACGCGATAGGGCGTGTCCGCCTGGACGTAGACGCGCTTCACGCGGCCGCGGTCGATGAAGTCGTTGACGTAGGAGCCGCCCCACGCCGTCGCCAGCGTCGAATTGACCGTCGCCAGATCGAGCCCCAGCGCGCGCGCCTTGTCCTGATCGATATCGACCTTCAGCTGGGGCGCGTCCTCCAGGCTGAGCGGGCGAACCTGTGCGATCAGCTTGTCCTGCATCGCCATGCCCAGCACCATGTTGCGCAGCTGAGTCAGCTTTTCATGGCCGATCCCACCCGTGTCGACGAGCTGGAGGTCGAAGCCGGTAGCATTGCCCAGCTCCTGCACCGCCGGCGGCACTAGCGCGAAGATCATGCCGTCCTCGTACTTCGAGAATACACCCATGGACTTGGCCGCGATGGTCTGCGCCTTGTTGTCGATCCCCGGCCGCTCATCCCATGGCTTCAGGCTGATGAAGGCGAGGCCCGCATTCTGCCCCTGCCCTGCGAAGCTGAAGCCGTTGATGGTGAAGACGGACTGCACACCCGGCTGCTCGAGGAAATAATTCCGAACGAGGTCGAGACCCTTGTCGGTGCGCGCGGTCGTGGCGCCCGCGGGCCCCTGCACCAGCGCGATGACCGTGCCCTGATCCTCGTCAGGCAAGAAGGCGCTGGGCAGCCGGGCGAACAGCAGCACCATGCCACCGACGATCAGCAGATAGACGAGCATCGACCGCTTCCAGCTGCGCGCGGTCTTCTTCACGCCCCGCTCGTACTTGACCGTCCCCTTCTCGAAGGTGCGGTTGAACCAGCGGAAGAAGCGGGCAAAGATCCCGTTGCCTTCGTGCTTGGTCGGATCGTGCGGCTTCAGGATGGTGGCGCACAGTGCCGGTGTCAGGATCAACGCGACCAGCACCGATAGGATCATCGCCGAGACGATGGTGATCGAGAACTGGCGATAGATGACGCCCGTGGAACCGCCGAAGAACGCCATCGGCAGGAACACCGCCGACAGCACCATGCCGATGCCGATCAGCGCGCCCGAGATTTCGTCCATCGACTTGCGCGCGGCGTCCTTCGGGCTGAGCCCCTCGTCGACGATCAGACGCTCGACGTTCTCGACCACAACGATCGCGTCGTCGACCAATAGGCCGATGGCCAGCACCATGCCGAACAAGGTCAGGGTATTGATGGTGAAGCCCGCCACCTGCATGATCGCGAACGTACCGAGCAGCACGACCGGCACCGCGATCGTCGGGATCAGCGTGGCGCGCCAGTTCTGCAGGAACAGGAACATCACCAGGAAGACGAGGACGACTGCCTCGACCAGCGTGTGGATCACCTGTTCCACCGACAGGCGGACGAACGGCGTGGTATCGAAGGGGTACACGACCTTGACGTCGGCCGGGAAACCCTTGGCGATCGATTCCACTTCGGCCTTCACCGCGTCGACGGTGTCGAGCGCGTTGGCACCCGCGGCAAGACGGACGCCGAAGCCCGAGGCGGGCTTGCCGTTGAACTTGGTATCGAAGCCGTAATTCTCGGCGCCAAGCTCAACCCGAGCCACGTCGGCCAGCCGAACAACCGCGCCATTTTCCGTCGTCTTCAGGCGGATCTGACCGAATTGCTCCGGCGTCTGGAGGCGTGACTGGACCGAGACGGTCGCGTTCAGCATCTGCTCCTTGGGAGCGGGCTGAGCACCGATCTGGCCGGCCGAGACCTGGGCATTCTGCGCCCGCACGGCATTGGTCACATCGGCGATGGTGAGCTGATAGTTGTTCAGCTTCAGCGGATCGATCCAGATGCGCATCGCATATTGCGAGCCGAAGATCTGAAGCTCGCCCACGCCGTTCACGCGGCTGACCGGGTCCTGCAGCCGCGACACGACCATGTCCGACAGGTCAGTGATCGAGTGCGAGCCGTCTTCCGAATACAGGCCGACGATGACGAGGAAGCTGGCGGCGGACTTCTGAACCTGAATGCCCTGTTGCTGCACTTCCTGCGGCAGCAGCGGAGTCGCCGCCTGCAATTTGTTCTGAACCTGCACCTGCGCGATGTCAGGATCGGTGCCCTGTTCGAACGTCAGCGTGATCGTGAGCACGCCCGACGAGGAGGACGAGGACGAAAAATAGCGCAGGTTATCGATGCCGCGCAGCTGCTGCTCGATAATCTGCGTGGTGGTGCGTTCCAGCGTCGTCGCATCCGCGCCCGGATAGGTCGCGGTGATCGACACCGTGGGCGGCGCGATCTCCGGGAACTGCGCGACGGGAAGGCTGCGGATGGCGATGACGCCAGCCAGCATCAGGACGATCGCGATCACCCATGCGAAGATGGGTCGATCGATGAAATAGCGTGCCATGTAGGGTTACTTCGCCTGAGCCTGGCCGTTGGGCTGCGCCTGGGGTTGGCCAGCCTGGGCCGGTTGTCCCTGCCCCTGCCCCTGCGGCTGCCCTTGTGGTTGCCCCTTGCCTTGCGGCTGACCGGGCGCGCCAGGGGCACCCGTGCCAGCGGGCGCCGCATTCGGGTTCCACGGCTTGGGCGAGACGGGCATGCCCGGACGCAGCATGCCGCCGCCACCTTCCACGATGACACGATCCCCAGGCTTCAGCCCGGCGGTTACCAGCCAGTCCTCGCCAATCGTGCGATCGGTGGTGAGGATCCGCGGTTCGACCTTGTTGTCCCGTCCGACCACCATCGCAGTGGCCTGGCCGCTTTCGTTGCGCTGCACGGCGCGCTGCGGCACCAGGATGCCGTTGCGCTCCGTCCCCTCGACCAGTTCGGCGCGGACGTACATGCCCGGCAGCAGCAGGCCGCGCGGGTTCTGGAAGATCGCTCGGATCGTCTGCGTTCCGGTGGTCGGATCGACGGTGACGTCGGTAAACTGCAGCTTGCCCTCGATCGGGTAAAGCGAGCCATCCTCCAGTCGCAGGCGAACGCGCGCGGCGCCGCCGCCGCGGGACAGCTCGCCAGCCGCGATCGACTGACGCAGGCGCAGGAGGTCGGCGCTCGATTGCGGCACATCGACATAGATCGGATCGAGGCGCTGGATGGTGGTCAACGGATTGGTCTGGCCCGAGGTCACCAACGCGCCGGTGGTCGACTGCGCGCGACCGATCCGGCCGGAGATCGGCGCGCGGACCGTGGTGCGCTCAAGATCGATCTGTGCGGAGCGCAAGGCCGCCTGCTGGGCCGCGACGTCGGCCTGCGCCTGCTGTGCAGACGTGATCGCATTGTCATATTCCTGGCGCGAGATCGCGTTGATCTTCACCAGTTCGCCATAGCGACGCTGCAGCGCCGCGCTGGAGGCGATGGCGGCGCGGGCTCGCGCGAGCGACGCCCGCGCACTGGCGACCGCGGCGAGATAGGGCTGCTGATCGATGCGGAAGAGCGGCTGGCCGCGACGAACCGAATCGCCCTCCGTGAACAGGCGCTCAACGATCAGGCCATTAACCTGCGGGCGCACTTCGGAGGTTTCAAACGCGGCCGTGCGGCCCGGCAAGGTCGTTGTCAGCGTCACAGCCTGCGGCTGGACGGTGATGACCGATACCTGAGGGGGTCCCGCCTGCTGTTGCTGCTGACCCTGATCGTTCTGCCCACCACAGGCGGACACCGACGCCAGCAGCAGGGCTGATAGCGCGACCCTCTTGAATGCCATATCGTTCTCTGAAATAAAGTGAGTGATCGTTCACTCACGTTTGCTGCTACTGCGAACTGGAAAACGCGTCAAGTCGAGGAGAGAGGTCATCGAACAATGTGGCGCAGCCCTCCCCGGCTTGCGCATCGGGCGGGCAAACGCACGGCGCGAGAAATTGATCCAGGCGGCACGTGAAGCCTTTGCGGCGACCGGGTTCCACGGCACGGGCATGGCGCAGATCGCGCAGACGTCGGGAATTGCCGTCGGGCAGATCTATCGCGATTTCGCCAACAAGGAAGCGATCGTGGCGGAGATCGTCGCGCGCGATCTGGAAGACTTTCTGTCGGAACGTGGCCTGTGCGCCGCGGGCGCCACGGGTGATCCCGCCGTGGTGCGCGCGTGGATCGGTCAGTTCGTTGCGTGCGAGAACCCCGAGGGGGGACGACTCGTGGCGGAGATCATGGCCGAGGCATCGCGCAACGAGCGGATTGCCGAAATCGTCCGCGCGGTGCGGGAGCGGATGCGCAGCGAGCTGACGTCTGCCTTGTGCCTGCTTGTGCCGGCATCGGTGTCGTCGAGCCGGTTCATCCAGGTGGCGGAAATGATCCAGACGATTGCTGCCGGCGTTTTCCAGCGACGCGTGACCGAGCAGGATCAGCCCAGCCCGGACGTGATCCGCGCGTTGATGACGTGCATCAACGCGGCCATCGACGGACTGCAGCACGACGCGGGCGCCAGCGAAACGGACGCCAGCGCCGAAGCCGCCCTTTCGTGACGGGCGCGCCTAGCCGCTGAAGCGCACGCCGATCCACAAGGTGCGCGGCGTCGCACGTTCAATCACATCGGCGCCGCTGACGCCCGCTTCGACCAGCGCATCGAACAGGTTTTCGCCCCGCGCCTCGATCGCAAGCCCTCGCGTCACCGGCACCGACAGATACGCGTCGAGCGTCGTTGCGGGGGCAAGCACGCGGGCGTTCTGATCGTCCTCGAACTGGCCGGACATGTGGCGCAGCGTCGCCGACGCGGTCCAAGCGCCCTGACGCCAGCCGAGCGTGCCCGACAACTGATCGCGCGGCGTCTGCGCCGGGCGCAGGCCGTCGAGCGGCGCGGCGGCACCTGATGCTTCCACCCGCGGATCGACATGGCTCCACGAGGCGATGGCGAACACCGGCCCCGCCTGCCAGCGCGCGTCCAGCTCAAGCCCCTTGGAGCGGATCGCGTCCAGGTTCTGCCGCACGCGATAGGCGCCGTTGACGAAGCCGACGCCCGGGAAGGTGCCCGGCCCCTGCCCCGCGGTCACATTGGCGATGGCATTGTCCAGCCGGTTCCAGAACACGGTGGCGGACAGCGTCAGATTGGCCAGGGGCGCCAGCGTCACGCCGCCGTCGACGCCGCTCAGCCGCTCGGGCGCGAGATCCGGGTTGGCGGCGGTGGCATCGGCGCCGACCCGGAACGGGCGGTACAATTCGTTGAGCGTCGGCAAGCGCCAGCCGCGATAGCCGCTCACCCGCAAAATGACGGCCTCCACCGGCGCGAAGGCGAGACCGGCGCGACCGGTCCATTCGGTGCCGTCGCGCTCCGGAAAGCGGCTGGCCGTCAAGGGCACGCCGGTTGCCAGCGTATATTCGTCAAGCTGCCCGTCGGCGATGCGCCAGCGATCGACGCGCCCGCCCAGGGTGAGCGTCCAGCGTCCTGCCTCCACGCTGCCGTCGGCGAAGATGCCGGTCGTCCTGCTGCTGCCGCCGGCGATGCGCCGCCGCGTGGGCGCACCGCCGACATAGGTGTAATTTTCCTGGGTGCGCCCGGTCACGTCGCGCACGTCGATGCCCAGGCGCAGGTCGCGGCCCGCACCCACGGGCGGCACGATCTCGAACCGCGCGCCGATACCGGTGGCAGGGGTGTTATACTGGTCGAGCGTCTGGCTGGCGCTGACCCGGCCTGCGGAGACACTGGCGAATTGCGACGCGAAGGAGCGGGTCTGGAGATAGGCCAGCGCCGAATAGCCCCACGCCCCGCGCCCGACGATGCGCAGGCTGGCGTCAGCCCCCTCGCTGCGATTGGCAGTGAAGGCGGTGCCGCGTTCGCGATGATCGGTGAAGCCGCTGACATTGGCCTGAAGCTCGGTATCGGGCGCCACGCGGATGACCCCGCGCAGCGCCGCCGATGCTTGTTCGTAAGGCGCGGGCCGGTCGGCCGGACCGCGATCTGCCGCGACCACCGGAATGAAGCCGTCGCCACGCGCATAGGCCGCCGAGACAGTGGCAAAGCCCGGACCCGACAGAAACGTGCCCGACGCCTGTGCATCGAGCGAAGCGCGACTGCCATAGGCAAGGCTGCCGAGCAGCGTCGGACGATCGCGCGGGTCAGCGCTTTCCAGTTCGACCGTGCCGGCAAGCACGCCGGGGCCGAAATAGCCACTCCCCCCGCCGCGGGTGACACGGATGCGGCCGATCCGATCGGTGGCATAGGCGGGAAATGGCACCCATCCGCCGAACGGATCTGCCTGCGGCACGCCATCGAGCACCAGCAACGCGCGGCTGGACGCGTTGCCGCCGATCCCGCGCAGCGAAATGCCCTGGCTGGTCGGATTGGCCGAGCGCGAGTCCGAGCGGCGAAACTGCTGCAGCCCCGCGACATCAGCGAGAACGCTTTCCAGCCGATCGCTGGCATTGGCGCTGATCCGCTGCGCGTCGATCGTGACTACGTCTGCGGTACGGTCGCCGGGACGGTCGTCGAGCCCGCGGCCAGTGACGACGATGTCGGGACCCGCCTGGGCGTGGGCCGCAGTGGGCAATAGGATCAGGACGAGGGCAGCGCTGGCGCGAGAGGTCATGCGCCGCCTATGGGTTGCCACGCCCCCTTCGTGCAAGCGGCGCAAGCGCGGTCAGACCTCCAGCGCCACCTCTGCCACCCGCTCCGTCGACGCCAGCACCTCGGTGAAGCGCTTGCGCCACCAGATCACGTCCTCGTCGACGACATTGTCGAACATCGGACGCCAGCGCGCGATCCGCTCGTCACGCGGCATGTTCAGCGCATGCTCGATTGCGTCCGCCATCTCGTCGGGGCTGTAGGGGTTGATCAGCAATGCCCCGGTAAGCTGCGCCGCGGCGCCAGCGAAGCGGGACAGGATCAGCACGCCGGGATCCTCGGGATCCTGCGCCGCCACAAACTCCTTCGCGACAAGGTTCATGCCGTCGCGAAGCGGGGTGACCAGCCCGATCTTGGCGGCGCGATAGACACCCGCGAGCACGCCGCGCGGCAGCCCGCGGTTGACGTAGCGCAACGGCACCCAGTCGATTTCCGCATGCGCCCCGTTGATGCGGCCGGACAGCGCGTCGAGTGTTGCGCGAATGTCCTGATAGCTCTGCACGCTGGCACGCGACGGAGGCGCGATCTGGAGCATCGTGACCTGGGCATGGGCGTCGGGGCGGGTATCGAGGAAGCGAAGATAACCGTTGAACCGTTCCTCCAGCCCCTTGGAATAATCCAGCCGGTCGACGCCGACGATCAGGCGACGGCCGCTCAGGCTTTCGACGACGCGGTTCTGGGTCGTCACCGCCTCATTGCTCTGCGCGCTGGCGATGAATTCGCGCGCGTCGATGCCGATCGGACAGGCGATCGCCCGGATCGTGCGGCCGCCGACGGTGACGCGGTCATCATCCTCGATCGTGCCGCCCATCTCCCGGACGACATAATCGTGGAACGTCTCCAGCCATTCGCGCGTGTGGAAGCCGACCAGGTCATAGGCGAACAGCGCCTCCACCAACCGCCGATGCTCGGGCAGGGCATGCAGCAGGTCGGTCGGCGGCCAGGGGATGTGCAGAAAGAAACCTAGGCGATTGGTGATGCCCTGCTGGCGCAGCAGCCAGCCGAGCGGGATCATGTGGTAATCGTGAACCCAGATCAGGTCATCGGGCTCGATATGTGGGCTGATCACTTCGGCGAACAGCCGGTTCACCCGTTCGTAGCCGCCTTGGAAATCGCGTTCGAACTCGGTCAGGCCGAGGCGATAGTGGAACAGTGGCCAGAGCGTGCGGTTCGCATAGCCGTCGTAATATTCCTCCACGTCCTGTTCCGGCAGATCGATCGTGGCGGAGGTCACCCCATCGAACGTCTCGAACTTCAGCTCACCCGTCTCGCCCGTCTCCCCCGACCAACCGAACCATATGCCGTCCGCCTCGCGCAGCGCGGCGGTCAGGGCGACCGCCAATCCTCCTTGTGCGCTTGGCTGTTGCGGGGTTGGTGCAGAAACGCGGTTGGAGATGACGATCAGACGGCTCAACGTATGGCACTCCAGGGTTTACTGAGCAGGACGGCGCAATTGATCACGCCGACGAGCGAGTAGGTCTGGGGATAATTGCCCCACAATTCACCGGTATTCGGGTCGATATCCTCCGACAACAGGCCGGCGGGGGTGCAGCGCGCCAGCATTTCTTCAAACAATTCACGCGCGTCGGCATCCCGGCCGGTGAAATGAAGCGCCTCGATCAGCCAGAAGGTGCAGACGTTGAACGCCGTGTGCGGCAGGCCGAAATCATCCTCCGTCGCGTAGCGCAGCATGTACGATCCGCGGCGCAAGCCCCCCTCCACCGCCTCCAGCGTCGTGCGGAAACGTGGGTCGTCGGGCGAAAGGAAGCGGAGGTCGAGCAGCTGCAGCAGGCTGGCATCGAGGTCGTCGCCGCCGAAGGTCGCCGACATGCGCTGCGTGTCGGGGCGCCAGGCCGCTTCCTCGATCCGCGCGCGCATCGTCTCTGCCCGCTCGCGCCAGAAATCGGCGCGGTCGTCGAGCTTCAGCGCCTCTGCGGCATTGGCGAGCCGGTCGCATGCCGCCCAGCACATCGCCGCCGAATAGGTGTGCACATGGCTCTTGGTGCGCAATTCCCACAGGCCCGCGTCAGGCTGATCGAAGTTCTGCCAGGCACGCTCGCCGATCGGCTCCAGCGCCTCGAAATCCTCGCGCCCGGCGACGCGCAACAGGCGATGATCGAAGAAGGCTTGCGCGTTGGAAAGGACGATCTGGCCATAGGCATCATGCTGGATCTGCTCATAGGCTTGGTTGCCGACGCGCACCGGCCCCATGCCGCGATAGCCCGACAGCGCCGGCGCCTCCCACTCGATCAGGGTCGCCTCCCCGCCGACGCCGTAGAGCGGCTGGATGTGGCCATCCTTGGCATTGTCGACGATGTTGCGCAGATATTCGAGATACCCTTCGAGCACATCGAGCGCCCCCAGCCGGTTGAGCGCCTGGACGGTATAGTAAGCGTCGCGGACCCAGCAGTAGCGATAGTCCCAGTTCCGCTGGGAATCTGCATGTTCGGGGATCGACGTGGTCAGCGCGGCGACGATCGCGCCGGTTTCCTCATGCTGGCACAGCTTCAGCGTGATGGCGGAGCGGATCACCGCCTCCTGCCATTCATAGGGCGTCGCGAGCCCGCGTACCCAATGCCGCCATTCCTCGATCGTTCGCTCGAGCATATTGTCGAGCGCGGCGTGAAGATCGTCGGAAAAGCTTTCGTCCGGGCCGAGGAAGAAGTGCAGCGGACGCTCCACGCGAAACATCCGCTCATCCTCGATCCAGCCGACCGGCGCCGTGGTCGACAGGCGAAGCACGCTGTCGTCCAGCAGGTAGCGGATATGGTTGGACCCACGCGTCGTCGTGGCCCGCACGGAGCCCCAGGTCACGGCGGGGCGCAAGCGAACGCGGATGCGCGGGCTGCCCGCGACGGGCCGCACAATGCGGGCGAACGCCACCGGGCGGTAGCGCCTGCCATTACGGGTGAAGCGCGGGCAGAAATCGATCACCTCGATCGCATTGCCGTCCTCATCCTCGTGCCGCGTGACCAGAATGGGCGTGTTGCGCAGATAGGATTGCGTCGTCGTGCGGCAGCGATCGATGTCGATCTCCCAAAAGCCGAACGCATCGTCACCGGCCTTGGGATTGTCATCAAGCAGCGAGCAGAAAGCCGGGTCGCCATCGACGCGCGGGGTGCAGCCCCACACGAAGCGGCCGGCGCGGTCCACCAGCGCGGATACCTGGCAATTGCCGATCGGCCACAGATCCATCGTCGCGGTCATGCCGCCTTCTCCAACCAGGCGCGCACGGCGGCCACATCATCCAGGCGGAACTGCGCCGCCGTCTCACGCGGAGCGCCGACCAGCACGCCGACACCGCCGCGCTCGGCGACGAGCGCCAAGCCGGATTCGTCGGTCACGTCATCACCCGCGAACACTGGCATGTGCCCGGCAAACGGCTCATGCCGCAGCAGCGCATCTATTCCGGTGCCCTTGTCGTGGCCGCCGACGCGCAGTTCGACCATCATCTTGCCGGTCTGCAAAACCAGCCCGTCCCGATCAGCATATTGTTCGGCGAGCCGCCGCGCGGCTACGCCATGCTCCGGTGCCATGCGATAATGAACGGCAACGCCCAGCGATTTCACCTCGACCACAACCCCCTCTTCGCCCGCGAACGCCGCGGAGAATGCCCGCTCGGCCTCGACCAGCGCGGGCGGACGATCCGGCGCGATGTTCCGGCCTCCCAGCCGCAGTTCGGCGCCATGACTGCCCACCACCGCGATTTCCGCGGCAGCATCACCCAGGAACCCCTCGATCTGCGCCACTGATCGTCCACTGACTAAGGCGAAACGGCCGGCAAAGGTTCCAGCGAGCTGGTGAAGAAGATCAATTAGCCCGGTATCGACCACGATCGCGTCGGGCCGATCCACCAGGTCGACCAAAGTGCCGTCGAAATCGAGAAGGAGGCAATGGCCGCTCGCACGAAGGGGCGGCGGCGGGGGAAGCGACGCAACTGGGCTCATGGCCGACGCTCTAGCGTGCGCGCCCGCGTTCGTCAGCGTCCGATGCTGGCGCCATCCCGCCAAGTCTGTCATCAGCGGCAAAAGAGCAGATAAATGATGGGGCGGATGGCCGATGTTCCTCAACTTCCTCGATGAGCTGCGCGTCGCGGGCATCCCGGCGAGCCTGAAGGAGCATCTGCTCCTGCTCGAAGCGCTCGATGCGGAGGTGATCGATCGCACGCCCGAAGATTTCTACTATCTGTCGCGCGCTGTGTACGTGAAGGACGAGGGCCTGCTTGACAAGTTCGATCAGGTGTTCGCCAAGGTTTTCAAGGGGATCGAGAACAGCTTCATCCAGGAAGGCGCGCAGATTCCGGAAGACTGGCTGAAGGCGGTCTCCGAGAAGTTCCTGACGCCCGAGGAGATGGAGGCGATCAAGTCGCTCGGCTCCTGGGAGGAGATCATGGAGACGCTGAAGAAGCGGCTCGAGGAACAGCAGAAGCGCCACCAGGGCGGCAACAAGTGGATCGGCACCGGCGGGACCAGCCCGTTCGGAAACTCCGGCTACAACCCCGAGGGCGTGCGCGTCGGCGGCGAATCGAAGCAGAAGCGCGCGCTGAAGGTGTGGGACCAGCGCGAGTTCAAGAATCTCGACAACACCAAGGAGCTGGGCACCCGCAACATCAAGATCGCGCTACGCCGGCTGCGCAAGTTCGCTCGTGAGGGCGCGCAGGACGAACTGGATATTGACGGCACGATCGACGGAACTGCGCGGCAGGGCTGGCTTGACATTCGCATGCGCGCGGAACGGCGCAATGCGGTGAAATTGCTGTTGTTCCTCGACGTTGGCGGATCGATGGACCCGTTCGTCAAGCTGTGTGAGGAACTGTTCTCGGCCGCCACCAGCGAGTTCAAGAACCTGGAGTTCTTCTACTTCCACAACTGCCCTTACGAAGGGGTGTGGAAGGACAACAAGCGCCGCTTTTCCGAGCGGACGCCGATGTGGGACGTGCTTCACAAATTCCCGCACGACTACAAGCTGGTGTTCGTCGGTGACGCGTCGATGAGCCCGTATGAGATCACCCATCCGGGCGGCTCGGTGGAACATTTCAACGAGGAATCGGGCGCGGTGTGGATGAACCGCCTGACGACTACTTACCCGGCCGCCGTCTGGCTGAACCCGGTCGCGCAGGCGCAATGGGGCTATTCGCAATCGGTGAAGATCATTCGCGAACTGATGAACGACCGCATGTACCCGCTGACGCTCGCCGGGCTGGACGATGCGATGCGGGAACTCACGCGCAAGCGGTGACCTTGCGCTGATCCGCCCGCCCTGCCCCCGTTCGTCGCGGGGCGGGCGAGCGATCGTTCAGCGCTTGCCGGTCCAGATGCGAACGCGGGCGTTCGGCTTCACGCCGCCCTGGTGCGCCGGGCAGCGGGTGTAGCGGAACTTCCTGTCCATGCAGATCCAGACCTCGTTCAGCCAGCCCATGCGGTCGGTCGTGACGCGCATCATGTCGGCGCGCATGCCGCGATTGACCCGCGCGATTGCGGTGGCGAGCTTGCCGGCGGTCAGGCTCTGGCGCGCGAGGGCGTTCATGTCGGGATAGCGGACCTCGTTGAAGAGCGAGGTCGCCTTGCCGAAATAGCTGTCGGGCGTTTCGCCGGGCATGCAGGTGCCGTGCTTGGCCCATTCATGCTGCAGCAGCTGCGCCGACGGGGTCGCGCACAGGTTTGCCCGCACCGTGCGTTGCGAAATCAGCGGCGTCGCCTTGCAATATTGCGGCCACTCCTTGCCGAACCCGTCGGGCCAGAGGCCGTGCAGGACGAAGCCGAAGCGGTTGCCGCTGCCGCACTGGAACGTGGAGCGGGCGGCGCGATCGGGGGTGCGGCAGTGCTGCGGCGACCAGCTGATCGCCAGCGTATAACTTCCGATTGGCAGCAGGCGCTGTGGCTCGCTCTTGCTTGGCAGGTCGGGACGCACCCGCAGGTCCGTGCCGGCCGGCACCGAGCATTGATATGCCTGGGCGGCGGCCACGCCCGGCATCAGCGCCAGCGCCAGAGCAAAGCCACGAATCATTCGGTAAACTCCTGTTCTTCAACGGCATGTTCGCCGAACCATAGCCTGGCATCGGGGCGAAACAGATAGGCCGCCGAAACGACGTACAGCGCGCCCGACGCAAGGCCGGCGAGTGATGCCGCCAGCGACGGCGTGGCACCGACGATCAGCGCGACCAGGCCGAACAACAGGATCACGAAGGCGATCGCCGCAAGCACCACCACGAACCATTTGGCCGCGATGCTCGGCTGGCGGGCGGTGAAATACCACAGCAGCAATCGCAGCGTGATGTTGAAGACCACCGATGTCGGCAGCAGCCAGCCCATCTCCGCCAGCGCAGGATTGCTGGCGAAGCTTGCGACACGCTGAGGCCAGTCGAGCATGGTGCTGAGCAGGCCGAGCGCGAGCGCCAAAAGGTACAGGCGCTCAAAGCGCCTGATCGACAGGGGACGGATCAACGGCGAGGTTCCTCAGGCGAGAGCGAAGTCGAGGCCGATATCCGCGGCAGGCGCGGACTGGGTGAGACGCCCGACGCTGACATAGGTGACGCCGGTTTCCGCAATGGCGCGGATCGTATCCAGTGTGACGCCACCGGATGCCTCGGTCGGCACCCGTCCACCGACGAGCGTCACCGCACCGCGCAGGATCTGCGGCGGCATGTTGTCGAGCAGCAGCCGCGTTGCGCCGGCGGCGAGCGCTGACTCGATCTGCTCCACCCGGTCGACCTCGACGATGATGTCGGCGACGCCCGCGTCACGCGCGCGGCGCACCGCTTCCTCGACGCTGCCGGCGACCGCGACGTGATTGTCCTTGATCATCGCCGCATCCCACAGCCCCATGCGGTGGTTCTGCGCACCGCCCATGCGGGTGGCATATTTCTCCAGGAGGCGAAGGCCCGGGATCGTCTTTCGCGTGTCGAGCAGGATGGCCCCGGTGCCGCGGATACGATCGACATAGGCGGCGGTCAGGGTTGCGATGCCCGACAGGTGCTGGACGGTATTGAGCGCCGACCGCTCCGCCGTCAGCAGCGCCCGCGCGCGGCCGGCCAGCCGCATGACCGGCGTGCCGGCCGCGACGCGATCGCCATCGCTGGCCAGAAGGTCGACCGAGGCATCAGGATCGAGCCGGCGAAAGAAGGCAGCGGCAATCGGCAGCCCGGCGACGGCAATCGCGTCGCGCGTGGCCATCACACCCTCAAACCGGGCGTCGGCCGGGATCACCGCCTCGGACGTGACGTCGCGGCCGCCGCCGAGATCCTCGGCAAGCGTCGCGCTGACGAAGGCGTCCATGTCAAAGCCAGCGATCACGGCAGCACTTCCTCTTGTTCCACGCCCCAGAGGCGGCTGATTTCCACGAAGCCCGCCTGGCCGCGAATATCGAGGCGGCACCAGCCGCGCGCGCATTGGCTGACCCGGCCGATCACGCCCGGTTCGGCGCGCCACAGGATGCGCGCGCCATAGGCGGGCCGGTCACGCAGTTCGGCGATCGACTCCTTGATCATCGCGGTGCGCGTGCTGCTGATCAGCGAGCCGAGCATCCACCCCTGGGTACCGCCGGGATCCTCCACCTTGCGCCATTCCTTGAACACGTCGACGACGCGGACCGGCAGGTCGGCGCGGACGTAGAGCCAGGTCGCCGGATAACTGCGTCCGGGGCCGGAGCGCATCCGGGCCTTTCCGGCCGAAATGGAGGCGAAATAGGGTGGTTTCGGCCTGTCCTTGGCCTGCGCGGCGACGTCATTGGCCACCAGCCCGAACAGCACGGCAAGCGCCACCCATCCCGCCGTCCATCGCCGCATCGATACACCCCCGTCGACCAAGCCGTTCCTGTAGCGCCCGCACGGCTGCCGCATCAACCGATCGTTGACGCCCGCGCCGCGCTTCGCCAATCCAATGCCATGGTCGATACTCGCCGCTGCGCCAATCCCCGCGTGATCGTGACGCGCGAATTGCCCGACATCACCATGGACCGGCTGGAGGCCCTGTTCGACACGGTCAACAACCGCGGTGACAAGGCGATGACCCGCGAGGAGCTGGCCGCTGCCATGTCCGATTGCGACGTGCTGGTGCCGACGGTGGTGGACACGATCGATGCAGAACTGATCGAGGGTGCCGGCGAGCGGCTGAAGCTGATCGCCAATTTCGGCGCGGGCGTGAACCATATCGACCTGAAGGCGGCGCGCCGGCGCGGCATCATCGTCACCAACACGCCCGGTGTGCTGACCGAAGATACCGCCGACATGACGATGGCGCTGATCGTCTCCGTCCCGCGCCGGCTGGCCGAGGGCGAGAAGCTGGTGCGGTCGGGCGAGTGGAAGGGTTGGAGCCCGGGCGGGATGCTCGGCCATCGCATCGGCGGCAAGGCGCTGGGCATCGTCGGTATGGGCCGCATCGGCCAGGCGGTGGCGCGCCGCGCGCGCGCGTTCGGCCTGTCGATCCATTATCACAATCGCCACCGGCTGCCGAAGGTGGTGGAGGCCGAACTGCAGGCGCAATGGCATCCCAATCTGGACGAGATGCTGGCCAATATCGACATCCTGACGATCCACACGCCGCGCAACGCCGACAGCGAAAACCTGATCAGCGCCGAGCGGATCGCGCTGCTGCGCTCGCACGTCTATCTGATCAACGCCAGCCGCGGCGGGATCGTCGACGAGGATGCGCTGATCGACGCGCTGGAGGCGGGGCGACTGGCGGGCGCGGGGCTGGACGTGTGGAAGCACGAACCGGCGATCGACCCGCGTTTGCTGGCGCTGCCCAATGTCGTGATGACGCCGCACATGGGATCGGCCACGTTCGAGGGGCGGCTGGCCACCGGCGAAAAGGTAATGACCAATATTCGCATGTGGGCCGATGGTCATCGGCCGCCCGACCAGGTGCTGGAAGGCTGGGTCTGAGTACCCGAGAACTGTAAAGTTGCGTGTCCTGCCGGAACGCAACCTATGTTGGGCGCATTGTCCGGTTGTTAAATCGATCGGAGAATGTGCGATGAAGAAGACGTTTCTTCTGTTGATGCTTGGCGCCACCGCCGTGACCACCTCAGCCTGCTCGACGCTGCGCGGCGCGGCAATTGGCGGTGCAGGTGGCGCTGGCGTGGCAGCGGCTACTGGTGGCAGCGTGGAAAAGGGCGCGGCGGTGGGCGGTACTGCCGGCGCGGTGATCGGCACCATCGACAATTGATGCGCCCCCCTGACCGTCATCCTTCTGGCGCAGCAACGCGAGGAGGATGACGGTGGAGGGATTGAAGGCCGGAGCGTCAGCCCCGGCCAGGCGTGATCAGTCGCCCGTCAGGATGCGATCGACGAGCTGCTTCACCGTTGGCACGAAGCCGTTCGAGTAGAAGGGATCGCGCTTGAAATTATAGGCCGCATGGCCGGCGAACATCAGGTTCGCCTCCGTATCGCCGCCGTGCGCGATATCCTGCAGCGTCTTCTGGATGCAGAAGCTGCGCGGGTCGGCAAGACGGCCGGTCGAGTTTGTCTCGGTATCCGCCCAGCTCGAGAACAGGCACTGGCTGAGGCAGCCCATGCAATCCGCCTGATCCTTGCGGATCTCCGCCTTTTCCTGCGGGGTCACGAACACGAGCGTATTGTCCGGCGTCTTCAATGCGTCGGTGAAGCCGTGGCCGAACCATTCGCGCGCGCGCAGCAAATCACCCTTGGTGACCCAGAAGTTCTTGCCCTTCACGCCCACGTCGAGCTGGAAGATGTGATCGCCAGCCTCCTTCGTCGAAAAGGCGATCTGGCGTTCCGAGCGCGCCTCAAGGCTACGCAGGAAAGGATTGCGGACGGCCGACGAATAGAAGCCGGTCGGCGAGAAGCGATGCAGGAGGACATCGCCCTCCTCGATCGTCATCAGCCGTTCCTTCCACTGCTGCGGAATCGGGCTTTCCTGCGTCAGCAGCGGGCGCGTGCCATACTGGAAGGCGATGGTGCCGAGTTCCGGATTGTCGATCCAGTCGTTCCAGTCGCGCAAATACCAGACGCCGCCGGCCATGATGATCGGCGTGGTATCGGGAATGCCGCCCTCGCGCATCGTTTCGCGCAGCGCCTTCACGCGGGGATAGGGATCCTCCGGCTTCAGCGGATCCTCGGCATTGGACAGGCCATTGTGGCCACCGGCGAGCCAGGGATCCTCATAGACTACCGCGGCCAGCAGCTCCGACACCTTGGAGTAAGCGCGCTTCCACAGCGCGCGGAAGGCGCGGCCGGAGGAGACGATCGGCAGGTAATTGACGTTGTAGGAAGCCGCGATCTCGCTCAGCTTGTACGGCATGCCGGCGCCGCAGGTGACACCGGCGACCATGCCGCGGGTCCGCTCCAGCACGCCTTGCAGCACGCGCTGCGCACCGCCCATTTCCCACAGCACGTTGATGTTGATCGCGCCCTTGCCGCCGGCGATCTCCCAGGCGCGCTGCACCTGCTGCACGGCGCCTTCGATGGCGTATTCGATCAGTTCCTCATGCCGGTCCCGCCGCGTCAGCGCATGATAGACCTGCGGAATGATCTTGCCTTCGGGATCGTAGCTGTCGGCGTTGACGGCGCTGACCGTGCCGATGCCGCCCGCAGCCGCCCACGCGCCGGCCGACGCATGATTGGTAGCCGCAACACCCTTGCCGCCTTCCACCAGCGGCCAAACCTCACGGCCATTGTAGACGATGGGCTTGAGCCCCTTAAACACGGCAGTCGCCACGGCCTTAAATCACCTCTCGAAAATCCAATAAGGCGCCCTAGCGAGAAAGGTTGCACGGCGCGAGCAATTTACGCCCTTGTCAGTGCGCCGGGCCGCCCGAGCGCCGATTCATACAGCGCGGCATACCGTGCGATCATCTGCCGCTCGTCATATTCCGCCTGTGCCTTGCGGCGGTTGGCTTCACCGACGGTGCGTCGCAATTCAGGGTCGGCGATCAGTGCCTGCATCGCGTCGCGCAGCCGGACCTCGCCGGGATAATCGGTGATGAAGGGCGCATTTTCCGGCGCCACCATGAACGGCACGTCGCCGACCGGCGGGGCGACGATCGGCAGCCCGGCCGCCATCGCCTCGACCACCGCGATGGGGAATTGCTCAGACCGTGAGGACAGCGCCAGCATGTCGAAATGCCCCATGAAACGATACGGCCGGTCGAGGAAGCCGGGGAGGACCAGCTCATCCTCGATCCCCATCGCCAGCGCCGCCTGTTCGATCGCGGCGCGTTCCGGCCCCTCGCCAACGATCACCAGCCGGAAGCGGTGCGACAATCCCCCCGCGGCGCGGACCAGCGCCGGCAAATCCTTCACCGCGCGAAGGCCAGCGACGGTGCCGATCACCACTTCCTTGGGCTTGCGCACGAAGCCGGGGATCGCCTTTGGCTCCGGGCGCTTGGCATACAGCTCGGTCGCGATGCCGTTGACGATGCGGTGAACTTTTGCGCGCGGCTGTTTCCAGGTGTCGAGCGCGATCCGCTCCAGCGTGGTGGAGGGTACCGCAAGACCGTGCGCGGCCGACAGTGCGAGCCGGCGGTAGAGGTTGCGTTCGCGCTTCAGCCCGGCGGCCTCATCCTCGTTGAAGCCATCCTCATGGTGCACCACGGGCGGCACGCCGCGCCCGAACACCCGGCGCGCCATGACGCCGTCGATGGCGCCCCAATTGTAGGTCAGCACCAGATCGAAGCGGCGCATGTAGCGGGCGATCGCATCGTAGCGGCCAACGGAGGGCTTGCCCTGCAACGGCGGGGGCGTCTGCGCGATTTCGTAGCGGATGCCCTTGGCGATCCGCTCGCGTGCGCCGTAGCGCCCCTCCATGCCGGACACGATCGTGTGTCGGGCACGATCGCCAAAGGCGTTCATCAGCCGCACCGCGCGCGCCTCCTTGCCGCCCAGATCAAAGGTGGAGTGGAGGTGCAGGATGTTGATCGGCTGTGGCATCGCGCGTCGCTTTAGCGATGATCAGGGCGAATGTTGAGCCATTGCCGCGACGCGCCTTCTCGCCGGCGCGGACCCATGCCGGCTCCCGCCAGTTAGACCGCTGAGACAAGCGGAGAACAACATGGATCAGGCGTTGCACGGGATCGTTCAGGACATTGCCCGCGAGATTAAGGCTGATGCGGTAGAAATTGAGGCCGCGGCGGATGCTAAGGAAGAGGGCAAGGCGCCGGGCGATTTCGGCATGGCCGTGGTCACGATGGACGAGGAAGTGATCACCGGCGGCGCGGCGGACACCCCCTTCCCGCTGCAAAGCATTGCCAAGGTCTTTGCACTGGAGCTGGCGCTGTGCGCGCTGGGCGACGACGTGTTCAAGCGCGTCGGGCGCGAGCCGTCGGGTGACCCGTTCAATTCAATCATCGACCTGGAGCGGACCGGCGGCATCCCCCGCAATCCCTTCATCAACGCTGGCGCGCTGGCCGTGGTCGACATCCTGGTCGAGCAGCTGGACGACGACAAACAGGCCAGCGCGGTGGTGGATTTCGTGCGCCATCATGCGTGCGTCGACGACGTGGCGCTGAACCAGAACGTGCTCGATTCCGAGCACAAGGGCGGCGACCTGAACCGCGCGATGATGAGCTTCATGCGCCACCACGGCAACCTCAACAGCGACCCGGACGAGGTGATGGAAGCCTATGTCAAGCAATGCGCGATCATGCTCGATTGCCGCGGACTGGCACGGACGGGGCTGTTCCTGGCGCATACCCGGCGCAATCCCGACGATGAGGATGCCGATGCCGTAGCAGTGCGGATGCGCAAGCTGCTCGCGCTGATGATGACGTGCGGCCATTATGATGGCTCGGGCGACTTCGCGATGCGGGTCGGCCTGCCCGCCAAGAGCGGCGTCGGTGGCGGCATCCTGGCGGTGGCGCCGGAACAGGGCGCGATCGCGGTCTGGTCCCCCAACCTCGACCAGAACGGCAATTCGATGCTGGGCGTGCGCGCGCTGGAGATGTTCGCCGACCGGACCGGCTGGTCGGTGTTCGGGCCGCCGATGGTGGCGTGAGCACGCGCGGCGGTCGCGCCTCAGCCGGGCGCGATCGCCGTCTTGGGAATGTGGGTGATGCGGCAGGCGAGATCAGCCTCGCCGCTCGCCACGATCCAATGGTCGCCAGCGTCGACGATGCCGGTCGTGAAGACCACATTGTCGAGGTACATGAGGTCCTTCAGCGGCTCGGTCAGCGCCGGGTTGGGCTCCAGTAGCGGCTGGTGCTGGGTGGCGACGGTGCGCCATGGCTCGTCACGGTCGAGCAATGTCCAATAGGTGCGGTAGATGCCGACCACGCCCGACGGCTCGACGCCGTGCCAGAGCGTGAGCCAGCCGTCGTCGGTCAGCACCGGCTGCGCGCCGCCGCCCATCCGCGCGGTGGCGACGGTCGCGGCATGGGGGCGGATGCCGGGATGGTCGCTCGGCTTCCAATGCAGCGCGTCGGGCGAGGAGGCGAGGTTGATCGACGGGCCGGCGCGCCATTCGCTGTCGGGCGGATAGGCGAAATAAAGGTCGCCCAGCGGCCGCGTCTGCGACCAGAACTTGCCGCCGATCCGCCCTTCGAAAATCAGCATGTCCTTGTTCTGGTGATCGAGGACGATCCCCTCGAGCTGCCAGTCGCGCGCGTCATCGCTGGTGTAGAGCGTGGTGGAATGCCGCTCCGGACTGACCGAGCAGGTGGTCATCAGATAGCGGCCGTCGACACGACTGATGCGCGCATCCTCGACACCGTAATTCTGGTAGCTGGCACGCGGCGCGATCGCCTGGTCGTAACGCACCGCCTCGACCCGCCGGCCGCTCGCGTCGAGTTCGACCGGGAGCAGCCAGGACAGCGAGGTCAGCGCCATCACCTTCCACCCGCCGCCGCGCATCATGAACTTGCGCGGATCGGCGGTGTCGACGAGCTGCAGCGGCCAATTGTCGAGGTGATAACGCCCGTCGTGCCAGCGGATGGCGCGGACATGACCGTCGCGGATGGGGGTGCGCAGCGCCTCCGCGACCCGAACCATCATCAGCAGATTGCCGTTGGGCAGCCGGGTCATGCCCGGGTTGAAGGCGCCCAGGACATAGGTTTCCTCGTCGATGTGCCCGGCGAGCGGGGAGCGCGACAGGTCGACGTCGTGCGGGGTGAATACCAGATGGTCGAGCGGGAAGGTCATTCTTCGTCCTGCATCCGGGGAGATATGGTCAGTTGCTGGACGACCGCGCGGCGCGGCTGGGTCAGCAGGTAATGGACGCCGACGGCGATATCCTCCGCGCGCAGCATCTCTTCCTTGGCGATCCGCTCCGCCTGTTCCTCGGGCGTGCCGCCGACCATGTCGCTGCCGGTCAGCCCGGGCTCTACCAGCGAGACGCGCACGCCCTTGCGCCCAAGCTCGCGCCGCAGCGCGATGGCGAACCCCTGAATGCCGTATTTGATGCCGGCGTAGACGGTGGAGCCCTTGCCCAGCACATAGGCGCTCATCGAGCCGATCAGGACGATGTCGCCGCTGCCCTTCGCATCCTCGCCGTGCGCGCCCATCGCCTTCGCCGCAGCCTGCGCCGACAGGAGATAGGCGGTGAAATTGCTGCCGATCGTGTAGCGAAGCTCCGCCTCGCTCATGTCGGTCAGCCCCTCGGCGCCGCGTGCGGCGTTGATCACCGCGACGTCCACGCCACCGAGATAGGCGCTTGCGGCATCGAACAGCCGGGCGACATTATCTTCCTCGGCGAGGTCAATGCTCATGCCGTCGCCCTCGCCCACCTCCCGGATGCGCTTCAGCGCGTCGGCGAGATGGGTTTCGTCGCGGCCGCAGACGAACACTTTTGCGCCCTCGCTCGCCAGCAGCACCGCGATCGCGCGGCCGATCCCGGTGGTACCGCCGGTGATCAATACGCGCCGCCCGGCAATCGGCGTCGTCGCGGTATGCGCATCGGAAATGTCGGCCATGAAAGCTCCTGTTCGCGGGAGCAGTTCCGACGTTTCAGGCGCTTGCGGGTTCCACGGCAGCGCGCGCGAGCCATCGGTCGATCGGCCCCTGCACCGCCGGCTCGGTGAGCAGCGGTGCGTGCCCCACGCCCGGCACCGTCACCAGTTCAGCGAGCGGCAGGCTGGCGACCATGCGTTCCGCCACGCTGGCGCTGAGCACGTCCGATCGGCCGCCGCGAACGATCAGCACCGGCACCGTCGCCAGCGCATGAAGCGCGCCCCACATGTCAGGGCCCGTTTCGTTGCCCGGCACGCGAAACGGCTCGGCAATGCGCAGGTCGTAGTCGAGCACGATGCGGCCATTGCTGGTCAGCCGGTACAGACGCTTGGCCATCGCCAGCCAATCCTCGATCCCGAAATCGGGATAGGCATCGGCATTCGCCTCCCGCGTGGCGCGCGCGGCGTGCATCCAGGTCGGCCAGGTGCTGGACCGCCCGACATAGCCCCGGATGCGCGCGAGCCCGGCCGGTTCGATCTCTGGCCCCACATCGTTTAGCAGCGCCCCGGCAATGCGGCTCGGCACCAGCCCGGCGAGCAACATGGTCACGATGCCGCCCAGCGCGGTCCCGATGGCGATGAACCGGTTGATCCGATGTTCCGACAGAAATGCCGCCACGTCACGGGCATAGGTGGTCGGCACGTAGCTCATCGGATCCCTGGCGTGGGCGCTTTCGCCGCGGCCGCGCAGGTCGAGCGCGAAGACCCGCCGCTCTCCCGCGATCCGCCGGGCGAGCGCGTCATAATCGCGCGCATTGCGCGTCAGGCCCGGGAGGCAGACCACCGGCAGCGCGGCATCGTCACCGGGATAGTCGCGGGCGTGAAGCCGCAACCCGTCGTCCGATGACCAAAATATGTCCTGCCAGGCGGCCATCCTTGCACCTTTCGTCGCGCGCGCCCCATATCCACGCATGGCCCCAGAACCACAAGCTGCCCCGCACGCCTATCAACCAGAGACGCTGATCCTGTCGCTTGGCGACGCCTTCTACGATCCGGTAGCGGCGGCCGATTTTCCCGAGACCACGCTGCGGTTCCGCAATGATCGCGCGGCGGCCGAGGTCGGCCTCGATACGCTCGACGATGGCGCGTGGCTGGAACATTTCGGCCGCTTCCGGCCGCTTCCGGCCACGCTGCCGCAACCGCTGGCCTTGCGGTATCACGGCCATCAGTTCCGCGTGTACAATCCCGATCTGGGCGACGGGCGCGGCTTCACCTTTGCCCAGCTGCGCGACCGCAACGGCCGGCTGATGGACCTTGGCACCAAGGGATCGGGCCAGACGCCGTGGAGCCGCGCCGGTGACGGGCGACTGACGCTGAAGGGCGGCGTGCGCGAAGTGCTGGCGACCGAAATGCTGGAGGCGCTGGGCGTGCGCACGTCGCGGACCTTTTCGCTGATCGAGACCGGAGAAGCGCTGGAGCGCAACGACGAGCCCTCCCCCACCCGCGCCGCGGTGCTGGTGCGGCTGAGCCACGGCCATGTGCGCATCGGATCGTTCCAGCGGCTCGCCTATGAGCGCGACGAGGAATCGATGCGCCGGCTGGTTCGCTATGTCCTGACCAACCTTTATGGCGAGGACAGCGATGATCCGGTCAGGCTGCTGAGCCTGGTGGTCGACGGCACGGCGCAGCTGGCGGCGAGCTACATGGCGGCGGGGTTCGTCCATGGCGTGCTCAATTCCGACAATATCAACGTCACGGCCGAAAGCTTCGATTATGGCCCGTGGCGGTTCGCGCCGACGTGGGAGCCGGGCTTTACCGCCGCCTATTTCGACCATGCCGGGCTGTACGCCTTTGGCCGGCAGCCCGAGGCGATCCATTGGGACGTGATGCAGCTTGCCGCGTCGCTGCGGCTGCTGTCCGAGGCGGAGCCGCTGATCGCCGCGCTGGAGCGGTTCGCGCCGGAATATCAGCGCGCGGTGGTCGAGGCTTTCCTGTGGCGGATGGGACGCCGGCCGAGCGGGAGCGACGCCGACCGGGCGCTGGTGCAGGCCACCGAGCGCGCGTTGCGCGAAACGGCGACGGGGATCGACCGTTTCTTCTTCGACGCCTTCGCCCAACCGCTGCCGCCCACTTATGGTGAGCCATGGACGGAGGTGCGCGCACTGCTCGACGCCGCGCCGCTGCGCGCCGAGCGATCACATTCCTATTGGCAGGGTGAGCCCTGTTCGATGCTGATCGAGGAAGTGGAAGCCATCTGGCAGCCGATCGCCGAGCGCGACGACTGGGCACCATTCCATGCCAAGGTCGCCGCGATCAGGGTTATGGGCGAGGCACTTCGCTGACCTTGTGACACCGCCGGTTCCTATCCTAAAGCAAGCGACGTGACGTCAAAGGGCCATCCGTGAGCGAGATCATCTCCTTCGAACCAGCGACCGGCGCCGAATTGTGGCGCGCGGCGGTGGGAGACGTCGACGCGGAGGTCGCGGCGGCGCGATCGGGCTGGGCCACCTGGGCGGCTCGCCCGCTGACCTATCGCATCGAGACGCTGCGCCGCTTCGCCAATGTCGTGCGATCGCGGCACGAGGCGTTCGCCGACGTGATCGCGCGCGAGACGGGCAAGCCGCTTTGGGAGGCGCGCACCGAGGTCGACACGGTGATGGCCAAGGTGGATATCTCGGTGTCCGCTTATGCCGACCGGACGGCGCAGCGCCGGCTGGACGCGCCGATGGGGTCGCGCATGGCGGTGCGGCACAAGCCGCATGGCGTGCTGGCGGTGCTGGGGCCGTACAATTTCCCCGCGCATCTGCCCAATGGCCACATCGTCCCCGCGCTGATCGCGGGCAATGCCGTGGTGTTCAAGCCATCGGAAAAGACGCCGGCGTCGGGCGCCTTCCTGGTCGATTGCTATCGCGCGGCAGGCGTGCCGGAGGAATGCATCCGGCTGGTCATTGGCGGGCCGGACGAGGGCCGCGCATTGGCCGGGCATGACGGGATGGACGGATTGCTGTTCACCGGATCGGCGCGCACCGGCCTGGCGCTCAACCGTGCGTTCGCCGAGAAGCCGGAGAAGATCCTGGCGCTGGAGATGGGCGGCAACAATCCGATCATCGTGTGGGACACGCCCGACCTGTATGCCGCGTCGATCATCATCATCCAGTCGGCCTTCACCACCGCCGGCCAGCGGTGCACCGCGGCGCGGCGGCTGATCGTTGACCAGAAATTGTTCGATCCGCTGATGGAGCAGCTCGACAAGCTGATCTCGCGGCTGATCGTCGGCGCGCCGCATGATGACCCGGCACCGTACATGGGCCCTGTGATCGACAATGAGGTGGCCGACCAGCTGAGCGAGAGTTTCCTCGCGCTGCTGATGCGCGGCGGGCGGCCGATCCGGCATCTCCAGCGCACGCAGCCCGATCGCCCGTTCCTGCTGCCTGGCGTGATCGACATGACCGAGGCGAGCGAGCGGCCCGACATGGAATTGTTCGGTCCAATCCTTCAGGTGGTGCGGACCGAGACGTTCGACGAAGCGATCGCGGAGGCGAACAACACCCGCTACGGCCTGTCCGCCTCGCTGATCAGCCAGACACCGGGGCTGTACGATCGTTTCTGGTCCGGCGCGCGGGCGGGCATCGTCAACTGGAACCGGCCGACCAACGGCGCCTCCTCCGCCGCGCCGTTCGGCGGCATCGGCTGGTCGGGCAATCACCGGCCGAGCGCTTATTATGCGGCCGATTATTGCGCCTATCCGGTGGTGTCGAACGAGGCGGATGCGGCGCGTGCGTCGATCGGCATCGGGCTGCGCGACGCCTGATCCGGGCGCAACCCGACGGCTGGTCGGCCGTTCAGCACGGATGCGAAACCTTTCCCCGGCGCTGATCCTGGCGGTCGCGCTTGCCGCCTGCTCGTCCGAGCCCGAGAGCCCCAACAGCGCAGCGCCGGTCGATGCAACGACCGAAGCGACGGAGGGAGCGACGGTGCCGGCAGCCACCCCCACGCCGCTCAGCAGCCCGACACCGGTCGCCAGCCCGACTGCGGCGCCGACACCCGCCGAAACCCCAGCACCGGGCAAGACGCTGGCCCTCGAGGGGTTGGGCGCGTTGCGCATTGGCGAGGCGGTGCCGCGCGGCAGCGGCTGGGCCGAGCGCGGCGCGCAGATCGACGAGGGCTGCCGCACGGTCAGCTCGCCCGCCTATCCCGGCGTCTATGCGATCGTGACCGAGGGCAAGGTGCGCCGCATCACCGTTGGCCAGCGATCCGACGTGAAGCTGGTCGAGGGGATCGGCGTCGGATCGAGCGAACAGGCGGTGCGGCAATGGTTCGGCGGCTTTCGCGCGGAGCCGCACAAATATGAGGATCGCCCGGCGAAGTATCTGACCGCGCCCAATGCCGCGAGCGGCGACCCGGCGGTGCGGTTCGAGATCGGGCAGGACGGCAAGGTCAGCCTGATCCATGTCGGGACGATGCCGGTGCTCGGCTATGTGGAGGGCTGCGCCTGATAGCGGCGGCGTAAGAGCGAATAGCTGACCTACGGCAACGCCAAGGATCGCTCGGTTGCTGCGCTGTCACGGCAGGACCATGTTCACGTAACGATGGCGAGCCTTCTTGATCCCGATGCACGCGGACGCGTGATCCTTGTTGGTGCCGGCCCGGGCGATCCGGGCCTGCTGACCGTTCGCGCCGTGGAGGCGCTGAAAGCCGCGGACGTGGTGGTGCACGACGGGTTGATCGACCCGCGCGTGCTCGACATTGCGCCGGCCGATGCGCACCGCATCTCGGTGGCGAAGCGGCGCGCGCGCCACACATTGCCGCAGGAGGCGATCAATGCGCTGATCGTGGCGCATGTGCGCGCGGGCAGCCAGGTCGTGCGGCTGAAGGGCGGCGACCCGTTCATCTTCGGGCGCGGCGGCGAGGAAGTGGAGGCGGTGCGTGCCGCCGGTCTGCCCGTCGAGGTGATCCCCGGCGTCTCGGCGGCGCTCGGCTGCGCGGCGGAGGCGATGCTGCCGCTGACGCACCGCGATCATTCCAGCGCGGTCAGCTTCGTCGCTGGCCAGTGCAAGGGGCTGACCGAACAGGATTGGTCGGGCCTCGCCGGCCAGGGGCGCACGCTGGTGATCTACATGGGCGTTGCCACCGCGGATGCGATTGCGGACAAATTGATCGCCGATGGCGTCGCGCCCGACATGCCCGTCGCGGTGCTGGAAAAGGGCACCTGCCCTGGCCACCGCGCGCTGAAGACGCTGCTGGCGGATCTGGGCGCGATGGTGGGACGCGAGAAGGTGGCGAGCCCGGCGATCATCGTCGTGGGCGAAGTCGTCGAACTGTCGGATGCGGAGGACAAATTGGTAGCCTGGGCACGTGCTGCGGAGAGCATGAACGGATGAAATTGCTGACGGGGAATGATCTGGTGACCGGCGACGTCACATGGTGGACCGGCGAAGGCTGGTCGCGCCATGTCGAGGATGCCGTCGATGTGGGCGATCGCGGCGAGGCGATCGCCAAGGCGGAGGAAGGCGCGCGCCGGGTCAACGTGCCCTATGTGATCGACGCGGTGGCGACGCCCGAGGGGCCGCGGCCGGCGCATATCAAGGACCGCATCCGCGCGCTGGGGCCCACCGTCCGCCCGGACCTGACGCTGAAGCCGGCTGATCCCGATGCGGGCAGCTGGGTAATTTGACCCGCGATCCCGCCGGCGAGCGGCGGGGACCAGGAAGACACGATGTATCAGTATGACCAGTATGACCAGTCGATCGTCGACGCCCGGGTGGAGGAATTCCGCGACCAGGTGAAGCGGCGCCTCGCGGGTCAGATGACCGAGGACCAGTTCAAGCCGCTGCGGCTGATGAACGGCCTGTACCTGCAGTTGCACGCCTATATGCTGCGCGTGGCGGTGCCCTATGGCACGCTGAGCAGCCGGCAGATGCGGATGCTGGGGCATGTCGCGCGCAAGTATGACCGCGGCTATGGCCATTTCACGACGCGCCAGAACATTCAGTTCAACTGGATCAAGCTGGAGGATGCGCCCGATATCCTCGCCGAGCTGGCAACGGTGGAGATGCACGCCATCCAGACCAGCGGCAATTGCATCCGCAACATCAGTTCGGACCAGTTCGCCGGCGCGGCCGCCGACGAAGTGACCGACCCGCGCCCCTGGGCGGAGCTGCTGCGGCAATGGTCGACGTTCCACCCCGAGTTCACCTACCTGCCGCGCAAGTTCAAGATTGCGGTGATCGCGGCGGCGGAGGATCGCGCGGCGATGCGGCTGCACGATATCGGGATCGAGCTGCTGAAGAAGGACGGCGTGCTGGGCGCCAAGATCTTCGTGGGCGGCGGCATGGGCCGCACCCCGATGATCGCACACGAAATCCGCGATTTTGTCACCGCCGACGAGCTGCTGAGCTACCTCGAGGCGTGCCTGCGCGTGTACAATCGCTACGGCCGGCGCGACAATATCTACAAGGCGCGGATCAAGATCCTGGTGCACGAACTGGGCCCGGACGAATATGGCCGCCAGGTCGAGGAGGAATTCGCCCATGTGAAGACGCTGGGCATCGACCCTCCGGTGGCGGAGCTGGAGCGGATCAGCGCCTTCTTTGCGCCGCCGTCGTTCGAAAGCGGCCTGTCGGATGAGGTGGATCGCAGCGATCCCGATTTCGCCGTCTGGCTGGATCAGAATGTGAAGCCGCACAAGCAGCCGGGCTATGCGATCGTGAACGTCTCACTGAAGCCGGTCGGCGGCATCCCCGGCGACGCCTCCGCCGACCAGATCGACGTGATGGCGGACCTCGGCGAGCGTTACTCGTTCGACGAACTGCGCGTGACCCATGCGCAGAACATCGTCCTGCCGCATGTGCGCAAGGCCGACCTGTATGCGTTGTGGCAGAAGCTGACCGAGGCGGGGCTGGCCGAGGCGAACCTCGACCTCATCAGCGACATCATCGCCTGCCCCGGCCTGGATTATTGTAGCCTCGCCAATGCGCGGTCGATCCCGCTGGCGCAGAAGATCGCGCAGCGCTTCAGCGATCTCGATCGCCAGCGCGACCTGGGCGAGCTGAAGCTCAAGATCTCGGGCTGCATCAACGCCTGCGGCCACCACCATGCCGGGCACATCGGCATCCTGGGCGTCGATAAGAAGGGCAAGGAAAACTACCAGCTTTCGCTTGGCGGATCGGGCGCGGAGGACGTGAGTCTCGCCAAGATCACCGGCCCCGGGTTCGACGAGGATGGCGTGGTCGACGCGATCGAGCGCGTGACCGACCGTTTCGTTCAGGTGCGCGAGCCGGGCGAGCGCTTCCTCGACACCTATCGCCGTGTTGGCTTCGAGACGTTCAAGGAGGCGATCTATGGATAATCTGCTCCGCTTCCGCGACGACGAGGCGCATGACGAGCCGGCGATCACGCTGGATTCCTTCCTCGACGGCCAGACCAATGCCGGCGCGGTGCGCCTGGAGGCGGGCGACGACGCGCGCGCGCTGCTGCCGCTGCTCGGCCAGCTGGCGCTGGTCGAGGTGAGCTTCCCCAGCTTTCGCGACGGACGTGGCTATTCCGCGGCGCGGATCCTGCGCGAGGCGGGTTACACCGGCGAGCTGCGCGCCGCGGGCGACGTGCTGGTCGACCAGATCCCGCATATGCGCCGCTGCGGCTTCGACAGCTTCGCGCCCGAAGCGCCGGTCGATGCCGAGACGCTGAAGCGCAGCCTTAACCGCTACGACCACCCCTATCAGCGCGCGGCCGATCCGGCGGTGCCCGTTTGGAAGTTACGCCATGGCTAGTGCTGCTCGTTGCCTCGACATGATCGATGTCGCGCCCGCCTTCACCGCCGAGGACGCGGCGGCGATGGAGGCGCGCTTTGCCGGCGTGTCCACGCAGGACATGCTGCGCGATCTGCTAGGCGGCGAGCTGAAAGGCCGCATCGCGGCGGTTTCGTCGTTCGGGACGGAATCGGCCGTGCTGCTGCACATGGTGGCGCAGGTCGACCAGGACGTGCCGGTAATCTTCACCAACACGCAGAAGATGTTCGGCGAGACGCTGGAATATCGTGACGAGCTGTCGGAGCGGCTGGGCCTCACCGACCTGCGCGTCTTTCGCCCCGATCCGCGACTGCTGGCGGCGAAGGACGCAAACGGGCTGCGCTGGTCCTATGATCCCGACGGCTGCTGCGACCTGCGCAAGGTGGAGCCGCTGCGCCGGGCGCTGCTGCCGTTCGACGCCTGGATCTCGGGCCGCAAGGGCTTCCAGTCGACGACGCGCGCCGCGCTGCCGCGGTTCGAGGTGGACGACGGGCGGTTGAAGCTGAACCCGCTGGCCGACTGGGACCGCGCGCGGCTGGAGGCCTATTTCGACGAGTACGAGCTGCCGCGCCATCCGCTGGAGGCGAACGGCTATCCTTCGATCGGATGCAAGCCGTGCACGTCCAAGGTGCAGCCGGGCGAGGATCCGCGCGCCGGCCGCTGGCGCGGCTGGGACAAGGTGGAATGCGGCATCCACGTGCCCGAGAAGCCGGGCGAAGAACCCGCCTTCTGATTGGCGGGGCGGGCGAGCGTCGCCGCTCGCCCTGCCCATCGATCAATAGCCGGCGTAGTCGCTGAAACGGGTCACGCTCGGGTCGAACTTCATCGTCACCTTGCCGGTCGCGCCGTGACGCTGCTTGGCGATGATCAGCTCGGCAAGGCCGTACACGCGCTCCATGTCGCTGGCCCATTGCGCGTGATCCTCGAAGATCTTCGCCGCGTCGCCTTCGGTCGGGCGCTTGGGCTCCTTGGCGGCGACGTAATAATCCTCGCGGAACACGAACCAGACCATGTCGGCGTCCTGCTCGATCGAGCCGGATTCGCGAAGGTCGGAGAGCTGCGGGCGCTTGTCCTCGCGCTGCTCCACCGCACGGCTGAGCTGCGAGAGCGCGAGCACCGGGACGTGCAGATCCTTTGCCAGCGTCTTCAGGCCACGGCTGATTTCCGAGATTTCCTGCACGCGGTTGCCGTCGCCCGCCTTGCCGCTGCCCGAGAGCAGCTGAAGGTAATCGACGATGACGAGGCCAATCTCGTTATTGTGGCGCCGCTGCAGACGGCGGACGCGGGTGTGCAGCGCGCTGATCGACAGGCCGCCGGTGTCGTCGATGAACAGCGGCAGGCTTTCCAGGTCAGCCGCGGCGGCGGCGAGCTGGTGAAACTCGGCGCGACTGATGTCGCCGCGACGCAGCTTTTCCGAGGTGATGCGCGATTGCTCGGCCAGGATACGCGTCGCCAGCTGATCGGCGGACATTTCGAGGCTGAAGAAGGCGACCTTGGCGCCGATCGATTCGCTGGGCGCGATGCCGGCCTTCATGTCCATCATCCAGCGCTGCGCGGCGTTGAACGCGATGTTGGTGGCGAGCGAGGTCTTGCCCATGCCCGGACGGCCGGCGAGGATCATCAAGTCCGACCGGTGCATGCCGCCGATGCGCGCGTTGACGGTGTCGAACCCGGTGGTGATACCCGAGACCTTGCCGCCGGAGTTCAGCGCCGTCTCCGCCATCTTCAGCGCGACCTTGGTCGCCTGCGCGAAGCTCTTGATCGCATTTTCGGTCGTGCCGTCGGCGGCGACCTTGAACAGTTCCTCCTCGGCGAGCTCGATCTGGGCGCGCGGGTTCACCTCCTCCGAGGTATCCATCGCGCGTTCAACCAAAGTGCGCCCGACCGTCACCAGCGAGCGGAGCATGGCGAGATCGTAGATCTGCTGCGCGAACTGGCGTGCGCCGATCAGGCCTGCGCCCGAGCCGGTGAGCTGTGCGAGATAGGCCGGGCCGCCTAGCTCGCGCATCCCCTCGTCCGCCTCGAACATCGGGCGCAGCGTGACGGGGGTGGCGAGCATGTCATTGGAGCGCAGCGTCTTGATCGCGGCGAAGATGCGGCCGTGGACGGGCTCATAGAAATGCGCCGGGTCGAGCCGGTCGGCGATGTCGTCGGCCAGCCGATTGTCGATCATCATCGCGCCGAGCAGCGCGGCCTCCGCCTCGACGTTGCGGGGCAGCTGAACGGGTTCGGCCGGAGCCGGTTGGGGAAATGCCAGTGTAGCCATCAGACGACCGCATCTACCCCCGATCGCGCGTTGCGTGAACCGGCAGGACGTTGAAAGCTGTGGATGAGATTGCCCCACCCCTCATTGCCGCGCCCGCCGTTGGCCAGTATCGGGTCGTGATGGCCGATCCCCGGATCATCGATATCGAACTGGACGAGCGCACGATCCTGTGGCGCTCGGCCGATATCGAGCAGGAACGGCGCATTGCGATCTTCGATCTGATCGAGGGAAATCACTTCGCCCCGCAGAAACAGCACCCCGATGGCTATGCCGGGCCCTACCGACTGGCACTGTCGGTCGAGGAAGGACGGCTGATCCTGCAGATCAAACGCGAGGATGGCAGCCCGCTGGAGGCGCATATCCTGGGCATGGGGCGGTTCCGCCGCCCGATCCGCGATTATTTCGCGATCTGCGACAGCTATTACCAGGCGATCCGGCAATCCACGCCGCAGCAGATCGAGACGATCGATATGGCCCGTCGCGGGATTCACAATGAAGCGGCGGAGTTGCTGAAGGATCGACTGGCGGGCAAGATAGAGCTCGATTTCGATACCGCGCGCCGGCTGTTCACGCTGATCTGCGTGCTTCACATCAAGGGTTGATTATCTTGTTTCGGTTGAGGCGTTTCCTGCTGCTCGTCGGCGTGCTTGTCGTTGGCGCGCTGTTCGCCTGGCGTGCGGCGGTTCAATGGCATCCGGCGGTGGCGGACTATGCGGTGCAGGGCGTCGACGTGAGCGATGCCAATGGCGCAGTGGAGTGGAAGGTCGTCGCCGGGGGCGGGGCCGATTTCGCTTATGCCACCGCGACGCATGGGGCGCGGCGGCGCGACCAGCGGTTTGAGGAGAATTGGGAGGGAATCGCCGGCGCCGGCATGCGGCGCGGGGCGGTGCACCGCTGGTCCTTGTGCGACCCGGCGATCGACCAGGCCAATGCGTTCAACACCATGGTCCCGCGTGATGAGGAGGCGCTGCCCGCGGCGATCGATTTCGACTTTGCCGAGGATTGCGCCAATCGCCCGGACGCCGCGACGCTGATCGAGGAGGTGCGCAGCGCCGCGGCGCTGATCGAGGCGCATACCGGCAAGCCCGTGCTGCTCCGGGTGTCGCGCGCGTTCGAGCGCGATTATGATCTGGCGAGCGCCCTCCCCCGTCCGGTGTGGGCGAGCGGTCTATTCTTCAAGCCTGATTATGCCGCCCGGCCGTGGCGCATGTGGCGGGCGAGCGACATACGGCGGATCGACGGTATCGACGGTCCCGTGAACTGGAACGTGGCAGCATCATGAACGACGAAGCGACTACCCTCATCGACCAAGCCCGTGCCGCGGCGCGCAATGCCCATGCGCCCTATTCCAATTTCGGCGTCGGCGCGGCGGTGCTGCTGAGCGACGGCCAGGTGGTGGGCGGGGCGAATTTCGAGAACGCCAGCTACGGCCTGTCGCTTTGTGCGGAAACGGTGGCGATCGCCACGGTCAACGCACAGGGGCGGCTGGCCGATGTGGTGGCGATCGGCGTCGTGGGCGGCATGATCCGCGATGGCGCGATCGTCGGCGCCGACGTGGTGCGCCCGTGCGGCCGCTGCCGACAGGTGATCAACGAGGCGGCGCAGATCGGCGGGCGCGACATCCGCGTGCATTGCGCGGGCGCCGAGGGCGACGCGCTGACCAGCTATCGCCTTTCGGAGTTGCTGCCCGACGCCTTTGGCCCAGCGGACCTGGGCATTTCCGCCCGCCGCGACTGATCGACACGCCACCCACAGACAAGGGTGGCGTGCCGTTGGTGGATCAGCCGAGTGCGTTGGCGCTGGCGTCGCCCAGATCGCTGCCGCCGTCGACGTTGAGGATCGCGCCGGTGACATATTTTGCCGCCGGGCTGGACAGCCACAGCGCCGCCTCGGCTACATCCGACTTGGTGCCGTAATCGCGCAGCGCGAGGCGGCCCTTGATCTGCGCCTCGCGCGCGGGATCACCGCCAAGACGCTTCATCCCCTCGGTATCGCCGATCGGGCCGGGCGAGATGCCGTTGACGCGGATCCCGGCCGGTCCCCATTCCAGCGCCAGGCACTTGGTGACCATGTTGACGCCGGCCTTGGCGGCGCAGGCGTGGATCTGGAACGCGGACGGATGCACCGCCTGCCCCGCGGTGATCGCGATCAGTGATGCGCCCGGCTTGGTCAGGTGATCGTAGCTGGCGCGGAACACGTTGAACGTGCCAAGCAGGTCGATGTCGACCACGGTCTTGAAGGCATTGGCCGACAGCTTCACCGCAGGCGCAAGGAAATTGCCCGCCGCACCCGAGATCAGCACGTCGATCGCACCGAACTTGGCCTTCGCCTGCGCATAGGCGGCCTCCAGCCCCTCATAGTCGCGCACGTCGCAGGCGATGCCGAGTGCCTCGCCGCCCGTGTCGCGGATACCCTGCGCGGCAGCCTCGATCTTGTCGGCGCTGCGGCTCAGCACCGTCACCTTTGCGCCCGCCCGCGCGAAGCTGTGCGCGATCTCCAGATTGATGCCGCTGGATGCGCCCGCGACGAACACGTGCTTGCCGGAATAATCCTGGCTCATGGCTTTCCCCTCCGTACCATAACTATAGTTACGCCCCTCCATCGCGTGATCCGCGGACGAGCGCAAGACCTGCCCTTGTCGCCACCATTGCGGGCGGCTAGCGCAGCGGCAGGGAGCGGGAGCACAGATGCAGTCGGATCGATCGGCAGCCTTGTCGTGGGAGGATGTGGACGCGCTGGCGAGCGAGGTAGTCGCCTATGGCGCGCGCGTCGGCCTCCCCTATGTGGCGGCGCAGAGCGACCTCGGCGATCCGGTGCCGATGGCCGATCGCGACGGCCGCGCCTATGCCGAGCGGATGCCGTGGGTGTGCGCCAACGACACCTATTGGCGCAACCGCAGCCTAGCGCTGCGATCCAGCTTCCTTCACGCCGCGCGGATCTTTGCCGAGCCGATCTGGTATGCCGACGGGCGGCTGGGATCGTGGCGCGCGACCGGGTTGCTCGAGGCGATCGATTGTTCGCGGGTGACGGAGGAATTCGGCTTTACGGGCGCACTGATCGCGCCGGTGCATCTGGCGGGCGGACAGGTGGGCACGGTGCTGTGGGTCGCGACCCAGCCGGTCGACATGCCGGCGATCTTTGCCGAATGGGCGGAGCCGATGTTCGCGCTCGCCTATCGCCTGCTCGCCGCGCATACCGAGCTGACGATGCGGCGCGTGCGCACGCCGCCGGGGCAATTGTCCGCGCGCGAGGCGCAATGCGTGCGCTGGGCCGCGGCGGGCAAGACCAATGCCGAGATCGGCACGATCCTGTCGCTGTCGGTCTCCACCGTCCGCTTCCACCTGCGCAACGCGGCGGAGAAGCTGGGCGCGACCACGCGCGCGCGGATGATCCAGATCGCCACTGGTCACGGCTTCCTCGGCCCGCACGCCTGACAAGCCTGCTCCCTGACAAGAGCGTCAGGTGCATGGCCGGCGCGCCGCGCGCACGGTGGCGGCATGGAGAGCCTGAACAGCGCAGACGCGCGCGCCTTTCGTGATGAGGTGCGCACCTTCCTGTCCGAGAAGCTGACGCCCGAGCTGCGCCGCGGCGCCCGGCGCGGGACGAGCGTATTCCTGCACCCCGATGTCGCCGACGCGTGGCAGCGCATCCTGCACGCGCAGGGCTGGGCCGCTCCCGACTGGCCGGTCGAATATGGCGGCACCGGCTGGAATGAGATTCAGCGCTATATCTGGGCGGAAGAATATGCCCGCGCTCATGCTCCCGGCCTGTCGCCGATGGGGCTGAAAATGGTGGCGCCCGTCATCATGCACTACGGGTCGCCCGAACAGAAGGCGACGCTGCTGCCGCGCATCCTGTCGGGCGAGGATCGCTGGTGCCAGGGCTATTCGGAGCCTGGCTCCGGATCGGACCTCGCCTCGCTGAAGCTGCGCGCCGTGCGCGACGGCGATGATTACGTGCTGAACGGCTCAAAGATCTGGACCACGCATGCGCATTTCGCCAACCGCATGTTCTGCCTGGTGCGCACCAGCACCGAGGGGCGGCCGCAGACCGGAATCACCTTCCTGCTGCTGGAGATGAAGACGCCGGGCATCACCGTGTCGCCGATCCACACGCTGGCCGGCGAGCATGAATTCAACCAGGTGTTCTTCGACGACGTGCGCGTCCCCGTCAGCGGGCGGCTGGGCGAGGAGAATGACGGCTGGACCGTGGCGAAGCACCTTCTGACCTTCGAACGGTCGGGCCGCTATGCGCCGGGCCTTGCCGCGTTCCTCGACATGGTGCGCGAAGCGGCGCAGGCCACCGGCTGGCTGAGCCAAGAGGGCAATCGCGAGCGGCTGGCGCGCGAGGCGATCGCGGTCGACGCGCTGCGCGCGATCGAGCTGGCCGGGCTGGAAGGCGGCGGGCCTGCCGATGCGGTGCGGCCGTCGATGCTGAAGGTGCTGGGCACCGAGGCGTCGCAGCGGATCGACCTGCTGGCGCTGGAAATCGCCGCCGGCTGGGAGGGCGACCACGAGGACGCGCCCGACGCGATCGCGATCGCCATGCCCAAATATCTGAACAATCGCGCCGCCAGCATCTACGCCGGGTCGAACGAGATCCAGCGTGACCTGATCGCGCGAGTCGTGGTGGATCAGGCGGCCTGACCGGGAAACCGTCGCCTTCCACGGTTCACGGGGCGAGCGGCGGCGAGAACGGTGACGGGATCATCGATCCGCATGCGCCGGAAGGCTCAAGAGGTGAGGACGATCCAGCCCTTCGCCTGCCGCTTCCGGGCCGACCGGCCGCCGGGCGGTGAGCGCGATCCATGGTCCCTGCCCGCTTTCATAGCCGCCGCCCACATATTCGACGACAGACAGCAGTTCCCAACTCGCGCTGCGCTGATAGGCCGCGACCAGCGCGTTGCCGTCGGGGTGATTGAAGTAGCGGCCGGCATGGTCGCGGCCCGGCGTTCCGGCCGCTTTATAGCTCGCAAAGTGCAGACCGCCCGGCCTCAGCGATCGGAACACCCGGCCCAATACAGCGGGCAACTTCCCCAAAGGCACATGCAGCAGGCTGGCGCTCGCCCATACGGCGTCATAGGCTTCGACGCTGGAGAGTTCGTCGAAGCGCATCACCCTGACTGGGCGACCTAGCCTCTGCTGCGCCTTTGCGGCGATCGCTGCGCTTCCATCCGTCGGCTCAACATCAAGGCCGCGGAGGAGCATCGCCTCCGCGTCCCGGCCGCCACCACAGCCCAGTTCAAGCACGCGGGCGCCGACGGGAAGCATGTCGATGAACTGCGGCAGCCAGCGGCTGACACCATCCTTGCCGCTCGCAACATATTCGGGCGCCTCGGCGTCATAGAAGGCCAGCGTCGCCGGATCATAGGCGCCGCCGGGTTCAGCAGGCGCGCTCATTCGGCGCTGCCTGACGCACTATCGTCGATCATCATCGCGGCACCGCAGGGCTGCATCAGCTCTATCCGATTGCCGAACGGATCGGTGACGTAGCGTCGGTCATACCCCTCGAGCGGCTCGTCCTCGATCGATGTGAAGCCAGCATCGGCAAGGCTTGCGATCAGGGCGTCGAGATCGGTAACCAAGAAGGCGGGATGCGCTTTTCGGACTGGGCGAAAGTCCTGCTCCGCGCCGAGATGAATCTTTAGCGCGCCGCGTTCGAACCAGCAGCCGCTGCGCCCGGCGAGATGGGCGGGCTTGGGAACTTCGGGAATACCGAGCAGTCCGGCGTAGAAGCGGCGTGCCGCATCTTCGCCGCCGGGCGGCATGGCAAGTTGAACATGGTCTAGCGCCTCGACTGGCATTTCACCCCTCCCCCGGATAACCCACACATGGTGACCGGTGCGCCCATCCCTCGGAAATTGTCGCCCGCGCCGAGGCATGTTGCCGTTTGGCCGCGCACCTGTTGTGATGGGGCATGATACGGGCTTTTGCCAAATCGGTACTCGCCGGCGCGCTCGTCGGGGCGGCGCCCTATCTGCTCTTTTCCACCTTCTTCGCGCTGCTGGGCCTTACCCGGGTCGAGCGCGCCACCGACGTTCCGGCCTCGCTGCTGCTGGCGATCGCGCCGCTTCTGGTGGCAGCGCCGATCGTGGCGGGCGGCGCGCTGCTGATCGGTCTGCCGTTCACGGCGTGGCTGGCCCGCCATGATCGCGAAAGCGCGGTGGCCTATATTGCGGGCGGCCTTGTCGCCGGGGCAGCATTCGCCGCGCTGCTCGTCTTCGTGATCGACGTGCGCGATGGTTACTGGCTCGCTGGCCTCGGCGCGGCGAGCGGCGGCGTAACCGGCTGGACCTGGTGGGCGTCCGCGCGACGCCCGGACGCCCGTTAAGACCGGATCAGGGGGTTCGTCAGGCGGCGTAGCGTCGCAGGTGATGGCGGGCGGTGCCGTCGCCTTGCGCCAGCGTGCGCGCGCGGCGGAAATAGCCGCCAAGCCGCAACTCGGCGGTCAGCCCCATCGCGCCGTGGATCTGCACCGCGCCCTCGCCGATCAGGCGCGCGGCGTCGTCGCAAACCACGCGTGCGGCGGACACCGCCCGCGCACGGCCGGTCTCATCGCCGTCGAACGAGGTGATCGCAGCAGCCGTGATCGCCTCTGCCTGCTCAAGGATCATCGCCATGTCCGCCATGCGATGGCGCAGCGACTGGAAGCTGGCGATCGCGACGCCGAACTGGCGGCGCTCCTTGGAGAAGGTCGCGGCGTCGCGCAGCATCGTCCGGCACAGGCCGACGATCTCCGCGCAATGCAGCACCGTCAGCGCATCCTCGGCCCATTGGCGCTCGCGCGGCTCCCTTGCACGCGCGAGCGCCGCGACGTCGGCATCCGCACGCGGGCCATTCTCCCCCCGCGCACCCAACCGGGTCGCAACCCAATGTTCCGCCCAGGGCAACGCAGCGTTCGCACGCCCGAAGGCAGCCGCAACTACCGCCGCATCGCGCAGGTCGGTGCCAAGCCCCTCCTCGTCCGCCGACACGCCCAATTGGCCGAGCCCGGTGTCCACCACGGCCGCCTGCCAGTCGGCCCCGTTCGAAAGGGCAACGTCCAGCGTCTCGGCCAGCATCCGCTGTTCGTCGGTGCGTGCGAAGCTCGTCAATTCACTCTCCGTTCGTGGCCGGCCCAGAAAGGCTCGCGCAGTGTGCGCCGCAGGATCTTGCCCGACGGATTGCGCGGCAGCGCCTCGATGAACTCGACGCTCTTGGGGCATTTGAAACCGGCGATCCGCTCGCGGGCATGGGTGATGATCGCGTCGCCGTCGCACTCGGCACCCGGCTTCAGCACCACCATCGCCTTCACCGCCTCACCCCATTTGGGATCGGGAACGCCGATCACGGCGACGTCCGCCACCGCAGGATGGCCGTAGATCGCGCTTTCCACCTCGGCGGGATAGACGTTCTCCGCGCCGGTGATGATCATGTCCTTGATGCGATCCTGGATGAAGAGATAGCCCTCCTCATCGAGGATCCCCGCGTCGCCGGTGCGCAGCCATCCATCGCCGATCAGCGCTTTCGCGCTTTCCTCCGGCTTGTTCCAATAGCCGCGCGTGTTGTTGGGGCTGCGGATCGCGATCTCGCCGATCTCGCCGGGCGGCAGCGTGTTGCCATCCTCGTCGATGATCTTCAGCTCAACGCCAGGCAGCGCCTTTCCGGCGGCGGTCATCTTGTGCTCGCGCCCGGGCAGGTGATCCTCTGGCGGGAGGGCGACGATCGAGCCCCACGTCTCCGTCATGCCATAGACCTGGACGAAGCCGCAGCCGATCCGCTCCACCGCCTGCTGCAACAGCGGCAGCGGGATCGGGCTGGCGCCGTAGGACAGGGTCTCGATCGAGGAGAAATCGGCCGTCGCTGCCGCGGGATGCTGCAGCATCAGGCCGATCGCGGCCGGCACCAGGAACAGCCGTCGCACGCCATGCTCGGCGATTGCGTCCATCACCGCGCCCGCATCATATTCGGCGTGGATGATGAGTTCTTGCCCGCTGTTGACGGCGCCAAGCGCGACACCGACGCCGCCGATATGGCCGTAGGGCATGGCGATGATCGTGGTGTCGCCCGGGTCGGCGAGCAGCCAGTCAATACGCGCGTCGATCTGCTTCTGCCGCTGCTGAATGCCGTTGGCGTGGCTCAGCATCACGCCCTTGGGCGCGCCGGTGGTGCCCGAGGTATAGAGCTGGAGCACCACGTCGTTCTCGGTGACGGTCACCGGCGGCGGCGTGCTGCTCTGCGCGTCGCGCCAGCGGGCGAAGCCGTCATCCATGACCACGACCTGCGCGGCCGGAAAGTCGCGGGCGAAGGCCGGCTCGACAAACAGCGTCTGCGCACCGGAATCGGCCAGGATGCCGTCCACTTCAGCGGGGGCCAGCCGCCAGATGATCGGCACCAGCACCATGCCAGCGCGGGCGGTGCCGAGCGCCAGTTCGACCGCCCAGTCGCTGTTCTTGCCGACATAGACGACGCGATCACCGTGCTTCAGCCCCATCGCCAGCAGACCGTTGGCGATCTGCGACGCATGGGCATCGAAGGTCGCATAATCGGTCACCCGGTCCTCGAACCGAAGCGCCACCTGTTGCGGCCGTTCCGCCGCGTGCCGCGCCAGTGCCTCACCGAATGTCGGCGGCAAGTTCGTCATGCCTCTCCCGCTCCTCTCTCCACGCCTCAGAACCGGAAGGTCGCGGTGGCACCGTACGTGCGGACCTGGCCGGGGAAGCGCACGACGATGTTGGCGTTGCTGGCGACCGCGTTCCAGTAATATTCGTCGAAGAGGTTGCGACCCCAGACGTTCAACGCCCAGCTTTCGTCCGCCGCCTTTACGCCGAAGCCAGCGTTGACCACCGCGTACGGCTTGATGTCGTACAGCGGATTGAATTCGAAGATCGTCGTCTGGCGCGACTGCCAGCGTACGTTCGCATTGGCGGTGAAGCTGACATCGTCATTGACCGGCTGGTCGAACAGCGCGGTGCCCGACAGCGTCCATTCCGGGCTGTAGATGAAGCGTGCACCGTCGAAATCCTGCGGGCGGCCGGCGGCGTTGGTGCCGACATAGCCGTTGATCCGCGTCTTCAGCCACAAGGCGTTCGCCATCAGAGTCAGCGGGCGGGCGGGGCGGACCGTCAGCTCGCCCTCGATGCCATAAGCCTCCGACTTCGGAATGTTATCCAGCCGAGCGAGCGCGGTGTAGATCGGATCAGCGAAATAGGCGCTGATCTGCTTGTCCTTATAGTCGTAATAGAAGCCGGCGACGTTCAGCTGCACGCGGCGATCGAGGAAGCCGAGCTTCGCACCGATTTCGTAGGCGGTCAGCCGCTCCTGCTTGGCCGGCAGGTTCTGCGCCGCGTTGCTGGCCGCGTTGATCGGCGAGGTGCCCGATTTATACCCGCGCGAGATCGAGGCGTAGAACAATGTCGTCGCGTTGGGCGTGAAGTCGAGCGCTGCGCGCCACGCGAAATTGTCCTCGTCCAGCCGCGAGTTGACGATGCCGAAGCTGTTGGTCGCCGGATTGAAGGTGTTGCAGTCGTTGCGGCCGATCGGCGCGGCGAGCGGCTGCGTCGGGTTGAACAGCTGCTGATAGAGGCCGCGGTTGAACAGGTTGATGTTGGTCTGCATGCTGCCGTTGAAATCGCGCGAGCAGCCGGTGAATTTCTGCAGATCCTGTGTGTAGCGCGCGCCCAGCGTGAGCTTCACGAGGTCGGAGAAGGCATAGTCGCCATTGGCGAAGATGCTCCACGTCGTCGTGTCGAACGCGCCTTCGTCACGATAGGTGCGGAACGTCGTCGCCGCATCGGCCAGCGTATAGCCGAAGGTGTTGATCGGCGAGTTGATCAACTGCGACGTCGCGAAGCGGAGCAGCGCGGAATTGGCATTCTCGCCCAGCAGCGTGCGGTTCGTGTCGCGGATCTTGTCCTTGGCGTAATAGCCGCCGACCAGCCAGTTGAAGCCGGGGCCATCGCCCTCGACGCGAAGCTCCTGCGCGAAGCTCTTGATGTTACCGTCCGCCTCCTGGATCAGCACCTCGTTGGGGATGCCGGACCAGTCGAACGTCGCCTTGCGATCGAACTCGTTATAGCCGGTCAGCGAGACCGCGCGGACATTGTCCGAAATGTCGAGTTGGACGCGCGCCTTCAGGCCGATGAAGTAATTGTCCTCGGCCAGCGGCCCCTTCAGGCCAGCACCGCGACCGATGTCGGCGGAGCGGCGGGCATAGGGCGCCCAGTCCGCCTGGCTGCCGCTGGTCGGGCGGTTGGCTGCGATATAGGCCGCCGCGCCGGGCGCGTTGAAGTTGCTCGCCGCGCCGCCGCTGCCCGGCGTCGTGGCGGGGGTGAAGCCGATCGCCTGGCCCGCCACCGTGTCCGACTTGTTGACCCAATAGGTGGCCGACACGTCGATTTCGAACGGACCCGGCTGCGCCGCCAGCGAGCCGCGCACACCGTACCGCTTCACGCGGCCAAGCCGCTCGTTGGGGCGGCTGTTGCTGATCTGCCAGCCCTCGTTGCTGAGATCGACGCGATAGCCGATGCGGCCCTGGATACCTTCGGCGATCGGGCCAGTGACATAGCCGCCGACATTGAAGGTCTGGTAGTTGCCGACATCGACCGACATCGCACCCGACGCATCCTCGCTCGGCTTGCCGGTGACGAAGTTGATGAGGCCGGCGGTGGTGTTGCGGCCGTAGAGCGTACCCTGCGGCCCCTTCAGCACCTCGACCCGCTCGATATCGATCAGCGGGCCGGTGTTCATGATCGGATAGGCATAGGCGACCTCGTCGACATAGGTGCCGACGGTCGACTGGGCCGACAGGTTGATCGAATTGAAGCCGATGCCGCGCAGCGTGTAGGTGGGCACGCCCTGGTAGCTTTGCGCGACGGTGAAGCTGGGGACGACCGCGGTCAGGTCACGCACGTTCTGGACGCGCAATTCCTGCAGCGTCTCGGACTCCAGCGCCTGCACCGAAATGCCGACCCGGTTGATCGATTCCGCGCGCCGCTGCGCCGTAACGACGATGTCGCCGAGCGCGGCGTCACTTGGCCGTGTCTGCTGACTGGTCGTTGCCGGCGCTTCCTCCTGCGCCGGCGCGGTGGCATCGGGCGCGCCCGCCGCCGCGTCCTGCGCCTGCGCGGCGCCTGCCATCACCGCCAAGATGCTGGCGCCCAAATACATCGCCCGGCGCGTACGGCCCATTGCGGTCATCGATCCTCTCCCCGATCAAAGCTCAAGCGCCCTTTTCGGGCGTCTTCATCCTGTTCTACTAGCAGCGCCGCAGGGCGCAGCGCCTGACACCTGTGTCAGGTGGCGGGCGCGGCCTGTGTGCCGATCCCGGCGTGGCCCAGCATCCGCGCCTGCGCGCGCGGCGAGCGCCAAGCGAAATCGCCCGGCAGGCCGAGCCGCCGTGCCGCCTGCCACGCGGGCGAACGCGGGTCGCGCACCCGGTCTGCGAGCGTGCCGGCTGCGCGCAGCATCAGCCGGTCGCTGCGCCGCAGATCATAGTCGGCGCCAAGCTCCAGTCGCTGGCGCACCGCCGTCGGCAGCAGCGACACCGCCGCACGGGCGAGCGCCTGGTGAAGGAAGCGCGGCACGGCCGGCGCGGCCTTCCCCGACTGGATGATCGCCAGAAATTCCAGGTTGATCGGGTGCGGCTTGAACCGGGGCAGCAAGCGATCCAGCATGGCGAAGAAATCCTCGTCGCTGGTGAGCGGGTTCTCTACGCCGTACAGCCGCACCACAGGTTCGCCGTCGCGGTAATAGGCGCGTCGCTCCGCCTCGCTGAGCGGTGCGACAAAGCGATGATAGGCCTCCAGGAAGCCATAGGCCGCGGTGGCACTGACCCAGTCCAGCAACTCGGGATCAAGCGCGCGATAGGCTTCGCCGCCGGGCGTCTCCCCGGTCACCTTGCGGTGCATGCGATTGACCCCGCCGATGATCCGCCGTGCCGTGCTCGCCGGCCCGAATACGCCCGCCATGGCAGCAACACCGGTCCGCTTCGAGCGGCCGATCGGATCAACCTTGTAGGTGGAATGGTCCCACACGCCCGAGCGGATCCGCGCGTCGGCGAACTCCAGCAGCACCGCCGCCACCCCGCCGACCGCGATCGCCACCGGGTTCTTGAACACGCGCCATTGCGGCGACGTCGGCGGGACGAGCGACGCCTCCCCCACCGGGTTCGCGTAATCCACCTGATAGCCCTGATGCGCGACTGACATATACAATTCCGATCGTTCGATAGGATTTGATATGCTGCAATGGGCTGTCACGCAACCCCGGTGGGCCGTATGGAGGGTGGCGTGACCAGCACCTCGCCCCCTCACCCGCGCGCGCCGCGCGGCCCGTATCGCAGCAGCGCGGAGACGCGGCAGCGCCTGATCGGCGCCGCGCTGGCGCTGTTCAACAAACACGGGTTCGAAGGGACGAGCACGCGCGAGATCGCCGCGAGGACTGGCGTCGCGCTGCCGGCGATCACCTATCATTTCGGGGGCAAGGAAGGCCTGTACCGCGCCTGTGCCGAACATGTGGTGGAGCGCTATCGCGCGCGCATGCTGACCGGTGTGTCGGCGATCCAGGCGGGGATGCCCATGCCACCGGATGTAGCGCGCGCGGCGTTGCAGGAAGTGGTGTCGCTGCTCGCAGGGATGCTGCTCGACGTTGCGGAGGACGACAGCTGGGCTACGTTCATGATGCGCGAGATGAACCACAAGGGGCTGGCGCATGACCTTTTGTACCGCGATCTGTGGGAGCCGGGGCTGACGCTGGTCGCGGGGCTGGTGGCGGCGATCGGCGGCCGCGCGGAACCGGCGCAGGAGGACCGGCTTGAGGCATTGCTGCTGCTGTCCAGTTTCTCCGCGTTCACCACGGCGCGGCGGGTCGCGCTGGATTTCGGCGGATGGGCGGCGGTCGATCCTGCGCTGGTGGCCGCGATCGTGGCTCGTCTCCAGGCCAGGATCGCGGCGCTTTAGCCAGCGGCGAGGATCACCGCGCGGCGATTATTCCTTGCCCGATCCCGGCTCGGCCATCGCACGATGCCGCTCCGCCAGCACCGACTGCGGCACGACACCGGAGCCCAACACCTGGATCTTGTTCTTCAGGCCCGACACGATGTGCCCCTTGCCGGCCATCAGCGCGTCCCAGCCGTCCTTTGCCACGTCGGCAGGATCGGACTTGTTCTCGCTCTGCCCGACGGAGGTGTCGAGCATGTCGGCGCGGGCGAAAAATTCGGTGTCCACCGGCCCGGGCATCAACGTGGTGAGCGTCACGCCGTCCACGTCCTTGATCTCGTTGCGCAGCGCCTCGGTAAAATTGTCGATGAACGCCTTGGTCGCATTGTAGATCGCGTTGAAGCTGCCGGGGATGTAGCCGGCGATCGATCCCGTCACCAGGATCTTGCCCGATCCGCGCGCCACCATGTCGCGCAGGCTCTTCTGCAGCAGATAGACGGTGCCGGTGACGTTGGTGTCGATCGAATGGCGCCAATCCTCGATGCTTTCGTCGAGGAACGGCCCGCCCTTGCTGATCCCGGCGTTGGCGCAGACCAGGTCGATCTGGCGCCCCGCCGCGGCGGCGAGCGCGGCGTCCACGCCTTCCAGCGTGGAAAGGTCCGCCTCTACCGCCACGACATTGGTGCCGAACTGCTCGAAGTCGCGCGCGGCGGCATGGATCAGTTCCTCATCGGCGACCACGATCAGGTCATGACCTTCCCGGGCCGCGATGGTGGCAAGTTCGAAGCCGATGCCGGTCGAGGCGCCGGTAACAAGGGCGAGCTTATTGGCCATGGCACCTCTCCTCAAAGGTCGATTTCGATCCGCTCAAGGCCCGGCTTCAACACCACCTTGGTCACTTCATTCTGCTTGTCGTGGAAGATGCGGTAGCCGTCCGGGGCATTTTCCAGCGGCAGCGTGTGGCTGATCAGGAAGGTCGTATCGATCTTCTCCTCCATGATCGCGTTGAGCAGCCCGGGCATATAATGCTGGACGTGGGTCTGACCGGTCTTGAGCGTCAGCCCCTTTTCCATGAACGCGCCGAGCGGGAATTTGTCGACGAAGCCGCCATAGACCGCCGGCATCGACACCCGCCCGCCCTTGCGACAGGCAAGGATCGCCTGGCGGATCGAGTGCGGCCGATCGGTGCCGAGGAAGGTCGACGCCTTGATCTGGTCGATCACATTGTCGACGAACAGGCCGTGCGCCTCCAGGCCGACGGAATCGATGCACGCATCCGGCCCGATGCCGCCGGTCATCTCCATCAGCGCCTCATAAGTGGCGGTTTCCTCGAAGTTGATCGTCTCGGCGCCGAACTTCTTCGCCAGTTCCAGCCGGCGCGGGAAGTGATCGATTGCGATCACGCGCGCCGCGCCCATCAGGAACGCGGACTGTACCGCGAACAGGCCGACCGGCCCGCAGCCCCACACGGCCACCGTGTCGCCCGGTTCGATCTCGGCATTTTCCGCCGCCATCCAGCCGGTCGGCAGGATGTCCGACAGGAACAGCACCTTCTCATCGGGGACGCCGTCCGGCACCACGATGGGGCCGACGTCGCTGAATGGGATGCGGACATATTCCGCCTGGCCGCCCGAATAGCCGCCGGTCAGGTGACTGTAGCCGAACAGGCCCGCCATGGGCTGACCATACATCTCCTGCCCCAGATCCTGGTTGTCGGCGGGCAGGCCGTTGTCGCAGGCGGAATATTGGTGCTTGCTGCAATGGTAGCAGGCGCCGCACGAGATGGTGAATGGCACCACCACGCGCTGGCCCTTCTTCAACGTCGATCTCGGGCCGGTCTCGACCACCTCGCCCATGAACTCATGGCCCAGGATGTCGCCCGACTGCATCGTGGGGATATAGCCGTCGTACAGGTGAAGGTCGGACCCGCAGATCGCCGTCGAGGTGATCTTGATGATTGCATCACGCGGGTTGAGGATTTCCGGATCGTCGACCGTGTCGACGCGCACGTCATGCTTGCCGTGCCAGGCCAATGCTCGCATCAGTTCTTCCCCTCGTCCAGAAGGCGGCGGTTGCGCGCGCCGGTGGCGATTTCGCCGGTTTCCATCAGTTGCTTGAACCGACGCAGGTCGCGCCGCGCCTGGATGGCGGGTTCGCGCTGGAACATCTTGGCGATGACCTTGCCGATCAGCCCGGCGGGCGGATCATAAAGGATCGTCGCGGTGACGATCGTGCCGCGATCGCCCTGTGCGTCGCGGAAATCGATGCGCCCGCTGTTGGACACGTCCGCACCCTCCTCCGACGCCCAGGCGATATACTCGCCCTCCTTTTCGTCGGTGATTGCCGCCACCCATTCGACGGTGTTCCCGCCCGGTGCGGTCACCGTCCAGTGCGAGCGGCGGTCGTCCAGCACCTCAATCCGCTCGACATTCTCGAGCACGTGGGGAAGGTTGGTGAAGTCTCGCCAGAAGGCGAATAGTTCGGCGCGCGGGCGCCGGATCGTCACGGTGCGCCCGATCAGCGTATCGGCATTGCCGTCCGCCGGATGCGGCAGCGTCGCATTGCCCGCTGCCTCCACGGCAGCACCGCGGTGTTTCGATGTGGAAAGCGGCGCGTCGTCGGCACGCGCCGGGTCGATCGTGTCGGCCATTGCATCCTCCTGAGGAATGCGGCCTTAACGAGTGCAATAGCAGGCCCGTTCCCGACACAATCCGATGAAATCAAAAACTTGCCCGACCAGCCCCTAAAGATTGAAGAAGAAGCGCAGATCGCATCCTGTCGTCGCGCACATCAGATGTAACGTCGATCACCTTCTATATTGATGCAGATCATGTCGTATCTAATCGCGATACTGGCGCACAGCGCACCATCCGCAGCAGCGACCATGCCGCGACTACATCAAGACTGATGGACCCCGTCGGGGCGTGATGCTCCTCGCATCGATCACCCTCGCACCCAACGCACGAGCGCCCAGGCGGATGCACTCAGCGGCGACGGCGGCGCTGTGTGCGCGCCGCCGCGATGCTGGCCATCATGGTTTCATACTGGCCATGGGTGAAGCCGGCGTCGAAGAAGGCGCGAAGCTCGCTTGCCGCAACCTGGAAGCTCTGGTGCCAGGCGAGCACCGCCATCCGCCGCAACGCCTCAAGCCGCTCGTCGGCAAGACGGGGATTGTTCTGCCGCATCACCGCCCGTAGCGCGACCGACAAGCGACCTGGCTCGCGCAAGGATGACAGCCGATCATTGCGCGCCAACGCAATGACAGACCATTCCAACGCGCCGAAGCGGGCATCATCGGCATAGCGATCGTCCCGCGCAGTGCTGGCGGGGATCGGATCGGCGATCGGCGCCAGCGGAAGCGCAGCGTCGATAGTGTTGAAGGCGAGATAGGCCATGATGCTTCCCTTCTGCCCTGTTGGGCGCGCGACCGGGCACCGTCGCGCGAGCGACGGGCGGGCGGTGGCAATCTGAACAGTTGATCTTCCCGGCGTCGGTCGCCAGGCATCCTCGGCGCCGTCCCCGCATCATGGCCGATGATACGGGAGCAGCTGTTGTGTACCGGTTGGTATAGAGACGCTGCCGGTGTCGGTCAACAACTATTCATACCGGTCGGTATATTTTGAATCAGCTGCTGTTCGGGAAGTGCCCGACCTACTGCGCGACGAGACTGGTGCTCGTCAGGCGATCCACTCGGGCGCGCCACGATGATTGCGGATGCCCGCCCACCATCCCGCCAGCGCGTCGCCCCATTGTCGCACCGCCCCGCGCCGGGCGAAGCGTGCCGCACCCAGTATCAGCGCCGACAGCGCCGCGATCGGCAGGTGCGCCGGCGTCGTATCGCGCACCACGTGCAGCTTGTTGCGCTCATCAAGGAAGATCGGCAGCCGCGGCCGCTGCCGAATAGCCGTGGCGGAGCCGGTGGTGCCACCCTGTCCATGACAGACACGGGCGTCCGGCGCGAAGCCAAGTTGCAGGCCGTGCTGCTGCGCGCGAAGACACCATTCGATCTCTTCAGCGTAGAGGAAATAATCGTCCCGCATCGGCCCGGCGGTCTGCACAAAGGCACGGCTGACCAGCATGCACGCCCCCAGCAGATAGTTCATGTCCCGCTCGACCCGGGCCGCATCGGGCGGCGCATCGATCCAAGCGCCGACCCCGATCGAGGTCGCCCGCGCCAACACCGGGTACCAGCGCCCACCATAGGCCTGCACCCGGCCACCCGGGTGGTACAGGATGCCGCCCACCGCGTCGCAATCCCCCCGCCCCAGTCGCGTCACCAGTGCGGCGAGCGCAGCGGGTTCCGGCGTCGTGTCCGGATTGAGCACCCACCAGGCCGCGGCGTTGCGCCGCGCGGCGATGCAGGCATTCACCCCGCCGGCATAGCCCAGATTGTCGGACTGTGGGACGACCGTGACCGGCTGCCCGCCGGGCAGCGTCGCGGGCAACCGGTCCTGCAACGCACGCCGCGCCGCTGCCCCGCCATTCTCGCAGATTACCACCGCAAAGTCGGTGAACGTCGAACGGGCCAGCGCCGTGAGGCATTGCGCGACCAGCGCCGGATCACGGAACGACACGATACACACTGCGACCTCAGTCACGGGCGTGCGCCCACCAGCCGCAACATGCCGTCGGCACAGCGCCACAATCGCAACCGCGCGAGCGTCGCGAGACCACGCCGGCGCTCCCGCCAGTTGGTCAACGCGGGGCTGGTCAGGATGCGTAGCCCATGCACCAGAATCGACACCGGCATCGCTGCGCTTGCCACGAACCACCGCAACCGCCCGCCCCGCCGCTCGCGGGCAAAGGCGAACATCTCCGCGTTGAGCCGGCGCCACTTGCACAGCAACGCTGGCCAGTCGCCGCGCGCGGGGTGCCCCACCACCGCTGCCGGAGCGTAGCCAATCCGAAATCCCAGCGCCCGCGCCCGGACGCACCAGTCGCGATCCTCCGACGTGCCGGCGAGAAACGGACCAGAAGCGGCGAAGACCGTCCGGCGACAGAACAGATTGGCCGTGACCGAGAAACCCTGCTGCTCGACATAGCGCCGGTTGCGAAAGGCGAAGACCGCCTCATACGCCTCCGACCCGGTCTTCTCCCCGTCATTGTCGATCAGCACATCGACCTGCCCGCCGACAAAGTCATGATCCCATAGCGCCGCCAATCCCGCCTCGAGCCAGCCGGGGGCCGGCACGCAATCCGCATCGGTGAAGGCAAGCACCGCGCCGCGTGAATGCGCGACGGCGACGTTGCGCGCGGGCCCGGCCCCGCGCTCCCGCGCCAACACCACCCGCGCTCGCCCTGCCACCAGCGCACGCACGGCGTCCTCCCCGCACATGCTCATGTTATCGGCCACGATAATCTCAAACCGGTCGCGCGCCATGGTCTGCCGCGACAACGCATCCAGGCAGCGATCAAGCCCCGCCAGATCATCATGATGCGGGATGATCACGCTGACCTCCATCATCGTGCTCATGCGGCGCTCGCCAGCCCCGCCGCCGTGGCGACGTGCGCGCGCCCCGCCGGATCAAACACGAACCCGGGGTCGCGCAGGACCAAGTCACGCAGCTGCGCGAGATCCATCTGCCACCATTGGCTTCGCTCCAGCACGGCCTGAACCTCCGGCGTGAAGCGCTCGCGCAGCACGCGCGCGGGGTTGCCGGCGACAATCGCATAGCGCGGTACGTCGCGGGTCACGACCGCCCCCGCCCCGATGATGCTGCCCCGGCCGATCCGTCGGCATCCAGGCAGGATCACCGCATTGTGGCCGATCCACACGTCGTCCTCGATGACCTGCGGTGAATCATAATGCAGGTCGGCATCCACCACGCCGAACTGCCGCTCGTACAGCACCGGGTGGGTCGAGATCGCGGCAATGGGATGGTTGATGGGCGCCGAATGGACCGTCTTGGCGATCGAACAGTACCGCCCGATCACCAGCGGGCCTGGCATCCGCCACGGATCGAAGCAGCCGTACGTGTAGAGCCCGACGTCAACCCGGTAGCGTTCCCGTAACCAGCGACGCAGCGCCAGGCTATGCAGCGGATCGCGTTGCCAGCGCCATAAACGCGCCTTTTCGATCGCGCGTCCCACCAATCGCCGCATCACTTGCCCTCAACCGCCAACACGCGAGGTGGCATACCGCGCCGGAACGGAGATGCCGCTCCAGCCGGTCGGAAATGGACCTAATTTCGGTAGACCATTGGTGGCGGCATCATCAACTGCGCACGGCGAATGCAGCCACCACCAGCCCGGCGACGATCGCGATCAGCTGCACCGTTCGCCAGTCGATCACGCCCACGGCATCGGGATCGTGCCGCTGCGTCCGGCGCCGATCGCCCCAGGCCGCGCCCGCGGCCGCCGCTGCGCATGATGCCGCCACCCCGTACAGCATCGCTTGCGTTGACATTCACTTGCCTCCACACCCCACCAGCGTCTTGCCGGGAGAGATAAAGATAATGCGCACCATCGCCATTGCGACCGTCCTGCTTGCCAGCGCCGCGGCGGTTTCCGCCCAGACGGCACGGCCCACCGCACCGCAACCCTCAGGCGCCATCAGCAGCGCCGTCAATGATGCGCAACGCAGCGCCGCCAACCGGCAACGCGACCAATATCGTCACCCCGCCGAAACGCTCGCCTTCTTTGGCGTGAAGCCGACCGACACGATCGTCGAATTCAGCCCTGGCGGCGGATGGTACACCGAAATCCTCGCGCCCATGACCAAGGGCAGGGGCCGCTATGTCGCGCTGGTCAACCAGCGCGGCGTCGACAGCGCTCAGAAGATGCTGACGGCGAAGCAGGCGTGGTTCGGCCCGGCGACGGTCGCCACGATCGATCCCGCCACCGGCACCAGCACCGTTCCGGCCGGTAGCGCCGACGTGGTGCTCACCTTTCGCAACGTGCACAATCTGCTGATGAACGACGATCCCGCAGTGGCCGCGCGCACGTTCAAGGCGTTCTTCACGATGCTGAAGCCGGGCGGGGTGCTGGGCATCACTGACCACCGCCTACCCGAAACGATGGACACCGCGCTGGAAAAGAAAAGCGGCTACATCAAGCGATCGACGGTGGTGCAGCTTGCCGAAGAGGCCGGGTTCAAGCTGGCCGGCGAAAGCGAGATCAACGCCAATCCCAAGGACACGCACGATCATCCCAATGGTGTGTGGACCCTCCCGCCGACGCTCGCGCTGAAGGACGTCGATCGCGCCAAATACGCAGGGATCGGCGAGAGCGACCGCTTCACGCTGAAGTTCGTCAAGCCGCGCTGAGCGGAAGACCGGGCGAGGCGGGAACGGTCAGGCGCCGCATAGCGCCTGCCCACCTCGCGTCGCCTGCCGGATGGACGAGTACCCGGCTGGGAACGATTTCTCCTCGAAGCGCCGTTTGAGGAAGCGGGCACTGGTACGCGATCGCGCTCATCTCCGCGGATACGCTCCGACGGCGTGTCCCCGAGGTCGCCTTGGTTGCGCCCGGCTGAATGTTGCGCCGGGTCGTGCGTCGCCCCGCACATCGGACGCTTTCACGGAAAGATGCCGGGTACTTGCGCAGCGGGAGCGTTGTCTCGTCAGCCGATAAGAGCGCTCAACCGGGATCGGAGCTGAAAACGCCGTCGCTCCGCCGAGCCTTCTGGCTCGTGCCACGGTCTTGGCCACGGACGTATGTGCGGGCGCAGGTTTATCTGTTGTCTCGAACTATAAGCAGAGCGACGTGATCGGTCCTGCCTGCTGACCGCAGTATTACCAAACCCCGCTGATCGCTTCGGTGCTGGTCACAATTGATCCCCAACCGCGTCCTGAGGCACGCCTGCCGCCAACGCGGTCGACCGCGCCGTTTGTCTGCTTCACCATGATGCCTCGACATCAAAGTCACGAGGCGGTCACGATTTTGAGCGGCTGCTCTAACCGAAACCTTCGGCTTTCAGCCGGACGGAGCGTCACGACAGCGCGCGAGGCAGCGATGTCTCTGCTTGCATTCTGGCAAAGCCGCCGAAGCTGCGGGAGAGGCTGCGACAGCCACCGTTTGGGGAAGCAAAGAACGTTGGCGACCTTCTCTCGGGTCAGGTGAAGCTCGACACGCCGCTCAGTCTATTTTTGGCAGATCGCAGCTGCGCATCGCTGCCAGCGCGTGCGATCAGAGTCATTGAACGGGGGTCATCGAATCGCTCCCGTGCTTCCGCGAATGATGACAAAGGGCCGTAGATCGCTGCGCTGAGAAGCCTCGTCGAGTTCCGCACCCATAGTCATCGCGGGGCGTCACCAAGGCTATATGTAGAGTCTGTTATACACTCCCCGCTTGGTCGGGGCTCTACATTGGCTGCATAAGTGAAGCATGTGGCAATACCATAGTCTGATAGCTGGCCGGTCCCGCCGCTCCGCGAAGGTTGAAACGGTAAGACTCTTCACCGCTTCGGGTCATCATTGGAAAGCACTGATAGCTCTCGCGATATGGCGCATCCGCCTTCCGACTCTTGTCCTAGTGGCTTTTGCTTGTGCAAAAGGCCTAATCTTATGATTCCAGATTTTCTGATTCTTTGGCCCAGCGAATAGAGGGTTGAGTTTGGCGCCTCATCATCATAATCGGCGCAACGCGGCCTGACATGTGCTGACCCTGCTACGTGCGGCAGCCAACCGCTTGCTTAGGGTCAGGACTCGTTGATCACAGCCAGAAGATGACGGTGGCAGCGAGGGCGATGGCGGAGAAGAAGGCCGTAGGGCAGCGATCGTAGCGGGTGGCGACGCGGCGCCAGTCGTTGAGGCGGCCGAACATGATCTCGATGCGGCTGCGACGCCGATAGCGGCGCTTATCGTACCGGGCGGGCTCGTTGCGCGACCTGCGGCCTGGGATGCAAGGCTGGATGCCCTTGGCCTGAAGAGCGTCCCTGAACCAGTCGGCGTCGTAGCCGCGGTCGCCGAGCAGCCACTGCGTTTTTGGCAGGTCGTCCAGCAGCGCGGCCGCACCGGTGTAGTCGCTGACCTGACCGGCGGTCATGAAGAAGCTCAAGGGGCGACCGTTCGCGTCGGCGACGGTATGGAGCTTGGTGTTCATGCCGCCTTTCGTGCGTCCGATCAGGCGGCCGAGATCCCCCTTTTTACCCGCAGGCTCGATGCCGTGCGGTGCGCCTTCAGGTAGGTCGCGTCGATCATCACCGTTTTGGGTTCCGCGCCCACCGCAGCCAGACCTTCCATGATGCGCGTGAACACGCCTGCCTCACCCCAGCGCTTCCAGCGGTTGTACAGCGTCTTGTGCGGGCCGTACGCGCCAGGAGCATCGCGCCAGCGCAGCCCGTTGCGGTTGACGAACACGATGCCGCTCAGCACCCGCCGGTCATCCACTCGAGGCTTGCCGTGGCTCTTCGGAAAGAACGGCCGCAGCCGCTCCATCTGCTCATCCGTTAGCCAAAACAGGTCGCTCATCCCGGTCTCCTCGCGGAGCCTGAATCAGATCGCGACGCTCATATCAATGGGTCCTGACCCTAAGCTTTGCCACTCGCCAACATCGTTCTGACGCTTCCTGATCTATGACCAATGTCGCTTCGTTTGGTCGCGCCGTACGGTGCTGGTCTGCCGCATCTTCTGACGGTCACCAATCCGGTAGCCGCTGCTCCCGAACCCGCACTTGGTCAAAACGCGGCGAGAAAGCTCCCGACCAGTCGCACGCGATCGCTCGAGAGTTCGGCCACCGTGCGATGGACGTCGGTGAGCAATGTCATGTCGCGCCGCGCAACGATCAGGCCGTAGCGAACGCCCATCGCGATCTGCCGCGCGTCGCTGCTGCCGTCGGTTGCGGGGGTGTCGACGATGGTGAACTCATAGGCGCGCATGCAGTCATCGATGATCTGCTTGAAAAGGCGGCTGGCGATCAGATCGTGCGCGCGCGGTGATGCGCCACCGGCATAGAGCACCGACAGGTTGGGGCGCACCTCTCGCCGGATCTCGTCGGATCGCTGCTCGGCCCCAACGGACAGCATCTGCACCAGACCGCGTGCGGGCTGCTCCGGGCGGATGAAGTCCTGCACTGCCGGGCGGTGCAGATTGGCGTCGATCAGCAGCGTGTTGATCCCGGCCTGGGCAAAGGCCACCGCGAGGTTCACCGCCACGCTGGTGCAGCCGCAGGCCGGCGTGGGCGCACATACCGCCAATCCCCGCCGTCCATCGCGCACATGGCCGGCGAGCAGATGCGTCTGGAGGGCGCGATATCCCCGTGCCGCCACGCCGGCGGGCTCGGAAAGGCAAGCGATGCGTCGGGAAAAGCTGTAGTCAAACGTGCCCCGGACTGGCGGCTCCGAAGCATCGTCAGCAGACACCTTCTCGTGCTCGCCCCCCCTGGCCTCGGCATCGGCCCTGCCGTCCTCCGTCGGGCCCATCGCGGTAGCAGCAGCAGCGGGCACTGAAGCAGAGGTGGAGACGGCCGATTGCGCCAAGGGACGGTCGCCCTCCACTTCATGGTCCTGTCCGCCGCCCGCCTCCCCGCGGACGCCAGCCTCCTCCCGTCCCGCCACTCGGTGATCAGCGACGTTCAGCGCAGTCGCCTCGCTCGCAAGCGCCTGTGCCGAAGGGCGGTGGTCCATTCCGTTGGCTGCCGGCACCGTCATCGTTTGAGCGTCCATGTCGCTTCTTCCCCCATCGCCTTCGGCGTCGCGCCGATGAGCCGAACGATCGCCCTTGGTCATTCCGGCGCTCCGCCCTATCGCGCCCCGCCCGGAGAAATCTCCGCGCGCTCTTCGCCGTGCGTGACTGCCTTCATGCCTTGGCGAGCAGCGGGGGGAGCGCCCGAGGCGGCGGCCGTCACCATGCGCGCTGCGGCCGTGCAAACAGGCCGCGCCATCCGGCGGTCGCCGTCGGGCGCGGCAGATCCAGCATCCCGATCAGGGGCAACCCGTCGATCTGCTGCAGATCCTCCGCCCCGCGCACCCGCCGGGCGAACAATTCGGCGGCAATCGCCAGAACTGCGCCCAGGATCATCCCTGCGATGCTGCCGGCCAGCACCAGCATCCAGCGCGGCGGATTGATCGGCGAGCGGGGGGTCGCCGCAGCCCCAAGCCGGCTGAACCCGGCATCGGTCGATTGCGCCTGGAGCTCGAAATCGGCCGCGCGCTGCATCGTCTTGGCCACTTGCTCGCGAAGCACGACAACATCACCGGCGAGCCGCCGTGCCGCATCCACCATTCCGCGCTGCGCCAGCACCTTCTGCGTCTGGGCGCCGAACTCCGCCGCCTGACGATTGCCCGATGATTCCGACCCACCACGCATGCTGCCCATTTCTCGCGCGACCGCGGCCGCAAGTGCGCCGCGTTGCCGCTGGAGCGCCACCATCTCCGGATGGTTCACGCCCAGCGTCTGGCGCGCCGCCGCAAGCTGGGCATCGACCTGCGCTAATTGCCCGGCCGACGGTGCCACCACCGGCCCGGTGGCAATGGCCGCGACCGCTGCTGGCGCGCTGCTGGCCAGCGCGCGCAGCTTGGACGACTCTGCGTCGATATTGTCATCCTCCAGCACGATGTTGTTCGCCCGCTCGAACGCGGCCTTGCGCTCCTCGGCAGCGGCCAGGCGCGCCTTGAGCGACGCCGCCTGCCCCGCGAACCAGCCGGCGTTCTGCGCCGCGTCACGCCGCTTGCTGTCGAGCGCCTCCGCCAGAAACGCCTCGCGCACCGCGTCCGCGCCGCGCCGCGCGGTCTCGGGCACGGCGGACACATAGGCGATCTCGAGGATCGGACTACCGCGGATCAGCTCGGCACTGGTGCTGGCCGACGCCTGTTCCGCCAGCCAGTCGCGCAGCCCCGCCCGGGACCCCGCGGCTTGCGCCGCGGCATGTTTCGCGCGCAGCTCGGGCGATTGCGTCCACCCGAACTGGTCCGCCACCCGCCGCGTAACCCGGGGGTCACGGATCAATTCGACCTGCGCGGCCAGAAAGGCCTCCATCGTCTTGGGCGGAAGCGCCTGCCCGGTCACCGGGTCGGCGCGCAGCAGGTCGACGACCACGCGGGACCGCGCCTCGTAGCGTTTGGGAATCTGCCGCGCGGCGATCAGCCCGGCCACCGCACCGATCACGGCGAGCAGCACGATCAACCAGTAGCGCGCCTGAAGCATGCGAAGGATCTGTTGCGGTCGCATAGGGGCCTCAGAAAAACCGCTCGCCGACGACCAGCACATCGTCGGGACGCAAATTCTCGCTCAGCGCCACCTTCGTCTCACTGCCCCCGCGAACCAGCTTCACCCGCCGCACCGAGCCAAGCGGCGTAAGGCCGCCGCTCCGCGCCAACGCCATTTCCACAGTCAGCGGCCGATCGATCGGGTAGCTGCCGGGCGCATTGACCTGCCCGTAGATGAAGAAGGTGGCAGGCGCGGCGACGAACACCTTGTCGCCCGATTCCACCGTCGGATCATCGCTGACCGCGCTGGTCGCGAGCGTCCGCAGCGACAGCGCACGGGACGAACCGTCCGGGCGGGTCAGCGTTACTGCGTCCGCCGCCTTGTCGCTGGGCCCGCCGGCCCGCGCGACAATCTCCGTCAGGCGATAGGCGCGGTCGATCGGCACCACCCCTGGCTGGTTCACCTGCCCCAGCACCGTGACATATCGGCTGCCGTAGCTGGCCACCATCACGCTGACCGCCGGGTTTTCCAGAAAACCGCCCTGCTGCAGGCGCGCGCGCAGATCATCGCGCAGCTCCAGCACACTGCGCCCAGCCGCCGGAACGCTGTTCACGAAGGGCAGCTGGACCGTGCCATCCTCCTGCACCTGAACCCGCGCGGTAAAGTCGCTGCGGCCCAGCACCGCCGTCTCGATCACGTCTCCAGTGCCAAGGAGGTAGCCAGTCGCGGCGGGAGCAGCCGCCACCGGCGACGTCGTCCCCTCCCGCGTGACGGCCGCGGCGTCATTCCTCGCCTGAGCCGCCACCGACGACGGCGCCAGCGAGCACAGCGTGGCCCCAGCCAAGGCTGTCGCCATGATCCAACGTCGCATCGTCTGCATGCCGCCCGCTCCTGCCCGGCCGGATGAATCCTGCCGTTGATCGCCATCCGCTTCTGCGCCGCCTGATCGACCACCATCCCTGACAAGCGAACAGAAGAACAGCGCGTGTCGACCGTGGTACAGCCAGGGAGCGGTTGCTCAACACCTCCGCAGGACTACTCGCTCCGTTCTGGATCAATTGCCCCGGTTACTGGTCCAGAACAGAGGCTCCATTCATGCCCGCGCGCCATTTGCTTTATGCCTCGCCGCACTGACTGAGCGGCGGCGCCGGATATACACGGCATGGTAAGCCGCACGACGCAGTCGGATCGCGTCCCTTAGCCTTGGCGACGTGCCTGGAAAGTAGCCCGCCGGGTCCGTGCACGCATGAACGAGAGGATCATTATGGCCACCCTGATGGCATCCACTGCCGCCGAGTTGATGAGCCTCGCGGGCGCGGCACGTGCGGGAGACGTGATCGCGCTGGCCCCCGGCAGCTACGATCGCGTCGCCCTGCGCGATCTGCGCTTTGACGGTGAAGTCATCATCACCTCGGCCGATCCCGCGCGACCCGCCCAGCTTACGGGGCTGAAGGCGTTCGGGGTCGAGAACATCACCTTTCGCAATCTAGTGCTGGCCGATCATGAGCCGGGCGGGCTGTTCGGTTTCGAGGTGAGGCAGGCCGCGCAGGTCGCGTTCGACCAGATCCTCGTCCACGGTCCGCCGGGGGAGCGCGGTTACGACACCAACGCCTTCATCATCCGGGACAGCATCGACATCTCGATTACCCAGTCGGAGTTCACTCACCTGCGGCACGGCATCAACATGCTCGACAGCGTCGGGGTGACGGTGCGCGGCAACTACTTCCACGACCTGCGCTCGGACGGTGTGCGCGGCGGCGGCGTATCGGACATCGTGGTCTCCGATAATCTTTTCACCAACTTCCGCCCGGCATTCGGCGATCATCCCGACGCCATCCAGTTCTGGACGCTGAACCAACCGAACAGCGCCAGCGCGATTACGATAACCGACAATATCATCCTTCGCGGGGCGGGTGCGGCCGTGCAGGGCATCTTCATGGGCGATGAGAATGGCGCCAGGCCCTATGTCGACGTCACCATCGCCGACAATCTGGTGCTCGGCGGGATGTTCAACGGCATCTATGTGGAACGCGCCGACGGCCTGTCGCTCACCGACAATGTCGTGGCGGGGTATCTCGATCAGCCGTCCTGGATTCGTGTGTCCGACGTGGATCGAATCGTGGGGAACGTGGCACAGGTCTATATCATCGACGGCATCACCAAATGGCCGCCGGCCGGCAATCAGGCGACCTTGCCCGCCCTCGACAAGGGAGCCGGGCTGATCGGCGCCTGGCTCGCCAGCCATGGCGACTGGGTCACGATGGCGGCCGAATCGCCGGTGCTGGCGGAAGGACTCGCCGACCTCCTCGACCTAACGGGCCCCCGGCCGCCCGCCGGCCCGGTCACCACGATCGAGGGGACGCCGGGTGCCGATCGACTAGTGGCGGCGGCCAAGGGGGACAGCATCCTCCTGGGCGGCGATGGAGACGATCACCTGACCGGCGGTGCGGGCCAGACACGGATGGACGGCGGGAATGGTGACGACACCTATATCGTCGCCTCGTCGCGCGATCGGGTGATCGAGCGCGCCGGCGGCGGCAACGACACGGTCTGGACGTCGGTCGATTACACCCTGGCCGCGCATATAGAGACCGTACGGCTCACCGCGGGGGACCTTACCGTCCACGGCAATGTACTCGACAATCGCATGATCGGCTCCGACGAGCAGGACCGGCTGTACGGAGGCGCTGGGCATGACGTGATCCAGGGTGGCGCCGGTGACGACCACCTTCATGGCGACAATGGCAACGACACGCTGCACGGCGGCGACGGTGCCGACCGGATCGAGGGCGGCTCGGGCGACGATCTCCTGATCGGCGGCGCGGGGGGTGACCGGCTGCTTGGCGGCACGGGGCGCGACACGCTGGACGGCGGCAGCGGCAACGACGTCCTCACTGGCGGCAGCGGGCCGGACATGTTCCTGTTCCGCGCCGACACTCTGGGCGACCAGGACACGATCGCAGACTTCTCACAGCGTCAGGGTGATCGGATCGGCCTGTCGCCGATCGATGCGGACATCAGCACGGCGACCGACGATCCGTTCCGCTTCCTGGGCACGGACGCATTTTCGGGTCAGGCCGGCGAGCTGCGCTACGACTCCAGCGCCGCGGGCGCGATCCTGTCGGGCGATGTGGACGGGGATGGCCGCGCGGACTTCACCATCCTCATCGAAGGGGTCGATTGGCTGAGTCGCGACGCCTTCATCCTCTAGCGCTCGCGACAGCGAACAAAATGCGTGATCGTTACGCCTTCGCAACACCGCGCACGAGAGGCCGGAAGGCATTGGTTAACCATGTTGCGCAACCTCTCGCATAGAAACGGCGGTTAGTTTTTGCCCCGTGATGAAGCGCTCCCCCCTCGCTCTCGTCGCAGCGTTCGTTTGTGCCCTCGGCTCCCCCGCGCATGCGCGATCGCTGCTGGACTATAATGGCCAATGCGTGCCCTTCGCGCGCCAGGCGTCAGGCATCCAGATCTATGGCGATGCCTGGACCTGGTGGGATCAGGCACACGGTCGGTACAAGCGCGGCGATCAGCCGAAGGTCGGCTCGGTCATTGCCTTCGCGCGTCAGTCGCGTCTTCCGCTCGGCCATGTCGCCGTGGTCAGCCGGATCGTCGAGGATCGTGTGCTGATGCTGACCCACGCCAATTGGTCACGCATCGACGGTACGCGCGGCCACGCCGAACAGGATGTCACCGTATTCGACGTCAGTGAGGCGAATGACTGGAGCCGGGTGAAGGTCTGGTACCGCGATTCGAACGGCCTAGGCGGCACGATCTATACGGTGCACGGCTTCATCTACGCGCCTGGGCGCCCGCACGAACATCTCACCGCGCAGAACCCCGATTACGTCGGCGCGCTGATCGACGCCTATGTGCCTGGGGCGGGAGCCGGCAGCAGCGCACACGCCTCGCGTTAATCCGCGCGGCGGTAGCGGAAGTACCAGACCTCATGGCCCTGCCGCCGGGCCTTGCGTTCATAGCGGGTCTCGGGCCAGTCCGCCGGGCGCTCCAGGAAATCCGCCGGCCGGTGCGCCAGCCAGGTGAAGTCCGTCCGCTGGGCCATGATCATCATCGACCAGCGGCAATAGGTCGGATCATCGGTGCCGAGGCGGAACTCAGCCCCAGGCTTCAGCTTGGACGCGATCAGGTCCAACGGCCCGTGGTTCATCATCCGCCGCTTGGCATGGCGCGCCTTCCGCCACGGATCGGGATGGAGCAGGTAAACGGTGTCGAGCGACTGGTCCCGCAACCGCTCCACCACGTCCAGCGCATCACCCATGTGCAGCCGCACATTCTCCAGCGCGCCATCACGGATATGGCCGAGCGCGCCCACCACCCCGTTCAGGAACGGCTCGCAGCCGATGAAGCCGGTATCCGGCGCCGCCGCGGCCTGCCCGGCCAGATGCTCGCCCGCGCCAAAGCCGATCTCCAGCCGCAACGGGCGATCGTCACCGAACAGGCGCATCGCATCGAGCGGCCCCGTCTCCGGCACGGCAACGCGCGGTAGCAATTCCTCGACCAGCGCGGCCTGGCCCTTGCGCAGCTTGTGGCCCTGGGCGCGCCCATAAAGCCGACGGATCGTAGCGGGATCGTTCATCGGCCGGCGCGATAGCGTCCTGAGCGGCGGGAGCAAAGCGGCCCGCGCATCGTTTTCCGCCCGCTATGGGAAAGAAGCACAAGAAGGCGCGTGATCTCGCCAAGGCAGAGCATGACGCGATAGGCGCCACGGCAAAGGCCGCCGACCACCCGCCCGTCGCGCTGGCCGGCAAGGCGAGCGAGATCGCCGATCAGCCGCCACTCGTCGCCTTGTCGCTCGCGACGATCGGCGTCGGCCTGATGCTGCGCCGGCGCGATGTGACTCGCACCGGCACGCGCATGCTGCTCGCCCATGCGCTCGCCACCGCCGGCAAGACGGTGCTGAAACGCGCGATCGACCGCTCGCGCCCGCGCCGCGCGCTGAAGGATGGAGAGCATGAGGCGCGCGCCGGCAGCGGCAGCGACGATACCGAGTTCAATTCCTTCCCATCGGGCCACACCGCGGGCGCGGTCAGCGTGGCGGAGGCGATCGCGCGCACCGCCCCGACCTATGCCGCGCCGGCGCGCGGTGGCGCGGCGTTCGTCGCGGCGGTGCAGTTGCCGCGCGGCGCGCATTATCCCAGCGATGTCGCGGTGGGCGCCGGGATCGGCTGGATCGCCGACAGGATCGCTGGCCTGGCGATCGACGCGGGCGAACGCGCCATCGATCGCCGGCGGCAGACCAAGGAAGATGCGGGCGCGCTCGCCGAGGCGGAGGCGCATCCGAGCTGACCGGCGATATTCCGCCGGTTAGAAGAAAGGGGCCGCCGTTCCCGGCAGCCCCCTCATCAGATCATTAGGCGAGTGCCGCCTTCAGATCGTCGACCAGGTCCAGCTTCTCCCACGGGAAGAAGTCACCCTCGGCCTGACGACCGAAGTGGCCATAGGCCGCGCTGCGCTCATAGATCGGCTTGTTGAGGCCGAGGTGCGTGCGAATGCCGCGCGGCGTCAGGTCGCCCAGCTTCTCGATGCCCGCGATCGCCGCCTCGATCTTGTCGTCGCCCACCGTGCCGGTGCCATGCGTATCGACATAGAGCGACAGCGGCTTGGCGACACCGATGGCATAGGCCAGCTGGATCGTGCAGCGCTTGGCAAGGCCCGCCGCGACGATGTTCTTCGCCAGATAGCGGGTGATGTACGCCGCCGATCGATCGACCTTGGTCGGATCCTTGCCGCTGAACGCGCCGCCGCCGTGCGGGCTCGCGCCGCCGTACGTATCGACAATGATCTTGCGGCCGGTGAGGCCAGCGTCGCCGTCCGGCCCGCCGATCTCGAAGCTGCCCGTCGGGTTGATGTGATAGACGGTGGCGTCGGACAGCAGCTCTGCCGGCAGCACATCGGCCACCACCTTCTTCACATAAGCGTGAAGCTCGGCTTCCTGCTCGCCCTTGTCATAGCCGGCGGCATGCTGCGTCGAAACGACGATCGCGGTGCAGGCGACGGGCTTGCCATCCTCGAAGCGCAGCGTGACCTGGCTCTTGGCGTCCGGCTCCAGGAACGGTGCCGCGCCCGAGTGACGGTCGTCGGCCATGCGCTGCAGGATGCGGTGGCTGTAGTAGAGCGTCGCGGGCATGAGATCCGGCGTCTCGTCGCAGGCGAAGCCAAACATGATGCCCTGGTCGCCGGCGCCTTCGTCCTTGCTCGCGCTCGCATCGACACCCTGCGCGATCTGCACCGACTGGCCGTGCAGATTGTTCTGGAAGCGGAAGCTCTCCCAGTGGAAGCCCTCCTGCTCATAGCCGATGCGCTTCACCGTGTTGCGGACCGTTGCCTCGATCTCTTCCTTGGCGCCCGGCACCCACTCGCCATTTTCGTACACGCCCTTGCAGCGGATCTCGCCCGCCAGCACGACCAGCTGCGTGGTGGTCAGCGTCTCGCAGGCGATGCGTGCCTCCGGGTCCTTGGACAGGAACAGATCGACGATCGCGTCGGAGATCTGATCGGCGACCTTGTCCGGGTGGCCCTCGGAAACCGATTCGCTGGTGAACAGATACGATTGGCGCATGGTTACTCCGCCTGAGCTGGTGAGGGAGATAAGGATATAAAGATAGCTTTATATGGCTCTACCGATGGCGGCGGCGGATGGCAATGGCTGCCCCCGCCAGCAGCAGCGCCGTCAGCCCCGCCAGCCAGTTGCCCCACCGCGAGAAAAAGGTCGGCGGCAGCGGCTCGGGAATCGCCACCTCGATCGCGCCAGCCTTCTGATGCGGCACCGTGCTCACCAGCCGGCCATCCGCGGCGATCACGGCGGAAATGCCGTTGGGGGTGGCGCGAATGACCGGCAGCCCTTCCTCGATCGCGCGCAACCGTGCCTGCGCCAGATGCTGCGGCGGTCCCCAGCTGCCGAACCAGGCATCGTTGGACGGATTGAAGATCAGCCGCGGCCGGTGCGCCGGATCGACCACCTCGCCCGAGAAGATGATCTCGTAGCAGATCTGCATCCCGATCGACCCGAAGCCGGGCACCTCCAGCGCGCGCGGCCCCGGCCCCTCGGCAAAGTCCATCGAACCCGGCACCAGTCGCGCCAGCCCGAGCGGCTTCAACAGCCAGGGCATCGGCAGATACTCGCCATAAGGCACCAGATGCGCCTTGTCGTAGCGGCCGCGGATGCGCGCACGCGGATCGATCGCAAAGACCGAATTGGTCGCGGTGGTCGCCGTCCCCGCCTTGTCGAACTGGAGCGCCGTGCCGCCAGTCAGCAGGATGTCCCGCGGGCCAAGCAGCTTCGCCATCCGCCAGCGGAGCCAGAACGGATCGGCATCATAGACATAGTCGGGATAGCCATCCTCGAAATAGTCGCGGATGACGCCTTCCGGCCACAGGATCAGCCGCGGCGCCTCGCCCGGCCGGCCCGACAGCTCCGACAGGCGGGCGAGCATCATCTCCCCGTCGCTCTCCCCACGCTGGTCCTGCGGCACGTTCGGCTGCACGACCCGCACCCGCGGCGTGTCGATCGCCACTGGCCCGTCCGCGTCGCGATAGCTGAACAGCTGCGCCGCGATCAGTGCGGCAAATCCCGCCAGCGCAGTGGCGACCGGCGCCGGCCGACGCGGCAGGAGCAGCAGGCTTCCCGCCAGCAGCACGGTCAGCCCCGACAGGGCATAGGTGCCGACCCAGGCCGACAGCGCCGCAACCGGCTGCACCGGCACCCAGATCACGCCGATCGGATCCCAGGCATAGCCGGTGAACATCACGCTGCGCAGCCATTCGGCGACGATCCACGCCGCGGCGAACGCCAGCACATAGGCGGCGTCCACACGGGTCCCGCGCATCTTCCACGCCAGCCCCGCGGCGAGCGCCGGATAGACGGCGAGATACAGTGCCAGCGCGATCGGCGCAGCATAGCCAAGCTCCGCCGGCATCGCATCCTGGAAGGTAAAGGCGTGCTGGAACCAATTGTTATTGATCGTGAAATGCCCCATCCCGAACATCCACCCGCGCCACAGCGCTGCCTTCAGCGTGGGCGCCCGATGCACCAGTAGGATCAGCAGCGAGAGCGCGGCAATGGTCAGCGGCCACAGCTGCAACGGGGCAAAGCCACAGGCTGCCGCCGCACCCAACAGCAGCGCGGCCAGCCGCGGATATTTATCGAGGAGGGACATCATTGCCCGTCCCGCTACCAAATGATGCGCCCGGCGGGGAGAGGCGATACGCGCGGCGGCTCACCGCGCAGAAGCACTGGCGCCCTCACCCCCTTCCCGCTGGCGCCGCAGTTAGTGTATCAACCGCGCATGACACTGCGCCCCTTTCACCTCGCCTTTCCGGTCCATGATCTCGCCGCCGCGCGTGCCTTCTACGGCGGCGTGCTCGGTTGCCGCGAGGGTCGCTCCAGCGACCGCTGGATCGACTTCGATCTCGGCGGGCATCAGATCGTCGCCCATCTCGACGATACCGCGCGCCCGGCCGGCGCGAGCAACCCTGTCGACGGGCATGACGTGCCCGTGCCGCATTTCGGCGTGGTACTGACGATGGCGGACTGGCAGGCGCTGGCCGCTCGGGTTGAGGCGGCCGGGGTGCCGTTCGGGATCGCGCCGCACGTCCGCTTCAAGGGGCAGCCCGGCGAGCAGGCGACGATGTTCTTTCGCGATCCCTCCGGTAACGCGCTGGAGTTCAAGGCGTTTGCCGACGACGCCCAATTGTTTGCCACGGAGTTCACGGCATGAGCGCCCCGATCGAAGTTGATATCCCGCACCAGCTCGGCACCGCCGCCGCCAAGCAGCGGATCGGCAGCAGCTTCGGCAAGCTGGCGGATTTCATTCCCGGCGGCGCGATCACCGAACATCGCTGGGAGGGCGATTCGCTGACCTTCACCGTGGAGGGTCTGGGGCAGCGCGTCGGCGCCCGGCTCGACGTTAGCGACAGCAACGTCCACGCCACCTTCGAATTGCCGGCGTTCCTCGCCATGTTCTCCGACAAGATCCGCGACAAGCTGCAGCGTGAGGCGCCCAAGCTCCTCCAATAGCCGTGGATGAAAAAGGGCCGCGCTCCCGGGTGGAAGCGCAGCCCTTTTTTTATGCCAACGCATCACGAAGCGCAGGCAAGTCGTTTTGGTTAAACGATAATCAGAACAGCAGCGTAAGCCCATAAAAGGCGCTGCCAACGATCGCCGAGCACGGAATCGTGATGATCCACGCGACCACCACGTTGCTCGCCGTGCCCCATCGCACCGCGGAGGTGCGGCGTGCGACGCCCGATCCGATGATCGCGCCCGTGATGGTGTGGGTGGTCGACACCGGGATGCCCATCGCCGAGGCGGCGAACAGCACGATCGATCCGCCGGTCGAGGCTGCAAAACCCTGATGCTGCGACAATTTGGTGATCCGCGAGCCCATCGTCTCGATGATCTTCCACCCGCCCGACAAGGTGCCGAGCGCGATCGCGACATAGCAGCTGATCGCCACCCAGTGCGGCACTTCGAACTCGCCGGTCAGCTGGCCGGTCGAATACAGCAGCACGGTGATGATCCCCATCGTCTTCTGCGCGTCGTTGAGCCCGTGGCTCAGCGAATAGGCAGCCGACGATACGAGATGCAGCGAACGGAAGGTTCGTTCCGCCTGGCGGGCGGTATAGCGGCGCAGCGCCCAGCTGCTCGCCAGCATCACCAGCAGCGCCAGGATCATGCCCAGCGTCGGCGACACGACGATGGCCACCATGGTCTTGGTGAGCCCGCCGACATGGATGCTGTGCACGCTGGCATGGGTCACGCCAGCACCGACCAGCCCGCCGACCAGCGCGTGGCTGGACGATGAGGGGATACCCTTCTGCCACGTCACGACGTTCCAGAACATCGCCCCGCCCAGCGCACCGAAGATGACGGCTGGCGTGACAACATCCTGATCGATCAGTCCCTTGCCGATCGTTTCTGCAACAGCATGCAAGCTGGGAAAGGCAAGGGTGACGAAATAGGCGGCGAAGTTGAAGAAGGCGGCAAAGGCCACCGCCTGCACCGGCGACAGCAGGCGCGTGGCAACGACGGTGGCGATGGAATTGGCTGCATCGTGCAGCCCGTTGAGAAAATCGAACGCAAGCGCGACGAGGATCAGGCCGACGAGCAGCGGGAACGCGAGTTCATGCATGGGGCTGCGATCGCTCAGGCGTGATCGATGACGATGCCGTCGATCTCGTTCGCCACGTCCTCGAACGCGTCAGAGATCTTCTCGAGATGCTTGTAGATTTCGCGGTCGACGACGAACTGCATCGCGTCCCCGCCCTCATGGTGATGCTTTTCGAAGAGGCGGCGCAGGCCCTGTTCGTGGAGGCCGTCAACCTCGCCCTCCAGCCGCACCAGTCGCTCCGTCAGCGTGTGCAGGCGGGGGCCGTTGCGCGCGACATCCCGCAGCAATTGCATCGCCTCGACCGACACGCGCGACGCCTCCAGCATCAGCTTGGACATGGCGTGCATGTCGGGCGCGAAGCTGCGTACGCCGTAGAGGCTCACTGCGGTCAGTGCCGCGTCCATCGCGTCGATCGCATCGTCCATGCGGTTGATTAGATCGCTGATCGCGCTGCGATCGAACGGCGTCAGGAAGGTGACGCGGACGGTCTGCAGCACGGTGCGGGTGATATCGTCGGCCTGGTGCTCATAATCCTTCACCTCGGCGATCAGCGCGTCGATGTCGCCGTCACCGGCGAAGATCTTGGTGGTGGCCTCCGCAGCCTTCAGCGTCACCGCCGCATGCGCGTCAAATAGTTCAAAGAAATTGCCGCGCTTGGGAAGAAGGCGCTGGAACCAGGCGAACATCAAGAGAATCCTTGAAGAGAAACAGAGGAATAGGGATCAGCGCCCGAAACTGGCGGGCGCCGGTGACACGACGGCAGTGTTGCCGCTGCGGATTTCCTGAACTTCCAGCGCGCGCTCGGCGATGCCGTCCCGGCCGAAGCGGAAGGCACCATCGATGCCGGAGAAGCCCTCGCCCGACCGCAGCCGCGCTTCGGGGAAGGGCGCGCCGACCTTCCAGTCGCGCGCAATGCGTGCCGTCAGCAGCACCGCATCATAGCCAAGGCTCGACAGGCGATACGGTGCGGCGCCGAAGCGGGCGCGATATTTGGTCGCATATTGGCGGTACAAACCATTGGAAACACTGGCATACCATGCGCCGTTCAGCGCCGGACGCGCGGCCACGCCGCTGTCGGTGTTCCACAATTCGGTGCCCATCACCTTCATGTCCGGGCTGGTCTTGCGCAGCAGCGGCACGGCGGCGGCGGCGGTCCCGGCCGAATCGGCGATTAGCACCCCGTCGAACGGCGCGTCCTTGGCCATCCGCGTCACCGCGGCGCCGATCGCGCCGGGGGTGCGGTCATAGGTCTGCAACGCCACCACGCGCCCGCCAGCGGATTCGACCGCGCGCAGGAACGTGGTGGAGGCGCGGGTGCCATAAAGCGCGTTGGGGACCAGCCCGCCGAAATTGGTGACCCCCTTGCTGCGCGCATAATCGACCACCCGCTCGATCGACTGCGACGGGGTATAGCCCATCAGGTACACGCCATCGCCCGCGACGCTGACGTCGTTCGAAAAGGACAGCACCGGCACCCCCGCGCGCCGCGCGATCGGCGCCACCACGCGCACGTCATCGGCCAGCAGCGGCCCGAGAATCAGCTGCGCCCCATCCGCCACCGCGCGCTGGGCGGCTGCTGCGGCGCCTTGCGCCGTGTCATAGTTGGTGACGCGAATCTGCTCGTTCTTGGTGTCGAGCAGCGCCAGCTGCGTCGCATTGGCGAGGCTCTTGCCCACTCCCGCATTGGCGCCCGACAGCGGCACGAGCAGCGCGACCCGATTGCGCGCGGTATCGCGCGGGATGCCCGCTTCCACGCCGACATCGGGCCGGGTGCTGGGCGGCGGCGCCTTGGTCGGCGGCGGCGCGGAGGGGCCCCGCGGGACAACGGTGGAGCAGGCAGAGACCAGCAGCGCGGTGAGCGCGACAGCCACCGGGCCGGCGATGCGGCGCGGCGATGACACGCCTCCGGGAATTCCACGAACGATCACGTTCGCCCGTTGCGATACGGTTGCGGCCTCTGCCATGACACTCCTCGTGGAAAACCTAAGTCCCGGCCTGTACATCGTCGCAACCCCGATCGGCAATCTCGGGGACCTGTCTCCACGCGCCGCCGATATTCTGTCGCGCGCGGCCGTAGTCGCTGCAGAAGACACTCGTGTTACAGCTGTGTTACTACGGCACATCGGGACGAAGCGCCCGATGGTCCCCTATCACGATCACAATGCCGATCAGATGCGGCCGCAATTGATCGCCCGCATGGCGAGCGAAGCGGTCGCGCTGGTGTCCGACGCCGGCACGCCGCTGATCTCCGATCCCGGTTACAAGCTGGTGCGCGATGCCCGCGCCGCCGGCCATGCGGTGGTCACCATCCCGGGGCCGTGCGCCGCAATCGCCGCGCTGACGCTCGCCGGCCTGCCCACCGACCGCTTCCTTTTTGCCGGCTTCCTGCCCTCCAAGGCAAAGGCGCGCAGCGAGACGATCGCGGAGCTCGGCGCGATCCGCGCGACGCTGGTGCTGTACGAGAGCGGCCCCCGCCTCGCCGCGACGCTCGCCGCGCTGGCGGAAGGGTTGGGCGATCGCGATGCCGCGGTCACGCGCGAGATCACCAAACGCTATGAGGAAGCGGTGACCGGCACGCTCCCCGTCCTTGCCGCGCGCTATGCCGATGCCCCGCCCAAGGGGGAGATCGTGATCGTCGTCGGCCCGCCGGGTGAGCCGCCCCCCGCCAGCTCCGAGGATGCCGACGCCGCATTGGTCGAGGCGCTGACCCGGCTCCCGGTCGCCAAGGCTGCCGGAGAGGTCGCAAAAAAGTTCGGGCTCGATCGCAAGGAACTCTACGCCCGGGCCCTCGCGCTGAAGGACGCCTAGCCACCGACCACTCCCGATTCGTTGGGGGCTGAGGGCGTCGCGCGCATCACCCCTCGCCCTCCTCCTCCGGGCGCGCTAGCATCGCTTCTGCGCCCTCGGGCTGGCGCAGGCGATGGGCGAGGCAGCATGATGCGGACGCACAAGGAAAGCCATCTTGTCACGCGAGTCGGCTGGCTCCGCGCGGCCGTGCTGGGCGCCAATGACGGGATCGTCTCCACCTCCAGCCTGATCCTCGGCGTCGCCTCGGCGGGGTCGAGCCATGGCGCGGTGCTGACCGCCGGGGTCGCCTCGCTGGTCGCCGGCGCGATGTCGATGGCGGCGGGCGAATATGTCTCCGTCAGCTCGCAGGCCGACACCGAGAAATCGGACCTTGCGCGTGAACGCCGCGAACTCGCCACCCAGCCGGAGGCGGAGCTGCAGGAACTGACCGGCATCTACATCGATCGCGGCGTCGACCCCGCCACCGCGCGCACGGTCGCCACGCAGATGATGGCGCATGACGCACTTCAGGCGCACGCCCGTGATGAGCTCCACATCACTGACGAGACGATCGCCCGCCCGGTCGTCGCTGCCATGGCGAGCGCCGCGAGCTTCACCGTGGGGGCGGCGCTGCCGCTCGCGCTCACCGCCGCGCTGCCGCTCGCCACGATAGGACCGGGCGTGGCGATCGGATCGATCCTGTTCCTTGCGCTGCTCGGCGCGATCGGCGCGCGCACCGGCGGCGCCCCCATGATGCGCGCAGTCGTGCGCGTCGTCTTCTGGGGCGCGATGGCGATGGCGCTGACCTCATTGGTCGGGAAGCTGTTCGGCGCCGCCGTCTGATCGCGCGGCGCGGACCGGCACTTGCGCAGCCACGCGCGCCTGCCACACTGCGCCTGATGCCGCCCGCCCCGCCCTCCCGCAGCAGCGACGATCGCCGCCGCGCCGACGCCGCCGGACGGCGTGGCGAGCGATTCGCCGGATGGTGGCTGCGACTGAAAGGCTGGCAGATCCTCGACCAGCGCGTCCGCACCCCCGCCGGGGAGGTCGATCTGGTGGCGAAGCGCGGCGCGCTGATCGCCTTTATCGAGGTGAAGACTCGCGCCACCGCCGCCGCGCTCGACATGGCGATCGACCAGCGCCGGCTGGCACGCGTCGCTGCGGCCGCGGAATATCTGATGCCGCGCTATGCACTGGACGGCGAAGACATCCGCGTCGACGTCGTCCTGCTCGCCCCCGGCACCGCGCCGCGCCATATCGAGAATGCCTGGATCGGGTGACAATCCGGCGCCGCGCGCCTACCTCCCGCCACGCATCCTGTGTGGAGGAACACCTTGGCCCTGACCGTCGCCGTCCAGATGGACCCGCTCGAAACGATCAACATCGCGGGCGATTCCAGCTTCGCCCTGATGCTCTCCGCGCAGCAGCGCGGCCATCGCCTGTTCCATTACGCCGCGGAGGATCTGAACTGGTCCAACGGCCGCTTGTGGACCAAGGCGCGGCCCGTCACGGTGCAGCGGGTCGCGGGCGACCATTTCACCGCCGGCGCCCCGGTCAGCCTCGATCTGGGCGAGGAGGCGGACGTGGTCCTGATGCGCCAGGACCCGCCGTTCGATCTCGGCTATATCACTGCCACTCACTTGCTGGAGCGGATCTCGGACCGCACGCTCGTCGTCAACGATCCTGCGAGCGTGCGCAACGCCCCCGAAAAGGTGTTCGTGCTCGATTATGCGCGCTTCATGCCGCCGACGCTCGTCACCCGCTCGCTCGATGAGGCGCGCGCCTTCCTGAAGGAACATGGCGCGATCGTCGTGAAGCCGCTGCACGGCAATGGCGGCAAGGCGATCTTCCGCGTCGGGCCGGAGGGCGAGAACCTCTCCGCGCTGATCGAGGTGTTCAACCAGACGTGGCGCGAACCGCACATGGTGCAGGCCTTCCTTCCCGGCGTGGCGCAAGGCGACAAGCGGATCGTGCTGGTCGATGGCGAGGTCGCCGGCGCGATCAACCGCCTGCCGGGTGAGGGCGAGTTCCGCAGCAACCTAGCGGTCGGCGGCTCGGCGGAAAAGACCGAGCTTACGGCGCGAGAGCGGGAAATCTGCGACGCGCTGGGGCCGGAGCTGAAGCGACGCGGGCTTATCTTCGTGGGGATCGACGTGATCGCGGGGCAGTGGCTGACGGAGATCAACGTCACCTCCCCCACCGGCATCGTCGCGATCGAGCGGTTCGACGGCACCGATGTCGCCGGCCTGATCTGGGACGCGATCGAGCGCCGCATCGCGGAACGATCCCGCTAGGACGCGCGCTTTCGCCCCTGCGACACGCTCGATCGACCGGGCTGGTCCTGCGCGGGACAGATCACCCCGCCATGGCCGACCGGCAGATGTGCTGCATGGACCGGTGATCTTCTCAGAGGCGCATGACCGAATTCATCATCGATTGGATCGCCTGGGGCGGCTACATCGGCATCTTCCTGCTGATGGCGCTGGAAAACGTGGTGCCGCCCGTCCCGTCGGAAGTGATCATGGGCCTCGGCGGCATCGCCGTCGCGCGCGGCGACATGGCGATGATCCCGCTGATCCTGTGGGGCACCGCGGGCACCACCGTGGGCAACATGTTCTGGTATGAAATCGGGCGCCGCATGGGCGTGGTGCGGTTCAAGCCGTTCGTCGACCGGCACCAGCGATGGCTGACGATGGACTGGGAGGATGTGGAGCGGCTCAACCGCTTCTTCCACCGCCATGGCCATTGGGTCGTATTCGTCTTCCGCTTCCTGCCCAGCTTCCGCACGCTGATCTCGCTGCCCGCCGGCATGGCGAAGATGCCGCTGTGGAAGTTCCTGCTGTTCACCTTTGTGGGCAGCGCGATCTGGAACACCGTGCTCGCCGGGGCCGGCCTGTTCCTCGGCCGGCGGTTCGAGGAGCTTGATCGCTATGTCGGGCCGGTCGCGATCGGCCTGACCGTGCTGATCATTGCCGGCTATCTCTACCGGGTCATCACCTGGAAACCGAGCGGCGAGCGTCCGGGCAACTGACCGGCCCGCCCGCGCCGCAGGACGCGGCGGCGCGGGGGCAGGACATCAGATCAGGCCCGCGAGTGGCGAGGACGGGTCGGCGTAGCGGCGGATTCCCATCCGGCCGGCGCGATAGGACAGGCGCCCCGCCTCGACCGCGGACTTCATCGCCGCCGCCATCAGGATCGGGTCCTTCGCCTCGGCGATCGCAGTGTTCATCAGCACGCCGTCGCAGCCAAGCTCCATCGCCACCGCCGCGTCGGATGCCGTGCCGACGCCGGCGTCGACCAGCACCGGCACCTTTGCGCCCTCCACGATCAGGCGGATCGTCACCCGGTTCTGGATGCCAAGCCCCGATCCGATCGGCGCACCCAGCGGCATGATCGCCACCGCGCCCGCATCTTCCAGCTGCTTCGCGGCGATCGGGTCATCGACGCAATAGACCATCGGCTTGAAGCCCTCCTTCACCAGGACCTCGGTCGCCTTCAGCGTCTCGCGCATGTCGGGGTAGAGCGTGCGCGCCTCGCCCAGCACCTCCAGCTTCACCAGATCCCAGCCGCCCGCCTCGCGCGCCAGCCGCAGCGTGCGGATCGCCTCGTCCGCGGTGAAGCAGCCGGCGGTGTTGGGCAGATAGGTGAACTTCTTGGGATCGATGAAGTCGGTCAGCATCGGCGCCTTGGGATCGCTGACATTGACGCGGCGCACCGCGACGGTGACGATCTCCGCCCCCGATGCCTCCAGTGCGGCGGCGTTCTGCGCGAAATCCTTGTACTTGCCGGTGCCGACGATCAGCCGCGACCGAAACGTCTTGCCGGCAACGCTCCACGTGTCGTCGCCGCCGGATACAGCATGGTCGCCGCCGCCGACGAAATGGACGATCTCTATATCGTCGCCATCCTCGACACACACATCCGCGAGAGTCGAACGCGGCACCACTTCCAGGTTGCGCTCCACCGCGACCTTCTCGGGCACCAGCCCGAGTTCGGTCGCCAGTTGCGCCAGGGTCAGGCCGGCGCTGACACGGCGATGCGCGCCGTTCACGGTGATCGATACGGTTCCGTCGGTGTGGGGCATGATATCCTTTGCGGGGCTGCGCGCCCCATCGTCCTGGCAGGCGGGGTGATTTGCCTTCCACCTAGGCTTGGCGCACATGGCGTTCAAGGAAGGAGCCGCCTTTGCCTCTCGTCTATGTCCTGAACGGGCCGAACCTGAACCTGCTCGGCACGCGTGAGCCGGAGATCTACGGCCATGACACGCTGGACGATATCGCCGGCCAGCTCGAGGATCGCGGTCGCGAGCTCGGCCTCGAAATCGACATGCGCCAGTCCAACCACGAGGGGCATCTGGTCGACTGGCTGCACGAGGCGCAGGCTCAGGGCGCCCGCGCCGTGTTGCTGAACGCGGGCGCCTTCACCCACACCTCGATCGCGATTTACGACGCGATCAAGTCCGTCCGCACCCCGGTGATCGAGGTGCATCTGTCCAATCCGCACAATCGCGAAGAATTTCGCCATGTCTCCTTTGTGGGGCGTGCGGCACGGGGAACTATCGCCGGGTTCGGCGCGATGTCATATCTGCTCGCGCTTGAAGCGGCGGCGCGATTCTGACACAGCGCGCGCCCTGTTACAGGGAAGGGCTCGCAATGAGCGATAAGGAACATGGAGCGATGAAGGTCGACGTCGATCTCGTCCGCCAGCTTGCCGAGCTGCTCGACGCAACGCAGCTCACCGAGATTGAGGTCGAGGACGGCGACCGCCGCATCCGCGTCGCGCGGGAAGTGACCGCCGCACCGGCCGTTTACCACGCACCGGCGCCCGCCGCTGCTGCCGCGCCGGCACCGGCGTCGGCCACCGCCGCGCTGCCGCATGCAGAGCCGGCCGCTGCCGAGCCGTCGCTTGCCAATGCGGTCCGCTCGCCGATGGTCGGCACCGCCTATCTCGCCGCCGAGCCGGGCGCCGCGGCGTTCGTCGCGATCGGCAAGCAGGTGCAGGCTGGCGACACTTTGCTGATCGTCGAGGCGATGAAGGTCATGAACCCGATCACCGCGCCCAGCGCCGGTACGGTTAAGGCGATCCTGGTCGACAACGGCCAGCCGGTCGAGTTTGATCAGCCGCTGGTGGTCGTCGAGTAAGATGCCCGAGATCAAGAAGCTCCTGATCGCCAATCGTGGTGAGATCGCGCTGCGTATCCACCGCGCCTGCCACGAAATGGGGATCAAGACCGTCGCGGTGCACTCCACCGCCGATGCGGACGCCATGCATGTCCGCCTCGCGGATGAGGCGATCTGCATCGGCCCGCCGTCCGCGGCGGAGAGCTACCTCAACATCGCCAACATCATTTCCGCGGCCGAGATCTCGGGCGCGGACGCGATCCACCCGGGCTATGGCTTCCTCAGCGAAAACGCCAAGTTCGCCGAGATCGTCGAGGCGCACGGCCTGATCTTCGTCGGCCCCAAGCCCGAGCATATCCGCACCATGGGCGACAAGGTGGAGGCAAAGCGCACCGCCGGCGCGCTCGGCCTGCCGCTGGTCCCTGGTTCGGACGGCGCGCTGACCGATTCGGCGGAGGCCAAGCGCCTCGCGCGCGACATCGGCTATCCGGTGCTGATCAAGGCCGCATCGGGCGGCGGCGGCCGCGGCATGAAGGTCGTGCCGTCGGAGGACATGATGGACACGCTGATGGCGCAGGCCGGCAGCGAGGCGAAGGCCGCGTTCGGCGACGCCACCGTCTACATGGAAAAGTACCTCGGCAATCCGCGGCACATCGAATTCCAGGTGTTCGGCGACGGCAATGGCAATGCCATCCACCTCGGCGAGCGTGACTGCTCGCTGCAGCGCCGCCACCAGAAGGTGCTGGAGGAGGCGCCCTCGCCCGTCATCACGGCCGAGGAGCGTGAGCGGATGGGCGGCATCGTCGCCAAGGCGATGGCCGACATGGGCTATCGCGGCGCCGGCACGATCGAGTTCCTGTGGGAAGACGGTGAGTTCTACTTCATCGAGATGAACACCCGCCTGCAGGTGGAGCATCCGGTGACGGAGGCGATCACCGGCCTCGACCTCGTTCGTGAGCAGATCCGCATCGCGGAGGGGCATCCGCTGACGCTGCGGCAGGAGGATGTCATCTTCCGCGGCCACGCCATCGAATGCCGCATCAATGCCGAGGATCCGCGTACCTTCGCGCCCTCGCCTGGCCTCGTGAAGCAATATCACGCCCCCGGCGGCATGCACGTGCGCGTCGATTCGGGCCTCTACGCCGGCTACAAGGTGCCGCCCTATTACGACAGCATGATCGCCAAGCTGATCGTCTATGGCACCACCCGCCAGGGCGCGCTTCGCCGCCTGCGTCGCGCGCTGGAGGAATTCGTCATCGACGGGATGAAGACCACCATCCCGCTCCACCAGGCGCTGCTGGACGATCCGGAGTTCCAGGAGGGCGAATATACCATCAAGTGGCTGGAGGACTGGCTGGCCAAGCAGCAGGCCTAGTCACGCCTTTCCCCGCGGCCGCGCATGGATGCCTGCGCCGCGGGGCCACCGCCCGCCCCTCGACATGACGCGCGCATTGCGTTGCGCTAGGCTCCCCCCTCACGGACGGGAGGAACCATGTTCATCGGCCATTACGCGCCGGCACTTCTTGCAGCCGCCCTGCCCCATGCGCCGCGGCTCGGCACGCTCTTCGTCGCCGCCCAATTGGTCGATCTCGCCTTCTTCGCGCTGACCTTGCTCAACATCGAACATCTGCGGCTGGTGCCCGGCAGCAATGCGCAGACCTCGCTCGATCTGTATCACATGCCCTATACGCACAGCCTGCTCGGCACGACGGCCTTTGCCGCCTTCTGGGTCGCCGGCGCGCGGCTGTCGCATGTGCCGTGGCACGCAACCATGATCGGCGCGCTGGTGGTGCTGTCGCATTGGCCGATCGACTGGCTGGTCCATCTTCCCGACCTTACGCTCGCCGGCCAGCCGCCAAAGCTGGGCCTTGGCCTTTGGGCGACCCCGCTCGTCGCCCGCCCGCTGGAGCTGGCGCTGACCGCCGCCGCCTTCGCCTGGTACGTGAGACGCACGCGCCCCGCGGGGCGTTATGCGACACTTGCCCTCGTCACGCTGGCGGCCGCGATGCTGGCGGCGCAACTGGTCGATTGGTCCGCGGCGCCGCCGACCCGCATCGTCGACCCGATCCACCCCGCGCTGCCGCTCACCGCGCTGGCCGCTTTCACCGTGCTTGCGCTGCTCGCGACCTGGGTCGGCCGCACCCGTCGCTTCGCGCTTGGTCCACGCCTGCGGACGCTATAGACGGGGCCAATGAAGGCGACGATCTGGCACAATCCCCGCTGCTCCAAATCCCGGCAGGCGCTCGCGCTGCTTGAGGATGCGGGGGCGAGCGTCACGGTGGTCGAATATCTGAAGGCACCGCCGACGCGCGATGAACTCGCCCGGCTTTACGCCCGCGGCGGGATCGCCCCGCGCGACGCGCTGCGAAAGGATGCGCCGGCGGTCGACAGCGATGCCGCCGCGCTCGACCTGATGGCCAGCGATCCGGCAACGATCGAACGGCCGTTGGTCGAAACGGAGAAGGGCGTGGTGCTGGCCCGCCCGCCCGAGCGGCTTCGCGACATTCTGTGACGCTCGACGAGAAGAGCCGCTGGCGTGTCGAGCGCGCCTCGCGCGCGGCCGTGATCGTCGACGCCGATGATTATTTCCGCCTCGCCCGCGCGGCGATGATGAAGGCACAAAAGCAGATCCTGCTGGTCGGCTGGGATTTCGATGCCCGCATCCGGCTGGCGTGGAAGAACGAGCCGCCCGGCGTCCCGACCGAGGTGGGCGAGTTCATCAACTGGCTGGTGAAGCGCCAGCCGGACCTGAACGTCTATATCCTGCGCTGGGACAAGGGGGCGCTGAAGACGCTGTTTCGCGGCAAGACGCTGCTGACGCTGACCAAATGGCGTTTCCTGCGAAAGCGGATCCATCTGAAGCTCGACGCGCATCATCCGATCGGCGCCTCGCATCATCAGAAGATCGTGGTGATCGACGATTGCCTCGCCTTTTGCGGCGGCATCGACATGACCGACGAGCGGTGGGACACCCGCCAGCATCGTGACGAGGACCCGCATCGCACGTCGCCCAACGGCTTTGCCAATGCGCCCTGGCACGATGCCACCACTGCGCTGCAGGGCCCCGTCGCAACCGCGCTGGGGGAGCTGTGTCGCGCTCGCTGGGAAATCGCCGGCGGGGAACCGATCGCGGCGCCGGTCGGTGAAAATGATTGCTGGCCGCAGGATCTCGAACCGGATTTCCGCGACATCGACGTCGCCATCTCCCGCTCGCAGCCCGATCACGGCGGTCAGCCCGAGGTGCGCGAGATCGAGAATCTCTATCTCGAACTGATCGGCCGCGCGAAGCGGCGGATCTATGCCGAAAGCCAGTATTTCGCCTCGCGCCGTGTCGCCGAGGCGATCGGCAAGCGGCTGGATGAGCCCGATGGCCCCGAGATCGTCATCATCAATCCGGTCACGGCGCAGGGCTGGCTGGAGCCGGTGGCGATGGATACCGCCCGCGCGCGGCTGTTCCAGGCGCTGAAGCAGCGCGACACCCACAATCGGCTGCGCATGTATCATCCGCACACCGCCGGCGGCACGCCGATCTATGTCCACGCCAAGGTGCTGGTGATCGATGAGGACGTGATCCGCGTCGGCTCGTCCAACTTCAACAATCGCTCGCTCCGGCTCGACACCGAATGCGACGTGACGATCGAACATGACGGCGACCGTATCGCCGCAATCCGCGACGATCTGATCGCCGAGCATCTCGCGGTCGAACCGGCCGAGGTAACCGCCGCTATCGCCCAGCATGGCCTGATCGGCGCGATCGAGCGGCTGCGGGGCCAGGGCAAGACGCTCATCCCCTATGAGGTGCCCGACCTGTCGAGCGTCGAGGAATGGCTGGCCGACAACAAGATCCTCGATCCCGAAGGGCCGGGCGAGATGTTCGAGGCATTGTCAGCGCGCAAGCCGCTGCTCGGCCGGCTGCGCCAGCGGATCGGGCGGCGGCGCCAGCGGCGGTGACGCGGTTGCGGCGCTGATCTGCGCGTGGCTGGTGACACCGGCGGGCTTGGCCGCTATCGCGCGCGCATGACCGCCATCACGCCAGAAGTCGTCGCCGAGCACGGCCTTAGTCCCGAGGAATATGATCGCGTCCTCCATGCGCTCGGCCGTGAGCCGAACCTGGTGGAACTCGGCATCTTCTCGGTGATGTGGTCGGAGCATTGCTCCTACAAGTCGTCGCGAATCCACCTGAAGAAGCTGCCCACGGAAGCTCCCTGGGTGATCTGCGGCCCGGGCGAGAATGCCGGCGTCATCGACATTGGTGATGGCCAGGCTGCGATCTTCAAGATGGAATCGCACAACCACCCCTCGTACATCGAGCCCTATCAGGGCGCGGCGACGGGTGTCGGCGGCATCCTGCGCGACGTCTTCACCATGGGCGCGCGCCCCATCGCGAACATGAACGCGCTTCGCTTCGGCCGTCCCGATCACCCCAAGATGCGCCACCTGATCTCGGGCGTGGTCCATGGCATCGGCGGCTATGGCAATTGCGTCGGCGTCCCCACCGTGGGCGGCGAGGTGAACTTCCACCCCGCCTATGACGGCAACATCCTCGTCAACGCGATGACGGTCGGCGTCGCCGATCAGGACAAGATCTTTTATTCCGCCGCCAGCGGCATCGGCAATCCGATCGTCTATGTCGGCTCCAAGACCGGCCGCGACGGCATCCACGGGGCCACCATGGCCTCGGCCGATTTCGGCGAGGATGCCGAGGAGAAGCGCCCGACGGTTCAGGTCGGCGATCCCTTCACCGAAAAGCTGCTCATCGAGGCCTGCCTCGAGCTGATGGCCTCCGACGCGATCGTCGCAATCCAGGACATGGGCGCCGCCGGCCTCACCTCCTCCAGCGTCGAGATGGCGTCCAAGGGCGGCGTCGGCATCGAACTGATCATGGACGACGTGCCGCAGCGCGAAGAGGGCATGACGCCCTACGAGATGATGCTCTCCGAATCGCAGGAGCGCATGCTGATGGTGCTGAAGCCGGGCCGCGAGGCCTTCGCCGAGGCGATCTTCCGCAAGTGGGAACTCGACTTCGCCGTCATCGGCCATGTCACCGACACGGGCCGCATGGTGCTTAAGTGGAAGGGCGACACGGTCTGCGACATCCCGCTCGCCCCGCTCGCCGACGAGGCCCCGCTCTACGATCGCCCGCACGTCCCCACCCCGCCGGCCAAGGCGCTGGTCGACGTGCCGGAGTGCAAGGACATCGCAGCCGATCTCGTCACGCTGATGGGCTCGCCCGACATCGCCAGCCGCCGCTGGATCTGGGAGCAGTATGACCACATGGTCGGCGCCGACACGGTGCAGCGCCCGGGCGGCGACGCCGCGGTGGTGCGCGTCCACGGCACCGACAAGGCGCTGGCGATCACCACCGATTGCACCCCGCGCTATTGCTACGCCGACCCGGTCGAGGGTGGGAAGCAGGCCGTCGCCGAGACCTGGCGCAACCTCACCGCGGTCGGCGCAAAGCCGCTCGCGATCACCAACTGCCTCAACTTCGCCAACCCGCAGCGCCCGGAGATCATGGGCCAGATCGTCGGCTGCCTCGATGGCATGGCGCAGGCGTGCCGCGCGCTCGACTATCCGATCGTCTCCGGCAACGTCTCGCTCTACAATGAATCGAAGGCGACCGGCGGCGGTTCGGCGATCCTCCCCACCCCCGCGATCGGCGGCGTCGGCCTGATGGCGGACTGGACCAAGAGCGCCACCATCGCCTTCAAGGGCGCGGGCGACGTCATCCTGGCGGTCGGCACCCGCCGCGGCGATCTCGGCCAGTCGCTCTGGCTCCGTGAAGTCCACGGCCGTGAGGAAGGCCCCCCGCCCCGCGTCTACCTCGACAAGGAAAAGGCCACCGGCGATCTCATCCGCCACGCCATCGACCTGGGTCAGCTCTCCGCCGTCCACGACGTCTCGGATGGCGGCATCGCCGTCACGCTCGCCGAAATGGCGCTCGCCGGCAACATCGGCGCGATCATCGACCGCAAGCAGCCGTTCGACTGCGCGCATTCCTTCTTCGGCGAGGATCAGGGCGTCTACATCGTCACCGTCCACGATCACGCGCTGGCCGATTTCCTCCAGGCCGCGCTCGAGGCCGGCGTGGAAGCGGAGCCGATGGGCCGCACCGGCGGCAAGCGCCTGATCTTCGAGCGGCCCGACCGCGACGATGTCGTCACGCTCGACACGCTGCGCGACGCGCACGAGGGCTTCTTCCCGAAACTGATGAGCGCGGAGGTATCGCTGGAGGGCTGACCGGCCCTCCCGCCCCTCCCCGGCCCCTCTGTCCTACGGCTGCATGTTCGCGCTACGTTCCGCGACATGCAGCCAGCCCTTCCCAGCCCGCCCCCGGCGCAGCCCAACCCCGCGGCGCCCGACCCGCTCGCCTTCACCCCCGTCCCCCGCCGCGCCCGCCACGATGGCTGGACGGCGGAGCGGCAGCGCGGCTTCATCCGCGCGCTCGCCGAAACCGGATCGGTAAAGGCTGCCGCCCGCCGCATCGGCAAGACCACGGAGGGCGCGTACCAGATGCGCCTGCACCCCGGCGCCAACAGCTTCCGTGCGGCATGGGAGGCCGCGCTCGCCAGCGGCGTCCAGCGCCTCACCGATATCGCCATGGAGCGCGCGGTGGAGGGCGTCCCCATCCCCGTCTTCCACAAGGGCGAGCAGGTCGGCGAGCGCCGCTGGTACAATGACCGCCTGCTGATGTTCATGCTGAAGCACCACCTGCCCGATCGCTACGGCACCTCCGCGCTCGCCCCCGGCACCAGGCATCCCGAGACGATCGCGCGCGAGGCGGCGCAGCAATGCCCCGTCTGCCGCGAGCGCGAGGAAACCGCCGCCCGCCGCGCCTTCGCCGAGGCGGAGGCCGCCAAGCAGAGCAACGAGGAATTTCTCGTCCACCTCATGCGCACCTATCAGATCAAGGTGCAGGCCGAGCGCCGCGAGCGCCTCGCCGGCGATTGGGCCGCCGCCGATTTCTACCTGCGCCAGCTCAACTTCTTCGAGCTGATCCTCGAAGGCTGCGGCAAGCGCATGGACATCATCGACATGCACACCGTCAGCGGAAACCGCGACGACATGTACTCGCGGGAGATCAACTGCGGCCCGCTCACCCGCATCCTGGACGACATGCGCCGCGAGATCTGGGAAGCCGCCGGCGAGCCACCCCGCCCGCCGATCGATCTGCGCGACTTCCTGCCGTACACGAACATGAACCAGCAGGGGGATAATGCGCGGGAGCGCCAGCACGCGCGGGCGGAAGCGCAGAGGCGGATCGCGGAGTCGCAGGCGGTGTGGGAGGCGTCAGCGAAGGAGGAGACGTGGGCGGCGTTTAAGGCCGCTTCCGGGCGGTGAGCGGGGCTTGGCGAGTGGCGCGGACGCGAGCGGCCGACGATTGCTCGGCGGTGCCGGGCGCGTCGGTCGACGACGCGGGTTGAGGGGCGGGTGAAAGCTTGTTCATCAAGCGACCGCGTGCGCTGCCGTCAGGCAGCGATTTCCAATGTTTTGACGGGAACAGAAACCACGGCACGCGGTCGTTGAAGATCAGAGAACTCAGCATTGCTGCCAATCCCTCAGCTAAAGAGCTAGGTTGCGGAAATTCCGGCCATGCATTTTCAATATCTTCGACCGTCCACACCGTGTGACCGATTTGGAAGGTGGCATTAATGCCTGCCTCGATGCGCCTCGCGCCGAATTCTAGATAGTTGTCAGGTAGGTAGGCATTGATGGACAGATGGTCCAAATGGATGAGAGATTCGTCGAACTCATCCGCGAGATCAAACAGAGGAGCGGCTCTGAGGAGCACGGCTACCAACTCCGTTGGCTGAGCCACCAGGTCGAGCTGCTTTTCCAGCGTCCCCCTATGCCGAGCGAGGAGATAGGCGAGCGTCTTATCCGGTTCGATAAAGCGATTGGCCAGTCGCCCGCCGCACATGATCGCAGACAAGAAAAGATGGCCTACGAGCTGTTCGCCCTCTTCCTTAAGGCCGCTCGCGCTCATTGCGGTGAGCACGATCGCCGCGTGGGCTGCCTGCTCGTCATTCATGGACACAAGAGACAGGGCGTAGGTCTTAAACAACCGAGCAGATAGATTAGCCAGCAGCGATCTCGCGCTATCGTCCGCTTCACCAACCGCAACACACGTGTGGAAGACGTATCCGGCCCATCCAAGCAGACGGGTGAGCTTAATCGGCAAGCGATAAAGTTCTACCAAGCCATCATTAGTTAGTGCGAATTTGAATTCATCTATTGATGTAACAATATCAGTGAGCACGCTATTAACAAGTCGCGCGACCGCAGCACTCATTGCTTCGACTTCTTGATCCACCTCAGGACTGCCAAGGTAAGGCAATAGTGCAACGGCGCAGGCTGCACGGACCTCGATTTCGCGAAACATGTCTTTAGCGGTTGCCGCTTGCGCACCGAAATCGTCGGCGATCCTTCGGGCAAATGTGCTAAGCGCCTCGGGAGAGTTTCTCAGGCTGTTGAAGGCCGGCCTCAGCCGTTCGACGAAGGCTCTAGCATCCCATTTTTTTGTGAGGGTAACGTAAGGCTCCCATAGATTTGCAATGAGCGCCTTGATCTCCTTTGCACTTTCCGGTGCCGGCCACGCGGCCAACAAACTTTTCAGCGGGGCATTCCCAGTGCCAGCATGCGGGTTTTTGCAGAAGCTCGGTGGGCCGTACAGATTCAGGCCCCACACGACCGGGGTCTGTCCGCCCGCCATCCTTACTCGCGTGGATACGGCTCGGCCGATCTCGACCAGATCGAGCACCGCTGACGTATCTTGCAACACCACGTCGCCATTAATGCAGGCTAGGACGGCGGAAGTGCCGAAGCCGCCCTCTTCGTTTTCACCCGCGCCCTCGTCCGATGCGGCAGTAGCCAACAAGGAAATGCCCGGCGTTCCAAACTTACCGATCAGATCGGCTTTAAGAATCACGTTGAGGTCTGCAGTCAGGCCACCCGCCTCACACGCATCAATGATTATGTAGGCCTGTTGAGGGCCGGCCTCAGCGATCATGCGGAACAGGTCTGCAAGCGCAAAACTGGTGGCCGAGAGGGCATTAGGCCGAGACTCACGTGTGGCCATGTAAAAGCTACCGGCCGTCACACCGCCGTGTCCGGCAAAAGTGATCGTGAGCGTTTCAGGCGGGCACCCGCCAAACAGTATCTCCTTGAGCGCGTCTTTCACTTCGTCTGCAGTTGGCGACAACAGGATGCGAGACGTGGCCGGATCGTAGTCACCAATTTGCGGATTGATGAGCAATTCGAAAAGTTTCTGCGCGTCTTGCTCAGCCCCGCCTAACGGCCCCAAGTGGTCGTACTTGTTGCAGCCGATGGCTAGCAAAACGCGGTTCATCGCGGGGCCTTAAACTTTGCTTTACGCTCGGCTTCCTTTTGTAGCGCAAGCGCCATACGCTCCGCTTTCACGCGTTCGACCTCTTCGCCGAACTCGGGCGGTTGCGCCTCTAGCTCCGCTAAAAGCTTCTCGCCCATGTCGGGACCGACGTGGATTTGTGGAAACGAAACCTTGCCGTCACGATCCACACCGAATTCAATCTTCCTGAGCATTTCTAAAAGACTTTGAGCACTAGAACCAGTATCTTTATTGCTGACGATGTTACCAACTTTTTCGGCCGCTGCACCGACAACGCTATATATAGAGCGAATAAACTGACCACTCAGTTCTTCGACATTCTTTGACAGACCGGCCTCTATCAGTGTCAGATCATTGTCGGCTAACGCTACAAATGGAATGGTCCACTCACTTGAGAGAGTCTGCATGGCCGGCGCGTCGTCATCATCGTGGCCAGGGCGTACCCAGTTACCGCCATGAATATACTGGAGGACGTTGTTCTCGTCGATGAACATTTCTGTCTGACGCTTGCGCAACTCATTCATCATTACCATGTAGGCGCGATCGAAGCCATTTATCTGAGCATCATCCACAAAACAGAAGACACGTGATGCGCGCATCTTTTCAATTTTCTCTTGATTGAGTTCTTCGTGATCGTCCACGTTGTACCGCTCAGTACCTTGCCAAGGTTTCAGTCGCGGGTGCGGCTGCGCGCCATTTGTGGCCCCAATCGGCCGCCATTGCCAGATAGATAAGATTTGTAATTCGAAGGCGAAAAGAGGCGCAATTGTCGTGCGCTAGAGACTCGCTTTTCTAGGTCCGCCGCGGCAAAGCCGCGTCGTCGATCGACACGCCCGGTGGGCCCGGGCGGTCGTCGGCCGGGCGCGACGCTTTGCTGATTTTAGCGCGGCGATGCCGCGCTAAAATCAGGCGTCGTCGCCCATCCTCAACGCTGCAATGAACGCCTCCTGCGGGATGCTCACCGAGCCATATTCCCGCATGCGCTTCTTGCCTTCCTTCTGCTTCTCCAGCAGCTTGCGCTTGCGCGTCGCGTCACCGCCATAGCATTTCGCGGTCACGTCCTTGCGCAGCGCCGCGATCGTCTCGCGCGCGATCACCTTGCCGCCGATCGCCGCCTGGATCGGGATCTTGAACATGTGGCGCGGGATCAGGTCCTTCAGCCGCTCGCACATGCCGCGCCCGCGTGTCTCCGCGGTGCCGCGGTGGACGATCATGCTCAGCGCATCGACCGGCTCGTTGTTCACCAGGATGCTCATCTTGACCAGGTCGCCCTCGCGATAGCCGATCTGGTGATAGTCGAAACTGGCATAGCCGCGGCTGATGCTCTTCAGCCGGTCATAGAAATCGAACACCACTTCGTTCAGCGGCAGTTCGTACGTCACCTGCGCGCGCCCGCCGACGTAGGTCAGGTTCTTCTGGATGCCGCGGCGGTCCTGGCACAGCTTCAGGATGCTGCCGAGGTATTCGTCGGGGACGTAGATCGTCGCCTCGATCCACGGTTCGCTGATCATCGCGATCTTGTTGGGATCGGGCATGTCGGCCGGGTTGTGCAGCTCGATCATGCCGCCGTCGTGCGTCAGCTCGATCTCATACACCACGCTCGGCGCGGTGGTGATCAGGTCCAGGTCATATTCGCGCGTCAGCCGCTCCTGGATGATCTCCAGGTGGAGCAGCCCCAGGAAGCCGCAGCGGAAGCCAAAGCCCAGCGCCGCGCTCGTCTCCATCTCGAAACTGAACGATGCGTCATTGAGGCGCAGCTTGCTGATCGATTCGCGCAGTTTCTCGAAATCGTTGGCGTCCACCGGGAACAGCCCGCAGAACACCACCGGCTGCACTTCCTTGAAGCCCGGCAGCGGCGCGGCCGCGGGCTTCTTCGCATCGGTCAGCGTGTCGCCGACGCGCGCCTGCGCCACGTCCTTGATCTGCGCGGTGATGAAGCCGATCTCGCCCGGCCCCAGGTCCGCCAATTGCTCGATCTTGGGACGGAAACATCCCACGCGGTCCACCAGATGCTGCGTGCCCGCCTGCATGAAGGTGACCTGCTGGCCCTTCTTCAGCGTCCCGTCGATCACCCGCACCAGGATGACCACGCCCAAATACGGGTCGTACCAGCTGTCGACCAGCATCGCCTTCAGCGGCGCGTTGGGATCGCCCTTTGGCGCCGGGATCCGCTCGACCACCGCGTCCAGGATTTCCTCGATGCCAATGCCCGATTTGGCGCTGGCGAGCACCGCGCCGCTCGCGTCGAGCCCGATCACTTCCTCGATCTCGGCCTTCACCTTTTCCGGTTCGGCCGCGGGCAGATCGATCTTGTTGATGACGGGCACGATCTCATGGTCATGCTCGATCGACTGGTACACGTTCGCCAGCGTCTGCGCCTCGACGCCCTGCGCCGCGTCCACCACCAGCAACGCGCCCTCGCACGCGGCGAGGCTGCGGCTCACTTCATAGGCGAAGTCGACGTGCCCCGGCGTGTCCATCAGGTTCAGGACATGGCCCTTCCACTCCAGGCGCACCGTCTGCGCCTTGATGGTGATCCCGCGCTCCTTTTCAATCTCCATGTTATCAAGGACTTGCGCCGACATCTCGCGGTCGGTCAGCCCCCCGGTACGTTGGATCAGCCGGTCGGCCAGCGTCGACTTGCCATGATCGATATGGGCAATGATCGAGAAGTTACGGATCTTGGAAAGCTCGGTCGCCACGAAATTCTGCCAGCTTGAGTGAGTGCCGCGCGCGTTAGCACCTCCCACGCCCAATGCCAAAGCATCCCGCCACCGCGGCGCGCTGAACACCCGGCCGAACGAGCCAAAACACGTTCGTTCAGCCCCGCAAATTTAGCCTCTTGCCCCGCAAAATTTCGTTGATATAAGCCGCCGCCTGTCACCGGCACCTGCCGGTTGGCACCCTGGTCGGGGAATAGCTCAGCCTGGTAGAGCACTGTGTTCGGGACGCAGGGGCCGGAGGTTCGAATCCTCTTTCCCCGACCATTTAACTTTCCATCATCTCCCAGATAGCCGGTTTTCCGGCATACGCCGATGAGCGGCGCGGGCGCACCGTGCCGCCCCGCTCGTCGCACATTCGTGCCCGTCTGCCGAAAGGCACTGTTCTCCTGCCCGGAACGATGGCCTCCCCGTGCCCGTTCCCTCAACAGGCGCCTCAAGCGCCAGGAGACGTGTAGATGCGTAACAAGCTCACGGGGCTCTTTGCTGCCCTCGCCATGACGTTCACCGGAGTTGGTGTAAGCGTCGTCACCACGACCGAGGCGCAAGCCCAGTCGTATCGCGGCGGCGACCGCGCTCATCGCCATTATCGTGGTGACCGCCGTCACTACAAGAAAAGTCCGCGGCGATACTATAACCAGCGCGCCTATCGCGGCTATCGCGATCCGCGGGGCTATCGCAATTACCGCGCCGAGCGGACGCGTGCCTATCGCCATTACCGTGCCGAGCGTGCGCGCGCCTATTATGGCCGGCCGGGCTATTATTACGATCGCCGCTATCGCTGATTGATCCAGGAGTGATCCGAAAGGGCGGCTGGGTTCACCCAGCCGCCGCCGGCATCGCCAGCCACGGGCCCATCTTGGCTTTCATGCGTTATCCCGGCTCAATCATCCGGGCCGCACGTTGAACCACTTCCTCGTCGCAGAAAGCGAAACTCCCGAAGAGCGTGAAGCGCGGCGCCGCTATGTCGGCAAGAGCGCTGGAGAGACATACGCCGCAACGCTGCGCCAGCTCGCACCGGGCTGTTCGATCGAGTTGGTCGAGCCTGCCGATGAGGGCGCCCCCTCATTCCGGCCGGACGAGCTGAAACGCTATGATGCGGTGTTCCTCTCCGGCTCGCCGCTGCACGTTTACCAGAAGACTCCCGCCGTCGAGCGTCAGTTGGACTTCATGCACGCCGTGTTCCGTGCGGGCACTCCGTCTTTTGGTTCTTGCGCCGGCCTGCAGGTTGCCGTGGCCGCCGCGGGCGGCAGCGTGCGCCCCATGCCGCAGCGCATGGAAGCCGCCATCTCGCGCCGCATCACCCGCACGGCCGCAGGACATGACCATCTCCTGCTGCATGGCCGCGCGCCCACTTGGGATGCGCCAGCGGTACACACCGACGAGGTCGAGCGGCTTCCCGAGGGCGGGATCCATCTCGCCGGCAACGACGTGACCAACGTGCAGGCCGCCGAGATCAGCCACGAACGCGGTATCTTCTGGGGCGTCCAGTATCACCCCGAACTCTCTCTGCGCGAAATTGCCGTTGCCCTGCGCCGGCAGGCAGCGACGCTGATCGAGGCCGGCCTTGCCGAGCAGGAGGAGGACGTGGAGGGCCGGTCCGTCCTGCTGGAACGCTTGCACTACGCGCCTCAGTCACGGTCGCTGCGCTGGATGCTGGGCGTGAATGGCGAATTTGCCGACGAGACAGGACGGCGGCGCGAGCTCAACAATTTCATCGCCGCGCTGCCCGCGATCGATCGCAGATAAGCCCGCCGCTAGGCGTCCATGCCGCGGCGCTAAGGCGGGCGGCTGACCCAAGTGGAAACCCGCATCTACAACGGAGCAGAAACCGATGATGGTCGCGGCGCCGATCGTGCACGTCGGAGTGTCGCACGGGGCCAGATAACAGGTGAGAGACATGCTACTCGACGAAACCGCCGTCCTCGCCAACGGCAACCACATTCCGCGGCTGGGCCTTGGCACCTGGCAGATCCCCAATGACGACGCGGCCCGGGTGGTCCATGATGCCATTGCGATGGGCTACCGCCTCATCGACACGGCGCAGGCCTATGAGAACGAGCGTTGCGTCGGCCAAGGCATCCGCGAGAGCGGCGTGGAGCGCGAGCGGCTTTTCGTCACGACCAAGCTCGTCGCCGAGTGCAAGACCTTCGAAGATGCCCGCGAGAGAATCTATGGGTCGCTGGACGCCCTGGGCCTCGAATATATCGACCTGATGCTGATCCACAGCCCGCAACCATGGGCCGCCTTTCGCGAAGACGAGCGCTTTTTCGAAGGCAATCTGGAAGCATGGCGCGCACTTGTAGAGGTTTATGCCAGTGGCACCCTGCGCGCGATCGGCGTGTCGAACTTCGAACCCGCTGATCTCGACAACCTCATCGAATTCGGATCCGTAGCACCGATGGTCAATCAGGTGCTTGCCCATGTCGGCAATACGCCGTTCGACCTGATCGACTATTGCCGCGCCCGCAACATCCTGGTCGAAGCCTATTCCCCCGTCGCGCACGGGGCTGCACTGCAGAGCAGCAAGCTGGCGGCCATGGCGGACGATTACGGCGTCACCGTCGCGCAATTATGCATTCGCTACTGCCTGCAGCTCGATCTCGTTCCGTTGCCCAAGACGGCCAACATCATCCACCTGCGTGACAATGCCGACGTCGATTTCGTCATTTCGGAAGAAGACATGACGAAATTGAAGGGTGCCACGGACGAGATCGACTATGGCGAGGCAGCACGCTTTCCGGTTTTCGGAAGGAAGCGCGTTTAGCGCGGGCAGCATGGCGCCAAACGCGCCAACTCAATTCACGCGGCGCGGCGCCCCCGTCCAGCGGCACGTGCCGACATGAACGGAGAGTGCCGCCGAGGAAGCCAAGCGGCAAACCGAACACCCGCCAGGTTTATTCCGCGCCTGCGGCCGCCGCCATCGGCTTGCGATAATCGAGCGCCGGCGCACGATCGCCCAGCAGCGCCTCATATTTCCAGTCGGCACCGCGCAGCTTCACCAACTCCGCCTTGGCCTCGGCCAGCACCTGCGGGCTGCGGAACAGCTCGGCCGCGGTCAGCGCGATCGTCTTGGCCGCGACCACGCCGCCCTTGGCGCCGATCGAATTGCCCGATGCGGCGACCGCCTGCCAGCTGTGCGCCGGCGTGCCCGGCACCCAGGTCGCCGTGCCAAGACCGACGGTCGGCGTGACCCAGCTGATATCCGACACGTCGGTCGATCCGCCGCCATCGCCGCGCCAGATCTCACCGACCTCGGCCGCGCTGGTCAGCGGCTTCTGCGCCGGCAGCGTCTTCTGGATCGTGGCGGCCCATTCGCGTTCCTGCGGGGTCCATTTCGGCGCGCCGACCGCGGCGAGATTGCGGTGCATCACGGCCGCCAGCGTATCGTTGCCAAGCATCGAATAGACGCCGCCGGTCGCCTCGAACTCCTGCGTCGTGCCGGTCGCGATCGCCGCGCCCTCGGCGGCCTTCTGCACCCGCGCCATCACCGATTTGACCACCGCGGGATCGGTATGGCGGACGTAATAATAGCTCTCGGCAAAGTCGGGCACGACATTGGGCGCCTCGCCGCCATTGGTCACGACATAATGGATGCGCGTCGACATCGGGATATGTTCGCGCAGGTAATTGACCGCGACGTTCATCACCTCGACGCCGTCCATCGCGGAACGGCCCTTGTCGGGGGCAGCCGAGGCGTGCGCGCTGAGCCCGCGGAAACGGAACTTGCCCGAGATATTCGCCTGGCTCTTGCCCACGCTGACGCTGTTGGAATCGCCCGGATGCCAGTGAAGCGTCGCATCGACATCGTCGAACAGCCCCGCGCGGACCATATAGACCTTGCCCGAGCCACCTTCCTCGGCCGGGGTGCCGTAGATGCGCAGCTCGCCCGCCACCTTGTTGGCGACCATCCAGTCCTTGATCGCCAGCGCCGCCGTGACGCTCGCCGCGCCGAAGATGTTGTGGCCGCAGGCATGGCCGGCAACCTTGCCGGGGATCACCTGCTTCTCGGGCGCGGTGGTCTGCGCGAGGCCCGGCAGCGCGTCGAATTCCGCCAGCACCGCTATCACCGGGCCCTGGCCGTTCTTGAACGAGGCGACGAACGCGGTCGGCATCCCCGCCACACCCGGCGTCACGGTGAAGCCACCTTTCTTCAGCTGCGCCTGAAGCAACCCGGAGCTTTTCGTCTCCTGATAGCCGACCTCCGACAGGTCCCAGATCGCCTTGGCGGTGGCGGCCAGCGCATCGCCGCGGCCGTCGACATTGGCGATGATCGCGCCACGCTGCGCATCGGGCAGCGCCGTTGCCAGAGCCTGGGCCTGTGCCTGTGCCTGTACCTGTGCTGGGGCCTGGGCCTGGGCCTGGGCCTGGGCCTGGGCCTGGGCCTGGGCGGCGACGGGCAACAGCGCGGTCGCGCTCAACAACAGGCTGGCAATGCGCATCATAAGCGATCCTTGGGTCTGATGGTTGGTGAGGTCGGGCGCGCTTACTTCACCCCGATCGCGGCCGCATCGGGGCGGCGGGAATCGGCGGCGCCGAGGAAACGCGTGCCCTCGACCATGATCGACTGGGTGCTGCCCATCGTGTTAGACGGCCGCACCTTGTGCCCGCGCGCCTCGAGCATCGGAATGATGTCGGGCGAGAAGCCTTCCTCCAGCTCCAGCGGAGCGTCCCCGCCACCCTGGTTCACGCGCGGCCGCTGCGCCGCTTCGGCGACGTTGAGGCCGTGATCGAGGACGTTGGACAACAGCTGAACCATCGTCGCGATGATGTATCCGCCGCCCGGCGTGCCGGTGACCAGCCAGGGCTTTTCATCCTTGAACACGATGATCGGCGTGATCGTCGATCCGACGCGCTTGCCCGGCACCGGCAGCGTCGCCTTGTCGTCGCCCTTGCGGCCCCAGGCGAGATTGCCCAGCGAATTGTTGAGCAGCACGCCAGTCCCCGGCGCGACGACATGCGCGCCATAGGATGCCGACAGCGTATAGGTGTTGCTCACCGCATTGCCGGCCGCGTCGGCGATCGAATAATGCGTCGTGTCCTGGCTTTCATAGGGGTAGGGATTGCCGTCGGCGGCTTCCTTCGCCCCCATCGCCCGATCGGGGCGGATCAGCTTGGCGCGTTCGGCGGCATAGCCCTTGGACGCAAGCCCCTTGGTCGGGGAGCGCCAGTCCGGCCCGCCACCCACCCGGCGGCGATCGGCCGATACCAGCTTCATCGTTTCGGACAGCAGGTGAAGGTTCGCCACCGATCCCCAGCGCTGCTCGCGCACGGGGAAGGTTTCGAGGATGTTCATCGCCTCCGCGACGCTAACGCCCGACGCGGTCGGCGGCATGTACGCGATCTTCTGCCCGCGATAGCTGGACCAGATCGGCGCCGAGACGATCGCCTTGTAGCTGGCCAGATCCCTGGCATCGATCACGCCGCCGCCGGCCTTGATCCCGGCGGCGAGCCGCTGGGCGAGCGGGCCGGTGTAGAAACCGTCGCGGCCCTTGGCGGCGATCACCTTCAGCGTGGCGGCAAGATCGGGCTGCTTCCACAGCTCGCCGGGCGCATAGGCGCTGCCGTCGGGCTTGAAGAACATCGCCAGCGCGGCGGGATCATCGGCCATCGCGTCCTTCTGATCGGCGTTGGCCTTCGCCTCGTCGTCGGACAGGATGACGCCCTGTTCCGCCATCGCGATCGCCGGGGCGATCAGCGTGCCCCACGGCATCGAGCCGAAACGCTTGTGCGCTTCCCACAGGCCCGCGACGGTGCCGGGGATGGCCACGCCCTTCATCGAATAGCCCTTGGCCGGATCGAAACGGCCATTGGCGCCCAGCAGCAGGTCCGGCTTGGTATGGCGGCTGGCCTGGCCGTAATAATCGATCGCAATGTCCTGCGCCGGCTTGCCGTCCTTGGCGGCCATATGGACCAGCATATAGCCGCCGCCGCCGATGTTGCCCGCGCGCGGCAGGGTGACGGCGAGCGCGAAGCCCATCGCGACCGCCGCGTCGACGGCATTGCCGCCCTTGCGCAGGATTTCCGCACCGACCTTCGATGCGATCACATTCTGGCTGACGACCATGCCCCCGCGGCCGATCACCGGCTTGTGGATCTGGTCATAGGCGACGATGTCGCCGCCGGTTCCGGTGCGGGGGGGCGGTGCCCCCTCCTGCGCCAGAAGCGGTGTGGCAAGCGCGAGAAGCGCGGCGGCGGTGGCGAAACGGCGCATCAGAAGGTCGACCGCAGGTTGGCGTACCAGTAGCGCGAATAGGGCGTGTAGAGCGAGCCCAGGAACCCGTTCGTCGCCAGCGGCGGCTGCTTGTCGGTCAGGTTGCGCACGCCGATGCGGAAACGGTGCTGCCCCTCGCCCCGGCTGCGGTCGCCGAACTCGACCTGGCCATACAGGTTGATCGTGGTGCGTCCGCCGACCCGCCACGGCACGCCGTTCACGGTGCCGTCGGTGTCGTAGACATCGCTCGTATAGCTGGTGAAGGTGCCGACCTGGAACGGCCCGGCGGACCAGGTTAGCGATCCGGTGACGCGCCATTCCGGCTTCCCGTTCTGGCGCACCAGCTCACCCCCGTCGACGATCACGATATCGCGGTTGATCGTGCCGGCGGCACGCGCGTCGATCAGCGTCTGCACGCCGGGCGAGGGCGTCAGGAAATAGGATTTCAGATAGGCCGCGTTGACGTTGGCGACGATCCGGCCGATCCCGAAATCGCGCACCCGCCAGTTGATCCCGAAGTCCCAGCCCGACACGCTCTGCGGCTGAAGGTTCTGATACTGGTCGTTGACGAACTGCACGCGGCCGACCGGCGCGATGCCGCTGCCGTTGAACAGCGCGATGTCGTCCGCGGTGGGGGCGCTGCGGATGACGTTCGCATCGCTCGACCCGCCGACACGCAGCAGGTAATCGTTGATGAGGGCATTGGCCTCACCAAAGATGCCGACGATGTCGCGCTGCTTGATGTTCCAATAGTCGGCGGTCAACGTGATCCGGCCCACCGCATCGTCGAGGAACGTCGGCTGAAGGACGACGCCGGCGGTCCAGTTGGTCGACTGTTCCGGCTTCAGATTGGGGTTGCCGGCGCGCTGTGCGGTGGTGGCGAAGCTCTGCGTGCAATTGGTGAAGGAGCTGATCGCCCCGGTGCGCAGCTGCGCCTCGCAGCGGATCGGATCGAGCCGGGTGTTGGACCGGGTGACGAGCTGGGCGTTGACCTGTTCCAGGTTCGGCGCACGGAAGCTTTCGGCATAGGAACCGCGCAGGCGGATGCCCGAGACGACATCCCAGGCGGCGGCGATCTTCGGCTTGGCGACCGAGCCGGCGTCCGAATAATGTTCAAACCGCCCGGCCAGCTGGAATTCGAGGCGATTGACCAGCGGAATGTTCATGTCCGGCGAGATCACCGGGACGGCGGCCTCGACATAGGCGCCAAAGACGTTGCGACTGCCGCGGGTGTCGGGCGAGTTGCTGGTGCCGACGAGGTCCGACGGATTGACGAAGCCGGTTACGCTGTCGCGGAACTGGATGGTGCCGTCGACGCGCGGATCGCGATCGTCGAGCTGCGTCTCGCGCCGCCCCTCGATGCCGAAGGCGATGCCAAGGTTGCCGGCGGGCAGCGCCAGCAGGTCAGCCTTCGACCCCTTGAGGTCGGCGAGTGCCAGCGTCGCCTTGCTGCGGCGCGTGGTGTTGATGCGGACCGCGTCGATCGCCGCCTGGTTCGACAGCGTCGTGTCGGCGAGGCTGGGCGAGCCGAGGTTGCCGCCGTTGAACGGATTGTACGCATCCGGCGTCGACAGGCCGAGCTGGCGCTGCAGCAGGGTGGCGCTGATGCCGGTCGAGGTGTCGGTAACGGTCGCTTCCGAATAGAGCGCCGCACTTTCGAAATCGATGCCGAACAGGTTGAAGCGGACACCGGCCAGCGCACGCCATTGTTCATTGTCGACGTCGACGATGTTGGGGCCGAAGTCGGAGAAGTTATAGCTGGTCAGCGTGACGTCGAGGCCACCCGCCGGCGTGTTCAGGCCGGGGATGCGCCCCGCGCTGCCCACTGCGCCGAACGGATTGTAGTAATTGCTGGCCGGAATCACGATCGGCCCCGCGGCGAGCGTGCCCGGCGAGCTCTGGATGCTGTTGGTCGTCGCGCGATAATAAGCCGCCTCGCCGAACACCTCCAGCGTGTCGGTCAGCTCGTAATTGCCGTTGGCGAACAGATTGTAGCGTTCGACCTTGGGCAGGATCGTCCGGTTGTACGCGCGGGTCTGGTCGAAGCGCAGGTTGCGATCGCCCAGTGCGGTGTTGTTGCCATCGTCGATACAGATCGCCGCGTTCGACGGGACACCCGCGGTGCAGCCGCCGTTGGTGGTGGGCTGGATGTGGAACACGCCGGCCGCGCTGGTCACGAGCGCGCCGGTGGTGCCGCTGCCCTGCCGCACCGGTACGCCGCCGCGGGTGGTGAACACGCCCCAGGGCGTGATCGTCGAGCGGCCGTCGATCAGCGTCAGCCCCTCCAGCGCGGTGCCGACGAACAACGGGCTCTTGTCGTCCGAGGCGGTATAATCCTGGTCCGCGGCGCGCATCATGGTGCGCGACTCCCGCGAGGCGAAGATCGTGATGTTGCCGCGATCGCCCAGCCGGGTGCCGGCGAGCAGGTTCAGGTTGGTTTCGAGCAGGTTGGTGTCTTCGCCGAAGCCGACCTGGCCCTCCATCTGGACGCCCTGGAAGTCCTTCTGCAGCACGGTGTTGACCACGCCGGCGACCGCGTCAGAGCCGTAGATCGCGGCCGCGCCGTCACGCAGCACTTCCAGCCGCTCGATGCCGAATGCGGGGATGGTGTTGCTGTTGACGGTCAGCACGGGGACGAGATTCTCGTTCGCGCGGCTGGTCGGGTGATTGACGACGCGGCGGCCGTTCAGCAGCACCAGCGTGTTGCCGACGCCCAGGTTGCGCAGGTTCACCGAGCCAACGTCGCCGCGCGCCGCGTTCGAGCTGTTAGGCAGATAGCTGGCGTTGAACGTCACGTCGCCCAGCTGCGGGATCGAACGCAGCAGTTCGTCGCCCGAGGTCGCGCCAATCGCCGCCATATCTTCCTGACCCACGACCGTGACCGGCAGCGCCGCGGCGACCGAGCTGCCCCGGATCTGACTGCCTACGACGACAATATCATCGGTCGGCGCGACCGGATCGCCCTGCACGGCGGCTTCGACGGCCTGGGTTGCGGCGGATTTGTCGGACGAGGGCGCGGGCTGGCTTTGCGCAAGGGCGGAGCTGCTGATGATTATTGAAGCCGATGCCGTGGTCGCCAGAAAAAACCCGCGTGTGATCACCGATACACCCCCTGATATTTTGTGATTGGACCCTCTCCCCCGGAGGATCCTCGAGCCTCATGGGCCAAGGCCATGTCGCGGCACCGCGCGCTGCGGTCTAGGCTCGAAAAGCCATTTCGTTGCGACTGATGCAAAGCAGCAACATTTAAGTTGCGTGCGATAAGAGGTGACTATGCTGAAATATCAGAATCTTAGGATGCGCATGGCGCATTGAAGCCGTTGCACGGCCACTCATCGGTGACAAAAATTATAAGGCGCGAAGGTTCTCTTTTCTGCACGGAGCGACAATCCTGCCTCTGAAATCAATAGTTTGATCGAATAGGGGCATAGATTCGAGCGATGGGTCGCGACTTTGCGGGCAGGCGATTGGCGGTGCGTCCCGGTCGTGCCGCCGACCCGATCAAGTTCAACAACGCCACAAGCACTAGACACGATTTGGCTGCAGTCGTCGTCCTGCCGCTCACAATCCCTTTCGGGCGTGAAAAGCTTGTCGATTTTAGCGAGCCCGACCACTGCACACCTCTTGGGTCATGGATAAGGGTATCTCGCACGCGCCCTCCCGGCGGCAGCGCGCTATGATCAGCGCCGTCCGATCCTGGATCATGTCGGGTTGAAAGAGTTGCGCGATGACCAACCCTCATCCCGATGCCCATCATAAGGCAGTCCGCATTCGCTCCGATGAGCACGCGGCCGCAATCGATCCTGTATGCGGCATGACGGTTGATCCCGCCAAAACCACGCATCATGCCGAGCATCAGGGCAAGGCCTACTACTTCTGCAGTGCGGGTTGCCGGACCAGGTTCGTCACCGATCCGAACGCCTATCTGGGCACCAAGCCGTTCCCCGCGCCGAGCGCCACGCCCGGCGCGATGTGGACCTGCCCGATGCATTCGGAGATCCGCCAGCAAGGACCGGGGACATGCCCGATCTGCGGCATGGCGCTCGAACCAGAGGATCCGTCGCTGGACGACCGCCCGAACCCTGAGCTGGTGGGTTTCACCCGGCGGCTGTGGGTTGCCGTCGTCTTGACCGTGCCGCTGCTCCTCGTCTCGATGATTGCCGATATGCTGGGCCTGCGCATCGTCAGCCCGGCCATGTCGCCCTGGGTCCAGCTCGGGCTCACTGCCCCGATCGTCCTGTGGGCCGGCGCGCCGTTCTTCCAGCGTGGCTGGCAGTCAATCCGGAGCCGCCACCTCAACATGTTCACCCTGATCTCAATGGGTGTGGGGACGGCGTTCGTTTACAGCCTGGTGGCGACGCTTGCCCCTGAGATTTTCCCCGACACCTTCCGGACGCACGCGGGCATGGTGCCCGTCTATTACGAAGCGGCCGGCGTCGTCGTGACGCTGGTGCTGCTTGGCCAGGTGCTGGAGCTGCGCGCCCGCGCCGCAACGGGTCGGGCAATCCGTGCGCTGATGGACCTGACGCCCAAGACCGCACATCGCATCGGCGCCGACGGATCGGAAGCAGAAGTCAGCCTTGCCGAAGTGGCCGCGGGCGATCGGCTGCGCGTCCGCCCCGGCGAAGCGATCCCCGTCGACGGCGTGGTTCTGGAGGGCCACTCCTCCGTCGACGAGTCCATGTTCACCGGAGAACCAGGCCCGGTGCCCAAGGAGCCCGGCGCGCCCGTCACCGGAGGTACGGTCAACACCACCGGCAGCCTGATCATGACGGCCCGTGCGGTGGGCGCCGATACGATGCTGGCGCGGATCGTGCGGATGGTCGCGGAGGCGCAGCGCAGCCGCGCGCCGATCCAGGCAGTCGCGGATCGCGTGTCCGGCTGGTTTGTGCCGCTCGTCGTGCTCATTGCGATTGCAACCTTCGTGGTCTGGTCACTGCTCGGCCCGGCGCCGCGCATGGGCCACGCACTGCTGAACGCGATCGCCGTCCTGGTAATCGCCTGCCCGTGCGCCCTCGGGCTCGCCACGCCCATGTCGATCATGGTCGGCACCGGCCGGGGCGCCCGGGCTGGCGTGCTGGTGAAGAATGCCGAAGCCCTGCAAGCATTCGAAAAGGTTGATACGCTGGTCATCGACAAGACCGGTACGCTGACCGAGGGCAAGCCGGCGCTGGTCGCCGTCGAGCCCGTCAACCCCTTCAGCGAAGCCGAGCTGCTGGCGCTTGCCGCTGCGGTGGAGGCCCAGTCGGAGCATCCGCTCGCCCATGCGATCGTAACGGCTGCCGCCGCGCGAGGGCTGACGATGACCAAGGTCCAGGACTTTGCCTCGCAAACCGGCCTGGGGGTAAGCGCTAATGTCGGCGGGCGTACCGTGGTGGTCGGCAATGCCGCACAGATGAAACGAGCTGGGGCAGACCCTGCCCCGCTGGACGAGGTCGCCGATCGGCACCGCCGCGATGGCGCTGGCGTCATGCTGGTCGCGGTGGATGGGCGGCTGGCCGGGCTCCTCGAGTGGCCGATCCCGTCCGCCCGGCGGCACGGGGGGCGATCGCCGCGCTCCGCCACAGCGGACTGCGCGTCGTCATGCTCACGGGCGACAATCAGATCACGGCCGAGGCCGTGGGGCGCGCGGTAGGGGGGCTCGACGATATCCGCGCCGATCTGAAGCCCGAGGACAAGGCGCGCATCGTCGGCGAGTTGAAGGCGAGCGGCCATCGGGTGGCGATGGCCGGCGACGGGATCAACGACGCCCCTGCCCTCGCCGCGGCCGATGTGGGGTTGGCGATGGGCACAGGAACCGACGTGGCGATCGAGAGCGCCGGCATGACGCTGACTCGCGGCGACCTGTCCGCCATCGTCCGCGCCCGCAAGCTGGCACATGCCACGATGCGCAACATTCGACAGAACCTGTTCTTTTCCTTTGTGTTCAACGGGATCGGCGTGCCGGTCGCGGCGGGCGTGTTGTACCCGGTTGCAGGCATCCTGCTTTCCCCGATGCTGGCTGGCGCAGCGATGGCGCTGTCGTCTTTCACCGTCGTGCTGAACGCGCTCCGCCTGAACGCGGTGAAGCTGTAAGTTCTGCTCTCCATCGCACCACGGCATGCCGTGCCGCTCAGGTTGACGCGCTTTGGATCCAGCGGCCAAGCTCCATCTTGTGGGGATCAATCTTTCACTCGGGGAGGCGCGACGGATCGCGCTTGCGGCCCAGGGCTTCGGCATCTCTCGTCCAGCGCGGCCAGGCGCGAGCCGAGTGCGTGGCACGCTCGGTCGCCTGGGGCTATTCCAGATCGACAGCGTCAACGTGCTCGTCAGAGCACATTATCTGCCAGCCTTCTCGCGCCTTGGCCCTTACGATCGAGAGGCGATCGCGCGTGACGCGTGGGGGCCGATGCGGCAGCGGCGCATGTTTGAATATTGGGCGCATGAGGCCTCGCTGCTTCCGCTCGACCTGCACCCTCTACTGCGCTGGCGCATGGCCCGCGCCGAACGGGGCGAGATCGGATACCAAGGGCTCCGGCGCTTTGCTGTCGAGCGAAGGGCGGAGGCTCAGGCGGTGCTCGATCGCATAACCGCGGAGGGGCCCATGACCGCGGCCGACTTCGAAAACGGATCGAGCAAGAGCGGCTGGTGGGAATGGAGCCACACCAAGCACGCACTCGAATGGCTGTTCTGGGCCGGCAAGATCACCACCGCGACACGCCGCAGCAGCTTCGCCCGTGTCTATGACTTGCCCGAGCGCGTTCTGCCCACGGCTGTTCTGGACCTTCCCACGCCCGACCCGGCGAGCGCGCAGCAAGCCTTGATCGCGCGCAGCGCGCAGGCACTGGGTGTTGCGACGGCCGCGGACCTGCGCGATTATTTTCGCCTGAAACCCGAAGAGGCGGACCATGCCATCGCGGCCGAAGCAGAAGCAGGCACGCTCATCCCGGTTCGGGTAGAGGGCTGGAGCCAAAGGGCGTGGATGCACCGCGACGCCCCCACGCCGCGCAGCGTGCGCGCCGCCTCGCTGCTGGCACCGTTCGACCCCTTGATCTGGGAGCGGAGCCGCGCGGAGCGGTTGTTCGGCTTTCGCTATCGCATCGAGATCTACGTACCGCCGGAGAGGCGGACGCATGGCTATTACGTCCTCCCCTTCCTCATGGACGAGGCACTCGTCGCCCGTGTGGACCTGAAGGCAGATCGCCAGGCTGGCATGCTCCTGGCGCACCGTGTGACCATCGAGCCTGGCGCCCCTGCAGAAACCCTCGAGCGATTGGCTCACGAACTTGAGCAACTCGCCGCATGGCTCGGGCTGAATGGCGTAACGATCGGACAGATCGTTCAGCTTCCGTAGACATCAAACGGGCGATCGCGCTCGCCGATCATTTCCGCGCCCAGCACCGCGGCTGTGGGCCGCGGCGCTCGTGCGCGGCGCTGCGGCGGACGGTGGCGGCAAACGGTGCCGTTGATGATCATCCCCGGCAACTGCATCCTGTTCGGCGCAAGCAGCGCAGCCCTCGACAGGGTGTTGGCCGGATCGTCAGGGTCGCGCTTGTCTGACCCGCCATTTACCGCCAACACCGCGCTATGATCCGCACCCTTCCCTTCGCCGCCCTGTTGCTCGCCACCCCTGCCGCGGCACGCGATACGCCGTCGCCGGATCGGCTGCGCGGCTCGGTGGAGAAGCTCGTCTCGTTCGGCACCCGCCACACGCTATCCTCGGCGACCGATCCGAAGCGCGGCATCGGTGCCGCGCGCAACTGGGTCGCGTCCGAGTTCGAGCGCATCGGCGCGGCCTGCGGCGGCTGCATCACGGTCGAGCGCCTGCAGCGCCGCTTCGTCAACGCGCGCGCGCCGAACGGCGTCGTGATTGAGGACGTGCTCGGCATCCAGCGCGGCACCGATCCCAACCGCTACATCATCGTCGGCGGCCATATCGACAGCCGCGTCACCGACGTGATGGACGCAACCTCCGATGCCCCCGGCGCGAACGATGACGCGAGCGGCGTCGCGCTGGTGCTGGAGGCCGCGCGCATCCTGTCGAAGGAGAAGTTCGCCGGCAACATCGTCTACGTCGCTTTCTCGGGCGAGGAGCAGGGCCTGCTCGGCGCCACCCTGCTGGCCGAAACCGCGAAGGCACGCGGCTGGCAGGTCGATGCGATGCTCAACAACGATATCGTCGGCAATTCGATCGGCCAGAATGGCCTGCGCGTCGCCGATCGCGTGCGCGTCTTCTCCGAAGGCGTGCGCGCCAGCGAGAGCCTCGCCGAGGCGATGGAGCGCCGCGCGATCGGCGGCGAGGACGACGGCCCCAGCCGCGCACTGGCCAAGGCGATCGACGGCATCGCCGATAGCCTGCCCGGCAAGTTCGACGTGTTCGTCGATCGCCGCCCCGATCGCTTCGGCCGGGGCGGCGACCACGAGCCGTTCCTCCGCCAGGGCTATCCCGCGGTCCGTTTCACCGTCGGCGCCGAGAATTGGAATCGCCAGCACCAGGATCTGCGCACCGAGAACGGCCGCGTCTATGGCGACACGATCGAGGGGATGGATTTCCCCTATCTCGCACGAGTCACCGCCATCAACGTCGCGACCATCGGGCAGCTTGCCGCCGCCCCGGCCGCCCCGGCGGGCGTCAACGTCGCCGGCGAACTGACCCGCGATACGACCGTCGCGTGGCAACCGGTGCCCGGCGCGGCGCGCTACAAGATCCATTGGCGCCGCACCGACAAGCCCGCCTGGACCGATGCGCGCGAGGTTTCCGGCGCAACCCAGCAGGTGCTGAAGGAAGTGTCGGTCGACGATCACTATTTCGGCGTGTCGGCGATCGGCCCGAACGGCGCCGAGAGCATCGTCACCTTCGCCGGCCGCGCGCCCCGCCGCTGACGATCTGAATCTGCTTGGCGGATATCGCGAGGCTATCTTCGCGCTACGCGAGTCCGCCAAGCCAACGCGCGCGTCCAATTTCGACGCAAGCAGCGACGGGCTTTCCCATTCTTTCGCCCGCAGTCAAGGCAAAGAGGAAGGGCGTTGATCTCCCCGACCGGCCATATGGCACGCTCGCGGCCACATGCGAGCTCGGCCGAGCCGCATGTGCCAGTCAGATCAATCACTTAGCTGAGAACTGGCTGGGGCGGCAGGATTCGAACCTGCGAATGCCGGTACCAAAAACCGGTGCCTTACCACTTGGCGACGCCCCAGCAGAACGCGGGCGCCTATAACGGGCGCGCGCGAAGTGCAATGGCCTTAGGCGATCGGATGCAGCCAACTGTGCGGATCAGGCGCGCGGCCGCGCTGGATGGCGGTCAGGCTGTCGAGAAACCGCTGCGTAATCTGCCCCGTGCCGCCCGAGCCGATGGTGAACGCATAATCGGGCCCGGAGACCTGCCCGATCGGGGTCACGACCGCCGCGGTACCGCAGGCGAAGCTTTCCACCAGCCGCCCGCTCTCCGCATCGGCACGCCATTGATCGATCGAATACAGCTCCTCACGCACGGTGAGCCCCGCGTCACGGGCAAGCTGGAGAATCGAGTTGCGCGTGATGCCCGGCAGGATCGTTCCCGTCAGCGGCGGCGTCTGGATCGAGCCGTCGTCGAACACGAAGAAGATGTTCATGCCGCCCAGTTCCTCGATCCAGCGGCGTTCCGTCGCATCGAGGAACACCACCTGGTCGCATCCGCGGCGGATTGCCTCCTGCTGCGCGACGAGGCTGGTGGCGTAATTTCCGCCGCACTTGGCAGCGCCGGTGCCGCCAGGTGCGGCACGCGAATAATCATGGCTCACCCACAGCGAGATCGGCCGGACGCCGCCCTTCCAATAGGATCCGGCGGCCGACGCCAGCACCATGTACAGATACTCCCCGGCCGGCTTCACGCCCAGGAACACCTCGCTCGCGATCATGAACGGCCGCAGGTACAGCGACCCGCCCTCCACCGCCGGGAACCAGTCGGCATCGGTTTTTACCAACGCCTCGATCGAACCGATGAACAGATCGTCGGGCAGTTCGGGCATCGCCATGCGGCGGGCGGAATCGCGGAACCGCGCGGCATTGGCGGCGGGACGGAACAGCGCGAAGGACCCGTCATCATGACGATAGGCCTTCAGCCCTTCGAAGATCTCCTGCGCATAATGAAGCACCGCGGTTGCCGGATCGACCGACAGCGTGGTGCGTGCGGTGATCTTCGCATCATGCCACCCTTTCGCTTCGCTCCAGCGCACCACCGCCATATGATCGGTGAAGACGCGGCCAAACGCCGGGTCGCTGATCTGGGCGGTGCGTTCGGACGCCGGGATCGGCGAGGAATTGGGTTCAAAGGCGAATTGCGCAGGCGTCGGCACGGAAAAAAGCTCCTGGCAGGCGCAACAACCGCGCCGTTGACGGGGTTGCGGTCGGGTAGGCCCGATGGCAATGCCGGTCAACATGGCTGCCCCGACGTCCTCCGCCTCTCCGCTCTTCCTGCGCGAGCCTGAAATTCGCCGCGGTATCGAGCTGCTGTACTTCGGAAGCGCCCATATCACGCGGTCGATCGATCGCGGCCTGGCGCGTCACGGCCTCGGACGGGCGCACCATCGCGCGCTCTACTTCATCGCCCGGAAGCCCGACATGGCGGTCTCCGATCTGCTCGCGCTGCTGGGGATCACCAAACAGTCGCTCGGCCGCGTGCTGAGCGAACTGACCGAGCGCGGCTATGTCGAGGCGCGGCCTGGCGAGCGGGACCGCCGACAACGGCTCCTGCGCCTCACCAAGGAAGGTGAAGCGTTCGAGGCCGGGCTGTACGATGCGCTCCGCGAACGGCTCGCTGCCGCCTATCTGGAGGCTGGCCAGGGTGCCGTGGGCGGGTTCTGGGCCGTCCTGCAAGGGTTGATCCCCGAGGAAGAGCGTCCCCGGATCGACGCACTGCGCGGCTGAGCCGTCGCCCCGGCCGCCGAACAGCGGCCGGTGGATGTCGGCTTGTCAGATCAGCCGCGCGCCGCCGCGGCCAATTCCCGGTTCCGTTCGAAGCTCGCGCTCAGCGTCGCTTCCAGCAGGTGATTGAGCGCCGCGTCACGATCGAGGACATTGAGCCCCTCGCGCGTCGACCCGCCGGGACTCGCCACCCGATCGGCAAGCACCGCCGGGCTGACGTCCGCGCCGGCGGCCATCGCTGCTGACCCTTCCACCGTGGCGAGCGCAAGGCGCGCGGCCTGCTCACGCGGCAGGCCCAGTCGCTCGCCGGCGGAAGCCAGCGCGTCGATGAACCGGAACACGAACCCCGGACCGCAACCCGAAAGGGCAGTCACCGCGTCGAAAAGCGCCTCGTCGGCGATCCATTCGACCTGACCGAGCGGACGGATCAGCGCCTCCGCGGTGTCTCGAACCGCCTGGTCGGTGGACGTCGCATGAAGCGCCGTCACCCCCTTGCCAATCGCCACCGGCAGGTTGGGCATGGCACGCACGATCGTGCCCGCCGCGATGCGCGCCGCCAGCGCCGATTCCTCAACTCCCGCCAGGATGGACAGGAGGATCGCAGGGCGGATACTCGCGATCGACGGGGCGACCGAGTCCAGCAGCTGCGGCTTGACGGCGAGCACGATCACGTCCGGGGCAGACTCCTGCGGCGGCGCGGCGAGAATCCGCACCCCCGCCGGAACGTCAGGCGCGCCCGGATCGACAACGGTGATCGCGGATGGCGGCAGGCCCTGCGCGATCCAGCCGCGCAGCATCGCGCCGCCCATGTTGCCGCAACCGATCAACCACAAGGAACTGGGAAGGCTCATGACCGGCTCAGGCCTCGCCCTGCGTTTCGATCAGCGCCGCCGCAATGGCGTCGCGCGGCGATTTCCCGCCCCACAGGACGAACTGGAACACCGGATAGAAGCGCTCGCATTCGTCGATCGCGGTTTCCACCAACACTTGCGCCGCGTTGAGCGACAGCGTCGCCTCCTCCTCGGTCTGATCGACCACCGCGGCATGGCGGTACAGCAGGATCCCGCTGGACGACCACATCTCGAAATGGCCCAGCCACAGCTGTTCATTGGCGAGGCCGATCGTCTCGTACACCGCTGCGCGCGCATGTTCCGCGACCTTCACGTCCGGAAACGCCAGGAACTGCAACACGCCATCTTCTTCGCGCCACAGGGCGCGAAGCTCATATTCGGTCCAGCTGCCCTTCACGCTCGCGCTGATCTCGTCGTCATGGCGGTCGTACGACCAGCCATGCGCCGAGAAATAGTTTTCGAGCATGTCCAGCGGGGCTTCGGGTTCGTGATCGTGATCGGCTTCGTCGAGCATCACCATCTTATCGCACGGGTTAGCCCCGCAACGCAAAGCACGCGCCGCAGACAGTTGTGGATAGATCAGCCGTTCTGGCGCGCTTCCAGTGCATCCAGTCGCGCGCGAAGCGCATCGGCCTCGTCACGTGCCGCAACCGCCATCGCCTTCACCGCCTCGAACTCGTCACGGCTGACGAAGTCCAGGCCGCCGATCCACTCGCGCGCTCGCTCCCGCGCGCCGGACTGCGCCTCGCGCCCTACACCCGCCAACGTCCCGGCCGCGCCGTTCACCAATTTCGCCAGATCATCGAACAGCCGGTTTTCGGACTGCATGTGCCAAAGCCTTTCGGTAGAGAATCAACCAATGACTTGGGAGGTTCGGGCGCTCGGCACAAGGGTTTCCGCGTCGGGGTTGAGCTGATCGATCCGCCACGTCAGCACCGCGGCAAAGCTCAGCCACACCAGATAGGGGACCATCATCCACGCCGCCGCCTTGCGGATCCGGGCAAAGGCAACGGTGGTGGCGATCGCCAGCAGCAGCATCACCGTGATCACCAGCAACGCGGCGCCAACCCGATGCGCACCAAAGAACAGCGGAGTCCAGGCAAGGTTCAGCGCAAATTGAGCCGCGAACAGCCCCACCGCAGCCGCCCGTCGCCGTGCCCCGCGCGCGTTCAGGATCGCAGCAAGCGCAAGTCCGAGCAGAATATAGAGCGTCGTCCAGGCGACCGGGAACACCCAGCCCGGCGGCGTCACCGCCGGTTTCTCCAGCGCCTGATACCACAGGTTCTGATCACCCGAAGGGACACTGCGCCCCGACAGAAAGCCCAGCAGCATGATCAGCGGGACACATACGAGCGCCCATCGCACGAACGACATGCGCAACTGGCTCTTGGACGCTAATGCCCCCACATTTCCTCCGCGGCGTTTTGCGTCGCCTAACCATGGCCCGCAGCGATCGTAAACCGCGCACGATCATCATCAATCGCGCAAGTGCCTCAATTGCGGACAGCCGCGAGCAGGAACTCCACATTCCCTTCCGGCCCGGTGATCGGACTTTCGCTCACGCCTTCGACACGCCACCCCTGCGTTTCGAACCAGGCCGCCACCTCGTCGCAGACGCGCCGGTGAACGGTCGGGTCTCGCACCACGCCGCCCTTCCCCACTTCCTCGCGGCCCGCCTCGAACTGCGGCTTCACCAGCGTCAGCGCGCGGGCGGCGGGCTTGGCGAAGCGCAGCGACACCTCCAGCACCTTGGCAATGCCGATGAAGCTCGCGTCGCACACGATCAGGTCGACCGGCTCGGGAATATGTGCATTGGTCAGGATGCGCGCGCTGGTCTGTTCATGAACGATCACGCGCGGGTCCTGCCGCAGCTTCCAGGCAAGCTGGTTGGTGCCGCTGTCGACCGCATACACGCGCGCCGCACCGCGACTCAGCAGCACGTCGGTGAAGCCGCCGGTGGATGATCCCACATCGATGGCGACCGCGCCCGTCACGTCCCAGCCGAAATGGTCAAGCCCATGCGCCAGCTTGATGCCGCCGCGCGATACCCAGGGATGGTCCCGGCCGCGCACGTCGAGCGTCACATCCTCTGCGAAGCTTTGCCCCGGCTTCTCCACCTTGCGATCACCGACATAGACCAGCCCGGCCATGATCAGCGCCTGCGCACGGGTGCGCGATTCGGCGAGGCCGCGATCGACGAGCATCTGATCTACGCGAGACTTTGCCATGCCGGCCCTATCGCCCCCCGATCGCTTCGTCGCAAGCGCTGCTCGATCCGACCTTGTGGCGGAACTGAGTCATTGCCCATGGATTTGATAGGATATAGAAAGAGGTCGAGGTCGCGATGCCGGGCGTCCCCCTAGAGCACTGGCACCGCGGCCTCGCCCCGACGGACAGGAGCACCATCATGGGCCATTTTTCGTCCAGCATCGCGCGGCCGCCAACCGTCCTTACGGTTCCCGGCCTCGGCAATTCGGGTCCGGCGCATTGGCAGACTCTTTGGGAACAAGGCCGCCTCGACACGCACCGTGTCGATCTCGGCATGTGGGATACCCCGCATCGCAACGCCTGGGTGACGAAGCTCGACCAGGCAATCTCCAGCGCGCAGGCCCCCGTCATCCTGGTCGGGCATAGCCTGGGATGCCAGGCGATCGCCTGGTGGGCGTCGCTCAGCCCGCAACCCTATGGATGGCCAGTGGCGGGCGCCCTGCTCGTCGCGCCTGCCGACGTGGATCGCGAGGGCGCACCGGCGGAGCTGAACACCTTCGCCCCCGCACCCCGAATCCCCCTGCCCTTCCCCTCGATCCTGGTTGCGAGCACCGACGATCCCTGGGTCTCGATCGAGCGTGCGCACAGCCTGGCGGCGGATTGGGGCAGTTACTTCGTCGATGCTGGCGCACAAGGCCATCTCAACGCGGCCAGCGGACTTGGCTGGTGGCCCGAGGGTCAGGCCCTGCTCGACCGAGTGATAGAGGCCGCCGGCGGGCCGCATGGCGAAGTCAGGGCGCCCGGCGATGCCCGCGCGATCCTCGCCCGCCCGCATGATTACACTGCGCATGAGGCACGCAACTGAGGCAGATGGTCGAGGCCACCGGCCACGACGCGATCAGGAAGGTGGCAGCGCCTCGTCGCTTTCCTGTTCGGCGCGCAACGCCGCGATCCGCCGCGCTTCCTTCAGGCGGCGCCACAGCGCGAGATTGAAGCCCGCCATCGCCACCACCAATATGGCAGTGGCGAGGATGACCTTGGTCCAGCCGCTCACGCGCCCACAGCGGCGCCGGTTTCGTTCCAGCGCAGCGCCTTCAGCACGGTTCCGACGATCCCATCGGCATCAAGCCCTGCCGCCGCATATTGCGCCTGCGGCGTATCCTGATCCTGGAAGACATCCGGCAGGCGCAGCGTGCGCAGCTTCAGCCCGCCATCGATCAGCCCCTCGTCGGATGCCATGGTCAGGACATGCGCGCCGAGGCCGCCAACCGATCCTTCCTCGATCGTCACGGCAACTTCGTGGCTGGACAGCAGGCGACGGATCATCGCCTCGTCCAGCGGCTTGGCAAAGCGAAGATCGGCCACCGTCGTCGACAGGCCCTTGGCCTCCAGCTGATCCGCCGCCTTCAGCGCCTCGGCCAGCCGGGTGCCGAGCGACAGGATCGCCACCGTCTTGCCCTCGCGCACGATGCGGCCCTTGCCGACCTCCAGCAGTTCGGGGGTCCCGGGCAGCGGCACGCCGGTGCCGTTGCCGCGCGGATATCGCACCGCGATCGGGCCGGAATCATGCTCGACACAGGTATGGACCATGTGGACCAGCTCGGCCTCGTCCGCCGCCGCCATCACCACGAAATTGGGCAGGCTCGCCAGATAGGTGATGTCGAACGATCCGGCATGCGTCGCGCCGTCAGCGCCAACCAGCCCCGCACGATCGATCGCGAAGCGCACCGGCAGGTTCTGGATCGCCACGTCATGGACCACCTGGTCATAGGCGCGTTGCAGGAACGTCGAATAGATCGCGCAGAACGGGCGCATGCCCTGTGCCGCAAGGCCAGCGGCGAAGGTCACGCCATGCTGTTCGGCAATGCCCACGTCGAACGCGCGATCGGGATGGCGCTGCGCGAAGCGATCGACCCCAGTGCCCGACGGCATGGCCGCGGTGATCGCGCAGACCCGCGGGTCGCGATCCGCCTCATTGGCCAGCGCGTCGCCGAACACGTTCTGATAGGCCGGCGGCCCCGGCGGCGCCTTCGCCTGCGCGCCAGTCACCACGTCGAACTTCTGCACACCGTGATATTTGTCGGATGCCGCCTCGGCCGGGGCATAGCCCTTGCCCTTCTTCGTCACGACATGGACCAGGATCGGGCCTTCCTCCGCGTCGCGCACATTCTCGAGCACCGGGATGAGGTGTTCCAGATTATGCCCGTCGATCGGGCCGACGTAGTAAAAGCCCAGCTCCTCGAACAGCGTGCCGCCCATCGTCATGCCGCGGGCGAATTCGTCGGTCTTGCGCGCTGCATTGTGAAACGGCCGCGGCAGACGCCGCGCCAGCTTCTTCATCAACTCGCGCACCGACAGGAATTCGCGGCTGGAAACGATGCGCGACAAATAGGCCGACAGCCCGCCGACCGGCGGCGCGATCGACATGTCATTGTCGTTCAGGATCACGACCAGCCGGTTGCCTGCGGCCTCGGCGTTGTTCATCGCCTCATAGGCCATGCCGGCGGACATCGCGCCGTCGCCGATCACCGCGATCGCCTTGCCCGGCTGGTCGGCCAGCTTGTTGGCGATGGCAAAGCCAAGCGCGGCCGAGATCGAGGTGGAACTGTGCGCCGCGCCGAACGGATCGTATTCGCTCTCGCTGCGCTTGGTGAAGCCGGAAAGGCCGCCGCCCTGCCGCAGCGTGCGGATACGGTCACGCCGCCCGGTCAGGATCTTGTGCGGATAGCATTGGTGCCCGACGTCCCAGATCAGGCGGTCGCGCGGCGTATCGAACACATAGTGGATCGCGGTCGTCAGCTCGACCACGCCCAGCCCCGAACCAAGGTGCCCGCCCGTGGAGCCAACCGCGGAGATCGTCTCGGCCCGCAGTTCGTCGGCAAGTTGGCGAAGCTGTTCAGGGGCCAACTTTCGAAGGTCGGCCGGCGTCGAAACGGTATCGAGCAACGGCGTCTGAGGCAGATCGGTCATCGTGCGGCGCTTACCCCAGCGGTTGGATCGTGTCGAATGGTACGGGTTCCTGCCACGTCGATCATCGGGCGGTACCGGCGCAGGCGGCGCAGCGGCCGCGCACCTCGATCACCGGGCGCACCGGTGAAAAGCCAGCGGCAGAGGCCGCGTCGCGGACCCCGCCGGTCAGGCGGTCATCGTCAAGATGAGTCGTCTGCCCGCACGAATCGCACACCAGGAAAATGCAGTCATGCAGGCAATCGGGGTGCGCATTGGCGACATAGGCGTTGGCGCTCTCCACCTTGCGGGCCAGGTTCGTTCCGACGAACAGATCCAGGATGCGGTACACGCTGTTGGCGGCAACGCGCCGCCCCTCCGCCTTGGAAACGGCGTCGGCGATATCATAGGCGCTCGCCGGCTTATCGAACCCGGCCAGCGCGCCAAACACGCTGGCGCGCATCGCGGTCCATTGCTCCCCGGCACGTTCCAACGTTGCCTGGGCTGCCTCGGCCAGGTCTGCACCCTGCGGTTCGTGATGATCGTGATGAGCATGCGCCATGATCTGGATTTAGGCAGGCGTGCACCGCGCAGCAAGCACGCGATACCGCCCGCGCCCTTGCGATGGTGACGCCGCCTGCCTCTCTCCCCTATGATCCGGCCTCGATCGGGAGAATGTTCATGGATCTTGGCCTGTCCGGCAAAACCGCCATCGTCTGCGCGTCCAGCCAAGGGCTGGGCTTCGCCTGCGCGCAGGAACTTGCCCGCGCCGGCTGCCGTCTCGTCATCAACGGCCGCGATGCCGATGCGGTCGAGCAAGCAGCCGCGAAGCTGCGGCAGGATGCCGGCGTGGAGGTGATCGCCATCGCCGGCGACATCGGTGATCCGGCGGTGCAGGCCGATCTGGTCGCCGCCGCCGGTCGGCCAGACATTCTCGTCAACAACAACGGCGGCCCGCCCCCGCGCGGTTTCCGCGATCTTGACGAGGCTGCGATCCACGCCGGGCTCGATGCCAATATGGTCACGCCCATCCGCCTCGTTCAACAGGTCGTCGACGGGATGATCGAACGGCGCTTCGGCCGCATCGTGTGCATCACCTCCGGGTCAGTGAAGGCGCCCGCCGGCGGCCTTGATCTTTCCAGCGGCGCGCGCATCGGGCTGACCGGCTTCCTCGCCGGCGTCGCGCGCGAAGTGGCGAGCGCCAATGTCACGATCAACTTCCTCCTCCCCGGCCTGTTCGCCACCCGCCGCTTGCCCGCCGTCATGAACTTCGCCGCCAGATCGCAGTCGATCGATGTCGAGACGGCAGAGGCGCGCAGCCGCGATCGCATCCCGGCCAAGAGGTTCGGCGATCCGGCCGAATTTGGCGCAGCCTGCGCCTTTTTATGCTCGGATCGCGCCGGCTTTATCACCGGGCAGAGCCTCCTGATCGATGGCGGCGCCTACCCGGGCGTGCTATAAAGTACAGCTTGTTTGCGCGCTGCGACATTTTCTTGCATGGCCGCGCGCCGAAAGGAAACTTGCCATGGCCTCCAATTGGGCCCCTCATAGCTGGACCTCTCACGAGGCTCGCCAACTCCCCGACTACCCCGATCAGTCCGCGCTGACCGCCGCGACCGATACGCTGCGCAGCTTCCCCCCGCTCGTCTTTGCCGGCGAAGCGCGCAATCTGACCGCTGAGCTCGCGCGTGTCGCGGCCGGCGACGCCTTCCTGCTGCAGGGCGGCGATTGCGCGGAAAGCTTCGCCGAGTTTCATCCCAACAACATCCGCGACACGTTCCGCGTCATCCTACAGATGGCGGTGGTCCTCACCTATGCCTCGAAGCTGCCGGTGGTGAAGCTCGGCCGCATGGCCGGCCAGTTTGCGAAGCCGCGCTCCGCCCCGACGGAAACGATCGATGGCGTCGAATTGCCCAGCTATCGCGGCGACAACGTCAACGACATCGGCTTCACCCCGGAATCTCGCACCCCTGATCCGAAGCGCATGGTGCAGGGCTATGCCCAGTCCGCCGCGACGCTGAACCTGCTGCGCGCCTTCGCGCAGGGCGGTTACGCCAATCTCGCGCAGGTGCATCGCTGGACGCTGGATTACATGGGTCGCAGCCCGTGGGCGGCGAAATATGCCGAAACCGCCGATCGCATCGGCGAGGCGCTCGATTTCATGGCGGCGTGCGGCATCGATCCCGAAACCGTGCCCCAGCTCGCGCAGACAAGCTTCTACACCAGCCATGAGGCGCTGCTGCTTCCTTATGAGGAGGCGATGACCCGGCAGGATTCGCTAACCGGCGACTGGTACGATACGTCCGCGCACTTCCTGTGGATCGGCGATCGCACCCGGTTCGAGGGCTCGGCGCACGTCGAGTTCCTCCGCGGGATCGGCAATCCGATCGGCGTGAAGTGCGGACCGACGTTGGAGCTCGACGTGCTGCTGCGCCTGCTCGACACGCTCAATCCCGGCCGCATCCCCGGCCGCATGACGCTGATCACCCGCTACGGCCATGACAAGATCGAGGCGGCCTTCCCCAAGCTGCTGCGCGCCGTCACGCGCGAAGGGCATCCGGTGGTCTGGAGCTGCGATCCGATGCACGGCAACGTCGTGAAGGCAGCGAACGGCTACAAGACCCGCCCGTTCGAGCGGATCCTGGCCGAGGTCCGCGGCTTCTTCGCGGTTCACCGCGCAGAGGGGACGCACGCCGGCGGCATCCACGCCGAAATGACCGGGCAGAACGTCACCGAATGCACTGGCGGCGCCGTCGACGTCACCGAACAGACGCTGGCTGACCGCTACCACACGCATTGCGACCCGCGCCTCAACGCGGGGCAGAGCCTGGAGATGGCCTTCCTGCTCGCCGAAATGCTCAACGCGGAGATGGCGGAGCGCCGCAAGGCAGCCGCCTGAAATGAAAAAGGATGTCGCGGTGGGTTGACGACCCGCCGCGACCCCCGTAGAGGCGCCGCTCCCGCTTGCACGGCCCCTTCGTCTAGCGGTCTAGGACGTCGCCCTCTCACGGCGAAAACACGGGTTCGAGTCCCGTAGGGGTCACCAGCGCACAGCCTCCGGGCGTGCCACGCTGCCGGTGCAAGGCGTCTCCCGCCGCCGATCAAGATCAACCGCATCACGGCGTCTCCCGCCGCAAGCGGTATCCAACAGAGCTCGCCGGATTTTCTCATCCGTCTCGGACGAGAAGACCGACCTGCAACCTTGCCGACCGCAGGTGACCGTGCTGCAACCCGGCGGCGATTGACCAAGGGGGGACTTCATGCGGTGGCTTGGCGCGCGCGACGAAACGACTGGGAGGAATAATCCCGCCTACCCCGACAAGCTGTTCGCTGCCCTCGGCGCCCGTGGTCTATGCGCGAGTCGGCGATGGTGAGTCTCGCTGCGCCCACGACTCGCGCCGACAAGGAGATCGAGGCAGAGATCGATGGCTCATCCTACCGGCGAAGGCGGCTCCAGCGCTTTGTCGATCATATGGAACGGCACTGTCTGACGGATGGGCGACAGATCCGGGTGCTCGATCTGGGCGGGTCAAAGGCCTATTGGCAGACGACCAGACCAGTCTGGGAACGGCTCGATCTCGATATCACCATCGTCAACCTGGGCGCCCCGACACTGGATGACGGATGTTATCACCTGCGCCCCGGCGACGCCTGCCACATGGCAGATCATCCCGCGAACACGTTCGACATCGTCCATTCGAACAGCGTGATCGAGCATGTCGGTCACTGGCGCGAGATGACGGCAATGGCTGCGGAAGTCCGCCGCCTCGCCCCACACTATTTTGTTCAAACCCCGAACATGTGGTTCCCGCTGGAGCCGCATTTCCGCACCCTCGGGTTTCACTGGTTGCCGGAGGCGTTGCGAATGGAACTGCTGATGCGCCGCGGCTTTGGCTTTCGCGCCCGCCAGCACAACGTGGGTGCAGCGATCGCGAACGTGCAGTCCGTCAACCTCCTGACCGCACGACAAATGCAGCATCTCTTTCCCGATGCCGTCATCGAGCGCGAACGCGTTATGGGGCTGACCAAGTCACTGATCGCCATTCGCTGACGCCCGGCGGCGCGCGTCAGCGCCCTTCATTTCCTTGTCGGCGAGCGCACCAGAACGTGCGCCCGCTACCCCGCAAACGCCTTCAGGATCGGGCACGGCCCGGCATTGCCCGAGGCGCAGTCGCGCTCCAACTCGCTCAGCCAGTTGCGCGCCGCCTGCAGGTCCGCGATCCGGCGATCCAACTCGGCAATCCGCTCTTCCGCCAGCGCCCGGGCACGCGCCCGGTCCTGTGCAGCGTCCAACGCCAGCAATTCCCCGATCTGCTCCAGTGAGAAACCGGCACCCTGCGCCGCGCGAATGAAGCGCAATCGCCGCACATCTTCGCCGTCATAGCGTCGCACGCCGTTGGCGGGCCGCTCGGGCTCGCTCAGCAGTCCGCGGCGCTGATAATAACGGATCGTCTCGACCCCGACGCCGCCCTCGCGCGCCAGTCCGGCAATCGTCATCGATCCCATGCCTGCCACCCCATTGACTCCGTACCATAGTACAGAACCTATATCGGCCTCCGAACGCACCGAACAAGGACCGGCGCGTAAGGAGCTTCAATGACCATGCGGCGCGACAAGACAGCCGTTCTATACCGGATGGTGCTGCCCGACCATCTGTGCCCCTCCGGCCTGAAGTCGAAATGGCGGCTGGAACGTCATGGCTATGTCGTCGAGGATCGCCCGCTGCGCACCCGCGCGGAGGTGGACGCGTTCAAGGCGGCGCACGGCGTACAGACCACGCCGCAGACCTTCATCGACGGGCAGCGCATCGGCGGCAACGACGATCTGACACGCTTCCTGGGCAAGCGGATGCCCGCGCCGGGAGAGACCAGCTACCGCCCGGTGATCGCGGTCTTTGCGATGACGGCACTGATGGCGCTTGCCGCCAGCCTCGCCGCCTTCGGCAGTCCCTTTACCGAACAGGCGGCGATGTGGTTCGTCAGCCTGTCGATGTGCGTGCTGGCGCTGCTGAAGCTGCAGGACGTGGAACGGTTCTCGACCATGTTCCTCTCCTACGACCTGCTCGCCCGGCGCTGGGTGCCCTATGCCTATCTGTATCCCTTCGGGGAGGCGCTGGCCGGGGTGCTGATGACGGCGGGCGTGCTCGACTGGATCTCGATCCCGCTCGCGCTGCTGCTCGGCGGCGTCGGCGCGGTGTCGGTGTTCAAGGCGGTCTATATCGATCGGCGCACGCTGAAATGCGCCTGTGTCGGCGGGTCGAGCAACGTGCCGCTTGGCTTTGTCTCTCTTACCGAAAACCTCTTCATGCTTGGGATGGCGATCTGGATGCTTGTACGATGAAGACGATGATGACGTTGGTCGCCGGCGCTGCGATCGCCCTCCCGGCGGCCGCCCGTGCGCAGGAGCCAGCGCAGGCCGCCGCCGCCGCGGCCCATACGGCACAAGGCCATGGCCATCATCACACCGGCCCTGCCACGCCGGCAGCACCGCCCTCACCCGCCACCCCGGCCGCGCAGGGCGCCCCCCACGCCGGGCACGAGATGGGCAAGGCCGTAACGCCTCAGGCGGGCGCGCACGCCGCCCACAGCAGCCACGGCCAGCAACCGCAACACGACGCGCCCATGATGGATCATGCCGCCCATGGCGCCGCCGCGATGAACCATGGCGCGGATCATCAGATGCCGGCGATGCTTGGCCCCTATGGGATGAGCCGCGAGGCATCGGGAACGGCGTGGCAGCCGGATAGCTCGCCGGTGCTCGCCACCATGTTCCACGCCGGCGACTGGATGGGCATGGCGCAGGGCAATGCGACGCTGGTTCATTCCGACCAGGGCGGCCCGCGCGGCGACCGGCACAATTTCGTCGAATCGATGGCGATGGTCATGGCCAACCGCCCGATCGGTGAGCATGGCCGGCTGGGCCTTCGCGGCATGTTGTCGCTCGATCCCTTGATGGGTCGCCGCGGCTATCCCTTGCTGTTCGCGGTTGGCGAAACGGCGGACGGCGTGAACAAGCTGGTCGATCGCCAGCACCCGCACGATCTCTTCATGGAGCTTGCGGTCAGCTATTCGCACGATCTGGGCGATGGCCGCGCGGCGTTCATTTATGCCGGCCTCCCCGGTGAGCCCGCGCTGGGCCCGCCCACCTTCATGCACCGCCTCTCCGGTCTCGATAATCCGGAGGCGCCGCTCGGCCACCATTGGTTCGATTCGACCCACATCACCTGGGGCGTCATCACGGCGGGTTTCTCCACCCGCACCTGGAAGATCGAGGCCAGCGCCTTCAAGGGCCGCGAGCCGGACGAAAAGCGCTGGGACATCGAAACACCACGGCTCGACAGCTGGTCGGTCCGTGCGTTCTGGAACCCGACCGCCAATCTGTCGCTCCAGGCGTCCACCGGCTTCCTGAAATCGCCCGAACAATTGCACCCTGACGAAAACGAGCAGCGCACCACCGCCTCGACGACGTGGAACAAGCCGCTCGGGCCGGGCGCGAACTGGGCCACGACCGTCGCGTGGAGCCGCAAGGATCTGCAGCCCGGCCCGGTGCTCAACGCCTGGCTCGCCGAAAGCCTCATTCGCTGGGACGACAAGCACACCGTCTACGCCCGCGCAGAACGCAACGATCAGGGCGAGCTGTTCGGGGAGGATAACCCGCTTCACCATGACATCTTCACGGTGAACAAGCTCAGCCTCGGCTATCAGGTCGAAGTGCCGGTCACCGGCGATGTGCGCCTCACCTTCGGTGGTCTCGCCAGCGCTTATGCCTATCCCGACGCGCTGAAGCCCTTCTACGGCGACGATGGGTTGAAGAGCTTCATGGTCTATACCCGGCTCAACTTCGGCAATCGCTCATTGCGCTAGGCACGCGGCGGCTGCCGGCATCTTGCGTGCCCGCAGCCGCCGGATAGGCTGATCTGTGTTTAGGGAGCGTGGATCGCGCGGAACGGCCACCGTTCCCGCGACTTGTTGATGGCATCCCCATCATGAGGAATGCCATGCCCCGCCGTCCCGAACCGCCCTACCCCGAACAGCAGCAGCCTATGCCCGGCCGCACCGCGCCGATGGATCCCCGCCCCGATCATGGCGAGGATAGCTATGTTGGCCACGGCCGCCTGCTCGACCGACGCGCCCTCGTCACTGGCGCCGACAGCGGCATCGGCCGCGCCGTCGCGATCGCTTATGCCCGGGAGGGCGCCGATGTGGCGATCAGCTATCTCGACGAACATGAGGATGCCGAGGAGACCAAGCGGCTGGTGGAGGACGCTGGCCGTCGCGCAATCCTGCTGCCCGGCGACATCAGCGATCCCGCCCATGCCCGCGCCATCGTCGCCCAGACGGCAGAGGCGTTCGGGCGGATCGACATCCTCGTCAACAATGCCGCCCATCAGGCCACCTTTGCCCGGCTGGAGGATATCTCCGACGAAGAATGGCAGGTGACCTTCGCCACCAACATCCATTCTATGTTCTATCTGGCGAAGGCAGCCGTCGCGCACATGAAGCCGGGCAGTTCGATCATCAACACCAGCTCGATCAATGCCGAGGATCCCAGCGAGCAACTGCTCGCCTATGCGACGACGAAGGGCGCGATCTACAATTTCACTGCCGGGCTCGGGAAAATGCTGGCCGATCGCAAGATCCGCGTGAACGCGGTCGCGCCGGGCCCGATCTGGACGCCGCTGATCCCGTCCACGATGCCGGTCGAAAAGGTGAAGAACTTCGGCAGCGACACGCCGATCGGCCGCGCCGGCCAGCCGGCAGAGGTGGCGCCGCCCTATGTCTGGCTCGCCAGCGACGAGGCCAGCTACATCACCGGCGCGACCATCCCGGTCACCGGCGGCCGCGCCTTCCTCTGATCGGGCGAGTCGCGACGCGAGGAGCGCGCACGGCAAAAGGCCGGGTGGCACCAAAGCCACCCGGCCTTTTCGCTATCCTCGGCCTCCCCTTGCCGGGAAGGCCCGCTGGATCAGGCGAGCGCCGACAGGCGCTTGGTCAGACGCGAGAACTTGCGGCTGGCCGTGTTGCGGTGGAGCACGCCACGCGCGACGCCACGCTGCAGTTCCGGCTGAACCGCTGCAAGGGCTGCCGATGCGGCCGTCTTGTCACCCGCTGCGAGCGCTGCCTCGACCTTCTTCACGAAGGTGCGGATGCGGCTCACGCGCGCACCATTGATTTCGGCCCGGCGCTGGTTGCGGCGGATGCGCTTCTTCGCTTGCGGCGTGTTCGCCATTTACAGTCCTCGAAATATCGGTCGATGAAAAAAGGGCGGCGGGAACACCCATCGCCCTGGAAGCCGCTGCCCTTAACGATATCGCTCGTCTTGGTCAACCGCGCTGGCACGTCGGACACCAGAAGGTGGAACGTCCGCCCTCTGCATAACGCTGCACCGTTCCGCCGCAAGCGCACGGCTGCCCTTCGCGGCCATAAACCGCGAATTGCTTGGAAAAATACCCCAGTTCGCCGTCCGGCCGGGCATAATCGCGCAGCGACGATCCGCCCGCTTCGATCGCCGACAGCAGAACCGCCCGAATCGCCTCGACGAGTCGCTCGAGTCGCGCCAGCGATATTCGCCCCGCCGCGCGCTTGGGGGAAATGCGCGCCAGGTACAGCGCCTCGCAGACATAGATATTGCCGAGGCCCGCGACGATGCGCTGGTCGAGCAGCATCAGCTTGATCGATGCCCGCCGGCCATGCAGCGCCTGTTTAAGGCCGGCGGCGGTCAGTTCGGGGCCAAGTGGTTCCGGACCCAGGCCGATGAACGCCGGAAACGACCCGATGTCCGAGCTCGGCCACAGGTCCACCGAGCCAAATCGGCGCGGATCGTTCAGCGCGACACGGCGCCCTGCGTCGGTCTCGATCACCAGGTGGTCGTGCGGCAGCAGCTCCTGCGGATCGACCCGCCACCGCCCCGACATGCCCAGGTGAAAGATCATCGCCTGGTCGCGATCGGTATTGATCAGGCCATATTTCGCCCGTCGCCCGAGGCTCGTGATCGTCGCGCCGGTCATTACCTGCCTCAGGTCATCCGGGAAGGGCCGGCGCAGATCGGGCCGGCGCAGCTCCAGCGAGACGACCCGCGCGCCTTCCAGCACGGGGCGCAGCCCTCTCACCGTGGTTTCGACTTCAGGTAATTCCGGCACCTGCGCCCCCTAGCCCGCTGCGCTGCACCGGGCTAGAGCCGCGACCATGAGCGAAACCGTCTCCTTCGGCTACGAGGACATCCCCGCCACGGAGAAGACCGCCCGCGTCGGCGGCGTCTTCACCAACGTCGCCAGCCGCTACGATCTGATGAACGATGCCATGTCAGGCGGCATGCACCGTTTGTGGAAGGACCGCTTCGTGCGCCGCGTGAAGCCGCGCGCCGGGGAGCAGATCCTCGACATGGCCGGCGGCACCGGCGACATCGCCTTCCGGCTCGCGACATCCGGCGCATCGATCACCGTCGCTGACATCAACCCCGCGATGCTTGAGGTCGGCATGAAGCGGGCGCAGGACCGCGGCATCGACGGCCTGGTCTGGACGGAGGCGAACGCCGAATCGCTGACCTTCCCGGACCGTTTCTTCGATGCCTACACCATCGCCTTCGGCATCCGGAACGTGACGGACATTCCCGCCGCCCTGCGCGAGGCACATCGCGTGCTCCGCCGCGGCGGCCGCTTCTTCTGCCTTGAATTCTCGACCACCACCTGGCCGGGGTTCAAGGAGGTGTACGACACCTATTCGCACAAGATGGTGCCGAAGCTGGGCCAGCTGCTCGCGCAGGACGCCGACAGTTACCGCTACCTCATCGAATCGATCCGCCGTTTCCCCGACATGCCGACGTTCGAGGGCATGATCCGCGACGCCGGCTTCACCCAGACGAAGGTGGAGCCGCTGCTCGGCGGGCTGGTCGCGATCCACAGCGGCTGGAAGATATGATCGCTGCCCGTCCCCTCTCCCCGGCGTGGGAGAGGTAAGTGACCAGTTCGATCGTCCATAGCTGGCGCCTGCTCAAATGGGGCCGCACGCTCGCCCGCCACGGCGCGCTGCGTGGCCTGGAGCAGGATCCGAACACCCCGCCTCGCGTGCGGCGGATGCTGCGCCTCGCCCGCTTCGGTGCGCGCGTGCCGGCGCAGCCGGGCTATGCCGATGCGTTCGAGGCGATCGGCCCCGCCGCGATCAAGCTCGGCCAGACGCTCGCCACCCGTCCCGACATCGTCGGCGACGAGGCGGCGCTCGACCTCCTGCGCCTGCAGGACGCGCTCCCGCCCCTACCGTTCAGCGTCATCAAGCCGCAGATTGAGAAGAGCCTCGGCCGCCCGCTGGAAACCCTCTTCGCCAGCTTCGACGAAAACCCCGTCGGCGCCGCCTCGATCGCGCAGGTCCACCGCGCCGTCACCATCGACGGTCGTCCCGTCGCGGTCAAAGTGCAGCGCCCCGGCGTCGAGGCCGATTTCGCCGAAGCGATCGACACCTATGAATGGGCCGCGGCTCAGCTTGAGGCCGCGGATCGCAACGGCGGCGGCGAGATCACCCGGCTCCAGCCGCGACTCGTCATCGCCACCTTCAAGCGCTGGACCGCGCGCGAACTCGATTTCCGCCGCGAAGCCGCCTCCGCCAGCGAACTGGCAGAGGGCATGGCCTCGGAGCCCAATTTCCACGTGCCGGCGATCGACTGGGCACGCACATCAGGAAAGGTGCTCACGCTCGAATGGATCGATGGCATCAAGCTGTCGAACCGCGAGGCGCTCGCGGCCGCCGGCTACGACCTTCCGCTGCTCGCCCAGACGCTGATCCACGCCTTTTTGCGCCAGGCGATCGCCGAGGGGTTCTTCCACGCCGATCTCCATCAGGGCAATCTCTTCGCCTTGCCCGGCAACCGCATCGCGGCGGTCGACTTCGGCATCATGGGCCGGATCGATCGCCGGGCGCGCATCTGGCTCGCCGAAATCCTCTACGGGCTGATCACCGGCAATTACCGGCGCGTTGCCGAGATCCATTTCGAGGCCGGCTACGTTCCCCCGCACCATGACGTCGCGGAGTTTGCGACGGCGCTTCGGGCCGTGGGGGAGCCAATGCGCGGCCTGCCGGTCAAGGAAATGTCGATCGGGATGATGCTCGATGGGCTGTTCTCGATCACCCGCGACTTCGACATGGTCACCCAGCCGCACCTTCTGCTGCTGCAGAAGACGATGGTGATGGTGGAGGGTGTCGCGACCGCGCTCGATCCCGACATCAACCTTTGGGAGACCGCCGGCCCGCTGGTGGAGGAGTGGATCCGCACCGAATTGGGCCCGGAGGCGGCGATCGCCGACCGGATCGTCTCGGACGTTAAGACGCTGTACCGCCTGCCCGAATTGGTCCGCCGCATCGAGGCGCGCTTCCCGCCGCCCGGTGGCGCGCCGCCCGCGCCCCCGCTGCGCGAGATTGAGGTCGTGCGGATCGGCGGTGGCTGGCGCTATGCCGCGGTTGGCCTCGCCAGCGCGCTCGCCGGGATTGCCGCAACCTGGACGATGATCGGCTGACATGCGTACGGCCGTCGGCCGCCCTCTCCTGCTCGCCGCGCCGTCCCGCTTTGCGGGATTGCCGCGACCGCGCGCGCGCCTGTTCCTGGCGCTGCTGGCGCTGCTTCTGCTCGCCTCGCTGACGGCGCTCGGCACGCCGTCGCTGCAACAGGCCGCAGCCCCGGTCGACGATCAGGCCGGTGCCATCGTTTATGGCTCGACGGTCGACGCGCTGCGCCACGGCGCGGATTATTATTCCGCGGTCATCGACGCGCTGCGTGCGGGCGACCAACCGGTCCGGCCCTGGGTCGCGGTGCGGCTCCCCACGCTGTCGGTGATCCAGGCCGGCGTCAGCCGCGTCGCGGCGGCGCTTCTGCTCTACGCGCTTGCCCTGCTGACGCTCGCGTCATGGTGGCGCCGCCTTCGCGACATTCTGCCGCGCCCGATCCCCCGCTTCGCCGCGACGCTGTTGGCGGCGGGTGGCATGGGGACGGCGCTGCTCGGGCAGCAGGTCACCGGACACGAACTATGGGCAGGGCTGTTGATCGCCCTGTCACTGGCCATTCGCTTGCCGGAACGCACCATGGCGTCAGTCGCGATCGGCCTGTGCGCGATGCTGATTCATGAGGGCGCTGCGCTGTTCGCCATCATCATGGCTGCGTTCGCGCTGGCGGAACGCAATGGGCGCGAGATGCTGGGCTGGGCCATCGCGGCCATCGTCTTTGCCGCCGCGCTCTGGTTCCATGCCCGCGCCGTCGGCGCCGTCACCGGACCGCTGGATCAGCCGTGGATCGGGTGGCCCGGCATCCTGGGCTTCGGCTTTGCGGTTCGCTCGCTTATCATGGCGACGCTCCTGTCGATCGCGCCCTTGTCCCTCGCGGCTATCGCGATGGGCCTGGCAATTGCCGGATGGACCGCCTGGCGCAATCCCCTCGCCGCGCGCGTGCTGGCGACGCTCGTCGGATATCTCCTCTTCCTGTCGCTCGTGGCGCCGGCTGACCTGTCGGACCCTGCCAATCTTGTTGCGCCTGTTTCGCTGATCGGGCTCATCTTCATCCCTGATGCGCTGCGCGATCTGCTGCGCGCAGCGCTCGACAGACGCCGCATCACCGTGACAAGAACGGCTTCATGAGCCGCATCCTCCTAATCGTCGGCGGCGGAATTGCCGCATATAAGGCGTGTGAGATCATCCGCTTGCTCCGCAAGGGCGGGCACAGTGTCCGCTGCGTCCTTACCGAGGGCGGCAGCCACTTTGTCACGCCCATGACGCTGGCCGCCTTGTCGGAACAGGAAGTCCACACCACGCTGTGGGACCTGAAGGACGAGGCGGAGATGGGCCATATCCAGCTCAGCCGGCAGGCCGATCTGGTGCTCGTCGCGCCGGCCACCGCAGACCTGCTCGCCCGCATGGCCGGCGGACTGGCGAACGATCTCGCCACCACGCTCCTGCTCGCCACGGACAAGCCCGTGCTTGCCGCGCCTGCGATGAACGTGCGCATGTGGCAGCACCCCGCAACCCAGCGCAACGTCGCGCGGCTGCGCGCCGACGGAGTCCGGATCATGGCCCCCGATGAAGGGGCGATGGCGTGCGGCGAATTCGGACCCGGCAGACTGCCGGAGCCGGCAGCGATCGTCGCCGAGGTGGAGCGACAGCTTGGCCTGGCGCCGGCGCCCGCAGATGCCGTCGGTCAGATCACGGCACCGGGCGCTCGCCTTGCCGGCAAGCATGTGCTGGTCACCGCCGGTCCGACACATGAGCCGATCGATCCGGTGCGGTACATCGCCAATCGCTCCTCCGGCAAACAGGGCTTCGCGATCGCCGGCGCACTGGCGGCGCTTGGCGCTCGCGTGACCCTCGTTGCCGGCCCGGTGTCACTGCCGACCCCACCTGGTGTGAGCCGTATCGATGTCGAGACCGCGCGCGAGATGCACGCCGCAGTCGACGCCGCCCTCCCCGCCGATGCCGCGGTGCTGGTGGCGGCGGTCGCGGACTGGCGTTCGGCCGGCGCGGCCGAGCAGAAGATAAAGAAAGACGGCACGGGGACGCTTCCGGATCTGCGTCTCGTGGAGAATCCCGATATCCTCGCCGGGCTTGGTCGTGGCTCACAGCGTCCACGTCTCCTGATCGGATTTGCCGCTGAAACCGAGAATGTCGTTCCTCACGCCCAGGCCAAGCTCGCGCGAAAGGGCGCCGACTGGATCGTCGCCAATGACGTCTCGGGAGACGTCATGGGCGGCGAGGCCAATGCGGTCCACCTCGTGTCCGCGGACGCAGTAGAAACGTGGGAACATATGCCGAAGCAGGCCGTGGCGGATCGTCTCGCCGCACGCATTGCTGACGCTCTGGAGAATGTGTCGTGATCACCATCAGCCTTCGCCGTTTGCCGCATGGTGCCGACCTCCCCCTTCCTGCTTATGCAACCTCGGGCGCGGCCGGCATGGACGTGGTCGCCGCGGAGGATGTCACCCTTGCATCCGGCGCACGGCATGCGGTGGCGACGGGGTTTGCGATCGCGATTCCGGAAGGTTTCGAGGTTCAGGTGCGCCCCCGCTCCGGCCTTGCGCTCAAGCATGGAATAACCTGCCTCAACACCCCCGGCACGATCGATTCCGATTATCGGGGCGAGGTGAAGGTGATCCTCGCCAACCTTGGTGACTCGCCGTTCGAGGTCAAACGTGGCGATCGCATCGCGCAGCTTGTCCCGGCGCAGGTCACGCGGGCTTCGCTGATCGAAAGCGCGGACCTGGACGAGACGGATCGCGGCGGTGGCGGCTTCGGGTCGACCGGGCGGTGAGCGTCATCCTCCTGGCACTCGCGCGAGCGGCGCAGGTGACGGCGTTCGTGTCCCCGTCAGAGGGCGAGGAGGCCCCGCCGGTGCTGACTGTGGCTGCGACGCAGGAAAGCGCCGCCAGCGTCCCGGGCGACCTGTCCGGTCTTCCCGAACTGAAGTTCCGTCGCCGGCGCACGATGCCGCCCGCCCTCTCCTCCTTCGTCCGGGATGAGGTCGCGGCGCGGCGCTGCGAGGCGGCCGACAAAAGGTTGCGGGTCAATCTTGCAGTGCTTGTCGCGGAGGACGGCCAGTTGCGCCGGATCCATCCGCAAGCGATCGGCTGCCCCACCGTCGAACAATATGCGTCCGGCGTGATGCTCAGCATGGCGCGCGCCAACCTTCTGCCGGTCGGCGAGACCCGCTGGTTCCGCACATCCCTGCTGTTCCAGTGGCAGTAACGATCGGGCCGGAAGAGCGCGAACGCTACGCGCGCCAGATCATCCTGCGCGAAATCGGCGGCTCGGGTCAGCGACGGTTGAAGGGGGCTACGGTCGCGGTGATCGGCGCTGGCGGGATTGGGGCGCCGGCGATCGCCTATCTCGCGGGTGCCGGGCTTGGCGAAATTCGCATCGTCGACGACGATCGCATCGACATTTCCAACCTTCAACGCCAGATTCTGTTCGACGTGGCCGACACCGGCGCGTTCAAGGCCGAACAGGCTGCAAAAGCGGCCGAATGCCGCAACCCCTTCGTGACAGCCGCGGCCATTGTTCGCCGGATCAACGCCGGCAATGCGGAAGAATTGCTGCACGGGGCCGATGTTATTCTGGACGGCTGCGACAATTTCGCGACCCGCCTCATCGTTGCCGATGCGGCGCTACAACTCCAGATCCCCCTTGTCTCCGCTGCAGTCGGCCAGTTCGAGGGGCAATTGGCCGTATACCGCGGTTGGGAAGCTGACCTCCCCTGCTACCGCTGCCTCGTCGGCAGCGCACCCGATCGCGACGAGGCAACCTGCTCAGAACAGGGCATTCTTGGCCCGGTCACCGGTGTTCTCGGCAGCATGGCGGCACTGGAAACGATCCGCGCCATTACCCCTTTCGGCGCCGATCCCGCGGGCAGGCTGACGCTGATCGACCTGCTGGACTGTCGCTTTCGTACCATCCGTGTGCCGAAGGATCCGGCCTGCCCCGCCTGTTCTCCACGCTCAGGCGAGTAGCGCTTCCGCAAAGGCGCGCACCTCGGGCCCGATGTCGTCCCGCTCAAGTGCCAACGCAAGATTCGCCTTGATGAAGCCGGACTTTCCCCCGCAATCGAACCGACGCCCCGAAAAGGTGTAGCCGTGAAATGGCTGTTTGCCGATCAATTGCGCCATGGCATCGGTCAGCTGTATCTCGCCGCCGGCCCCCTTCACCGGCGTATCGAGGATCTTCATCACTTCCGGTTGCAAGATATATCGGCCCGGTGTCATCAGGTTTGACTTGGCAGTTCCCGGTGCGGGCTTCTCGATAACTTCCAGAACCTCCGTCAGAGGCCCGTCGACGGCACCAGGAGTGATAATCCCGTAATTGTGAGTCTCGCTGGGGGAAACCTCGAGCGCGCCGATCAGATTGCCGCCGACGCGCTCATACGCTTCCACCATCTGCGCCAGAAAGCCCGGCGTTCCGACCATCAGCTTGTCCGGCAGGAGAACGGCAAAAGGCTCATCGCCCACGATCTCACGCGCACACCAGACCGCATGGCCCAGACCCAGGGGTTCCTGCTGGCGGACATAGACGGGAGAACCTGGCGCCTGCCGAATATTGTCAATTAACTCCAGGCCCTTGCCGCGGCTCTTCATCGTTGCCTCTAGCTCGAAGGACACATCGAAATGATCCTCAAGCGTCCCCTTGCCACGACCGGTGACGAAGATGATCTGCTCGATCCCAGCTTCCCGAGCCTCCTCGACCGCATATTGGATCAGCGGCTTGTCGACGACGGTCAGCATCTCCTTCGGCATCGCCTTGGTGGCCGGAAGGAAGCGCGTCCCAAGCCCGGCCACAGGAAAAATGGCCTTACGCACCGGCTTGAAAGAGGACATCGCTGTTTTCTCCCGATAGTTGCGGTGCGCTTTAGCGAGGCTGCGGTGAAGGGCAAAGCCGCTGACGCAAATTTGGATTTAGTCTGCTCTTAACGCGCCATGTGCTAGGTGGTCGCCATGAAGACCTTGGTGATTTTCGGCACCCGGCCAGAGGCAATCAAATTGTTTCCCGTGGTGCGGGCGTTAGAGGCGACGGCAGGCGTTCAGGTTCGCACCTGCGTCACCGCCCAGCATCGCGGCTTGCTCGATCAGGTGTTGGCGATCGCTGGGCTTTCACCGGACATAGATCTCGACCTCATGGAGCCTGGCCAGACCCTCGACCGGCTGACCAGCCGCTTGCTGGCAGGAATTGGCGAGGTGCTCGATCGCGAGCAGCCTGACCGCGTCATCGTACAGGGCGACACCACGACGGCGATGACAGGCGCTCTGGCTGCCTATTACCGCAAGATTCCGGTTGCTCATGTGGAGGCAGGCCTTCGCTCGAGCAACATCTACCATCCATGGCCAGAGGAAGTGAATCGCCGCATCGTTGCGCCAATCGCAGATCTTCATTTCGCACCCACCGCGACCGCAGCAGAGGCGCTCGCGCGTGAGAACATCCTGTCGGGCGTCCATGTCACGGGGAACACCGTGATCGACGCCCTTCGTTGGACGAACGACCGGATCTCACATGATCCTTCGCTCGCCGCGGGATTGGACTCCATCCTGAGCCGCTTTGCTGACCGCCGGATTGTGCTGGTCACCACTCATCGGCGGGAAAACTTCGGCGACGGTATGGCGGCGATTGCACGCGCGATCGCCCGCATCGCCGAGGATCGGGACGCTGCAGTGCTGTTTCCGATGCACCCGAACCCGAACGTCGTCTCCGTCATGGAAAAGACGCTTGGCGCTCGCGATAACGTGGCGCGCATCGAACCGCTTGATTACCCCCACTTTATCCGAGCGCTGAACGCCTGCACCTTGGTGCTCACCGATTCCGGCGGGGTTCAGGAGGAGGCGCCCGCGCTCGGCAAACCCGTGCTGGTAATGCGAGACACGACGGAACGACCTGAGGGTGTAGAGGCTGGGACCGCTAAACTGGTGGGCACTGCGGAGGAGCGGATCGTTTCCGAAGTCTTCACGCTTCTCGATGACAAGCGCGCCTACGCCGCAATGGCCCGCGCCCACAATCCCTTTGGCGATGGTCGTGCGAGTGAACGGATCGCGGAGATCATTGCCAATGCTGTCTGATAACGAGCTCAAGGTCGCGGTTCTCGGGCTCGGGTACATCGGCCTTCCGACCGCGGCAGTGATTGCTCGCACTGGCGCGAGCGTGCTTGGCATTGATGTTCATCAGAACGTGGTCGACACGGTTAACTCGGGCAAGGTCCACATCGAGGAAGTGGACTTGGACGGGCTTGTCTCGGGGGTGGTGCAGCGCGGCTACCTTCGCGCATCGAACGTGCTGGAGCCGGCGGACGTGTTCGTCATCGCCGTTCCCACGCCCTTCGCCGAGGATCGCAGACCCGACACGGGCTTTGTCCTCGAGGCGGCGCGCGCGGTCGCCTCCGTCTTGAAGGCTGGAGACACGGTGATCCTTGAATCAACCTCCCCCGTCGGCACCACCGAGCACGTGCGCGATTTGCTCGCTGAGCTGCGCCCCGAGCTACGTGCGCCGGGCATCAGCGAAAGCTCGGACTATGCGGTCGCCTACTGCCCCGAACGGGTGTTGCCTGGTCGCATTCTCGTCGAATTGATCGACAATGATCGGGTCATCGGCGGGATCACACCCCGTTGTGCGCGCAAGGCGCTCACCTTCTACCGCCGTTTTGTTCGAGGCGCATGTATCACGACCAGCGCTCGGGCAGCGGAGATGACGAAGCTCACCGAAAACGCGTTCCGCGACGTGAATATCGCCTTTGCCAACGAACTGAGCCTGGTTGCCGACACGATGGGCGTTGACGTCTGGGAGGTCATCCGGCTCGCCAATCGTCACCCGCGTGTCAACATCCTTCAGCCCGGACCGGGCGTAGGGGGTCATTGCATCGCCGTCGATCCGTGGTTTCTGGTCGCAGCGGACCCGGAGAATACGCCGTTGATCCGGACGGCGCGCGAGGTGAATGACGGCAAGACAGACCACGTGATCGCAGCAGCGGCGGCCATGATAGCCACCAACCCCGGTGTACCCGTCGCGTGCATGGGGCTCGCCTTCAAGGCAAATATCGACGATTTCCGCGAAAGCCCTGCGCTGAAAGTCGCCTTGGCGCTGGCGCGGCAATTCCCCGACCAGATCAAAATTGTCGAACCCTATGCCCGGAATCTGCCGAACGCCTTCGAGGCAACCGGTGCGCGGCTAATTGACGTGGATGCGGCAATCGAAACGTGTCCAATCATGATCGTCCTCGTCGACCATGACGTATTCCGATCGATTCCGCTCGAGGAACGCGCCGACAAGCGCGTTCTGGATACCCGCGGCATCTGGCCCGACCAACCGCCGCTACGTTCGGACGCTCGACTAGGACGACGGACAAGCTGATCGGCGTTGTTGCGGGGGCTGACCCGCTCGGCTAGTTGGTCGGCTCTTTGCACAAAGATCTGCCTGCCATGTTATCGCGTTTGCTTTCACGCCGTCGTCCGAGTGCACCACCTGCCCAGCTTCCGGCGGGCCGGCGCCTCTATGCGATTGGCGACGTGCACGGCCGACTTGATCTTCTTGACGAACTACTACGGCGCATCGACGCTGACGACGCGTCGCGCGGCGGAGCGCAAACAGGAATCATCCTGCTCGGCGATCTCGTGGATCGCGGGCCTGATTCCGCTGGTGTGGTGGAGCGCGTTCGGCAGATGTGCGCCAGTCGACAGGACGTGCGATGCCTTTGCGGCAATCATGAGGAAATCTTCCTCGGCGCCTATGACGGGGATCCGGACCTCGTTCGCCTCCTGCTCCGGGCAGGCGGGCACGAAACGCTGCTCAGCTACGGCATGAAAGCAGCTGCCATCGATCAGGCCACCATACCCGAACTCGTCGACATGATGGCCCGAGACATACCGGCAGAGCAGATCGCCTTCCTCCGGTCTCTCGACGACTATCTCCTGGAAGGAGATTATCTGTTCGTTCACGCTGGCATACGCCCGGGGCTACCGCTGGAGCAGCAGACCTCCCGCGACCTGCGCTGGATAAGGCAGCCCTTCCTCGAACATGGCGGTCATCACGGAAAGTACGTCGTCCACGGCCACACCATCACGGATGGGGTAGATGAGCGGGTCAACCGAATCGGTATAGATACGGGCGCCTACCGAACGGGCCGGCTAACCGCGCTTGGAATCGAGGGCGAGCACCGTTGGATCATCGATACTGTTGATCATCATGAAAGTGGCACGTGAGGTTCATCACATTTCCGCTAAAGTGTTGCGGAAATGCCTTGATTGGAAAGCGTTCTGAGCGCTGTTGACCAACATATGAGATTGCGCTGCACTGCAAACTCTGTCAGATGGCCGTGACGGACAAAAAAGGGAGTTCGTGATGAAGGTTCGTGGTTACCTCGCGGCTGTTGCCGCTGCTTCGCTGGCTGCAGCTCCTGCTGTTGCGGCTCCGACCTCGGCATCCAGCCTGTCGGTTGCCAAGGCTGCTCGCGCCAGCACCTCCACCGCCAAGGCCGACAAGGCTGCTGGCGGCGGCGTGATCGTTGCCGTTCTCGCTGCTGCTGCAGTGATCGCCGGCATCGTGATCATCGCTGACTCGGACGACGACTCCGACAGCAACTGAGTCTCGACTCAGGATGATGAAATAGCGGCTTTCGGGCCGCTATTTTTTTGTCTGAACGGCGGGAACCCACACAGCCCTTTGGACGTCATTTCCTTCAAAGAATAACCGCGTCAGCCAGCACCGTTTCGCGACCCCATTCGTTTGCAGCCTTGATCCAGGTAATTGAGGCAAGGAAACGGTAATGAGCAACGGCGCAACGAACCACGGTGCCGGTGGCGAGCCGCACCAGCAGGCTAGCGGTGACGAGCAGGTGCTCACCACCAACCATGGCGTGCCTGTCAGCGACAACCAGAACAGCCTGAAATCCGGGCGGCGCGGACCTACCCTTCTCGAGGATTTCGTCCTTCGGGAGAAGATATTCCACTTCGATCACGAACGCATCCCTGAGCGCATCGTACACGCTCGTGGCTCCGGCGCGCATGGGTTCTTCGAGGCCACTGCCGATATCAGCGAACTGAGCAAGGCAGCAGTGTTCAAGAAGGGCGAAAAAACCGAGGTGTTCGTTCGCTTTTCGACTGTCGCCGGCGGCGCAGGGTCGGTCGACACCCCGCGCGACGTGCGTGGCTTTGCGGTGAAGTTCTACACCACCGAAGGCAATTGGGATCTGGTCGGCAACAACATACCCGTTTTCTTCATACAGGATGCCATCAAGTTCCCGGACTTGGTGCATGCGGTAAAGATGGAGGCCGATCGCGCCTATCCACAGGCCGGAAGCGCGCACGATACATTCTGGGACTGGGCGTCGTTGATGCCCGAATCCACCCACATGCTGATGTGGGCTATGTCGGACCGCACCCTTCCCCGCTCCTTCCGGATGATGGAGGGCTTCGGCGTCCACACGTTCAAGCTCGTCAACGCCGACGGACACGCCAGCTTCGTCAAATTCCACTGGAAACCTCGACTGGGCCTGCAATCGACGATCTGGGACGAGGCTTTGAAGTTGCAGGCGGCAGACAATGATTATCAGCGCCGCGATCTGTGGGAAGCGATCGACACGGGGGCATTCCCGCAATGGGATCTTGGAATCCAGGTGTTCGACCAAGCCTTCGCCGAAGCGCAGCCCTACGACGTTCTTGATGCAACGAAGCTGATCCCGGAAGAGGATGTTCCCGTCCGGATCGTCGGTACGCTGACGCTGAACCGAAACCCCGACAACTTTTTCGCGGAAACCGAGCAGGTGGCTTTCCTGCCAACGAACATCGTCCCCGGCATCGATTTCACGAATGATCCGCTGCTCCAGGGACGTCTGTTCAGCTACCTCGACACGCAAAACTCGCGCCTCGGCACCACAAACTTCCATCAAATTCCGATCAACGCGCCCCGCTGCCCCTTCGGCAATTTCCAGCGGGACGGAAAGATGCAGACACAGGTCCCCAAGGGCCGCGCCAATTACGAGCCAAACAGCCTGGCAGCGCATGGAGAGGAAGGTGGTCCTCGCGAATCCCGGGATCGTGGCTTTCGCACCGTCACTGCGCCATCCTTCAGCGACGAACAGGGAGAGAAGCTGCGCGTCCGGGCCGAGCTGTTCGCCGACCATTACAGCCAGGCCCGGCTATTCTACCGCTCGCAGACGCCAGCCGAGCAGGCGCATATAGCCTCATCATTCGTGTTCGAACTGTCGAAGGTCGGCCTGCTTGATCAGGTACCGCCCCGCATGGTCGCCAACCTTCGCAACGTTGACGAAGATCTGGCGAGGCGTGTCGCGGACGGGCTCGGAATCGACCTTCCGGAAAAGGCACCAGCCGCACGTGAGCCAGTGGACCTGCCATCCTCCGGCGCTCTGTCGATCCACAAGAACATGAAGGAAACCCTCGACGGGCGCGCCGTCGGCATCCTCTTCGCAGAAGGAAGCGACGCATCGACACTCGATAGCCTGGTCGCCGCTGTTGAAGCGGAAGGCGGCAAAGCGGTACTGGTCTCTCCAAAGGTAAATGGCACCCCCCTGTCAGACGGCAGCAAAAGAAAGGCCGATGGACAATTGGCCGGAACGCCCTCCCAATTGTTCGACGCGGTTGCGGTAGTGGTCTCGGAAGACGGCTGTGCAGCGCTGTTGAAGGAAGCCGCCGCTGTTCAGTTTGTCATGGATGCGTTCGGGCACCTCAAGGCGATCGGCGCCAGCGCGGAGGCGCAGCCACTGCTGGACAAGGCTGGCGTGCAGAAGGACGAAGGTGTGACCACGCCGGACGGCAGCTTCGTGTCGGCGGCCAAACGCCGCTTCTACGACCGGGAGCCTGCGATCCGGATGCTTGCCTGATCTGGCTCCCTCAATCCCGCACGCTCGCATCGCCGAGCGTACGGGATTGGGAAGGGCAGCCCCTCCCATTCCCCTGCACATCGGTGATCACGACGAGCAGAGCTTCTCACAAACGCTGCGCCCGATATCAGGCAGACGCGTTGCAAGGGATGTGGATTGCGGCCACTCCAGCCGGGCGCCGACGGTCGGCGCAATTACGGGAAGAGTCGTGTTCCAGCTGGACGGCAAGGTCGCATTGGTGACGGGCGCAAGCGGCGGACTGGGCGCAGAGATCGCGCGCGGCCTCTGCTGGGCGGGCGCCCATGTCATCCTCCAAGGACGCAATCTGGATCGGCTTACCGCTCTGGGCGAGACATTGACGACGCTGGGTGGATCGGCAGCCGTTGCGGCGGTAGACCTTCGCGCGGATGATGCGGCCTCGACGCTGCTCGCTCACCACGGCGCGGTCGATATTTTGGTCAACAATGCCGGCCAGCGCGACCGCCGCGCGCTGCAGATGATCGATCGGGCGTCGGTCAGAGATTTGCTTGAGACAAATCTCGTCGCACCCTTCGACCTCGCCCGTCGCTTCAGCGCCGGGATGCAACCCGGCGGACGCATCATCAACATCAGTTCAATCGCCGGCCAAATAGCCCGGTCCGGCGACGCTGCCTACACCATGTCGAAAGGCGGTCTGGAGGCACTGACACGTGCGCTCGCCGCCGAACTCGGCCCCGCCCAGATCACCGTCAACGCGGTCGCGCCCGGCTACTTCGCCACCGAAGCCAATGCGGCCATGATTGCCGATCCAGCCATTGCCGAACATCTACAGCGCCGCACATCGCTCGGCCGTTGGGGCCGCCCGGAAGAGATTGTGGGCGCCGTCCTCTTCTTCGCCTCGCCAGCCGCATCCTATGTGACCGGACAAGTCCTGGCCGTCGACGGCGGCTATCTAGCACACTTTTGAAAGGAAAGTTTTGCCCGAGCCTGTGGCATTCACCGCCGAAATCTCGGCAAGGGAAGCTGGCGCACCCGACAGGATTCGAACCTGTGGCCTCTGCCTTCGGAGGGCAGCGCTCTATCCAGCTGAGCTACGGGTGCTGGGAGCGATGCGCCTAGCAGGGGCGGATCGAGGGCGCCAGCGATTTCGTTAGCGGCGCTACTTTGCCAGCGTGACAGGCTGAAATGGCGCCAGGCCGCAACTCGCACCCGGCATTGCCGTCGTACCCACTAACACGGTGATGATGTCCTGCTGGCACAACTGGCTTAGCGACGTCGCGTAGCTGAAGCGCCGTTCAAACCCCAATTGAGGACAAGGCTGGTCGAGGGTGACGCGATAATAGCGGCCACCCGTCATCCGGAAATCGATGACTTGGTCGTTGCGCACCAGCGTCTCGCGGATGTTGCGGAGTGGAATGCACGATTGCGGCTTCCCCGCCGGGGTCGCAGCCGGGACGGCATTGCGATCGCGCGCCGCCCCTGGAGCTGCCGCCACTGCCAATGCCAAGGCGGCCGGAAAGAGCAAACGCATGATCCTTCTCCTTTGCAGTCCCGGCTCCGCGCCGGATCAATCTCCTGCGAACGCGTTCTTTAGCCGCGCGAAGAAGCCCTGGCTTTCAGGACATTCCTCACCCGTCTCGGTTTCGCGAAACTCCTCCAGCAGGGCGCGCTGACGCGTGCTGAGGCGGGTCGGCGTCTCGACGTCGATCTGGACCACCAAGTCACCAAAACCGCGTCCCTGCAGTACCGGCATCCCTGCCCCGCGCTGGCGCAGCTGCTTGCCGGACTGAATACCGGCCGGAATGCGAAGTTCGTGACTGCGGCCGTCAAGGCCCGGGATCGTCAGCGATCCTCCAAGCGCAGCGGTGGTGAAGCTGATCGGTGCGCGCGCGAACAACGTTGTGCCTTCACGTTCGAACAGATTGTGCCGCTTCACGTGAAGGAAGATGTAGAGGTCACCGGGAGGGGCACCACGAGCACCCGCCTCACCCTCGCCCGTCATGCGCACCCGCGTGCCTTCATCGACGCCGGGCGGTATCTCCACGCTCAACGTCTTGGTGCGCTCGACCCGTCCGTCCCCGCGGCAGTCCGGGCACGGATCGTCGATCACCTGACCCGAGCCGTTGCAGACCGGACAGGCGCGCTCGACCACGAAGAAGCCCTGCTGGGCGCGCACCTTGCCGTGGCCGGCACAGGTGTTGCAGGTGTGCGGATGGCTGCCGGCACGTGCGCCACTGCCCTCGCAGGTATCGCACACCGCGGTGACGTCGATGGTGATTTCCGCTGATTTGCCATGATAGGCCTCCTCCAGCGTGATCTCCATATCATAGCGCAGGTCCGCGCCGCGGCGCACCTGCTGGCGCCCGCCACCGCGGCCGCCCATGAATTCACCGAACACGCTCTCGAAGATATCTGAAAAGCCGGAGAAGTCCTGCGAATGGCCGCCCCCGGCGCCGCCATTGCGGAACGCGGCATGACCAAAGCGGTCGTAGGCCGCCCGCTTCTGCGGATCCTTGAGGCATTCATATGCCTCGCTCACCGCCTTGAACTTCGCTTCGGAATCCTTGCACCCGGCGTTCTTGTCCGGGTGATACTTCATCGCAAGCTTGCGGTATGCCGACTTGATGGTGCCGGCATCGGCCGAACGGTCGACCTCAAGCAGTTCGTAAAAATCGACTTCAGTCATTCAGCGCCCCCGCGCAACGACAGAACGAGCCGCCACTCGCCGAAGCAAATGGCGGCTCGATCATCGCTTACGCCTTGTGGTTGTCGTCGACTTCCGAGAATTCGGCGTCGACCACATCATCGTCCTTCGGCGCCGTACCGGCGTCGGCAGCCGGCGACGCTTCCGCCTGCTGCTGCTTCTCGTAGATCGCCTGGCCAAGCTTCATCGCGACCTGCGCCAGCGCCTGGCTCTTCTCGTTCATCTGATCGACGTCACCGCCCTCGACCGCTGCCTTGGCGGCATCGATCGCGGACTGGATCTCGCCCTTCAGCGCCTCGTCCACCTTGTCGCCATTGTCAGCGAGTTGGCGCTCCGTGGTGTGGATCAGGCTCTCGGCATTGTTCTTCGCCTCGGCGCCTGCCTTGCGCTTCTTGTCTTCCTCGGCGAACTGCTCGGCTTCCTGCACCATCTTCTCGATATCGGTATCGGACAGACCGCCCGATGCCTGGATGCGGATCTGCTGCTCCTTGCCGGTGCCCTTGTCCTTCGCGGAGACGTTGACGATGCCATTGGCGTCGATGTCGAACGTCACCTCGATCTGCGGCACGCCGCGCGGCGCCGGCGGGATGCCGACGAGATCGAACTGACCGAGCAGCTTGTTATCGGCCGCCATCTCGCGCTCGCCCTGGAAGACGCGGATCGTCACCGCCTGCTGATTGTCATCGGCAGTGGAGTAGGTCTGCGACTTCTTGGTCGGGATCGTGGTGTTGCGATCGATCATGCGGGTGAAGACGCCGCCGAGCGTCTCGATGCCCAGCGACAGCGGGGTCACGTCGAGCAGCAGCACGTCCTTGACGTCCCCCTGCAGCACGCCGGCCTGGATCGCCGCACCCATGGCGACGACTTCGTCCGGGTTCACGCCGGTGTGCGGATCCTTGCCGAAGAAGTTCTTCACCGCTTCGCGCACCTTGGGCATGCGGGTCATGCCGCCGACCAGCACCACTTCCGAAATGTCGCTGGCCTTGAGGCCGGCATCGGCGAGTGCCTTCTTCATCGGCTCGATCGTGCGCTGGATGAGGCTGTCAACGAGACGCTCGAGGTCCGCGCGGCTGATCGTCTTGACGAGGTGCTTCGGACCGTTCTGGTCGGCGGTGATGAACGGCAGGTTCACTTCGGTCGAGGCAGCCGAGGACAGCTCGATCTTCGCCTTCTCGGCAGCTTCCTTCAGGCGCTGCAGCGCGAGCTTGTCCTTGGTGAGGTCGATGCCCTCATCCTTCTTGAAGCTCTCCGCCAGGAAATCGACCAGCTTGTTGTCGAAGTCTTCGCCGCCGAGGAACGTGTCACCGTTGGTCGACTTCACTTCGAACACGCCGTCGCCGATCTCCAGGATCGAGACGTCGAACGTGCCGCCGCCAAGGTCATAGACCGCGATCGTCTTGCCGTCCTGCTTGTCCAGGCCATAGGCCAGCGCAGCCGCGGTCGGCTCGTTGATGATGCGCAGCACTTCGAGGCCCGCGATCTGGCCGGCGTCCTTGGTCGCCTGGCGCTGCGCGTCGTTGAAGTACGCCGGCACCGTGATCACGGCCTGCGTGACGGTCTCACCAAGATAGCTCTCGGCGGTTTCCTTCATCTTCTGCAGCGTGAAGGCGCTGATCTGCGACGGCGAATAATCCTTGCCACCGGCCTGCACCCAGGCATCGCCATTGGCACCCTTCACAATGTGATAGGGAACCAGCTCGGTGTCCTTCTTCGTCACCGGATCGTCGAAACGGCGGCCGATCAAGCGCTTCACCGCGAAGATGGTGTTGTCGCCATTGGTGACGGCCTGACGCTTCGCCGGCTGCCCCACCAGTCGCTCGCCATCCTTCGCGAAGGCGACGATCGACGGCGTCGTGCGCGCGCCTTCCGAGTTCTCGATCACCTTGGGCTTGCCGCCCTCCATCACTGCCACGCAGCTGTTGGTGGTGCCGAGATCGATACCGATAACTTTTGCCATGAGTGCTCTTCCAGCCCCTGCTTGAACAAAAAACCAAAAAGATGTGCTGTCACGCCCCGTTACGGCGACGGAACAGCGTTGACGCTTCGCGATATAGGTGACGCTCCGCTTGCCGCAAGGCACCGGCCGAAGTAGCGCGCACGCATCGTTTCGGTTGGAGAGAAGGCCCATGTTCCGCGTCGCTGCCACGCTTGTTTTCGCTTCGGTGGCCATCGCGGGATGCGCGCAGCAGAAGTCGCTGCAGGTCACCGACGCATGGGTTCGCCTGGCTGCCGTCGATGGTCGTCCTGCCGCAGGCTATTTCACCATTCAGGGCGGCGGCAGCGATACATCGCTGACCAGCGTGTCCACGGCCGAGGCCGCCCGTACCGAGCTGCATGAAAGCCGTATGACCCAAAGTGGCGGCATGGCGATGGATTCGCTCTCCTCCGTTCCGGTGCCGGCTGGCCAACGTGTTGTATTCGCGCCTGGCGGAAAGCACGCAATGCTGTTCGAAGTATCGCCGAATGTTGAGCCGGGCGGGACGCTGACCTTTGCCTTCACCTTCTCGGACGGCAAGCGTGTCGAGCAGAAGGCGCGGGTCGTTGGCCCCGCAGATCCGGTGCCTGCCGGCAGCTAAAACTGACGGGAGAGCTGACCTTCCACAGTCATGAAGCGCCAGCATTGATTGGAAAGATTTAACTCACGCCTCCGAACCTTTGAACGTCTATGGGCAAAGCTATGCCCAAGTTCTCCTCGATCATCGACGATGTAAAACGCCGATTGCACGGACGTACGCCGGCCGAAGTAGTCTCACTGACGCTGAAGACGGTGCGTCATACCGCCCGCGGCATCAGCCCGGCCGCTGCACGCGCGCGCCGCGCCGATCAGGCTTTTGACCGCCGCTGGGGCACCGACACGAGTGGCACGGTCAATCTATCGGCACTCAGCGTCGCGCGGGACCGGGCGCTGCTCGGCTTCGGCTACCAGGCCAGCAATGGTGTGGCACTGGACGAAGCCGTCACGAGGGCCGGCATCGATCCGGCGCGCTACAGCTTCATCGATTATGGCTCGGGCAAGGGCCGGGCCGTCATGATCGCCGCCGCGCGGGGCTTTCAGCGCGCGATCGGCGTCGAATTCGCGCCCGAATTGCATGACATCGCACTCGCGAATGGCCGCCGGTTCACGTCCGCTGGCGGATCCAGCACACGCTGCGAGTTCATCCTCGGCGACGCGGGCAGCTACGAACCCCCGACCGGCCCGATCTTCGCCTATATCTACAACAGCTTCGGCACTGTGATCCTACGCGAAGTGTTGAGCCGCCTGGAGACGCGCGCCGCGCAGGGTGATCCGGTGGTGATCGTTTACGTCAACCCGCTCAACCGAAGCGCGTTCGAGGATGGTCAGCGCTGGACGGTGGCCGCGGATCGCAGCGACTGGGTTCTCTACACCCCCGCTTGCTAGAAGCCGTTCGCTTCGGCTGGATCATGCCGCGCCGCTTCCTACGTTGAAGGCGATGACCAGCCGCAGCCTGACGATCGGCGAACGCGCACTCGCCCGATCCATCTTTGCCGATGCGATCGACCTTGATCGCGTGGAGGTCCGGCGCCGGCGCTGGTGGTTCCTTCAGCCGCGTGACATTGTCATGGCGCCGCGCGGGCACATCCACTTCCATCCCGATGCCACCACCTGGAGCGATGACTTCAGCCAGGAACATCTCGGGCTGCAGGGTCTGTTCGTGCATGAGATGTGTCACGTCTGGCAGCACCAGCGCGGCGTCTTCCTGCCGCTCGCGCGCCACCCCTTCTGCCGCTATCATTACAGCTTCGTGCCCGGCTGGCCGCTCAAGCGCTACGGGGTCGAACAGCAGGCGGAGATCGTCCGTCACGCTTTCATGCTGCGGCAAGGCGCAACGATCCTCGGCGCCCCGCCGCTCCGCCAATATGAGGGACTGCTGTCGGTCTTCCGCTGAACGGTGCAGCCCCTCTCTCTGAGCTACTTCAGCAGCACCAGCTCCTCGGCCATCGTCGGGTGAAGCGCGACGGTGGCATCGAATTGCGCCTTGGTCAGCCCCGCCTTCACGCAGACGGCCGCGGCTTGGATGATTTCGGGGCAGTCGGGACCGATCATGTGGATGCCGACCACCCGATCAGTCTCTGCATCGCATACCATCTTGTACAGCGATCGCTCGTCGCGTCCGGCAAGCACGTTCTTCATGGGTCGGAAGTCGGACGAATAGATCTTTACCGAGCCCAGCTTCTGCCGCGCTTCGCTCTCCGTCATGCCGACGCCGGCGATCGGCGGATGGCTGAAACATGCCGCCGGCACGCAATCATAATCCACCTTCACCCCGCCCTTGCCGAACAGATTGTCGGCAAACGCCTGCCCCTCGCGGATCGCCACAGGGGTCAGCTGGATACGGTTGGTGACATCGCCAACCGCATAGATCGACGGGCATGACGTACGATTGTCGTCATCGACCGGTACCGCGCCCTTGTCGTCCACGTCGATGCCGGCAGCGTCCAGCCCCAGCCCCTCGGTATTGGGCACCCGGCCAGTCGCATACATCACGCAATCGACCACTACCGGCTCGTGTCCCGTCATATGGACTTTCAGGCAGCCGTCGTCCTGCTTCTCGATCTTCTCGAACGTAGCGTCGAAACGAAATTCCAGTCCCTTCATCATGCTGATCTGCAACAGCCGGTCACGGATCTGCAGGTCGTAGCCGCGAAGGATGTCCTTGGTGCGGTTCATGATGATCACATGCGCGCCGAGTTGGTGGAAGATCCCGGCAAACTCATTGGCGATATAGCCCGCACCCGCGATCAGCACGCGCCGCGGAATGGCGTCCAGGTGAAACACTTCGTTGGACGTGATGCCATGTTCGCACCCCGGGAAGCTTGGCACATGCGGACGCGCCCCGGTCGCCACCAGAATGTTCTTCGCCGACTTCGTAGTGCCGTCTGCCAGCCGGATCTCGTTCGGGCCCACGATCGTCGCACGCTGGTGGATGATCTCCGCCCCGTTGGACTCGAGCGTGGTGGTATAGGCCTGATTGATCCGATCGACCTCCGCGAGGACATTTGCCTGCAGGCACTTCCAGTCGAATTCGCATTCGTTCGGCACGCGCCAGCCAAATCGTTGCGCGTCCTTCAAGTCCTCGGCGAAATGCGCGCCGTAGACCAGCAGCTTCTTGGGCACGCAGCCGCGAATGACGCAGGTCCCGCCGACGCGATATTCCTCCGCCACCGCAACGCGCGCGCCATGCGCCGCCGCCACGCGCGAGGCCCGCGTCCCGCCCGATCCGGCGCCAATCGTGAAAAGGTCATAATCGAAATCGGGCATAAGGATCTCCGCTGGGCTGGCGCCCGCATATAGGGGAACACGAAAGGACCAAGGCGGATGGCATCGCGCCCACCAGCGCGCCGCCAGATGCTACGTCTGGTCGGAACGTGCCAGCGCCGGTTACGCCAGCCCGGCCCGGTTAATCAGATCGGTGGTCGAGGGATCGAAGTCACCACCGCCCTTCGCTGCCGCCTTGGCCATCTCCTTGCCCAGTTCGACGCCGAACTGGTCGAAGGAATTGATGCCTAGCAGAACGCCGTTCACGAACACGCGATGCTCGTAGAAGGCGATCAGAGCGCCGAGCGTGCGCGCGTCCAGCACGTCGAGCAACAAGGTGGAGGACGGCCGATCGCCCGGATAGGCGCGCGCGGGATCGTCAGGGTTCGCCCGCCCCTTCATCAATGCCGCGCCCTGCGCAAAGGCATTCAGCAGCAGCTGGCGGTGATGCTCATCCGGAAGCGTGTCGCCGGGCTCGATCACGGCCAGGAACTCGACCGGGACGAGGTGCGTGCCCTGATGCAGCAGCTGGAACACCGCATGCTGCGCGTCAGTACCGACCCCGCCCCACGTGATCGGTGCGGTCGGGCGCCCCACCGGCGTGCCGTCCGCCCTCACGCCCTTACCGTTCGATTCCATCTCCAGTTGCTGAAGATAGCTCGGCAGCAGCCGCAGCCGCTCGTCATAGGCGAAGGGTGCGCGCGTCTCGCAGCCGCGCACCTGCGTGTAGTACAGGTCGGCAAAGGCGGCGATCACCGGCGCATTCTCATGCAGTGCAGTCAGGCGGAAGTGGCGGTCCATCTCCGCCGCGCCCTCCAGCAGCTCTTCAAACTGATCCCAACCCAGCTTGATCGCGGCCGGAAAACCGATCGACGACCATAAGGAATAGCGGCCGCCCACCCCTTCGGAGAACGGCAGGATGCGCGTTTCGTCGACGCCCCATTCGATCGCCTTGTCCGGCGACGCGGTGAGCGCGATCACCCGGCCATAGGGATCATCAACGCCATGTTGCTGCATCCAAGCGATGGCGCTTTCCGCGTTCATCATCGTCTCGGTCGTGGTGAACGTCTTTGACGCGACCACCAGCAGCGTTGCAGCAGGATCGAACCGCTCAAAGACGTCCTCCAGCGCCATGCCGTCGACGTTGGAGACGATCGCAACGTCGTACCGCTCGTAATCCCGGCCAAGCGCATCCACGAGCAGATCGGGGCCCAGCGCCGAGCCGCCGATCCCGACATGCAGCACATGGCGCACCGGGCCAAAAGCGTCCGCCTCGATCGCATCGATCAGCATCCGCATACGGGCGTGGTAATCGGCTGCCCGCGCCACGCTCTCCGCATTGCCCTCGCCGCGCTCCGCGGTGTGCTCGACGGGCCGATCCTCGGTCACGTTGACGTGCGCGCCGCCGAACATCGCTTCGCGCTTGCCCGCCAGGTCCTGCTCCGCCGCCAGCGCCTCGAACGCCTTGATCGCGTCCCACGTCAGGTGCGTCTTCGACCAGTCGAAATGAATGCCGGCGACGTCCAGCGACAATTTGCTCAGCCGCTCGGGATCGTCGGCGAACAATTGCTCGATCCTCGTCTGGGGCAATGCTTCGATCGTCGACCAGTCGGCCATGCTGCTAACTCCATTCGGCGGGATCTCGATTTGACCCCGCGGCATCGTTCTCCGTAAGAACGAAAAAGCCGGCGTACGGCAAGTTCAGCGCGAACGGGAGGCGCAACATATCGTTCCGCCGCTTGACGTGCAGCCCGCGTTCGGCAACGCGCGATCCATGGCCGATCCCAAACCCGCCACGGGTGCCTCGCCCGCGAAAAAGTCCGAAATGTCGGAGACGATCCGCTTCCTCCTGAAGCTCGCCCTGGTCGTCTGGATCTTTCGCAGCTTCGTCCTCGCGCCCTTCTCGATCCCGTCGGAATCGATGCTGCCGCGCTTGTTGATCGGCGACTATCTGTTCATCTCGAAATGGAACTACGGTTATTCGCGTTGGTCGATGCCGTTCGGTTTCCCGCCGGTACCCGGACGCCTGCTTCCCCATACGCCAGAACGCGGCGACGTGGTCGTTTTCCGATCCAAGGGCGCTGACGATCACGACGTGATCAAGCGGGTGATCGGCCTTCCCGGCGACACGGTGCAGATGCGCGGCGGTCGTCTGGTCCTGAACGGTCAGGCGATCCCGAAGCAGCGGGTGGCCGACTTCGTCCTGCCGCTCTCGCCCAATTTCACCACGCGCGAATGCGAGGCGGATTTCGTCAAGAATGACGTGCAGGGACCGACCTGCCGCATTCCGCGCTACCGCGAAACGCTGCCCGGCGGGCGCAGCTATTATGTGCTCGACCAGCATTACATCCCCGATGCCGACGACACGGGCGTCTACACGGTGCCCGAGGGTCACGTCTTCCTGATGGGCGACAACCGCGACGACTCAGCCGACAGCCGCTTCCCCGCGGCAGAGGAAGCGCTGCCGGGACAGGTGCAGGGTATGGGCTTCATCCCGATGGAGCGGGTCGAGGGCAAGGCGCTGGTGATCTTCTGGTCGACCGATGGCTCCGCAAATTGGCTGCTGCCATGGACGTGGTTCACCGCGGCGCGGTGGGATCGACTGGGCGGCGGCTTTGAGTGACCTCAGGCAATGGATCACCGACAATTTCGGTGAATCCCCCCAGGATCTGAAGCTCTGGGAACGCTCGCTCACCCATGCGAGCCGCGGCGACGTGCACTATGAACGCCTGGAGTTTCTGGGCGATCGCGTGCTCGGCCTCGCGATGGCCGAATGGCTGTTCGATGAGTTCCCGGATGAGCCCGAAGGCGCGCTGTCGAAGCGTCTGAACGCGCTCGTCTCGGGCATCGTGTGCGCCGACATTGCTCGCGAAATCGGCGTGCAGGCGCATCTCAGGCTCGGCAAGCAGGCGCGCGACGATGGGGCGAGCGACAGCGACAATATTCTGGGCGACGTCATGGAAGCGCTGCTCGGCACGCTGTTCCGCGAACGCGGTCTTGATCCTGCCCGCGCGGTCGTCCGGCGGCTCTGGGCTTCGCGGCTCCATGCCGAAGCCGTTGCGCCGCAGCATCCCAAGTCGGCACTGCAGGAATGGGCGGCGGCCAACAATCGCAAGCCGCCGGTCTATGAGGTGGTCGACCGGTCCGGACCGGGGCATGCGCCGCGCTTTACGATCCGGGTGACGATCCCGAAACTCGCCGAGGCAGTCGCCGACGGTGGCAGCAAGCAGGAGGCGGAAACCGATGCCGCCCGCACCCTGCTGAAGGAGCTGACGGCGGCCGCGCCGAAGCGCAAGAAGGGCTAGGATCGGCCGCCCGCCGGCCTGCCTGCGGCGCGCTACGGCCTCGACGCTGACCGTCGCGGCCAGTATGGCAACGGCGAAGAATGCAAGGAATGACCATGACCTGTTGCGGCCTTGTTGCCGTGCTCGGCGCCCCGAACGCCGGCAAGTCCACCCTCGTCAACGCGCTTGTCGGGCAGAAGGTGGCTATCGTGAGCCCGAAGGCGCAGACGACCCGCACGCGGTTGCTGGGCGTCGCGATCGAAGGCGACACGCAGCTCCTGCTGGTCGATACCCCCGGCATCTTCGATCCCAAGCGCCGGCTCGACCGCGCCATGGTGGCCGCCGCCTGGGGCGGAACGGAAGGCGCGGACGTCGTTGCGCTGGTGGTCGACGCCAAGGGTGGCCTCGGCCCCAAGGTCACCGACATTGCGGAGCGGATCAAGGACCGGCCCGAGCCCAAGTTCCTGATCCTCAACAAGGTGGACCTGGCGGACAAGCCCAAGCTGCTGGTGCACGCCGAAAAGCTGAACGCGCTTGTCCCATTCGCGCAGACCTTCTTCATCAGCGCGGCGACCGGCGATGGCCTGCCGGAGCTCAAGCATGCGCTGGCCGCCGCCATGCCCGAGGGGCCGTGGCATTTCCCGGAGGACCAGGTGTCCGACGCCAGCGAGCGGACGCTGGCCGCGGAAGTGACGCGCGAGCAGCTCTACCTCCAGCTCCATGCCGAGCTTCCCTATGCGGCGACGGTGGAGACCGAGAAGTTCACCGATCGCGCCGATGGTGCGGCGGAGATCCACCAGCAGATCCTGGTCGAACGGCCGACGCAGCGCGCCATCGTGCTGGGCAAGGGCGGCGCGCGCATCAAGGAGATCGGGGCCAAGGCACGCGCGGAGCTTGCCGTGCTGCTCGACCGCCCGGTCCACCTCTACCTTCATGTGAAGGTGAAGCCGGGCTGGGACGAGGATCGCGGGGTCTATCGCGACATCGGGCTCGACTGGGTCGACTGACCCGCCAGCAATTCGTCCACCCAGGCCGGCACCAATGTGCTGGCCGGGCCGAGCCTGCTTTCATCGAACCAGCCGCTGCCGGCGGATTGATCGAGGTTCAGCTCCAGCGTCCGGGCGCCATGATGGTTGGCCAGTTGGACGAAGCCAGCCGCCGGATACACGGCGCCCGACGTGCCGATCGACACAAACAGGTCGCAGGTCGCGATCGCGGCCTCGATCTGCTCCATGCCGTACGGCATTTCCCCGAAGAACACGATGTCGGGACGCAGGTCCCCCGCTGCGCACGCCGGGCATCGCACCCCCGGCGGCAAGGGATCGGGCCACGCCCGCCGTTCGCCGCAGGCGGGGCACAAGGCGGAGCGCAGCTCGCCGTGCATATGCAGCAGGCGCCGCGCCCCGGCACGCTCGTGCAGGTCATCGACATTCTGCGTGACGATCAGGAGGTCCCGGTCCCATTCGGCGTCAAGCCGCGCCAGCGCCTCATGCGCAGCATTGGGCGCCACCGCGTTGAGGGCGGCCCGGCGCAGATCGTAGAACCGATGCACCAGCGCCGGATCGGCGGCCAGCGCGTCGGGCGTGCAGACATCCTCGACGCGATGCCCTTCCCACAAGCCGCCGGGACCACGAAAGGTGGCGAGGCCGCTCTCTGCCGAAATCCCTGCGCCGGTAAGGATCAGGATGCTTCTCTTTTCGTTCATCGGTGGCAGCATAAGCGTTCGGTCCTCGACACGCGACTGCAACCGCCGCGTCCCACTCGACGTGCCGGAACAGCAACGATATCGGGAGCCCGCATGAACACCGAAGGACGCGCATGACCGCGATCGGAATCTATGGAAGCGAAGGCCGCATGGGGCGCGTGATCGCCACCATCGCGGAAGATGAAGGTGCGCGGATCGCGGGCGGCGTCGATGCGGGTGGCGATCCCGTCCCGCTGGCCCATGCAGCGGACGTGCTGGTTGATTTCTCCACCCCGGCAGCGCTGGAATCTCATCTCGCCGCCGCCGTCGCCGCGCGCACACCGATGGTGATCGGCACGACTGGCCTGCTGCCGACGCATCACGCCATGATTGACCGCGCGGCGCAGGAGATCGCCGTGCTGCAGACCGGCAATACCTCGCTGGGCGTCACGCTGCTGGGTATCCTGGTGCAGGAAGCCGCGCAGCGACTGGGGTCCGACTGGGACATCGAAATCGTCGAGATGCACCACCGGCACAAGGTGGACGCGCCATCCGGCACTGCCGTCTTGCTGGGCGAGGCGGCGGCGCGTGGGCGCCGCACGACGCTGAACGAGGAGCGGGTCGATGGCCGCGCCGGTCTGGTCGGCGCGCGCACCGAAGGGACGATCGGCTTTTCCTCGCTGCGCGGCGGCACCGTCGTCGGTGACCATCTGGTGGTGTTCGCCGGCGAGGGTGAGCGGATCGAGTTGGGCCATCGCGGGGAGGATCGATCGATCTTCGCGCGCGGTGCGGTGAAGGCGGCGCTGTGGCTCGCCGACCGGCCGGCCGGGCGCTATTCCATGGCAGAGGTGCTGGGGCTGTGACGCCCACCCGATGAAGCGCGCCGACGTCTTCGAATTCTTCCGACGGCTGGCGGAGGCGAACCCGCACCCAGAGACGGAGCTTGAATCCGGCAACACCTATCAGTTGCTGGTCGCGGTGGTCCTGTCGGCCCAGGCCACCGATGCCGGAGTCAACAAGGCGACGCGCCGGCTGTTCGCGGAAGTGAAGACGCCGGCGCAAATGCTGGCGCTGGGCGAAGAGGGGCTGCGCGAGCACATCAAGACGATCGGCCTGTTCAACGCCAAGGCGAAGAACGTCATCGCGCTGAGCCAGGCGCTGGTCGACCAGCACGGCGGCGAGGTGCCGGCGGATCAAGAGGCGCTGGAGCAGCTTGCCGGGGTCGGGCGCAAGACCGCCAATGTGGTGATGAATGTCGCGTTTGGCGCGGAGACATTCGCCGTCGACACCCATATCTTTCGCGTCGGTAATCGCACGGGGTTGGCCAAGGGCAAGACGCCGCTCGCCGTCGAGCTGAAGCTGGAAAAGGTGGTGCCCCAGCCATTCCGCCTCCACGCGCACCACTGGCTGATCCTGCACGGGCGCTACATCTGCAAGGCACGCAAGCCCGAATGCTGGCGCTGCCCGGTGGCGGACCTGTGCGCGTTCCGGCCCAAGACCCCGGCACCCGCAGCGCCGCCCAGCAAGGCGGCTGCGGCGACCGCTCCGTAAATCAGGAGGCGAAGGCCGCCTTCAGCCGCTTGCGCAGCCGGCCGGGCATGAAGCGGCGGGCGAAGTGCGCCTGCCGGCCAGCCTTGCCGACGATATATTCGCGCTCGCTGCCATGCGCCGCCTGCCACACCATATCGGCCGCTTCCTCCACGGTATAGACGGGTGAATTGCCGATCGCGTCGCGGATCGTCTGGTTGCTGCCCTTCGACCCCGCGTCGAGGATCGGCGTCTCCACGTAGAACGGCATGACGCAAGTGACATCGACGCCATGCCGGGTCCATTCGGCATCCAGCGCCTCGGTCAGGCCGCGGACCGCATGCTTGGTGGCCGAATAGACCGCGAGGCCGGGCGATCCGACGATGCCGGCGACCGACGCCACGTTGACCAGCCGGCTGCCGGGCGTCGCCTTCAGGTGCGGCAGGGCGGCATAGGCACCGTTGACCACGCCCTTGACGTTGATGTCGATCTGCAGGTCGCTTTCGTCGGGGGTCACATCCTCGAACATGCCGTAGCGCGCGATCCCCGCATTGTTCAGGAGGATGTCGAGGCGACCGGTCGTCCCGACGAACTCCTGCAGCGCACTGCGCCATTGGCCCCGGTCGCGCACGTCGAGCGGATAGGTGGAGAGGTTCAATTCCTCGGCGGCGCGGCGCATCCCGATCTCGTCAATGTCGCCGATCCCGACCGTCCACCCTTCGCGGGCAAAGCGCCGTGCCGCCGCAAGGCCGATCCCCGACGCGCCGCCAGTGATGAAGATCGAACGCATATCGTGCCTCCCCCGCCCGTTCCCGGTGCCTGTGCCTGTGCCTGTGCCTGTGCCTGTCGTGCGATGGCGTGCGGCCCATCGCGCGCGAGCCGCACGCCGCCACCTATCCCGCGCGGACCTCCCGAAAGGGGATCGTCCGATCGACTTCCGGCTCCTTCGGCAGCCCCAGTACGCGCTCACCGATGATGTTGCGCTGGATCTGGTCGGTGCCGCCGCCGATGGAGGTGAAATAGGCGTTCAGCGTGAGGAAGTTGGCGTCCTCCGCGCGCGGATGATCAGGCCCTTCGAGCAGGCTTTCCGCGCCCAGCAACATGGTGCGCACGCGTGCCTCCTCATGCAGGATGCGGCTCATCGCCAGCTTGCCAAGCGACATGATCGGCGACGAGGTGCCCTGTGCCAGTTCCGCCTTGGCGCGCTGCGTATTGAGCTTGTTGAGCGCGCGCCAGGCGATGACCTGCGCCACGTCCTGCCGCACCACGGGATCGGCCAGCCGCCCGGCCTCCCGCGCGAGGCCGAGCAGCGCATAATCGCCCTTCGGCCCTCCAGCGCCGGATCGCGGACCGCGCGCCGCATCGCCCATGACCGACCGCTCATAGGCGAGCGCCGTCTGCAGCACGCCCCAGCCGCCGTTCAGCGGCCCCAGAAGGTTCTCCTCCGGCACGAAGGCGTCGGTGATGAACACCTCGTTGAAATGCGCCTCGTCGGTGATCTGCCGCAGCGGGCGCACCTCGACGCCCTCCTGCCGCATCGGCAGGAAGAAGAAGCTGATCCCGCGATGCTTGGGCGCGTCCCAGTCGGTGCGGGCGATCAGCATGCCGTAATCGGCAACCGCGGCGCCCGAGGTCCACACCTTCTGCCCGGTGACCCGCCAGCCGCCCTCGACCTTTTCCGCGCGCGTGCGGACGGCGGCCAGATCGGAGCCTGCGCCCGGCTCCGAATAGAGGAGGCACATGCCGACCTCCCCGGCGAGCAGTTGCGGCACGATCTTGCGCTTGAAGCTGTCGGTCGCGTGGGCGAGCGCGGTGTTGGCCCACAGGTTCGACCGGTCCTGCCCCGCCCCCGGTGCGCCGGCCGCGGCAAAGGCGCGCTCGACAATGCGGGCCTGTTCGTTCGACAGCCCTCGCCCGCCCCATTCCGGCGTCCAGCGCGGCACGGCCCAGCCGGCGTCGCGCACCTTGGCCAGCCATGCGCTGCGCGGATCGCGGCCGAAGTTTTCGTGGTGGGCGGGAAGCCCGGTCCAGTTCGCGGCGAGCCACGCCTCCACCTCGGCGCGCAGATCGTCGTTGGTCACGTCGTCGCTCATGATTGCGCCTCCAGCGCCTGAAGGTAGCGTTCGCGCCAGATCTGGCTGTCGCCGTAGAGCTGCGCCGCCGATCGCGCGCGCCGGAGATAGAGGTGCGCCGGATGCTCCCAGGTGAAGGCGATGCCGCCATGCATCTGGATGCCGTCCTTCGCCACGCGGACGAAGGCGTCGGCGCAGGCGAAGGCCGCGAGCGCGATGGCGGCGTCCTTCGTCTCCGTCCGCTCGGCCAGCTGGCGCGCGGCGTCGCGGGCGGCGGAGGTGGCGGACTCGCTTTCGAGCAACAGGTCGGCGGCCATGTGCTTGATCGCCTGGAAGCTGCCGATCGCGCGGCCGAACTGGTGACGCTCCGTCGCGTAGGCGACCGTCATCTCCAGCATGCGGCGTGCCCCGCCCGCCTGCTCACCGGCGAGCGCCACCAGCGCAATGTCCTTCGCCGCGGCGATCCGCGCACCATCCGACACCAGCTGCGCCGAGCCGTGGAACGTCACGTCGGCCATGCGGCGGGTGCCGTCGAACACCGGCAGCGGCGTGACGGTCATGGCATCGCGCGCGACCGCGACTATCTGGTCATCGCAGACGACGAACACCGTGTCGGCGATGGCGGCGTCCGGCACGAAGCGGGCGACGCCGGTCAGCCGCTCCCCATTCCAGGCGACCGTGCTATGCCCGGCCCAGTCGTGCCGCCCGGCAAAGGCGACCGCCGCAATGCACGATCCATTGGCCAGCCCCGGCCAGTCGGGACACAAAGTAGCGGCAATCGCGGACGAGATGATCGGGGCGGGCAACAGCGCGGCGCCGACCTCTTCCATCACCAGTTCAAGCTCGACCGGGCCAAGCCCGGTGCCGCCCGCCTCTGCGGGGACCAGCAAGCCCGGCAGGCCCAGATCACACAGGGCGCGCCACAGCGCCGGATCGTGCCCGCTCTCGCTGTCCATGATCCGGCGCACGTCCTGCTCGGTGCACCGCTCCGCCAGCAGGCGCCGCACCGTATCGACCAGCGCCGCCCGCTCGCCTGCATCGAGCGCGACGGGTTCGGCTGCACGCACCAACGTGTCGGTCATGCCGCGATCCTGCCCGTGCGGGCCTTGGCGCGCCGCTCGCCCTTGGCGATCTCCTTGTGGAGATCGGCGACATAGCGCGCGAAATCGACCTGGATCGTGTGGCGCGTGGACTGGTAATAATCGCCCAGCTCCACCGCCTCATCCTCGGCGGTGATGCGGCGCATGTCCTCGACGCTGGGCAAGGCGTAGCGGCCGGCGAGGAAGGCGCCCGCCAGCTTCGACTGCTGCTCGGCGAAGTTGACCAGCGTCGGCAGCGGCTGGGCAAGGCCCATGAAGAACAGATCGTCGATGCCCGGGATCACCATGCGCTTGAACAGCGGGAACCGGTTCTGCGCGTCGGGGAGCAGCGCCGGATCGTCGAAGAACGGGAAGCTGATGCGGTAGCCGGTGGCGTAGATGATCGCGTCCACATCCTCGACGCTGTCATCATCGAAGCGGACACGTGTGCCCTCCAGCGCCTTGATATTGGGCTTGAACTTGATGTCGCCACAGCTTGCCCGGGTCAGGAACTCGCCCGAGACGCTGGGGTGCGCGTCGAGCGGCTCGTGGTCGGGCTTGGGCAGGCCATAATCCTCCATTCGCCCGACCAGTTTCTTGATCGCGCGGCGGGCCAGCGCCTTGCCGAGCTTACGCGGCATCCAGGTCGGCATGGCGGATTTGTCCATCGGCTTGCCGCCCGCCATCTTGGGCAGCACCCACACGCCGCGGCGGGCCGACACCCACAGATTCTTCGCCAGGTGCCGCTGCGACAATTCGCTCGCCACATCCATGGCCGAATTGCCCATGCCCACGACGACGACGTTCTTGCCGCGCAGGTCGACCGGATCATAGGGATCGCGATAGCTGTGAACGTGGAAGTGCGGCCGATCGAACGTGCCGGGATATTCCGGCACGTTGGGGTCCCAGTGATGGCCGTTGCAGACGAACAGCACATCGTAGCTTCGCGTCTCGCCGGTGGACAGGGTGACGTCCCAGCCGCCGCGGGGGCGCCGCGACGCGCGTGTCACCTCGGTATTGAACGTGATCTGCCGACGCAGGTCAAAATGATCGACATAGTCGCGGAAATACTGGCAAAGCTGCGCGTGGCTGGGGAAATCGGGCCAGTCGGCCGGGACCGCATAATCCTCAAACGCGAGCCGCCATTTCGATGTGTCGATGTGCAGCGACTGGTAGCAGGCCGACCGGCCGTTGGGATTACGATAATACCAGTTGCCGCCGATATCGTCCGACATCTCGAAACAGTCGAACGAGATCCCTTCATCCTGCAACCGCTTCGCCGTCGTGAACCCCGAGCAGCCGGCACCGATGATGCAGGCGCGCTTGCTAGTCGTCATTTCCCTCTCCCCGGCTGCTCTTTCCCGGCAGCCATAACGAAAGTTATGATGGCCTGAAGCGAAGGCCGAATCAACAGGCGCCGGCGGAAGAGGATGCAGGGGAGAGGATGATGCGGTTTCAGGACAGGGTCGCCGTGATCACGGGCGGCGGCTCCGGCATCGGCGCTGCAACGGCGCGGTTGATGGCGCGCGAAGGGGCGAAGGTCGTGGTGGTCGATCTGGCCGAGGCGCCGGCGCGCGCTGTCGCCGACGAGATTGGCGGGACCGCGATTACCGCGGACGTGGCGGACCGCGCGTCGGTGGAGGCGTTCGTCGAGGCCGCGGTGGATCGCCACGGGCGGATCGACATCCTGGTCAACAATGCCGGCATCGGCTGTTTCGGGCGGACGCCCGATCTGGCGCCGGACAACTGGGAACGGGTGATCGCGATCGACCTCAACGCCGTCTTCTACGCCTGCCGTGCCGCAATCCCGCACATGACCGGGGGGAAGGCGGCGATCGTCAACACCGCCTCCATTTCCGGCATGGCCGGCGACTATGGCTTCACCGCCTATAATGCGGCGAAGGCGGGGGTGATCAACTACACCCGCAGCCTGGCGATCGACCATGCGCGCGAGGGCATTCGCGTCAACGCGCTGTGCCCGGGCCTGATCGCCACCCCGCTCACTGCCGGTGCGAAGGCGATGCCGGGCCTGGAGGCGGCATGGCATGACACCATCCCGATGGGCCGCGCGGGCACGCCCGAGGAGATGGCGGACGTGATCGCCTTCCTCGCCTCGGACGCGGCCTCCTATGTCACGGGTGCGATTGTCGTCGCCGATGGCGGCCAGACCGCCTGGACCGGCCAGCCCAACCTTCTACGCTTTGCCGCAACCGCATCAGCCGCCGCAGGAGAAACCGCATGACGCCCAGCTGGTCCCCCGCCCCCGAAAGCGGCATCACCATTCGTGAGGTCGTCGCCAATGGCCAGACCTTTGAAGTGGCGGAGGCTGGCCAGGGCGATCACCTCATCCTGTGCCTCCACGGATTTCCCGAACTCAATTATTCCTGGCGTTTCCAGATGCCGTTGCTGGCCGGGATGGGATATCGCGTGTGGGCGCCCAACCAGCGCGGTTATGGCGCGTCGTACCGGCCCAAGGGGGTCGCATCCTACACGGCCGACAAGATCGTCGAGGATGCCGCCGCCTTGTTCGACGCCAGCGGCGCCAGGAAGCTGACGTTGGTCGCGCATGACTGGGGCGGGGCAATCGCCTGGCTGTTCGCGATCTGGAAGAAACGGCCGATCGAGCGGCTGATCGTGATGAACCTGCCCCATCCCGCGTGCTTTGCCGAGGCGCTGAAGCATGGGCCGCAGCGCCGGCGCAGCTGGTACATGGCGTTCTTCCAGCTGCCGTTCCTGCCCGAACGGATGATGGGTGCCCGCAATGCGCGCGGCGTGCGCGAGTCATTCCGCGGCATGGCGATCGACAAGAGCCGGTTCCCCGACCAGGTCCTCGACGTCTATGCCGAGGCCGCCCAGCGCCCCGGCGCGCTGACGGCCATGATCAACTGGTACCGCGCCGCTGCCCGCCATCGCGCGAGCATGCGGATCGGCGACGGCAAGGTCGATGTGCCGACGCTGATCGTCTGGGGGGAGCAGGACAAGGCGCTCGGTCTGGATACGCTCGACGGCACCGACCGCTACGTCGCGGACCTCACCATCCGTCGCCTGCCCGGCGTATCGCATTGGGTGCAGCAGGAAGCCCCGGAAAAGGTCAATGCGATCCTGATGGACTGGCTGCCGCGCGCGGACGAGTGATCGCGGGCATGACGGGCCGGCGCGGGGCCGCTCAGCGGCTGCGCGGCGTGGTGACGAGGCAGTGCCCGCTGCCCGTCGCGAGCGCCCTGCCCGCCTCGCTCCAGATGCGCACCCGCCCGCTGATCAGCCCGTCGCCGGACACGTCGCTGTCGGCATCGCTCAACAGCCACGCGCCCGCCGGCTCGCTGCCGTGGAAATAGACGGTCAGGTCCAGCGATGGGGCAAGATAGCCGGCCGCTCCCTCCAGCCGATGCCAATGCCCCGGCCAGATGCCGAGGTCGATCAACAGCGCGGTCCGCATCGCATCGAAGAACAGGTCATCGGCCTGCCCCTCGTCCCACTGCGTAAACCGCATCCAGCGGCGCTGGTTGGGATGCTGCGCGGGCGGATCATCGTGGAGGCGGAACTCGACCGGGCGGCCCTCCAGGTTCTTCCAGAACTTGCCGGGCTGGATACCTCGCTCGGCGCTCAGCTCCTCCTGGTTGCGCAGCACCGCCGGGCGGGGAACGTCCGGCATCACCGGCTGGATCGGGGCGGACGGTTCGGCACGCCGGGTGGTCCACACCTGAGACAGGAAGATCGGCTGCCCGTCCTGTGACAATGTGACCGCATAGAGTGCCGACGCGCCTTCCTTGAGCGGCGTGATCGAGATCTGGAGCTCGCCCGGCTGGGCCACGCGCACGAACTGGCCGGTCAGAGTCACGGGCCGGTGCCCGTCCAGCGCCCGTTCCCGCACGGCGCGCAGCGCGATGGCCGCAAGATAGCCGCCGGCCGGTCCCCAGATTTCCCAGTCGCGATCAAGCGTGGCGACATAGTCATCGCCCCCCGCGCTTAGCGCGGTTGCCTCGATCAGCCCTGCCATGATGCGATGCCCTCCGCGGTACGCCGCATCATGCCATCAGCGCGAGAGCGTCGCAGTCGATCGCCTGCGCACACCCGCCCCGCGCCATGGCAAGGAACATCGCGTCACCGCGCTCGGTACGCTTGGTCGATGCCGAGGCGAAAACCGCGGTCGACACGCCGGACAGGAGCGTCAGGCGATAGTCTCGATAAAGGTCATCGTAATCATAATCTTGCACGCCATAGCTGCGAAGATGATCGAGGTAATATTCCAGCAGGTGCCGCTCATGCCGGCGGCGATCCTCGATCGAGATGGCGAGGCCCATGAAATAGGCGACGTCGACGGCGCCCAGCCCGATGGCCGGCGATTGCCAGTCGAGCACCGCCAGCGGTACCTCACCATCGCGGGCGTCGAACAGCATATTGTCGAGCCGGAAATCGCCATGGGTCAGCGTGAAATTGCCCGGCTCCGGCGTCTTCGCGGTGGCGATCAACGCGCCGTAGCGATCGCACACCGCCATATATTCCGGCTCCAGGATGCCGTCATAGCGGCGGTGGAACTCGGCAAGGCAGTCGGGAAACACGCTGATCACGAAATCGCGCGCGCCGCTGACGTTGAGGAAGGCATGGTCGCGCAGCGTCGCGTCGTTCCAGCGCGGCCCGTGCAGCGCCGCCGCCTGCTCCATCGCGCGTTCGGCATCGGCGATGTCGCAGCCGGTCAGCTGGTTGCCGGGCCGTGACGGCGTCAGATCCTCCAGCAGCAGGGCGAAGGTGCCGTCGGCCGGGTCATGCTCGGCCGTGATGCAGCCGGGCGAGCGGATCGCCACCGAATCCGCGATATGCCGGTAGAAGCCGACTTCGCGCTCATAGAGGCCGAAGCCCGCGCCGGTCTGCCGGCTGGTGGGATCAGCGCTGGCAAACTTGCCGACGAACGATCCGGGCGCCCCCTCGTCGCGGTCATAGCGCATTTCGAAGCGGATCGAATCGCCGAGCATGCCGACGCCGACCGGGGTCGCGGTGACATCGACGACGCTGGCCTCCCGCAACACGCCTGCCCCGCGCAGCCGCTTGGTCAGCCACGCAGCGTCGACGGCGCCTGCCTCTAGATCGGCGCTCATCAGCAGCCCCCGTCGCAGCGAATGACGCTGCCGGTGACGAAGCTTGACGCTGGGCTTGCGAGGTAGAGCGCGCTGGTCACGATCTCCTCCGGGCGGCCCGGGCGGCCAGCCGCGTTGTCGGCGGTTTCGCGCGCCTCCTCGGTCCAGGCCTTGGAAATGTCGGTCAGGAACGGCCCGGCGGCGATGCCGTTGATCCGGACCTTTGGCCCATATTCATGCGCCATGCTGACCACCATCGCGTTCAGCGCCGCCTTTGCCCCGGCATAGGGCACAACGCGCGGGGTGGGGCGCAGCGAGGCGATCGAGGAGGTCGCGAGGATCGCCCCGCCCTTCCCCTCCGCCATGCGATGGGCAACGTTGGCCATCGGCCGGAACGGGCCCTTGAAGTTCAGGCCGACGACGCTGTCGAACAACGCCTCCGACACCTCGTGGCTGGGGACCAGCGGCCCCATGCCGGCGTTGGCGACCAGGATGTCGAGCCTGCCGAACGCAGCCCATGCCTCGTCCGCAAGCCGGTCCATCTCGTCCCACTTCGCCGCATGCGCCGGGATCGCGACGGCGCGCCGGCCCTTCGCCTCCACCTCGGCAACCACCGCCTCGCAGGCGTCTGCCTTGCGGCTCGACACGATAATGTCTGCGCCGGCATCCGCGAAGGCGAGCGCCATCTGGCGCCCCAGCCCGCGCGAGCCACCGGTAATCAACGCAACCTTGCCCGACAGGTCGAACAACGGATGTGGTACGGCCATCCTCGTCTCCTAAGCGCCGCCGATCGTAAGCCGGCTGACTTAAGTGTGTTATGCCGATTGCGGCGGCGGCTGCAAGTGACGCGGGCGATGCCTATCTTGGCCGCGATGGGACGCGTGAAGCGGATGATGGGGCTGCGGGAGGCCGAGCGGCGGGTGGCCGCCAGCGCGCCCAAGCGATGCGCGCTATGTGATCGACCACTGGGCGTGCGGACCGAATGGCATCATGTCGTGCCGCGGAGCGAGGGTGGCACGCAGACCGCGCCGCTGCACCCGATCTGCCACCGCGCCATTCACGCCGCGACGGACAATGCGACCTTGGCGCGGCTGGGTGATCTTGCCGCACTGAAAAGCCTTCCAGCGATCGCGCGGTTCCTGAAGTGGATCGCGCACAAGCCGGCCGACTTCCATGCGCCGACGCGGCGCGCGCGCTGACCCACCGCGATCTCAGCCGGCGAGCAGCGAATCCCCGCGTACCAACACCCGCAACGCGAGGCCCGCCTGCGCCGCACGATCCAGCGCGAGGCGCGTCGGTGCGGAAATGGTCGCCAGCAGGGGGCAGCGGGCGAGAACAGCCTTCTCCACCAGTTCGTAGGAACAGCGCGACGTCAGCAGCGCGAAGCCGCCGTTCCAGGTGAGGCCCGCCCGGGCACCGGCGCCGATCAGCTTGTCGAAGGCATTGTGCCGGCCGACATCCTCGCGAACCATCAGGATCGTGCCGTCGGCGCTGCACCACGCCGCCGCATGCACCCCGCCGGTAGCGGCATTCAGCGGCTGGTGCGCGGCGATGGCATGATAAGCGCGGAAGATCGCCGCATCCTCCCCCGCCCAGCGCGCGGCCGGGGGCAGCGGCCGCATCGCCTGTTCCATCGTCGCGATGCCGCACAGGCCGCAGGAGGCGTCCGACGCGCGATGGCGCACGCGATCATTGACCCGCTGCGCGACGCGCCGGGCGAGCGTCAGCCGCACGACGACGCCGCCCCCGGCCTCGTGAACGTCGATCGCGCGGACATCCTCCGGCGTGTCGATCAACCGCTCGGTGAGGGCGAAGCCGACGGCCAGATCCTCGAGCGCGTCCGGTGTCGCCATCAGCACGGCATAGCCGATGCCGTTGCATTCGATCGCGATCGGCCGTTCTTCCGGCACCGGGCGCGTGGCCGCTGATTGCGCCCCATCAGCGACGATCAGGCGAAACGGCCGCGCGGCGGCGGTACGATCATCGAGCAGCTGCGTCATGAGATTACCCTGCGCCCGCCCCGGGGGCGGGGCAAGGCATGAAGCTCAGCCGGCAAGTTCCTCCTCCAGCGCGGACAGGAGCGCGCGGTTGAAGGCCGGGATATCATCCGGCTTGCGGCTGGTGATCAGGTTCTCGTCGATCACGACTTCCTCGTCGACGACATCGCCGCCGGCATTCTCCAGGTCGGTGCGCACCGATGGCCAGCTGGTCACGCGGCGCCCCTCGACCACGTCGGCCTCGACCAGCAGCCAGGGCGCGTGACAGATGGCGGCGACGATCTTGTTGTCGTCCATGAATTCGCCAACGATCGACACGGCACGATCGTTCATCCGCATCGTGTCGGGATTGCCCACGCCGCCGGGCAGCAGCAGCGCGTCGAATTCCTCCGTATCGACCTGATCCAGCGTCAGATCCGGCGTGATGGTGCGCGTGGGATCCTTGTCACCCTTCACACCCTGGATCGGATCGGTCTTGATCGAGGCCAGCGTCACCTGTGCGCCGGCATCCAGCAGCGCCTGACGCGGTTCGAACAGCTCGGAATCCTCAAAGCCATCGGTTGCCAGGATAAGGACGCGGGCACGCGAAAGATCGGCCATAGGGGGTAGCTCCTGTCTCGGGGGGTTGCCCTTCACAACCCGCCGGCGGGGCCGCCGTTCCGGAACCGTGCGATAGCCCGCGCATTTCCTGTGCCACGCGGAGGTCTTTCCAGTGGCATCGACGACAATCGTTTATCACGACGATGAGGAACCCGGGATCACCCGGCGCAAGATGCGGCATGGCTGGGGATATTTCGATCCCGATGGTGCCCGCATCACCGATCGCGAGGAGATCGACCGGCTGAACAGCATCGGCCTGCCCCCCGCCTATCGCGACGCGTGGTTCTGCCCCGACCCGATGGGCCATATCCAGGCCGTCGGATGGGACGAGAAGGGCCGCAAGCAATATCGCTACCATCCCGAATTCCGCGCCGCGCGTGAGGATGAGAAATATAATCTGTGCGCGGCATTCGGGCGCGGCCTTCCGCGACTGCGCGAGCGGGTCGAGCAAGACCTGAAGAGCCGCCGGCACAGCAAGGAGAAGACGATCGCCGCGATCGTCAAGCTGCTCGACACCGCGCACCTGCGGATCGGGAACGAGACCTATGCGAAGAGCAACAAGAGCTTCGGCGTGACGACGCTGCGTGATCGTCATGCCCGGATCAAGGGCAGCACGCTGCGCCTGCAATATCGCGCAAAGTCGGGAAAGATGCGCACGCTGACGATCACCGACGGCAGCCTCGCCCGCTTCGTCAAGAAGTGCCAGGACCTGCCCGGGCAGAAGCTGTTCCAGTACGTCGATGCGGACGGCGAGCCCCGTCCGGTCACCTCCTGCGACGTCAACGCCTATATCAAGGAAGCGATGAAGGGGGATTTCACCGCCAAGCATTTCCGCACCTGGGGCGCGAGCGTCATCGCGTTCGAGACGCTGGCGCAGGCGGACAAGGACATCAGCCTCAAGACGCTTCTCGCCCCCGTCACGGAGAAGCTGGGCAACACGCCGGCGATCGCGCGCAAATCCTATGTCCACCCGGCGCTGATCGCGCTGATCAAGGATGGGCAGGAGGCGTTCCGCGCCGCGCTGCACCTGCCGCGCTCGACCCGCTGGCTCAGCCGCGCCGAACGCGGCTTGATCGCCTTCCTTGAAACGGGTGAGAACGGCAGCGCGCAGCAAGCCGCCTGATTGAACCAGAAGGTCATAATGACAGCAAAGAAAACCGAGGCGTCGTTACCGAAGATTTCCTCGGAAGAGGTCGAGCGGCAGATCTCCACCTTTTCCTTCACCAGTATCGACTGGATCAAGGATCATTGGCTGCAGATCACGATTGCCGCCGCCATTGGCGCCGGCATCGTTCTTGCCCTGCTGTGGCTGCGCAACCTGGGGCCACGCCTCGCCCGACGATCGACGTCGGGCGCCGGCTGGTCCGCGATCATCGGCCGGGTGATCGCGCGCACGAGCACCTTCTTCATCGTCATGGTCGCCGCCCGCCTCGTCGTCGGCTATGCGGACCCGCCCGAGATCGTTGCGCGGACGATCCACTTCCTCTTCACCGTGGCGGCCGTTTTCCAGGCAGCGATCTGGGCCCGCGAGCTGATCCTGGGCGCGATCGAGCACCGTACGCGCGCGGAGAATTACTCCGGCGAGGCGCTGATGAACGCGATGGGGCTGATCCGCCTCCTCGTGACCATCGTGGTCTTTGCGATCGCGCTGGTGGTTGTCCTCGACAACCTTGGCGTCAACGTGACGGGTCTCGTCGCTGGCCTTGGCGTCGGCGGCATCGCCATCGGTCTGGCGGCGCAGGGCATCTTCGCCGATCTGTTCGCGGCGCTGGCCATCATCTTCGACCGGCCGTTCCGCCGCGGCGATTCCATCACCTACGATTCAAGCTCGGGCACGGTCGAGGAGATCGGGCTGAAGTCGACCCGCATTCGCGGCGTCAATGGCGAGCAGCGGATCATCTCCAACCGCAACCTGCTCGACAAGGAGATCATCAACAATTCGCAGCGGGAGCGCCGCCGCACGAAGCTGGCGATCGGCGTCGCCTATGAGACCGACCGCGACGTGCTCCAGCGACTGCCGGAGATCTTCAAGGAAGTGGTCGAGGAACAGGGCCTGGCGTTCGTGCGCGCCGGGTTCGTCTCGTTCGGCGCATCCTCGCTCGACTATGAGCTGGAGTTTGAGTCGCCGTCGGCCGACTATCAGGAGGCATATGACGGGCGGCATAATGTCGGCATGGCGCTGTACCGACGGCTGGATCAGGAGGGGGCATCGATCCCCTATCCGACGCAGACCACCTATACCGCCGCGCCCGACGGGCGGCTCATCATGCCCTTCCCCGACGTCCAGCCGATCCGCGACGTGACGACGCAGGGCCATGGCGACGCGGAACGAGCGAGCGGGAAGCGCAGCAACATCGTCTGAGGACGACTGACCGCTGGATTGAGACGGAAAGAGGGCACCATGCGAGCGGCATGGTGCCTTTTTTTCTTAGCGCTGCTTGGCGAACAGGCTCGACATGAAAACGCCGGCCGCATCGCTCAGCGCGTCGACCACGCGGCTGGGATCAACCGTGGTGCCTGCGGTACCGGGAGCGCCGGCAGCGCCAGCGTCCGCCCCGGGCGCATTGTCCGCGCCGGTCGCCTGGTCCTTGGCGGCGGCGCGCTGATCATTCTTGCAGCCATGCTCGCGCGCCTGCCGTGCCGCGACGGCCGCAGCGGCGGTCGCCGCCATGGCAAGGCCGGAGGCGATCGCCTGGCGACCGGCCGGGGTGCTCGCCTTCTCGATCAATGCTTCACCGGCACGACGTGCTTCCTTGGGCACCTTGATCCCGCCGATTTCCTTGGGGATCCGAAAGCCCTTCTTGTCCTTCTTCGCCATACCGTCCTGTCCGCTGGTGTTTCGGCAACATAATACACCAACGAACTTGTTCAATAGTCGCGCACCTTGCCGCGGCCGGCCTTCACCGCGCTGCGCCCCTTCTTGGCGTCGACGCGGCGCGCCTTGGCCGCACGCGACGGCTTCGTCTTCACGCGCCGCGCCTCGCGTTCCTCGGCCTTTTCCAGCAGTTCAGCGAGGCGGGCGCGCGCGTCGGCGCGGTTGGCCTCCTGCGTGCGGTAGCGCCGCGCGGTGAGAACGAGCGTTCCGGCGGCGGTCAGCCGCGATCCCGCCAGCAGCTTCAGCCGGCGAAACGTCTCGGGATGCAGGCCCAGCCGATAGACGTCGACGCGCAGCTGGCACGCCGTCGCGACCTTGTTGACGTTCTGCCCGCCCGGCCCGGTGGCGGCGAGGAAGCGCTCCTCCAGCGCCTCCTCCGGCACATCAACCATCGAAGCCGATCTCGGCAAAGCGCGCCGGCCATGGCGCCTGCGCCGCCGCGTCCGGCTTGCCGGGGCGCGGCACGACCAGTTCCGCGGCGTGGAGCATCATGCCCGCGGGATGCGCCGTGCCGTACACCGGGTCACCCAGCACCGGCACGCCGAGCCCCTCCAGCGCGTGCACGCGGATCTGATGGGTGCGCCCGGTCGCGGGATGAAGCTCGACCAGCGCCTTGCCGTCTTTCTCACCCAGCAGGCGCCAGCGCGTGCGCGCTGCCTTGCCGGCCGGATCGCCCGTCATGCGCCAACCACGCTCGGCCGACGAAATCTTGACCAGCGGCAAGTCAATTTCCCCCTCCGCGCCCTGCGGCACGCCGTCGAGGATGGCGACGTAGCGCTTGCGCACCGTCCCCGCCTCGAACGCCTGCTGCAATCGCGCGTGCGCCTTCGGATTGCGCGACAGGAGCAGGCAGCCGCTGGTGTCGCGATCCAGCCGGTGCACCGCGCGGGGCCAACGGCGAAAGCCGAAGGTGAGGTTCGCCAGATGGTTTTCCAGGCTGATGCCCCCGGCGCGCGGGGGATCGACCGGCAGCCCCGCCGGTTTGTCGATGATCAACGCCTCGCCATCGAGGAACAATACCCGTTCATTCAGCATGAGACTGCCCTTGCCATCGCGACCGCGCGGAGGCCAGAGAGAGACACGGATGCAACCACACCTTCCTCTTTCTCTCGCCGCGATCGCACTTGTCGCCGGTGGGCCGGCGCAGGCGCAATTGTGCAATGGCGTCAGTATCACCAAAAGCCCGGACGGCCGTGCGCTCGGCCACTTTCCCTATGGCGATGCTGCTCCCGACGCTCTGATGGCGGTACTGCCGTCGATGGCGATCGGCGCATGCCGGTTGCGGCCCGAAGCCGCCGCCGCGCTGCAGCGCCTGCTGACCGCCGCGGCGGGGGATCCGGCGGTGCAGGGCCGGCTCTACGCCTTTTCCTGCCACCGCTCGCTCGTTCACCAGCAATGGACCTTCTGCCGGACACGCGAAAGCGCCACTGGCGTCGATCGCGCCATCTCCGCCGCGCCGCCCGGGCACAGCGAACATGGCACCGGCTATGCCGTGGATTTCACCGTGCGCCCGGCCGACGGCTGTCCCGATGCCGAGGCGTGCATGGCGGCCAAGCCCGCGTTTCGCTGGCTCGCCGCCAATGCCCCGCGCTTCGGCTTCGAACTGTCCTTCCCCACCAGCAACAAGCAGGGCGTGAAATGGGAGCCGTGGCATTGGCGCTGGGTGGGCACGTCGAGCGCACAGCCCGGCGCTGCGCGCGCGCGCTTCCTGTTCGCCAAGGCGCGGGCGGCCTTTCCCGCCAATCCGGCGATCGACCCGGTGTTGCCGCGCGTCGTACCCCCGGTGGTGGTGCGGACGATCGAGCAGGCGCCCGCTGACGAGAAGGGCAAGAAAAAGCGGCGCCGCAAGGAGCGACGCCGCGACTGATGTCTTCCCCCCGCACGCCAAGGATCGTGCAGGAGGGAAGCTCGTGATCAGGCCTTCAGCTTGGCCGCAACCTCGGCAATGCGCTTGCCCTGGTAGCGCGCGCCGCCCAGGTCGATGTCGCTCGGCTGGCGGCTGCCGTCACCGGCGGCCAGCGTCGTCGCGCCATAGGGCGAACCACCGTGGATCGCCTCCATGTTCATCTGCGCCTGATAGCCATAGTCGAGACCGACCACCGTCATGCCGAAGTGCAGCAGGTTGGTGATGATCGAGAACAGGGTGACTTCCTGGCCGCCATGCTGGGTTGCCGTGGAGGTGAAGGCGCCGCCAACCTTGCCGTTCAGCGCGCCCCTCGCCCACAGGCCGCCGGCCTGGTCGAGGAACGCGGCCATCTGGCTCGGCATGCGGCCAAAGCGGGTCGGCGCGCCAATGATGATCGCGTCATAATCGGCGAGCGCGTTCACGCCCTCGATCTCGGGATGCGAGGTATCGACCTGGAAGCCTGCGGCCTCCGCCACCTCCCTGGGGGCAGTCTCCGGCACGCGGCGCACGTCGACCGTGACGCCCGCCTCGCGCGCGCCCTCGGCCACAGCGTCCGCCATCTTCGCCAGGTGGCCGTAGGACGAATAATATAGCACCAGAACCTTGGTCATCGTGATTGCTCCTTGCTCCCTTTCCGCGCCGGAAAGGCGTTTGATTTGCCGGGCCAGCGGCCCGATTGGGTGTAGAACGACCTATTGCGGCCGGTTGACCCGCCTATTCGGCGTCGACCAGCACCAGTTCGGCATCCTCGCGGGCGACGATCTCGTACGTGCCGCCGCCGAGCGCCGCGCCGTCACGCGCGTCGAACGGCTCACCGTCGATGGTGATCGCGCCGCGCGCCGCCACCAGATAGGCGTGGCGCCCCTCACCCACCGTATAGGTCACCTGCTCGCCGGCGTTCAGCGTCGCGCCCATGACGCGGGCGTCGGCACGGATCGGCAGCGCGTCGGCATCCTCGGCAAAGCCGCTGGCGAGCGTGACGAATCGGCCGGAGCGGTCGCCCTTTGGAAAGGGCTTCGCGCCCCAGCTGGGGCTGCCGCCGGTCGAGCGCGGCTCGATCCAGATCTGGAACAGCGTGGTAGGCTCATTCTCCAGATTATATTCCGCGTGGCGCACGCCGGAGCCCGCGCTCATCACCTGGACGTCGCCGGCGCCGGTGCGGCCGGCATTGCCCATCGAATCCTGATGCGTGATCGCGCCGCTGCGGACGTAGGTGATGATCTCCATGTCGCGGTGCGGATGCGGCGGGAAGCCGGTCTGCGGCGCGATCGTGTCATCGTTCCACACCCGGATTGCGCCCCATCCCATGCGGGCGGGATCGTAGTAGTTGGCGAAGCTGAAGTGATGCCGGGCGTCGAGCCAGCCGTGGTCGGCATGGCCAAGCGATGCAAAAGGCCGGCGTTCGATGCGGGTGCGGATGTCGGTCATGAGAACCTCCGAAGTGTTGCTGCGGAGATAGGATCAACCCTGCATCGCGAAAACAGAAACGATTGAAACGTATTGTTTCCGTAGTGAGGTTGAGGCTATGCGGGGTGACGTTCTTTGGAGACGCCACAGATGCGCTTACCCGACCTCGAGGCCTGGGCCATTTTCGCCACCGTGGCCGAACACCGGTCATTCACCGGAGCAGCCGAGACCCTGGGCCTCAGCAAGGCCACGGTGTCGAAGGCGATCGCGCGGCTGGAAAGTGATCTGGGCCAGTCGTTGTTCCACCGCACCTCGCGCCGCCTGGCGCTGACCGAGGCGGGCCGCCCGCTCGCCGAACGTGCCGCGATGATCCTGGCATCGGCACATGCGGCGGAAGAGGCGGCACGTGACGCGGCGCGCACACCGGTAGGCCGGGTCCGTCTGGCCGCGCCGATGACGTTCGGGGTGAGCAAGGTCGCGCCGCTGCTGTCCGACTTTCTCGCCGCCCACCCCGGCGTCGAGCTGGAGCTTCACCTGTCCGATGCGCGGGTCGATATCGTCGCCGAGGGGTTCGACGTGGCGCTTCGCATCGCCGAACTGCCCGACAGCTCCTTGCGCGCGCGCCGGCTCTGCACGATCCAGTCCTTTCTGGTCGCCGCCCCCGCCTATCTCGAACGGCGCGGGTCCCCCAGCCATCCCGGGCAATTGGGCGAACATGACCTGCTGGGCTATACCAACGTCTCCGGCCCGTGGCGCTTTCGCGGCCCCGGCGGCGCCGAGGTATCGGTGCGCGCGCAAGGACCGCTGGCCGCGAACAGCGGCGAGGCGCTGATGCCGGCGCTGGTCGCAGGCCTCGGCATCGCCCGGCTCCCCGCCTTCATCCTGGGCGATACGATGGCGACCGGGCAGGTCGTCGAGATCCTGCCCCACTGGCGGCCAGCGCCGGTCGGTCTTCACCTCCTGACCCCGCCAAGCCCGCTGCGCCCCGCGCGGGTCGAGGCACTGATCACCTTTCTTGGCGAGCGGCTACGCGACTGATCGAGCCGCGCCCCCCCTGCCCCGGCGCACCGGTCAGAAGCGCGCCATCAGTGTGACGCCATAGGTGCGCGGGTCACCCGGCTGCCCGACGATCAGCCCGGTCGAACCGGACTGAGTGGCGAGCAGCTCGAAATATTTCTCGTCAAAGGCGTTCCGCAGCCAGGCGAACAGGTTCAGCCCATCGTCGGTCTTGAAGCCGAGGCGGAAGTTGGACAGCGAATAGCCGTCGACCCAGGTATAGGCCGAGGGCGAGGGATTGGACGAGAAGCGCGACCGGTAGCTGCCGTCATAGCCGATATAGACCTGCCCATCCCCCCCGGCGATTGCGGTGGGGAATCCGTATTCTGCGCCATAGCTGAACGCCCATTTGGAGACGCCCGGCAGCACCTGCCCCGAAATGTCGCACGACGGCGGGCTGAGCGCGCCCGGGACGCCCGCCGGCCCGGGGCGCTGGCTGCCCGTCGCGGTCGTTCCGCCGGCCAGTTCGGGCGGGCATGGCGCATCGACGAAACGGACATATTTGGCGTCGGTATAGGCGCCGTTGACGTAGAGGTTCAGGCCGTTGAGCGGGCGGAAGGCGCTGTCCACCTCGATCCCGCGCGTGCGCACCTTGCCCGCATTGGCGAGATAGCCGCGCAGCACGCCGACCTGCTGGTTGTTCACCGTCGCCTGATAATCATCGATCTCGGTCCAGAAGGCGGCGACATTGACGGTGGCGCGGCGATCCCAGAACTGGGTCTTCAGCCCCAGCTCGAAATGATTGACCGTTTCCGGATCGATCGTCTGAACCGCCAGGATCGGATTGTTGGCCGCGTCGAGCGGCAGGCCCGACAGGTTGATCCCGCCCGACTTATAGCTGTGCGCATAGGTCGCATAATAATGAATGTCGGGAGTGAAATCGTACGACACGGTGATGTCGCCCGAGATGTTCCAATTGTCGAATTCGGGCTGATAGCTCTGCGGCGCCAACACGCCGCGCTGGTCGTTGGTCAGTACCGGGCTGCCGCTGCCATTGGTGACGGTGGCGACATAATCGCCCTCCTTCTTGTCGTAATTGACGCGCAGGCCCGGCGCGATCTCCAGCCGGTCGGCGGCCTGCCACGTCAGCTTGCCGAACAGCGCGGCCGAGGTGTTCTTGAAGCCGATCGTGTTGCGCGAGGTCAGCCCGTTCAGCACCGCCGGATTGCACGCGGCGGTCGTCGGCGTGGCGCAGCCATTGCGGCCGAAGGGCGGATTGCCGGGATTGAGCAGGAAGCGGCTGGCCGCCGACCCTTGTGACTGAAGCCCCTGCGTGTCGATCGTCTGGTAGAAGTAAAATGCGCCCACCGTATAATCGACCGGCCCCTTCGTATCCGAGGCGTAGCGGATCTCCTGCGTGAACTGGCTCTGCTGCGACGGGTTGGCCGAAACAGGGGTGATCGGCAGCCCGATGAAGTCGCGGTCGTTGGATGGGTTCCAGTGCCAGAAGCGCCACGCGGTGACCGAGGTCAGCGTGCCCGAGCCGAGCGCCCAATTGGCCAGCGCCGATGCGCCGCCAAGCTCCTGCTCGGCGCGCAGATCGGTATCGACGTCGGTCAATCGGTCAAAGGCGTTGGTCGACGGCGGCGCATAGCCGAAGGCGGCGGAGAGGGCGGCGAACTGCCGGCTGACCGGGCGCTGCGTCGTCCCTACCCGCGCATAATATTGCACGCAGCAATTGGGGTTCTGGCGGTTGTAGTCGGCGAACAAGGTGACATCGAGGTCAGGGCTGGCGCGAAACAGCATCTGGCCGCGCAGCCCGACATTGTCCTGGCTGTTCTGCCATTCGCGCTGGAGCGTGTTGTACACCGTGCCGCGCCGCGTGGTGATCGAGCCGGAGATGCGGGCGGCGACCACATCGGCGACGATCGGCCCGGACACCGAGAACTTGCCCTGGAAGAATTCGTAATTGCCGCCGCTCACCTCGACCCGGGCCTCGGGATCGAAGCTGGGCCGGCGGGTGGTGATGTTGATCGCGCCGGCGGTCGTGTTCTTGCCGTACAGCGTCCCCTGCGGGCCGCGCAGGATCTCGATCCGTTCGGTGTCGGTGAAGTCGAACGTCGCAGACGCTATGCGACTGTAATAGACCTGGTCGACATAGATGCCGACGCCCTGCTCGATCCCGTCGTTGGTCAGGCCGAACGGCGCGCCGAGCCCGCGGATGTTGGCCGCCGAGTTGCGCGGATTGGTCGAATAGAATTGCAGCGTGGGCTGAAGCTGGGTCAGGCGATTGACGTTATAGGCGCCCGTTTCCGCCAACGCCTCACCCCCGATCACCGACATGGCGATTGGCACGCTTTGCACCGTTTCGGCGCGGCGCCGCGCGGTGACCACGATGTCGCCGCCGCCCTGCTGCGCGGGGCCGAGCCGCCCAGCCGCCCCCGTCTCCGTCTCCGGCACTGATGCAGGGTCCTGATCCGCGGCCGGCGCCGGTGACTGTCCCTGTGCCGTTTGCGTCACGCTTTCGGATGGAGAAGCGGCCGGAGCGGCCAACAGGATGGCAAGCGTAATCGACATCGACATCGTCCCCTGAACTGTTGATGCAACGTCCATCAACAAAGTGGGGATTGCAATACCCGATCAACTTAGAGGGATTTTGAGAGGCCTCTTGAAATATGTCTTGACCTTACCAGATTTCCTCCGTGCGGCGCCGATGCCGGGCCGTACAGACGGTGGCGCGACGCTGGTCGTGCGCCTCCGCTTTCAACTCGCTCATTGGAGGAATTGAAGATGCGTCTTGACCTTACCCCCTACCGCCGTTCGACCATCGGCTTCGACCGGCTGTTTGACTTGATCGAAACCAACGCCCGCAATGCGAGCGACAATTATCCCCCCTTCAACCTCGAGCGCGTCGCTGATGATCGCTACCGGATCACGCTTGCCGTGGCCGGCTTCTCTCGCGACGAGATCGAGATCACGGCACAGCAGAACCTGCTGCTGGTGTCCGGCAAGAAGGACGACAAGGCCACTGGCCCGAACTTCCTCCATGTCGGCATTGCCACCCGCAGCTTCGAACGCCGGTTCGAACTGGCGGACTTCGTCTTTGTCGAGGACGCTCGGCTGAACGACGGTCTGCTGGTGATCGACCTGGTGCGCGAAGTGCCTGAGGCGATGAAGCCCAAGAGCATCGCCATCAAGACCGGCCAGAAGCCGACGGTCGTCGAGGACAAGTCCGGCGAGACCGCGCAGGCCGCGTAACTGTTCGGCGCCTCTTTGCTCCCTTTCGAGGCGTCGTGGGGCGTCCGGGCCAATCGGCTCGGGCGCCTTCGCTTTGTCGGGATCACGTGGCGCGCGTCGCTTGCGCTCAATCCAGCGGCGCGGCCCAGTGTTGCGGCAGCGCCATGGCGAGCGCGGCAACGTGCATTGCGTGTACGATCGCGCCGCTGCGCGCCTGCGCGATTACCTCCGCCACCGGCCTGATCGACAGGCGTAGCCGCTCGGTCGGCTCGTCCACCGGTTCGGCCAGCCGGCGAACGCCCGTGGCGAGAACGGTGTGGCAGCGGTTCGTCTGAGTCGCGGGATTGGGCGCGAGCGTCGCGGCCAGCCGCCACGCGCCGCCGCCAAAGCCGGTTTCCTCCAGCAATTCGCGCTGGCCAGCGGCGATCGGGTCCGCGTCCTCGGGATCGATCGCGCCGGTCGGCAGCTCGCGCGAGGTGACGCCCCAGCCGTGGCGATATTGATCGACCAGCAGCAGGTCGCCCGCCTCGTCCAGCGCGACCACGATCACCCAATCGGGATATTCGGTGACGAAGAAGGGCGCGATCCGCACCCCCTCCGCCGTCACGCAATCATCGGCGCGCACCCGCAGCCAGCGGTCATCGACCACCAGCCGCGATGCCTCGACCCGCCATGCCGGCAGGTCGCCCTCGCGCGTGTCAGACAAGCCGGCTCTGCTTGACCGCCGCGGCGATGAAGCTGGCGAACAGCGGATGCGGATCGAACGGCTTGGACTTCAGCTCCGGGTGGAACTGGACGCCGACGAACCAGGGGTGGTCGGGCCGCTCGACGATCTCGGGCAAGGTGCCGTCGGGCGACATGCCGGAGAACACCAGGCCGCCCTTTTCCAGCGGTTCCTTATACGCCGTGTTCACTTCGTAACGGTGGCGGTGACGCTCGTAGATCGTCGTGTCGCCATAGATGGAGGCGACGACGCTGTTGCCGGCGAGCTTCGCCTCATAGGCGCCAAGCCGCATCGTGCCGCCCAGATCGCCCTCGGCCTCGCGCTTCTCCAGCCCGTCGCGGCCCATCCATTCGGTGATCAGGCCAACCACCGGCTCGGTCGTGGGGCCGAATTCGGTCGAGGATGCTTCCTTGATCCCGGCCAGATCGCGCGCGCCCTCGACGCACGCCATCTGCATGCCGAAGCAGATGCCGAAATAGGGAATCTCGCGCTCGCGAGCGAAGCGCACGCTGGCGATCTTGCCTTCCGCGCCGCGCTCACCGAAGGCGCCGGGCACCAGGATCGCGTCGCACGGCTCGAGCTGCGCGGCGATTTCCGCGTCGTCATTCTCGAACAGCTCGGCGTCGATCCAGTTGATGTTGACCTTCACCCGGTTGGCGATGCCGCCATGGACCAGCGCCTCGTTAAGCGACTTGTACGCATCCTGCAGGCCGACATATTTGCCGACCACGCCGATCGTGACCTCGCCTTCCGGATTGGTCAGGCGATCGACAATCTCGGTCCAGCGCGACAGGTCCGGCGCGGAGGACGGGGTGATGCCGAAGGCGCGGAGCACCTCGGTATCCAGCCCCTCGCCATGATATTGCAGCGGCACGGCATAGATGCTCTTCGCATCGAGCGCCGGGATGACCGCGGTTTCGGGCACGTTGCAGAACAGCGCGATCTTGGCGCGATCCGACGGCGGCAGCGGCTTTTCACAGCGGCAGACCAGAACGTCGGGCTGCACGCCCAGCGCCGCGAGCTCGCGCACCGAATGCTGCGTCGGCTTCGTCTTCAGCTCTCCGGCGGCGGCGATGTATGGCACCAGCGTGACATGGACGCTGATCGCATTGCCGCGGCCAACCTCGTTCTTCAGCTGGCGAATCGCTTCGATGAACGGCAGCGACTCGATGTCGCCGACCGTCCCGCCGATTTCGCACAGCACGAAATCGAGGTCGTCGGTCTGGTCCTTGGCGAATGCCTTGATCGCATCGGTGACGTGCGGGATCACCTGCACCGTTGCACCCAGATAATCGCCGCGCCGCTCGCGGGCGATGATCTGCTGATAGATGCGGCCGGACGTAACGTTGTCGCTCTGCCGCGCCGCGACGCCGGTAAAGCGTTCATAATGGCCAAGATCGAGGTCGGTCTCCGCCCCGTCGTCGGTGACGTACACCTCGCCATGCTGGTACGGGCTCATCGTGCCCGGATCGACGTTCAGATAGGGATCGAACTTGCGGATCCGCACGCGATAGCCGCGCGCCTGAAGCAATGCGGCGAGGCTCGCCGCCATGAGACCCTTGCCGAGCGAGGAGACCACGCCGCCGGTGATGAAAATAAACCGCGCCATGGGGATATCGACTTAGCCTCGAACAAACATGGGGGACAAGCGCCCGCTTTCACGGACGCGATAAAATTCCGGCGAACCGGGGGGATCAGCGGGCGAGCGGAACGCCGTTGTCGGCCGGGGCCGTCTGGTTCGCCGCCGCTGCCGCCGCCGCGGCTTCTGCCGCCGACAGGCCGGCATCACCCTCGGGCTGCGGCGCCGTCTGGCTGACCGGGGCACGCCGCTCGAGCGAGGTGTCGACGCTGGTGCCGCCACGCGTTGCCGCCAGCACCGCCAGCGCGATCGACATCAGCACGAACAGCGCCGCGAGCACCGAAGTCGCCCGCGTCAGGAAGTCCGCCGCGCCGCGGGCCGACATCAGGCCCGACGGGCTGCCGCCCGTGGTCAGGCCGCCACCTTCCGACCGCTGCATCAGAATCACCGTCACGAGGGCGGCGGCAATGATCGCCTGAACGACGAGAAGGAAGGTGAACATGTCGAATCCGATGTTTGTGCCGGCGCTGGCTGGCCGATGCGCGCACATAGGCGCGGCGCGCCGCGTGATCAACCATTGGTCGATTTCGTGACAGTACTGAAACCAGCCGCGCAGGCAGACGTTATCTGTCGCGAACGGCGCGCATAAGCCGCCTGGTATCCGGATGACGCATGGTGGCAGTTCTCGCGAATTCCGAATTGAGCTCTTGGATGAACACCCTGGTGGACTATGTCCGCTCGGGCGAGCCGGACCTGACGAACCGCCAGATGGCGCTTCTGCTGGTCGTTTATCTGAAACCGGGCCCGCATACCGTGCGCGGCCTGGCGCGGATCCTGAACGTGTCGAAGCCGGTCGTCACTCGCGCCTTGAACAGACTTGGCGCGCTCGGCTATCTGCGCCGCCAACGCGACGACAGCGACAAGCGCAACATCTTTGTCGCACGCACATCCGAAGGGGCAAATTTTCTTGAGGAGTTCGGCCAGTTTCTCGGCGACGGCGATGAGCCAGTCCCCAGCCGCGCCAGCGCAACCGCAGGTGCCAGCGCGTAGATCGTTCGCGCTGGTCGGCCGTTCGCGCACGCTTGATCCGACTCGTTTTGCCGTGCGCAGCGACCTTGCCGACGTGCGGCTCGCCGATCAGGTATTCGCCCCGCATTATGCCGCGCACCAGCCGCGCCGTGCCGCCGTTGCCGCCGATCTGCGCACTGCGCGCGCGGCCGATTCGGGTGTGCTCGCGACCCTCGCGCCAGGCGATGCGTTTGAACTGCTCGACGTCACCGGCGACACGGCATGGGGCATTGCCCCCGCGTCCGGCTTTGTCGGCTATGTTCCGGCCGCGGCGCTCGAGGAGCAGCCATGACTGCAACCGTTTACATCGATGGCGCGGTCGGCACGACGGGGCTTGAGATCCGGGAGCGGCTGGAAGGTCGCAGCGACATCAGGCTGGTCACGCTGGGCGAGGATCAGCGCAAGGACGTCGCCGCGCGGCGCGAAGCGATCAACGACGCCGATGCCGTGATCCTGTGCCTGCCCGATGAGGCGGCGAAGGAAGCGGTTACCTTGGTGGAGAACCCGCGCGTTCGCGTGATCGATGCGTCCAGCGCGCACCGCGTCGCCGACGGCTGGACCTATGGCTTCCCAGAGCTTGGCTTCGACGTTGCCGGCGCGCAGCGCGTGTCAAACCCGGGCTGCTACCCCACCGGCTTCCTCGCGCTTGTCACCCCGCTGGTGCGCGCCGGGCTGATCAAGCCGGACGCTGGCCTCGTCGTGCACGGCACGTCGGGCTATTCGGGCGGCGGCAAGGCGATGATCGCGGAGTTCGAGGCGGGCAATGGCTCGGCCCACCGCGCCTATGCGCTGCACCTCGGGCACAAGCATGTGCCGGAAATGACGCGCCACGCCGCGCTTGCCTGTGCGCCGATCTTCCTGCCGTCGGTCGCGAACATCCACCGCGGCATGGTGATCGAGGTGCCGCTTCACGCGGCGCAGCTCGCCCCCGGCACCACGGTCGCGGCGATCCGCGACGCGCTGGCCGCCACCTTCGACGATACGCCGCTGGTGCGCGTGTCGACCGACGACGTGACGCTGATCCGGATCGAGGATGACGCGGGCACCGACCGCATGACGCTGCACGTGTTCGGCAGCCCCGCGGGGGATCAGTTCCGGCTCGTCGCGACGCTCGACAATCTCGGCAAGGGAGCGTCGGGTGCTGCGGTCCAGAACCTGAACCTGATGATCGGGGCCGACCCGCTGACCGGGCTGGTCTATTAAGCCGCGACCGGCATAAGTCGTCGCGCGTTCCCCGAGGGCGAACGCCGACAGCCAACAGGAGAAGCAAACATGCAGCGCAACCCGGTCGGGAAGCTATTGTTGTTTGGCGCGACGGGCGACCTGGCGCAGCGCATGCTGCTGCCCTCGCTCTACGGCCTCCACGCAGACAAGCTGCTGCCCGATGGGTTGACGATCACCGGCACCGCGCGGTCGGAGCATGACGACGACAGCTTCCGCGAGTTCGCGCGCAAGGCGCTGGACGAATTCGTGCCCAAGGATCGCTGCGATGCGGACACGATCGATACCTTTGTCGCGCGGCTGCAATACCAGCCGCTCGATGCCACCGACACCGACCATTACGGCGCGCTGGCCAAGAAGGTCAGCGACGTGTCGGGCGGGCTCGCCATTTTCCTGTCGACCGCCCCGTCGTTGTTCGAACAGGTGATCCGCGGGCTCGAAGGCGCGGGCCTTGCCGGCGAGACGGTGCGCATCGGGCTGGAAAAGCCGCTGGGCTATGACCTCGCCTCCAGCCGCGAGATCAACGACACCGTCGCCACCGCCTTCCCCGAGGAGCGGATTTTCCGCATCGACCATTATCTGGGCAAGGAAACCGTCCAGAACATCATGGCGCTGCGCTTCGGCAATTCCTTCTTCGAACCGGTGTGGAATGCACGCGGGATCGACAACGTCCAGATCACCGTCAGCGAGACGGTCGGGCTGGAGGATCGCGCCAGCTATTACGATGGCGCCGGCGCGCTGCGCGACATGGTGGCGAACCATATCCTGCAGCTCGTCGCGCTGATCGCGATGGAGCCGCCGGCGCGATATGACGTGGCCGAGATCCGCGACGAAAAGGCCAAGGTGTTCCGATCGCTTCGCCAGCTGAAGCCGGAGGAGGTCCCGCAGAACAGCGTGATCGGCCAGTATCTGGGCGGTGCGATCAACGGCGAGATCGTCAAGGGATATGACGAGGAGCTGGGCAAGGATTCCAACACCGAGACGTTCGTCGCGCTGAAGGCGCATGTCGACAATTGGCGCTGGCAGGGTGTCCCCTTCTACCTGCGCACCGGCAAGCGGATGCCGACCCGGCGCAGCGAGATCGCGATCCAGTTCAAGCCGGTGCCGCATTCGATGTTCGCCGGCCGGGGTGGCCTGCTTCAGCCCAACATGCTGATCATCCGCCTGCAGCCGGAGGAATATATACAGCTGCTGGTGATGGCGAAGGAGCCGGGGCTGGACCGCGAGGGCATCCGCCTGCGCGAAGTGCCGCTGAACCTCAGCCTCGACGCCGAATTCGCCGGCAAGCGCCGCCGCATCGCCTATGAACGCCTGCTGCTGGACCTGATCGAGGGCGACCAGACGCTGTTCGTGCGCCGCGACGAGGTGGAGGCGCAATGGACCTGGATCGACGCCATCCGCGAAGGGTGGAAGGCGAACGACATGAAGCCCAAACATTACGCTGCCGGCACCTGGGGGCCCGCCGCCTCGATCGCGCTGACCGAGCGTGACGGCGTGAGTTGGCAGGACGATTAACAAGCGGGGACCTTGCATGGTCCCTCGGCCGTTCGTCCCCCATCATCGGGGGCACGGTTCCAGAACAGGGTCCGCCCCGTGCGGAACAACGAAAGTGACATCATGAGCGACGAAATCGAATGGTGGGAATATGAGGACGCACAGGAGATGGCGGAGGCGGTAGCCGGCGACATCCAGTTCATCATCGAAAGCGCGATTGACGCACGCGGCGCGGCCGTCGTCGCGCTGTCGGGCGGCAAGACCCCCATCCCGATCTACAAGAAGCTGGCCGAGGCGAAGCTCGACTGGAAGCGCGTGACGATCGTGCCGACCGACGAGCGCATCGTGCCGCTCGGCGATCCGCTCAGCAACGTGACGATGATCGGCAAGACCTTCATCCCCAAGGGCGCGCGCGTGATTCCGATCGTGCCGGGCGCGACGGACGACTACAAGGCCGCCGGCCGCTCGGCGGATGCGCTGATGCAGGACCTGCACTGGCCGCTCGACCTGTGCCTGCTGGGCGTGGGCGGTGACGGGCACACCGCGTCGATCTTCCCCGGCCCCGACTATGACGAGGCACTGAACGGCCCGCGCGAACGCCGCGCGCTAGGCGTCATGCCCGATCCGCTGCCGCCGGAGGCGCCGGTCGCCCGCGTCACGCTGTCGCGCGCGGGAATCATCTCGGCCAAGGCGCTGATGATCGCGGTCACCGGCGCCAGCAAGCGCAAGGTGTTGGAAGACGCAATCGCTCAGGGCGCCGGCTCGGCCTATCCGATCGGCCGCGTGCTGGCCGACGCGGAACTGCCGGTCGACATCCACTGGGCCGAATAGCGCCTGGCGGGCGCTGGCGCGTCATCAGGCTCGTGTGAACGGAAGTAGAGTGCAACAATGCCCCAGCTGAACGCCATCGTATCCGCCGTCACCGATCGCGTGATCGCGCGATCGCGTGACAGCCGCGCGCGCTATCTCGACCTTCTGCTGCGCGAGCGCGACCAGTGGATCGGCCGCCCGGCGCTTGGCTGCGCCAACCTTGCCCATGCCTATGCCGGGACGGAGGAGGACCGCCCCGCCATGCGCACGGGCGAGGGCATGAACATCGGCATCGTCACCGCCTATAACGACATGCTCTCGGCGCACGCGGTCTATTACCGTTATCCCGAGCAGATGAAGGTGTGGGCGCGCGAGGTCGGTGCCACGGCGCAGGTTGCGGGCGGCGTGCCGGCGATGTGCGATGGCGTGACCCAGGGCTATGCCGGCATGGAGTTGTCGCTCTTCAGCCGCGACACGATCGCGCTGTCCACAGCGATCGCGCTCAGCCATGGCACATTCGAGGGCGCGCTGCTGCTCGGCATCTGTGACAAGATCGTGCCCGGCCTGCTGATGGGTGCGCTTCGCTTTGGTCACCTCCCGATGCTGATGGTGCCGGGCGGCCCGATGCCGAGCGGCATTTCCAACAAGAGCAAGGCCGAGGTGCGCGAGCGGTTCGCCGTCGGCGAGGCGGATCGCGAGGAGCTGCTCGACAGCGAGATCGCCGCCTATCACACGCGCGGCACCTGCACCTTCTTCGGCACCGCCAATACCAACCAGATGATGATGGAGGTGATGGGCCTCCACATTCCCAACGCCGCCTTCGTCAATCCGGGCACCAAGCTGCGTCAGGAGCTGACCCGCGCCGCCGTGCATCGCGTGGCCGGGCTTGGCTGGCGCGGCGAGGATTACCGCCCGATCGGCCATTGCGTCGACGAACGCGCGATTGTGAACGCCGCCGTGGGCCTGCTCGCCACCGGCGGTTCGACCAACCACCTGCTCCACCTGCCCGCCATCGCGCGCGCGGCCGGCATCGTCATCGACTGGGAGGACATGGACCGGCTGTCGAGCGAGGTGCCGCTGATCGCGCGCGTCTATCCCAATGGCGCCGCCGACGTGAACGGCTTCGAGGCGGCGGGCGGCATGGCGTTCGTGATCCGGGAGCTGCTCGCCAGCGGCCATCTGCATGGCGACATCCTGACCGCGGGCGGCACGTCGCTGGCCGATTATGCCGCCAAGCCCGTGCTGGAGGATGACCGGCTCGCCTGGCGCGATCCGGGGCCGAGCGGCGACGACACGATCCTGCGCACGCCGGACAAGCCCTTCTCCGCCGACGGCGGCATGCGCATCCTGGCGGGCAACATCGGCCGCGCCTGCATCAAGGTGTCGGCGGTCGACCCTGACCGCTTGATCGTCGAAGCGCCAGCCGCCGTCTTCTGCGACCAGGCAGCGGTGCTCGCCGCCTTCCAGCGTGGCGAACTGGACCGTGACGTGGTGGTGGTCGTCCGCTTCCAGGGGCCGCGCGCCAATGGCATGCCCGAATTGCACAAGCTGACCCCGCCGCTCGGCGTGCTGCAGAACAGGGGCTATCGCGTGGCGCTCGTCACTGACGGGCGCATGTCGGGCGCGTCGGGCAAGGTGCCCGCGGCGATCCATGTGTCGCCGGAGGCGCTGCCGGGGCTGAATGGTGTCAGCGGGCCGATCGCGCTGATCCGCGACGGCGACATCATCCGGGTCGACGCCGTGGCGGGAACGCTGGAGGCGCTGGTCGACCCCGCGGAGTGGACCGCGCGCACCCCGGCCGAGGCGCCGCCCGCGGCCGACGGGTTCGGGCGCGAGCTGTTCGGCATGTTCCGCGGGCTGGCGGACGAAGCGGAAAAGGGCGCGTCCGCCGTGCTGGCAGGTGCCGGGCTGTAAGCCGAAGCCGCGCGCGATGACCGCCGCGCGTCGATGACAGTGTTTTGCGTACGGCGGTGCCGCGCGGCTTGGGAGTTTGAATGATGGACATCGTTTCGGTCGATATCGGCGGCACGCATTCCCGCTTCGCCATCGCGGAAGTGGAAAACGGCCGCGTCGTGTCGCTGGGCGAGCCGATCACGCTGAAGACCGCCGAATATGCCAGCCTTCAGACCGCGTGGCAGATGTTCGAGAAGAAGCTGGACCGTCCGGTGCCGCGCGCGGCGGCGATCGCGGTGGCATCGCCCGTCACCGGCGACATCATCCGGCTGACCAACAACCCCTGGGTGATCCGCCCCTCGCTGATCCCCGAGCGGCTGAACGTCGACAGCTATACGATCATCAACGATTTCGGCGCGATCGGCCATGCGGTGGCGCAGCTTCCGGACGAGAATTTCGATCATCTGTGCGGCCCCGAAATCCCCCTCCCCTCCAGCGGCGTGACCACCGTCTGCGGCCCGGGCACCGGGCTGGGCGTGGCGCAGGTATTCAAGACCGGCGGCAGCTATCACGTGCTGCCGACGGAAGGGGGGCACATCGATTACGCCCCGCTGGACGATATCGAGGACGCGCTGCTCAAGCGGCTGCGGCGCAGCTACACGCGCGTGTCGGCAGAGCGGATCTGCGCGGGCCCGGCGATCGTCGCCATCTATGAGATGCTGGCCGAGATGGAGGGCCGCCCCGTCCGCACGCGCGACGACAAGGCGATCTGGACCGAAGCGCTGGAGGGCACGGACCCGATCGCGCTCGCCGCGCTCGACCGCTTCTGCCTCGCACTCGGCGCGACGGCGGGGGACCTCGCGCTCGCGCATGGCGCTAACGGCGTGGTGATCGGCGGCGGTCTTGGCCTCAGGATCAAGGATCGGCTGCTGCGTTCCGGCTTCGCCCACCGCTTCGTCGCCAAGGGGCGTTTCCAATCGATGATGAGCGGCATTCCGGTGAAGCTCGTCACTCATCCGCAGCCGGGCCTGTTCGGTGCCGCCGCTGCCTTTGCACAGGAACATACGGCATGAGCGAGATCGGCACCATCATGCGGACGAGCGCGGTGATCCCGGTGCTCGTCATCGACGACGCCGCCGCCGCACGGCCGATGGCCGAAGCACTGGTCGCCGGCGGGCTGAAGGTGCTGGAGGTGACGATGCGCACCCCCGCCGCGCTCGATGCTATCCGCGAGATGAAGCAGGTGCCCGGCGCGATCGTCGGCGCCGGCACGGTGGTGACGAACGAACAGTTCGTTCAGGTGATGGATGCCGGCGCCGAATTCATCGTATCGCCCGGCCTGACCGAGCGGCTGGCCGATCCGATCATCGCCAGCGGCGTGCCGTTCCTGCCCGGCATCGCCACCGCGGGCGACATCATGCGCGGGCTCGACCTCGGCCTGACTCACTTCAAGTTCTTCCCGGCCGAGACATCGGGCGGGCTGAAGGCGCTGAAGGCGCTCGCCGCGCCTTTCTACCAATGCCATTTCTGCCCGACCGGCGGGATTACCGAGGAAAGCGCCCCGACCTGGCTCGGGTTCGATCGCGTGCTGTGCGTCGGCGGCAGCTGGGTCGCCAGCGGCACTCCGGCCGAGATCGAGGCAAAGGCCCGCGCCGCCGCCGCGCTGCGCGGCTGACGCCTCTCCCCTCCGCGGGCCGCGCCATTGCGGTGCGCGGCCGGGGCGGCATTCAGTCGGCGGCGTCTGCCTCCGCGATCAGCTTGGTCAGCGGGCGCGCCGCCTGTTCCACCACCGGCGGCGCCTCGATCACCTTACCCGCGGTGTCGATCTTCAACGCCTCGAACCGGCGCGCCTGCGTCAGCACCTGCGATTCCAGGCTGCCGACGAACTGATTGTACGCCGTCATCGCGGTGTCGAGGTTCTTGCCCAGCTTCGCGACATGGCCGCCCATCACCGACAGCCGGGCGTAGAGATTCTTCCCAAGCTGCGCGATCTCACGCGCTTCCTTCGCCAGCATCTCCTGTCGCCACACCGCCGCGACGGTGCGCGAGATGGCGATGAGGTTGGTCGGGGTGGCGAGCAGCACCTTGCGATCGAAAGCATAGTCCCACAGCGACGGATCATGCTCCAGCGCGGCGGACAGGAAATGTTCGCCCGGCACGAACATCACCACATAGTCGGGCGCATCCTCGAACTGGTTCCAATAGGCCTTGGCGCCCAGCCCGTTGACGTGCGCGCGCATCGCGGCGGCATGGGCGGTGAGACCGGCGGTCCGTTCCGCCTCATCCACCGCACCGAACGCATCCTGATAGGCGTTGAGCGACACCTTGGCGTCGATCACCAGCGACTTGCCGCCGGGGATGCGCACGATCACATCGGGGCGGAAGCGCGCCCCTTCGGCGTCGGTTACCGACACTTCGGTCTGGAAATCGGCATGTTCGGACAGGCCACAGCTTTCCAGCACGTTGCGTAGCTGCTGCTCGCCCCAGCGCCCGCGCGCCTTGGGGGCGTTGCGCAAGGCGTTGACCAGCCGCGCCGCCTCGCTGCGCACCGATTCCTGCCCGATGCGCATTTGTTCGATCTGACCGCGAAGCTCGCCAAAGGCGTCGCGGCGCTCGGCCTCGACCTTCGCCACGCCTTCCTCATAGCGTTGCAGCCGGTCGCTCACCGGTTGCAGCATCGCCTTCAGATTCTGCCCGGCGGTTTCCTCTGACTCGCGGAAGCGTTCGTTGGCGCGCTGAAGGAAGCGGTCCTGCGCCTCGGCGAGCAGCTTCTGCCCCACCTGTCCGAATTGCGCGGCGAGTGCGTCCTTTGCCTCGCGAAGCTCGCTCAGCCGCGCGTCGAAACCGCGCGCCTCCGCCTCCAGCCGGGCGATGTCGGCGCGTGCCGCATCGCGATCGTCGCGGATCGCGGCGAGTTCCTGGCGCAGCGCGTCAGCGGCCCGGGCGCGCTCCTCCGCGCTGGCCAGATCGACGATCGCCTTCTTGAATTCCGTGGCGCGGGCATCGCGCTCGGCCCGGAGCGTGGCAGCGGTGCGGCTGGCAAACCACCAGCCCGCGGCCAGCCCAAGCACCAGCGCCACGAAGATGAACAGGACGGCGACAGGCTCCACGCTTCCTCCAATCTGGAACGAAGCGCGAACCTATCCGGCACATCCTGCTGTGGCAAGCCGCCTCAGGCGGCGTTCTTGCGTGCCTTCGCCAGCTTCTTCAGCAGCATGTCGCGCTTCAGGCGCGTGATGTGATCGATGAACAGCACGCCGTTCAGATGATCGATCTCATGCTGCATGCAGGTGGCGAGCAGCCCGTCCATTTCCTCTTCATGGCGGTTGCCATCGACGTCGAGCCACGCGACGCGGCAGCGCGCGGGGCGCTCCACCTCGGCATATTGCTCGGGGATCGACAGGCAGCCTTCCTGATAGCGCGACAGCTCGTCCGACACCCACAGGATCTCGGGATTGATGTATGCCTTGGGATCGCGGACGGTGGCTGGCGCCTCGCCCTCCTCCACCGGCTCGTCGCTCTGCCGGTCCTGCAGGTCGATGACGACCACGCGGCGCAGCACGCCGACCTGGATCGCGGCAAGGCCGATCCCGTGCGCGTCATACATCGTGTCGGTCATGTCGGAGACGAGCTGACGCACCTCGTCATCGATCGTGGCAATGGGTTCGCACATCTGGCGGAGGCGGGGATCGGGAATCTCTACGATAGGAAGAACGGCCATGGCGGGCAGATATTGGCAGCAGTCCGCCGAATCAAGCGAAGGGGGTGCGCCGCGCCGCGATCACGCCACCGGACGGCGCGCGCGCAGCGCCTGCGCCAGCGTTCCTTCGTCGAGATAATCGAGCTCGCCGCCGACCGGAAGGCCGTGCGCCAGCTGAGTCAGCCGGACCGGATAGCGTTCCAGCCGCTCGGCAATGTAATGCGCCGTGGTCTGCCCCTCCAGCGTGGCGTTCATCGCCAGCACCACTTCGTCGATCCCGCCCGCCTCGATCCGGCGGACGAGCTGATCGATCGTCAGATCCTCCGGGCGGACACCCTCCAGCGCGGACAATCGCCCGCCCAGCACGTGGAAGCGCCCCGGAAACAAGCGCGATCGATCGAGCGCCCAGAGGTCCGCCACCTCCTCCACCACGCACAAGGAGCGCGCGTCACGGCGGGGATCGGCGCAGATCGCGCAGGGATCGACGGTATCGACATTGCCGCAGATCGAGCAGGTCGCCAGCCGTTCCTCCACCGCCTGAAGCGCCGACAGCAACGGGATCAGCGCGCCCTCGCGCTTCTTGACGAGGTGAAGCACCGCCCGCCGTGCCGATCGCGGCCCCAGCCCGGGCAGCCGCGCCAACGCGCCCGTTAGCGCCTCGATCTCCTGTGATGCCATCGCGTGAACAGATAGGGGGTTGCGTCCGCGTCCGCCAGCGCGTTGAAGCGCGCCCCATGCGGATCATCTTCATGGGCACGCCCGCGTTCGCCGTGCCGGCGCTGGAAGCGCTGGTTGCCGCCGGTCATCAGGTCGTCGCGGCCTATAGCCAGCCGCCACGGCCCGGCGGGCGGCGCGGGCGCGCCCTGGTCCCCTCCCCCGTTCACGCGGCGGCCGAGGCGCGCGGCATCCCGGTGCATACGCCCGTGTCCCTGCGCAATGCGGAGGAGCAGGCGGCGTTCGCCGCGCTGGAGGCGGACGTGGCCGTGGTCGCGGCCTATGGCCTGATCCTGCCGCAGGCGATCCTCGATGCCCCGCGCTTCGGCTGCCTCAACATCCACGGATCGCTGCTGCCACGCTGGCGCGGCGCGGCGCCGATCCAGCGCGCGATCCTCGCGGGTGACGCAGAGACCGGCGTCGGCATCATGCAGATGGAGGCCGGGCTCGATACCGGCCCGGTCAGGCTGGAAGGTCGTACGCCGATCGCCGGCAAGACCGCGGGAGAGCTGACCGACGAACTGGCGCAGATGGGCGCGCGGCTGATGGTGGAGGTGCTGGCCGATCTCGATGCGCACCCGGCGGTCGCGCAGCCGGCGGACGGCGTCACCTATGCGGCCAAGATCGCCAAGGAGGAGATGCGGCTCGATTTCACGCCCGGTGCCGAGGTGGTCGAACGGCAGGTCCGCGCCTTCAACCCGCCCGGCGCGTGGTTCGAGGTGAATGGCGAGCGGGTTCGGCTGCTGGCGGCCGATGTGATCGCGGATGCCGGCGCCCCGGCGGCGCCCGGCGAGGTAGTCGACGATCGGCTGACGATCGCCTGCGGCAGCGGCGCGCTGCGCCCGACCCGCGTCCAGCGCGCCGGGCGCGGCGTGATGAGCGTCGACGAATTGCTCCGCGGCTTTGCGATCCCCGCCGGCACGCGCCTGTGACCCGCTTCGCGCTGACCGTCGAGTTCGACGGCCGCCCCTTCATGGGTTGGCAACGGCAGGATCACGGCCCCAGCGTGCAGCAGGCGATCGAGGACGCGGCCTTTGCCGTCACCGGCGAGCGCACCACGGTCCATGCCGCCGGGCGCACCGATGCCGGCGTCCACGCCACCGCGATGCGCGCGCATGTCGACATCGCAAAGCCGATCACCGCCTTCCGGCTGGGCGAGGCATTGAACGCCCGGCTTCGCCCCAACCCGGTCGCGATCCTCGCCTGCGAGATCGTGCCCGACGGTTGGCACGCGCGCTTCTCCTGCCTTGGCCGCGCCTATGAATATCGCATCGTCAACCGCCGCGCGCCGCTGACATGGGAAAAGGGGCTGGCGTGGCAGGTCGCCCAGCCGCTCAATGCCGCGGCGATGCACGATGCCGCGCAATTGCTGGTCGGGCGGCACGATTTCACCACCTTCCGCTCGGCGCATTGCCAGTCGGCCAGCCCGGTGAAGTCGATCGACCGGCTCGCCGTCCGGCGGGAGGGCGACCGCATCATGGTGGAGGCGGCGGCGCGATCTTTCCTCCACCATCAGGTGCGCTCGATGGTCGGCTGCCTCGCGCTTGTCGGCCTGGGCCGCTGGTCCGCCGCTGACCTGCGCGACGCGCTGGAGGCGGCGGATCGTGCCCGGCTCGGCCTCAACGCCCCGCCCGACGGGCTGTTCTTCATGGGCGCGCGCTATCCCGCGCGCCCCGAAGCGGCGGCCTAATAGGCGAGCGCGCAGCCGTCGGCGCGCATTTCGCTCGCCGCGCCATAGACCCGCGTCGCACCGTCCATGCGATGCTCGACGCATTGATAGCGGCCGAAGCTGCCGTCGGGATCGCCGATCGACCAGCCCATCTCGGCGAGCTTCTGCCGCGTCGCCAGCGGCACGCCGCTTTCCAGCCGCAACCGCCCCTTGGGCCCGAGCCCCGGATCATCCTCGCCCATCGACTGCGACGATCCTTCATGGTGCCAGCGCGGCGCATCGCCGGCGGATTGCGCCTCCAGGCCGTAATCGACGCGATTGACGATGATCTGCGTCTGCCCCTGCGGCTGCATGTCGCCGCCCATCACGCCGAAGCTCATCCACGGGTCCGCGCCGCGCGTCGCAAAGCCGGGGATGATCGTCTGGAACGGCCGCTTGCCCGGCGCATAGATATTGGGGTGGCCGTCCTTCAGGCTGAACAATTGCCCGCGATCCTGGAACATGAAGCCGAGGCCATCCGCGACCAGCCCCGATCCCATGCCGCGGAAATTGGACTGGATCATCGACACCATCATGCCGTCCGCGTCGGCGCAGGAGAAATAGGTGGTGTCGCCGCGGCTGGGCGCCTGCCCCGGATAGACCGGCGTCAGGATTCGGTCGGGGCGGATCAGCTTGGCGCGCTGCGCGGCATATTCCTTCGACACCAGCCAATCGACCGGCACGTCGGCGAATTTGGGATCGGCATAGAAGCGCGCACGATCCTCATAGGCCAGCCGCTTCGCCTCCGCCTGCAGGTGGATCGACAAGGGCGACTGGAAGCCCGCATCCTTCAGGTCGAAATGCTCGAGGATGTTGAGCATCTGAAGCGTTGCGATGCCTTGGGTATTGGCCCCCAGTGCATGGACCGTCGTGCCGCGATAATCGGTGTGACTGGGCTCGATCCATTCGGAGCGGTGCGCCGCCAGATCCTCATAGCGCAGCCAGCCGCCGATCCGCTTGAAATAGCGGTCCATCGTGCGCGCCAGATCGCCGGCGTAGAAGGCATCGCGCCCGCCGGCAGCGATCGCGCGATAGGTGCGCGCCAGGTCGGGATTGCGGAACACCTGCCCCGCCGCCGGCCCCTTGCCGTCCGCCATGCCCCATGTCTTGAGCGCATTGGCAGTCTCCTCCACCCCGTTCCCAGGGCGGGCGAAGTTCGCCATGCTGCGGCGGATATAATAAGCGATGATGTCGGGCACCGGAGTCCCCGCCTCCGCCATCGCGATCGCCGGTTCGAACAGAACCTTCCACGGCAGCTTGCCGTAGCGTTGGTGCATCGTCCACCAGCCGTCGACCGTTCCCGGCACCGAAACGGTGATCGCGCCCAGCGGCGGCAGCGCGCCGTTCTTCGCACGCCCGCGCACCGTTTCCAGCGACAGGCCGCGCGGGCTGGCGCCCGATCCGGCGAGGCCGACCACCTTCTTCTGCCGGGGATCCCAGATCATCGCATAGACGTCGCCGCCGATCCCGCTGGCGGTCGGCTCGAGCAGGCCGAGGCAGGCGTTCATCGCGATCGCCGCGTCGACCGCCGATCCGCCGCGCTTCAGCATGTCGATGCCGGCTTGCGTGGCGAGCGGATGCGCCGTGCCGGCCGCGCCGTTCAGGCCATAGACGGCGGTACGCGAGGCGAAGCTGGCGCCGACCGGCCGGTCGCCGGCATGGACATCGGGGCGGATGAAGCGATCCTCGCCCGGCTTCCAATATTTCGGCTGATCGCCCGCCTTCGCGGTGGCGGGCTGCGACGCGCCGCCCTGCCCCGGCCCCTCGGTCCCCTGCGACTGACTGGGCGTCCCCTGCTGCGCCCGCGCGAGCGATGGAGCAAGGGCAAGCGCCGGCAGCGTGGCAACAAAGGTTCTACGTCGCATGGAAGGCTCCCCGTTTTCAGCACCTTGTCGCGACAAACGCCGGGCGCCGCAAGCAGCGGCCCCGCCATCAGGGAACGAAAGGGGCCGCTCGGGCACTCCATCGGCGATGACCGTCACCGATCTGGCCACGCGCACCTATAATCACAGCTTCCGGCTGGATCCGATCGTCCGCAGCCTGCTCGACACCGATTTCTACAAGCTTCTGATGCTTCAGCTGATCTGGTCGCGGCACGCGAACACGAACGTCACCTTTTCGCTGATCAACCGCACCCGCACCGTCCGGCTGGCGGAGGTGATCGACGAGGCGGAGCTTCGCGAACAGCTCGATCATGCGCGAACGCTCCGCTTCACCAAGAAGGAGCTGATCTGGCTCGCCGGCAACACCTTCTACGGCGTCGAACGCATGTTCCGGCCCGATTTCATTGCCTGGCTCGCGCGCTATCGCCTCCCCGATTATGAGCTTCGCCGCGTCGACGGCCAGTTCGAGCTGAGCTTCACCGGCCCGTGGATGGACGTGACGCTGTGGGAGATCCCGGCGCTGGCGATCGTCAACGAGCTGCGATCGCGCGCCGCGCTTCGCCATCGCGGCCGCTTCGCGCTCGACGTGCTGTACGCGCGCGCCAAGGCGCGGCTGTGGAGCAAGGTGGAGCGGCTGCGTGACCTTCCCGAGCTTGCGCTGTCCGATTTCGGCACCCGCCGCCGCCATGGCTTCCTGTGGCAGCGCTGGTGCGTCGAGGCGTTGAAGGAGGGGCTTGGCGAAAGGTTGATCGGAACCTCCAACGTGCTCCTTGCGATAGACGCCGACCTGGAGGCGATCGGCACCAATGCGCATGAACTGCCGATGGTCGCCGCAGCCGAGGCGGCGGACGATGCCGCGCTCGCCCACGCCCCCTACCGCGTGCTGGAGGAATGGCAGCGGGATTATGCCGGCAACCTGCTGATCGTCCTCCCCGACACTTATGGCACTGCGGCGTTCCTGCGCGACGCGCCCGACTGGGTTGCCGACTGGACCGGCTTTCGCCCCGACAGCCTGCCACCGATCGAGGCGGGAGAGCAGATCATCCGCTGGTGGCAGGACAAGGGCCGCGACCCGCGCGGCAAGCTGCTGATCTTCTCCGACGGGATGGATGTCGACAGTATCGCGGCGACCTATCGGCATTTCGACGGCCGGGTGCGGATGAGCTTCGGCTGGGGCACCAACCTGACCAATGATTTTCGCGGCTGCGATCCGGAGGGCGACGCGCCGCTTGCCCCGCTCTCGCTCGTCTGCAAGGTGACGCGCGTCAACGGCCGCTCGGCGGTCAAGCTGTCCGACAATCCGGCCAAGGCGACCGGTGATCCGGACGAAATCGCCCGCTACCTGCGCGTATTCGGCGAAGCAGGGCGGGTCGACCAAGCCGTGCGCGTCTGACGCCGGCCGCCAGCGCCCGTGCCTCAGAAGCTGCGCGGCATCCCCAGCACATGTTCGCCGACGAAGCTCAGGATGAGGTTCGAGCTGATCGGGGCGACCTGATACAATCGTGTCTCGCGGAACTTGCGCTCGACATCATAATCCGCCGCAAAGCCGAAGCCGCCATGCGTCTGGAGGCAGGCATTGGCCGCCTTCCACGATGATTCCGCCGCCAGATGCTTGGCCATGTTCGCCTCCGCGCCGCACGGCTGATGCGCGTCGAACAACCGGCACGCCTCGTAGCGCATCAGGTCCGCCGCGCGCACCTCCATATAGGCCTGCGCGATCGGGAACTGAACGCCCTGGTTCTTGGCGATCGGCCGGTCGAACACGATCCGCTCCGACCCGTACTGCACCGCGCGCTCGACGAACCAATAGCCATCGCCGATACATTCCGCCGCGATCAGCGCGCGCTCCGCGTTGAGGCCGTCGAGGATGTAGCGGAACCCCTTGCCCTCCTCGCCGATCAAACTGTCGGCGGGCAGCTCCAGATCGTCGAAGAACACCTCATTGGTCTCGTGGTTGACCATGTTGCGGATCGGCCGGATCTCCATGCCGTTGCCGATCGCCGCCTGCAGATCGACAAGGAAGATCGACAGGCCGTCGGCCTTCTTCTTCACCTCGTCGAGCGGGGTGGTGCGCGCGAGCAGGATCATCAGGTCGGAATGCTGGATCCGGCTGATCCACACCTTCTGCCCGTTGACGACGTACTTGTCGCCGCGGCGCTCGGCGCGGGTCTTCAGCTCGGTGGTGTTGGTGCCGGTGGTCGGTTCGGTCACCGCCATGGATTGCAGGCGAAGCGCGCCGCTCGCGATCTCGGGCAGGAAGCGTTGCTTCTGCGCCTCCGATCCGTGCCGCAGCAGCGTGTTCATATTGTACATCTGGCCGTGGCAGGCGCCCGAATTGCCGCCGGCGCGGTTGATCTCCTCCATGATGATCGATGCTTCGGTCAGGCCAAGCCCAGCCCCGCCATAGCTTTCGGGGATCAGCGCCGCCATCCAGCCCGCCTTGGTCAGCGCGTCGACGAACGCCTCGGGATAGGCGCGCTGGTCATCCACCTCGCGGAAATAGCTGTCGCCGAACTCGCGGACGAGCGCGCGCACGGCGTCGCGGATTTCGGGGAAATCGTTGCGGGCGGCGGGGATCATGCACGGGCCTTTCTGGACGGCGGTGACGGTTTGTGGTCGAGCGCCGCGATCTCGGCGGCAAGCGCGACCAGTGCGGCGGCAAGGTCGGCGAACTCCGCCTCGCTGCGTGATCCGGCAAAGACGGACGCGGAGACGCACAGCGACTGCGCCTCATCCGGCAGGCACACCGCGATCGACGATATGCCGGCATAGCTCAGCCCGTCGTCGACGCCGTAGCCCTGCGATACCGCCGCCGCGACCTGGGCAGCATAATCCTCAAAGGCCACCGCTCGCTGCCAGCGCACCGCCGCGAAACGCCGGGCCAGTTCCTCGCGGCCGACGCGCTGCGCGGCGGCAAGCGCACGGCCTACCGCACCGCTGCCGATCGGCTGGCGCTGTCCCTCTTCCATATGGATCCGTGTCGCTGCGACGCTCTGCCCCAGCGCGACCAGTTGCAGCCGATCCCGCCCGGTGACGCGCCACAAGCCGATCGGCGCGTGCCAGCTACGCGCCGCCCGCTCCAGCAACGGCCGCGCCCGCGCCACCAGCCGCGTCGACCGATCGAGGTCGCTCGCCGCGATCTCCGACCAGGGCGGCGATAGCGCGTACCGCTTGCCCTCGCCCAGCGACAGCACGCCCTCCCCCACCAGCGTGCGCAGCAGGCCAAGGCAGCTCGACGGGCTGATCCCGCAGCTTTGCGCCACTTCGGACAGCGTCAGCGCCCGGCCGTCCGCCAGCGCGCGCATGATGGCAAAGGCCTGAACGACCGAGGGGACTGGCGAACTCATCACCTGATGCATAAACTTCATTGGAGTGAAACTGCAATGCGCCATCTTGAAATGACGTCCCCCGCGCCGTAACCCGTTGGCGATCAGTTTCAGGAGGTGGAGCATGGGCATTCTCGACGGAAAGGTCGTGGCCGTCACCGGCGCAGGCCGCGGCATCGGGCGTGAGATCGCCCTGTTGTGCGCGCGTGAGGGCGCCGCGGTGGTGATCAACGATCCGGGCGTCGGCGGTAGCGGCGAAGGCGGCGAGGCTGGTCCGGCGGAGCAGACCGCGTCGGACATCGTCGCCGCTGGTGGCAAGGCGATTGCGAACCTCGCCAGCGTCGCCGATCCCGCCGCCGCCGCGACGATCGTCGAGGATGCGGTGAAGCAGTTCGGCCGCATCGATGCGGTGGTGAACAACGCCGGCATCCTGCGCGATTCGATCTGGCACAAGATGAGCCACGAGGATTGGCGCGCAGTGATCGACGTTCACCTGAACGGCGCGTTCAACGTGTCCAAGGCCGCCACGCCCTATTTCCGTGAGCAGCAATCAGGCAGCTTCGTCCACTTCACCTCAACCAGCGGCCTGATCGGCAACATCGGCCAGGCGAATTATTCCGCAGCAAAGCTGGGCATCGTCGGCCTGTCGCAGTCGATCGCCCTCGACATGGCACGCGCCGGCGTCCGGTCGAACTGCATCGCGCCGTTCGCGTGGAGCCGCATGACTGCCTCCATCCCGGCCGAAACGCCCGAGGCCAAGGAGCGCGTCGCCCGCCTCCAGACGATGAGCGCGGACAAGATCGCGCCGCTCGTCGCCTTCCTCGCATCCGACCTGTCGAAGGACGTCAGCAACCAGATCTTCGCGGTGCGCAAGAACGAGATCGTGCTCTTCTCCAAGCCGCGCCCGATCCGCTCGATGACCAAGCTTGAGGGCTGGTCGGCGCAGGCGATCGCGGATGAGCTGATCCCCTCCTTCCGCCCCAGCTTCGCGCGGGCCGACGAAGTGTCGGCCAACGTCTTCCCCTACGATCCGATCTGAGGACCATCATCATGTCCACCCTCAACCCCGCGCCGAACAGCGGCCCGAATCCCGGCATGGACGCCGAGACGTTCGACCAGTTCATCGACCAGCTGCGCCGCTATGTGCGCGACCGGCTGATCCCGGCCGAGAAGGAAATCCTCGAGACCGACCGCATCCCGGACGAGATCCTGAACGAGATGCGCGAGATGGGCCTGTTCGGCCTCACCATCCCCGAGGAATATGGCGGCGCGGGGATGAACACCTATCAATATACCCAGACAATCCGCGAGCTGGCCTATGCCATGCCGTGCTTCCGCTCGATCATCTCGATCACCATCGGCATGGTCAATTCGGCGCTGCGCAACGGCGGCACCGAGGAGCAGAAGGCCGAGTGGCTGCCCAAGATGGCGGCGGGCATGATCGTCTCCTTCGGCCTGACCGAGCCCGGTTCGGGCAGCGACAGCGCCGGCATGCAGACGATGGCGGTGCGTACCGGCAACGGCTGGGTGCTGAACGGTACGAAGCGCTACATCACCAATGCGCCCGACGCCGAGATGGCGGTCATCATGGCGCGCACGTCGAAAGAGGCGCTGCCCAAGAACGCGCACGTCTCCGCCTTCATCGTGCCGATGAACACGCCGGGCGTGACGGTCGGCAAGCCCGACAAGAAGATGGGCCAGGCCGGCACGCATATCGCCGATATCATCCTGGAGGACGTTCACCTTCCCGCCGACGCGCTGCTCGGGCTTGAGGAAGGCAAGGGCTTCGTCACCGCGATGAAGAGCCTCGACAACGGCCGTTTGTCGGTCGCTGCGGCCTCGATGGGCTATGCCCGCCGCGCGGTGGATTCGGCGCTTCGCTACGCCACCGAGCGCAAGGCGTTCGGCGAACCGATCGCCAATTTCCAGCTGATCCAGCAGATGCTCGCCGACAGCGATATCGAGATCTACGCGTCCGAGACGATGCTGGCCGATTGCGCCCGCCGCGTCGACGCTGGCGAGCCGGTGCTGCGCAAGGCAGCGGCGACCAAGGTCTTCGCCTCCGAAGCATGCGGCCGGATAGTCGATCGCGTGGTGCAGATCTATGGCGGCGCGGGCTATCTCGCCGAATATGACGCCGAGCGTTTCTTCCGCGATGCGCGCATCTACCGCATCTACGAGGGCACGACCCAGATCCTGCAGCTGCAGATCGCCAAGCACATGCTGCGCGAGTTCAACGCCGGAGTGAATTGAGATGTACAACCTCCTCCCCGGCCTGACCGTGATCGAGGCGTCGTCCTTCGTCGCCTCGCCCACCGCCGGGCTTTATCTGGCGCAGATGGGGGCGGAGGTTATCCGCGTGGACCAGATCGGCGGCGGGCCCGATTTCCGCCGCTGGCCGGTCACGGAAGGCGGCGATTCCCTCTATTGGGAAAATCTCAACCGCGCGAAGAAGAGCCTGGCGCTCGATCTCGGCCGGCCGGAGGGGCGCGAATTGCTCCAGGCGCTGGTCCGCGCGACCGGGCAGTTCGTCACCAACTTCCCGGTGAAGGGCTTCCTCGCGCATGACACGCTGGCGCAGGGGCGTCCCGATCTCATCACCGTACGCGTGATGGGCTGGCCGGACGGCAGCCCGGCGCTCGACTATACCGTCAACAATGCGGTCGGCTATCCAATGCTGACCGGGGCGGGACCGGACCCGGTCAACCACGTCCTCCCCGCCTGGGATCTGCTCACCGGCGCCTATGCCGCCTTCGCGATGATGGCTGCGCTACGCCGGCGCGATACGACCGGCGAAGGTGGCGAGATTCGCATTCCGCTGTCCGACGTCGCGATCGGCACCGTCGCCAATCTCGGCGGCATCGCCGAGGTGATGCACACCGGCACCGACCGCCCACGCCTCGGCAACACGGTCTTCGGCCTGTTCGGGCGCGATTTCACGACGCGCGACGGCAAGCGGACGATGATTGTCGTCGTCACGCATCGCCAATGGGCCAACCTCATCGCCGCGCTGAACCTCGGCGATGCAATCGCGCGTGTGGAGGCGGACCGCGGGGTCAGCTTTGCGCACGACGATGGCCTCCGCTTCACGCATCGCGACGCGCTGTTCCCGCTGTTCGAGGCCGCCATCGCCGCGCGCGACCATGATGATCTCGCCGCCGCTTTCGATGCGGGCGGCATCGTCCACTCTGCTTACGGCACCATGGCGGATGCGGTGCGTGATCCCCGGTTGGTCACCAACAACCCGATCTTCGGCACTACCGATGACCCCAGCGGCACGCGCTACCCCGCGGTCGGCGCCTTCGCGACGCTCCCCGCCGAGGATCGCCGCCCGCCCGCGCCCGCCCCGCGTAACGGCCAGCACAGCGAACAGATACTTGCCGAAACGCTCGGCCTCTCGTCCGGCGAAATCGCGCGCCTGTTCGACACGGGCATCGCCGCCACGACCAAGTAGAGGCCGCGACGGGGGCCGCCGTATCTCTGCGGTCGACCGGTCTTACCGTGTCGTAGCGCGAAAGACCGAAGCAACGCTGCGGTCCATTACGGATCTCGCGTTGACGGGATCTGGCGCAGAAACCAGCGCCCGCGATCGGCGGGCGCTGGTTCCTCCTTCACTTGCCGACGGTCGCCTCGGCCATCGCCGGCGCCGAATGAATGTCCGGCGCGCCGCCCATGTCGCCGCCCTTGGTGCGGCCAGCGCCCGGTCCGGCGCCAAGGTCCGCGCCCGTCGTCGGATCGGCCGTCGGATCGGACATGGTGCGCTCCGCCATCTTGGTGGCGACCTTCTTGTCCTTGGCGGGCAGCGTCACGCTGGCCGTGCCGTCGCCGCCATCGGCCGGCATCACCTGCTGCAGGTCGTCCACCCGCTCCCATTGATCACCGCTGTTCCACGGCCCGGTGGTGTCGCCTTCCCCCTGCGAGGTGTTGACGTACATGTTGGCATATTTCTCCACGCCCGGCAGCTTGCCCGACGGGAAGTTGTTCTCGATCGCGTAGAGCGCCTTCTCGAACGATTTCTGGTGCGCCACTTCGCGCGTCATCAGGAAGCCTAGCGCATCCTTGATTCCGGGATCGTCGGTGATGTTGATCAGCCGCTCATAGACGATCTTCGCGCGCGCCTCGGCGGCAATGTTCGATCGCAGGTCGACGGTCGGCTCGCCGCGCGAATCCACATAGGCCGCGGTCCAAGGCACGCCGGCGGAATCGCACAGGGCGGGGCCGCCGCCGAACAGGATCGATTCCTTCGCGCTAGTCCCGGTCGAGCCGACCAACTGGTACAGCTCGGCCTCCTTCATCTGCCCTTCGGCCAGTTGCGCCTTCACGCCCTTGGTCAGCATGGCGATGATCGAGCCGATGATCTCGAGGTGGCTGAGCTCCTCGGTCGCGATGTCGAGCAGCATGTCCTTGCGGCCGGGATCATCCTCCGCCAGCCCCTGCGTGAAATAGCGCATCGCCGCGGCCAGCTCGCCATCGGCGCCGCCGAACTGCTCCATCATTAATGTTGCAAGTCGCGGGTTCGGCTCGGCGACGCGCACGGTGTATTGCAGGCGCTTGTTATGCATAAACATAGGTTAAACTCCGGCAAAGTAACGACTTTTCGCCCTGCCAGAGCGAACCAGCGACATAAGCGTTCCGCCGCGCTCAAAACATTCCGCAGCATCTATTCCGATCCTTTGCCATCCCTTTCTCCAGGGCATGGCGGCCTTGCGTGCACCAGCGGATGGGTCAATGGAGGTGGCCTATCTCCACAAGAAGAGTTGTTCGTGACCAAGCACTTCCTTCTCGCGCTCATCGCCACGTCCGCCCTCTCTGCCGCCCCGCTCGCGGCTCAGGAAAAATCCGACGCCAAGCAGCCCCCCGCCCGCTCTTATGCCGAGACGGTGAAGGCGGAGGCGGAGGCCGGCTGGGCCAAGGCGCCAGTGGAGGAAACCGAGACCCGCACGCGCGACAGCGTCACGATCAACGGCAAGCGGTACAATTACATCGCCTCCGCCGGCACGCTGACCACCCGCGACAATGAGGGGAAGCCGACCGCCTCGATGTTCTACACCGCCTATACGCTGGACGGGACGAAGCCGGGCACGAAGCGGCCGATCACCTTCCTGTTCAACGGCGGCCCCGGCTCGCCCTCCTTCTGGCTGCGCATGGGATCGTTCGCCCCGATCCGCATCCGCACCACCAATCCCGAATTCGTCCGCCCGGCGCCCTATGACGTCGGCCCCAACCCGGATTCGCTGCTCGACAAGACCGACCTCGTCTTCCTCGACGCGATCGGCTCGGGTTATTCGCGGCCGCTGGGGGATGCGAAGCCCGGCGATTTCTATGGCGTCGATGAGGATGTCGACGTCTTCGCGCGCGCGATCATGCGCTACGTGACCAAATACGGCCGCTGGATGAGCCCCAAGTTCATCCTGGGCGAAAGCTACGGGACGCTGCGCGCCGGCGCGCTGGCGTATCAGTTGCAGGACCGCGGCATGGCGCTGAACGGCGTGATGCTGCTCAGCTCGATCATGAACTACGGCTATCGCCAGCCGGGGCTGGATCAGGTCTATATCAATTACCTGCCCAGCTACGCCGCCACCGCCTGGTATCACAATCGCGTGCAGAACCGCCCCGCCGATGTCGCCACGATCGTCGCCCAGGCGCGCGCCTTTGCCACCGGGCCGTACATGGCCGCGCTCGCCAAGGGGCAGTTGATCTCCCCGCAGGAGCGCGATCAGGTGGCCGAGCAGATGAGCCAGCTGACCGGCCTCAGCGCCGATTTCATCAAGCGGGCGAACCTGCGCGTCGACCTGCCGCGCTTCCAGAAGGAGCTGCTGCGTGGCTCCAACCGCACCGTCGGCCGCTTCGATTCGCGCTACATGGGGATCGATACCGATGCCGTGGGCGAACGTCCGGAAACCGATGCCTCGTCAGACGCGGTGTCGGGGGCATATATCGCCTCGTTCCATGACTATGTGCACTCGACGCTCGGCTACAAGACCGACCTGCCGTATCGCCTGTCGGCGCGCGACGGCGCCGGGTTCAAGTGGAACTGGGCGCACCGGGCACCGGGCGGCGGCTATGGCAGCCAGAACAATCCCAACACCGCGATCGATCTCGCCGCCGCGATGCGCACCAATCCCTATCTCAAGGTGCTGTCGCTGAACGGCTATTACGACATGGCGACGCCGTTCTTCGGCACCGAGAACGATCTCGGCCGGATGATGCTGGAACCCGCGCTTCAGGCCAACCTGAAGTACACTTATTATCCCGCGGGCCACATGACCTATCTGAACCCGGACGCGCTACGCGACATGAAGCGCGATCTGGCGAGCTGGTATGACGAGGCGGTGAGCGACGCGCGCTCCTCCACCCCGCCGGTCCCAGTGTCGGGTCAGGCCGGCACGATGACCGGCAACGCGCCGAACTGAACCTGCCGGATACCCGCTCGCCTCATGGTGAGCGGGCATCCTTGCGGCGTCAGGCGGCCAGTTTCAGCGCACCGACATAGCGGTCGCGCAACTCACGCTTCAGCACCTTGCCGATCGGGCCGCGCGGCAATTCCTCGACGATGCTCACGTCGGCCACGCGCTGCATCTTGCCGACGCGCGCGTTGATCCACTCCTTGATCGCACCCGCGTCAGCACCCGGCGCCACCACGAAGGCGACCGGCGTCTCGCCCCAGGTCTCGCTCGGAACGCCGACCACGCTCGCCTCCTGCACCGCCGGATGGACCACGGCCACGGCCTCGATATCCGAGGGGTAGATGTTGAACCCGCCGGAAATGATCATGTCCTTCTTGCGGTCGACGATCGTCAGGAACCCGTCCTCGTCGATCCGCCCGATGTCGCCGGTGCGCTGCCATACGCTGCCGTCTGGCGCGATCCAGCGGCTGGCGGCGGTTTCCCCGGGCCGATTGTGATAGCCGATCATCATGCCGCCGGACCGGGTGACGATCTCCCCCTGCTCGCCCGGCGCAACGTCGCGATCATCATCATCCAGCAGCCGCACCTCGCCGCCGCCCGGCGCGATCCGGCCGACGGTGTGCAGCTTGTCGGGATGCTCATGCGCGAACAGCACGAAGCTCGCGCCCCCTTCGGTCATGCCATAATATTCGACCAGCCCGCCGGGCCAGCGATCCAGCATCTCGCGCTTCATCGCCGGCGCGAAAGGCGCCGAGGTACAATATTTGACGCGGAACGTGCTGAGGTCGGTACGGTCGAAATCGGGATGCGCCAGCAGCCGGGCGCACATCACGGGCACCAGCATGGCATGGGTCACGCGATGCCGTTCGGCCAGCGCCAGCCATTGGCCGGCGTCGAACTTCGTCATCAGCACGATCGTCCCGCCCGCGCCGATCGTCTGCACCAGCGCCGACAACGTGGTGTTGGAATAAAGCGGCGTCGCCAGCAGCGTCACGGCATCGGGGCCGTACCCGCGGGCGCCGCCACTCTCCAGCATCCGCGCGCGATAGCGGAACGGCTGGACGATTCCCTTGGGTGTGCCGGTGGTGCCGGAGGAATAGATGATCGTCATCGGCGCATCGCTATCCACCGCGACCGGCGCCTCATCGTCCGCATCGGCCGCGCCGTCCTGCGCCAGCCACCGGTCGAACGGCTCGCCCAGCATCACGACCTCAGCCGAAACCTTGAACGGCAGCGCCTCGTCGGTGAACAGCAGCGTCGCGCCGGAATCGCGGATCATCGCCTGCTTGGCACCATCCTCCGCCGACACGGGAATGGCCGCCAATACCATGCCGGCCCGCGCCGCCCCAACCATCAGCGCCAGATAGGCCGGCCCGTTCGCCGCCAGCACCGCAATCGTGTCGCCGGTGCTGGCGCCTGATCGACGAAGCGCGGCCGCAACGCGGGCGCCCAGCCGGTTCATCTCGCCATAGGTCACCCGTGCGTCGTCGCTGATCAGCAGCACGTGATCGCGCGCCTCCTCCGCCCGCCGCGCAATCACGTTCGATAGGGTGGACAGATGTTCGTCGCTCACCGCAGCTTCCTCTCGCCTTTTTCCATCCGGTAAAACCACAGGCGCATTTCGGCTTGCGGCTCCCCTTCGCCTGTTTTAACGACCATAAAGACAAATTGGCAAGGGAGCGGATGCGCATGGCACGCTGCCCGCCCGATGTTGGGAGAGAGACGATGAACCGCGACGATCTGATGTTCCGCGACAATCTGCTTGAGGGTCATCGTATCCTGGTCACCGGCGGCGGCACGGGCCTTGGCAAGGTAATGGCGGAGGCGTTCCTGATCCTCGGCGCCGACGTATTCATCTGCGGGCGTCGTGGCAGCGTGCTCGATCAGACGGCCGATGAATTGATGACCGCGCATGGTGGCAAGATGGTCGGCCTCGCCTGCGACATCCGCGATGAAGCCGCGATCGAGGATATGCTCGATCGTATCTGGAACAATGGCGGCGCGCTCACCGGCCTCGTCAACAATGCCGCGGGCAATTTCGTCAGCCGCACCGAAGATCTCTCGATGCGCGGCTTCGACGCCATTTCCTCCATCGTGTTCCGCGGATCGTTCGCGATGACGCTGGCCTGCGGCAAGCGCTGGATCGACCAGGGCGTCTCCGCCTCCGTGCTGTCGATCCTCGCCACCTGGGTGTGGAACGGCTCTGCCTTCACCGTGCCCAGCGCCATGTCAAAGGCGGGCGTCAATGTAATGTCGCAGAGCCTGGCGGTCGAATGGGCCGATCGCGGCATCCGTCTCAACTGCATCGCACCGGGCACCTTCCCGACCGAGGGCATGTCCGCCCGGCTGCGCCCGACCGATGGTGAACAGGCGTTCCGCGACACGACTGATTACCCGATGGGTCGCGTCGGGCGGATGCCGGAACTGGCCAATCTCGCCGCCTTCCTCATGTCGCCGCAGGCGGAATATGTCAGTGGTCAGACGATCGCGATCGACGGCGCGCGCTATCTCGCGACGGGCGGCAACTTTTCCTCGATGCGGTCGTGGAGCGACGAACAATGGGCCGCGGCGCGCGATTCGATCCGCGCCACCACCGCGAAGGACAAGGCCGCACGAACCGCCTGACCATCGCGGCCGCGCGCAATATTGCCGCGCCGCTGATTACTTTACGGCACGCGAAACTTTTACGCCAACGTTCAGGCTTTGCTTGAACAATCAGAAACCAGCACGTTAAATGGTGCACAAGCGATCGGCGACAGCCGGACGCAGGACGGGAGTGGAAATCATGTTGCAGGGCATTCGGGTGGTCGAACTGGCCAGCTACGTTGCAGCGCCAGGCGCATGCGGGATCCTGGCCGACTGGGGTGCAGAGGTCATCAAGGTGGAGCCGCCCGCCGGCGACCCCTTCCGTCAGTTCTTCGGCTCGATTGGCCTTGAAAACACCGAAAATCGCGTGTTCGACAATGACAATCGCGGCAAGCGCTCGATCGCGCTCGACCTGACGAATGCGGAGGATGCCGAGGTGCTGCGCCGCCTCGTCGCGACCGCCGATGTCTTCGTCACCAACACCCGCCCCGCCAGCCTGGAACGGCTCGGCATCGGCTGGGACCAACTGAAGGCGATCAAGCCCGACCTGATCTTCGCCAATTTCACCGGCTATGGCAGCGAGGGCGCTGAGGCGGACAAACCCGGCTTCGACATCACCGCTTTCTGGGCCCGCTCCGGCCTCTGCTCGCTCACCACGGTGAAGAACGGCGATCCGGCGCAACTACGCACCGGCATCGGCGATCACATGGCCGCGATGGGCCTCGTGGCGGGGATCATGGGGGCGCTGTTCCACCGCGCGCGCACGGGCGAGGGACAGAAACTCGAAACCTCGCTGCTGCGGATGGGCATCTACGCCGCCTCCTGCGAACATGCCATCCAGCTTCAGATGAACAAGCTCGCCTCGACGAAGTCGCGGCCGGAGGCGGTCAATCCGCTCAACAATTTCTTCAAGACCGCGGACGGCCAGTGGTTCGTCATGGTGCCACGCCAGGGCTCGGGCGACTGGCCGCGCATCGCCCGCGCGATCGGCCGCCCGGAATTGCTGGAGGACACGCGCTTCACCGGCGTGCGCGATCGCCGCAGCAATGGGCCCGCGCTGGTCGGCATTCTTGATGAGGCATTCGGCGCGATGACCTGGCCCGAGGTTCAGGTCGCGCTGGAAGCGGAGAAGGTGATCTTCGGGCCGGTGCAGAGCGTGGCGCAGGCCACCCGTGATCCGCAGGCACTCGCCGCCGGCTGTTATGTCGACGTCGCCGGGCCGCAGGGCGAGATCCGCCTCCCCGCCACGCCGATCGATTTCGAATCCCACCGCCCGTCCGCGCGGCTCGCGCCTGCACTGGATGCCGATGGCAATGCAATCCGGGAAGAACTCGGTATCGAGACCGCCAAGACGGCGGCATAACGGTCGTAAAGGCCGATCAAGGGGACAGAATGGCGAAAGCGGTCGAAAGTAGTAGCCCGGGGGCACATAATGGGCGGAGCGAAGGACCGGCGCGGGAGGTGTTGCTACAGGCCGCCAGCGACCTGATGATCGAACTGGGCACGCCGGAAGTATCGCTCCACGCCATTGCACGGCGCGCCGGCGTCACCGCCCCGCTCGTCAAATATTATTTCGGCAGCAAGGAGGGGCTGCTGGTGGCGCTGGTCGAACGCGACACGTCGCGCTCGCTGGCGCAGCTCGACGGGCTGAACGCGATGGCGATCGATCCGCTGGCGAAGCTGAAGATCCATATCGCCGGCATCGTGCGCACCTACAGCCGCTATCCCTATCTCGTCGGGCTCCTGAACCACCTGCTGCGCGAATCCCGGACGGAGGGGTCGGACCAGATCAAGGCCAATTTCGTGATCCCGCTGATCGACGCGCAGCGGCGCATCATCGAGGAAGGCGTCGCCGCCGGCCAGTTCCGCCCGATCGACCCGGACAAGCTCTACTTCATCATCGTCGGCGCCTGCCAATATCTGTTCTCCTCGCGCGTCGCCTTTGCCGAGATCATGGACGGCAAGCTCAGCGACGAGGCGTTCGCGCATGATTTCCCGTCCGCGGTGCTCGACGTGATCCTGAACGGGCTTCGCGCCTGATCCCTGGGGGGTTGATCGCGGGGCGCAGGTCACGGCCAGCGCTCCGCGATTGACCCGTCGGCGCCACGCCGCTAGACGCCGCCCCGCGGCGACCACGTTCCCGCCCCGCCAAGGGTGTCAAGTCCGGGACGGCCCGGCAGTCCTGAATGGAGGCTGCTGTGGCGTGGATCTATCTTGTTGTTGCCGGTATTCTCGAAGTGGTCTGGAGCTTCTTCATGAAGCAGTCCGACGGCTTCACCAAATGGCAGCCGACGCTGATCACCTTCGCGACCATGTTCGTCAGCTTCGGCCTGTTGTCGCTGTCGATGCGCACCCTGCCGCTTGGCACCGCCTATTCGATCTGGACCGGGATCGGCGCGGTTGGCGCCTTTGTCGCGGGCGTGCTGCTGCTCGGCGAACAGGCCAGCCCGATGCGAATCCTGGCCGCCGCGATGATCGTCGGCGGCCTTGTCCTGATGAAATTGTCCTCCCCCGCCTGACACCTGCCTGGCTGCCGCTTGATCGCGGCGGCGCGGGACTTCATCCTCTCACCCGTCGATCGCGAACGGTTGGAGGCCCCGATGAAGGTTCATCGCTACGCGCTGGATGTCGAATGGACCGGCAATCGCGGGGAAGGCACCCGGACGATCGCTGGCTACAGCCGCGATCATCGCATCACTGCGCCCGGCAAGCCGCCGATCCATGGCTCCTCCGACCCCGCCTTTCGCGGCGATCCGACACGCTGGAACCCGGAGGAGCTGCTGCTCGCCTCGATCTGCGCCTGTCACAAGCTCTGGTACCTTGGCCTGTGCGCGCAGGCGGGGGTCACCGTGCTCGCCTATCGCGATGGCGCGGAAGGGATGATGGAAGAGGAGCCGAACGGCGCCGGGCAGTTCACCGCGGTAACGCTCTCCCCGACCGTGACGATCACCGCGAGTTCGGACCCGGCGCTGGCCGCCGCGCTGCACGAACGCGCCCATGCCATGTGCTTCATAGCCCGGTCTGTCGCTTTCCCGATCCACTACACGCCCGTCATCGAAGTGGCGCCCGCGACCTAGCCGCTGCCTGCGGGGCACCCCGATTGCTTTTTGCGGAACAAACCATGTATCTCTGCCGGTTCATCGATAGGCCTACGCCGAATGTCGCGATCAGAAGAGCTTAGCCGCGAGCAATTGCTCGACCGACAGACATTCCAGCTTCGGCTGCTGGACCAGTTGCACGACCAGAGCGATCCCCAGCAGATCGTCGCGACGGCCGTCGCCGCGCTGGGCCAGAAGCTGGGCGTGGGCCGCTGCGGCTATGCGACGGTGTGCGATGACGGCGCGACGCTTCAGATCGAGGCCGACTGGTCCCCCGCCCTCTCGGAACTCACGGGCCGGATACCGGGCGCGAAGCTGATCAGTGCGCCGTCGCTGGCGCTGCTGCGCGCTGGCGAGACGCTGATCATCCCCGATGTCACCGCCGACCCGCAATCCGAGGGTGACATCCCCGGTGGCGCCCAGGCGATGATCGTCTTCCCGCTGCTTCGCTACGGCAGGCTCGACGCCTTGGTGTATGTGCAGGAGCCCGCGTCCCGCGCCTGGACCGCGCAGGAGGTGACGCTGGTTCAGGACGTCGCGCTGCGCGTGCGTGACGCCTTCGACCGCGCGCGTGCGGAGGGGCAGCTGCGCGCCAGCGAGCAACGCTATCGCGAATTGTTCAACGCGATCGACATCGGCTTTTGCGTCATCAAGGTGCGCCTCGATCCCGATGGCCGGGCCAGCGATTATTGCATTCTCGAGGTGAACGATGCGTTCGCCGCGCAGACCGGCATTGCCGATGCACGTGGCCGCTGGATGCGCGACATCGCGCCCGATCACGAACAGCATTGGTTCGACCTATACGGCCGGGTCACCAAGACCGGCATTCCCGAGCAGGTGGAACTGCCCGCCACGACCCGCGACGGGCGCTGGCTGATGGTGAACGCCTACCCGCTCGACGCGCCCGAGGAGCATCATGTCGCGGTGCTCTTTTCCGACCTCACCCAGCGCAAGCGCACCGAACGCGCGCTGGAACGCAGCCGGGAGGAACTGGAGGCCGCCGCCGCCGCCGCTGATCTCGGCCGCTATGATTATCGGCCGCGCGAAGGACGCCTGACATGGGATGATCGCTGCCGCGCCTTGTTCGGCCTCTCGCCCGGCGTCCCGGTCAGCTACGACGGATCCTTCATGGCCGGCGTCCACCCGGATGATCTGGCGGGGGCGGTCGCCGCGGTGAACGCCGCGCTCGACCCCGCCGGGCCGGGCCGGTTCGCGGCGGAATATCGCACGATCGGCATCGAGGATGGCGTGCTGCGCTACGTCAGCGCGCATGGCCTCGCCTTCTTCGAAAATGGCGTTGCCACCCGCCTCATCGGCACGGTGCAGGACGTGACCCGCGACCGCGAGGCGACCGCCGCGCTGCGCGAGGTGAGCGAACGCCTGCGCCTCGCCAGCCGGGCGACCAACGACGCGATCTGGGACTGGGATCTGCGAACCGATCACGTGACCTGGAACGAGGCGCTGTACGCGGTCTACGGCCACCCGCCGTCAGAAACGGAGGAGACCAGCCAGTGGTGGCTGGACCACATTCATCCCGACGACCGCGCCCGGGTCTATGCCAGCATCCATCTGGTGATCGACAGCCAGGGCACCGACTGGTCGGACGAATATCGCTTCCAGCGGCAGGATGGCAGCTACGCCGACGTGCTCGACCGCGGCTATCTGATCCGCGACGGCGATGGCGCGCCGATCCGCATGGTCGGCGCGCTCCTCGACGTGACGGCGCGCAAGGCGACCGAGCGCCTGTTGGAGCAGGAACACCAGCGGCTCGTGCACGAGATCGAGGAGACCACGGCGGAGCGTGACCGCGCCGAGGAGGCGCTGCGCCAGTCGCAGAAGATGGAGGCGGTCGGCCAACTCACCGGCGGCCTGGCGCATGATTTCAACAATCTGCTGACCGGCATTTCGGGCGCGCTGGAGATGATGCAGGTGCGCATCACGCAGGGCCGGGTTGCGGAGCTGGAGAAATATTCCGTCGCGGCGCAGGGTGCGGTTCGCCGCGCCGCGGCGCTCACCCACCGGCTGCTCGCCTTTTCGCGCCGGCAGACGCTCGATCCCCGCCCGACCGACGTCAACCGGCTGATCTTCGATGTCGAGGAACTGATCCGCCGCACGGTCGGCCCGCATGTCGAGGTTGAAACCGCCGGCAAGACCGGCCTGTGGACGACCTTGGTCGATCCGAACCAGCTCGAAAACGCGATCATCAACCTGTGCATCAATGCGCGTGACGCCATGCCCGACGGTGGGCGGATCACGATCGACACCGCCAATTGCCGCCTCGACGATCGTGACGCACGGGAGCGTGATCTCGCGCCGGGCGAATATGTGTCCATTTCGGTCACGGATACCGGCACCGGCATGCCGCCCGATGTGGTGTCACGCGCCTTCGACCCCTTCTTCACCACCAAGCCGATCGGCGAGGGAACGGGCCTTGGCCTGTCGATGATCTACGGTTTCGCGCGCCAGTCGGGCGGCCATGTCCGGATCGACACCGAACTAGGCGCGGGCACGACGATGTGCATCTACCTGCCGCGCCATATGGAGGCGCCGGACGTCGAGGCGGCGCAGGCCGGAACCGGATCGTCGATGCTGGAACAGGATGCGCAGGCGGATGCCGGCTGCATCCTCGTTGTCGATGACGAACCCACCGTGCGCATGCTGGTCGTCGAGGTGGCCGAGGATCTCGGCTACGACGTGCTGGAAGCGTTCGACGGCCAGAGCGCGATGCGCATCCTGCAGGCGCATCCGGGCATCGACCTGCTGATCACCGATGTCGGGCTGCCCGGCGGCATGAACGGGCGCCAGATCGCCGACGCGGCGCTCAGCCTGCGGCCCACGCTGAGGGTGCTGTTCATCACCGGCTATGCCGAAAATGCCGTGATCGGCAGCGATCAGCTCGCGCCCAACATGGCACTGGTGACGAAGCCATTCGCGATGGATGCGCTCGCCGCCCGGATCCGCGAGATCATGGACTGATCACCCCGCCGACGCGCACGCGGGCAGCATCGCCGCGCGTCGGCCGGGATTGCCGTCAATCCTTCTTGGCGGTCAGATGCTTGCTGAGATGCTTGTTCATCTCGAACATGCTCGCCGATTTCTTGCCGAAGATCTTCTCCAGCTTGTCGTCGGCGTTAATCTGCCGCCGGTCCTTGGCGTCCTGCAGGTCGTTCTTCTTGATATAGTCCCAGACCTTGCTGACCACTTCGCTGCGGGGCAGGTCGTTCTTGCCGACGATCTCGGCCAGTTCGGCGGACGGGGTCACGGGCGCGGTGATGCCGCCGCGCGCGCCGCCGGCCGACTTCCCGGTCGACTTGACCTTCTTCTCGGCCGCCTTGGTTTCGTCCTTGCCGCGTTTTTCCGCCGTACGGGCCATGATATTCATCCTCCTCTGCCACCCACCGCGCACTGGGCGGCGGAGCCACCGTCCTTAAGCGCCATCGCCCTTCATGGTTCCCTGTGGCTGGCGAGCGGCAGCCCCGGCGTGGCTGGCGGGCGGCAGGATGATGCGCATCCTCGCTGCGGTCGCGGGAACGCCGCGCCGCGCCGCCCGTTCGGTGAACCTCACTACAGCGGATGCAACCACCCGACATGCGCCCCCGATCCGAAGCGGAGATTGCCGTAATGACTCCGCGCGCCGACGTGCCCGCCCCGACGCTCAGCATCGCGGAGGCGAGCGCGGCGGTGGCGGAGCTTCTGGCTGACGCGAACGTCATCGTCGCCGTCGCCGACGAGACCCGCGCGCTGGCATTGACGCGGATGGTCGCGGCGCTCGTCCCGGATGCGACCACCATGTTCTGCCCCGGCAGTGACGCGCTCCCCGGCGACAATGCCCCTGCCTCCCCCGCCAATGTCGGGCAGCGCGTGTCCGCGCTCCGTGCCATACGCCGGGCGCTGGAGGCGGAGGCGCCCGGCCGGATCGCGCTGATCACGTCGGGTGAGGCGCTCGCCCGCGCCTATCCGGCGCCTGCCGCCTTCGACGCCGAGCCCCCTTCCGTCGCCGTCGGTCAGCCATGCGATCTGGCGCAGTTGCACGACGACCTGCTGTCGCTCGGCTATGTCGCCGACGAACGCGTTGACGAGCCCGGCGAAGTCGCGCTGCGCGGCCAGGTGCTCGATGTCTTTCCCGCCGACAGCGACCTGCCGCTCAGGATCGAGGTCGTCGACGGCGTGATCGCCGGCATCCGCGGCTACGACCCGGCGGACCAGCGCAGCACCGACGAAATGGAACGCCACGAACTCGGCCGCGTGATGGAGCCGCCGCTCGACGGCGATCGCACGACGCTGCTCGATCACCTTCCCGGCGCGCTGGTGGTCGTCACCGCCGCGGCCGACGAGCGTCGCCGCCGCCTGCTGCTGCTCAGCGCGGATACGGCCAAGCGCGGCAGCCGCCGTGCTCCCGCCGACATGATCGCCGATGCCGCCTGGCAGAAGGCGCTGGCCGCCCGCGACACCGCATCGCTCGACCGCGCCGGAGAGCCCCCCGCCCGCTTCGTCGAACAGCGCGCGCCGCTCGCCGCTTTCGCCCGCGCCGCGCAGGCGGCCATCGCGGATGGCGAGCGCGTCGTCCTCATCGGTGGCGAGCGGGACGTTCGTTTCCTCACCCGCCGCATCGAACAGCGGCTGAAGCTGACGGCCGAGGCGGTGGCGGATTGGGCCGGTGTCGGCGCCGCCGCGCCGGGCACCCTGCTGACCCTCACCGGCCCCGCCGACCAGGGCTTCCGCCGCGACGGCGTGCTCGCCATCGCCGCCGCCGACCTGATCGGCAGCCGGGCGGAGCGCGAGGACGGCAGCGCGCACCGCGTCGACCTGTCGCTGGTCCACAGCGCCGAGATCCGCGTCGGCGACACCGTCATCCATGAGGATCACGGCATTGGCGTCGTCGACGGGATCGAGCCGCTGCCCGCCGGCGAGGGGGTCGGCGGCGACACGATCAAGCTCACCTACGCCAAGGACGCCGTCCGCCTCGTTCCCGTCGCGGAGGCTGACCGCCTGTGGCGCTACGGCGCGGAGGACGACGCCGTCACGCTCGACACGCTCGACGGAAAGAGCTGGCACGACCGCCGCGGAGAGATTGCGGCCGCCATCGCCGAAACCGCGCGCGGGCTGACCGAACTCGCGGAGAAGCGCGCCACCCGCACCGCCCCCGTGCTTGATCCCCCCGTCGCCGCCTATGAGCGGTTCGCCGCGGGCTTCCCCTTTTCCGAAACACCCGATCAGCTCGCCGCGATCGAGGCGGTACGCAACGACCTTTCCTCCGGCCGCCCGATGGACCGGCTGGTCATCGGCGACGTCGGCTTCGGCAAGACCGAAGTCGCGCTGCGCGCCGCCGCGCTCGCCGCGCTCGCCGGCAAGCAGGTCGCGATCGCCGCCCCCACCACCGTTCTCGCGCGCCAGCACCTCGAAAGCTTCACGGCACGGTTCGAAGGCACCGACGTGGTCGTCGCCGGCCTGTCGCGCCTCACCAGCGCGGCCGACAAGCGCCGCGTGAAGGCGGGGCTCGCCGACGGCAGTATCCATATCGTCATCGGCACCGGCGCGGTCGCCGGCAAGGGCGTCGCCTACAAGGATCTCGCGCTCGTCATTATCGACGAGGAACAGCGTTTCGGCACCGCCGACAAGAACAAGCTACAGGCATTATCCGCCGGGCATGTGCTGACGCTGTCCGCCACCCCCATCCCGCGCACGCTTCAGGCGGCGCTCGTCGGCCTGCGGCAATTGTCCGTCATTGCGACGCCCCCCGCGCGGCGCCAGCCGATCCGCACCGCCGTCTCCGCCTTCGCGCCCGAAACATTGCGCGCCGCCCTGCTGCGTGAGCGCGCGCGCGGCGGGCAGAGCTTCGTCGTGGTCCCGCGCATCGCCGACATGGCGCCGCTCGCGGAGAAGCTCGCCACGCTCGTTCCCGAGCTCGAGATCCTGCACGCGCATGGCAAGATGCCGGCCGCCGATATCGACGACACGATGGTCCGCTTCGGCCATGGCGACGGCGACGTGCTGCTCGCCACCAACATCATCGAGGCCGGGCTGGACGTGCCGCGCGCCAACACCATGGCGATCATCCACGCCGACCGGTTCGGCCTGTCGCAGCTTCACCAGTTGCGCGGCCGCGTCGGGCGCGGGCATCGCCGCGGTCAGGTACTGCTGTTCACCGATGCCGATGACGCGATCGCCCCGCGCACGCTGAAGCGGCTGCGCACGCTGGAGGCGTTCGACCGGCTCGGCGCCGGCTTCGCGATCAGCGCGCGCGATCTCGACATGCGCGGCGCCGGCGACCTGCTCGGCGACACACAGGCCGGGCACATGCGGCTCATCGGTGTCGAACTCTATCAGCAGTTGCTCGAGGACGCGCTGCGCACCGCACGCGGCGAGACGGTGGAGCGCTGGACGCCGGACCTCCGCCTCGGCATCGACGGCCGCCTGCCTGCCGAGTGGATCCCCGACGAGGATCTGCGCATCTCGCTCTACGCGCGCCTCGGCCGGCTGCGCAACGATGCCGATCTCGACGCCTTCGAGGCGGAGCTGGAGGATCGCTTCGGCGAATTGCCGGAGGAAGCTGCGCTGCTCCTGTCGATTGCGCGGGTGCGGGAGCGCGCTCGCGCACTGGGCATCGCCCGGATCGACGCTGGCCCAGCCGCCATCGCCCTCACCCCCCGACGCGACGCACCGCCCGCGCTGGGCGAGATCGACGGCCTTGTCGAAAAGGATGGCCGCCTCCTCCTCAAGGAGCCGCATGAGGATGCGGCCGAGCGGCTGGAGCGGCTGGCGGCCCTGCTCGCCTGACCGCTGGCGAGGCGGCCGGTCCGGCGATCAGGCGGCGGCGGCGCGCGTCGGCCGCCGCCGGTCGAGCAGCAGCGACACCGCCCAGATCGCCAGCCCGCCCAGCGCCAGCGCCATCCCGACCCACCCGGTCGAGGTCCAGCCAAGCCCGGCGCTGATCGCCATCCCGCCCAGCCACGGCCCCAGCGCATTGGCGACGTTGAACGCGCTGTGGTTGAGCGCCGCCGCGAGCATCTGCGCCTCGCCCGCCACGTCCATCAGCCGCGTCTGGAGCACGCTGCCCAGCCCGCCGCCCATGCCGATCAGCACCACCACCCCCAGGATTGACCAGCTCTGCTGCGCCGCCATCGGGTAGAGCGACAGCGACAGGGCGCTGAACGCCAGCGTCAGCCCCGCGGTGGTCATCAGCGCGCGGTCGGCGCCCCAGGCGCACAGGATCGTGCCCAGCGTCATGCCGACGCCAAATAGCGCCAGCGCCGCCGGGATCAGGCCCGGCGCCCCCGTGACCGCGGTCATGGTGGAGGCAAGGTAGGTATAGACGCAGAACAACCCGCCAAAGCCGATCGCCCCGGTGGCGAGCGTCAACCACACCCGCCCGTTGCGCAGCGCGCCCAGCTCCCGCATCGGATTGGCACTGCGATCGGCCGGGGTGCGCGGCGCAAAGGCGAACAGCATCACCGCGGTCGCCACCGCCAGCAGCGCGACGATACCAAAGCCCCAGCGCCAGCCGAGCGCCTGACCGACGACATTGGCGAAGGGCACACCAGCGACCGTCGCCAGCGTCAGCCCCAGCATCATGCGCGATATCGCCTGGCTGCGCCGCTCGTGCGGCACCATGCCCGCAGCGACCAGCGCGCCGACCCCGAAAAAGGCGCCATGCGGCAATCCGCTGAGGAAACGGAACACCAGCATCCAGCCAAGGTCGGGCGCCAGCGCCGACAGCCCGTTGGCCAGCGCGAAGAAGCTCATCAGCGCGATCAGCAAGGTACGCCGCGCCATGCGCGCGCCCAGCACCGCCAGCAGCGGCGCACCGACGACAACGCCCAGCGCATATGTGCTGATGACATGCCCCGCTGTCGGCTCGTCAATCCCCAGCCCGCCGGCGAGCTGCGGCAGCAGGCTCATCGAGGCGAATTCGGTGGTGCCGATTGCGAAGCCGCCCATCGCGAGCGCCAGCAACGCGATGGGAACGTTGACGTGATGCCCGGCGGCGGCATTGGCAGGATGCGACATCCTCAGGCCCCGCACGCGGCGCAATGGCAAATGGCAATGGACACGCGGGCCCGTGACGGCGGCTGCATGCTGTTCTCCGATGGGGATGTTGGCCGGGCTTCGCCAGGCGTCGGGCACTTCACCGTGCGTCTGCCGCCCGATTATCGTCATGCTGCATTGCAAAATCAACGCCGTCTGCCGGATCGCCATGGCTCATGCCGCCTCGGCAATTCCCCGCGCCTGTGGAACGCTCGCCTGTCCAACCGGTTCGTCTGACACACAGGGACGGGATTGATGACGACGATCGATGGGGATGGGCACCGGCAGCCGACCGGACAGGATCACGGACATGCAGCAACGCGCCCCTGGGCGATCCCCGCGGGCGGCTGGAAAGACGTTGCGCTGCGCAGCTGGAAGGAATCCGGGCAGGACAATATCAGCCTGATCGCGTCGGGCGTCGCCTTCTGCGCCATCCTCGCCATGGTGCCGATGCTGGGCGCGGTGGTGCTCAGTTACGGTCTGATCGCGACCCCCGACACTGTGCTCGCCAATGTCCGCTCGCTCACCTCGGTCATGCCGGCGGAGGCTGCCCGGCTGATCGGCGAGCAGCTTGCCAATATCGTCAGCACGTCGGACGGGAAAAAGGGCTTTGGCCTCCTCATCGCGCTGGCGATCGCGCTCTATGGCGCCATGAAGGGCGCGACCGCGATCATCACCGCGCTCAACGTCGCTTATGATGAGGAGGAGACGCGCGGCTTCATCCACCTCAACCTCGTGGCGCTCGGCATCACTGCCTGCGCCGTGCTGGTCGCGGTGCTCGCCATCTTCTCGATTACCGCCATGGCGGCTGTCGAAACACTGTTTCCCGAGCTTCCCGGCCCCCTCGCCTTCCTCGCGCGGCTGATACCCTATTTGCTGATGGCGGTGGTCGGCTCGGCAGCCGCCGCCAGCCTGTATCGGTTCGCGCCCAACCGCAGCCACGCGCGGTGGATCTGGCTCACACCAGGTTCGGTCCTCGCCGCTTTGTGCTGGGTGCTGATGACCTTTGGCTTTGGCATCTATGTCGCCAATTTCGGCAGCTATGACGCAACCTATGGCTCGCTCGGCGCCGCGGTGGTGACGCTCACCTGGCTGTATCTGTCGGCCTATGTCCTGCTGCTCGGCGCGGAGTTCAATTGCGAGCTTGAACGCCAGACGGCGCGCGACACCACCACTGGTCCAGAACAGCCGCTCGGCAGCCGCGGCGCGTTCGCCGCCGATACCGTTGCCGAGGGGCCGGAGGCGCAATCCGCCCCCGGGCTCGCCGCCCACCAGCAGCCCGCGCCCCCTCCCGCCGCAGCGACGCCGGCCCGCGCCGCCCCACCCGCGGCGGGCATGCGCCAGAGCCTGCTCACCGCGGAGGGCACCAACCGTGCCCTGCGCATCGCGCGGGTTGGAAAGGCCGGCCTTCTCCCCACCGCGCTTGCCACCTGCGGCCTCGCGCTGATCGGGCGGCGTGACAAGGCGGCACTGGGCGTCACGCTCCTCGCCACCTCCGGCGGGTTGCGGTGGATCACGCGGCCCAAGGCAAAGCCGGCCGCGCGGCGCAGCGCACGACGCTGACCCCGCCGGGCTGAGCCCACCGGGCGCCCCGCGGGCTCATCCCTTGCGCAATTCCTCGGGCTTGTGGATCGCCTCCTTGCCCGACTTGTCGCTCTTCACGCGATATTGCGGGTCCTTTTTGGTCGCCTTGGCGACATGTCCACCGGCTTTGCCGGTCGATGTCTCCTTGCGCACGACCTTGCCGTGCGTCTCGCCCTGCGGCGTGTCCCATTTCACGTGATCGCCGGACGTGAAGGTCTTGTCGGTCATGCGCCGCTCCTTGGCAGTGGTGAGCGGCAAACGCGCCGCCGGGCATCCGTCTCCCGCATGCGTGCGGGCGCTGCGCCGTTTTCGACAGCCGTGAACCGAATGCCTGACCAAAGGTTTTCCCCTGCGACCGGGGCGCCCGCCCCCTTTTGCCCGATCGAGGAGTGCGTCGACCATGGATCAAACCGCGACATTGGACCGCACCATCGCCCGAAAGGTCGCCGCCCGGCCGATCGGCACCGTCCCGATCCACCTGACGATCAACGGCACGCCGCATGATCTGGCGGTCGAACCCTGGACGACGCTGCTCGATCTAATGCGCGAAACGCTCGCCCTGACCGGCTCCAAGAAGGGCTGCGACCACGGCCAGTGCGGCGCCTGCACCATGCTGGTCGACGGCAAACGGATCAATTCCTGCCTCAAGCTCGCCGTCACCCTCGACGGCAGCGAGATCACCACGATCGAGGGTATGGGCAGCGCCGACCGCCTCCACCCGCTGCAGGCCGCCTTTATCGAGCGGGACGCCTTTCAGTGCGGCTATTGCACGCCAGGCCAGATCTGTTCGGCGCAGGGCCTCATCAACGAAGGGCAGGCGCGCAGCCGCGACGATGTGCGCGAGTTGATGAGCGGCAACATCTGCCGCTGCGGCGCCTACACCAACATCGCCGACGCGGTGCTCGACGTGCTCGGGCAGGAGAAGCAGGCATGATCCGCTTCGACTATGCCCGGCCCACGGCGGTCGCGGAGGCGGTGCGCGCCGCGGGGGACCAGCACGCCGCGTTCCTCGCCGGCGGCACCAACCTCGTCGATCTGATGAAGGAGAATGTCGCCCGGCCGCTCCACGTCATCGACATCAATCGCCTGCCGCTGGATCAGATCGAGGAACGGGAGGACGGCGGCCTGCGCCTCGGCGCGCTCGTCACCAATGCCGACACCGCCTACGACCTGCGCGTGCGGCAGCATTATCCCCTGCTGTCCTCCGCGATCCTCGCCGGCGCCTCGCCGCAGTTGCGCAACGCCGCCACCAACGGCGGCAACCTCAACCAGCGCACCCGCTGCTATTATTTCTACGACGTCGACACGCCCTGCAACAAGCGCAACCCCGGCGAGGGCTGCGGCGCGATTGGCGGGGTGAACCGGATCCACGCGATCCTCGGCGCCAGCCCGCAGTGCATCGCCACCCACCCCTCCGACATGTGCGTCGCGCTCGCCGCGCTGGAGGCGCAGGTACAGGTGACCGGCCCCGACGGCAGCCGCACCATCCCCTTCGCCGACTACCACCGCCTGCCCGACGACGAGCCGTGGCGCGACAACACGCTACGCCCCGGCGAACTGGTGACTGCGATCGACCTTCCGGCCGAGCGCTTCACGCACAATTACACCTACCTCAAGCTGCGCGATCGCCTGTCCTACGCCTTTGCGCTCGTTTCGGTCGCGGTGGCGATGCGGCTGGAGGACAATGGCCGCATCGGCGACGTGCGCATCGCGCTCGGCGGCGTCGCGCACAAGCCCTGGCGCCGGCGCGAGGCGGAAGAGGCGATCCGCAATGAGCCGCCGGGCGAAAAGGCGTTCGACACCGCCGCCCGCGCATTGCTCGCCGGCGCCCGCGGCCAGGGCGACAATGACTTCAAGATCGATCTCGCCCGCCGTGCGATCATGCGCGCGCTCGCCCAGGCCGCGGCCGGCACGCCGCAGTCGCAGATCGACAAGCGCATCGCCTGAGGAGCCGATACGATGACCAGCAACGCATCCCCCGCTCCCGCCGCCCCGGTCGGCATCGGCACCGCCCTGTCGCGCGTCGACGGCCTCGCCAAGGTGACCGGCACGGCCAAATATGCCGCCGAATATCACGTCCCCGGCCTGCTCTACGGCGTTGCCGTCTCGTCGCGCATCGCCAAGGGGCGGATCACCGCGATCGACGAGGAGGCGGCACGCGCCGTCCCCGGCGTGGTCGACATCATCACCCACAATAACCGCCCCAGACAGGCATGGCTCGACCGCAACTGGAAGGATGAACTCGCCATTCCGGGCGACCCGTTCAAGGCGCTGCACGATGCCGAAATCCTCTTCGCCGGCCAGCCGATCGCCGTGGTCGTCGCGGAAAGCTTCGAGGCGGCGCGATATGCCGCCAGCCTCGTCGACGTCTCCTATGAGGAACGGGCGCACAACGTGGATTTCGAGGCCTCGCTTGCGGAGAAATTCCTCCCGCTCCCGCTGCGCCGGCGCAATTCCTTCCACCCGCCCAAGAACCATGGCGACGCGCAGGCCGCCTATGATGCCGCCCCGCTGAAGCACGCCGCGACCTATCATCTCGCGACCGAGCATCACAATCCGATGGAGATGCACGCCTCGACGGTCGAATGGCACGGTGACGGCACGATCACCGTCTATGACAAGACGCAAGGGTCGCAGGGCGTCCAGGCCTATCTCGCCAGCGCCTTCGGCCTCGGCAAGAAGAACGTCCGCGTCGTCAACGCTTATGTCGGCGGCGGCTTCGGCTCCGGCCTCCGCCCGCAATGGCAGGTGCAGCTCGCCACCATGGCCGCGATCCACCTCGAACGATCGGTTCGCGTGGTCATGACGCGCGCGCAGATGTTCACCCACGCGCATCGCCCCGAATGCACCTATTCGATCCGGCTCGGCACAGATACCGATGGCAAGCTCAGCGCCGTGCTCGGCGACGCCACCACCTCCACCTCGCGCTTTGAAAGCAACATGGAGGATATCGTGACCTGGGGCATGATGAACTACGCCAGCCCCAACATCCACGGCGAATATACCATCGCCCCGCGCGACACCTACACCTCCGCCGACATGCGCGCGCCGGGCGCGGCGACCGGCATGACCCTGTTCGAGATCGCGGTGGACGAAATGGCCTATCGCGCGAAGGTCGATCCGCTCGAATTCCGCCTCCTCAACTATTCCGACATCGACAATATGAATCGCACGCCCTTCACGTCGAAGGCGCTGCGCGAGGCCTATCGCGAGGGCGCGGCACGGTTCGGCTGGGAACGCCGGTCGCCAGAGCCCCGCTCGATGCGCGACGGCCGCGAACTGATCGGCTGGGGCGTCGCGACCGGCATGTGGGACGCGCAATTCTCCAAGACCGCCGCCTCGGCAAAACTGAGCGCCAACGGCGATCTCGAGGTCGCAAGCGCCACGTCGGACATTGGCACCGGCACCTATACCGTCATGGCGCAGGTCGCCGCCGACACGCTGGGCCTGCCGCCCGAGCGGATCACCGCCCGGCTGGGCGACAGCGACCTGCCGACCGCCCCCGTCCAGGGCGGCTCGTGGGCCGCGGCCTCGACCGGTGCCGCCGTCCAGCTGGCGTGCGAGGCCGTGGCAAAGCAATTGTTCAAGGCGGCGCACAAGCTGAAGGACAGCCCCTTCGCCAACGCCTCCTTCGATGACGTGATCTGCGCCGACGGCGAGCTTCGCCTGCGCGACGGCAGCGCCGCCATGCCCTTTACGGAGATCATGCGCGCCGCTGGGCTCCCCTCGATCGAGGTCGAGGAAACCGCGACTCCGGGCGTCGGCGACATGATCTCCATGGCGCGCAAGTCACGCAACACGCACAGCGCGATCTTCTGTGAGGTGCGCGTGGACGAGGAACTCAACCAGGTCCGCGTCACCCGCGTCGTCAACGCCGTCGCGGCCGGGCGCATCATCAATCCCAAGACCGCGCGCAGCCAGATCCTGGGCGGCGTCGTCATGGCGATCGGCATGGCGCTGCATGAGGAAACCTTCGCCGACCGCCAGTTCGGCCGGTGGATGAACCACAATCTCGCCGAATATCACGTGCCCGCCCATGCCGACGTCCATGACATTGACGTGATCTTCGTCGACGAACCCGATCCCGAGGTGACGCCGCTCGGCGTGAAGGGGCTTGGCGAAATCGGCATCGTCGGCACCGCCGCGGCAATCGCCAACGCCATCTATCACGCCACCGGCAAGCGCATCCGCTCGCTCCCGATCACGATCGACAAATTGCTCGCCGCTGACGCCGACTGACAACCGCAAGCGGGCCTGACCCATCCGTCGGGCCCGCTCCTGCGCTGGTGCGACCACATCCCGCCCATCACCGTGAAAGATCCTCGGCTGGACCGCAGCGCCCCGGGCAGCAGTCGCGCGTGTTCGCCTCATGCCGCAGGCGCTGCCGGGGGATATGCTCGCACTCCCGCTATGCGCGGCAGTCGCCGCGGCTTAGCCCCACCCTCTGGCCGATCATGACGGTAGCAACCCTTTGGTAGCCGCCGCCGAGCGCCCCATGGTTCTCGCGCGTCGCGAAACGACCGCCGCGGGCATCGCTCTTCTGGTCCGCCATCAGGATTATCGCATGGGCGCAGCACAAATTGTCGGACAGGGATGATCTACCGTCGCTGACTTAGATCTATGTGAAGGCGCGGCAGGCGCAGCAAAGGAAAGCCCCGTGGCCGGATGACGGCTTTTCGGGGCTTCGTTGTGGGTGGCGGCTGGAAGTGGCCGCTGACATTGTTTGGTCGGGGATGGTGTTTTCCTGTATATTTTCACGATGCGCCACTATCCCGACCTCATACACCGGTTCACCCGATCGCGTGAAACAGAGACGGTGAAGCTATTCACCTCGTCGGGGCATCCCTGGATGGGCCTCACGGCTCTGATAACCTACCGATTACCTGCCCTTATTGTAGCCGCCGTTTTGGCCGCCAGATACGCGCCGTTTTAAGCGCGGCGTGCTGCCGGCATGGTGCATACCCTACAGGGCGCACGCTGAAGTCGACAAGGAGACTGTCGATAAGCGGCGGCGCAGATACGAAATCACTTCTTCGGACCCTCTTTCCACGCGAAGGCCATGCTTGTCACATCAGTCGGCGTATGTGGTCTTACTACCCTTGTTGATCGACTTGTTGGGACAGCTTTCGGGGAAGGCGACGCGGTTGTGTTCCTTGCTCGCGTCAATGGCTTCCAATCAACAATCGTTGAGGGTCATCCCGCTCATGCGACACCTCCGAGCGCTATCACCAGCTTCCGCACGGTCTCAGCCTTCTTGCTCTCGAAGCTGAACGTGTAGATGCGATCATGGCAATCGAAGCTAATGCTAGCGGTTCCTTGATAGCCGCCGTCGAGGGCCCGTACGCCGTGGCATCGCTGATGGGATCAACGCAGGCGCACGCGCGCCGGCTTGACCCAAGGAAGTGCCCATGGAACATTATGCGAACATCGCGAATCGGCAGGCGGCTTGGCGCGACGCGGCGCCCGGCGCGGCGGTGTCTAGATGTGGGGCTGCAAGGATGCGCCAATTACCAGATATTGCATTTTAGCCGTGGCACTGCGGGGCGAAGAACGGTATCAAGTCCGTCCGATCCGGGGCTCGCTCACGGATCATGAGAGTCGCGGTACCGTTCGGCAAGAGGCGTGCGGCGGATGGATCAGATCATGGGCCGGAGGGCAGCTTTGCAACGCGTCGCAGCGCGGCCCTTCACGGGTCATCATGATCGTACAACAAGCGATCAAAAGGGGCGCCTCCGGCCTCCCGGAACCGCCCCTTTTCATGCCGTCGCTCGGCCGTCTGGCGCTACGCCTCGCGGGGGCAGCGCCCGGTTCGCCCCGCGCCGTGGCGCGGGAACAGCGTCATTCCGCTTCTTCGAACATGTCCACGGCGTTCTGCGCGGTCGCCGACAGGCGAACCGTGTCGCCTTCGATCGCCGCCACCAGGCCCGCCGGCAGATAGTGGTGCTTGGCGCCGGTCCCGTCCTGCGTTGCCGGGCTGTCCTGCTTGGTCAGCTTGATCCGCTCGCCGTCGACGTGATCCACCGTACCGACGTGAACGCCGTCCGCGCCGATGACCTTCATATGCTCCTTGATGTTGCTGTGATCGTGCATCGTGGATCTCCTCTTGGGGTCGGCAACACAACGACACATCGCCGCTTTGGATGCATCGCGCGGGTGGCGGCATGATCGCGCGCTGGTCCCTTGTCGCGCTTGCCCTGTTCCTGGCGGGCTGCGCCACGCAGGCGCCGTCCGCGGTGGCGCACACGCCCGATACGCCCGGCTTCCTGCTCGGCCTGTGGCAAGGCTTCATCTTCCCGGCCGCCTGGGTGCTCAGCCTGTTCATGCCGGACGTCGCCATCTATGCCGTGCCCAACAATGGCGGCTGGTATGATTTCGGCTATTTCGTCGGCATCGTGTTCCTCGGCGTCGGCGCGCGCAGCACCCGCACCGTCCATGTCACCCGCCGGGTGCGGCGATGAACTGGCAGGTCCCCGTCATGTATGCGGTCGCGCTGGCGCTCGCGATCGTCGGCACGGCGCTGCTGGTCGCCCTCGCCCGTCCGCGCACCGCCGGTCAGGTCTATGCCTTCCGCATGGTCGGCATCATGGCCCTCGCTGGCGCCGCCGTCCTCGCGATGAGCGCCACCGCCATGTGGCAGTGGAGCATGGAGGCATGACCCCCCATCTATCCCTCACACGCGCAATCTTTATGAACTTTCACAATTTCCGGTCGGAGTAACCCATGCCCCTCCTCCAAGCCTCCAAGCAGTACAAGCCATTCGAATACCCCTGGGCGTTCGAGTACTGGAAGCGTCAGCAGCAGCTCCACTGGCTGCCTGAGGAAGTGCCGCTGGGGGAGGATTGTCGTGACTGGGCGCAGAAGCTGACCGATCACGAACGCAACCTGCTGACCCAGATCTTCCGCTTCTTCACCCAGGCGGACGTCGAGGTGCAGGATTGCTACCACGAAAAGTACGGCCGCGTGTTCAAGCCGACCGAGGTCAAGATGATGCTGACCGCGTTCAGCAACATGGAGACGGTGCATATCGCGGCGTACAGCCACCTGCTCGACACGATCGGCATGCCGGAAAGCGAATATGGCGCCTTCCTCGAATATGCCGAGCTGAAGGACAAGCACGACTATCTGCAGCAGTTCGGCGTCGACAATGACGAGGATATTGCGCGCACGCTGGCGATGTTCGGCGGCTTCACCGAGGGCGTGCAGCTCTTCGCCAGCTTCGCGATGCTGATGAACTTCCCGCGCTTCAACAAGATGAAGGGCATGGGGCAGATCGTCAGCTGGTCGGTGCGCGATGAAAGCCTCCACTGCGAAGGCATCATCAAGCTGTTCCACGCCTTCGTGAAGGAGCGCAACTGCCTGACCAAGGCGGTGAAGGACGATATCGCCGATCAGTGCCAGACGACGATCCGGCTGGAGGATGCGTTCATCGATCTCGCGTTCGAGATGGGCCCGGTGAACGGCATGACCGCCAAGGATATCAAGAAGTACATTCGCTACATCGCCGACTGGCGGCTGGGACAGCTCGGGCTGAAGCCGATCTACATGATCGACGAACACCCTATCCCCTGGCTCACCCCACTGCTGAACGGCGTCGAGCATGCGAACTTCTTCGAAACCCGCGCGACCGAATATTCCAAGGCAGCGACCAAGGGCCAGTGGAGCGACGTCTGGGATTCGTTCGACAAGCGGCAGAAAGCGAAGTCCGTGCCGGCGGCGAACGAGGATCTGGCGCTGGAGGGCGACATGTTCTCCCGCGCCGGGGTCGCGGCGGAGTAACACCGCCGCCTGGCAGCGATGCGCAGGGAAACGGTGGCAGAGGCACCGAAACGGTGCCACTGCCACCGAACCGGGCGGTGGTTACATATGTAACCATCTTGCAGGCTGACTGGCCTGTGCTATGTCGATCCAATGGCTGATCATTCCACCGTGCTCTCCCCGCCGCCGGGCGCTGCTTCGGACTGGACCGTCCCGCAGAACTGGTCGCACTACACGCCGGAGGAACATGCCACCTGGGACACGCTCTTCGCGCGCCAGTCGAAGCTGCTGCCCGGCCGCGCCTCGGACGCATGGCTGCGCGGGCTGGATGTCCTGAAACTGTCGAAGCCCGGCATCCCCGATTTTGAGGAACTGTCCGAACGGCTGATGAAGCTCACCGGCTGGCAGGTCGTGGCCGTGCCCGGCCTGGTTCCCGACGAGATTTTCTTCGATCACATGGCCAACCGCCGCTTCGTCGCCGGCAATTTCATCCGCCGCCCGGATCAGCTGGATTATTTGCAGGAACCGGATGTGTTCCACGACGTGTTCGGCCACGTCCCGATGCTCGCGGACCCGGTATTCGCGGATTATCTCGCGGCCTATGGTCGCGGCGGTCAGCGGGCGATGCAGCACGACGCGCTGAAATATCTCGGGCGCCTGTACTGGTACACGGTCGAATTCGGCCTGATCGCGGAACCGGACGGGCTGCGGATCTACGGCTCGGGCATTGTCTCCAGCTATGCCGAAAGTCGCTTCGCGCTCGATGATCCGTCGCCGCATCGGCTGCGCTTCGATCTCGCACGCGTCATGCGCACCGACTATCGCATCGACGACTTCCAGCAGAATTACTTCGTCATCCCCAGCTTCGACGAACTGCTGCGCGTCACCGTCGAGACCGATTTCGCACCGCTCTACGACAGCCTGCGCGAACAGCCGGACATTCCCGTCGCGCAGATCATCAGCGACGACGAGGTGATCACCCGCGGCACACAGGATTACGCCCGCTCGCGCGCATCCGGAAAATAGTCAGCCAGGAAATCGGCGACCACCTTCACCCGGATCGGCAGGCGATCGGCCGGCGCCGCCGTCATGAGCGTGATCGGGATCGCCGGAATGACTGCTTGCGGCAACACGGGCACCAACCGCCCTGCCTCAAGGTCCTCAGCCACCTGCAGGTGTGGCAGCAACGCGATACCGAGGCCGCTTAGCGCCGCCCGATGCACCGCTTCGCTGCTGTTCGCGCGCAGCCAGGCGCGCGGCCGAACTATCGCGCCGTCGATCGGCCACCCGCCCGGCCGCGCCGCATAGCCATAGGTGAGGCAATCGTGCGCGGCGAGATCGCCGGCCGCCTCTGGAGCGCCGCGCGGTGCAAGATACGATGGCGCCGCAACCAGCATGCGCGGCACGTCTCCCAGCCGCTTCCCGCCCGGCTCATCGCCGACGCGCAGCCACAGATCGAGCGCTTCATTGCCCGCCATCTCCCGCCAGTCAGCCACCATCAATTCGATCGTCAGCCCCGGATGAGCTTCACGCAGCCGGACAAGCTTGCTCGCATAATGCAGGCCAAGCGCGGTCGTCACACCAAGACGTACCAAACCCTGTGCCGCGACGACACCGGCAAGATCCGCTTCCGCCGCGGCCACATCCTCAAGGATCCGCAACGCATGCTCGGCCAGCCGCTCGCCGTCATGCGTCAGGCGCAGCCGCCGGGTCGAACGGTGAAACAACCGCACGCCGAATCGCTCCTCCAGTTCGTCGATCGCGCGTGCCACCGTCGTGTGGCTCAATCGTTGTTGTCGGGCCACGACGGAAAAGCTGCCCTGGTCACGCAGGTTCAGGAATAGGCGAAGTGTGCGTACCAGGTCCGACATTTGAACGAATATAGTTCAAGCCCTGCACGGAAAGCACCTATTGTTTATCGCAAACGTTAAGATGATGAGGGCAGCACGGCCCGCGTGAGGGGTCGGAGAGGAGCCAGACGTGATCGATCGTATTGCCAACCCCACCTTGCGCAGCCGCGTGATGTCCGCGGAGGACGCTGCGATGTTCATACAGGCGGGCGACACCGTCGGCATGAGCGGCTTCACCGGCTCCGGCTATCCAAAAGCAGTGCCGACCGCGCTCGCCAAGCGGATCTCTGCCGAACACGCCGCCGGGCGACCGATGCGGGTGAAGGTGTGGACCGGCGCGTCCACTGGGCCCGAACTGGATGGCGCGCTGGCAGAGGCCGACGGGATCGAGCTTCGCCTGCCGTACAATTCGGATCCGATCGCGCGTGAACGCATCAATCGCGGCGAGATGGACTATCTCGACATGCACCTGAGCCAGGTGGCGCCGATGGCCTGGCAGGGGTTTCTGGGTCAACTCGACGTGGCGGTCGTCGAGGTGACGGCGATCCGCGCCGACGGCAGCGTCGTCCCTTCGTCCTCGGTCGGCAACAACAAGACGTGGCTCGATCGCGCCAAGTCGGTGATCCTTGAGGTCAACCGCTGGCAGAACCCGGCGCTGGAGGGGATGCACGACATCTATTACGGCACCGCGCTGCCGCCCAACCGCGTGCCGATCCCGCTGCTGCGCCCGGACCACCGCATCGGCGACCCTTACCTGCGCTGCGACCCGGACAAGGTCGTGGCCGTGGTGGAGACCGACGCACCCGACCGCAACCTCCCCTTCGCGCCGCCCGACGCCTCGGCAAAGGCGATCGCGGAGCATCTGCTGGAGTTCCTCGCGCATGAAGTGACCAAGGGACGCCTGCCGTCATCCTTGCTGCCGATCCAGTCCGGCGTCGGCAACATTGCCAATGCTGTCCTGACCGGCCTGGTGGACGGTCCGTTCCACGATCTGACCGCCTACACCGAAGTGATCCAGGACGGCATGCTGGACCTGATGGACGCGGGTCGCCTGCGCATGGCATCCGCCACCGCCTTCTCGCTCAGCCCGGACGCGGCGAAGCGGATCAACGATGAGATGGTGCGGTATCGCAGCAAGATGATCCTGCGTCCGCAGGAGATCAGCAATCACCCCGAACTGATCCGTCGTCTCGGCTGCCTGGCGATGAACGGGCTGATCGAGGCGGACATCTACGGCAACGTCAATTCCACCTGTGTGATGGGATCGCGCATCCAGAACGGCATTGGCGGCTCCGGCGACTTTGCGCGCAATGCCTTCATCTCGATCTTCATGACGCCCTCGACGGCGAAGGGCGGCGCGATCTCCGCTATCGTACCGCAGGTCTCGCACGTCGATCACATCATGCAGGATGTCGCGGTACTCGTGACCGAGCAGGGCCTGGCCGACCTGCGCGGCCTGCCGCCCAAGCAGCGCGCGGCGCTGGTGATCGAACGCTGCGCCCATCCCGATTATCGCGACGGCCTGCGCGATTATTATGAGCGCGCGCTACGCGGCGCCTACGGCCGCCATGCCCCCTCGCTGCCGGGCGAGGCGCTGTCATGGCACCAGCGGTTCATGGAGCACGGAACGATGCGGACGGGCTGACCCGTCCGCATCTTCACGCAAGACCGAGGACGGTCAGAGGTCCAGCGCCCAGCCGTCCCGCCCCTTGGGATCGGGCGGCGTTGCGGGGACGAAGCGCGTGGCGCCAGCGGCCAGCCGCAGGATCGTCCAGTCCCCCCGCCGGTCGACCGCCTCCAGCGTACAACCGCACGCGGCAAAGGCCTCGATGACCTGCCCGCGCTGAGTTTCCAGCAACCCGGCGAGGACGATGGCTGCTCCCGGTGCCGCAATAGCCGCAAGTTCCGGCGCCATCGAAACCAGCGGCCCGGCCAGGATATTAGCGATCACGAGGTCATACGGCCCGCGTTCCGTGATCGCGTCGTGCAGCGCGCCGTCTGCTACCAGCAGTTCCAGATCCGCGATCCCGTTCGCGGCGGCGTTGGCACGCGTCACCTCGACCGCCGCCGGATCGATGTCCGTCGCGACGATCGTCGCGTCCGGCCACAGGAAAGCAGCGGCAAAGGCCAGCACGCCGGTACCCGTGCCCACGTCGATGATCCGTGCGAAGCTCCTCTCCGCCAGCCCGTCGAGCATCGCGAGGCAGCCGCTGGTCGTCGCATGGTGCCCCGTGCCGAAGGCACGGCCAGCGTCGATCAGCAGCGCGCATCCTCCCTCCGGCGCCGCCGTGGGATGCGCGCTGGTATGGACGACGAACCGTCCTTCGCGGATCGGCTCCAGCCCCTCCTGCGACAGCGCCACCCAATCCTGTTCGGCGAGGGCAGTGACGGTTGGCGCCGTGCCCGACGCGCTGGGCACGAGCGCGCAAATCGCCGCCAGCGCCGCCGCGTCCGGCTCGCGCTCCATATAAGCGTCCAGCCGCCACCGCTCGCGATCGTCCTCCACCTCCTCGGTGGTCATCAGGACGGCGTCGATCACGAGGTCATCCGCCGCGTCGATCGCCTCGGCTTCCGCGCGCGTGCATGGCAGCGACACGCGCCAGCTGTCGACCGCGCCGCTCATGGACGCATTTGCCTCCTCAGCGGACATAGCTGGCCCCGTTCACGTCCAGAACCGCGCCCGTCATCGACTCGGGCGCATCAAGCGCGAGCCAGCGGATCATCTCGCCCACTTCATCAGGCATGGCGACCCGGCCGAGCGGAATGTCCGCCAGCAATTTGTCGCCCCCGCGGCTGGCGAGATAATCATCCGCCATGCCCGTCATGGTAAAGCCGGGGCAGATGGCGAACGCCAGGATGCCGTCCTTTGCATAGGCGCGCGCGATCGTCTTCGTCATCGCCACCATGCCGGCCTTTGACGCGGCGTAATGCCAGTGCGCCGGGCTGTCGCCGCGATAGGCGGCGCGACTGGCGACATTGACGATCCGCCCGCCGACACCGCGCTCGTGCCAGTGACGCACCGCGAGGCGGCACAATTGCGCCGCGCCGGTCAGGTTGATGCGCATCGTGCGCTCCCACCCGGCAAGCCATTCGTCATCCGCGCTGTCGAGTGGATTGGCCTCGAACACGCCAGCATTGTTGATGAGCACATCGACATGCCCCAGACGCTCGATCGTTTCCGCCCACAAGGCTGCGGCAGCACCCGGCGTGTCCAGATCGGCGGCAATCAGGCCGTCCGCGTCGCGCGTCGCCTGCCCCAGAACCGTCGCGCTGCCGGACAATGCGCTGCGGGCAGCAGCCCCGATGCCGCGCGAAGCACCCGTAAGAAGAACATTGGTCATGCCGCGTCCATAGAAGCTGGCAAGCAGCCCGTCATCCCGGCACCGCCTCGTTGACCGAAACGACCGTCAGGCAACTTTCGCGCTGAATTCCTCCGCCGCGCTGCGCAGCGAGGCAAGCCGATCATCGATCGCCGCGAATTCGGTGCCCAGCGTATCGACGTCGCGTGCCAGGCCCGCCCCCTCGCGCATAATCGCGGTCATGTTGCCGGCGGTTGCGTCCGCCGCCAGCGCGGTCTCGTCGACGGCAGCGGTAATCGCGGTCACGGTCTGCGCCTGCGCCTCCATCGCCCGCCGGATCCTGGTGGCCGACGTTTTCACGTCATCGATGGTCGCGCGGACGCTGGCGCTCGATTCTACCGTGACCTGAGTTGCGGCCTGGATCGCGCCGATCTGCGCCGCGATATCGTCGGTGGCCCGCGCGGTCTGGCTAGCCAGGCTCTTCACCTCCTGCGCCACCACGGCAAAGCCACGCCCGGCATCCCCCGCCCGCGCCGCCTCGATCGTGGCATTCAGCGCCAGCAGGTTGGTCTGCCCCGCAATGGTGCGGATCAACGCCAGGATGGACTCGATCGACTTGGCATGGGCGCTCAGCGCCTCACTGACCGTGACCGCCCGGTCCGCCTGCGCCGCCGCCTGCGACGCGATGTCGGCTGCCGCCTCCACTTCGCCGCGCGCATCCTCGATCGCCAGGATCAGCCCCGCTGCGGTCGACGCCGCATCGCGCATGGCAAGCGCCGACTCGCCGGCCGCGGCCGCCACTTCGGCGCCGCGCCCGACCATCGATCCGACCGACTGTGTGGCACTCGCCGCCTGCGCACGCACGCGTTCCCCCAGTACCGCCGCCCCCTCGATCGCATCGGCGATATGCAGGCGAAAGGCCGCAGCATGGGCGGCGCGTTCCTCCGCCACCTGCGCCCGCTCGCTACGGCCAAGATGCGCCGCCATGACATCCGCCTCGATCAGCGCCAGTCGCTGAACAACATCGGACAAGCGCCGCATCCGCGCCACGTCCCCTTCAACGCGAGTCTCCAGGATCGCCAGCGTCCGGGCATGGGCAAAGGCCAGCGCGGAAAGCAGCGCCGCCAGCGGCACGCCCGTTTCGCGCGTCATCTCCGCATGTTTGGTGGCCGACCGCCCCCATTGCTCATCGAACGGCGCAGAATATTTCATCCGCATGTAGCGTGCGCTCCGCGCCAGCTGGCGCTGCAGCCAGACGTCCTCGATCCCCTCCAGCATCTTCTTCGTCGCCGGAAGGCTCCGGTACTGCTGCCAGAATGCGTGGGCGATATCCTCGCAATCGGCAGCGGTCAGCAGAGCGTCGATGTCCGCCGCCGCGGCACCAATGGTGCCATCCCAGTCATATTCGCGAACCTGCGCCGCGATCGAACGGGCCACACTGTCCCAGATCGGCATCGTGGTTCCTCCCCTTGATTATCTCGCGTGCCCCGTGTCTCCGCCGGGGCATCGTCCATCCTGCCCTATCGTCAGGCCGCCACGCGCTCGGCAAAGTCACCGGCGCTTCGATTGAGCAGGACCAGGCGCCCCGCCAGTCGGTCGAACCCGGCGCCAAGCGAGTCGATCTCACCTGCGACCGCTTCGGTGTCCGAATGGATCGCTGCGATCGTGCTGGACATGGAATCCGCCGCGAGCGCCGTTTCGTCGACCGCCGCAGTGATTGCCGTCACAGTATGCGCCTGCGCCTCCATCGCGTCGCGAATGCGCGTCGCGGACACCTGCACCTCGTCGACGGTCGCGCGAATGCCGACATTGGCGTTCACGGTCACCTGAGTGGCGGTCTGGATCGCGGTGATCTTCGCGGCGATATCGTCCGTGGCGCGCGCCGTCTGGCTGGCCAGGCTCTTCACCTCCTGCGCCACCACGGCAAAGCCGCGCCCCGCGTCCCCCGCGCGTGCCGCCTCGATGGTTGCGTTCAACGCAAGCAGGTTGGTCTGCCCGGCAATGTCGCGGATCAGTCCAAGGATCGACTCGATCGACTTGGCATGGTCATTCAGCATCTCCGTCACGCCGACCGCCTCGTCGGCCTGGACCGCCGCCCGCGTCGCGATATCCGCCGCCGCCTCCACCTCGCTTCGTGCATCGCCGATCGCGCGGATCAGCCCCGCGGCCGTGGAGGCTGCATCGCGCATCGCCAGCGCGGATTGTTCGGCCGCCGCCGCCACCTCGCTCGCCTTCCCCAGAACGCCTCGCGCCGACCGGGAGGCGGTGGATGCCTGGTCGCGCAGCGTCGCCCCCTCGGCCGTCGCATCGCCGACCGTCGTCGCGATTCCCCCTCGGAAATCCGCCGCCAGGCGATCGCGTGCAGTCTGCGAGCTGTGCTTGCGATAGTCGCCATACAGCGCGACGGTGATCTCCCCTTCCAGCGCCGACAGCCGCATCAGCGTGTCGATCATGACCGGCAGGCGCGGGTCCGCTGGTTCGCACCGCGCCATCAGGACGCGCAGCGCCGCGCGATCGCTTGCGCTGATCATCGACAGCAACGCCAGCGGTGAGACCTGCCTCTGATAGGCGGCAGCCACCGATCGCTCGATCGATTCGACCCACGCACGTTGGTCGGTACGCAGGAAACGATCCTGCAAGAACGCACAGCCCAGATCGATCATCCTGGCGGCGTCCTGTTCGACCCAGGATTTCTCCTCGTGGAAGCACCGCCGGCCATGTTCCCAATACGCCTCGGCGATCTGGCGCACCTCGGGTTCCAGCACGTCCCACACCTCTCGCGACGCGGTCGAAAGCGTGCCGTCAAAGTCGAAAGCCCGCAGGCGGGTGTCGAGATCGATCGAGCGGGCCAGTTGGCCCGGTGCTGGCAGATCGGCGGACAAGTTGTTGCGCTCCCGGTTCATTATCGGCCGGGTCATAGGGGATTGATCGTTAAGTGCTGGTTGAGGCGCGGCGCCCATCCGCCATGCGATTCATTCGCAGGAGGTCACTCCCGCTTGCAACATCGGCCCTCGGGTCTCATAGACCGCGCCAAACCGTCGGCTTACCGCAGGAAACCGTAGCCTTGGCCACAAAACCCGCCCGCCCCAAAAGTCCGCATCTCTTCAGCGGCCCGCTCGCCCTCCATTACCGCTGGAGCGCGGCGATGACGGTGTCGATCCTGCACCGCGCCACCGGTAGCGGGATGGCGACACTGGGGGCATTGCTGCTCGTCTGGTTCCTCGCCGCGCTGGCGTCGGGGGCAGAGGCCTATGCCACGTTCCGTGATGTCTTCACCCTGTCGGATGGCCGTCTGAACATCCTGGGCTGGGTCATCGGAGTCGGCCTGACGTTCAGCCTGTTCCAGCACATGATGAGCGGTATCCGCCACCTCGTGCTGGATACCGGCGCCGCGTTCGAGCTGAAGCTGAACCGCAATCTCGCGCGGCTCACCTTCGTCGGCTCGACGCTGCTCACCCTCGCCTTCTGGCTCTACGTGGGAACCAAGTAATGGGTACGGGAACCTCGATCGGCCGCGTCCGCGGCCTCGGCAGCGCGCACGAAGGTCCGCATCACTGGTGGCATCAGAAGATCACGGCGGGATCGAACATCCTGCTGATGAGCTGGCTGATGATCTCGCTCGCCCGTCGCCCCGGCTACGATTACGGCACGATGCGCGACTGGCTGTCCTCGGCTTGGGTCGCGATCCCGATGATCCTGCTGGTCGTCTCGGTCTTCTACCACTTCCGCCTCGGGCTTCAGGTGGTGATCGAGGATTACCAGCGTGACGAACGCCGCGTCGTCGCCATGGTCCTCCTCAACCTGTTCACTGCTGCCGTCACCGGCACCGCCCTTTTCGCGATCCTGAAGATCGCCTTCGGAGCAAATTGATGCCCGCCGCTTACCAGATCATCGACCATACGTACGACGCGGTCGTCGTCGGCGCCGGCGGCTCTGGCCTCCGCGCCACGATGGGCATCGCGGAGGCGGGCCTCAAGACCGCCTGTATCACCAAGGTGTTCCCGACCCGCAGCCACACCGTGGCGGCGCAGGGCGGCATCGCGGCGAGCCTCGGCAACAACTCGCCGGATCACTGGTCCTGGCACATGTACGATACCGTCAAGGGTTCCGACTGGCTCGGTGACCAGGACGCGATCGAATATATGGTGCGTGAGGCCCCGGCCGCAGTGTACGAGCTGGAGCACGCCGGCGTGCCGTTCAGCCGCAACGAGGACGGGACGATCTACCAGCGTCCGTTCGGCGGCCACATGCAAAACATGGGCGAAGGCCCGCCGGTGCAGCGCACCTGCGCCGCCGCCGACCGCACCGGCCATGCCATGCTCCACGCGCTGTACCAGCAATCGCTGAAGTATGACGCGGACTTCTACATCGAATTTTTCGCGCTCGATCTCATCATGGAGAACGGCGCGTGCCGCGGCGTGATCGCGCTGAACATGGAAACGGGGCAGATCCATCGCTTCCGTGCCCATGCGGTGGTGCTGGCGACGGGCGGCGGTGGCCGCGTGTACCAGTCGGCGACGTCGGCGCATACCTGCACCGGCGACGGCAACGGCATGGCGCTGCGTGCCGGCCTGCCGCTGCAGGACATGGAATTCGTGCAGTTCCACCCGACCGGCATCTACGGCGCGGGCGTCCTCATCACCGAAGGTGCGCGCGGTGAAGGCGGCTACCTCACCAATTCCGAGGGCGAGCGCTTCATGGAGCGTTACGCGCCCAGCGCGAAGGACCTTGCCTCGCGTGACGTCGTGTCGCGGTCGATGGCGGCGGAAATGCGCGAGGGCCGCGGTGTCGGCAAGGACAAGGACCACATCTTCCTTCACCTCGATCACATCGATCCGAAGGTGCTGGCGGAACGCCTGCCGGGCATCACCGAGACGGGCAAGATCTTCGCGGGTGTCGATCTCACGCGCCAGCCGCTCCCCGTCACGCCGACCGTCCACTACAATATGGGCGGCATCCCGACGAACTATCACGGCGAAGTCGTCCAGCTGAAGGACGGTGATCCGGACGCGGTCGTCCCCGGCCTGTTCGCGGTCGGCGAGGCAGCCTGCGTGTCGGTGCACGGCGCGAACCGCCTCGGCTCCAACTCGCTGATCGACCTTGTGGTGTTCGGCCGTGCGACGGGCCTGCGCCTCAAGGAAACGCTGAAGACGAACACGCCGCACAATCCGCTGCCCAAGGGCTCGGAAGAAATGGCGCTTGGCCGGCTCGATCATTTCCGCAATTCGACCGGCGGTTCGCCCACGGCGAAGATCCGCGCCGAGATGCAGAAGACGATGCAGCGCCATGCCGCAGTGTTCCGCGACAGCGAGCTCCTGGCCGAGGGCGTCACCAAGATCGACGCGATCTACAAGTCGATGGAAGACGTCGGCATCAAGGATCGCTCGCTGATCTGGAACACCGACCTCGTCGAGACGCTCGAGCTGGACAACCTCATCAGCCAGGCGGTCGTGACGATGCGCGGTGCGGAGAACCGCAAGGAAAGCCGCGGCGCGCACATGCACGAGGATTATCCCGAGCGCGACGACGTGAACTGGATGAAGCACACCATCGCGACCTTCGATGGCTGGGGCGGCAAGGGCGGCAGCTGCTCGCTCGATTACCGTCCGGTGCACGATTACACGCTCACCGACGACGCCGAGTACATCAAGCCGAAGAAGCGGGTGTACTAAGGCAGATGGTGCGGCCTTCCGGGCCGCGCCTCATCGCCGGGAAACGAACTCAAGTATCTGCGGCCACGTCGCGCAACATTTCGAATGTTGCGCGGCGGTAAACTATTGACTCCAATCGCCGCCCACCGCGACACTCCTTCCATTGTGGAGGGGGCTCGCGATGAAGAGGTTGCTGACCGTCTTTCTTGCCGCCTGCGCCGGTTCGGTGCCGGCGCAGACCTATATCCCTCCCCAGCACAGCCGCCCCGCCCCGCTGATTGCCCGCGGTGGCGAGGCGGAACTTGTCCAGCTCGCCGATCAGGGCGGCGCGATCGAATATGATCGCAAGGCCGGGTGGCAGCTGGCTGAGCATCGCCGCCTCGCCGCCATGCTCGCCACGGTGCAGCCGCACCGCAAGGGTACCACCGACGCCTTCGTCATCAGCGCCGCGCTGGACAGTGACCCGGTGTTCGGCCGCGAGGCGCGAGAGGCGGCGATTGTCCTGGCGCGCCGCTATGGCGCCGAAGGACGCACGATCGTCCTCGCCGGCACCGACGGCAGGGCGGACAGCGCGTTGCCCATGGGCTCCCCTTCCAATCTCGACGTCGCGCTCGCCCGCGTGGCCGAGCTTATGGACGTGAACGAGGATGTGCTGATCCTCTACACCACCAGCCACGGCGCACGCTTCGGCATCGTCTACAATGACGCCGACCAGGGCTTTGGCGCGATCTCGCCGGCGCGGCTGTGGCAGACCCTGTCCCAGCTCGGCATCCGCAATCGGCTGATCATGATTTCCGCCTGTTACGCCGGCGTCTTCGTACCGCTCCTCTCCAGTGATACCACCGCGATCATCACCGCCGCCTCGTCGGATCGAAGCTCCTTCGGCTGTGTCGCCGACAATGACTGGACCTTCTTTGGTGACGCGCTCGTCAATCGCGCGCTCCGCCAGCCAAAGCCGCTGGCCGCCGCCGTCGAAGAAGCCACCAGCACCATCGCGACATGGGAACGCGACGGCCAGCTTGAGCCTTCGCAGCCGCAGGTCGCGATTGGTGCCGGTGCGGCGCGCTGGCTGGCGGTGCTCGACGCCCGCGCGCCGCGCAGTGCAACCGCGCCGGTCGGCCGCCCCGCCAACGCGGTGTTGATGGCGCAGCATTAGCCCCCGCTGTGAAACCAAACCGCCACCGCAGCGCGCGATATTTTCCGCCACCTCGGAACCGGTGCGCCCCATTCGCGGTTCGCGTCGCCATGAACTCCACCGGCAACGCCAGCAACTATCCGCTCCTCGCCAGCCCGCATGTCCAGCTTTACGGCACGGTCGACGAGGCCATGTACGCAAGCTTCAAGGATCAGGTCGCCGCGGCACCATCCGATGGCCCATTGATCTTCTCGATCACAACCTTGGGGGGCGATCCGGAAATGGCCCGCGCGATGGGCGATACGGTACGCCTGCTGCGCGAATATACCGGCCGTGAGACGCTTTTTCTTGGCAAGGTCGCTGTTTACTCGGCCGGCGCCACCTTCATGTCCGCTTTCCCCGCCGACAAGCGCTTCCTGACGCGCGGCACGCGTTTGATGATCCACGAACGGCTGATGAATTCGACCATCCAGCTGTCCGGCCCGCTCAACACCCTGGCCCCCGTCCTGCTGGCCAAGCTGAACGAGATCGAGGATTCGATCCGCATCCAGGACGAAGGGTTCGCCGCCCTTGTCGAAGGCTCGCAGGTAACGCTCGAAACCCTGAAGGCAAAGGCGCCGTCCAACTGGTATATCGAGGCGGAAGAGGCGCGTGATCTTGGCCTGGTCCTCGACCTGATCTGACGCTGCCCGGGCAGCCTTCCACCTCCACCTTGCCCATCTCCACCTTGTCACGCACTCGCGCCCGCCGGATAAGCAACCGGCAACCGAGCGAGGCGGAATGAGCAAAGACCCGACCCCCGGGCGCAAGCTGGGCATGGCGATCCTCATCGCCATGCTGCTCGCGATCCCGCTGTTTGCCGTCTACCTGCTGGTATATGATCGGCAGGATCAGTCCGCCACGGCCCGCGCCTCGATAGCGCGAGGCTGGGGCGGGCCGCAGACGATCGCCGGGCCGGTGCTCGTCATCCCTTATCAGGCCCAAGCCGCCGAGACGGTCACGGAGGGCGGCCGTCAGGTCACCCGCACCACTCAGGTCTGGCGAGAGCTGACATTGTCCCCTCAAGCCGCCGATCTCAGCACGCAACTCACCCCCGAACGACGGCGCCGGTCGATCTACGAAGCCGTCGTGTTCGAGGCCGCGGCCACGGGCACCGCGCGCTTCGATCTGCCGCCTGATCTCGCCCGCTTCGGGATCACCCCCGACGAACTCGCCTTCGATCGCGCGGAACTCCGCTTCGGGCTGCAGGATCCGCGCGGACTGTTCGGGCGGCCGCCGATGGTGTCGGTGGATGGCCAGCAACTGCGCCTTCAACCCGGAAAGGGCTCGCCGGCGACCAACAACGCCGGCTTTTTCACCTGGCTCGACGCCGGCAGCATCCGCAGCCGGCCGCTCCGCGTGCAGTACAGCTTCGCGTTCCGGGGCAATGGCTGGCTCGCGCTGGCGCCGCAGGCGGGGGACACGCGCTGGCGCGTGACCTCCACCTGGCCGCATCCCAGCTTCCAGGGCGGTTTTCTTCCCACCGCGCAAAGCGTGAACACGGACGGCTTCGCCGCCACTTGGCGCGTCGGCAATCTGGCGCTGGGGCGCAGCCTCGTCTCGTCCGGCGATGTCGTGCCCGAGTCGCGCCCCGACCTGTCCGATGGTCAGCCAGTGGCGACTCCGGCCAACGCCTACGAGGCCCGCGTCGTGCTCGTCTCCCCGGTCGATCTCTACAGCCAGGTCAACCGGTCGGTGAAATACGGCTTCCTGTTCATCGGCTTCACCTTTCTCGCCTTTCTGCTGTTCGACGTGATCGGCGGAGTGCGCGTGTCGCCGGTCGAATATCTGCTGGTCGGCGCCGGCCTGGTGCTGTTCTTCGCGCTCCTGCTCGCCTTTGCGGAGGTCGTGGGCTTCACCTTGGCCTATCTGATCGCGGCGGGGGCGATCATCGCGCTCCTCACCAGCTATTCCGCTGCGGTCCTCCGCAGCTGGCGCCGCGCAGGCTACATCGCGGCCCTGCTGGCGGCGCTGTACGCCATTCTCTACGTCCTGCTGAACCTCGAAGCCTATTCGCTGCTCATCGGATCGCTGCTTCTGTTTGCGGCCTTGGCCGGTGTTATGTATCTGACGCGTAACCTCGACTGGAGCGGTTTGCGCGCCCAGTCCTCAACCGACTGAAGCGGGAACGGAAAATGGCCGAATTCACCCTGCCGGCGAACAGCAAGATCAAGGGCGGTCGCAAGATTCCCTCGCCTGAACCGGGCGGGACGATGCGCAACTTCAAGATCTACCGCTACGATCCGGACAGCGGCGAGAACCCGCGATACGACACGTTCGAGGTAAATCTCGACGAATGCGGCCCGATGGTTCTGGACGCGCTGATCAAGATCAAGAGTGAGCAGGATTCGTCGCTGACGTTTCGCCGTTCGTGCCGTGAGGGCATCTGCGGCTCCTGCTCGATGAACATCGACGGCAAGAACGGCCTCGCCTGCACCACCGCGATCGAGGATGTGAGGGGCGAGGTGAAGATCACCCCGCTGCCGGCGATGGACGTGATCAAGGACCTCGTCCCCGACTTCACGCACTTCTACGCGCAATATGCCTCGATCCAGCCCTGGCTGAAGACGGTGACGCCGCCGCCTGCCGGCAAGGAGCGGCTGCAGTCGCCGGAGGACCGCGCAAAGCTCGACGGTCTGTACGAGTGCATCCTGTGCGCCTGCTGCTCGACCTCGTGCCCGAGCTATTGGTGGAACTCCGACAAGTTCTTAGGGCCAGCAATCCTGCTCCAGGCCTATCGCTGGCTCGCGGACAGCCGTGACGAGATGACCGGCGAGCGGCTCGACAGCCTGGAGGACCCGTTCCGCCTCTATCGCTGCCACACGATCATGAACTGCGCGAACACCTGCCCCAAGGGCCTGAACCCCGCCAAGGCGATCGCCGAGATCAAGAAGATGGAAGTCGAGCGGGTTCTCTGATCCACGCATCCAGAAGGGAGCAGCACGGCTCCCTTCTTTTTGTCGGGAGCCATCTCGCCCGCTTGTGCCGGTCCTCCCGACGCACGCCCCCGCCGTGTCATCCCTGACACGCCAGCCGACACGCTCAGGACAAGCGGCGCCATGACTGACAAGCCGGAATTTCTGTACGAGGAACATCCCGACCATCCCGGGTGGCACCGCTGGGGCCTCAAGAATTCGGATCGTTACAATACCTTCCTCGGCGACATGATGGTCCGCGTCGAGGACGGCGCCTGCCGTGTCCGCATGCTGCCCGAACGGCGCCACTCCAACCTCGGCAACAATGTGCACGGCGGCGCGATGCTCGGGTTCATCGACGTCGCGCTCTTCGCCGCCGCGCGCAGCTTCGGCCTGATCGAGGCGGGCACCGCGGTGACGCTGGACCTGAACACGCATTTCGTCGGCGCAGGAAAGATCGGCGACCCGCTGGAGGCGCAGGTCGAATTGCTGCGCGAAACCGGCCGCCTGCTGTTCATGCGCGGCTTGGTGGTACAGGGCGACGGCCCGGTGGCGGAATTTTCCGGCACGATCCGGAAGCCGACGAAGCGTTAACTGGCCTCGCGGTGCACAATCTCCTAAAGGGCCCACAAAATACTCGCGCGGCCGCGGCGGACCGGCACCTCAGGCACGATCCGTCCGCACGCCCCTGCGCGAAACTCGCCGGCGCTCCCAGGTCGGCGCAGTGGGGAGCCCCCTTCCCCCAACGGAGTTTGTCGTGGCCGCAGTTCTCAACGCCTATGAAGCCCTGATTGCCGCCGGGGAGTTGCGGCCCGATCCCGAACAGGCCGCCGCGGCGGCGCGGCTCGACTCGCTGGCCGTCGAGCTCGAACATCCCCGCACCACCGGCTTCTTCCGCAAGAAAGTGATTCCGCCGCGCGGCATCTACATGTGGGGCGACGTCGGCCGCGGCAAATCCATGCTGATGGACCTGTTCTTCGCCAACGTGAACGTCGCCCGAAAGCGCCGCGTCCATTTCGGCGAGTTCATGCTGGAGGTGCACGGCCGGATCGCGGCGGAGCGACGCAAGGAGGCGGGCGACCCGATCCTTCCCGTAGCCGGCGCGCTGGCAGAGGAAGCGCAATTGCTCGCCTTTGACGAGATGATCGTCAACAATTCGCCCGACGCGATGATCCTCTCGCGCCTGTTCACTGCGATGATCGAGGCGGGGGTGACGGTGGTGACGACGAGCAACCGCGTCCCTACCGACCTCTACAAGAACGGCCTCAACCGCGAGCATTTCCTGCCCTTCATCGCCTTGATCCAGGAGCGGCTTGACGTGCTAGCGCTCAACGGCCCGGTCGATTACCGCCGCGATCGCTTGGGCCAGCAAAACACCTGGCTCGTGCCCAACGGGCCGGAGGCGACGGCGCAACTGTCGGCAGCGTTCTTCCGCCTCACCGACTATCCGCCCGAAGATCGCGACCACGTGCCCAGCGAGGACCTCATCGTTCAGGGCCGCTCGCTGCGCGTCCCAAAATCGCTGAAGGGCGTCGCCGTCTTCAGCTTCAAGAAGCTGTGCGGCGAAGCGCGCGGCAGCGCCGACTATCTAGCCATCGCGCGCCGCTTCCACACCGTGATCCTCGTCGGCATCCCCGTCCTCGGCCCGGAGAACCGAAACGAGGCCGCACGCTTCGTCAGCCTGATCGACGCGCTCTACGAATATAAGGTGAAGCTCCTCGCCGCGGCGGATGCGGAACCCGCCGATCTCTACCCCGTTGGCGACGGACGGTTCGAATTTCAGCGCACCGTCAGCCGGCTCGAGGAAATGCGATCCGAGGACTATCTGGCACAAGGCCACGGCGCCGAGTGACAGCCTTATTGCTATTGCGAACGCTTATCTATTAAAAGCGTCCTATGCGCCTTTAGTGGCTTGTGCCGACCGACCAAAGGGCGTACCCGACCTCTCCAATCACGACCTCACGTTACGGAAAGGGATTGGATGGCCCGCAAGAAGATCGCGCTGATTGGCGCCGGCAATATCGGCGGCACGCTCGCGCACCTCGCTGCCCTCAAGGGGCTTGGCGACATCGTTCTGTTCGACGTGGTCGAAGGCGTACCGCAGGGCAAGGCGCTCGACCTGTCGCAGTGCGGCCCGGTCGAAGGGTTCGACGCCAAGATCATCGGCTCGAACGACTATAAGGACATCGCTGGCGCCGACGTGATCATCGTCACCGCCGGTGTCGCCCGCAAGCCGGGCATGAGCCGCGACGACCTGCTCGGCATCAACCTGAAGGTGATGAAGGCGGTCGGCGAAGGCATTCGCGACAATGCGCCCGACGCATTCGTCATCTGCATCACCAACCCGCTCGACGCGATGGTCTGGGCGCTGCGCGAATTCTCCGGCCTGCCGCACAACAAGGTGGTCGGCATGGCGGGCGTGCTCGACTCGGCGCGCTTCAGCCACTTCCTCGCCGACGAGTTCAAGGTGTCGGTGAAGGACGTGAACACCTTCGTACTCGGCGGCCACGGCGACACGATGGTCCCGGTGCTCGAATATTCGACCGTCTCCGGCATCCCGGTCAGCGACCTGATCGAGATGGGCTTCTCCACCAAGGAGAAGGTCGACGAGATCGTGAAGCGCACCCGCGGCGGTGGCGGCGAGATCGTTGCCCTGCTGAAGACCGGCTCGGCCTATTACGCGCCCGCCACCAGCGGCATCGCGATGGCAGAGGCCTATCTCTATGACCAGAAGCGCATCCTGCCGGCCGCAGCACACCTGACCGGCCAGTATGGCATCGACGACCTGTACGTCGGCGTCCCGGTCGTGATCGGTGCCGGCGGCGTCGAGAAGATCGTCGAGGTGAAGCTGTCGGACGAAGCCAAGGGCAACCTTCAGGTGTCGGTCGACGCGGTCAAGGAACTGCTCGTCGCCTGCAAGGGCATCGACGAGAGCCTGGCATAACGCCGGATTGAATACCCGGTGCGCGCCGGCATCCGGCCGCGCGCGCCGGGTTGAGTGATTGGAGAGCCAATGAGCATTCTCGTCGACAAGAATACCAAGGTCATCACGCAGGGCATGACCGGTAACACCGGCAGCTTCCACACCCAGGCGGCGCTCGACTACGGCACGCAGATGGTCGCCGGCGTCACCCCGGGCAAGGGTGGTGGCACCCACCTCGGCCTGCCGCTGTTCGACACCGTCGCGGAGGCAGTGGAGAAGACCGGCGCCGACGCCAGCGTGATCTACGTCCCGCCGCCCTTCGCTGCGGATTCGATCCTTGAGGCGATCGACGCCGAAGTGCCGCTGATCGTGTGCATTACCGAGGGTATTCCGGTGCTCGACATGGTGCGCGTGAAGCGTGCGCTGACGGGCTCCAAGTCGCGCCTCATCGGCCCGAACTGCCCGGGCGTGCTGACGCCGGGTGAGTGCAAGATCGGCATCATGCCAGGCAACATCTTCAAAAAGGGCTCGGTCGGCGTCGTCTCGCGCTCCGGCACGCTGACCTATGAGGCGGTGTTCCAGACCTCGAACGCCGGCTTGGGCCAGACCACCGCGGTCGGCATCGGCGGCGACCCGGTCAACGGCACGAACTTCATCGACGTGCTCGAGCTCTTCCTCGCTGACGATGCGACCGAATCCATCATCATGATCGGTGAAATCGGCGGCAGCGCCGAGGAAGAGGCAGCCCAGTTCCTGCGCGACGAAGCGAAGCGTGGCCGCAAGAAGCCGATGGCCGGCTTCATCGCGGGCCGTACGGCGCCTCCGGGCCGCCGCATGGGTCACGCCGGCGCGATCGTCTCGGGCGGTCAGGGCGGCGCCGAGGACAAGATTGCGGCGATGGAAGCTGCCGGCATCAAGGTGGCGGCAAGCCCGAGCGAGCTCGGCTCCACGCTGCTGTCGGTGCTGAAGGGTTGATTGGACACCCCCTCCCCGCCGGGGAGGGGATATTAAGTCGAGGCAAGTCGTTGCCTAGACGAAGATGGAGAGGGGTCGTGCAGGCCAGTGCCTGCCGAGGTCAGTGACCCCTGCCCCTCTCCCGGCTTGGACGTGCCCGCTCGGGCGTCGTCCGCGCGACCCTCTCCCTCTGCCGGAGGGAAGGGAGTGGAGTTGGTGATGGGCTACGAAGGTCAGGATTTCTTGGACGTTGCCGGCGGCGTATCGCCGGCGTTCATTGACGCGCTCTACACGCGCTACAAGGCCTCGCCCGACAGCGTCGAGCCCGGCTGGCGCGGCTTCTTCGAAGGGCTGGAAAGCGGCACGTCCGGTCCCAGCTGGCGCAACGATCGCTGGCCGCTCACCACCACCGACGATCTGACCGCGGCGCTCGACCCGACCCAGATGGAGCCCGCGCCCAAGCCCGCCAAGGGTGGCAAGCCCGCCCCGGCCGCGGCCGCTCCGGCAGCCGCCGCGCCGTCGCAGGACGAGATCGTCCGCGCGGCAGGCGATGCGATCCGCGCCCAGCTGCTGGTGCGCACCTATCGCGTGCGCGGCCACCTGGCGGCCAATCTCGACCCGCTCGGCCTCAACACCCAGCGCGAGCTGCCGGCCGATCTGCGCACCGAATATCACGGCTTCACCGACGCCGACATCGACCGCCCCGTCTATCTCGGCGGCACGATGGGCCTGCAATGGGCCACCATCCGTGAGCTCGTGAACATCCTGCGTGCCAATTACTGCGGCAACGTCGGCCTTGAATACATGCACATCGCCGATGTCGAGGAGCGCCGCTTCCTCCAGGAGCGTATGGAGGGCAAGGACAAGGCGATCGAATTCACGCCGCAGGGCAAGAAGGCGATCCTGAACAAGGTCATCGAGGCCGAGCAGTGGGAGAAATTCCTCGGCCGCAAGTACGTCGGCACGAAGCGTTTCGGCCTCGACGGCGGTGAATCGATGATTCCGGCGCTCGAAAGCGTCATCAAGTACGGCGGCGCGGCCGGCGTGAACGAGATCGTGTTCGGCATGGCCCACCGCGGCCGCCTGAACGTGCTCGCCAACGTCATGGGCAAGCCGCTGCGCGTCATCTTCCACGAATTCGCCGGCGGCTCGGCCAACCCGGACGATATCGGCGGCTCGGGCGACGTGAAATATCACCTCGGCACCTCCACCGACCGCGAGTTCGACGGTGTGAAGGTCCACATGTCGCTCGTCGCCAACCCGTCGCACCTCGAGGCGGCGGATCCGGTGGTGCTGGGCAAGGTGCGCGCGATCCAGACGATCGCCGGCGACCTTACCGATCATACCAAGTCGCTGCCCGTGCTGATCCACGGCGACGCGGCCTTCGCCGGCCAGGGTATCGTCTGGGAATGCCTCGGCTTCTCGGGCATCCGCGGTTACAACACCGGCGGCTGCGTCCACTTCGTCATCAACAACCAGATCGGCTTCACGACGAGCCCGCAGTTCGCGCGCTCCTCGCCCTATCCGTCGGACGTTGCGAAGGGCGTCCAGGCGCCGGTCTTCCACGTCAACGGCGACGATCCCGAGGCGGTCACCTTCGCCACCAAGATGGCGATCGAATTCCGGCAGAAGTTCCACCGCGATGTCGTGATCGACATGTGGTGCTACCGCCGCTTCGGCCACAACGAGGGCGACGAGCCGGGCTTCACCCAGCCGCTGATGTACAAGGCGATCCGCAACCACCCGCCCGTCAGCGAGATCTACGGCAAGCGCCTGATCGAGCAGAAGGTCGTCGACCAGGCGTGGATGGACGAGAACGTCAAGCAGTTCACCACGCTGCTTGAGGGCGAGTTCGAGGCGGGCGCCAGCTACAAGCCGAACAAGGCGGACTGGTTTGCCGGTCGCTGGTCGGGCCTGTCGGTTCCGGCCGACCCCGAGACGGCGCGGCGCAGCTTCGACACCGGGATCGAACAGAAACTGTTCGATTCGATCGGGCGCACGCTGACCACGGTTCCCGAGGACCTCGCGATCCACAAGACGCTGGCCCGTGTGATCGATGCCAAGCGCAACATGTTCGCGACCGGCGAGAATTTCGACTGGGCGACCGGCGAGGCCTTGGCCTTCGGTTCGTTGCTGTCGGAGGGCTTCGGCGTTCGCCTCTCGGGTCAGGATTCGGGCCGCGGCACCTTCTCGCAGCGCCATGCCGTCTGGGTCGACCAGAATGACGAGCACAAATACGTGCCGCTGTGGAACATCGAACATGGCCGGTTCGAGGTGCTCGACAGCCCCTTGAGCGAATATGGCGTGCTCGGCTTCGAATATGGCTATGCGCTTGCCGATCCGAAGACGCTGGTGCTGTGGGAGGCGCAGTTCGGCGACTTCGTCAACGGCGCTCAGATCATGATCGACCAGTTCATCGCCAGCGGTGAGGCCAAGTGGCTTCGTGCCAACGGCCTGGTGATGCTGCTGCCGCACGGCTACGAAGGTCAGGGTCCGGAGCATAGCTCGGCACGGCCGGAGCGGTTCCTGCAGCTGTGTGCGCAGGACAATATCCAGGTCGCGAACTGCACCACCCCGGCGAACTATTTCCACCTGCTTCGCCGGCAGATGCACCGCAGCTTCCGCAAGCCGCTGATCATCTTCACGCCCAAGTCGCTGCTGCGCCACAAGCTGGCGGTGTCGAGCCGCGCGGACTTCGTCGGTGACTCGCACTTCCGCCGCATCCTCTCGGACACGAACGGCGCGGCGGACGAGGCGACGAAGCGGCTGGTGCTGTGCACCGGCAAGGTCGCCTATGACCTGATCGAGGCGCGCGACGCGGCTGGTGACGAGAATACGCAGATCGTCCGCATCGAGCAGCTCTACCCCTTCCCAACCGAGGCGCTGGCGAAGCGCATCGCGCGGATGCCCAACCTCGAGGACGTGGTCTGGGCGCAGGAAGAGCCGCGCAACAACGGCTATTGGTTCTTCGTCGAGCCGTTCATCGAGGACGCGCTGGCCGAGGCCGGCTGCGCGATCAAGCGCGCCCGCTATGCGGGCCGTGCGGCGGCGGCGTCGCCGGCAACCGGCCTGATGAAGCGCCACCAGGCGGAACAGGGCGCGTTGATCGCCGACGCACTCGGCCACAGCGTGCGCGAGGAAATCCGCCGCACCCGCTCGGCCGAGACCACCAAGAAGGCTGGCAAGGCGGCGAGCTGAGCGCATGGTGCCGGCGCCATCGGGCGCCGGTGCACGAAACGTTGATCAAGCGGCGCGGGTAGCAACACCCGCTCGCAACAGGGCCCCGGCAAAAGGCGGGGTGGAAGGAAACGGGAATGGCAACCGAAGTTCTGGTCCCAACGCTGGGCGAATCGATCACCGAAGCAACGCTGGGCGAGTGGCTGAAGCAGCCGGGCGACAAGGTCGCCGCCGATGAGCCGATCGCCAGCCTCGAAACCGACAAGGTGTCGGTCGAGGTGCCGAGCCCGGTCGCCGGCATCATGGGCCAGCATGCGGTCGCCGTCGGCGACACCGTACAGGTCGGCGCGATGCTCGCGACGGTCGAGGCCGGCGATGGTGCGCCCGCGGCCGAAAGCGCCCAGCAACCGGCCGTGACTCAGGCCCCGGCGGCTGAACAGCCTGCGCCGGCGGCCGGCGGTTACGGCAACCATGGCGCCACCCCGGTCGACAGCAACGCCCCCGCCGCGCTCAGCCCGTCGGTCCGCCGCGCGGTGCTGGAGCATGGCGTTGATCCTGCAACGATCAAGGGCACCGGCCGCGACGGCCGCATCACCAAGGAAGACGTCGCAACCGCCGCGTCCTCGCGTCCGGCCGCCGCTCCCGCCCCCGCCGCTGCGCCGACCCCGTCGGTCGCGGCCGCCGGTGGCCGCAAGGAAGAGCGCGTGCGCATGACGCGCCTGCGCCAGACGATCGCCAAGCGCCTGAAGGACGCGCAGAACACCGCAGCAATGCTGACGACGTTCAACGACGTCGACATGACCGCGGTGATCGAGGCACGCGCCAAGTACAAGGATCTGTTCGAAAAGAAGCACGGCGTCCGCCTTGGCTTCATGGGCTTCTTCGTGAAGGCCGCGACGATGGCGCTGAAGGACATCCCGTCCGTCAACGCCTCGATCGAGGGCGATGAGATCGTCTATCACGATTATGCCGACATCTCGGTCGCGGTGTCCTCGCCGGGCGGCCTCGTCGTGCCGGTGATCCGCGATGCGCAGGACCTGTCGGTTGCGGGCATCGAGAAGACGATCGGCGATTTCGGCAAGCGCGCCAAGGAAGGCACGCTCAAGATGGACGAGATGAAGGGCGGCACCTTCACCATCTCCAACGGCGGCGTGTTCGGCTCGCTGATGTCGACCCCGATCATCAACCCGCCACAGTCGGCCGTGCTTGGCCTGCACCGTATCGAGGATCGCCCCGTGGTTCGCGACGGCCAGGTCGTCGTCCGCCCGATGATGTATCTCGCGCTCAGCTACGATCACCGCCTGATCGACGGCCGCGAGGCGGTGACGTTCCTCGTCGCGCTCAAGAATGCGATCGAGGATCCGACCCGTATCCTGATCGACCTGTAATCCGTATTCTCCCGCCGGTAGGATGCCGGCGGGAGATACGATTATGCCGGGGATGATGATGCGCCGCTTGTTGCCTTTCGCCGCGTTGGCGCTTCTGATCGCCCCGGCCGCCGCCGCCCAGCAGCAGCGCGGCCCGATGACCGAGCCCGGCGCGATCGAGCGGCTAAAACCCGGCCAGTTCTTCTGGGCGCCGCAGATCGCGCCCGCCGGCCCGGTCACGATGATCGTCAGCCTGAAGACGCAGCGCGCCTATGTGTACCGCAACGGCGTGCCGATTGGGGTGACCACGATCTCTTCGGGCAAGCCGGGGCATACCACCCCCACCGGCGTGTTCACGATCTTGCAGAAGAAGGTGGACCACAAGTCCAACCTCTACAACAACGCCCCGATGCCCTACATGCAGCGGCTGACCTGGGACGGGATCGCGCTGCACGCCGGCGCCCTCCCCGGCTATCCTGCCAGCCACGGTTGCGTCCGCCTGCCCATGGCCTTTGCCAAGCTGCTTTACGGCGTGACCAGCCTGGGGCTGACCGTGGTGATCACCAACGAAAGCCTGGTACCCGAAGTGGCGCCGGCGGCCAGCCCGGTGCCCTCCGCCCCGTCCGATGGGCACAGCAACAATGCCGCCTTCAGCTGGACTCCCGAGGTTTCGCCGACGGGGCCTGTGTCGATCATCGTCAGCGGGCGTGATCGCCGCATCGTGGTGCTGCGCAACGGCAAGCAGATCGGCTCTGCGCCTGTGATGCTCGACGTCCCCGTCGCCAATACCGAGGCGTTCACGCTGCGCGCCGTCGATGCCGATGGTGCCCATTGGATGCGCCTGCCGCTGCCGGACGGCTCTGGAAAGGATGGCGGTGAGTTGACCGCGGACGAGCGGACCAAGGGGCACGTGCCAGACGAATTTCGGCAGAAACTGGAAGGGATCCTCGCCCCCGGCGCCACCATGCTGGTGACGCGCGAAACGCTTGCGACCAGCGGGACCGGTAGCAAGCTTGCGGTTCTGGTGACCGACTCCAAATAAGGGGACGCTACCCTCCTCATGCGCGCCGTCCTGGCGCAGGAAGCTCCCGGGATCTCCATGCAGCCGATCATTTCGATCAAGGGCCTTCAGAAGACATATGCATCCGGTCACCGCGCGCTGAAGGGTGTCGATCTCGACATAAGGCGCGGTGAGATCTTCGCGCTGCTTGGGCCGAACGGCGCGGGCAAGACAACCATGATCGGCGCCATCTGCGGCCTGGTGAACGCCACCGGCGGCAGCGTGACCGTCGACGGCTATGACAATGTGCGCGACTATCGGGAGGCCCGCGCGCGCATCGGCCTTGTCCCGCAGGAGCTGAATACCGACCAGTTCGAGTCCGTTCGCGCGACGGTGGCGTTCAGCCGCGGCCTCTTCGGACGGCCGAGGAATCCCGCACTGGTCGAACAGGTGCTGCGCGACCTGTCGCTTTGGGACAAGCGCGACAACGAGATTCGCGAGCTGTCCGGCGGCATGAAGCGGCGCGTGATGATCGCGAAGGCGCTGGCGCACGAACCCGACATCCTGTTTCTCGATGAGCCGACCGCTGGCGTCGATGTCGAGCTTCGCCGCGACATGTGGGCGATGGTTCGCAAACTTCGTGATCGCGGCGTCACCATCATCCTCACCACCCATTATATCGAGGAGGCCGAGGAGATGGCCGACCGCGTCGGCGTGATCATTGGCGGCGAGCTGATCCTGGTCGAAGAAACATCGGTGCTGATGAAGAAGCTGGGGCGCAAGGAATTGATCGTTCAACTCGCCGAGCCGCTTCCCGCAATCCCGCCCGAACTCGCCGACTGGCATCTCGAGCTGACGGCGGAGGGACGTGAGCTGCGCTACGTCTTCGATCGTCACGCGGAGCGTACCGGCGTTCCTTCCCTGCTCGGCCGTCTGCGCGATCTCGGCATCAACTTCTCCGACCTCAGCACCCATCAAAGCTCGCTCGAGGAAATATTCGTGGACCTCGTTCATGGAAGGCGCGCGGCATGAAGGCGCCCCGTTTCAACGCCGCCGGCGTCTGGGCCCTCTATCGGTTCGAGATGCACCGCTTCCGGCGAACGCTGTGGACCGGCCTTGCCGTCCCTGTCATCACCACGACCCTGTATTTCGTCGTGTTCGGCTCGGCGATCGGCTCTCGAATGACCGAGGTGGGCAGCATCCCCTACGGCAGCTTCATCGTGCCGGGCCTCATGATGCTGTCGCTGTTTCAGGAAAGCACCTTCAACGGCGCCTTTGGCATCCACATGCCCCGGTTCACCGGCACGATCTATGAGCTGCTCTCCGCCCCCATGTCCGCGTTCGAAACCGTGCTGGGCTATGTCGGGGCGGCAGCGACCAAGGCGTTGATGGTCGCATTGGTGATCCTGCTGACCGCCAACCTCTTTGTCGACGTTGAGATCGCGCATCCCGTCATCATGCTGGCCTATCTGGTGCTGGTCGCCTGCGCCTTTTCGTTGTTCGGCTTCGTGCTGGGTATCTGGGCAAAGGGATTCGAGCAGTTGCAGGTGATCCCGCTGCTGATCGTTACGCCGCTCACCTTCCTCGGCGGCGCCTTCTATTCGCTCGACATGCTGCCGGAGCCATGGCGCACAGTGTCGCTGTTCAACCCGATCGCCTATCTGATCAACGGCTTCCGCTGGACCTTCTTCGGGCAGGCGGATGTGTCGCCGCTGGCAAGCCTCGCGGTGACGGCGGCGTTCTTCGCCGTCTGCCTCACCGCCGTATGGTGGATCTTCCGCACCGGCTATCGCCTGAAGAACTGACGCGGGGGGCATTGCGCCGGCGGGCGCGGGCGGCAAGAAGCATCTGATCTTCAGGAGATTTCGATGCGTCGCACGCTTGCCCTCATGCTTCTTCCCTTGCTTCCTGTCGTTGCGGCCGTTCCCGCCGCCGCCCAGGCGCCGGTTGCGGCGCAGCCGGGCGCGAAGGACGCCGCGCTGCTTCAGTTCCTTGACGCTGCCTTCGACGCCCAGCTCGCGCTCAGCCCGGAATCGCAGACCCACCTCGGGTTCAAGACCAACTACGACAAGCTCGACGATTATACGGACGCGGCGAACGTAAGGCGGCGCGACCTGGCGGAGCAGCAGCTCAAGGAGATGCGCGCCCGCTTCAAGCCGGAGCAACTGGGTGAAAGCGCGCGGGTCAGCTACCGCCTGTTCGAACATCAGGTGGAGCGGGATCGGGAATCCTTCCGCTTCCGCAACCTGCGCTTCCCAGTGTCGACCAACGGCAGCCCCGCGGGTGCCATCCCCGTCCTGCTGATCAACAATCACAAAGTCGACAGTGTCGCCGATGCCCAGGCGTATATCGCCCGCCTCCGCGAGACGGAGCGCGTGATGCGCGAAGTGACGGCGACGATGCGCAAGCAGGCGGCGGCCGGCATCATCCCCAACAAGGTCAATTTCGCCCCTGCCCGCGCCGACGCGCGCAAGGTCGTCACCGGCGCGCCGTTCGACGGTGGCGCCGACTCCACGGTGATGGCGGATTTCCGCAAGAAGGTCGCTGCGCTCGATGCTCCGGCAGCGACGAAGCAGAAGCTGCTGTCCGATGCCAGCGCTGCGCTGACCGGCCCGTTCAAGCGCGGCTATGACATGCTGTTCGTCGCACTGGACGAGATCGAGCCGCTGTCGAAGGGGAATTTCGGCGCCTGGAACCTCCCCGACGGCGCAGCTTACTATAACGATCGCCTGAAGGGTTCGACCACCACCAGCCTCACCGCCGATCAGATCCACGACATCGGCCTGCAGCAGGTCGCCGCGATCCGGCAGGAGATGGAGGCGATCAAGAAGCAGGTCGGCTTCACCGGCACGCTGGAAGAATTCTTCAACCACATCCGCACCGATCCGAAGTTCAAATATCCGAACACCGACGCCGGTCGTGAGCAATATCTGGCCGACGCGCGCAAGATCATTGCCTCGGTGATGGAGGTCGCGCCGCGCTACTTCCGCGTCCTGCCCAAGGCACCGCTGGAGGTGCGCGCGGTCGAGAAATGGCGCGAGGGCACTGCCTCCACCGCCTTCTACAACCCGCCCTCGGCCGACGGGTCGCGGCCCGGCATCTACTACGTCAATCTGGTCGACATGAACCAGACGCAGAAGGTTCAGGTCGCCGGCATCTCGGTGCATGAGGGCGCGCCGGGCCATCACTTCCAGATCGCGCGCCAGCAGGAGCTGACCGGCCTTCCCAAGTTCCGCAAGTTCGGCGGCTTTGGCGCCTATATGGAAGGCTGGGGCCTCTACACCGAGCGGCTCGGCGACGAGATGGGCGTCATCACCGATCCCTATGATCGCTTCGGCATGCTGTCGCTTCAGGTCTGGCGCGCGATCCGGCTGGTGCTCGACACCGGCATTCACTCGAAGCGTTGGACGCGCGAGCAGGCGATTGCCTATTTCAAGGCGAACAGCTCGGTCTCCGACACCGACATCGCACGCGAGGTGGACCGCTACTTCAACTGGCCGGGCCAGGCGACCAGCTACATGGTCGGCCAGCTGAAAATCGCTGAACTGCGCCGCAAGGCAGAGCGGGAGCTTGGCGACAAGTTCGACATCCGCGATTTCCATGAGGCCGTGCTGAGCCAAGGCGCGCTTCCGCTCGATCTGCTCGAGGCGCAGGTCAACGCCTATATCGCTGCCGCCCGCACCTGACGATTGATCCGCCGCCGCGTGCCCGTGACGCGGCGGCGGACCATTGGTATCTGTCGACGGGACATCACTCGTTCAGCTTCTGTCACGCTGGCTCCGGCTAAGGCGTCTGCATCCACATCGACCGACATAAGCGCCGCGGATGATAATCGCGGTGCCAAGGGAGTTTATTTCTTGACGAAAAAGCACATTCTTCTTGCTGCCGCCGGGTCTCTTGTCGTGTTCGGCACCCCCGCGCTCAGCCGCGGTACGCAGGGCCAGTCGCAGACCGCGCCCGCTGCCGCTTCGGCAAACGCACCCGCAGCGCCGGCCGCCGCCGCCGAAAGCTATGGCGCCTGGGGCTTCGACATTGCCGGCATGGACCGCAAGGCGCGCCCCGGCGATGACTGGTTCCGCTTCGTCAATGGCAGCTGGGTCGACAAGACTGAGATCCCGGCGGATCGCTCCTCCTACGGCGCCTTCGCGGTATTGCGCGACCTGTCGGAACAGCGGCTGCGCACCCTGCTCGAAAGCTATCGCGCCGACGACGCTGCCAACCCTGATCGGATGAAGGCGGCGATCCTCTATCGCGGCTTCATGGACGAGGCCGCCGCTGAAAAGCTGGATGCGAAGCCGCTGGTTCAGCGCCTCGCCGCGATCAAGGCGGTGAAGGACAAGAACGCCATGGCGACGGTCATGGGCCGCTCGATCGGCGGCTTCGGCGCCAGCTTCTTCGGCCCGGGCGTGTCGGATGACGCGAAGAACCCCGACACCTATGCGCTCTACCTGCGCCAATCGGGCCTCGGCCTTGGAGATCGCGACCTCTACGTCGATCCCAAGTTCCAGTCGCAGGTCGCGCGCTATCGCCAATATGTCGAGCAGATGCTGACCATGGCTGGCTGGCCGAACCCGGAAAAGGCCGCCAACGACGTCGTGGCGATGGAAACCAAGCTCGCGCAGGCGCACTGGACCCGCGCGGAAAGCCGCAACCGCGACAAGACCTACAATCTGATGACGCTGGCCGAGCTCAAGGCGCTGGCGCCCGGCTTCGCCTGGGATCCGTTCTGGCAGGCCGCCGGCATCGGCAAGGCGGAGCGCGTGATCGTCGCGCAGAACACCGCCTTCCCGGGGATCGCAAAGGTCTATGCCGACACCAATCTCGACACGCTGAAGGCGTGGGAGGCCTTCCGCACGGCCGATGCCATCGCGCCGCTCCTGTCGAAGCGCTTCGTGGACGCGCATTTCGACTTCCGCTCGAAGTTCCTGAACGGCCAGCCGCAGCAGCGCGAAAGGTGGAAGCGCGCAGTCGCCTTTGCCGAAAACGGCATCGGTGAGGGCATTGGCCGCGATTACGTCGCGCTCTACTTCCCGCCTGAATCCAAGGCGAAAATGGACACGCTGGTCTCCAACCTGCGTGGCACCTTTGCCGGTCGCATCCGCAATCTCGACTGGATGAGCCCGCAGACCAAGCAGGAAGCGCTCAAGAAGCTGGAAGGCTTCAGCGTCAAGGTCGGCTATCCCAGCAAGTGGCGCGATTATTCCGCCCTGCGCATCGTTCCGGGTGACCTCGTCGGCAATGCCGAGCGGGCCGCGCGGTTCGAATGGGATTACCGCCGCAACCGCATCGCGCTGCCGGTGGACAAGGCCGAATGGGGCATGACCCCGCAGACGGTGAACGCCTATTACAACTCAGTGAAGAACGAGATCGTCTTCCCCGCCGCGATCCTCCAGCCGCCGTTCTTCGATCCCAAGGCGGATGACGCGATCAATTATGGCGGCATCGGCGGCGTGATCGGTCACGAGATCATCCACGGCTTCGACGATCAGGGCCGCAAGTCGGACGGCGCCGGCGTGCTGCGCGACTGGTGGACCGCGGACGACGCGCGCAAGTTCGAGGCGCAGGCCGCTCGCTATGGCGCGCAGTACGAGGCTTATGAGTTCGAGGGCCTGCCCGGCCTGCGCATCAACGCCAAGGCGTCGATGGGCGAGAATATTGCCGATCTCGGCGGCGTGCTAATGGCGCTCGACGCTTATCATGCCTCGCTGGGCGGCAAGCCGGCGCCGGTGCTTGACGGGTTCACTGGGGAGCAGCGCTTCTTCCTCGGCTGGGGCCAGGTCTGGCGCACCTTGTTCCGCAACGAGGCACTTCGCCAGCAGCTCGTCAGCGATCCGCACGCACCGGGCCAGATCCGCGCGGTCAATCCGCTGCGCAACATCGACGCCTGGTATGCCGCGTGGAAGATCACGCCCGACCAGAAGCAATATGTCGCCCCCGGCGACCGCGTTCGCATCTGGTAAGACGTCGCTGATCGGGTGCCTGCCCCCGTTCTGCCGCTATGCGGTGGGACGGGGGCAGCCCCCCTTCCCCATAGCGCGCGATGTCGCGCTACTCCGGGCTTTACGCGCGCGCCCGACAACCTTATCGCGCCATCCGCTTCGTGACCCATGTGTCCAAGCCCACGCTGTCCGGCCTCTTTCGGGTTTCCGGCCGACACGTCCAATTCGAGCCCGCATCAGGAGAAATCTATGGCGTGGCTGATTCTGGCTGTTGCCGTCGTGACCGAAATCATCTGGGCCTTGAGCCTGAAATGGGCCGCCATGCAGGCCAGCCTTGCCGCTTCGGCGATCCCGATTGCGCTCAGCTTCGTGAACATGGGCCTGCTCGCGCTGGCGATGCGAGGCCTGCCCGCGGGCACCGCTTACGCCGTGTGGACCGGGCTTGGCGCCGTCGGCGTCACCATCTTCGGCACGCTGATCTTCAATGAAAAGGTCAACGCGGTGCAGATCGCCTTTATCGCGCTGATCATTATCGGCGTGGTCGGAACCAAGGCCTTTGCCGACAGCTGATCGCCCGGCGACACTTTCATCTACGCGAGGCACTTGTGCAGCCGATCTACACCTTCATCAGCCATGACGACTTCGTTGCCGACATTCGGGCGCTGGCGACAGCGCTCGCGATGTCGACCGACTGGCAGCCGACGCTCATTGTCGGCATCGGCCGCGGCGGCCTGGTGCCGGCCGTCTACCTCAGCCACGCTACCGGCCTTCCCATGGCATCCTACGATCTGTCCGCGCAAACCCCGCAGGCGGGCGATGATCTGCTGACCCGCCTCGCCGCTCGCACCCGTGATGGCGAACGCTTGCTGTTCGTCGACGACATCAACGACACCGGCCGCACGCTCGGACTGCTGCGCACCTGGGTAGACGAGGCCGGCGCTCAGCCCGGCTCGGTCCGTTTCGCCACTCTGCTCGACAATGAAGTGTCCGCTCAACAGGTGTCCTACCGCGCCCGCGTCATCGACCGCCGCGTGGTCAAGGACTGGTTCGTCTTCCCGTGGGAAGCGGTCGCCACCGCAGACGCAATCGCACAGGATGCCGCCGAGATACCCGAACGCACCAGCTGAAGCTCTCTGGCATCCGGCCTGCGGCACCAGTCGCGGCGCTCGCATCCCTTCGCTCCCCTGCGCGTTTGGGCGGCATTGCGGCATCGAAAGGACCGGGAATGGCGATCTTCAACAAGGACATGATCGAACTCGCGACCAAGAACGACCTGTGGCAGAAGGAGGTCTATCGCGATCGCAAGATCCAGGTCGTGCTGATGAGCATTCCCGCCGGCGAGGAAATCGGCCTCGAAACGCACCCTGCCGACCAGACCACCTTCATCGTCACCGGCGAGGCGCAGGTCACCGTGGACGGCCACCGGACCAAGGCGACCGCGAACCACATGGTGGTCATCCCCAAGGGCGCGGAGCATAATATCATCAACAAGGGCAGCGGCGCGCTGAAACTGTTCTCGGTCTACGCGCCTCCCGCCGAACCGGAGGGCGCCGCCTTCAAGACCAAGGCGGAAGCGGAAGAGGCTGAAAAGGGCCTCCTCGCCAAGGCCGCCGACAAGGTAAAGGAAGCCGTCGGCCGCTGATCCGCATGCAACGGCGTCGCCTTCGATCCAGCGGCGCCGTTCACCCGTCACACCGTTTCGCCGAACCAACGCTCAGGGCTCTACTACCCCACCGCCCAACCTCCTTCTGTGGCTTCCACGCCCGTCCGCCAACTGGACTCATTCCGCCACGAAGTCAGCGGATCCACGTTGACGACCCACCCCGAACCGTGGCACTTGCTCGCCCGTCGCGAGGCAGTTCCAGACTGCGGACGCGATCAGGCATCAGCGGTCAGCCGCTGGTCACGCGGGTGTAGCTCAATGGTAGAGCAGAAGCTTCCCAAGCTTACGACGAGGGTTCGATTCCCTTCACCCGC
>NZ_JAKNQR010000020.1:0-18583 GCF_036890205.1 Sphingomonas panaciterrae
GAGCTAACTTACCAATGGCATGTTTTCCGGGGAGCAGGTCAGAGCCGTTCTTGTGTGCGCCACTCACCGCTGGCCCCCGCTGCACATATAGCAAGGAGGGGTGGGCGGCCGATAATCGTGAAATCCGGTATTTCGGTCTAGTTGGTAGCCGCACGTGCGATAGGTCGGTTGGGACGCTCACCTAGAATCAGTGGCGTGCCAACCGAACTCTTCCGGATAATCCAGGCAGTCAGCATCGGGCCCCCTAGCCCGCAGACCAGCCCCGCAAAAAACTGCAGCCACGCTCCGCCGCCTGCCGCGCTCACACCTATCCGGGATCCCACTACAAAGAAGATATGAAGGAGATAGATCGGAAACGACTCCGCTCCGATCCGCTTCAAAGTGGGCGATGTCGGTCCTGCCCCGATGATCAATAGCCCGCCGCAAAGCCCCATACCGAAACGGGCGGATTGAGCGAGTAAGTCGCTACGCAGCGAGAACCAACTGTACCAGCCATGTACTATCGCTGATAGTATCAGGCCCGCCACTAACACGCGCAACAATGGTTTTTTGTCAGGGTAACGGGTGATTAGCATTCCCGACAGGAAATAGGGAAGAAGAAAGACAAATCCCCAAAACGAGAAAAAGTCTATGCCGGAAGTGTGAGGTTCAAGGGGCACTAAGACAGAGATTAGTAAAATGGTTGCTCGCGGTCGTGTGCGTATAAACGGGTCCGCGAAAGCCATAAAGACGAATACTAAGAATATCGCTTGAAGGAACCAGAATATTGCGTATGAACGTAAGTAAATAGACGGTAATCGCAGAATAGCGCCGGAGAGCGGCTCTACTCCAATCGCAACTTGCGCGGAGTAGAATACCGTGCTGACGGTTAGCAGCGGAAGAAGTATCCGACGAACCTTTCCCGTCAAAAAGTTTATCTCGGATCCACGTCTGACCGGACGCATCGCATATACACAACCAGAGATCATCGCGAATAACGGCATACGAAGTGGAGATAAAAACGCGAGGAGCTGGTGGATTTCGGATCCGGCCCTCAATCGTAAGCCATCGGTGGAGTCTCCTCCTATGACATGGAATACGACGAGCAGCACGCAAGCGATTGCACGTGCCCCCTGCAGATCGTGGCGAAGAGGTGGTGCTCTGTCGCTCATTCGTACTCCTCAATCTAGAGGCGAGCGCCGCAAAAACCGCGGCAGTACTAACCGCGGGAAGGTCTCACGTAGAAGCCTTGCAGGCAATCGCCTTGTCTGGGTTCTGCCCGATTTGTTGGGCTTATTTTTAAGCAGAACTGCATTCGTGACGTCACTACCTCGTGGTCGGGATTATCGGTGCTTTCCGCGCCTCCGAATGACTGCGCTATCACGAAGGCGGACTGCGTTCGCAGACCCACTTCTTCTACCTAGAGCCGTCCTGCTTCGGCTACGCTCGGTATGACTGCGCCTCGACACTGGGACGATCCTGGCCATCGTATGGGGCCGCAGAAGGCTGGCAGGCATATGTGCTGCGGTGAGTGCGAGCGCCGCAAGCACTCTCAGGAGCCTATTTCGCAACCCTAGCCGCTGCAAAGCGTTGTTTCTCTATATCTCTTTAAAAGAGAAGCAGGAGAGAGGTAATGTCTAGTACCAAAAGGACCGCGGCCCCGCGCTTCCGATTTGGTAGCGCCCTGTCGGGTGCAAGTGCCACGGCGGGGAATCCCGCAGACACGATTACAGGCGCCGTTACGGCAGCACTTTTCGGTCTGTTCTTGTGGCTAGTGATCTTAAAGATCGTTTGATCGGCGTGTGGTCTGCGCTTGCTTCGCGAGAGAACGAGCAGGGTCAATGCTGTAAGAGACGACGAGCCCCACTTTCATAACCCGTAGCGTATCCCAAGCATCGCTACGAAGTTGTTGAAGCCAATCGTCGGGTCGCTTGAACTGCGCGAACGATAGCGGATATCGCCATCTATCGTTATTTTACGACTGAGGAGGTAACGCGCGCTCGCACCGGTTTCGAATTCTTGGCTTTGACGCGCGAACCGCAGTAGGTCTGCTGCATCAGCTCCCTCGGTCACGTCCGATGGCTGAATATCGGCGTAACGTACGTCAGCCGACACTATCAGGTTGCGCAGCAGTTCGTGATCAACACGTACTGCGACCTCGCTGCGTAAGTTGCCCGCAGCTAACGGCGTCACCGTTTCATCCAACGTCCGAGATGCACGGGCAGTTACGGATGTGAGCGGCGTGAAGTTGTACAATAGATTGCCGGAGAACGACAATCCCTGAATGTCTCTTAAGCGTGAATCGGCAAAATCCTGCCGTAGATAGCCAATCTGCCCCATGAAGAAGAGCAATGCCGATACCTGCCGATTATACCCTAATTCAATCCGGTAACCCGACGAGGTGCGATCAAAACGGGTCAGTGGATCAAAATTCGGATCGCCCGGTCTTTGATCGTACAAGCGACGATTGTACGTCCCTGCCAGGTATAATTGCGAACTGCCCGTGCGGCTGAAACCCACTCGGGCAGTGCCCTGATAGATATTGAAGTTGCGGAAACTGTAATCGATCCCGGTTCCGTCGGGCGCCGTGCCGCTATTGTAAGAAGCACGACGAACTCGCCCGGAGAGACCAAACCGAAGTGATCCCAAAGCCTTTTCCGCTCCTACCTGACTCTCCACGGACGTGAAGCGTACGGGCGTTGGTGCCAGAGTGAAGCTGCCGAGATTGCGACGATCTTCTGCGCGGCGGACAAGATTGAAGTCCGAGGTTAGCTGCAGCGTCGGATCTGGCCGAATACGTACCGACCCACGGGCAAATCCGTCATCCGAGTTCTCGCTGCCCTGGTCCATGTAGCGCTCGAGATTGGCAGAAACCTCGAGCTCGGCTGTTGCGATCGGCGATTTCTGCTGCACCACCAAGCTCGGTGATAGCGTCAGGATAGCGTCACGCTGTTGGTTGACCTCCTGAGCGTAGATGTTGTCATCTAGCGCCACGTTGAAGCCGACCGACGGCTTGAGCGTTATCGATCCCAGACGGATGCCGAGCGCGTCATAGTCGTCGCGCGAACGGCCGGCTACCGATACGCGCTGAACGTCTTCCTGCGCCTGGACAGGCGTAGGTAGCAGCGGGCTGCTGCTAAGCAGTGCCAGCAGTAGCCACCGGCTGCGGTCAGTTCGTGTAATAGCCACGGAACTTCTTGGCATAGCCATAAACGTCTCCGTCTCCGGTGCTAGCATAGCGGTTGATGTCGACTTGGGTCAGTGCCAGGCCAGTGATCTTGGCACCTCCATCGACCAGCATGTCAGCCATGGCTTCGATCGCGCGTAGTGACGTATGCTTCCACCGAGTGAGGAGCAGCACGCGATCTGCAAGCATGGCGACAACCCGGGTTTCGGCTACACCCAAGACCGGTGCGGTATCGACGATGATGACGTCATAGTGTTCACGAAGCTCGGCGAACATTGCGCTCACCCGGGCTTCCACCAGAGGATTTAGCGCGTTGGTTGGCGGTTCGACCGTGCCAAGCACGTGGAGACCGCTGGCATCGTCGACAAAAACCGCCTGTTCCAATGGTGTGTCACCAGCAAGATAACGGTATAGATCGGGCTGGTCGGGATAACGAAGCAATTCGCTGGCACCGCGACGGCGCAGATCCGCATCAACCAGAAGCGTCCGGGCACCTTCCATAGCCGTAGCGCGGGCCAGGCAAACGGCAGTGGTTGTTTTGCCTTCGCGAGGCAGTGCGGAAGTAATCGCGATCACGCGCGCTCGCGATCCGGCGCTCAGGGTGAGGAAGGTTCGTATCGAGCGGAATGCTTCGGCAAACAACGAATGGGGGTGGTTGACGATGTAATCGTGCGGCTCATCGCGTGTCCGCGCTTTGCCTAGCGCTGACTTCAGGGTTGGGACCGCTCCAGCGTAGCGCAGGCGCAGTCGACGCTCTACGTCGCGCTTGGTTTGCACGCCGCGACGCAGGTATTCGGCCGCACCAATGCCGGCCAAACCAAGCGCCAGTGCTCCGACGACACCGGCGAGCGCCAGCAGGCGTAAATTGGGTGACACGGGTAGCTCAGGCACCTCCGCCCGAACCGCAATGGTTGCGTCCGGTTGTTCCGCACCCTGCAGCGCGCCAACCTCCCGCATGCGAGCAAGGAAGTTCTCGTAAATGGTCTCGGCCGCTTTTGCTCGAACAAGCAGCGCATTGAGCCCGGCCTGTGCGCGGCCATTTGCCGCCAGCGCGCCAGCAGCCCCGCCGCGGCTGCCCGATAGGGACGCGACACGCGACTGCGCCGTCGCGACTTCGGCGCGAAGGCTGGAGAGCACGCGATCGATTTCCTGCTGGATCGACGAGCGGATCTCGAGAAGGCGATTTTCAAGCTGGCGACGTTGGGGGTGAAGTGGACCATAGCGAGCCGTGACCGCGGCCAGCTCGGCAGCCGTGGTCGCTTCCTGCGAACGCAAGCCTCCAATGGTGCCTGAACCCAGCGCTGCGCCGACATCCGCGCCTCCACCGCCGCGCGTCAGCTGTTGCTGTGCTGCGGCCAGCCGGCCCCGCTTTTCGGCCAAATCAGCTTGCGCGATGGCGAGCTGCTGATTGAGTTGAGAAACTTCTTGTTCTGCCATGGTGCCGCCATTGGCACTCACCAGATTGTTGCGGACCCGGTACTGGTCGACAGCGGCTTGGGCAGCAAGTGCATCACGTTGCAATTCGGCCAAGCGTGTTTGAAGGAAGCGGCCGGTTTCAGACGATGAATTCGTCTTTACGTCGACTTGAGCCTGGATATATTGTTCAGCGAACAAATTGGCGGTTGCGGCAACAAATTCCGGGTCTTCCCCCTGCGCCGTGATGTCGATGACCAATGTGGTTCCATCGCGTGTAACCGTCATCAGGTTCAGCATGCGCGAAGCAAGATCCGCCCGTTTCTCTTCAGTCCATGTGCCGCCATCTGGCGGAGGGGACTGACGAGCATAAGCCGTTGCGGCACGAGCAGCGATGTACTCAGAGCCGATCAATCTGATCTGGGTGTCAATGATCTCGGCATTCGCCGCGGCGGCTTGCGGCTCGTCGACAGTGGTGGTTCGAACGGGGCTGGCTGACGGTTTGATCAGCACGCTGGACGATGCCTCGTACAGTGGTGTCCGCGTTAGCGCCCAGCCGGCAGTGAGGCCTAGTACCAGCACGACTATGGCGAGGAACAACTTCAAATTGCGGCGGAATACCTGCCACATCAAACCCGGATCGGGTAGAAACGGAACCCGACTGGCTTCCGGCGAGAGCTTCTCTACTTCCGGGTCGCGCGACGCGCCCGGCATTTCCTGATGCATCGTGCTCACCGCCATGCCCCGTTCCTCGCTTGGCGCCAGATCCGCGTGTAACCGCCCCACCTTCTGCCAGCGTTGTAGAGGCGTAGCAGACACCGGCAAATCAAGCCAACATCATCCCGTCGCCTCATCCTGTCGCGCCAACCGCTCCGCAAGGCGAAAAGCTAGAGCGATAAGTGTCGTTGTGGGATTGATGTGTCCTCCGGTGGGAAAAACCGCACCGCTGCAGACAAAAAGATTATTGGTTCCATGTACTCGCAGATCGGAATCGACCACGCTGTCGGCAGCCGTGCGGCCCATGCGTGCGCCGCCCAGATGATGGAGGCTGTCGAGCAGGATGCCTGGCGGCAAGCGCTCATCGATTACTCCGGGATCGAGCATGACACGTCCCAGCCCTGCATCAGCTATCCATCGTGCAACCTGCTGGGCGAACAGCCGCACCGTTCGGCGCTCCAAGGAACCGATCTGCCAATCTATGCGCGCACGGGGGTTGCCGTGGCAGTCAAGATGATTGGAGAGGGTAATCTGGCTTCTGGGATCAGGCGCCTGTTCGGCGTCCACGACGAGGCTGATGCGCGGATCGTACAGCCTGGGCTCGCGTCCTAGCACGTACCGGAGCGCCTTCTCGGTCCAGCGCTGCGGGGGGTCGCACCGAACACGATGGTAGCGGAAGTAGCCAACAACGTTGCCTGCCTCCGCTTCGGCTCGCCAGGCAGGAAGCGTGCCGATCCCCATCTCCTCATAGTTCGAATGCGGTCGACGAAAGCGATTAAAGGAGGCCTGAAGCTTGTCGGCCTGCACTGGTGTTGCTTCCACTTGCGCCGCTACGACTCGAAGATGCTGCATGAAGCCGCGACCGAGCCAAGGCTGCACCTGTGCGAGTAGCGAAGGCGTTGTGCGCGCTAGCAGAAGCAAGAGCCGAACGCTTTCGATGGTCCCAGACGCCAGTACGAACTGTCGTGCTTCGAGCCGCAGCGACCGCCCGGTGCGATCCACCAGCCGCGCCGCTGATACTCTTCCCCCCTCACCTTCAAGACCGACGCAGTCGCATTCCAGAAGACACCGGACCGTTGAAGATGCTGCTGTCTGATTCCAGAAAGCATCGCCGAAATGAAGATGCTCGTCGCGTCCCGTGGGGGCAAACGACCAACGGTAGCCGCACAGCGCCGCATCACCGGCAAAGCTAGCGGAAAGCTGCTCAATGCGTTGGTCTCGCCGGACCGGCGACGCATTCAGCCCGATTATCTGCGCCGCCTGCTCGACAAAGCTGTCCAATGCGTCCGGCGCAATTGGCCAGCCGCTGTTGGCAATGGAGGGATGAGGCGCAAAATCCTCAGGATCGAGGAGGCCGCATCGACCTGTCCATAAGGCAGTGGCTCCACCAAAGGTGCGCACGCGTACGGTTTCGGCGTCCATCGGCTCGCCCGCGATCTCGGCCGCGAAGCACTGGTCGCGTTTGAGATCAATGCCCTCCCCGCCGCTTTCGATCAGAAGCACTTCATGTCCCGCCCTCGCCAAGGCGTTCGCAATGCACAGCCCGGCTGGCCCTGCCCCGATCACTGCCACATCGCTCGACAGCATATCGGTATCCAGCAGGTGCGCCTGGAGGATCATTGGCCAGCTAGCGAGAAATCGGCTGGGTCGAACAAGAGCCGGAGCGGCGGTGGCTGATATTCTGCTGCGCGCTTGTCTGCCAGCACCGCGCCGAATACGGGGATGACATCACGTGGATGGCGGGCCAATTTGGCAATGGCGCGCATGGCACCGATCTGCGCCTTGTCGTCGAGGAGCGCACGATGACGAGCTTTCACGTCAAGCGCGCGGGCGTGAGCTTTTAGGGCGCGGAAAGCCTCCGATTGGGCCGGTACCAAGGGTTGTAGCGCACGCGACCCTCGTGCCAATGCGATCAGGTCACTGGTCGCGTGCCGTCCGCTCAACGACCCTGGCCGCTCGACCGCGACATAGCCACAATGTTGCGCGATCAGGAATCGCGCACCACGCGCCATGGCTTCGGTGTAGAGCAGGAAATCCTCGCCGAGCCGCACATCCTCGGCATATAACAGACCCTGTCGGTTCAGCAGGGCGCGCGATATGATCGGTTTGAGAAAGCCCAGTTCGCTGCGCCGCTGATCGCGACGAGAGATGTTGCGGTGGACAAATTCAGCCAGCCCCAATCGTCGGACGGCGCGCCCCTTTGGTATGATCTGCTGCAGGTGTGAAAGGTCGGGCACATCTGGGACAAACGCGATATTGTCGGCGATGATGTCCCAGTCGCGTACGGCAAGCAGCGGGTCGAGGCGCCCCGGAAGGAACAGATCATCGGCGTCGAGAATCGCGACATAAGGGCGCGTGGCCTCGCGAAGCGCCCTGTTTCGCGCAGCAGATGGACCACGATTGACGGGCTGACGCAGCACCGAGAGGCGGCCGCTGCCGTCATCCGCAGAGGCCGCCACGCTCATGGTTTCATCGGGAGATGCGTCGTCCACCACGATGACCTCACCTACCTGCCGGTCGGCGAGCGCGGATCGTACAGCGTCGGCTACGGTACCCATTGCACGATAAGCGGCGATGATGACCGTGACGGGTGCGTTGCGCATGGCCGTTTCCCCCTTCGGGACGACACATAAGCGCCGCACCGTTCGTCATGTCTTGTTGCGCTGCACGCAGAATGGCAAGAGCGGTGAAGCGCTACGGTGCGGCAACGATGCTTGCAGATCGTCGGGAGCAATCGATGAAGGTCGGATATATCGTTCACGACCTCAACGATGGCGCTGTGCTGCGGCGGGTGCGGATGCTGCAGGCCGGTGGGACAAAGGTGCGGCTGGCGGGCTTCTTTCGAGGAGACAAGGTCGGGCCGAACGCGGAAGCGTTCGATCCGGTGGTGCTGGGGCGGACAGAAGATGCCGCGCTGACGAAACGCGCCGTAGCCGTTATCGGCCATGCAGCCCGTCCGGGTCGCCTTGCTGTGGCGTTTCGAGACGTCGATATCGTGATCGCTCGGAATCTCGAGTCACTTGGTATCGCACGCGCGATGGTTGGCAGCCGCCCCTTGGTTTACGAGTGTCTCGATATCCATCGCAGCCTGACAGGCACTGGCTTCGCCTCGCGCGTGGTACAACGCGTGGAAGCGGCACTGCTGCCACGTGTGGATCTTCTGCTGACGTCCTCGCCCGCATTTTGCCGCGCGTATTTCGATCAGCGGCCGCAGCTCACCGCACCAACGATGCTGGTCGAAAACAAGCTGCTGGTGCTCGGCAGCTCAATGCCTGTGCCCGCACCGCCGCCCCCTGCCCCGCCCTTTGTGATTGGCTGGTTCGGCATGCTTCGCTGTCGGCGAACGCTGACCGAATTGTCGTCGCTTGCCAGCCGTATGGCTGGGCGCGTTCAGGTGCTGATTGCAGGCAAGCCGTCTTTGGCCGAATTTCCGGATTGGAACCGTCAGGTGACGCAGGTTCCGCACCTCTCCTATGTCGGACCCTATACCGCGGCCGACCTGCCCCAGCTCTATTCCCGATGTCATTTTGCCTGGACCATCGATTGGTTTGAAGAGGGATTGAACAGTAGCTGGCTGCTCCCCAACCGACTGTATGAGGCGCAAGCGTTCGGGGTGGTGCCGATCGTGGATGCAGGAGTGGAGGTTGGCCGCTGGCTGGCCGATGCCGGCACCGGTCTGCGGCTGACGGACGGAACGGACGAACTGACGCGTGTGCTGACCCGACTGGACGCTTGTACATACGCCTCCTTGCGTGCGGCAGTAGCGGCCCTGCCGCAGGAACAACTGATCGCAACGCACGAGGATGCGAACGCACTGGTCACCAGGTTGGCAGAGCTTCGCCGCTCATGACCCTGATCGTTGTCATTCCTGTGCTGAATGAAGCAGCACATTTGCCGCGCTTGCTTGAGCAATTCGTCGCGGATCCAGTGGTCGACCGTATCGTCGTTGCCGATGGTGGTAGTACTGACGGTAGTCGCGAGATCGTGACCGCTTGGGCAGCGCATGATACCCGTATCGTGCTGCTCGCCAACCCGGATCGCATCCAGAGCGCCGGCATCAATCGTGCGGTGGCGATTCACGGCGGTGCGCACCGGTGGTTGCTACGGGTCGATGCGCATTGCCGTTATCCGGATGGCTATGCCAGACGGCTTCTTGCGGCAGCAGAAACGAAGAACGCGACCTCGGTGGTGGTGCCTTTGGTTACCACTGGTTCTGGCTGCTTCCAGCGTGCTGCTGCGGCCGCGCAGAATAGTGCAATCGGCACGGGTGGCTCAGCTCACCGCCACCTTGGTCAGGGCCGGTTTGTCGACCATGGTCACCACGCGCTGATGAACCTTGCGCTGTTTCGCCAAGTCGGCGGCTATTGCGCAGCGATGCACTGCAACGAGGATGCCGAACTTGACCACCGGCTCGTTGCCGCTGGTGGACGCATCTGGCTGGAACCCGGCGCTGCGGTTGGCTACTTTCCGCGCTCCACGCCGAAGGGACTTTGGCGCCAGTATCGCCGTTATGGTGAAGGCAGAGCCCGAAACATCGCACGTCATCGCATGCGGCTAAAGCCGCGGCAGGCCATTCCGTTGTTGGTGCCGATCGCACTGGCGCTGCTGCCTTTGGCCTTTCTGAGTCCATTGCTCGCTCTTCCGGCGCTGTTTTGGGCGACGGCAGTAGGAGGCGCCGGCATAGCGGTCGGCCTACGCACCGGCGGTGGATGTGCCCTCTTCTCCGGCATCGCGGCGATGATCATGCACGCGGCTTGGGGTTTCGGTTATATCAAGGAACGGCTCACCCATCCGGGCGGCGTGCCGGCACGTCACGGACTTGGTAAGCTTGGCAGGGAGACAAGTTGATGAAACTGATCTTCGTCACTGGAGCCTCCCACCTTCCGCAAAGCATGGGCGGCGTTCAGTCCAGCACGGATTCTATCATCACCACGCTTGCTGGCATGGGACACACCGGCGCGGTTGCCTGCGCTTTATGGGGTGAGGGCAAGATGGCGCTGAGCGGTCGCTTCCAAATGAAGCTGACACGTCAGCCGTTCGCGCGCGACCGAACCAATGGTTATTGCAGCTATCGCGCCTGGGACATTCTGGCTGCGCTTCCCGCAATTGTACGTGCATATCAACCAGATGTCGCGATCGTACAGCACGTGAACACGATGCCTCTCGCCCAAGCGCTGATTGCAGCGAAAGTTCCTTCAGTTCTGTACTTTCGGAATGCGGAGTTTCCCGATCTAAAAGGTGATTTGCGCGACCTGCCGGATCATGTGCGCTATATCGCAAACTCGCGCTTCACCGCATCTGCATACGCTCAGAAATATGGCGTCTCTTCCGCGGTGATCCCACCGCTGATCCGGGCTGAGAACTACCGCACGAGTGCCGCTGGCAAGGCGGTGGTGATGATAAACCCGCATCCGATCAAGGGCGTCGAAGTTGCGCTTGCGGTAGCGGAGCTCTGTCCCGACATTCCGTTTCGATTCGTCCAAAGCTGGGGATTGCTTCCGGAGCATCAGGCCCGGATGACGGCGGCATTGGAGCAGTTGCCCAATATCACCGTGCTTCCCGCAACGCGGGACATGAAGGCCATTTACGCCCAAGCGCGGCTGGTACTTGCCCCGAGCCAGTATGAGGAAGCTTGGGGGCGCATCGCCAGCGAAGCGCACGTGAGCGGTATTCCAGTGGTCGGATCGGATCGCGGCGGTCTTCCTGAGGCGATCGGCCCCGGCGGGGTGGCTTTGCCCGCGAACGCGCCCGCAAGCGAATGGGCGGCGACAGTGCGCCGTATCTGGTCCGACGACGCGTTTCACGCCGCGCTGTCACGCCAAGCTCTGCACTATGCGGAGCGTGAGGAAATGCAGCCGGAGGGACAAGCTCGCCTGCTCCTCGACACGGCACAGCAGGCGATCGATGCGTTCCACGCTGCAGGGGTGCCGGCATGATGCCTGTGGCGGCTTGCTGACGCAGAGTGGCAGAGCGATTGGTTGATGCCGCGGCTGCCAGGCCAGGCATGGAATGTGAGAAGCCCGGAGGCACCTATCTCTGACCGCGTCGCCATCAGTTTCGACCCACCTGCCGGTTCGCTTCGCAGCTCGGCGGCACGCGGTGCCGTAGCGACCGGGGCAGGCCAGGCGGTCAAAATGGGCTGTCAACTCGTGTCGGTGCTGGTGCTATCCCGGCTGCTCACACCTGATGACTTTGGCTTGGTTATCATGTGTGCGCCCGTCATCACCTTTTTGGGCATGTTCCAAAGCTTGGGCCTGGTGCAGGCCACCGTGCAGCGACCCAGCATCGATCATGCCCGGGTCAACTTCCTGTTCTGGATCAATGTCGCTGCGAGTGTGGCTATCTCGGCGTTGCTGGTTCTGAGCGCGCCGCTGGTCGCGGACTTCTACAACGAGCCCAGGGTTGGACCGCTGATTGCGGCCATGGCAATCCCCATGCTGCTGACCGGTGCCAGTTCGCAGCACAGTGCACTCCTGACCCGGCGAATGCGCTTCGGCCAACTCGCGTCCCTGGACGCGTTCAGCGCGGCCACTACCCTCATCGGAAGCATCGCCTGCGCGTTGGTTCAGCCTAGCTACTGGGCATTGTTCGGCGGAACGCTTATCGGTGCGGGGCTGACCACAGCGGCGACGTGGATTGCGTCGGGTTGGCGGCCAAGCCTGCCGCGATCGGTGCCGGACGGCTGGGAGATGCTCAACTTCGGCGCTGGCATCACCGGTTTCAGCTTCGCCAACTTTTTCGCTCGCAACCTCGATAACATTTTGATCGGCCGCTACTGGGGCGGTGTGCAGCTCGGTTTGTACGATCGTGCGTACAAGTTGCTGTTGTTCCCCTTGACGCAGATCGCCAACCCACTGTCACGGGTCATGGTCCCTGCTCTGTCGCGCATGGCTTCCGAGCCGGACCGCTATCGCGCCGCCTATATACAGGTGATCCGGCTCACTTTGTTGGCCACATTACCAGGCGTGGCCTGGGGCACAGCCATGGCTGGCAGCCTCATTCCTCTCGCACTCGGGCCGCAATGGGCGGGGAGCGCGCCGATCTTTGCCGCGCTGGGTTTTGCCGGCCTCGTACAACCATTGAACAACCCCGCAGGATGGCTGTTCATCAGCCAAGGGCGATCGCGCGATTATATGATCTGGGGCATTTGGACCGCTGGCTTCGCAACTGCAGCTTTTGGCATCGGAATCTTCTATGGCGCCATTGGCGTGGCGATGGCTTACTCGGCTAGCGAGTACCTGAAGACGCCCCTTCTGTGGCATTACGTCGGAAGGAAAGGACCGGTACGTTCAAGCCATATCGTGCGGGAAGCCGGTCCATTACTTCTGGGCGCGCACGTGGCGATCGCCGTCGTATGGCTGCTGCGTGACGAATTTGTCGGTGCACCAGTGGTCGCTCTGGCTCAAGGGCTGCTGCTGTCCTACGCAGTATCAATCGCCTTTGTAGCAATATTTAGAAGCGGTCGCGGGTCAATCAAGGATGCCACCAATCTGGTGTGGCGAAGCATCAGAAGTCTACGGATGGCTACTGTCTAATACTCTTAAAAGGAGGACGTGATGCAATATCGCTCCATCGCGGACATGAACGACGCCATTGTCCGAAATCTGTACAAGCTGCCGTCAGGGATCGATCTTGTTGTCGGTGTCCCCCGTAGTGGGTTACTGGCAGCAAATCTTCTAAGCTTGGTCGCTAATATTCCGCTCACGGATCTGGACTCCTTCCTCGATGGGCGGATGTACTCGTCTGGAACGTCGTCAAAGCGTGCGGCGCGTTTGGACCGCGGCTTTGGCGAGATGCGACGCATTCTGGTGCTCGACGATAGCATCAAGAGCGGAGATGCGATGCGGCGTGCGCGAGAACGCATAGCGAAGGCGGGAATAGAGGCCGAGCTTATCTTCGCCGCCATATATGGCTTGGAGTCTAGCCATCCAGACGTCGACGTTATCTTCGAGAAAGTCGAAAATCCGCGCCTTTTTCAATGGAACTTCATGCACCATGTGGTTCTGGAGAAGGCTTGTGTCGATATCGACGGTGTCTTGTGTCGAGATCCCACAAAACAGGAGAATGACGACGGCGAAGCGTATCGGCGCTTTATCGCCGAAGCGGTGCCGCTTCTGACTACATCTCGAAAAATCGGCTGGTTGGTTACGAGCAGATTGGAAAAGTATAGAGGCTTGACCGAAGAATGGCTAAGGCGCCAGGGCATACAGTATGGGGAGTTGGTCATGCTCGACCTGCCAAGCAAGGAGGAAAGGCAGCGTCAACGGGCACATGGCAGCTTCAAGGCGGAGTTCTATAAGAGATCGACTGGCACGCTGTTTATCGAAAGCGAGCACCGGCAGGCTGAGACGATTGCTCAAATTTCAGGAAAGCCGGTTCTTTGCGTTGAGACGCACCAGGTCTACTTGCCGGATCCGATGACTCCGGCCGCAATGCAACAGCAGTTCCGTAACTTGCCAAGTCGATTCAAGCAGACCCGCCGCTCCACCGGTGCTGCCTTCAAAGGCATGGCTCGAGACGTACTTGGGGATCGCGCTTTTATGGCTTTGAAAGCCATCATGCGTCCCCAATCCTGATGCTGCAATAATCAGAAGGTGAGCATATGGAGCCGAAGGATCAGACTCCAGAAGTCAGCGTCATCATACCGGTTTGGAACAGCGAAAAAAGTATCGTAAAAACGCTTGAGATGCTTTCCACCCAGACTGTGTCTCAGGAAAGATTCGAAGTCATTGTGGTAGATAACGGGTCCACGGACGCCACTGCCAAGGTGGTAGGAAAGTTTCCTTTCGCTAAACTTCTCTCAGAACCAGTTGCGAGCTCTTATCGTGCCCGCAATCGGGGTCTCGCAGCCGCAAAAGGCGACTTCGTTCTTTTCACTGATGGTGATTGCGTCCCTGCAGCTGATTGGGTGGAGCAGGCGATGGCTGCTGTCCGGCGCGTGCCGGATGCCGGGATCTATGCTGGTGAGATCGCATTGTTTCGCGAGCTGGGGGCCCGACCTGTTGCAGCTTGTTACGAGGAGCTTACGGCCTTTAATCAAAGCCATAATGCGCAAGTTGGCCATTGCGTCACCGCAAACTGGCTCTGCAGGCGCGCAGACCTGCTGGCGATCGGCGGGTTCGATTCGGAGCTGCTTTCCGGTGGGGACAGGGAGTGTTCCCGGCGCATGGTGGCGAGTGGTCATCGGGTCGTCCACATCCCGGAAATGATCGTCAGACATCCTACGCGGGCAACTCTTGGGGAGCTCATGCGCAAGCGACGCCGTGTCGTGGGTGGTCGCTGGATCATCAACAACATGGCCAAGGCGGGCACTCTTAAAGGGCTTTGGCAAATGGCCAAAGAAGCCGCGGGGCAGAGTCGTTGGATGGCCAGGGCGAATGTGGACCCAAAACTTCGAGCGGGCGTGATTGGCGCAACGGCAATACTGATGCTTGTCTCTCAAGCGGAAATTTTGCGCTTGTCGGTAGGGCGGCCGCCATACCGGTCCTGAGGCACGGCCGAAGATTTACTCACTCCCATCCTGACGAGGGAAAGTATTTGGTCGGTTGAGCCGTCTTGCCAAGGTGATGCACCGGCAACACCTTTCGAAGCGGGTCATTTGTCCATCGACCCGCGTCGATTGTGGCCCCGGCGTCGCTCAGTATAGCGCTGCGTGCTCGGCATCGGCGGCCGGACGTGCTTGGCAGCGAGCTGCTCCGGGTCGTGTAGCTGAATGCTGCGCCACGTAGCACCGCCCCCCGCCCCCCCGGCATCAGCCTGTCGGCGCCATACGCCCGGCGGCGCTCGGTGTCCTGCTAGTCACCGGAACGTCCGGCCGGATCAGATTATCGGAATGTTGGAAGTCAGCTGAGCAAATCTTGTGCAAAGACACGCACGGACGGACCGATGTCTTCTCGCTCCAAGGCTAGGGCCAAATTGGCTTTAACGTACCCCGCCTTATCGCCGCAATCAAAGCGCTCGCCATTGAAGGTGTATCCGTGGAAGGGCTGCTTGCCAATCAGTTGCGCCATGGCGTCGGTTAGTTGTATCTCGCCTCCAGATCCTTTCACCGGATTGTCAAGAATCTTCATCACCTCTGGTTGTAGTATGTAGCGGCCGGGCGTCATAAGGTTTGACTTCGCGGTACCACTCTCCGGTTTCTCTACTACCTCCAGAACCTCGGTCAAAGGACCATCAACTCTGCCAGGAGTGATGATACCGTACTTGCTGGTCTCCTCGGGGGTGACTTCGAGTGCCCCGATTAAATTGCCACCGACGTGCTGGTATGCTTCGACCATTTGCGCGAGAAATCCCGGTTCTCCGACCATCAGTTCGTCCGGCAGCAGCACCGCAAAGGGCTCGTCGCCGACGATCTCGCGCGCGCACCATACTGCGTGCCCCAATCCGAGTGGTTCCTGCTGGCGCACATAGACAGGCGAGCCGGGCTTCTGCCGAATGTTCTCGATGGCGGCCAGGCTCTTGCCCCGCGCCCGCATCGTCGCTTCGAGTTCAAAGGAAATATCGAAATGATCCTCAAGCGCGCCTTTGCCGCGCCCTGTGACGAAGATGATCTGCTCGATCCCAGCCTCCAGCGCCTCCTCGACCGCATACTGGATGAGCGGCTTGTCGACGACCGTCAGCATCTCCTTGGGCATTGCTTTGGTCGCTGGCAAGAACCGTGTTCCGAGCCCGGCAACAGGAAAAACGGCCTTGCGCAGCGGCTTGTATGACATGCGACGTCCTTCTGTTAGCTGATACGATGGCGGTATTTTTCGTCTTATAGAAGGCGAATGTTACAAGAATTGCCTGCTTCTTGAGGTATACGCCATTGCACGCCATGCCAAGCGAACGGTCGCCCAACCCGGATGGACGACCGGGCTCATCCCGGTGGTCAATTACGCTGCCACATCCGCAGGCTGCGAATTACCATATCACCGGAACCGTCTGAGTAGTTGCCACTCGTCTTCACAGCAACATTCATGATCGGGTAGAAGGTGGCGTTGAACTTGTTGACGGCCTGGAACACCTCAACGCCATCGACGAACCACGTGATGTAATCAGGCTGGATGTCCACCGCATAGCTATGAAAATCAGTCGTTAGGGTCGGTTTGATGCCGTAGATTGACGCAACATCTTCGCTGTAGCCGCGTGCATAGAGGCGGGTTCCGTTCGGCCCACCGTGGATCGTTCCGCTCGCCATTCGAGCGGGGTCGAATGACGCATTGCTGTTGAACCCTTCATAAACGTCGATTTCGGGCGGCCATCCCTGAACGCCAACCAGCCACAACGCCGGCCAAGAACCGCGTCGGTCCGGCATTTTCGCCTGCCATTCAATCTGGCCGTAGCGGATGTGGGTTTCCGGGTTTTTGAGGCCGGTCAGCGCCACCGCGCCATACTTGTACGCTCCTGCACCAGCGCCGTTGCCAAGGCCGGCATAGCTGATCGCATTGTTCAGCCGCTGGCTGTGAAGCACCAGATGTCCGTTCTCGATGCGGATTGGAGCCTCCGCCGATCGATGCTCCTCCGGATCAAGATATAGCCCCGTTTCGGCATTCGCGGGCTGAGCACGGCCATGAGCCAGTGCGGTGCGCCAGACCCCGGCGCCGCCGTCCGCCGACCATTTCACCGCGTTGATGTTAAGCGCATAGCTTGGTGGGCCGGCAGGGGCAAAGGTGCGGGGTGCGCGCCCCTTCCAGGCGATCGCGTTGTTCACCGCGCCTTTCACTGCAGTCAATGTGATGGATTGGGTGCCCCGTTTTGCACCTGAAGGCACGGACGGCACATAGGCACGAAAATGGCCACCTTCCTTCGCCTTTTTGATCGGTACCGCGACGGTTTGTTCCAGCGGATCGCCCGGGCGGAAGATCACCGTTTGTTTGGTGGTGGTGTAATGGCCGCCCGAATACATATAGTTCGTGCCGCTACCATTTTTGGTGAATATGCGCGCGATTACCGTGGTGGGGGGAGCGGACGTCAGGTAAACGCGGATATGCGCTTGCTTGGCAGATGGATCAAAACTGACATTGTCCATCATCAATGCCGGCTGAGGGGCATAGGTGATGTCTTGGGTTGCGGGGGCGTTACCACCGCTGTTCGTTCCGGTCCCGACCGGGGCTGAAGCGGTCAGCGCCGGATTGTCAATCACTACGGCTGAGGACGGCTCATCGGGAATGGGCGCCTCGTCCGAGCCCGGATCGGGTTCTACTGGTTCATCGGCCGGTATGATCGGTGCGCTAATAGCGGAGTCCAGGCCCGCACTAGCGAGTTGGTCGACACCATCAGAACCACAGGCGGACAGGGTGAAGGCAAACAGGATAGAGGTCGTCTTCAACGTGGAAGGCGAAAACATTTAGCTGGTCTCCGGGGTTGATCCCGGGCGTTCCAGATAAGAACGGAGCCTTAAGAACTGATTTCGATCAGGAGCCAGTTACGCCGTCCTGCCGCGTTCGGTCGCGATGATTGCTGCTTCCTGGCCGTCGACACATAGCGCGGTCAACACGCCGGTACGATAGGCGCCCGTGTCGATCCCGATGCGATTGCGAAGGATCTGTGGAGTGGGAACAATGGTGTGGCCGTGTACGACAACTGCTCCATGATAAGTTCGATTGCTCAGAAACGGCTCACGAATCCATAGAAGATCGTCTCGCCCTTGCCGCGCGAGCGGCACGCGTGGTCGCACGCCAGCGTGACAGAAGAAGAAGTCGCCGGACCGTTGAAACGTCGGGCGTTGTTCAATCCAGTCCAGCAGGTCAGGTCCGATCTGGTTGTAAAGTCGACGGGCGAAAGGCGCGCCGAACGCTTCCTCGTCCGGTGGTTCAATGCCAAAGCTGTGCAAGGTGGCGTTGCCTCCAAAGGCAAGCCAAGTGCGTTGTGCCGCGTCCACGCCTGCTACGCTGTCAAGCAAGGCGGCTTCGTGGTTGCCAAGCAGCACCTCCATCACTTCGTCGTTCTGCTGTTGCGAGAGCATCAACGCATGCAGCAGCTTGCGGGAGTCCGGGCCGCGATCAATCACGTCGCCAAGCAGCAGCAGTCGAATGCGCCGCCCGGCCCGAAATCGCGCGACGTCTTCAGCGATCAATTCTAACAACTCGGACAGCAGGTCGTAGCAACCATGGATGTCCCCAATGGCGTAGACACATTCGCCTGGCGCCGTTTGCGGCGGCCTGCGCCAGCGGCGCGCGGGTATGGCGACCGAGGTTGCGGGCACATCGGTATGGTAGATGCGGCAGACCCGATCGCAAGTCGTTTCATCGTTATCGTGCCCGGATGAGCTGCCCCCTTCTGAGTGGTCCATCGACTATGACAGTC
>NZ_JAKNQR010000021.1:0-15965 GCF_036890205.1 Sphingomonas panaciterrae
CGCGGTCTGGCTTGGCGTATGGTTCGACACGCCGATCGCGCTGATCTTGCCCGCGACACGCGCATCGTCCAGCGCGCGCGCCACTTCCTGCGGATGCGCCAGCAGGTCCGGGCGGTGGATCTGATACAGGTCGATCTTCTCGCAGCCCAGCCGGCTCAGCGACGCGTCGATCGCCTCGGCCAGATAGGTCGCGCCCGAATCATACGGCACGCCCATGCGGATGCCGCCCTTGGACGCCAGCACCATCTTGTCGCGCAATGCCGGTGCCTCGGCGAAGACGCGCCCCAGCAGCGCCTCGGCGGCGCCGAAATCCTCGTCATTGTCCGGGCCATAGATGTCGGCGGTGTCGAACAGCGTCACGCCGGCGTCGAACGCCGCCTCGACCAGTGCGCGGGCGGCGGCGACGTCGGTGCCGCGGAAACGCCACATGCCCCAGGCGATGGTGCTGATGGTTAGGCCAGTGTCACCCAGGGCGACGGAGCGAGCGGGAGAAGGCAAATAAGACACCGTTGTCTTATACGTAGGATCCGGCTTACAGGGAAGCAGTCAAATGGAACGTCGCCGAATTCGGGGTCGCCACGCCAATCTCCATCTACTAGGGGGATAAAGCGATGGGGCCGCGGAATTCGCGGCGCATGACTGGTTTGGGGTAGGAGAGGGTAATGGTAAGTTTTTCAAACAAGGCGCTTTTACTTGCGGCCAGCGCAGCTTTCGCTGTCGCGGCGCAGGGTGCGTCGGCGCAGGCCATGTCGCCCGAGGGGCAGGCAGCCGCACCCGCAACCGCACAGGAAACGCCCCCGGCGCCCGGCGTCGCGGCCGAATCGGACGATGCCTCGGGCGTCTCGAACGGCGACATCGTTGTCACCGCGCAAAAGCGTAGCGAGCGTCTGCAGGACGTGCCGCTCGCCGTGTCGGTCGTCGGCGGTGAGGCGCTCGCCAACACCGGCTCGCCGGGTCTCGAGGGCGCGACCACGCTGGTCCCCGCGCTCAACATCCTGAAGTCGGGCACCACGCTCAACCAGTCGCTGTTCCTGCGCGGCGTCGGCACCACCACCTTCTCGATCGCGGGCGAACCGTCGGTCTCGGCCGTGGTCGATGGCGTCGTCCTCGCCCGCACCGGCGAAGCGTTCGGCGATCTCGTCGACGTGGAGCGGATGGAAGTGCTGCGCGGGCCGCAGGGCACTTTGTTCGGCAAGAACGCCTCGGCCGGCGTCATCAACATCGTCACCAAGCAGCCGACGCGCGACTTCGGCGGCTATCTTGAGGGCAGCTACTTCACCGGGGGTGACGAGGCGCGCATTCGCGGCGCGCTGAACGTGCCGATCACCGAAAACCTGCTGTCGCGCTTCACCGGCTTCTACAGCCGCTTCGACGGCAACATCCGCAACGACGCCTTCGACGGCCGCCGCGTCAACGGCTATGAGCATGTCGGCGGCCGCGTCCAGCTGAAGTGGATGCCGAGCGACGCGACCACCGTCGCCTTCATCGCCGATTATCGCAAGAACAACGACGATTGCTGCGCCGAGGTCATCGGCACCGGCGCACTGAACGCCGCTGGTCAGCCGATCACCAGCCCGATCTTCTCGATCCTGCCGACGCCGCAGGGCAATGAGACGCGCCGGATCAACCAGAATCTGATCACGCGCACCGAAGAGGAAAGCTACGGCGCCTCGCTGCAGATCGACACGGAACTGGGCAACCAGACGGTGACCAGCATCACCGCCTATCGCGAATATTCCAACACCGAGATCCGCGACGGTGACTTCCTCGCCGCGCCCTATGTCGGCTTCAACCAGCTGCACGATCTCGGGCCGCAGACGGGCGACACGTTCAGCCAGGAACTGCGCCTGACCTCGCCGTCGCAGCAGTTCATCTCCTATGTCGTGGGCGTCTATTATTCGCGCGCCGCGTCGGAGCGGACCTTCTCGCGCGCGGTGGTGAACTGCAACGCGGCGACCGTCCCGTCGACGCTGATCCCGTGCGGCGCGCCCGGCGCACCGGCGACGACCAACCCGTTCGGCGTCGCGAACTTCGGCTCGGTGTTCCAGAACATCGCCGCCTTCAGCCAGTTCACGGTCAACTTCACCGATCGTTTCCGCTTCATCGGCGGGCTGCGCTACACCGCCGACCAGCTCAACGTGTGGCATCGTCGCCAGACGACGCTGGCCGGCCCGGGCGTGAACCCGAATTTCGACCAGGGCGTGTTCGATCGCTACAACCAGCTGCTCGGCCAGGGCGTCGCCCCCGGCGCGGCGCAGACGCAGGCGGTGGCCGCCTCGAACGGCATTCCGTGGCGCGGCAAGACCACCAATGACAATTGGTCGGGCAAGGCATCGCTGCAGTTCGACGTGAGCCGCGATGTGGTGGCCTATGGCGGCTGGACGCGCGGCTACAAGGGCCCGGCGTTCAACGTGTTCTACAATCTGAACTCGAACGGCACGAACGTGATCGCGCCGGAAACGTCGGACAGCTATGAAATCGGCCTCAAGAACACGCTGTTCAACGGCGCGCTCACGCTGAACCTCGCGGCCTTCTACGCCAAGTACGACAATTTCCAGGCCAACAACCCGGATCTGGTCGCTGGCGTGGTGGTCACCCGCTTCACCAACGCGGGCGAAGTGTCGACCCGCGGCGTAGAGGCGGACATCGTCCTGCGCCCGATCGACGACCTGTCGATCTCGGGCGGCGTCGCCTACACCGATGCGCACGTCGATCGCTTCTTCCAGGCACCGGGCGCGCCGCCGACCGCGGTCATCGCACCGGGCACCTCGCTCGCCTTCGCGCCGAAGTGGAAGGGCTCGCTGGGCATCGACTATCGTGTGCGCACCGGCGGCGCGGTTGACGTGTTCCTGGGCGCACAGGGCAATTACCAGTCCGAGCAGCTCGCGCTGTTCTCGCCCGATCCCGTGCAGCGCAGCCTCGCGACGATCGACGGCTATGGCCTGGTCAATCTGTCGGCCGGCATCGGCGATCAGGACGATCGCTTCCGCCTGACCTTCCAGGTGCGCAACCTGTTCGACCAGAGCTTCGCGGCGGCGATCGCCAATGGCGGCCCGTCGGGCTCGTACCGCTACCAGATCCCGCGTGAGGCGGATCGCTATTATGGCGTGACCGGCCGGATCAACTTCTGATCCCGCACCTGACGATCGCCTGAAACGACGCGGCCCCGGAGCGATCCGGGGCCGTTTTCGTATCAGCCGCCGCCCGGCGGCGCGGACGATCCACGCAGCACCAGCTCATGCGGCAGCCGCCGCTGCTGCGCGGCACCCGCCGCCGGTGGCGACAGCAACAGGTCGGTTGCCGCATCGGCCAGCGCGCGTACCGGCTGGCGCACCGTGGTCAGCGCCGGCCATACCAGCCGGGCGGTCGGCCCGTCGTCGAACCCCGCGACGGTCAGCGTATCGGGCACGCGGATGCCGCGCCGGTGCGCCGCCGCCAGCACGCCCGCCGCCATGTCGTCGCTCGATGCGAATATCGCGGTCGGCGGCGCGTCCATCGACAGCAGCGCATCCGCCGCCGCCTCGCCCGATGCGAAATCGAACTGCCCCTGCCGGATCAGCGCCATGTCCAGCTCGACGCCGGCCGCGCCCAGCGCGCGGATATGCCCCGCCAGCCGCTGCCCCGACGCGGCATAGCTGCGGTCGCCGACGATGAAGCCGATCCGCCGGTGCCCCAGCGTCAGGAGGTGGCTGGTCATGTCGAACGCCGCGCCGTCATTGTCGATCGACGCGCTCGGCCCTTCCTCGACGCGCAGCCCCGGCTGCAACCGGGCAAAGGGGATGCCGCGCCGCTTCAGTTCGTCCAGCACGCGCTGGTCGTCGCAGGCCGGCGGCGCCAGCACCAGCCCGTCGGGGCTCGCCTGGTCGATCAGCGCGGTGATATCCTCCAGCAGCGTCGGCGACGCGCGGTCATAGGGCTGGGCGATCATGCGGATCTTGTCGCGCGCGCATCGCTCGCGCACCCCCAGCTGGATTTCGTAGATGTACCAGGGATTGGGATTGTCGCAGATCAGCGCAATCTGGTGCGATCGGTGCCCCGCCAGCGCGCGCGCCGCATGGCTCGGCTGGAACCCGGTCTCCGCCATCACCTCAAGGATGCGCGCCTTCTTCTCGGCGCTCACATATTGCTGGTCGTTGATGACCCGCGACACGGTCTTGATCGAAACGCCCGCCAACCGCGCGACATCACGAATGGTCGGGCGCGCGGTGTCGGTTGCTGTGCTCATCACCGCCCCTCATAGGACAGCCAAGCCGTTGGCCAATAGCCATAACGCGCCAGGCCCCCCGGCCCGCGATCATGCGCTCAACAGGCGCACCTTGGGCCGGTTGCCGATGTCCAGCGCCAGATAATCGGGGTCGAAGCCCGACAGGCTGACCAGACCGTCCCAGTCATGGATGTCGACACGCTTGCGGCAGATCGTCATCAGCTTCAATTCGCGCAGGCGGCGCAGCGATCGGTTGACGTGCACCGGCGTGATGCCGGTCGCATCGGCCAGCTGCTCCTGCGTCAGCGGCAGGTCGAACTGCAACCGGTACTCACGCTCCCCGCCGAAGCGCATCGCCATCTCGCACATCAGATGCCCCAGCCGCCCCACCGCATCACCGCGCCCGATGTTGAGCAGCCATTGCATCAGCGTCGCCGTGTCGACCGCGCAATGCCGCCAGAACGCCTCGGCGATGGCGGGGAATTGCGCCGCCGCGGCGCGCAGCGCGCGATGCGGCACGCGCAGGATCGTCGTCTCGGTCAACGCCAGCAGCGCGCCGACGCCGGTCGGCCGAACCACCGACAACAGGTCCGCCATGTCGCCGCTCAGGTGGATCCCGGTCAGCTGCCGTTGCCCGCTCGCCGTCTGGCCGAACCGCCCCACCAGCCCGGTGGCGACAAAACTCGCGTGGCTCGAAATCTCGCCCAGCCGGGTGACATTGCGCCGTGCACCGATGGTGATGGCATCGAACGGCAGCGCCAGAAGCGCGTCCTGCTCACCGGGGCTAAGGACCGATCTCAGCGCGAGTCGATCAATGAACGGCGCCAGCCCGTGCGCGCTCGCGATTACCATGGCAAAACTCCCGTTGAGCAAGCGGGAGCGCGTAATATCTCTCAGTCACTGCCGCCTGCAGACGATCGGGCAGTGATGCTTCACCATACACGAACAAACGCCCGCTGGCTTGAGGCACATCAAGCCAGCATGCACTTTGCCGCGATTTATCCTCCGCTCGGGATCAGCGGGCTGTTGCCGCCGGCGGCGTCTGCTGCCGGGCGACCAGATAATGGGTGATCGCCGGGATCTCGCCATCGCCGATCGGCGCGCGATAGGCGTCGCGCATCTTCTCGATGATCGCGGTCCATTGCTCGGGCTTCAGCCGCGGCTGGGTCAGCACCATGCTGGCCGAATGGCACGACAGACACCGCTGGTTGACGAGGTCGACGTTCGGCCCCGCCGGGAAGGTCGCGGCGTCATCGGGCAGTTCGACGCTGGTGGAGGTCAGCGTCACCCCGCCCGCGCTGATCCCGGCGTTTTCGGCAACCGCAGGCGGCGGCGCGGCGGGCGCCTTTGGCCCGCGGCTGCTGATCGCGATCAGCACCAACAGGCTCGCCCCGATCAGGACGACGACGATGGCGGCAAGCGATGGTGCGCGCATCACGTCAGCGCCACCGTCACCGGCTCAACGCAGTTGCGCATATAGCCGCCGGGGTTCCAGTTCGCCTCCATCGGCTGAGTCTCGCCGGCGGTGTTGGTGCAGCGCGCCATCACCTGCACGCGGCCCGGCCGTGGCACGCCGATCCGCGCGGTGAAGCGGCGGAAACCATAACGATCGTCCTCGCGGCCCAGCGCCGCGGGCTCCCACGTGCGCCCGCCGTTGCCCGAAATCTCGACTCGCGCGACGCCGCTGTCGCCGCCCATCGCGATCCCCTCCACCGGCAGCACCGGGTCATAACCATAGCTCGCGCCATCGGCGATGCTGGTGATCCAGGATCGCGGGTTCATCCGGTTGATCGGCACGGTCGGGAAATCCTTTGTCCCCGGCGCAACATGCGCGCGCGGCGTGTCGGGGATCTTGTACGCCTTGGCCATCCAGTACCGGTCGTCCGGCGCGGTCAGCACCTCGATCGTGTTCACCGTCTTCATCCAATAGGTCGAATACCAGCCGGGCACGACCAGCCGCACCGGGAAGCCATTCAGCAACGGCAGCTGCTCGCCGTTCATCGCGAACGCCAGCATCACCTCGCCGCCGCGCGCATGGTCGATCCCCAGCGCCTTCTCGAACGCCGGCGCCCCCTCGACCAGCGGCTTGTCCAGCGCGCCGACCCGTACCGCCACGGCGCCGCCGCGCACCCCGGCCAGGTCGAGCAGATGGCGCAGCGATACGCCCATCCACTTGGCATTGCCCATCGCGCCATGGCCCCATTGCGCGCCGGGCACGCGCGGTTCGAACAATCCGCGCGAATTGCCCGAACATTGGTTCACCGCCGTCAGTTCGATCCGCGGCATGCGCAACAATTGCGCAAGCGAGATCGACAGCGGCCGCCCGACATGCCCGCCGATCGAGATGCGATATTGGTCGACGTCGATGCTGGTCGGCATGTCGCTCCAATGCCAGCGCACGTAGAAGCGGTCGTTGGGCGTGAAGAGGTTGTGCTGGAACACCTCCATCGGCGTCTCCAGCAGCACCGGGCGGGCGCGCTGCAGGATCATCTCGCCCTTTTGCGGAAAGTCGCTGGTCAGCGGCCGCGCGGAATTGCCTCCCGGCAGCCGCAGGTCGACGTCGGCGCCCAGCGCGCGCGCGGCGATCAGCGCCGCGCCGCCGCTTATGCCTGCGGTCAGCAGCCTGCGCCGCGACACGCTGCGCGCTGCCTCGAAATCGAGCCGATCCACTACATCTTCTCCACGTCGACGATCGCCACATCGGCGGCATCGCATGCCCGGCCGAGTTCATCGTCTACCTCGTCGGTGACCAGATAGTCGATATCGCCAAGGTCCCCGATCCGCACCGGCGCCGGCCGCCCCAGCTTGGAGGAATCGAGCGACAGGATCACTTGCCGCGCCTGTGCGATGATCGTCTGCGACACGCGAACTTCGTCCACATCGAAATCCAGGAACGTGCCGTCGCGCTCGATCGCGGAGGCGCCGATCAGCGCATAATCGACGCGAAAGCTGCGGATGAAATCCATCGCCAGCGCGCCCACCACCGCGCGGTCGCCGGGCCGCACGCGCCCACCGGCGGCGATCACTTCGATGCCCGGGCTGCCGGCCAATATGTCGACCACGTTCAGGTTGTTGGTGATCACCATCAGGTCGCGCCGCCCGACCAGATGGCGCGCGATCGCCTCCGTCGTCGATCCGATGTTGATGAACAGGCTCGCGCCATCGGGGACCAGCGCGGCGGCGGCGGCGCCGATCGCGTCCTTCACGTCCGCCGCGACATGCCGCCGCTCGGCATAGCGCAGATTGTCGACGCCCGACGTCACCACCGCGCCGCCATGCACCCGCGCCAGCATGGATCGCCGCGCCAGCAAATTCAGGTCCTTGCGGATCGTCTGCGGCGTGACGCCCAATTGCTCGGCCAGCGCGTCGACGGCGACGCTGCCGGTATGCCGCGCCGTCTCCAGGATCGCGCGATGCCGCGCCGCCACCACGTTTGCGCCGGTCTGGCTCACACCGCGCTCATGCCGCGACGGGGACGACGCGGGCGAGATAGGCGTCCAGCGCCTCTGCCGTCCCGGCGGGCACATGCAGTCCCAGCTTGCTGCGGCGGAACAGCACATCCTCGCTGGTCCGCGCCCATTCGCGCGCCACCAGATAATCGACCTCCGCCTGATACAGGTCGCCGCCGAACGCCGTGCCCAGATCGCGCACGTTCTGCGCCGCGCCCAGCAGGTCATCGGTACGCGTGCCATAGGCGCGCGCCAGCCGCCGCAGCAGCTTGGGCGGCAGGGCAGGGCGGCTCGTCATCAGCCTGCTGAGGTACAGGTCGAAATCGGCATCGGCCATGTCGCCGCCCGGCAGCACCGCGCCTGCGGTCCACGCACCCGGCGCGTCCGGGAAGAAGCGCGCCAGCTCCTTCATCGCATGTTCCGCCAGCTTACGGTACGTCGTGATCTTGCCGCCAAAGATGCTCAGCATCGGCGCGCGGCCTTCGCCCGCATCCAGATCGAGCACATAGTCGCGCGTGACGGCGGAGGCGTTGGTCGATTTGTCGTCGTACAGCGGCCGGATGCCGGCATAGCTCCAGCGGATGTCCGCCTTGTCGACCGGCTGCGCGAAATAGCGGCCGATCGTCTCCAGCAGGTAATCGGTCTCGCCCGTGCTGATCTGCGCCTTGCCCGGCTTCTCGTTCCACACTTCGTCGGTCGTGCCGACCAGCGTGAAATCATTCTCGTACGGGATGGCAAAGACGATGCGGCGGTCGGGGTTCTGCAGCATGAAGGCATGCGCCCCCGGGTACAGCCGCGGCACCACGATATGGCTGCCCTTGACCAGCTTCACGCCGCGATCGGTCCGCGCATCGGGCACCCGGCCCAGCACATCGGCCACCCACGGCCCCGCGGCATTGACGATCACCCGCGCACGCACCTCTCGCGTGCCCCGCGCATCGGCGATCGTTGCCACCCAGCCATCGCCCTCGCGCCGTGCATCGATCAGCCGGGTGCGCGTCTCGATCACCGCGCCCCGCGCGGCGGCATCCATCGCGTTCAGCACGACCAGCCGGCTGTCCTCGACCCAGCAGTCGGAATAGATGAACGCCTTGCCCTCGCGCGGGCTCAGCCCGGCGCCGGCGGCGGACGTCGCCAGGTTCACCGTGCGCGTCCCAGGCAGCTTCTCGCGCCCGCCGAGGTGATCGTACATGAACAGCCCCAGCCGGACCATCCACGCGGGGCGCGGCGACTGGTTCTGCGGCAGCACGAATTCCAGCGGCCAGATGATGTGCGGCGCCATGTTCAACAATCGCTCGCGCTCGATCAGCGCCTCGCGCACCAGCCGGAACTCGCCATATTCCAGGTATCGCAGCCCGCCGTGGATCAGCTTGGTCGATGCCGACGACGTATGGCTCGCCAGATCGTCCTGCTCGACCAGCAGCACGGACAGCCCGCGCCCCGCCGCATCGCGCGCGATCCCCGCGCCATTGATGCCCCCGCCGACAATCAGCAGGTCCACCATCCGCTCCATCTCGCGCTCTTCGCTCATCGCGCCATCATACCGACCGGCGCGTTCAAATGAAAGCGTTGACGTTCGTATGAAACTTGCCAAGGTTCGTTTCAGGTTTCGTTTGGAGAGGTAGGATGGCGTCCCACATTCTTGTGATCGATCAGGGGACGACCTCGACGCGCAGCGTGCTGTTCGATGCCTCGGCCCGCCGGGTTGCGATCGCGCAGACCGAATTCCCGCAACATTATCCGCAGTTCGGCTGGGTCGAACATGATCCGGAGGATATCTGGCGCGACACGCTCGCCACCGCGCGCCAGGCGATCGAGGAAAGCGGCGTGCCGGCACGCAGCATCGCGGCGATCGGCATCACCAACCAGCGCGAAACCGCCGTGGTATGGGACCGCGCCACGGGTGAACCGATCCACCGCGCGATCGTGTGGCAGGATCGGCGCGGCGCGGATCGCTGCGCGACGCTTCGCAGCGACGGCGCGGAGGATCTCGTCCGTGCGCGTACCGGCCTCCTGATCGATCCCTATTTCTCCGCCACCAAGATCGCCTGGATCCTCGACAACGTCCCCGATGCCCGCGCGCGTGCCGAACGCGGCGAGCTCGCCTTCGGCACGATCGACAGCTTCCTCCTGTGGCGGCTCACCGGCGGCGCGGTGCATGCGACCGACATCACCAACGCCAGCCGCTCGATGCTGTTCGACATCCATCGCGGCTGCTGGGATGAGGAGCTTTGCCGGCTGATCGGGGTGCCGATGGCGATGCTGCCCGACGTGCACGACAATGCGCATGTCTATGGCACCACCGCGACCGATCTGTTCGGCGCGCCGATCCCGATCGCCGGCATGGCGGGGGACCAGCAATCGGCGCTGTTCGGCCAGGCCTGTTTCGATCGTGGCAGCGCCAAATCGACCTATGGCACCGGCTGCTTCATGCTGCTCAACACCGGGACGGAGGCGGTCAGCTCCCAGCATCGCCTCATCACCACCCCCGCCTATCGGCTCGACGGCGTCACCACCTATGCGCTCGAAGGATCGATCTTCGTCGCCGGCGCGGCGATCAAATGGCTGCGCGATGGCCTCGGCATCATCACCCATGCCAGCCAGACCAACGACATGGCGACCAAGGTACCCGACAGCCACGGCGTCTATATGGTCCCCGCCTTCGTCGGCCTCGGTGCGCCGCATTGGGATCCCGCCGCGCGCGGCTCGATCCACGGTCTGACGCTCGATAGCTCCGCCGCGCATCTCGCCCGCGCCGCGCTGGAGGCGGTGGCCTATCAGACGCTCGATCTGGCGGAGGCGATGGTCGCCGATGGCGGCAATCGGCCCGAACGGCTGCGTGTCGATGGCGGCATGGCGGCGAACGACTGGCTGTGCGGTTTCCTCGCCGACCTCACCGACATGGCGGTGGAGCGGCCCGCCGATCTCGAAACCACCGCGCGCGGCGCCGCCTTCCATGCCGGCCTCGCCAGCGGCCTGTGGTCCGGCCTCGATGAACTTGCCGCTTTGTGGTCGCCCGATCGCCTGTTCGAACCGTCGATGACGGCGGCGGCGCGCGCGCCCTTGGTGGCTGGCTGGCACGATGCCGTCGCCCGCACGCTCAGCGCCGGGCCGCGCCAATCCTGATCGCTACAGGCCTGATCGCTACAGCAGCAGGCGGAACACCGCGCCCCCGCCCGGCGCGTCATGCACCTCCAGCGTGCCGCCATGCGCCACCGCGATCTGCCGCGCGAGGTTCAGCCCCACGCCGGTCCCCTTCGCGCGCGTGGTGAAGAACGGCAGGAACACCTCCTGCCGCAGCTTCTCGGGCACGCCCGGGCCATTGTCCGCCACCTCGATCATGACCGGGTCGGCGGCGGCGATGGTCAGCGTGACGGCGGGATCGGCGCGATGCTCGCTCGCCGCCTGCGCTGCATTGCGCATCAGGTTCAGCAGCAGCTGCGACAATAAGGCGCGGTCGCCGTGGATCGTCATCGGCGTGCAGTCGACGGTGAACGCGACGCCGGGCCATTCGGCGCGGAACAGCCGGGCATGTTCCTCGGCGAACTCGGCCGCGGCGAAGGCATGGCGCACCACCGCCGGCTCGCGCGCCACGACGCGATAGCTGTCGATGAATTGCCCCAGCCCCTGCGTGCGCCTTGCCAGCGTCGTCGCCGCGTCGCGCGCGTCGGCGATCTGCGCCGCATCGACCCGCTCGTCCGCCAGCAACGACGCGGTGGTCTGCGCCAACGACATGACCGGGGTCAGCGAATTCAGGATCTCATGCGTCAGCACGCGGATGATGTCGGTCTGCGCCGCCATTTCCACCGCATCCAGCGTTTCCTGCACTGGCTGGATCACCACCGCGCGGGTGCGCTTGCCCAGCCGGTTCAGCGTCGCCTGCCGCACCAGCGTGCGCTTCGCCCGCCCGTCGAGGTTCAGGATCAGCATCTCCTCGCCCCCCGCCGCCTCATCCGCCAGCCGGTTGGCAAAGGTCGCGCCATACACCGCATAATCGGCCGGCCGGACGCCGCTGTGGCGGGTGAATAGCGCGCGCGCCGCCTTGTTGCCCGGCGCCACCCGCCCCTCGTCGATCGTCAGCAGCGCGACCGGCATGTCGTCGATCAGCGCCTCGAGATAGCGCAGCTCGGCATCGGTCTGCCCGCGTTGCTCGCGCAGCGCGCGGATCGTGTCGTTCAGCGCCGCGCCCAGCCGACCGAAGCCGGCACCGCCGGTCTCGGGAAAATGCGCCGCGAAATCGCCCAGCCGCACCGCCTCTAGGAACCGCGCCAGCTCGATATTGGTGCGCGACACGTGCCGCCACAGCGTCATCGCGGCGAGGATCGCGACGCCGATCATCACCACCCGGACCATCAGCAACGACGGCGTGCGAAACGCCCATACCACCGCGATCAGCGCCAGGATCAGCAGCGACATGCGAAAGATCAGGCCAAGCGTGAAGTGGCGGTCAAATCCCATGGCGGGCCGCTCGCATCGCGCTCACAGCCCGTGCTTCTCCATCCGCCGGTACAGCGCCGCGCGCGACAGGCCCAGTTCCGACGCGGCCAGCGTGATGTTGTAGCCGTGCTTGCGCAGCGCCTCCTCCACCAGCCGCCGCTCGACCCGGTCGAGGTTCAGGTCAGCGGCCACGCCGCCGCCGGCACCACCGCTCACCGGGGCCGGGACGGCCTGCGGGGCGGCCGCCTCCAGCCCGAAATCCTCCGGCTCCAGCACCGGATGCGCCGCCAGGATCGTCGCCCGCTCCACCGCATGGCGCAGTGCGCGGACATTGCCCGGCCATTCATGCGCGATCAGCGCCGCGCGCGCCGCCTGGCTCAGCTCGGGCCGCGGCCGGTCGTAGCGGGCGGCGTAATGCGCCAGGAAATGCTCGGCCAGCTCGATCACATCCTCCGGCCGCTCGTTGAGCGGCGGCAGCGTGATCTCCACCGTGTTCAGCCGGTACAGCAGGTCCTGCCGGAACACCCGCTCGTCCATCAGCCGCTCGCGCGGCATGTTGGTCGCCGCGATCACCCGGATGTTCACCTTGACCGGGCTGTTCGCCCCCACCGGCGTCACTTGCCGCTGCTCCAGCGCGGTCAGCAGCTTGGGTTGCAGGTGAAGCGGCAAATTGCCGATCTCGTCGAGGAACAGCGTCCCCCCGTCCGCCGCCTGGATCCGCCCCACGCGGTCGGCGCGGGCATCGGTGAACGCACCCTTCACATGGCCGAACAATTCGCTGTCGATCAATTCGGTCGCGATCGCGCCGAGGTCCACCGTCTGCAGCACCTGGCCGGCGCGCTGCGACCGGGCGTGAAGCGCGCGCGCGACCACTTCCTTGCCCGTCCCGTTCTGCCCCAGGATCAGCACGTCGGCGTCGGTCGGCGCGGCGCGCTCGATCAGCGACTGGACCCGCGCCATCGCCGGCGACTGGCCGAGCAGCGGCGAACCATTGCCCGGCGCGGCAATCGCCCTTGGCGCCCCCGCCGCGACACGCGACCGGCGAAGCGCCGCCGCGGTCCGCACCGTCGCCACCAGCCGATCGTTCGACCACGGCTTGGGGACGAAATCGGTCGCCCCGCGCTTCATCGCCGCCACCGCGACATGCACCCCGGCGTGCGCGGTGATCATCACCACCACCATTTCGGGGTCGATCCCGGTCAGCCGATCGAGCCACGCGAGCCCCTCGCTCGCATCGGTCGCACCGCGCGCAAAATTGGCGTCGAGCAGGATCACGTCGGGCGTCGCGCGCGTTATCTCGGGCAGCACCTCGTCGGGCGTGCGCGCGGTAATCACCTCATGGAACAACGGCCGCAACAGCAACCGCGCGGCGAGCAGGATGTCGTCGTCGTCATCGACAACAACACAGCGGTCAAATTCCGGGCCCATGATCGTCCGCTTTCGTAACGCAAGTGTTCGCGGCCGGACAATCAATTCCTGTGCCATCCCCCCCCGGCACGACAGTGATTGGTGACCGACATCACTTGGCACAGGCCGTGCAAAGCCGCCGGCATGACCAAAGCGCCCCTTTCCCGACTGCTGCTGCTCGCCGCCGCCATTGTCGCGTTTGGCGGCTGGGTGAAACGGCCCGCCGCCTCGGGCATCAGCGCCGATCCGACGCTGTCGGTGTCGCTCCACACGCCGCATCTCAGCCTGTCGGTTTCGCTGTGAGGCGTCCGCTTCTGAACACTATCGTCCGGAAGCGGACACGATGAGCGTCCTTCGCCTGCCGCAGGACCGCGTTGACGAGGCACGCCCCGCATCGGGCAGCGGCATGGACCGGGTGGTGCAGCGTCGCCGCCTGCCGCGCCCCGCGCTCATCGCCGCTGGCCTTGCCGTGCTGCTCGCCGCCGCTTTGCTCTTCTGGTGGTTCGCCCCGCGCGCCGGCAGCCAGTCGGTCGCCGCCAGCCGGCTCACCATCGCGACGGTGCAACGCGGCACCTTTGAGGATTACATTCCGCTGCGCACCCGCGTCACCCCGCTGGTGACGGTCTATATCGACGCGATCGAGGGCGGCCGGGTGGAAGAGGTACTGGTCGAGGACGGCACCATGCTGGCCAAGGGGCAGCCGATCGCCATCCTCTCCAACGCCGAGCTGCAACTGTCGACGCTCGCCCGCCAGACCGAGGTCGAGCAGCAGATCAACAACATGCGCGCGCAGGAATTGAGCCTCGCCCAGACCCGCGTTGCCAATGAACGCGCCGTGCTGGAGGCGGAACTGGCGCTCGAAAAGGCGCAGCGGCTTTACGATCGCGAGGCGCCGCTCGCCGCCAAGGGCTTCGTCGCCGGCCGCCAGTTCGCCGATACGACCGATCAGTTGCGCTTCGAGCGGCAACGGCTCGCGGTGGTGCGCCGCGGCCGCGCCACCGACGATCGGCTGCAGAACAGCCAGCTGTCGCAGCAGCGCGCCTCCACCGCCTCGCTCACCGCCGGGTTGCAGCTCGCCCGCGCCAATCTCGACGCGTTGAGGCTGCGCGCGCCGGTCGCGGGGCAATTGTCGGGCTTCTCGATCCAGGTCGGCCAGTCGATGCAGCGCGGCGAGCGGATCGGCCAGATCGATTCCCCGGGGCGCAACAAACTGCAGGCCGGCGTCGACGAATTCTTCCTCGGTCGCGTCGCGACAGGGCAGGTGGCGCGGATCGACGCCGGCGGGCGCAGCTACCGGGCACGTGTCACCCGCATCCTGCCGCAGGTGCAGAACGGCCAGTTTCAGGTCGAGCTGCAATTCCTCGGTGAGGAACCACAGGGGTTGCAGCGCGGCCAGACGGTGCAGGCGCGCCTGACGCTCAGCGATCCGTCGCCCGCTATCCTGGTGCCCTATGGTGCCTTCCTCAACGACACCGGCGGCGCGTGGGTCTTCGTCGCCGCGCCGGACGGGCGCTCGGCGGTGCGCCGCACGGTCCGCCTCGGCCGCCGCAATGCCGATCATGTCGAGGTGCTCGACGGCCTGTCGCCGGGCGAGCGTGTGATCATCTCCCCCTATACCGGGTTCGCCGACAAGGACGTGCTCGATCTTGCCCAAGGAAAGGACGTTTGATGCTCCGTATGCGCGACGTGATGCGATTGTACCGGACCGACAGCGTCGAGACGGTCGCGCTCGACGGGATCGACCTGGATATCGCCGATGGCGAATTCGTCGCGATCATGGGCCCGTCGGGCTGCGGCAAATCGACGCTGCTCAACGTCATCGGCCTGCTCGATAGCCCGACCAGCGGCTCCTATGTGTTCGACGGCACCGAAGTCGCCGGCCTGCCCGAGGCGAAGCTCGCCGACTTTCGAAAGGCCAACATCGGCTTCATCTTCCAGAGCTTCAATCTGGTCGATGAACTGACGGTGCGCGACAATATCGAACTCGCATTGCTCTACCACAATGTCTCCGCGAAGGAGCGGCGCGCGCGGGCGGAGGTGGTGATGGACCGCGTCGGCATCGCGCACCGCGCGCGCCATCGCCCCAGCCAATTGTCGGGCGGCCAGCAGCAGCGCGTCGCCGTCGCCCGCGCGCTGATCGCCGCGCCCAAGCTCATCCTCGCCGACGAGCCGACCGGCAACCTCGATACCAATCACGGGGAGGAGGTGATGCGCATGTTGCAGCAACTGAACGCCGAAGGGTCGACGATCGTCATGGTCACCCACTCGCCGGCGCATGCCGATTACGCCAGCCGCGTGGTCAACATGCTCGACGGCCGCGTCCTGCAGGAACGGCGCCGCGCGGCCTGACCGCCATCGCCTGACCCCCACCTCGATCGAAAGCGACCGCCGGCCATGTGGCGAAACTATCTCACCGTTGCGGTCAACGCCCTGGCGAAGAACCGCGCTTATTCGATCATCAACCTCCT
>NZ_JAKNQR010000022.1:0-12574 GCF_036890205.1 Sphingomonas panaciterrae
CCAAGCTTACGACGAGGGTTCGATTCCCTTCACCCGCTCCACGGCAGATTTCAGCCATTTTTGCCACCTTCCACTAGCTTCAAGGGCGCGCCGTTTGCGGTAACGGTGCGGTAGAATGCGCCGGGTGCCAGCGCGCAGATCTCGTCGATGATCGATTCCGTCGCTTCCAGAGCGAGGCCGTAGTTCGCCGGATCGGGGATTGCGTAAATGTCGCTGATGCTGGTTTTCACATGCCCGAGCATCATTTCGCCCTGCCGCCAGTTGGCCTCACCGATCCGCCGGCGGGCCAGCGTCGCCATGGAGCGACGGATCAGCTTGATGCCGGCCTCGCCCCGCTCGGACGGCATCCCGATCTTACCGCGCATCTTATCCCAGGACACGCGCACGGTCGTGACGGACATGTACTCGGCGCCCATGTCGTCGAGGAACGGCGCGAACTGCCGGGCAATTGGGATGCGGCCTCGGTACTTGCGCGTCTGGCGTCGACCCGGCGGGTTGAGGTCGAGCACTTTGGCCTCAGGAATCCACTGGCCCGCCTGCAAGTCGAAAATCTCTTCTGGTCGCGCCCAGGTCGCGACGGCCGCGCGCAGGTAGGCGAGCAGGTGCTCGCGCTCGGGGATCTCCATCGCGAACCGGAACATGGCGGCAAGCATGGGCACGTCGGCCCGGTACCGCGGCGATACAGCCACGGCCTTCGGCTGCTCCGCCTTGAACTGCGCCGCCTGGCCTGGCGTGGCGTTGATCGCGGCGGCGAGCTGGCGGACGCAGCCCTCGACGTGGCCCAAGCTCCGCGCCCGCGTGAAGTTGCCATTGGGCGAGACGACCGGCTTGGCAGCCAGCCACTTTCGATAGGCGTCGACCCATCGGACGTCGATCGCAGCACAGGTGACGTTGAGGTCAGTCTGCGCGATGTATTCGACCGCCAGCGCCAGCCGGCCGCGGGTTGCAGCATAACCCGCCTTCTCCTCGCTGAGCAGGAGATAGTCGCGGATTGCCTCCACCACCGTCGGCGAAGCATCCCCGTCGAAGGGACGCCCGCACGACTCGCAGAACCGGTGGCCAGTCGCGGTCAGGTACTTGCGATCGAGGGCGAGCTTCGCTTCCCCAAGATCTGATGTACCTGCTGAAGCGCTTCGCTCGCGTCCGGCCTCGGCGTCGTACCAGACGATCTCGAGGTTGGCACGGCCTTCACGGGCGAGGAGCTTGAAGTCTCCCCGCTGATAGAGCGGCTTCGGGCGCTTCGTTCGCGGCATTGACTCCTCTGATGGTCAGCGACAGCTGAGCGGAAAGTGTCGATGGCACCGGTCGAGACGAGCAAGTCGAGATCGGCCGGACTGAGCTGGATGGAGCGCCCCGTCTCGATCTTGCGAGAGAGGCGCCGGTCCAAGTCGGGAAGAGAGGCAGCGGCGCCCATGGCTCGTTACCCCTGCCCGTTCCGGTTGGCCTTGGTGCCCAACCCGATCTTCTTCGCCATGTCGCGCCGCGCGTTCGAATAGCTCTCCGCCACCATCGGATAATCGGGCTTGAGGCCGAACCGCTCGCGATAGCTCTCCGGCGTCAGACCATGCCCGGCCAGGTGCCGGCGCAGCGTCTTGTACGGCTTGCCGTCGATCAGGCTGATGATGTGGTCGGGCGAGGCGAGCGACTTGCGGACGCTCACCGCCGGCTCCCACGGCTGCTCGGCGGCGGGCGTGGCGCTGGCCGCAGGCTCGTCGCTGTTCAGAGCCGCCAGCGCCGCATGCGTCTCGCTGATCGCGCGAGCAATGTCGCCCGGTCCGTCACGGAAGTTGGGGTTGGAGACCAGCGCGCTGACGATCGCGACAGTGTCGGCGACGGTCATGTCGGCGCTCAGCAGCGCGCCGGGGATTGGAGATAGGTCGTTCATGGTCATTTTCCCTCGTTGGTGAGCTGGTCGATGTTCGCGCGCTCGACGCGAAAAGTGAGCGCGATGATGTCGGGGTTGTCGGCCCAGCGCTCGCCGGGCTTGGTGTGGAGCGACGCCCAGAGCGCTGCGAAGGTCATGCGCGCGTTGACCTGCTGCGGAAGGTCGATCCCCTCCACGCGCCAGTGCGGCATGCCGAGGTGCGCCGGCGGAACGTGCTGGACCAGCCCCTCCACGATCGCGTCAGCCTCGCTGATCGCCTGCAGCTGCTCGGTGCGGACCTGTTCCACGATCAGTGTCAGGCGCGAGGCCCAGCGCGGCATGTGGATCGAGGGGCTGTAGCGCGGCCAGTTCGGCAGCACGGAGGTAGCGCGGTCAACCGGCACCTGCTCCACGAACTCGGTATGGCTGGCGTTCTGGTGCGCCCGGTACCGGACCTCGACGACGTCGCTGAAGACGCCGCCGCATGAGACAGCCTCGCGGACATACAGCCGATCGCCGGCCGCGCAGCGCGACAGCGGCGATGACGCCAGCCGGCGCGTCTGCGTCTTGCGCCCGGCGAGCAGCGCGCGCACCATCGGCGCACTGAAGATGATGGGGCGATCAGGCATGGTGACCATACCGAGTGAACGCGAAGTCAGAATGCGGCTGGACGAGGTGACGCGAGAATTTACCTCGAAGAACCCGCACAACAGCTATGGCTACAAGCTGCAGAGATACATCGCTACCAACAACGGGACGAACTGGGCCGTCACGCCCTTCGGCCAAGTCATTGGACCGACCTTCATTGCGTACGATCAAGCCATTCAGGCCGTGCATGACAGCAACCCGATCATTGATTGATTCGACTGCACTTCGATCTTGATCAGCCACGAAACATCTCCCGCAGGCGAGCGAGGAAGGAAGGGCGCGCAGGCGGGTCGCTGAAGCCGGCCGCGCGATCGGCGGTGAGGTGGAGGGCGCGCCAGTGAGCGCGCGCCTCGGGGCTGCCAGGGACCGGCCGCGCTCCCATTACTTGCCGCCCTTCTTCAGCCGTGCCTCGGCAGCGCTGAGGGCGCGGCGGCAGGCAGCGACCATGTCGGGATCGCTCATCGCGGCAATGTGCTCTTCGGCTTCGCCGACCAAGCTCATCAGGTCACCCATGATCTCGACCTTGCCCGCGCGCTCGATGATCTCGTTGGCCTTGGCCTCCTGCGGGTCGACCTCGCGGCCCTGCCCGTCGCGGTGCTCTTCGCCACGCTGCTCGTCGGTCGGCCCCTCGCCTTCCCCTCGCCCCTGCGCGCCGATCTCGCCGGTTTGCGGATCGAAGGCGCTGTCGTCCTGCAGCTGCCGGTTCGGCGTGACGTCGCGCATCGGTACAGGTGAAAGATCACCGCCCAGCTGGACGCTGCCCACCTCGGCGTCGTCTTCGGTGTAGATGCCGGAGAAGCCGAAGGCGATGCGCGCGCACTGGATCAGCGCACGGTGCCGCAGCATGCGCGCCGGGCTCTTCTTCCACGGGTCGGTTTCCCGCCTGCACTCGTCCAGATACTCGGTGACGCGGATCGGGCGGGTGCGATCCTTGCGGTAGATCACCGCCTCGATCGCGATCAGCTTGCCCTCTTCGTCCGCAATGTCGGTGAACTCGATCCCGTCATACTGCGGGTGGTTGTTCATGATGCGGATCCAGCCGTCGATCGACACCAGCGGCACGATGCCCCCGCCCTTCTGAGGGAAGGCGTACATCTCCTTCGTCAGCGGATTGAGGCCGTATTCGTTGGCAACGATGACCAGCGCCGCGAACTCTTCCTTGCTGGCGTTCTTGAACACGGTCGAAAGCAGCGTCGATTGCAGCAGGCCGGCGCTGATGTTCAAGCGGCTGGCGAGGACGTCCAGCGCGCTGACCTGCCGCGCCTGGGCGGCGTTCCGCTGGGCTTCGGCAACGTTCTGTTGCGGGGACTGCTGAGTGGCGGGCAAGCCGCCCTGTGGTTGGCGGCCGGGCGCGCGGCGAGCGGCGGTTTGAGTTGCCATGATAGTGATCTCCGTTCCGATCAGGCCGCAGCGGCCATGAGGGTCTGCAGGTGGAAATAGACGCGGCGCGAACCGGCGCAGTCGACGGCAGCAGAGTGGGCGCCGCTCAATTCCTCGCCGAAGAAGTGGCGATACGCCTCGCCCAGCTTCGGCCACTTCCAGTCCCGCGCATGGCGCGGGCGCTCGCTCAGGATCTGGCAGATGTTGGTCGACTTCCGCATGGTGCAGAAGGTCGGCAGCGGATTGTCCCACTTCACGCCGCGGTGGCGCGCCGCCATGATCCGCATCAGTCGAACATCGAACGAAACGTTGTGTCCGACGACCAGATCAGCGTCGGCGATCAAGCGCATGAAGGCGTCGAGGCCAACATGCGGCGCGACGCCGTTCGCCTGCGCGATCTCGTCGGTGATGCCGTGGATGGCTGCGACTTCGGGCGGAATGGGGACGCCCGGGTCGATGACGGCGTGAAAGCAGTCGGCTTGGTTGTCGCCGTCCCACAGTTCGCAAGCGAGCTCCACCACATGAGGCTGGCGCGGATCGTCCGACGGATCATGCCAGAGCGGAATGCCGGTGGTTTCGGTATCGAAGAACAGGATACGCATGTCGGTTCCTTCAAGCGGTGGCTGCCGGCACGTCCTGGTGCGCGGCGCGAATGTGATCGGTGAGGCCGTGGCGGCGGACGCGCTTGCCGCAGTGTGGGCAGGCGGACTTGGTCGAGCCGGGCACAACCGGAGGCGGCTTGGCGGGCATCAGAAGGCCACTTCGTCTTCGTCTGCCTGCTTCACCTCAGCGCGGACCTCAGCGAAGACCGCTTCGACGGTCGCTCGACCAGCGTTGACGTCAACGGCGTTGGTCGAACGCAGGCCATCCAGCACCCGCTCGAACTCGGCTTCGGTAAGAACGATGGCCCGCTCCCGCTCGCTCATGCCGAGCACCCGGCGCTTCCCGGTCGAAAGCTCCTTTAGCCAGCCGCGCACCTCACGGAGGTGATGGTCCAAGCCTTCAGCGCCGGTGAAAGCCGCGCCCCCCGTCGCCTGAAGTGCTGCGTGCGCAGCGTTGAAGCCGCGAAACCACCAGAGCGCATCAGCCAGGGCCGCATCATGATTTTCATGCGTGCGCATCAGCGGACACTCAGCGCGACGTCATCGCTGATCTCGACACCGGGAATGCTGGTCTGCCCGGCGCGCATCAGGCCGTTCACCGCCTTCTGGATCGCATCCTTGACGGCATCGACGTTCTTCACCGCCTTGAACGCCTTGTTCCAGTCGGTGATCGTGGCGACCTTCACCTTGCGGGCGGACGCGACGGCGCCGAAGTCGGAGCGAACGCGGGTCGGCTCTGCCTTGGGCGGCGGGGGCGGCGCGATCGGCTCAGGCTCGCGCTGCTCGGCCGCGGCGCGCGCCAGTTCCTCCTGGCGGCGCTGCTCCGCCTCGCGCTCCTGCTGGCGGCGGCGCTCGTCCTCCTCGCGCTGCTTCTTGCGCATGTACTCCGTGCCGAGCCCGCGCACTCGGTCCTTCTCGGCGCCGAGCGTCGAAGTCAGCGTCTTGGCGGCATCGTCGACCGCGCGGCCGGCGGCGAGGAACGGAGCTTTCACGCGCACGCGCTCTTCGTCGACCACCTTCTCGACGGCACCCATCTGGCGGACCAGCTCGGCGCAGCGGCCCATGCTGTCGTCGTCGGTGGCCACAGCGCGACCGGCAGAATCGATCAGATCGGCGATGCGTTTGCGCAGGCCAGCATGGCCGTCGATCGCCTCGTTGAAGTCGGCGCGAGCCATCTCATCAACGGGCGGGCGATTGCTGCCCAGCACGATACGCGGGTTCGGCTCTCCGTTAGCAGGCGCTGGGCGCGCGGCGGCGATCTTGGTCACGGCGTTCTCCTCAGAACATCAAGGGAGTGGTGAGTGGGTCAAGCGGCTTGCGCGGGTCAGCGAGAGCGGCATGGCCGTGCTCCGCGCCCCAGCGCTGAAGGCTGACGAGGTGGTCGTATTCGGCCTGATCGATCTGCTTGTCGGCGTAGCGCGGCCACACGCGATCCAGGGGGATCAGCTCACCATTGGCGGTCGCCTGCCAGCGCCACGACCGGTCCAACTCTTCGCCGGTGACGGGATCGTGGGGCGGGCCGAACCAGATGCGGACGCCGACATAGACCCCGCCCTGAACCAACCGAGCGCGGTACAGCCCCGCGATCGGCGTGTCGGGGTCGTATCCTTCCATCCGCACCGGCGCGTGCCGATCGGAATAGACGAGGCCGGAGCGGCTCACCGGCGCCAACGCTGAATGAAGTAATCGGCGGCGGCGGCGGCGCTGATGCCGAGGACGCCCATGCCGAGCCCCAGCGAACCGCCGAAGATCAGCGCGGCGGCGGTCGACATGGCAGCGATTTCGTGCGGGCTCATCGGCGCAGATCCCGCTCGATCACGGCAACGCCCGCGACAGTCAGCACCGCCTCGATGACCGTCTCGGTCGACGGCACCGCCTCGCTGATCTCAAGCCAGCGCGACATGTCCTCGGCGGATGAGCAGCTGTCGGGCACGAAGCCGGCAGCGGCGCTCACTGCATCGGCGCGCACCTCGTCTAGAGCTTTGACGCGCTCACCAACGTAACGGGCATGATCCTCGCGTCGGCTGCCGAACCACGTGCAGCTCAGGTGCCGTTCGGGCGGGTTCCGGACCAAGCTGGTGAGCAGGGAGACAGCCTCTCGGCTCTCGCTCCACCTGCTCGCATCGACGGATTGCATGATGATCTCCCACCACCGTCTCTCGTGCCGCAACTGCGCGGCAGGTCAGGTGATGGGGCTGGGCTACAAAACTGCTGTAGCCCCGTCAACAGGAGTTTTGTTGCTTGGCTTACCAGTATTCCGGGCCGGGGTCCGGTCGATCTTCGAAGTCCGGGTAATCAACGTCGTCATCGCCATCATCTTCGACGGCGCCCAACTCTGGCAATGTCGGTGCGCAATCCACGCCGATCCGGGCTATTGCCCCAAAGGGAGCAAGATCTTGAAAGATGGCCTCAACGGTGTGGCCGTCACGCATAAGCTTCTTGAGGTAGACGGCTCGCTGTGAGGCTATGTAGCCGATCTGAAAATGGCGCGCTGAGAAGACGGCCACCGCGTGCTCGTCGAATTCGTTCTTCGGCTCTGGCACCAGGGCGAGAGGCTCTCCGGGATCGCAGAATGCGATCTCACTACGTCGGTTACCGCCATCGGCGTTGGGGTGATTGGCGCCAACCACCGCCACAGACATCTGCCTCACATCTGCCTCGCGATCCAAGCCACCTTTCCGATGATCCGCACATCACGAGGGTCTGCCTCTTCAGGCGGATAGCGATCGTTTGCCGACAGGATCATAAATTTTCGCTTGCCGTCTCGCATCACAGCGCGAACCCACTTGATGTAGCCAGCACCCGCATACTCGATCGCCCAAAGTGTATCGCCAAGGGTGAGCTGCGTTTCGCTTGTGTCGATCAGCACTCGATCATGCTTCATCAACACCGGTTCCATGGAGTCCCCCACGCCCGTCGCGATAAATAGCTTCTCTGTAGAGGCCCGAGACAAGCTCCGGATCTCGGCCAAGTTGAACGGGATCAGCGTCGCGGAGCGCGCCTGATCTATCGCAGCGCCGTCGCCAAGCGCATAACGAATATCAAGTTGCCTGATATACACCAGTTCGTCGCGCGGCTCAGTATCGGCGTCCTCGACCGGCTCCCCTTCTTCGAAGGCCATCTTAACGTAGCGCATCCATTCAGGCATGCGCTTAGCCTTTCCAGGCTGCTCGAAGTCCGAAACGGTTTGCTGGGTCAGCTTCATTTTGCTGCCCTCGCGATGCGCAATCGCGCGCGCAACGCTGGCGAGCTTAGGGGTCGACCAACCACGAGCTTTCCGCTGATTGATCATCCACGTTCGAGTGGACTCAACATCCTGATCATCGGGAAACATACCGACAGGAGCTACAAGAAAGCTTGTAGCGTCGCGCTTACAAAACTCCTGTTGCGGCATCTACAGGACTTTAGTAGCTGGGGCGGCCATGAAGACGCACCCCTTCCATGGAGCGCTCCGCGATGCGCTCGCTCGCGCTGGAGATAACCAGACGGTTTTCGCCAAAGGCATCGGCACCTCGCAGCAGCTCGTCTCGTACTGGCTGAGGAACGGTTGCCCCTTGCCAGCAGAGTTTGTGATCCCCGCCGAGAACGCCGGCTTCGGATCCCGACATGAGATCCGGCCCGATCTGTACCCGGCAGCTGAGGCCGCGGCATGACCGCGCCTCTCACCCTCGAACGCCTGTCCGAGATCAACAACGCGCTGAACATGTTTCGCGCCGCGCGCACCAAGGCGCGCGAGGCTGCCGCCCTCGTGCCGATCAAAGAACAGCAGACGATCTTCGTCGGGCTCAAGTCCGCCGGACAGCTGCAGCGACACAGCATCGATGTGTCGACCACGATGGTCAATGCGCTGATCCGCGAGCGGCAGGCCAGCGCACAGCTGACCCTGATGGCGGCGACGCGGCGGCTTCACCAGCTGAACGTGGAGGTGCCGGGTGATGCTTGAGGCGCCGTCAGTGCATCCGATCGGGACGTTTGTTGCGCTCCAGCACCTTGTTGAGGGCAAAGTTCGCACGTGTTGCGGAATTGACCTCGCCGTGGTTCGCAATGCACCATTCGACCATCTCGTCGGGATCGACGACAACTCGTTCCACGACCTTCCCAGTTGCTTCAACGGCTCGGATGCGTCCCTCGGCTTGAGCGAGAAACTCGAGGTACGTGTCGGGGTAATCGTCGCCACAAACGGCGCGGAACCGCGCGTACTCTTTTGCGTCCGGCCAAACGACCACCACGCGCAAGTCGTCGTCGTCCATGCTGATCCTTCTCCTGTCGTTGCTCGCAACACGACAGTAGCCGGCGCCGTCGGGGAGTCGATCCCCGGCGGCAAAGGGCTGATCCAAGATGGGAGGGGCGCGGCGCCAACGCCACGCGGCTCAACGATCGGTGACGACCAGGGAACGTCTCATGGGCGGAGCGGTACGCGATGAGCGCCCCCGCGTCTGCGGACAAATCGCCGCTGATCTCACGCACTCGGCTCGACATGGCCGTGCACGACATGCTCCGCCTATTTGTCGGGCGCGGCAAGCGCTGGCGGGTGGTCGATCTGGCGACTGCGTCTGGCGTGTCCGATCGCGTGATCGAATCGGCACGGATGGAGCCCGGCCACGCAGAGCACCGTCCGCTGAACCGTGAGGATCTGCTCTCGGTCATGTCGGCATTAGGCACGAACGGGCAGAACGTCGTGCTCGAGCTAATGGGCACTGCTGCCCACGAACTGAACCCGACGCCCCTGGCACCAGCGGAACTGATCGCCCTGCTTGTCGACGGCGGCGCAGCGTTCGCTAAGCGCGGCATCGACGGTATCTTCTGCAATCGGGACCAGGGCGAGCTGCGCCCCTTCGCCGACGCGATGATCGAGGCGCTTACGCCCTTTTCTTCAAAGGCGGTGCGCCCTTGAGGTACGGCCTTACCTGCGCACGTGTCACCAACGCCGCGCGGTCACGCCGGCGCATGGAGCAGCTGCGTCAGCACGCCGCCGAAGGGCATGCGCTGGCGGACGCTGCGGCAGCGATCGGCCTGTCCAAGGCTGGCGCGAAGAGCCTGCTGCGCAAGTTCACGGGCTCCGCCGCATGGCCGCCGCAGGAGAGCATTGCATGAGCGCGGGCAACATCGCGCAGAACATGCGCTCCACCGATTACGCCCGCGCGGCTGATGACTGGTACGTGGAGCCGCGCTGGTGTGTGGAGTTGCTCGCCGACGCCATCCCCTTCGCGGCGAACAGCTGGGTCTGGGATCCCTGCTGTGGTGGTGGCACCATCCCTAGCGTTTTCGCTGAGCGGCTTGGCCAGCACTACGTCATCGCCACCGACATCACCGACCGCGGCTATGATCATTTCGCTGCGCCGTGGGACGCGACCAAGTTCGGCTGCCCGGTGGCGGTGCCGGTCGGCGCCCGGCTCAATGTGGTCACCAACCCGCCGTTCAAGCTGGCCGAGACCATCATTCGCCGGGTGCTGGCCCTCGCCGATCATCGCGTCTGCGTCCTTCAGCAGCTGTCGTTCCTCGCCAGCCGCGCGCGTCATGCGCTCTTCGCCGAGTTCCCGCCGGCCGAGATCCTGATCCTGTCGAAACGGCCCAGCATGCCGCCGGGCGCGCTGATCGCCGAGATGGGCGATCGCGCCTTCAAGGGCGGCACGACAGACTTCTGCTGGATCGTCTGGAACGCCCCGCACGACCGCGAAACGCGCGTCCGCTGGCTCGCCCCCTCCATCCCTGCACCGGAGCCCGCCCGATGATGGCCCACTCCCGCCTCAACCAGGACCGCATGTTCGACTGGATCGAGCGATGCCTTCGTACTGGCGCCACCCTGCCCGGCGATGACGATATCTGCGAATACTTCCAGCTCACTTCGGTCGAGAGCGCCCGCACCTTGCTCGCGGCACTGTCCGATGCCGGTCGCATCTCGATCAAGGGGTTCGGCGACACCCGCGTGATTACGTTGGGCCGGAAGGCAAGTGCCCCGCTCCCCGTCGCGCGTCCGACCCGCGCGGTGACCAAGCCGCTGCTCGAGATCGATGAGGACGAAGCAGCGGCGCGCATCGCGTCGATCGTGAACCGGCGCCCGCCGACGGCCGCGGCACCGATCATCCCGACACCTGCCAAGCAGCCCTCCTCGCCGGCCCCTGAAACGAAGGAAGCGCCCATGCCGCAGCCAGAACCCGCGCTCGCAACGGCGCCGGAGTACGGTTCGCCCAAACAGATCAATATCAAGCCGCAGGGCGAGCTATTCACGGCGATCGCTGCATACGCCACCATGCACGCAGTGAGCCTTGGCCGCGCCGCGCTCGACCTGATCGGACAGGCGGTCGACCGTCGCACCGCCATGCTCGCGGCCACGGCCGGCGCCGTGATTGCCGAAGAGCCAGCGCCATCTGTCGGCTGGGTCGGCACTGGCGACGACATTGCCACAACCATCCACAAGATGGTCGACGAACTCGCCACTCGCGCTGCCATCCCAGACGTCAGCAGCGAACTGGCCGCCGCCAAGGTCCAGATCGCGACCCTGACCGAGCAGTTGGAATCGTCCGAGGCTCGGCTGGCCCAGATCCGCCAGGCGATCGGCGCATGAACGTCGGCGGCTCAGTCCAGCAGCGCGCGTACCGCATCGCCCGGCGCGATGGCGCCACCCTGATGACGGCAGCCGCCGACGCCGGGATCTCGATCGGCGAGGCACGCCTCATCGACGAGGAAGACCTCCACAGCCCCCCTCCCCCCGAGGCTTTCGAGCCTCTCCCCACCGCCGCGCGGGTCGCGGCACCCCAGCAGAAGGAAGACACCATGGTTGCCGCATCTACGGACACCCCGACCGGCCGTGGCCGCGGGCGAAAGGCCAAGGAACAGGAGCAGCAGCAGGACCACACCGAAGTTGCCAAGCCGGATTTCGCCCGCGCGGCGCGCCTGCTGCGTGGCGACGTGAAGCCGGCGGAAGAGCAGAACGCCAAGTCGCGAGGCGATCTTTCCGCCGCGTGGAAGACGATCGAGGACGACTGCCACGTCAACAAGAAGGCGGCCAAAGACGCGCACAAGCTGGCCAACATGTCAGACGAGACGCGGGATGATTACCTGCGCTCGCTCTACGGCATGATGCAGGAGCTGAAGATCGGGATCAGCCGCGATCTCGTCGACCAGATGGGTGGCGCCAAGGCGCCGCAGATGCCGATGGCGGAACGCTCCGCCCCTGAGCTCCACACCGTCAACTGATCGGAATCGGCGTGACCGCGTATCTGGCGCTCGATCTGTCCAAGACGTCGACCGGCTTTGCTCTCTGGCACTCCGGCCTCGACAAGCCCGTGACGGGCATTTGGCAGCTGGGCTCGGCGATTACCTCGCCGGGCACCGTGTTCCTGCGCCTGCACCAGCGCATGCACGAGCACCACGTGGTCACGCCGCTCACCGCCGTCGCTTACGAGAAGCCGCGGCACCTCGACGGTTTCAACGTTCAGTCGAACGCTGAAGCCCATTTCCTTGCTGTCAGCCTTGCCGGGCACGTCGAGAGCTATTGCGAGGCCAAGTCCATCCGCGTCGTCAATGACCGGAACGGGATCGGCATCCACCAAGCCACATGGCGCCGGCACTTCATCGGCAAGATGCCGCGCGCAACCGCATCGGCGCAGCTGAAGGGCATGGCCGTCGCGCGTTGCCGTCAGCTCGGCATCGACGTGATCCGCCATGACGCGGCCGAGGCGGTCGGCATCCTGGACTATCTGCTCGACTGCGAGCGCATCATGCCGCCCTGGCGGGCTGACGAGGTGCTGCGCGCACCGCTGATGCCGGCATGAACGTGGTCGCGCTCCCCACCCGCATCACCGTCGACGAGCTATGGTGCCGCTACTGCGCGCTGATCCAGCAATCTCAGGATCGCCCGGCCCTGCTCACCGACCTAGCCCACAATCAGGCGATCGCCCGCAGCTGGTCTGCCTGGCGCGACGCCTTCCTCGCCTCGGAGCGCAAATGCTGATGACCGCGCCAATCCAGGCTGACCAAGGGCCGCCACGGAACGTCGAGACAGAGGCGGCGCTGCTCGGCGCGCTGATGATCGACAACCGCGGCGTCGACCGGGTCGCTGACCTGCTCACGCAGGATG
>NZ_JAKNQR010000023.1:0-12367 GCF_036890205.1 Sphingomonas panaciterrae
GTCTCGGCGGGTGTGCCGGTAGCGGTTGCCCTATCGAGGCGGATGTCGGCAACCAGTTCATTTAGTTCGACAATATCCAGCACTGGAGCCATCTCACCTCCTCAAACGACGGAGATATCATGGCACGCACGCCCATCTTGAACGCGAACCGGATCGTCATCGGCTATATCGAGGAACAGGGTGGCGGGAAGCAGAAGGCGCTCGACCGCAACGCCATGCTGCTGGGTTATTATGACCCGAGCACCAACAGCACGCTCAATGCGAACCGCATGCTGGTCGGCAAGGGCAACCAGTTGGCGGCGCTCATCGCTCAGGCACGCTGACGATACGCGGCCAGTCTGCACAACGTCTGGTTGATTGGGTCGAGAGGCAAGCGGTTGATGATGGCGAGCCTGTCGTCCTGCCCCATGGGGAGCCAACGAGTGCAGGCGATAGGGTCGCCGACGATGACGACGTGGGCGGGTAGGCCGTGCTCACCGGCATACCAGCCCGGAAATACCGCCAAGAAGCCGAAGTCCGGGCACGCAGCTTCGAGATAGGCGGCATCTCCGATCTGCTCGACGCTCACCCCAACGCCGTTGAGGCCGAAGCTCGTGCGGTGCTCGTCGCCGGTTAGCATGAGGTCGATGAGGCCGGGGCAGTCAGTGAGCGGGATGGGCGTGAGCATGCTGGTATTTATGAGCGACCGCTCAGCGCAGGATGCTATCTCTACTTGCGACGACCAAACAGCCGTTCTCGCCATCGCTGACTGAGCGTTTGCCGGTCTGTTTGAAGCCCATGTTGCTTTTCCAGCCACGCTTGTAGGTGGGTCTTCTTCTTCGCCGCCATCTCGGCTTCTTGCTTACGAGCCTTGGCAAGATTCCGCTGCTCACGAGCAGCCTTTTCCTTCTGACGGGCCTCAGCAGCGGCGAGTTCCTCCTCAGGGCTGAGGCGGGACGGTTTGGCGACGGGGCTGTCCCGTTGAGCTTGTGCTTTCGCTTTGCGCCGCGCCAAGGCAGCGACTCGCTCAGCTTGAGCCTTGGCGATGTTAGCGGCCCTCTTCGCTGCCTTCCGCAGCGCCTTCTGCTCAGATCGAGCCTTCTCAGCCAACCGCTCAGCCGGAGTGGGCTTACGGGATTTCTTGGCCCGTCTGCTGCTTGCCCAGTCAGGCTCGACGAAATCATTCACCCGCTGAACGCGAGCGGGGTCAGGTTCGTAGTTGCCGCCTTTCGACCAATCGAGCTTCGCCATCATGCCCCCTCAGCACGGCAGCATTCAGCAGCACCGGTCCTCAATCAACTGCTTTGTGGATCGTTGAACGCGCAGGCAGCGACAGCTTAGGACGCATTGTTTACCGTCGTGCGTGAAGCACCTCTTCCCGGCGCGTCAAAGGCGCGTCAGGGATGATGATAAATATTGCGGGCAAGATGCTGCATTTGATATCTTGTAAATACATTAAGTGCTCAGAGGTTTGACTGTCGCGTGCTCGCCTCCACGCAAAAGAAGCTGAACGGTTTGCTACCGCCTCAGTGTATTGGGTGAGCATCCCGACCGCGCTCGTGGCGCTGCGGTTGCCGGTTCAGAGACCGTGCTGAAAAGAAGTCACGAGAAAGAGGAGAGCCATGTCTGACTGACAACTCTCCGGCGATCGGCATGTCAAGTCTTTGCGGCAGTCGTTCGCTGCTTCTTACAAGATAACCGTCGAGACCCGAGAGGGTCTGGAAAGGGCAGTAATGCAGGGTCACGGGCGACCACCTGCTAAGCTATAGACGCCAAAGCTGCCAGCAAGCCATCACGACTCACAGGATGATGCATTTTCCCCCTCCAAGGTAGCCGCGATAATCCGTTTTGGTATCGTTTTGTTTTTCGAGACCTATGTGTCTCTTCGAGCATCAGGTTATCTTGGAGGGGATTAAAGAACATCTGATCTACAGGATGATGCACGCATAGCTGGTATCTATATCTGCTTGTCAGCGATCTCTCATTCATGAGCGAGGAACGAGCGAATGAATGAATAGAGATCAGGAGAACGCGAAGCGTTCGACTCTCAGTCACTAAGTCGAACCATCGGCAGAGCCGTCAGGCGGACAGCCATGCTGATGGCAAAGGTAGCGTCACGACGCGGGTGTTCCGCACCGGGTATACGGGCGTCAACGGCACGTCACGACAGGTTCGTGGAGCCATCGGTTAGGCGATGGTGTGACAGCGGGTTACGCAGGTTCATCAGTCGCTTCAAGTCCGTGGCATCCTGCTCGCTGATGAAGTTGCGTGCGCGGCAACGGGCGAGCGTGTCACGGAGCGCGATGCTGAGCGACCCCAGCAAATGCGTCCGCCCTCCGGCCTCTCGTCCAGCGGCACCTTCGTGCGTGCGGCACCCGGCTTTATCGAGATGGTGATGAACTCGTCCGCCCACTCGGCCCCCAGAACAGTGAACGGGGCACCCTGAAGGGTTAGCGCCCGCTCGCTGGTCAGTGCCTCGACAATCCTCTCTCGCGTGATCCCCACGGGCGTCCCCCGATGCCTCGGTGAGAAGAGTGGCCGCCCGGGCAAGCGTTTGCAATGCGGATGCCTTGTTGCTGGCAGGCAATCATCCTCATCTCTATGGTGTCAGCATGAATCCTGTTGAGATCGACGACGCCGTTTCCACCCTTGCCCAACAGCCGTTCGAGGCGGGTGAGTTTCCGTTCGAGTTCCTCCGCGCATTCGGGAACCCGGAAACCACGATCAAGCGGTTGCGCTCTGGCTCCACCAACCAGTCGGACGTGCCCGGTGCCGTGCTCCAGCGGAGCAACATTCATATCGCAACGTGCCCGACTGGCGAGGTCGATGCGACACTGCGGGCGTTGCGGGCCAGCCCCAAGACGATGTCGGCCAAGGCGCGGTTCATTCTCGCCACCGATGGTGAGGCATTTCAAGCCGAGGACATGACCAGCGGCGAGACGGTCGCCTGCGCCTATCCTCAGTTCCCCGACCATTTTGGTTTCTTCCTGCCGCTCGCGGGCATCACCACCGTTCCGCAGGTCCGAGAAAGCTCGTTCGACATCAAGGCGACAGGGCGGCTCAACCGGCTCTACGTCCAGCTTCTCACCGATAATCCCGAATGGCGGACGGTCGAACGCCGCACCGACATGAACCACTTTATGGCGCGCCTGATCTTCTGCTTCTTCGCCGAGGACACCGACATATTCCGTAGCGAGGGGCTGTTCACGAGCACCGTGGAGGAAATGAGCGCGCGCGACGCCTCCGACCTGCATGTGATACTTAGCGAAGTGTTCCGGGCGATGGACACCAAGCCTCAAGACCGCGAGACCGCGAATGTCCCCCGTTATGCGAACCGATTCCCTTATGTGAACGGCCAGCTTTTCAGCGGCAGCACGGAGACGCCCCGGTTCAGCAAAATAGCACGGTCCTATCTGCTGCACATTGGCGGGCTGAACTGGCGGAAGATCAACCCGGACATCTTCGGCTCGATGATCCAAGCCGTCGCGGACGACGAGGAGCGCGGTGCGCTCGGAATGCACTACACCAGCGTTCCGAACATCCTGAAGGTGCTCAACCCGCTGTTCCTCGACGACCTGCGGGGCAAGTTGGACGAAGCGGGTGACAACGGGCGCAAGCTCCTGAACCTGCGCAATCGCATGGCGCGGATCAGGGTGTTCGACCCTGCCTGCGGCTCGGGCAACTTCCTCGTGATCGCTTACAAGGAGATGCGGGCGATTGAAGCGGAGGTAAACCGGCGACGCGGTGAGCCAGACCGCAGGTCGGACATCCCGCTCACCAACTTTCGCGGCATCGAGCTTCGCGACTTCCCGGCTGAGATCGCGCGCCTTGCGCTTATTATCGCTGAGTATCAGGCGGACGTGCTCTATCGTGGTCAGCAGGAGGCGCTGGCCGAGTTCCTGCCGCTGGACTCTCAGAACTGGATCACCTGCGGTAACGCGCTGCGACTCGACTGGCTTAGTATCTGCCCTCCAACGGGAACCAGCGTTAAGATGGTTGCCAACGACTTGTTTGAAACACCGCTTGACCAAGCCGAAATCGATTTTGAGAATACTGGCGGTGAGACCTATATCTGCGGAAACCCTCCATTTAAGGGAACCCGCAAGCAGGAAGAGGCTGAGAAGAGTGATCTTCGAGATATATTCAGCCCGCTAACATCAAAGTGGAAGAATGTAGATTACGTCGGGGCGTGGCTTGTTAAAGCAGCCTCCTATAATATTTACTGTGACGCCCCGTTCGCCTTTGTGACAACAAACAGCTTGTGCCAAGGGCAACAGGTAGCCATCACATGGAAAATACTGCTCGAACTCGGCTTTAACATAAGATTTGCACACACCTCGTTCAGGTGGTCAAACTTGGCGGCTAACAAGGCTGGCGTAACCGTTGTTGTGACAGGCGTGGATCGGTCTCCGGTTGGAGCGAGACACATATTCACAGACAACGTCGCGCGGCAGGTTGATTATATCAATCCTTACCTTACTCACCATGAGATCAAGGTGGTGCTTCCCGAAAGGCGGCCAACTCCTCCTCTTTCCGCTATGGACTACGGTGTCTACTACTCCAAGTCGGCAGGGCTTATCTTATCTCCGGAGGAGAAACTTAGCCTTGTGAAGGGTGGATTTCCAGAGAATCTACTGCGAAGGTTTTTGGGGTCGAGTGAGTATATAAATGGGAAGGAACGGTATTGCCTTTGGATTGGTGACAGCGATCTATCGGCATCGCTGCATTTTCGTGAGATTGAAGAGCGTATTGATAGCGTGAGGCGTGATCGAACTGAGACGCAGGATGCAGCCGTAAACAAGTTGGCATCTCGACCCCATCAGTTTCGTGAGCGAAAGGGTGATGACGCTCGGAAGATATTTGTTCCCATTGTCTCGTCGGAAAACCGTGAGTTCTTTCCAGCAGGGTTGGCCGACTCATCAGTTATACCCACAAATAAGGCATTTTATATATCGGACGGGCCGTTATGGGCCTTGTCAATAATCATATCCAAACTCCATCTTTCTTGGATTGACGCGGTCTGTGGACGGCTTCGGACCGATTATTCTTACTCGAACACGCTTGGCTGGAATACCTTTCCGCTCCCAGCAGGCGGGCTTAGTGAGAAGAATAGGAACGATCTATCACAGGCGGCTGCGGAGGTTTTGCTGACGCGAGAGCGGCACTTTCCTCTGACGCTCGCGGAGCTTTACGATCCCCGTGACATGCCCGACGATCTTCGACGCGCTCACGAAGCCAACGACGAGGTGCTCGAACGCATCTATATCGGTCGCCGCTTCCGCAACGACACGGAGCGACTGGAGAAGCTGTTCGATCTCTATACCAAGATGACTACCAAGAAGGCCGCGTGAGCATGGTCTCATCGTCCGTGGACACGCCCGAACGTGAGCAGGCGCGGCAGCACGCGCTCATCGATGATCTGCGCGCGCTTCCTGCCGAAACCGCATGGGTTGAGTTCAAGGAAAATAACACTGATCCAGAGTTGATCGGCAAGCTGATCTCGGCCCTGTCGAACGCGGCGCGGCTTGCGGACCAGCATTTCGCCTATGTGGTCTGGGGCGTCCGCGACGGGGATCACGCGGTCACCGGGACGACGTTCGAGCCGTCCGCCGCTAAACACAAGAATCAGCCGCTGGATTTTTGGTTGAGCAAGTGCCTTCAGCCCTCAGTAGCCTTCTGCTTCAAGAGCATGGACTATCAGGGCCATCGGCTCGTGCTGCTTGAAATCCCGGCAGCCGCAACCAGCCCCGTTGAGTTCGAGCGAACGGCCTACGTCCGCGTCGGGAGCGCGACGCCACGCCTGTCCGACCATCCTGAGCGCCAGAAGCTGCTCTGGTCCAAGCTCCAATCTTTCGCTTGGGAGACCGGTCTCGCGGCGCAGTTCTTGACCGGCGATGAGGTGCTCGCACGTCTCGACCACACCAGCTACTTCGACCTGACCGGCCAACCGCTCCCGGATAATCGGGCGGGCATCTTCGACAAGCTGCGAGCGGATCGGCTGATCGAGGCCGACGTCGGGGGCAAGTGGAACATCACCAATCTCGGCGCGATCCTGTTCGCCAAGAATCTGCACGACTTCTCGACCTCGCTCGCCCGCAAGGCCGTTCGGTTCGTCTCCTATGAAGGCAGCAACCGTGCCACCACGGTCACGCACCGGCGTGACGGGCAGAAGGGCTATGCGAACGGGTTTAAGGGTCTGACCGACTACATCCACACCCTGCTGCCCAACAACGAGCATATCGGCACGGCCTTTCGTGAGGAGCAGCCTCTCTACCCAGCCATCGCCATCCGCGAGTTGATCGCGAATGCTCTGATCCATCAGGATATGACAATCACCGGCGCGGCTCCTCTCATAGAGTTGTTCAAGGACCGGCTGGAGATTACCAATCCGGGGCAACCACTGGTCAAGCCGGATCGCTTCCTCGACTCGCCTCCTCGCTCCCGCAACGAGGCGCTGGCCTCCCTGATGCGGCGTATGCGCCTCTGCGAGGAGCAGGGCACCGGGATCGACAAGGTGCTGGCCTCAGCGGAACTCCACCAGCTTCCGCCACCTGACTTCCGCGAGGAGGACACCTCGGTGCGCGCCTCGCTGTTTGCCCCGCGCCGCTTCGCGGAGATGACGCAGGATGAGCGCGTTCGGGCATGCTACCAGCATGCGGCGCTGAAATATGTCAGCGGCGACCGGATGACGAATGCCAGCCTGCGCGAGCGGCTCGGGATCGCCGAAGGGAACGCCTCCCAAGCCTCGGCGGTGATCAAGCTGGCCCTAAAGGAGCGGCTGATCCGTCCCGGAGACCCGGAGCGCCCTCGTGCGGGGTATGTCCCCTACTGGGCATGAGCGCGAGATGTTTTCATTGGGTTTTGATCGGAAGGCGGGTGAGAGGCAGGAATAAAAGGGGAATATGGCCGAAAACCGTGGATAATCGGATGTGCGCGTTCCCGCTTTGGTCTTGATCGGGTTTTGATTATCGGCCTTCCAGAGCCGAGAGACGGCCTGTCCGAGCGAAGGCGCTCGGCAGGCCGGGTTGACACATATCAGGTGGAAAGCACGATAGCTCAATGACTTCAGCCGCTCCTATCCCAGCCGTCTCGTTCAAGACCGCCCGCACCGGCGCATCCGCCAAGGCGAACGAGCTTGGCATGCGCCCCATGCAGGAGCGGGCCTATGACCGGCGCGGCGAGCAGTATCTGCTGATCAAGTCGCCCCCGGCCTCGGGCAAGTCACGGGCGCTGATGTTCATCGCGCTCGACAAGCTGCGCAATCAGGGCATTCGACAGGCGATCATCGTCGTGCCTGAGAAGTCCATTGGAGGCAGTTTCGCGGACGAGGCGCTGTCCAAGTTCGGCTTCTGGGCCGACTGGGTGGTCAAGCCCCAGTGGAACCTGTGCAACACGCCGGGGCCGGATGAGGAGCGGGTCGATACGTCGAAGGTCCGTGCGGTCGGGCAGTTCCTTGCCAGCGACGACACCGTGCTGGTCTGCACCCATGCCACCTTCCGCTTCGCGGTCGAGCAGTTCGGGGTGGAGGCGTTCGACGGTCGACTTATCGCGGTGGACGAGTTCCACCACGTCTCCGCCAGCCCGGACAACCGGCTCGGTAGCCAGCTTGGCGAGTTCATCAAGCGCGATCAGGTTCACATCGTCGCCATGACCGGAAGTTACTTCCGAGGCGACGCCGCGCCGGTCCTCATGCCCGAGGATGAGGCGAAGTTCGAGACGGTCACCTACACCTATTACGAGCAGTTGAACGGCTACGAGCACCTCAAGGCGCTCAACATCGGCTACTTCTTCTACACGGGCCGCTACCTTGAAGCGATCGAGGCGGTGCTCGATCCGGCCCGCAAGACCATCGTCCATATCCCCTCGGTCAACTCGCGCGAGAGCACGAAGGACAAGATCAAGGAAGTCGAGGAGATCATGGAATATCTCGGGGAGTGGCTGGGTGCCGACCCCGACACCGGCTTCTACCGCGTGAAACTGCGCGACGGGCGGGTGATCAAGATCGCCGATCTGGTCGATGACTCCGACCATGCGAAGCGCGGCAAGGTGCTGGCGGCGCTCAAAGACCCGAAGCAGCGGGGCAACCGCGAGCATGTCGATATCATCATCGCGCTCGGTATGGCGAAGGAGGGATTCGACTGGATTTGGTGCGAGCACGCGCTGACGGTCGGCTATCGTTCCAGCCTGACGGAGATCATCCAGATCATCGGGCGCGCAACGCGCGACGCGCCGGGGAAAGAAACCGCATCTTTCACCAACCTGATCGCCGAACCGGATGCGTCCGAAGCCGCTGTTGTCGATGCGATCAACGACACGCTGAAGGCGATCGCCGCCAGCCTTCTCATGGAGCAGGTGCTCACCCCCCGGTTCAACTTCACGCCCAAGGACAACGGCAAGCTGGATGGCTTCGACTACGGTCCTGATGGCTACCAAGAAGGCAAGACCAACGTCGGGGTGAACGAGGAGCGCGGCCTCTATCACTTCGAGATCAATGGCCTCGTCGAGCCCAAGAGCGAGGAAGCCTCGCGCATCTGCCGGGAGGATTTGAACGAGGTCATCACCGCCTTCGTGCAGGACAAGACGGCGCTGGAACGTGGCCTCTTCGACGAAGAGGTGGTGCCGCAGGAACTGACGCAGGTGCGTATGGGCAAGATCGTGCGCGACCGCTATCCGGACCTGAGCGACGAAGATCAGGAAGCCGTGCGCCAGCACGCGGTCGCTGCCCTGAATCTCACCCAGAAGGCCAAGCAGTTGGCGGGCGAGGGCGGCAGCGGCGGAGAGGACCGGACTAACACCGCGCTGATCGACGGCGTGCGCAAGATCGCGATGGACGTGCGCGACCTCGACATTGACCTGATCGACAGCATCAACCCGTTCGAAGCGGCCTACTCGGTGCTCGCCAAGGCGATGAACGAGGCCGTGCTAAAGCAGGTGCATGCTGTCATTTCAGCGCGGCGCACGGCGCTCACGCCGGAGGAAGCAAAGGACTTGGCCGGAGGCGCAGTGCGGTTCAAGCGGGAGCGGGGTCGCCTACCATCCATCGACTCCGCCGATGCGTGGGAAAAGCGCCTCGCCGAGGGCGCTGCTGCCTTCGTGCGGTTCAAGGACGAGGGACGGTATGCCTGACCTCGACCTTGACGAGCTTCGCGCCGAACTCGACGAGTTCGCGCAGCCACAGCCGAAGCGCTCAGCCTACACGCCACTGGAAGAGCGGATCATCGCCGGGTTCGAAGACATCGTGCGCTTCCGTGAGGAGCACGGGCGAGCGCCCCAGCATGGTGAAGATCGCGACATCTTCGAGCGGCTCTACGCCGTCCGATTGGACCGGCTGCGGGCGCGGCTCGACAGTCATGCATTGCTGGCTGATCTCGACCGCTACGGGCTACTTGCTGTCCCTGACCAGCAGGCGCAACCCGAGCCGGAGGAACTCGATAGCGACGCCCTGTTGGCTGAGCTTGAGGGTATCGAGGCGACGGGCGACATAACCAAGCTCCGCCACGTCCCTTCGCGCGAGGAGCGCCGTGCCGCTGAGGAGATCGCAAATCGCCAACGGTGTGCCGACTTCGACCAGTTCCGGTCGCTGTTCGAGCAGGTCGAGCGCGATCTGGAGACGGGCGTGCGCGAAACTCGCCCCTTCGTCAGAGACTCGGGCTTCCTAAAGGCCGATATCACTACCGGGCAGTTCTTCATCCTCGGTGGACAAATCGCTTATGTCGCCAAGGTGGGCGACCCGATTCGAGCGCCCAACGGTGAGGCCGATGCTCGCCTACGGGTGATCTACTCGAATGCGACCGAGAGCGACATGCTGCTGCGCTCGCTTCAGCGGGCGCTCTACAAGGACGAGGCGGGGAGACGGATCACCGAACCATCAGCGGGACCGCTGTTCAAGAGTGAGGCCGACGACGACGATACCGAGAGCGGCACCATATACGTGCTGAGAAGCAACTCCACGCACCCGGTTGTGGCTGAACATCGCGAGGTGCTGCACAAGATCGGCGTGACAGGCGGCACCGTCGAGGCGCGGCTCGCAGGCGTGGAGAAGGATGCTACCTACCTGCTCGCCGGTGTAGAGGTTGTCTCCACCTACAAGCTGTTCAACATCAATCGGCGGCGGCTCGAAGCACTGATCCACAAGGTGTTCGCACCCGCGCAGATCGATCTCACGATCACGGATCGCTTTGGCAATCCGGTGAAGCCGCGCGAGTGGTTTCTCGTGCCCCTCGGCGTGATTGATGAGGCGGTGTCTCGCATTCGGGACGGGACCATCACCGAATGCAGCTATGATCCGATGCAGGGGCGGCTCGTCACGTTTTGAGTGGCCGCTGCTCTTGCAGCGCATGACTGCCGCGAGCTTTGCAACGATAGCGATCGTGCGTTTGCGATCCCTACTCGGCGCTGCGTCGATAGAAATGGGTAAGTTTGCGCGCCAGCGAACAAGGAGCAGAGTGACACGCATACCGTGATCAGCATAAGACCCCCGGATGGGTCATATGTTGATCGAGGATTTGCGTTCTGCACGCCGCTCAAAGGGGCTTTCGAGGCTTGAGTTAGCGGCTCGCGCCGGAGTCGATCCGCAGGTCGTAAAGAGGCTGGAAGCTGGAGTCGGCACGATGCCGACGCTGGTCGCGGTCATGAAGGCGTTGGACTACCACCTGTCCGGCGTGGCGCGAGGTGCTGATCTTCCGGCGCAACTACGGCAGCGGCGACGGACGCTACGCCTTTCACTCGAACAGGCAGCGGCGCGAGCAGGGATAGCGCGGGGCACGGTCAGCAATCTCGAACAGGGCGAGGGGTCCGTCCGAAGCGCATTGCGGCTTCTGGAAGCGCTCGCCCCCAAGGCTCGTCGCCGCGCGCCTGAACGCGCCCACTGGCTCTTCGACCCAAATGGCGGGCGCGATACCCGCTTCACGCCTCCCGAATTCATGGACGCAGTTTATGCAGCGTTCGGCGAGGTGGACCTCGACCCTTGTGGTCACGTCGAGAGTCCGGTCAGGGCGAAACGTCGCATTCTGATCGAGGAAGGAGGCGACGGGCTATCGGATGAATGGTCGGGCAGGCTGACCTTTATGAATCCGCCATTCTCGGCCATGTTGAAATGGCTGCGACGAGCGGAGGAGCAGTGGCGCTCGGGTCGAGTCCAGACGATTGTGAGCCTTGTTCCGGCGCGAACAGATTCCGCATGGTTTCACGACCATCTTCGCCTGCACGCCGACATCTACATGCTGCGCGGGCGAATACGCTTTTTGAGTAGCAAGGGGCGTGGAGATCAAACGCCTTTCTCGCTCATGGTCGTGATCTTCGGCGGTGAAGACGCAGCGAAGCAAAGGTTTGCCGAACTGATACCGGGCTTCTGGCTTCCTCGATCCGACTGACCTATTGTCGCGTATCGATGCCAATCCGCATGTCTGAAACGGCCTCCCTGATCTCTCTGTCGAGTTCATCGACATGCTCGACCGACTCGGGGATTGGGCTCATCATGTGGACCGCTTCCGGGTAGAAGGGAAAATAGCCCCACCCTGTGTTTTCCGACAGCCCGCTCTGTCGCCAGCGCGGATCGAGACCGGAGCAGGTCAGGATGAGCTTCCCGGCTGCAAGGTTGGATGCCAACCGCAAGAGAGCGGAACGTAGGGAGTGCTCATCCTCTCCCGTGAACTCGGTCTCGCTCGGAAGCGTCACGCGGACGTAGTAACCGGCAAATACGCGACTTCTTCCAGTCAGCACCAAACCACTTTCGTAGATAGCAGAAATATTCGCCCCTTCGCCGTTCAGCAGCGACACGTTTCCTGTTCCTCGTCCTTCATAATGTCTCCATCCCATGACCATCTCCTGATAACTTCATCTATTTAGGGGAGGGCGAGCGCGCACCACGCCCGCATTATTTGATTCCACCCGCCGTTCTGATCATCCTGCCCGAGTGTCCGCAGGAAACTCTCTAATAGTAGAAGGTTAAGTGCGGACATGTTGGCGATGGTGGTGCTGGTTCACCTGACCTCGACCTCATGAACTTGCCCGCAGTTGCTGGTTCGACGCTTGATGGTGCGGCCCTGTGCCGCGCCATCAAGGGGCGAGCGAGCGACAAGGGCCGGGGACGCGCGAGGCGCGGCACCGTTCGACATGAGCGATCATGCTGTTAGTCAGGCGTCGGCCTTGCCGGTCCCGCTCTGGCGGTCCCGTCCGCGCCCACCGCGAACAGTTTCACTGGCTCGACACCACGGGGTGCCGACCCAGATCGCTGTTCTCCATGGGGCACGATAAGTTCACCTCGACGAAGTGACGCTGCCTGCTCGACCGCTGCCAACCTGACGATTGGGCGACAGCCCCGACGAGAACGGCGTGCGGACGCTCGTCGCCTCGATAGGGCAACCGCTACCGGCACACCCGCCGAGAC
>NZ_JAKNQR010000024.1:0-7908 GCF_036890205.1 Sphingomonas panaciterrae
GAAGCTAACTTATCAGCGGCCTGAAAACGGGGAGCAGGTCACCATTCGCATCGGAGCGAAGCAGCAATGTCATAAAATAACCTGATCGCGATAGCGATGGCGACCGGCCTGACTGTACTCGGCCGTCCTCGGAAGCGAGGCCCACTCGCTATGGTTGTCCCGGGGATAGGCGCCGGGCCGAGCCACCCGGCTAAAGTCGGGTCCGTCGAAGACCCAAGTTAACCACGACTGCCATCATGTTGCAATCACGCACGTACGGATCAACTCCCCGTTCTATCGTCTAAAACTGGCAGCCGGTCGCTGGAGAATGGTTATGTCGATTTCATCCCAAACCCGAATGTAAGCTATCCCACCTGGATTCGTTTGGATGGCGGAGCCCCCGCTTTTACGCTTTGCTGCGCCAGCATAGCTGTTAAACCGGTCGGAGGCACAGGAGCGGTCGCTACCGGCGGAAATCGGATGGTTGGCGCGGGGGTGGGAGGAAGATGGCGCAGTTCAGATGACGCCAGAGCTAACGCATCGTGGTCCGAGGACAAGCAGGAGGTAGGATGCTCATCCGCTGACAGTTGGCGACAGAAAGCTCGCTTTTGTTATCAACACGGCTCGACGGCCCACTTGATCGCGCTTAGCCTTGGCCGATGATCCTGCTTTCACTCGCAGCGTCGATCCTTGCGTCTAGCGCTCCGCCTGCGAAAACGGCATGGCTGGAGTGCATGCTCTCCTATGCGCAGGTAGAAGCGTTTGGCGCGAGAACAGCAGCGGAAATAGCACTTAGCGCGCAAACAGCATGCAAGTTCGAACGCACCCGGTACCAACAGGCTCGGTCAAAATCGGATGCCCCCAATGCGCACTTGAGAACCGAAGAGCAGGACTTGGCAAAGCGCGTCATCGCCTTTGTGCGCTCCATCCGGACGCGCTAGCTAATTCGTCCGATTGGTGTCAGATCTTGCTCTTCATGGCACGTGGACATCGCCATTAGTGGCTAGTGTTGGAAACAGGCGTGCTTCAAATGTTCCTCGCGTGACAAATCGGCACGCACAACGCGCGCGATCGTAGCGTGGTGATCCGCAAATGAGGACAGAGGCGGCGGAGCCAACAAGCTCAGCGCGCGCTCAAACAGATCAATTCGCGCTTGCAGCAGGGCGCCGGCATCAACCTCATCCATGTTCAGAAAGATTGTTTGAAGATGCCTGCACAAGCCATCCCCCATATGAGGCCCGGACGGAGCCTTACCGGTCAGTAGCAGCCCGACGCACGAAGAACGGCTGGTACCGTCCTGGCAGCAATCTTGAGATCCAATCCTAGCGAGCGCGATCGTGCGTAGCAGGTATCCAATGCAACCCGCCGCCGGTAGCTGACATCGTTGCGGCCGCTTACCTGCCAGAGGCCAGTAATACCCGGTTTTACCGCGCAATAATCAGCAAAGTAGCGGCCGTATCGCACGATCTCGCCTGTCACGATGGGACGCGGTCCGACCAGGGCCATATCGCCACGCAACACGTTGAACAGCTGCGGCAACTCGTCGAGGCTGCTTTTGCGAAGAAAGAGCCCAAGCTTGGTAATCCGTGGATCGTTCCTGAGCTTGTGGTCTCTATCCCATTCCGCCTGCGCTTCGGGGGATTCGGCGAGATATTCCGCCAGTCGCAGATCAGCATCCACAACCATACTGCGGAATTTGAAGCACGCGAACATCCGCCCGTTGCGGCCGACACGCGGCTGCGCAAAAACAATGGGTCCTCGATCAAACAGCGCGATCGCAGCAGCGATCAGCACCAAGAGCGGCGCAATCAGGACGATGGCGCACAGGCTCACGGCAATATCGAGCAGGCGGGTTACGCCGAGATCAAGCGCATTGCTCCGCGTACCGGGCCAGGCGTATTCGAGTACTTCCGTCGCTTCGCTAGCCATCTGATCCCCTCATTGTGTCATTAATGACAAGAAGGATACTGCGCTCCGCTTACCCCCTTCGCTTCGCGCTTACTGCACTTCACCACCCGCGACCCCACAGCCAAGCGTTTCCACTAGCCGCATCGAAATGCCCTAACTGTTTTGCAGCGCAAAGTCAGCCTTTGATTCAGCGCCAAAAAGTAACGGACTGTCCCATAATCGACGTTACTTTGATTGTGACATTTTGTGTCTGCGTTTTGCTCCCCTGATTTTGGTTAGTAGCTATGTAGCCTGGCCATTCATCTTACTGTAATTTCTACGATTCTTTATTTACATCGATGTCGATAACGAGCTTATGCGATTTGTTCCCTGAATTTTTGCCTCTGGCAGATCAATCATGTCGTTGGATGAGCCGTGAGGATTGTCGGCTAAACCGAAGCGGGGTTGGCCAACCGCGGGCAGATCAGCCCTCGATTTTCCGAAATTCGGAAAAGAGCGCAAGCGCAGCAAATTTGTAAGGCCCCATTAAGCTTTGCCGGATACGCGGTGGGCGAAAGGATCTCCCTTGTCCCTGCTAAAGCGCCGCCTTGCTTCGGTTCCCACCCTCTCACACCGGCCGATAAAGGTCGCTCCTCAGTCGACGGTGGGTCGTATGCACGCCCGCATAGGGAGCGCCTTTGCCGAACCAGTCGTGCGTCGCTGGCCGGGTGCAGTTCGCCTCGGCGTGCTGATCGCGGGGGTCGCATTTAGCTGGGGAATAATAGTGGGCGCTGCTGCACTCTTGTTCTGACGGCGAGACGACGCGCGAGCTGCTGTCGGGTCGTCGACCCGGTCCATCCCGTTATGGTGCAGCGCGGCACGTTTCGGGCTTTTTGTGCGAGCGCTTTCCGCCTACCACGCTGCCGTTCTCGCCTAGGGGGAGTTGCGGCCGTGAAGATCACAATGATTGGTTCTGGCTATGTTGGCTTGGTTTCCGGAGCATGCTTCGCAGATTTCGGCCATACGGTGGTCTGCGTTGACAAGGACCAGAGCAAGATTGACCTTCTCCTGCAGGGCAGGATGCCGATCTACGAGCCGGGCCTGGACGATCTGGTCGCCCGCAATGTCGCCGCGGATCGGCTGAGCTTCACCACCGACCTTACCGAAGGCGTCAGAGACGCCGATGCGGTTTTCATCGCCGTGGGCACACCATCACGCCGTGGCGATGGTCATGCCGATCTGTCTTACGTCTATGCAGCAGCGGAGGAAGTTGCGCGCGCTGTGACCGGGTTCACCGTGGTGGTCAACAAGTCCACGGTCCCCGTCGGCACCGGTGATGAAGTCGAACGGATCATTCGGCAAACCAATCCCAGCGCCGACGTCGCGGTTGCTTCCAATCCCGAGTTCCTCCGGGAAGGCGCGGCCATCACTGACTTCAAGCGCCCCGACCGAATTGTCATCGGGTCTGACAACCCCCGGGCACTGGAGGTGATGAAGCAGGTTTATCGCCCGCTGTACCTCAACAAATCGCCCATTGTGGAGATGAGCCGCCGATCAGCCGAGCTCACCAAATATGCCGGAAACGCGTTTCTCGCCACCAAGATCACCTTTATCAATGAGATCGCCAACCTGTGCGAGAAGGTAGGCGCCGACGTTCGCGACGTCGCGCGGGGCATTGGTCTCGATAATCGTATCGGATCCAAGTTCCTGCATGCAGGACCTGGTTATGGCGGCTCGTGCTTTCCCAAGGATACGCTCGCGCTACTCAAAACATCGCAGGATTATGAGGCGCCGCAGCGGATCGTCGAGACGGTGGTTGCAGTCAACGACAATCGCAAGCGTGCCATGGGTCGCAAGGTCATCCAGGCGATGGGCGGGGAAGTGCGAGGCAAAACAATTGCCTTGCTCGGCCTCACGTTCAAGCCGAACACCGATGACATGCGGGATAGTCCCGCCATCGCCATCATACAAACACTCCAGGACGCCGGCGCCGATATCCGGGCCTATGATCCTGAAGGAATGGAGCAGGCGCGCAAAGTTCTGAACAACATTGCTTATTGTGACGGCGCGTACCAGACCATGGATGGCGCCGATGCACTGGTAATTGTCACTGAGTGGGAAGCGTTTCGTGCGCTCGATCTGAAGCGCGTGAAGTCGCTGCTCAGCGATCCGGTCCTGGTTGATCTTCGTAATATTTACCCACGCGACATGGTCGAGAATGAAGGCTTGCGCTATTGCGGCATCGGTCATTGAGCATGATCAAAGGTTCATAGTTCACCGGCGAGCCTATCCCATATGGGACAGGCTCGCTGGCTCGACGATTGCTGCACGCTGCATGGAGATAGATGGGCTAAACGGGCTCGGCCTGTAGCACTTACAGCAGAGGTGGCCCGCTTCGATAATGCTGCCCTAACCAGTGCAACAGGCCGGTGACTTCCTCATTTGCCGGATCGCGCCGACATGGTCGAGCGCCTTCCGTTTCCGACCGCCAGCCCGATCCTTCCGCATCTGCGAAGGGAGCTTCGACCAACCGACGTCCCCGTGGCATGCCGCTTCGCTTAGCGAACAGTAACGACCTTGACCTGGGCCGCGTCTGCGACCCTTTTCCATTCAAGATCACTCGTCCACGCAGGCAGGCCATCGCGCCGGGCTAAGGCAAGACAGATGCGATCACCAAGACTGAGCCCTGCTGCAGCAGTGACCGCGCGCAAACGCCCGGCAAGCTGAGCAAGCGCTTTATCGACCGGCACGATCGTCATTGGCAACGGATCTAGCATGGCATCGACGTCGCGCTCCGGCATGCCGACGTGGATGAAGTGGCTAACCACCTCGGCGTAGTTGACGCTGCTGATCCGCGCTCCGGCGATCGCACCTGCGACCTTGGTAGCGCCGCGTTCCCCCTTGAGCATCGCGATGAGCGCGGACGCGTCGAGCACGACGTCGCTCATTCGCCGCTCTCCTCGCGACGTCGGGCCAGAAACGCATCCAACGAGGCATCGGGATTGCCATCGGTGAACTGCTTGGCAAGCGCCTGCGCACGCGCCACCGATTGTGCCGCGGTGCGCAGCACGACGCCGTCTTCCGTTTCATCAAGGTAGACCGCGCCGCCCGTGGTGAGTCCCAGGCGTTTGCGGATGTCCGCTGGAAGGCTCATGCGCCCATTCGACGTGATATTGACTTGAACGGTCATGCTGACAACCTGTCGATGTATCTGCTTCAGAATGCCATTCTAGGCGTACCGTAGCCTACGCTCAACACGGTCGCTTTAGTGCCAGCCAGAGCACGCAATGACATGCCCCCTCCCCTTATATCATTCGCTGTTGAGGAACTTTCCATAATCGCGCATTATGGTAGCAACAGAATGGTTATTGCGCAGAACAGAGCGGGAGGGCAGGGCGTGTGGCACGAGCATGACGACGAGGCTGAAAGCTGCGTAGCTGCCACGTCAGCGAGGGTGGAGCATGATGCACCCTATGTTTACAACGAAGCATCGCCAGCTCCACAGACCCCGCCGGGTGTCAGCACGGCTTCACGTGACCACCCGACCACGATCATGGTTCGCGGAAGCGGTCCGCTACCCCGTCGCCAGGGGCGCCGCGTCCATGCGCTCACGCCCGACGAACGTCTTATCGAAGCGCTCGGACGAGCTGCGCCCGACGATATGGCGCCGGTCAGCGTAATCGGCCTCGAAACCGCGCTCGAGGCAATGGCGCCGGCATCCAAGCTGGCTCTTGCTGCCGATCTCGACTGCTGGCTCGACTGGTGCTCCCACGAGCAGCGCCGTCCGCTTCCCGCCGAACCGGAGGACCTCGTGCGCTACCTGCGCGCGCTCGAAGCAGACAGCAAAAGGCCGGCGACGCTCGCCCGCCGGATTGCCAGCCTCGCAACCGCGCACCGGATGCTTGACCTGAGTGGTGAGATGCCGCCCACGTCAGCGCCGATGGTGCGCAACGCACTACGCGCCCACCGCCGTCGCAAAGGCGCCGGGCAGCGCCAAGCCGCTCCCTTACGCTTTGGCGGCAATCTTGGTGGCGCCAGCGGGTTCACCATCGCGACTATGTTAGAAGCGTGCAACGGCGACCTACAAGGAATTCGCGATGCCGCCCTTCTCTCGCTCGGGTACGATGCTGGATTGCGGGTAAGTGAGCTCACCGCCATCGAGATCAAGGACCTGCGCCCGCAAAGCGATGGAACTGGGCTGCTCCACCTGCCCCGCTCGAAAACCGATCAGGAAGGAATCGGCGCCTGGGCCTGGTTGTCGGCCGATACCATGCGCCGCATCGCCGTCTGGCGCGCAGAAAGTGGGATCAGCGAAGGTATCCTGTTCCGGCGGGTCGGGATTGATCGTCGCCGGCAGCGCGCCAAGGAACTCGCCGACGCGCGCTGGGGGGAGGCATCGGACGACGCAAAGGTACTGGTCACATATACTGTGGGCGACCGCCCGCTCTCGCGACAGGGCGTTACGGCTATCTACAGACGGATTGCGCTCGCTGCCGCGGCGGCGGGGCTGGTCGACATTCCACCAGGAGAGCTCGGCGCCGCAGTCGCCGCCTTGTCCACTCACTCTTTGCGTGTCGGGCTCACCCAGGATCTGTTCGCCGCTGGAGAGGACGGCGCTGGTATAGCCCTCACCCTGCGCTGGTCCTCTCCATCAACCGCCCTGCGCTACGGGCGTCAGCTCCACGTACAAAGCGGCGTCGCCGCCCGGGTGCTGGCGCGCGTGCGCTCATGAACGCACAACGGACGCGACAGCATCTGCTAGACAGTCTTCCAATGTGGCGCCGCCGTCTGAAAACAGCTGGAATGCTGGATAGCTGCTGATCCACTTACAACCGGAGGAGCAACAGCAAGGCGGTTCCTACCAGCAGGATCAGCAAGCAGCGGAACCAAGGAACGGGCTCAGAAAGGCGCTCAACAACAGGATCACGCTCGTTCCGGATAGCTTCTGCGGCGGCCATCAGATCGGAAAGACCAGCAGTATCAGGAACCGGCCGTCCTTTCGCAGCTAAAGAACGCCTCAGCATAGCCATTAAGCCGTTTACGTCTGGCGGAGCATCCGACGCACTGATGATGACCGACCTTTGCGTGATAGAGATCAGAAATTGTTCACCCATCGGGCCGTACGCACGCGGGCACACAACGTCGAGACCGTCGTAAGCTTCTAAATAGCGCTGTGCTGCTTGCACGGATGGAAAAGCCAGAACGGTTTCGTCAACTTCGACAAACAAGGCCAGCATGACGCGCAACGTGTCAGCGGTTTCCAACGGCCGCAAGCAGCGACTGTATACCTGGTTGGTACTGGCTCCCACTCACTCACTACGCCCTTTGACGACCGACGTCATCGCAATTTTGCGGCTTGGTCTGACAGACACATGCTGCTCACTTCTCTTCTGCAATGCGACGTTGATAAACGGGCGAAAGTACCCCGCTAAGTAATCTGAACCTTCATTCGTCAAGTGATCATCATCCCTGAACAGCACCATTCTGTTTTCGATTGCATTACACTTACCAGTTTAACACAATCTGTTCCGTGGTAGTATCACTTCTACCTGTTCGCTTGCCAAATCGGAAAGAATATTATCAGCCGCGATCCCCCAGATGTCATTCCTCTGCTCGGTATTTTCACAAACCAACAACGATTGGTGAAGCTTGGCTGCACGCGCGACACACGTTGCCGGCCAGATGTCGTAATCGGGCAATGACCCGATCACTATGATCCGCACGTCCTCGCCAACGATGTTGTGGATGTCGCGGATGGTGAGCCTAGCGGCTTGCTGGAAGGCCTTCAACGCCACGGTTGTCGTAAGACCGTTATCCTGGGCGGTTTTCACGAAGTTGGAAAGCTTGTTGGTCCACCGCATTCCAAAGACAACGGCTCGGAGGTCGTGCTGCTTCGATGCTTCGATGAGACCGCTACGGAACGTCTTATAGCAAGCACTCGGCACGTTCGTCTGCCCGAGGTAGCGTCCTAGTGGATCGCAGCCCGACACACTCACCTGCCTGACCTGCTCCCCGTTTTCAGGCCGCTGATAAGTTAGCTTC
>NZ_JAKNQR010000025.1:0-7049 GCF_036890205.1 Sphingomonas panaciterrae
GGCCATTCGTTCATGCGCCGGAGCCCGGCAGCTAAGCGCCCAATCTCGGTCATTCGACCCATCGACCGGCAATCCCGAAACCTGCCATCCATTCAGCAGCGGTCGATTGGCGCAATTTGGGTGGGAAGCGGAACAGCCGCTTTTGGGCGGTCGATCGCGAAAGCGGCCGTTCGTTCCGATTGGAAGGCCAAGGTCCCTTACGCCAGCGAACAGGGATTGCGGCCCGCCCGCTTTGAAGCCGATTAGCGCACATTCGACCGGTCGTTCATCCAAAGTAAGATGACCGCACACTCGCCAGACGCCCCGGCGGTGTGCTTGCCGACCTCGGCGAGCGGGTAGGTGCCTGCAACCTCGACGGTTTCGCGGAAGTGGTCGACCGCTTGGGCAGCACGTAGGGCGGCTTCCATGCCTTAGCGCAGCTCAGCCAAGACGACTGAAGATAGAAATACGAGGTTATCCGATCCGAAGCTTTGTGCATCGCGACCACCGCGACGGACAGTGCGGCCGGACGGGTCGCCTTAGCGGAAGCTCAAATCACATCCATCGCCGCGACGCGCCGAACCGGACTAGGCTGAGACCACCAGGCGACGCTAAGCTGAAGTGCTTTGCAACCGAAAGAGAAGAGGTGAGCGTGAAAGCGCCAAGACAAAGGGTGCATCCGCCCATCGCCAGCGGCCGCGCGCGCAGCCTGCCGTTCCAAGTGGCGGCTGTCTGCTGGGTAGACCTGCTCGGATATGGAGGCATGATCGGAGCGGCCGACTTCAATCCGATCGCCCCGCAAGCAAAGACCGCCATAACTCGGCTTCGTGCATTTCATCGGATCGTCGCTGAGCATAGCGGACGCAAGTTCCGTACTCTCGTGCTCAATGACGGCGCCGTGGCATACAGAGACCTTTCGCTGCGCAGCTCGGGTGTAACCTACGACTTCCTGACCAGATCCTTTGCCCTTTTTCGGGCGCTGGACGAAAGCGAACGTCGGAACGGGTGGTACGGATCCCGCATGGTGCTTGCGACGGGCTTTCGGGCGAAGGGCAGCCGCCGTGCGATCGATCATGCATCGGGGCAAGTGAGTTCGATTCTAGCCAGGATGAAGGCGGGACAGATCGCACCAGAAGAGGCGGTTCGGGAAGCAGCCAGCATCGACCGCTACTTCGACGTCCTGCCTCAGCTGCAGGCAAATTTTGCGTTTACAAAGGCCTATGTAGCCGATGTTGCGGGCTCCGGAGCGGGCCTTGGCGGGCCAAGGTTCTTCGTCGACACGTCGATCTTCGATGACGGGGTTCCAGCATGGGTCCGCGCCGACAAGCCCATAGAATTCAAGGACGACCGGCTTGGACTCGGCGCCGAGTTCGCGCCCGTCTCCGAGCTGACGCCGCCCGGCCACACCACACCCGACGTACCGGGCATGCGCGACGCCTTGCAAATCGCAGAGGCGATCGCCCCGTCGGCGGGAGTGCGTGAGTTCATCCGGGCTGTGCGGTGACCCGCTTCGGCGCAACTAGGGTGTCGTGCGCCCGTGCACGCCTGAGTGCGTCGTGCGTCGATATGACCTGTAAACGACCTTTCTGAGTTCGACCGTGGCTGGCGCACATACCCTCCTTCCGATCGAGATCGGCATGATCAAGACAATGCTCAGCTTCCGCCCGGAGTTGAGCAAGCAAGCGATCCTGTCCTATTTCACGAGGCCCGGTCGCGATCTCAATCATCGTTTGATCGCGGAGATTGCGGGCGGACGCTGGCCCAACGTCCCCCCCGCCCCGACGCAGTCGACCTTAGCGTACATGGCGCAATGCCTCGGCCACCTCTATCCCGTTGTGAGCAGCACTCTTTACGCCGGAGATACGACGACCGTGACGCGATTGGCGACGATGGAGGTTCATTGGTGGCCCGTCGGGCAGGGTCTCTTCATGTCCGGCCGCCTGTTCGGAGCGGCCAGCGGCCAGTTTACCTGGGTCTATGACTGCGGCTCGACATCGGGTGCGGCCGAGCGGGACAAGGCGATCGCGGCGTTCCGCAAGGAGCTAGCAGGCCGTCGCATCGATCTCGTCACCCTGTCGCACTTCGACAGCGACCACATCAACGGCATCGTCGCACTGATCCGCGGCGTACGTGTTCGGACCCTTCTCCTCCCCTACGTGCCGCTTTGGCAGCGGTTGCTGATCGCGCTTGGGGAAGAAATCGGAGCGGACGACTCCTTGCTCGCCTTCTACCTCGACCCGGTCGGCTATCTAGCAAGCATCGAGGGTAGCGAAATTGACGAGGTCGTGTTCGTGCCCGGCGCCGGCCCGGATGACGTGGTGCCCGGCTTCGAGGACGAGCCCGATCCCGACCGACCGATCGAAGGCGGAAAGGCAGAATACGGCCCGCCGCCCGAAGGAAGCGATGGTGATCCCGCCGTCGCCGGCAGCGCAAATGTTCAGGTCCGTTTTCTGAAGCCGGCAGGCAGGATCATCGTTCCGTCGCTCTGGGAGTTCATCCCCTACAACGATGCCGCGATGCAGCCGCTCGCCACCGCCTTATTCATCAGACGGGTAAAGCGGATTGCCGGCGCCCTTCTTGCCGGACGCCGACGGCAATCGGTGATGCTGCGGCTGCTGAAGCGGATCTACCAGCGGGCGTTCGGCTCCGGGTCCGTGCCAGCGAACCTCATCTCGCTGTTTCTGTATGCCGGTCCGATCGGAACACGGGTCCGGTTCGATCCGGTGGCAGCGACCGCTCCATTTCGGATGGATCCCAACCGGGACAATCTGGCGCAGCTCGCTACCGGAGATGGCTTCCTCGACACCCCCGCCCGGCTGGCGGCATTGCAGCGTTTCTATGGGCGGAGCGGACGGCTGGATCGAGCGGGGCTTCTCCAAGTGATGCACCATGGAGCCCGCCCCAATTGGCAATCAGGACTCGCCGCTGTTCTCAAGCCGGCTGCTAGTATCTTCTCGTCCGACCCTGGCCACACCCACGCGCATCCGGCTCCCGAGGTACTGCGCGATTTCTGGCCTTGGTGCCCGGTCCGCGTGGACAAGGTGACCGGGTTTAGTTTGGTCGCAAGCCTGGAATCAAAATGAAGGCTGCCGCGCTTTACGTCTTCGACAGTCTGCGCGGCTTTGCCGAGGGGCCAAACCAGGCGCGGACGGACCGGCGACCGTGCAAAACCCGTTCGGCACCCTTTCCTAAGCCCATCGACGCTTTAGCCAACCCACCGCCGGCGCTCGGGGTCGGTTGGTCCAGTCACATGAACGAGCGGCAGGTTTTAGGCAGCGACTGGCGCCGGTTGAGAGGCCAGGATTGGGTCGTTGCGCCCACCGCGCCCATTTGAACGAGTCCGCTTACTCCTACTTCGCGGTCCAGAGCGGCCTGTCCGCAGCCGGCCCAGGAGCTGCCATCCTAGCATCCGGCGCGCTGAACGGCTGGGAGTGGGCCGGTTTTGGACTGGCAGGTTACGGCACTCGAACGAGCGGATCGGACGTAAACCATCCTATTCTCAGTCGACGGCGAAACTTGACCGTCAGCAGTCAGCGCATTTCGGCGTGAGAGTCGGCAGCCGCAGACTTCGAATGGTCTGAGCGTTGATGTCGGCACGGATTGGAAATGACATTAGCCTAAACCTTGATGTAGCGTGTAGCGCATCACGCTACATTGCCATCGACATGCATCGTGTAGCGTCATGCACTACACGTATGAAAAATGAATCTATCCATCCGGGCGAGTATGTCCGAACCAACGTCATTCCTGTTGGCACCAACGTCACCACAGCGGCCAAGCTGATCGATGTCAGCCGTCCAACGCTCTCAAACTTTCTCAACGGGAAAGCGGATCTCTCAACCGAGATGGCAGCTCGATTAGAACGAGCTTTCGGCGTATCTGCCCGCACTTTACTTGACGTTCAAAGCGCGTGGGACGCTGCCAAAACCACAGCCCGCTCGGCGGCGATTACCAAGTCTTATGTGCCGCCCTTTTTGCAGATTAAGGGTGCCGACATCACCCGGTGGGCGACGACGGGCGTCACCCCTCGCCAACGGCTGGCTGTGTTCATCAGAACGTTGGTGAACTCGACTGGGGTCGGCCTGATTAAGGTCGAGTTCCCCGGCAATGACGATAGCGAGCGCTCTGGTTGGGATGGAGAGGTTACGGCAACGCAGGCGACACCCTGGGTGCCATCGGGCCATTCCGGTTGGGAGTTTGGCGTTACCGAAGACATCAAAGGCAAGGCCGATCCCGAGCGGCGGTTCGAGTTCGATCTCGGCATCGACGCGGATGACGATCCGGTGGACGGCATAGCGGTGGGGCTGCAGGCGATCCGTGATCTCGACTTCGTGCTGGACGCGCCAGCCGCCAGCGCGATCATCCGCGACGTGGGGGATTCGAACATTGTCCTGCGCTTCTTCGGCTGGGTGAACCAGTCGCGCACCGATTATCTGAAAGGGCGCAGTTTGGCGCTAGATGCAGCCAAGCGTAGTTTGGAAGCTCACGGCTTTGCCCTGCCCGAACCGATTTACCGCCTGCGTTTTGATCAGGGTGCCGCCGTTCCGACCCAAAGCGCGTCGAACGCCCCAGTCGCCAAACCACCGAAACCGGCTGTGTCGCAACAGAGGATCGCGCACGATGCTGCGCCCGACGCGCATATCGCCAAGCTGGTCGACGAGGAACGCGCCGAAACCCAGGGCGGAGACCTCCTTGACGACAAGCGCCCGGTCGAGTGACAAAACCGAAACGTGCCTCAAGTAGGCAGCGTAACGGTCAATACCGGCGCGGGATAACGACCCGCATCGATTCATAGCCCTTCACGAAGTTCGAGCGGACGCGCTTGGGCTCCGCGACCACATTGATCTCCGGGAAACGCTTCATGATCTCTTCCCACACGATCTGCAGCTGCAGTTCGGCAAGGCGATTGCCAACGCAGCGGTGGACGCCGAAGCCGAACGAGATGTGCTGGCGCGGACGGGGACGATCGATGATATAGTCGTTCGGGCGCTCGATCACTTCATCGTCGCGATTGCCCGAGACGTACCACATGACAACCGTGTCATCTTTCTTGATCTGCTGGCCGCGGAATTCGACATCGCGGGTGGCGCGACGCTTCATGTGCGACAGTGGCGTCTGCCAGCGGATCGTTTCCGACACCATCGACGGCAGCAGTGACGGATCGGCCATCAGCTTGGCGTACTGATCGGGGTTCTTGGACAAGGCATAGACCGAGCCGGTCATCGTGTTGCGTGTGGTATCGTTGCCGCCCACCGTCAGCAGCATGACGTTCCCAAAATATTCCATCGGCGACATACCGCGTGTCGCGGGATCATGCGCGAGCATCGAGATGAGGTCGCCGGTCGGCTCTGCATTGACGCGCTCGTTCCACAGCTGCGTAAAATAGGCATGATAGTCGCGAAAGATGCCCATCTTCTGCTCGCGCGTCTCGACCACGCCATGCCCCGGCTCCGCAGTGACCACATCGGACCAATAGGTCAGCTTGCGGCGATCCTCCTGCGGCATGCCGAACAGCGTCGCAAGCGTCATCGCGGTGAGCTCCATCGACACCTTGTCGACCCAGTCGAACTCTTCGCCGATCGGCAACCCATCGAGGATCGCGGCGGCACGCTCGCGGATCAACGGACCCAGGATCTGAAGGTTGGTGGGCGACACGGCGGGGCTGACCGCCTTGCGCTGCACGTCGTGCTTGGGCGGGTCCATCGCGATGAACATCGCCAGCCCTTCGAGTTGCGGCGTTTCGCCGGGCGCTAGCGGCGGGACCATCATGATCCCCGGCTCCGACGAGAAGGTCTGGTGATCGATGTCGACCGCCATGATGTCGTTATATTTCGTCACCGACCAGAACGGCCCATAAGCGCTTTCGGCGGTGTAATGGACCGGCGCCTCGGCACGCAGCCGCTCGAAATTCCACCACATCTCGTCGGCAGCGAACAGCTCGGGGCGCGACGGATCCAGCTTGTCGAGCGGGGTCGCATAGGCGGCGTCGCGGGCGGGATTGGTGGCGGCGAAGGCGGCAGTGGCGGCGGTGCTCATGCGACGGATCCTTCCGGGATGATGGGGCTCAGTGCTGGCTTTCGGGCATGGTGACGATCAGCCCGTCGAGCGCGGGCGTAACCTCGATCTGGCACGACAGCCTGCTGTTGCTTTCCACGTTTTCAGCGAAGTTCAGCATCTCGGCTTCCTGCTCGGTGCGCTCACCGGTCGCCGTCAGCCAGTCTGGATCGACATAAACGTGGCACGTTGCACAGGCGGCCGCGCCGCCGCAATCGGCATCAATACCGGGCACGCCGTTCTTTACCGCGCCCTCCATCACGCTCCAGCCGTCGGTGACCTGCTGTTCATGACGCGTGCCGTCGTGCTCGACGTAGATGATCGTTGCCATCGGTTCCTCTCGGTGCCGTTCGTCCACGAAGTGGAAGGTCTGTTGATACAGGCGTAATCCTTACTGACAGCCGTGACAATAGGAGAGTGTCGGGTCGTGAGGTCGCATCCGCGCATCGTGAAGATGGCGGCTTACCTGACTCGGCCCATCGAACAGCGCGTCCCAGCGTTGCAAGGTGAGTAACAGTTGCCGGCGCATCGAGCGGGGTTTCCTTACGGTTGCCAGCTTGGCCGGTACGCTGGGTCCAAACGCCGATCCAGGAAGTGCGCGGCGCTGATGAAGGCCAGATGGGTGAGCGCCTGGGGAAAGTTTCCCAACGACAAGCCGCGCACGTCTACCTCCTCGGCGAACAGGCCGAGATGGTTGGCATAAGCCGCACCCTTGGCAAGCTGCATCCGCGCCTCATCCAAGCGGCCGGCGCGCGCCAGGCACTCCGCAAACCAGAATGTGCATGTCGTAAAGGCGCCTTCATCGCCTTCGAGCGCGTCGTCGACACGGTAGCGGTAGACCAGCCCGTCATCGCACAATTGCTCGCCGATCGCATCGAGCGTCTGAAGCCACACGGGATCGGTCGATGATACGAAGCGGACGAGGGGCATCATCAGCAACGCCGCGTCCAGCTCGCGCCCGCCCCGCTCCTGCACTGTCCGCCGTCAGCACCAATGGCACAGATTTGAGGTTGTGA
>NZ_JAKNQR010000026.1:0-5998 GCF_036890205.1 Sphingomonas panaciterrae
TAACCGGATGCAGCCGGACCTCGAAGGTGCGCACGTCATAGCCTGATGCCTCGCGCGTCGCGCGCCAGGTCGCGAAATCCCCTCTTGGCGCGATGAGGTAGACCTTGAAGTCGGCATTGCGCCCCAGCGCCGGAACATGGCCGTGCAGTATCGTGCCGACACTGAGGCCGCGATAGTGATCCTCCCGCAGGTTCATCGCGATCCACGGGTGATCGATGTCGATGATCTGATAGGCCGGGATGACGGGACTGACGACCTCGCCAGGCTGGACCAGCTTGCGCGCCACCTCCCCGGCGATCGGCGAGACCAGCCGCGTTTCCTGCCCAAGTGCCGTGGCGGTTCGCAGCGCGGCCTCGGCGATCCGGACCTGGGCGTTGACGGCCTGCTTGTTCTGCGGACGCGCGCCCGCCAACGCCTTTAAATACTGCTGGCGGGCTGCTTCGGCATTGCGCGCGCTACTGTCTCGCGCCGCAGCCGCCTCGTCCCGGCGTTGGGCAGCGACCACGCCTTCGGCGTAGAGGTTGGCGGTGCGACGGCTTGTGACGGCAGCCAGGTCCGCGGCTGCCTGAGCGGCCTGCCATGTCGAACGCAGCGTCGCGACATCCTCGGTGCGTGCCCCCTCGTTGGTTGCAGACGCGACCGCGCGCGCGGCGTCGAGAGCGCCCTGCGCCTCCGCCTGGCTGCCGGCGATCTCCGGGCTGGACAGGGTGGCAAGCAGCGTGCCCGCTTGCACGCGCTGGCCTTCCTCCGCAATCAGACGCTCGACGCGCGCCAGCGCCTTGGTGCCGACATTGACCTCGTCCGCATCGACCATGCCCTGCAGCTGCTCAGGTGCCGGACGGCTCGCCAGCCAGAGGCCCGCCGCGACGACGGCGACGACGACCATAGCGACGAGGATCGCGATCGGCCGCGCGCGTCGCTTCGTCCGGGTGGCTGATCCCTCGCTCACTTATCATCCCCCAGACGTCTATCGGCACGGGCCAGATAGGTGGTGAAGTCGTCAACGCGGTGACTGGCCGCGAGCAACCCGGCGAGTGCCAGATCATATTCATAGGCTGCCGCGATCCGCTGGGTCTGCGTGGTTGCAAGCGTGGCCTCGGCATCCACCAACGACGACGATGGCGTCTCGCCCTCTCTGAAGGAGATGCGCTGAACCCTGAGGTTCTCCCGCGCTGCTGCCAGATTGCTGTCGAGCAGCAGAAAAGATCGGCGAGCCGTCTCGACCAGGTTCCACGCCCGGACGATCTCGCCTGCGACATCCTTGCGCGCCTGGGCTGCCGCATCTGCCGCCGCTCGCTCCTGTTCACGCGCGGCGTCGAGCGACTTCCTGCGGTCAAAGTTGGACAGCAGGGTGTAGCGCAGGGTGACCCCTGCGACCCAGTCCGGTTCCGTGGGCAGCGCATTGTCGCGATTGGCGTTGTAGCTGCCGAACGCGAAGGCTTGCGGGCGGTAGCGCGATCTTGCCAGGCCTACGCCCGCGCGAGCGATGTGGCGCGCTGCGTCGGCACCGCGGGCCCGGGGCGTCGCATCTATGCCCTCCAGGAATGTGCTAACAGGGGGCAGCGGCTGCGAATTGACGAACAGCGGCGTCGAGGCGCTGACGCCGGCGGGGCGGTCCAGCAACCGCGACAGTGCGTCGGCAGCAGTCGCTTCCTCGAGCTGCGCGCGGATGAAGGCGCGTTCAGCGGCATCGCGGGCGACCTGGACCTGAAGGACGCGCGCATGGGGAATGACCCCGTTCTGCTCGAGCTTCACGGCATCCAACAGATGCCGATCGAACCCTGCGAGCGTCTCGTGCGTCGACCGGGTTAGCTGGGCAGCCACCTGCTGTCCAAAATAGGCACGGACCAACCCGACGCGAGACAGGTCGCGACCACCCGCCCGCCTGGCGCGGGCCACCTCGACCGCGCCGTCCGCACCCGCCTGGATCGCCGGGATCGCACCGCCCGTGTAGAGCGGCATGGCAGCAGTGATGGCCGGCCGGAAGACAGTGTCGCTTGTCTGATACTGAAGCGTGTCGGGGATCGCGCCGAAGATCGTCGGCAGGGCGGCACCCACGCGCTGGCTCACCTCACCGACCACCTGCTGCAATCCCGCGGGGAACTGGCCGGGCAATTGCGACAGGAAGTTCGTCGCGGCGGCTGCGGCATTGTCCTTCGGCCCGGTCAGGTCGAGCGACAGGGTCTTCTGGTACTCGATGACGCTTGCCGACGTGGTGATCACCGGACGGTTCAAGCTGCGGGTGGCGCCGGCAATCAACTCGCTTGCCCGGACGGCGTGGTCCTCACCCGAAAGCCCAGGCGAGGCGTCATCGATCCGTGCCAGGGCCGCATCGAAGCTCAGGGCCTGCGGGGTCTGCTCGCTTTGGTTCTGGGCATGCGCCGTCGTGGCGCAAAGCAGAGCGGCGATTGGGGCAGTTTGCCATGCAGGGCGACGCATCATACGGTCGCCTCCGATCCGCTCAAGAACAGATTGCGCACGCTCCGAGCGAGCCGAACCGGCCGAAGCGAGGTGACATCGACGCTGCACCACACGCTCCTGACCTCGGCCAGCACGGTCTCGCCACGTCGTATCGTGGCATCGAAGAACTTTGCGCCGACGACGCGTTCCAGGAGCATCTGAACGTCGAAACGCTCCTCGAGAAAAGCAGGGCAACTATAGCTGATCTCGTGCTTCAGGGCGATCCCTGCGACCGAGCGCACCACGTCGCCAGGAGCGTTCTGCCTCCAGAAGGACGTCACCGCGTCCTGGATCCACCGCGGATAGACCGTGTTGTTCACGTGCCCCATGTGGTCGATGTCCGAGGCGTCCACCTCAAACGTGCAGATATGGCCTTTGCCGCCGTCGGGCATCTGATCCGTGTCCAGGGCATCGTTGACAAGGATCAAACCCTCGCACATATTGTCATTAATGACAATAGTGACGGCCTCCCCGCGACGTCGTCGGCGACATCCGGACGAGCTTCGCGCCGAGGCAATCGCCGCAGCCCGGAAGATCCTCGTCGAGGATGGACCCGCCGCCATCACGCTCCAGGCTGTAGCCGCAGCGCTTGGCATGACGCACGGAAGCATCACCCATCACTTCGGCACCGCCGCCAACCTTCAGGCGGCCGTGGCGGACGTGCTGATCGAGCAGCTGCTGGCGGGCGTTCGAAGCGGTGCAGGTGCGCTGAAGGCCGGGACGATCGATGAGGCGGCCCTGGTCGATCTGGTGTTCGATGTGTTCGAGGAAACCGGCGTCGGCCGACTGATCGGCTTCCTCGCCGCCTTCGGCAGCCCGCTCCTGCGGCCGCTGTTCGAGAAGTTAGCGCGTCTCCCCCGCGACATCTCAACCGACGAGCAGCAAGGCTCGGCGTTCACCGAGCCGGAGTTGCTCGCCATCATCGAGAGCGTTGTTACGCCGGCGCTGAGCGCCTCCCTGATCGGCGCGGAGCTTCTGCAAGCGCTTAATCTCGAGCCATTTTCGACCCGCCAACGTGTTGCCCGTAATCTCGCGGTTCACCGCAATATGCGAGTTGTCGAGTCTAAAGGCTCGGTCGGCAGCTAGCCCAACTTCTCTGTCAGTAGGACTGAACTGGGCGCCTGTGCAGATTAATCGGAACTTCTTACTGCGAGCCTGCTTGTGCTGCCGTCCTACGATGCCCTAGGTGTCGGACCCGCAGCCAGCCGTCGAGTGGATCCAGCGGTGTCGCTACCTAATCCAGCGCCCGGATCCATCCACCATCTCGCCACTACCGAGCCAGGCTGCGGATGGGGAAACGGAGTTCAGGCTGGGCGAACGTAGGAAAGTCGGCGCCCCCCTCCCCCATTTCTCACGCGACGGCTAGCGCAAGATAATCCGTGTATACTTCTGCGCCGCCTCCCGCATAGAACAGGGCGGGCCGTGCCGCGTTGAGCGGCGCGCCCGTGCGCAGACGCTCAATCAGATCCGGGTTGGCCAGCGCCATGACGCTTAGCGCTTCCATGTCGGCGCGCCCTGCCGCCACATCCGCGCCGACCTGCTCGCGCGGGCGGCCTGGGCGATTGAGGATGATCGGCCCGCGATACAGGACCCGCACGTCCGCCAGCATGTCATCGCGCCCGGCATTGAGGACGTGGAGATAGCAAGCCCGAGCGGATCAAGTTCGACGGCAAGGTAGTGGTACAACTCGTCATTGTCGCGGCCCTCGACGATGCCGCCGGTCGCGAGCCCGGGCGACAGGCGAAGCGCCGTCCGCTCCGGGCCGATCGCGTCGGCAACGGCGCGGACCACCTCCAGCGCGAAGCGCGCAGTTCTCCATCGACCCGCCGGCCGCGACGAGGTTGGCGAATGCCTCAGGCGCGGCGGTCGGCATCATGCGTTGCCCGCCCTCACACATCGGCGTGGCGAGCGCGCGCTTCCGTCAGACGCCGCCGCGACGCGTGCCGCCTGCCCCGCCGTCTGATCCCCGATGGAGAAAGAGTCAGCGTCTACCGGGTTTTTCAACAACCACGGCCGTTTTACGAACAGTTTAAGCCTGATGTCGCGGGTGAGCTCGCCGATCGCTGCCCGAAATGGCTGCTCGTTCACGGATCCGACAGACGGGAACCATGCCGCAGCCCAAGGCGTTGGGCGCCTTAGACGAGGTCCTTACCACGGGGACGTCCGATTAGATGGGGGAAACGACATGCGCGCACTATGCTGGCACGGTAAGGGCGATGTCCGTGTCGACACCGTCGCGGATCCCGAGATCAAGCACCCGCGCGATGCGATCATCAAAGTAACCGCCTGCGCGATCTGCGGGTCGGACCTTCACCTGCTGGATGGCTACCAGCCCACCATGGAGGCCGGCGACATCCTCGGCCACGAGAACATGGGCGAGGTCGTGGCGCTCGGGTCCGAGGTCACCAACCTCAAGATCGGGGACCGGGTGGTGGTGCCGTTCACGATCAGCTGCGGCGATTGCTGGTTCTGCAAGAAGGGTCTGTTTGCGGCCTGCGATCGGACCAATCCGAACGCCGAGATGGCCGCCAAGGCGATGGGCCATTCGCCCGCCGGGCTGTTCGGCTTCAGCCACATGCTGGGCGGCTACTGCGGCGGCCAGGCGGAGTATCTCCGCGTGCCGATGGCGGATGTCGGTCCGATCAAGATTCCCGACAACGTTACCGACGAGCAGGCCCTCTTCCTATCGGATATCTTCCCGACCGGCTACATGGCCGCCGAGAATGCGCAGATCGAGCATGGCGACACCGTCGCGATCTGGGGCTGCGGTCCGGTCGGCCAGTTCGCCATCCGCTCCGCGCTGATGATGGGCGCCGGCCGCGTGATCGCGATCGACGAGGTGCCCGAGCGACTCGCCATGGCGGAGGCCGGTGGCGCTGAGACGATTAACTTCGCCGAAACCGATGTCTATGACGAGCTGCAGGCGCGAACCAAGGGCCGGGGCCCCGACAGCTGCATCGATGCTGTCGGCTGCGAGGCGGCCGCACACGGGGCGGCGGACGCGGTCATGGACAAGGTGAAGGCAAGCATGATGCTCGCCACTGATCGCGTCCACGTCCTGCGGCAGGCGATCACGAGCTGCCGCAAGGGCGGCACGGTCTCCGTGCCCGGCGTCTACGTCGGGATGGGTGACAAGCTTCCGATCGGTGCAGCGATGAACAAAGGACTAACGATCAAGCTTGGGCAGACCCACGTGCAGCGCTATACTAGACCGTTGCTGGAAAAAATCGTCGCGGGCGCGATCGACCCCAGCTTCGTGATCACCCACCCGGCCAGTCTTGAAGACGCGCCCGAGATGTACGCCAAGTTCCGTGACAAGCAGGAAGGTGTAATCAAGGTTGTCATGCGGCCGCACGGCTGATTAGCGGAACAACCGGGAACAGGACGCTTATCGATGCTGATCGACACCGCCGCTTTGGAGCACGTGTAGCGGCGGTGTCGATCAGCTTGCGACCAAGTATGTCGGCAGACCTAGGGTCAGGACTCGTTGACCATAGCGAACAGCGATGGCCGACGCACCAGGAAGCGAAGCGCCACT
>NZ_JAKNQR010000027.1:0-5794 GCF_036890205.1 Sphingomonas panaciterrae
GGCCATTCGTTCATGCGCCGGAGCCCGGCAGCTAAGCGCCCCACTTGCAGACGTTCGCGGCTGCTGGCGATCTTCCCGGAAGCGGACATGAACTCTTCGAACAGGGCGCCCTTCGCGAGGCGACAGGCTGCTACGCGGCCGCAGGAACGTCCCGGTCGTCGGACAGCGCCTCTTTGAAGTGACTGACGAACTCGCTCGAGACGGCCGAGATCGGGCGATCCTCGAGGTGGACGCATCCGATGTTGAAGCGGACAGCGGGCTCGAGCGGCAGAAAACCCATGTCGAGGGTCACGCTGGCCCGGGCGGTGAATTCATCGACGATGGTCACACCGGCCCCGTAGCGGGCCAGCGCCGCGGCGACATAGAAGGTTTGGGCGGAGACGACCTCCCGGATGACGACGTTCTGGCGCTTCAGCTCCGCGTCGAGAAGGTCGCCGATCGGACCGCTGCTCGCCAGCCCGATCACGTCGCTACCGTCCAGCCGCGAAAGCGGGAACCTGGACCCTGGCGCCGAGAAAGCCTTGCGTTCGAACAGCACCGCCAGCTCGGCCTGGCCCAGCGGAATGCAGGTCATGCGCGAGTGGGCCGGCGGGTTGTAGGCGATGGCCAGATCGGATTCGCGCTCGTAGAGCGAACGAAACAGATCGTCGTGGTGAAGAGTCTGAACGTCGAACGTGACGCCCCGATGGCGGGCACGGAACCGGGCGATCGCCCGGGGCGCGACGCTGAGCCCCAGCGACGGGACGACTGCCAGCCGGATGTGCCCGCCACCGTGGGTGCGGATGTTCTTGGCGGTCTGTTGCAGCGAGCGCAGCCGTTCGAACGCCTCGTCCACCTCGCGGAACAAAGCATGGCCCTCGTCGGTCGGCACGAGCCGGCCGCGGACCAGCGCGAACAGCTTGAAGCCGAGCTGGTCTTCGGCATGGTGCAGCACCTTGCTGACCGAGGGCTGCGAGACCTGAAGGGTCCGCGCCGCCGCGCTGATCGAACCGCTGACGTAGACGGCGTGAAAAACTTCGATCTGACGGACGCGCATCGCATGCCTCCTAAGAAAGGGGACGCGGCCTGCCAAGCTGGGGCAAACCGCATCCCCGTCGAGCTACGGAAGCCAGGCGACCGCCTCGATCTCGACATCGCCGGCGACGAGCCCCGAGATCACCGTCGAGCGCGCCGGATAGGGCTCGGAAAAAACCTCGCGATAGGTCTGGTTGAAGCCGTCCATGTAGCGCCCGTCGGTCAGCCAGGCGTTCACCTTGACGACGTGCTCGATCGTCGCACCGGCGGTGGCGAGCGCCGCCGCGAGGTTGGCGAGCGACTGGCGAGTCTGCACGGTGATGTCACCGGCGACGATCGCGCCGTCGGCGCCGCGCGGCAGCTGGCCCGAGACGAACAGGAGATTGCCGGCACGGCGCACTTTGCTCAGCGGCGGCCCTGCAAGGGGCGGCGTCTCTGTGCTCATATTGCTTCCTTTCAGTCCTGGTGGTGGATCAGCGATGCGGCACGTTCCGCCGCGCCCATTGCGAATGTCCAGCCCAGCATGCCGTGGCCGATGTTCAGCAGCAGCTCGGGCCGCGGCCGCGAGATGATCGGCAGCGAGGACGGCGACATTGGCCGCAGCCCGGCCCATTCGCTCTCCAGCGCATCGTAGGCCGCGGCCTGCGGCAGGGACGTGCGGGCCATTCGGACGAGCGCGCGCAGCGGCTGGTGGTGGAGCGACGGATCCCAGACGCCAAGCTCGGCAAGGCCTGCGACGCGCATCCGTCCGGCGAGCGGGCAGAACACGACCTTACGGGCGGTGTCGGTGATGCTGACCCGCGGCGCCGCGTCGCCGCATCGCGCGGTGAACGAATAGCCCTTCATCGGCCAGACCGGCACCCGGATGCCCGCCTTGCGCAGCCAGCGCGGCGCGGCGATCCCGAGGCAGACGGCAAGCTTTTTGCCGATGATCGTCGCACCCGTCGCATCGCTGATGCGGGCGGTGCCGCGATCGATCTCGAGCCGATCGACATGACATCCGAAGCGCGCCTCGACGCCATAGTCCCGGATGAGGATGTCGAGCAGCCCCGAGGCGAAGCGGAACGGGTCGCCGACCTCGTCCTCGGGGGAGTAGATGACTCCTGCGATGCCGGTCGCGGTGGCCAAGGCCGGTTCGATCGCAATGGCCTCCTCCGCCGTCAGCGCGGCCTGGACGGCGCCGTGCCGGCGCTTCAACTCCATCACCTCGCCTGCGGCGCGGAAGGCCGAGTGGTCGTAGAAGAGGTGCATCTTGCCTGGAGCCGCATGGCCGAAGTCGAACGGATGCCGTTCGGTCAGCGCGTGCATCGCGAGGCGCGACTCAAGCGCGAGCGCGAGCCCGGCCCTGGTGTTGCGGCTGAAGCGCTCGCCGGTGCAGTTGCGCAGGAAGCGCAGCCCCCATTGGAAGAACGCCGGGTCGATCGTCGCCTGGATGCGGAAGGACGGATCGCCGCCGAGCACCAGCATGGGCAGCTTCTTCAGCATCGCCGGACTGCCCAGCGCATCGGTGTAGGCGTAGCTGAGCTGCGCCCCGTTGGCGTAGGACGTGCCGCGCGCAGGCCCCTCGGCGCGATCGACGATCGCCACCTTGAGCCCACGTCGGGCGAGTGCGTAGGCCGTCGTCACGCCGACCACACCGGCGCCGAGCACGATCGCATCGAACCGGCCGGAGAGCTCATTTTCGGCGGGACGCGCGCGACCGCGCCGCTGGTGCAGCTTGAACATCATTGCCTCTTCACATCTGGGTTCGGATGCGCCTTACGGAACGCGCCGGTCGCCTCAGGTCATTCTGGTGCCGTCGACCGCGCGCCGCCCATGATGGCAAGATCGATCTCGCCTTCAGAGCGCGCCACCATCGCCGCGACGGCCAGGTCGCTGGTGACGTTCGGGATGGTGCGGATCATGTCGAGCGGGCGGTCGAACGGCAGGATGAAGCCGACCAGCAGCGCCGTCTGCTCGGCGCTGATGCCGACGCCGGTCAGGACCGCCGCCAGCAGGAACAGCGAGGCCGAGGGGATCGGCGCCGTCCCCATCGCGATCGCGACGATGCTGACGAGGAGGACGAGGTAATCGGCAGGCCCGATCGGGACGCCGAAGGCCTGCACCGCGAACATCGACAGGAAGGCGATGTACATCGCCGAGCCGTCCATTCCGATGGTGGCGCCGAGCGGGAGCACCGTCGATGCGACCGGCGTGCCGATCCCCAGATTTTTCTCGGCGACCGACATCGCGACCGGCAGCGCCGCCGAGCTCGACGCCGTCGAGAAGCCGACCAGGATCGCCTCGCTCGAGCCGCGGAAGAAGCGCCCGATTGGGAGGCGCGCGCCGAAGCGGACGAGGCCGCCGTGGACGAGCAGGGTCTGGATGGCGGAGCCGAGGATCACGCACGCGCCGAGCCAGAAGATGCTGGTGAAGGCGCCGAGGCCGTTGGTGCCGACGACCGACGCAATCAGCGCGAAGACTCCGAACGGCGCCACTTCCATGACGATCTGGACCAGGCGCAGCATGACGGCGGTGGCGCCGTCGAACAGCTGGGCGACGATCGTCGCTCGCTCGCCGGCGGAAATGATGCCGATGCCGACGAGCATTCCGAAGAAGATGATCGACAGCATCTCGCCTTCGGCCAGCGCGCGGATCGGGTTGAGTGGCACGATGCCGAGAAAGATGTCGCCGAGCGCCGGCGTCGCCATCATTGTGGCGCTTGTGCCCCCGGCGAGCGCGACGCCGGCGCCAGGCTGGATCCAGGTGCCGATGCCAAGGCCGATCGCGACCGCGACCGTGACCATCAGGACGTAGAGGCCGAGCGTCTTCAGGCCGATCGAGCCGAGCCGGCGCGGATCGCCCAGCGCCGCGATGCCCGAGACGATGATCACGAAGACGAGCGGCGCGACCAGCATGCGGATCAGGCGGACGAACAGGTCGCCCAGCCATTTCAGTTGGCCGGCGTCCTCGCCGAGCAGGCTGCCGACCGCCACCCCGGCGACCAGCGCCAGCACGGTCCGCTTCCACAGGCTCACGTCGAACCAATAGCGGCGGAGCTTTCCGGCCAAGGGGGCGGGCGCGGTGGCCGCAAGGGCCGCATCGGACATCAGGAGCAGCTTCCCGCCGTCGGCACGTGCCTGAGCCCCCGTCCCGCTGCGGCGCCGGTCGGCTTGCCGTGCTCGACGGCGAGGGTGCCGTTGACGAGCAGAGTCTGAACGCCCTCAGTCAGCACTTCCGGATGGACATAGTCGGCGCGCGGCCGATAGCTCTTCGGGTCGAACACCACGACGTCGGCGAAATAGCCGCCGCGCAGGTGACCGCGACGATCGAGCTTGAACGTGTCGGCGGTGCGCCCGGTGCTGCTGTTGATGAATTCGGCGATCGAGATTGTCTGCTCTTTCAGCACGTATTTCGCGTATTTCTGCGGGAAGGTCGCGTACATCCGCGGGTGGCCGTGCGAGCCGTCCGAGCTCGTCATCACCCAAGGCTGCTGCATCAGCAGCTTGATGTCGCTCTCGGCCATGTTGAACGAGACGACGGAGCTGCCGCGATCGGTCTCGCGGATGATGCGCAGTGCCGCATCGATCGGCTCGACATTCCATCCGCGCGCGACCTCGCCGAGGCGCTTCGCCGTCCAAGGGTGGCCGGGAGCGGTCAGCAGCAGCGAGTCCGGCCCGCCGCGGCGGCGCAGATTCTCGCGCATCTCGGCCCTGATCTTGGCGAGGGTCTGCGGATCCTCGAAGCGTTTCAGCATCGGCGCGCGTCCGCCGTCCACCGCCCACCGCGGCAGCAGCGACGCCTCGAGGCCCGAGCCGGAGGCTTCCCAGGGATATTGATCGGCGGTGACGGCGAGCCCTTCGGACCGGGCTTTCCTGATCGCCGCGATCAGCTCGGGCGCCTTGCCGTGGACGTCGACGCCGAGCGCCTTGAAGTGCGCGAAATGGACCGGCATGCCGGCGGCGCGGCCGATCTCGATCCCTTCCCTGGTCGAATCGACCACGCCGATCGTGTAGGAGGATTCGTCGCGCTGGTGGGTGTCGTAGACCCCGCCGCGCATGGCGGCCTCCCGCGCGATCGCGATGACCTCGTCGATCTTCGCAAAGCTCTGCGGCGCGTAGAACAGCCCGGTGGAGAAGCCCAGCGCGCCCTCGCACATGCCTTTCGCGACAAGGCCCTTCATTCTGGCCAACTCGTGCGCCGCCGGAGCGCGGTCGTCGTCGCCGATGACGGCGCGGCGGATCGCGCCGAAGCCGACATAAGCGGCGACGTTGATGCCGAAAGAGTTCCGCTCGAGACCGTCGAACAATCCGGCGATGTCGACCTTGCCGCCGGGCTGGCCGTGGCCGTCCACCCCGGTGAAGATCGTCGTCACCCCCTGCATCATCCACGGCAGGTTGAGGCGGGTGGTCGCATCGGTGCCGGCGAGGAACGTGTCGGCATGGGTATGCGGATCGATGAAGCCCGGAGCGACGATCAGGCCGCGCGCGTCGATCATCTTTCTGGCAGTGTACGGGTTCGACGCAGAGGCGCCGACGTAGACGATCCTGTCGCCCGTGACGACGACGTCGCCGACCACCGGCGTCGCGGATGCGCCGTCGTAGATCGTGCCGCCGCGGATCACCAGATCGGCGCTGCGCGGCGTGCCCCGCGCGAACGCCGGCTGGACCGGGGACAGCGCGATCATCGCCATCGCCCAGACGAGGGTGCTCGGCAGCATCGGGCCGCATTTGCGGCAGGTCGTGGACAAACGGGTCATTGGTCGGTCTCCCGAGGGCTTGTTGATCAGCCGGCGCGGCGG
>NZ_JAKNQR010000028.1:2500-4089 GCF_036890205.1 Sphingomonas panaciterrae
GCGAAAGCGGTTCGCTGAGAGCTTCGGCTTGAGGGGGACTGGCTACGGGGTTCGAGGCGTCCAAGACTATATCTCTACAAATAATCTGGCTGAGATTTAATCATCCACATCAGCTGAGCCGCTCAGTGATACGCCTTGTGTGTATCGACGACGGCCAGATCAGAACCACGCTTCACTGCTCTGCCGAGTTTCGTGTCGCTCTCCTGACGGAGAACGATCCAGTGTTGTCGTTGGTGGTGTGGACTCTCAAGCGTGAGGTAAGGGCAATTCGTGGATGCCTTGGCATGTACAGGCGATGAAGGACGTGGCACGCTGCGATAAGCGTCGGTGAGGTGTGAGCAACCTTTGACCCGACGATTTCCGAATGGGGAAACCCACCTATCCCGATTATTTCTTTCCGGTTCGCCGGGTGGAGGTAATCAGGAAAAAGGTATCACTTAACCGAATAAAATAGGTTTCGTGAAGCGAACCCGGGGAACTGAAACATCTCAGTACCTGGAGGAAAAGACATCAACCGAGATTCCGTTAGTAGTGGCGAGCGAACGCGGACCAGGCCAGTGCCTTCAATTCAACTAGCAGAACGATCTGGAAAGTTCGGCCGTAGCGGGTGACAGCCCCGTATGCGAAAGTGAGATTGAAGGACTTGAGTAGGGCGGGACACGTGTAATCCTGTCTGAATATAGGGGGACCACCCTCTAAGCCTAAATACTCGTACATGACCGATAGCGAACTAGTACCGTGAGGGAAAGGTGAAAAGCACCCCGATGAGGGGAGTGAAACAGTACCTGAAACGGATTGCCTACAAGCAGTTGGAGGGTCCTTGAGGCCTGACAGCGTACCTCTTGCATAATGGGTCTGTGACTTAATGTATCAAGCAAGCTTAAGCCGATAGGTGTAGGCGCAGCGAAAGCGAGTCTGAATAGGGCGCCATAGTTTGATGTATTAGACCCGAAACCCGGCGATCTAGGCATGACCAGGATGAAGGTGCGGTAACACGCACTGGAGGTCCGAACCGATTAACGTTGAAAAGTTACCGGATGAGTTGTGTTTAGGGGTGAAAGGCCAATCAAGCCGGGAAATAGCTGGTTCTCCGCGAAAACTATTGAGGTAGTGCCTCGGACGAACACCCTAGGGGGTAGAGCACTGGATGGATGCGGGGGTCGCGAGATCTACCAATTCTAACCAAACTCCGAATACCTAGGAGTGATATCCGGGAGACAGACGGCGGGTGCTAAGGTCCGTCGTCAAAAGGGAAACAGCCCTGACCTACAGCTAAGGTCCCCAAGTCACGTCTAAGTGGGAAAGCATGTGGGAATCCCAAAACAACCAGGAGGTTGGCTTAGAAGCAGCCATCCTTTAAAGAAAGCGTAACAGCTCACTGGTCTAAACAAGGGTTCCTGCGGCGAAGATGTAACGGGGCTCAAGACGTGCACCGAAGCTTAGGGTGTGTTCTTTGAACACGCGGTAGCGGAGCGTTCCGTAAGCCTGCGAAGCCATCTGGTAATGGGTGGTGGAGGTATCGGAAGTGCGAATGCAGACATGAGTAGCGATAAAGAGGGTGAGATGCCCTCTCGCCGAAAGACCAAGGG
>NZ_JAKNQR010000029.1:0-3073 GCF_036890205.1 Sphingomonas panaciterrae
TGTAAACGCTCGCGCTAAGTGGCGGCATTCTGATCGCGCTATTTGTCGGCGAGCGTCGCTACGCGGCTACCGGCTTGGTCTCGGCCGATCGCACATAGGCGTAGAGTGTTGGCTTGGAGATGCCGAGCATCGAGCAAATCTTGGCGATCGGCATCGTGTTCTCGTGGTAGAGCCTGACGGCCAGGTCGCGCTTGTCCTTGCCGAGTGCGGCCGGCCGGCCACCCTTCTTGCCGCGAGCGCGGGCTGCGGTGAGACCGGCCTGGGTCCGCTCGCGGATCAGGTTGCGCTCGAACTCCGCCAATGCCCCGAACAGGTGGAAGGTAAGCTTGCCCGACGTGGTGGTCGTGTCGATCGCCTCGTGCAGGCTCAGCAGCCCGACCTTTTCCTCGTCGAGGTAGGTCATCCATCCGATCAGATCACGGAGCGAGCGGCCGAGCCTGTCGAGGCGCCAGACCACCAGTGTGTCGCCGGCGCGAAGCAGCTCCTTCACCTTTTCCAATCCAGGGCGAGCGGCAGTCGCCCCGGAGGCCTTGTCGGTGATGACCTTCTCGCAGCCGGCAGCCTTCAGCGCATCACGCTGGAGGTCCAGGTTCTGCTCGGCGGTCGATACGCGGACGTAACCGATTTTCATGCGTAGGGCCGGTGGCGCCCCGATCGGGCGCGGTTTGGGAAGAAAGTCGTCATCGGCAGGTCTATGTTGCCCTAGTTTTCTTTACCGGGTAGATTTACGTCGAACAGGCCGGTTTGGCAACGCGAGCGGACTCGCATGGCGATGGGCAGGCAAATCTCCGTTTTCCTTACCTGCGACACGGACCGTCGGCGGTGACGCATCCGGCGCTTGTCCCGCCGCTGGCGATCGAGCGCTACCGCGTCCTTGAACCGCACCTCGCCGATGGCATCCCGCTCGCGGACCTCGCCCGCACCGGCACGCTGAGCGAGCGGACGTTGCAGCGCTGGCTCGGGCGCTACCGTGCCGAAGGACTTGCCGGTCTCGCGCGTCTGCCGCGCAACGATCGGGGCAGGCTGCACCTGCCGGAACATCTGGTCGAACTGACCCGCACTCTCGCCACCAAGCGCCCGCGACCCCCGGTCGCCGCCATTCACCGAAAGGTGCAGGAACTCGCCATCGCGCATGGACACCGAACCCCCAGCTATGCGGCCGTCGCGCGTGTCGTCAGGGCGATACCGGCAAGCCAGATCGCCGCAGCCTCCGATCCGGCCGTCTACCGCGACCAGCACGAGCTAGTGCATCGGCGCGAAGCCGCGACCTCGAACGAGATGTGGCAGGCCGATCATACCGTTCTCGACATTCTCGTGCTCGATGATGCCGGAACCCCGGTGCGTCCTTGGCTGACCGTCATCGTTGACGATCACAGCCGAGCCATCGCCGGTTACTTCCTCAGCCTCGATGCCCCCAGTGCCCTCAACACGGCGCTCGCCTTGCGGCAGGCGATCTGGCGCAAGCCCAATCCCGAATGGATCGTCAGCGGCATTCCCGAACAGCTTTACGTCGACAACGGCTCGGATTTCATCTCCGAGCATATCGAGCAGGCGTGCATCGCCCTCAAAATCCGCCTCATCCATTCGCTGCCGGGGCGTCCTCGCGGGCGCGGCAAGATCGAGCGGCTGTTCCGCACCATCAACGACATGTTCCTGCCCGACCTGCCCGGCCACCTGATCGCGGGCAAGCCGCTGTCGGCGCCAGTGCTCACGCTCGACGAGCTGCGCGCCCGCTTCGAGGCGTTCGTGTGCGGCGTCTATCATCGTCGCCCGCATGGCAGCACCGGCGAACCGCCGATCACGCGCTGGCAGAAGGGCGGGTTCCTGCCCGCAATGCCCGACAGCCTTGAACAGCTCGACATGCTGCTCGTGCACGTGCCCAAGCCCCGTAAAGTGCTGCGCGACGGCATCCGTCTGATGGGCAGGCGCTATGTCGAACCCACGCTCGCGGCCTTCGTCGGCGAGCAGGTCGAGGCGGTCTATGACCCCCGCGACCTGACCGAGATCCACGTCTACCACCAGGGCCGGTTCGTCTGCCGTGCGCTCAGCTCCGAGCACGCTGGGCACCCGTCGTTGCGCGCGATCCAGCGCGCCCGGCGCGGCGCGAAGGAGCGCGACAAGCAGGTGCCTGCCCCCACGGAGACCTTCGATGGCGACCAAGAGGATACGGCTTCCCGGCCCACCACCTACCGAGGGCTCCGGCTCTACGCCGCTGACGATTGAGTTCCTGGTCGAGCAGCCGTTCCTGGCGACCCGCGAACATGCCCGGTTCGTCGAGTTTGCCGAAGCCTGCGCGCACTACCGCTATATCGGCGTGTGTCATGGCCGGCCGGGCGTCGGAAAGACGCGATCGGCGCGCGAGTTTTCCAGCTTCCCCGACCTGGGGGAATATGCCGCGCTCCGTCCCATTGCCGCGCTGCTTGGCGAAAAGGTCGCTCGCTGCCGCGCCGTCTTCTACACCGTGTCGGTCAGCAACACGCCCAAGACGATCGACGCGGTGTTGGGCCTCAACCTCATTAAGCTGGGCTATGCCCGGCTGACGGTCGCGGGCGGCTCGCAGGACGAAATCACCCATGACGCCGCCCGCATCGCCTGCCCCCTCGTCATCGTCGACGAGGCCGACCGCCTGACCATAAAGTCGCTCGAACATCTCCGCGACATGGCCGATCGCCACGGCTTCGGGCTGATCCTGATGGGTATGCCGGGCTTGGAGAAGCGCCTCGCCCGCTATGCCCAGCTCTACTCGCGGATCGGCTTCGTCCACGAGTTCAAACCGCTTACCGAGACCGAAATGCGGCTGCTGCTCGCGACCCACGCCGGCGATTTCGGGATCAGCTTCGACCCGGCCCAACTCGACGCGATCGAAGCGCAGGCAGCCGTGATCCGCATCACGCGCGGCAACTTCCGGCTCATGGAGCGCCTGTTCGCGCAGATGCGGCGGATCATGACCCTCAACCGCGTCGAGGAGGTCACCGCTGACATCGTTCAGGCCGCGCGCGATTGCCTCGTCATCGGACCCGGCAACTGACAAATAGCGCGATCAGAACGCCGCCATTTAGCGCGAGCGTTTACA